>NZ_JADCDB010000020.1 GCF_020252395.1 Aestuariivirga sp.
CCTGTTGCGCAAGACCGCAGCACGAACGCTCGACGACCTCACCACTGCCGTCGCCAACGCCCTCTCAGGCTTCACACAAAGCGAATGCGAAAATTTCCTCACTCATGCAGGATATCGAAGCTAACTGTGAAAATGCTCTAGATGCCGAAACCATTGCGCGCAAGGCCATGGCGATCGCCGCCGACATCTGCGTCTACACCAACAACAACCTGACCGTTGAAACCCTGACTGCTGCCTGAGTGGATCCTGAGTGGAACTTGCGATGACCGATTTTTCTCCGCGCGAAATCGTTTCCGAACTTGACCGCCACATCGTTGGCCAGACCGAGGCCAAACGTGCGGTGGCCATTGCGCTGCGCAACCGCTGGCGGCGGAAACAGCTCGGAAGCCCTCTGCGTGACGAGGTGATGCCGAAAAACATTCTGATGATCGGGCCGACAGGCGTCGGCAAAACGGAGATAGCGCGCCGCCTCGCCAAGCTTGCAAATGCGCCGTTCCTGAAAGTCGAGGCCACCAAATTCACCGAAGTAGGCTATGTCGGACGCGACGTGGACCAGATCGTGCGTGACCTGCTCGAATCCGGCATCGCCATGACCAGGGCCGCGCGGCGCAAGGACGTTGAAGCCCAGGCGCAGATCAATGCCGAACGGCGCGTGATCGAGGCGCTGGTGGGCTCCAATGCCTCGGACACAACGCGCGAAGCTTTTCGCCGCAAGCTGCGGTCGGGCGAACTCGACGACAAGGAGATCGAGATCCAGGTGGCCGATACCGGGACTGCGACTTTCGAGATTCCCGGCATGCCGGGTTCCGCCAGCGTGGTGAATTTGTCCGACATGCTCGGCAAGGCTTTCGGCAGCCGCACCAGGGCGCGGCGCATGACGGTGAAGGCAAGCCATGAGGTGCTGCTCGCGGAAGAGTCCGACAAACTGCTCGACCAGGAGCAGATCGTGCAGGACGCGATCGAGCAAGTGGAACAGAACGGCATCGTCTTCCTTGACGAGATCGACAAGATCTGCGCGCGCTCGGAGCGCCAGGGTGCGGATGTGAGCCGCGAGGGGGTGCAGCGCGATCTGCTGCCGCTCATCGAGGGCACCACTGTGTCGACCAAGCATGGCCCGGTAAAGACAGACCACATCCTGTTCATTGCCTCGGGCGCCTTTCACCTTGCCAAGCCCTCCGATCTGCTGCCGGAGCTGCAAGGCCGCCTGCCCATCCGGGTCGAGCTGAAAGCGCTGGACCGCAGCGACCTCGAACGCATTCTCACCGAACCCGAAGCGAGCCTCATCAAGCAATATCGCGCCTTGCTCAAGACAGAGGGCGTGACGCTGGACTTCACCGATGATGGCATCGGAGCCATTGCGCAGATTGCCGCCGACACCAATGCGACTGTCGAGAACATCGGCGCGCGCCGGCTGCAGACCGTGATGGAACGTCTGCTCGACGAAGTGAGCTATGTGGCGCCCGACCGGCCGGGCGATACGGTGGTGATCGACAGCGCCTATGTCGAGGAACATGTCGGCACGCTCGCCAGGAACGCCGACCTGTCGAAGTTCATCCTTTAGGTTTCTGCCGCTTTCGGCTGAGCGTGACGAGCAGTTCGTCGAGCGTGGCTGCATCGAGCTTGCCGATGTCGTCAGCCAGCCGGTTGGCGAGCTCGGTGGCCTTGGGATTCAGACCTGAGGTGTCGATGGTGATGCGCGGGTGAGAGATGCGGGCGAGCCGCACAACCTCATCCGCCTCGTCCCAGATGATATTGAAATAGGCGAGAATGCGCTGGATCAGGTGCCAGCCCGGGCGGCCGCGCTTGCCGTGCTCGAGTGCCGAGAGGTAAGCGGACGAGACTCCAAGGGCCTCCGCCATCTTCTTGAGTGTCACGCCGCGCTCGGACCTCAGTTTCCTCATCTTGTCGCCGAAGGGCGTCATCGCTCCTCCCGGATGCGCCGGACACGGACGTAATAGGCGCCGCCGCCGCCATGTTTCGGATGGGCGGGCTGGAAGCCCGCGACAAGGCTCCTGAATTCCGGTTCATGGAACCATTCCGTAACGAGGCGGCGCAGGCGGCCGGCGCGCTCGGGTGCATGAAAGTGGCCCGCACCATGCAGCGTATGGCGCGAAAAGGGTGAGTCACCCTTGCCGGTGATGACCAGCACGTTGCGGGCCCCCATGGCTTGCGCATCACGAAGGAACCCGAGAAGATGGACGCGCGCCAACGCGATGCCCGTACCATGAAGATCGAGACGCCGCTCGATCTCGACTTGGCCGCGCGTGAGCTTCTGCGTCGTCCGCCTGTCGAGCCCGGTCATCTGCGGCGGCTGCCGGTGCAGCGAAGAGGGGACATGCACATGCGGCACGGAGTGCAGGCTGACCGGCTTCTTCGCATGGAGCGGCCCGGGCTTCGGCGCAGGAGCACGGGACCGCAGTGGCTTCACGGTTTTCGCGGTCTCGAGCCAGAGCTCATAATCGGGCGGCTTGCGGCTCATGTCGGAAGGCCAAGCTCCCCGGCCACCGCGACGGGGAGAAACACGGTCATCCGGCCCGCGCTCTTCATGGGTCCCGCAATGTGAGCGGCCTGGTCACCGAAGCCCCAGTAGACATCGCCGCGGGCAAGACCCTTGATGGCGCTTCCGGTGTCCTGCGCCACGAGAAGCTGGCGGAAGGGCGCCATACGGTTGCCTTGTCCGGAGGGCGCTAACGTGTCCAGCCAGACAGGCATGCCGAACATCCACAGTGCGCGGTCAACGGCGAGGCTGCGGCGCGGCATGAGCTGCACATGCTGGGCGCCCAGCGCACCCAGCGCCCGATCCTCGAGTGCGGCCTCGCGAAAGAACACGAAGGACTTATTCTCCCACATCAGTTTTCGCGCCTCACGCGGATGCGCTTTCATCCAGCGGCGGATGGCCTGCATGGATATCGCATCTTCCGGCAGCACGCCCCGCTGCACCAGGATGGCCCCAATGCCGGTGTAGGGATGACCGGATTTTGCCGCATAGGAGAGCCGCAGCACGCCTCCTTCCGCCAGGCGCACGCGGCCCGAGCCCTGGATGTGGATGAAGAAGGCATCGGCCCAGTCCCTGAGCCATACGATCTCCAGCCCCTGCCCGGCCAGCGCGCCCTCCTCGATGTCGCAGCGGGTCAGATAGGGCTCCGGCTTGCCGCCCACCAGCCGGCCATAGGCAAGCCCTGTTTCTTCTGCGGCGCGATCATCAAAGTTCAAGAGGTCGGGAGGGCGGCGATAGACCGGCACGTGAAATATTTCGGTGCGCGTCCTACTACCCTCGACTTCGGGCTCGTAGTAGCCGGTGAAAAGGCCCTCCGGCCTTTCGGGGTCATGCACCTGATAAGCCCGGAACAGGCGCTCGAAATAGCTCCGCGCATCGCCTGCTGCAAAAGCAGCCAGGCAGGCGCTGCGCCACGACGAGGGGCTGCCCCCGAAGCGCACTGGGCGGCGGAAGCCCGCACCATGCTCCAGTATCTCGCGGCTGGACCGGCGAAAGGCCTCCCGCGCAGCTTCGGGGTCATGGCTTCGCCAGCCTTCGAGCGTGGCAAAATCCACAGGCGAGAGCGTGCCGTGCATGCCGCGGCGCCCGCGGTCAGGCCGGGGCCTCGGTGGCCACCAGCTTCCAGTTGGGATCGCGCGAGCCAAGGTCGCGCTCGAAGGTCCAGACATCCGTCAGCTGGCGGATCTCCTTCGGGTCGCCATCGATCACCTGGCCGGCCTTGTCATAGGTGGCGGAGATGAACTCGCTCACGAATTCCATGGTGATGGAGGCCCTGCGCCCAGCCACGCTCGCTTGCTGGATGACGGCCTTATCGATCCCGACGAAGCGCGAGTCCACCCGCTGGCCCTGGCTGGCCCGGGCGTCGATAGCGCGCGCAAACCCATCGAACACCTCTTTCGACAGGAGGTTCTTGAGCGCCGCCTTGTCGCCTCTGGCAAAGGCGTCAATGATCATCTCGTAAGCCACCTTAGCTCCGTCAACGAAGGCGCCGGGCGTAAAGCTGCTGTCGTTCTCCGCCATGCGGCCCAGCGCCGCGGCGAGCGGGGAACCCTCTTCGGCATAGCCTTTCCAGACCGCCGGCGGCAGCTCGCGGTCGCCCGTGTCATTAGCCGGAACGGGCGTGAGTTCCGGAAGGCGCGCGGCGGCGCCACTGCTATCCTGAGGGCCGCGCTTGGCGCCAAACAAGTCGAACGGCGGCTTTTCCGTGCCGGTGCGGGTGCCGAGCACGGAGCGCAGCCGCCAGAAAACCACGAGGGCCACAGCAAGAAGGAGGACGTTCAGTGGATCAAAACTCATTCCATCAACCAGTTGGCGGTTTGCAGAGGCGTGTCTTCCGCGGGGGCATGACGCCACAGAAGTTGCGACCTATATATAGGTCCACCCGCCGGGGTCCAAGTCCAAAGGACGAATCTGAACTCCATGATACGAACCCTCCCGCTCTTGGTCCTCGCTGCTGCCGCCGCCGAAATTACTTCCATCATCTGGGTCGGGAGCCTCATCGGTGTGGTGCCCACGCTGCTCCTGATGCTGCTGGGCGGAGTGGTTGGTGTCCGTCTGATCGCATCAGCCGGCATGAGCGTGGCGGCAGCACTCCGCTCGCCCGTCCAATCGGGGTCGCCACTGAACGGATTGGGCGGCAAGGCCGCGGCCCGGACGGCTTCGGGCGTGCTCTTCCTGCTTCCCGGCTTCTTCAGCGACGCGGTCGCACTGCTGCTCTTCCTGGCGCCAGTCCGCCGATGGATCGGTTCATGGTTTCGCATCGAAACCTACACGGTGGGGTCTGCGGACAACCGCGGTTTCGACCGGGTGATCGAGGCGGAGGCCATCGAAATCTCCAGTGAAATCGAGCCGCCAGACCGCACATTGCGTTGAGGCGCAACACCTCTCCCGCTTGCAGGGCCTGAGAGCCCATGTTAGCGAGAACCAATTCAGAAAGAGGCCCAAGATGACCGATACCCCGAAGTCCACCGCTGCGCCGGAAGCCACCGAAAACGGAGCGGCTGGCGCAGGCGCCACGGGCCAGACGCCGCAAGAGCAGCCGTCGCTGCGTATCCTCGGCCAGTATCTGAAGGACCTGAGCTTCGAGAACCCGAACGCCCCGCACTCCTTCAATCAGGAAGCGCAGCCCGACATCGCCGTTTCGGTGAACGTCAATGCGCGGCCACTAGCCACCAACGATTTCGAAGTCGAACTGCACCTCGATGCCAAGGCCACCGCGGCCGACAAGGTCGCCTTTGCGGCAGAACTTGTCTATGCAGGCACCTTCCGGCTGGAGAATTTTCCGCAGCAGTTGTTGCATCCGGCCGTGCTCATCGAATGCCCGCGTATACTCTTCCCCTTTGCCCGCCAGATCCTGGCGGAGGCAACGCGCAACGGCGGCTTCCCGCCGCTGATGCTGGACCCGATCGATTTCGCCGCCATGTACCAGCGCCGCATGCAGCAACAGACGGTGGGAGAGGCCTGAGCTATTTCGGGCTTCCCTGCTTCCATAGGGCGTTGTCGCCAAGCCGCGCCACGAAGGCGGCATGCGCGGCTCGTTCTTCCTCCGTCAGTCGCGGGGGCAAGGGAACAGGGCGCTCCCGCGCGGCCTGGGGTACGGCCGAAGTCGCCACTTTTTTCGTGACCGACGAATCGAGGATCAGCGCCGTCTGCCGGCCGCCGATCAGCTCAAGATAGACCTCCGCCAGAAGCTCAGAATCGAGCAGCGCGCCATGCTTGGTGCGCCTGCTGTTGTCGATGGCATAGCGCCGGCACAGCGCATCGAGGCTGTTGGCGGCGCCAGGATGCTTTTGCCGCGCCATGTGCAGCGTATCGACGACGCGTTCGGGCGGAATTGAAGGCCGCCGCAAGAATCCCAATTCAGCGTTGATGAAAGCCATGTCGAAGCTGGCATTGTGGATGATCAGCACGTCGTCGCCGATGAACTCCAGAAAGTCCTGCGCGATAGCGCTGAAAACGGGCTTGTCCTTCAGGAAAGCGCTCGACAGGCCGTGGACGGCTTCCGCCTCCTTCGGCATGTCGCGTTCGGGATTGATGTAGACATGGAAGGTACGCCCAGTCGGCAGATGATTGAAGAGCTCCACCGCGCCGATTTCGACGATACGGTCACCTGTGGCCGGATCGAGCCCGGTGGTTTCCGTATCGAGGATGATTTCGCGCACCATGCCTATGCCTTCTCTTTCGCCCTGAGCGATGCAATCACCCGGTCCACCTCGAATTCCGTCTCGGCGAGGCTCACCGAGGTGTCTATCACATAATCGGCCCGTGCGCGCTTCTCCGCGTCGGGGAACTGCCGTGACAGAATGAAGTCGAGCTTCTCGGCCGTCATCCCGCCACGGGCAAGGGCACGTTCCCGCTGCAGCTCCGGCTTGGCGGTCACAACGATCACCACATCCACATCCGCTTCGCGCCCGGTTTCGAAAAGCAAGGGAATGTCGAGCACGGCGATATCAGCCTGTTGCGCGGCCTCCGCGAGAAACGCCGCCTGCCGTTGCTTGACCAGCGGGTGCACAATGCCTTCGATCTTCATCAACAACGCAGGATCGGATTGTATCAGGGTAGCGAGCTTGCGGCGGTCGACGGCGCCGTCGACCACGGCATCGGGCGCCAATGCGCGCACCGGCTCAACGGCTGCCCCACCCGGCGCATAGAGTGCATGAACTGCCGCATCGCTATCGAACACGGGGATACCGCGGGCGGCAAACATCTTTGCTGTCTCGCTCTTGCCCATGGCGATCGAGCCTGTGATCCCGGCGACGATCATCGCGCGAAAGCCGGATCGATGTCGCGCGCCACCAGGTCGTGGAGTTCCGGCGTCACCTGGGGCATGACCCCGAACCACAGTGAGAAGCCGCGTACGGCTTGGTGCAGAAGCATGCCCAGTCCTTCCGACACGATGTTGCCGCGCGCCGCAGCTTCGTCAAGCAGGCGGGTTCGAAGCGGCGTATAGACGATGTCCGTGACAACGGCCTTCTGCGGCAGCCTCGTCAGCCGTAGGTCAAGGTCCGGCTGGCCCTTCATGCCCAGCGACGTGGTGTTGACGAGCAGGCTGCACTCCGCGAGGTGATCCTCAGCTTCGTCCCAACGGATGGGCAGGACGCGCTCGCCGAAGCGCATGCGCAGCTGGTCGGCCTTCTCGCGGGTGCGATTGGCGACGGCGACCTCGTTGGCTCCCTGTTCCAGGATCGCATTTACCACCGCGAGCGAGGCGCCGCCGGCGCCGAGCACAAGGGCGCGCGAGTTGGCGAGCTCCAACCCTGGTGCGCCCTGCTTCAGACTGTTGATGAAGCCTTCGCCGTCCGTGTTGGTGCCCAATATCTTGCCGTTGTGCAGGTAGACTGTGTTGACGGCGCCAAGCCGCTCCGTCGAAGCATCCGCGCGGGTCACGAGACCGAAGACGGCTTCCTTGTGCGGGATGGTGACATTGCAGCCGGCGTAGCCGGCGCCCTCGAGGCGGCCAATGAAATCCGCGAGCGAAGATGGCTCGACCGGCTGGCGCGTGTAGCTGCCGTTGATGCCATGCAGCTTCAGCCAGTAGCCATGGATGAGCGGTGAGCGGGAGTGGCTGATCGGCCAGCCGATAACGCAGGCCTTGGTCATGTGGCGATCTCCCCCGCTTCGCGCAGTTTCTCCAGCAGAGGCACAAGAGGCAATCCGAGGATAGTGAAGTGATCGCCCGCTACCGAGCGGAACAGCTGCACGCCGCGCCCCTCGATCTTGTATCCGCCCACTGAGGTGGTGCAGTCGTCCCCGATCGCCTCGAGATACTCTTCGAGAAACGCATCGCTGTAGTCGCGCATGGTAAGCAGCGCCTCGTCGGCATAGGTCCAGATCGCCTTGCCATCGCGCGCGAGCACAACGGCTGAGATCAATGCATGGGTTCGCCCGCGCAGCTCGCGCAGCTGCGAAAGACAGTGAGCACGATCGCGGGGTTTGCCATAGATCTTGCCGTCCAGTGCCAGGACTTGGTCAGCACCGATCACTTGGGCATCGGCGTGGCGCAGCGACACGTCGATCGCCTTTGCCTCGGCAAGCCTGATGGCTGTCTCGCGTGGGAGCCAGTTTGGATGTGCGGCGATGAGCGCCTTCTCATCGACCACGGGCGATTGCGCGGTGAAGCTGAGGCCAGCATTACGCAGCATTGCCTGGCGCGTTGCACTGGTGGAGGCAAGAATAATCATGTCACTTGTCGATTCGCCTGGTTTCGGACAGCATGTTGAGGATTGTGGCGGCAATCTCTTCCACCGAGCGGCGTGTGACGTCGATGATCGGCCATTCATTTCTTGAGCACAGTGTCTTCATCAGCATCAGCTCATCGGTGATCTGCCGGGGATCGATGTAGTCCGTGGAGCGGCTCTCCTTCAAGGAGAGAAGCCGGTGACGCCTGATCTGCGCGATGCGCTCCGCGCTGGCGATAAGGCCGACAATCAGGGGCCCCTGAAGATCGATCATCTTTTGCGGAACGGGGATGCCAGGCACGATAGGAATATTAGCAGTGCGAATGCCGCGCTGCGCGAGATAGATGGAGGTCGGCGTCTTCGAGGTGCGGCTGACGCCGAGGATGACGACATCCGCCTTCTCGAGATCGTCGATCGATTGTCCGTCGTCATGCGCCATGGTGAAGTTGAGCGCATCGATGCGGCGGAAATAATCGGAGTTCAGTGCATGCTGGCCTCCCACCTGCGGCCTTGAGCTGGCGTTGAGGTATTGCGACAGAATGGCGATGATAGGGTCTAGGATGGACAGGCACGGAACGCCCATCGCCCCGCACTGCTCTTCGAGGTGCCGGCGGATATCGGGATTGATGAGTGTGAACAGCACGATCCCTGGCTGCTCCTCGATTTCGCGCAACGCGCGGTTCAGCTGCGACGGGGTGCGCACCAGTGCGTAGATGTGGGCGACTGGCCGGAAATCGGAATACTGCGCGGCCGCCGCCTTGGCCACAGTATTCAGCGTCTCGCCCGTGGCATCAGACACGAGATGGAGGTGGAAGTAACGCTGTGAACCGGATTGGGACATTGTGTGGATGAAATGTGGACTCTGCGGGTAACGATGGGTGTGGTGGGTATTCTTAATAAACTGTTCCGGTTGCCATCCACAGACAAGCCGGAGCGCGAGGGCCCCTATGGCCGCTGTGGACAACAATTCGGGCGAACCGGCCTCGTGAAGCACGTGTGAACGGGATTCTAGGGTATTAACGACTTGTTAATACGTCTTTATTTTCGATTAACGCGGTATGACGCGGCGTCTGCCCGCAAGGATGCACTTGACCTGTGGACGATCGTTGGATTGGGTTGTATCCCGCTTCCCGCAGGTTAAACAAAAGAGACAAGAAGAGTCAAAATGATGGGAACAGGGAAGGGCACCGCCGCACCCCGCAGTGCATTACTTGATGTTCTGAACCGGAAGCCAGCACAGCGGCGTCCCATATGGTTCATGCGTCAGGCAGGGCGATATTTGCCTGAATACCGTGCAGTGCGCGAGAAGGCGGGTTCCTTTCTTGATCTTTGTTACAATCCAGAACTTGCAGCCGAAGTCACGGTTCAGCCCTTGCGGCGATATGATCTCGATGCGGCTATCCTGTTTGCCGATATTCTGGTGGTTCCACACGCCATGGGACTGCCGGTGACATTCGCGGAAGGTGAAGGTCCGGTTCTGGGAACGGTGCGCAGCAGGGAAGATCTTGATCGGTTGAGGCAGGTAGCTGGCACTTATGAAGTCAATCAGGTGTGCCGGACAGTGAGCTTGACCCGGGCGCAGCTGGCGCCGAATCAGGCACTGATCGGCTTTTGCGGGGCGCCGTGGACCGTTGCAAGCTACATGGTAGGTGGTGGCAGCTCCGATCGGGTGATGGCCAAGGTGGCGGCCTACCAGCGCCAGCCATGGTTCTGTGCCCTCATCGATCGTCTGGTAAAGGAGTCAGTCGATTATCTGTCGGCTCAGGGCGATGCGGGGGCTCAGGCGGTCCAGATCTTCGATTCCTGGGCAGGAGACCTTGTGGGCACGGAACTTGAGGAATTCGTGATGAAGCCCGTGGCAGACATCGTGGCCGGGGTGAAGGAGCGGCATCCTGCTCTTCCCATTATCGTTTTTGCCCGT
This sequence comes from Aestuariivirga sp., assembly GCF_020252395.1. Classification (GTDB taxonomy): domain Bacteria; phylum Pseudomonadota; class Alphaproteobacteria; order Rhizobiales; family Aestuariivirgaceae; genus Aestuariivirga. The sequence goes on from NZ_JADCDB010000020.1 coordinate 10,097, forward strand.
GGTGTCGGTATGGCGCAATATAAGGCGGCAGCCATTCCAGGGGCCAATGCCATCGGTGTTGAAACGGAATTCGGACTGGCCGACCTGCCGAAGGACGTCGTCGTCCAGGGCAACCTCGATCCTGTGGCCCTTTTGGCTGGTTCCGAGGTTGTCGCTAGGGAAGTCGGTCGGATCTGCTCCAGCATCGACCGCCAGCGGCATATCTTCAATCTGGGCCACGGAATTAGGCTGGGGACGGACCCTTCGGTCGTTGGCGCTGTTGTCGAAGCGGTCAGGCGTCATGATGAATGATCCCTATGGCTGGATGAAGGTCATTCATATCCTTGCTGTCATCTCGTGGATGGCGGGGCTCTTCTACCTGCCGCGACTATTCGTTTATCATACTGAAAACGAAGGAAAAAGCGATCTTTCCGAAGTGTTCATGGTGATGGAGAGGCGGCTTCTTAAGGCGATCATGCGGCCAGCCGCCGTTGTGGCCCTTATCAGTGGCGCGCTGCTGATTCACCTCGGCGGCTGGGATCAGTCTATGCCCCCATGGCTTTGGCTCAAGCTTCTTTTGGTTGCTGGCATGTTTGTCTTTCACGGGCTACTCGAACTCCACGCTGCCCGGTTTTGCGATGGCCGCGAGAGGAAGGATGGGCGTTATTTCCGCATCATCAACGAAGTGCCCACCGTTCTGCTGATCGGCATCGTCATCCTGGTGATTATCAAGCCCTTCTGAGTTTATTGTTGGCGGGGGCGAGCGGAGCAGCTATATGATTGTTTCTTCGCATCGCCCACGGCTTGATGCGCGCCCGCCTCAACGTTCCCGCCCCCCGCGCCGGAACTCCCCATAAAGAAAAGATAATGACTGCTATTGCTGACCTGAAAGAGATCAAGCTTCAGGATCTCAAATTGAAGACGCCAGCCGAGCTCGTGTCGCTTGCCGAGGAACTTGAGGTCGAAAATGCCAGCGCACTCCGCAAGCAGGAGTTGCTATTTGCGATCCTCAAGAATGTGGCTGCCCGGGATGTGGAAATCATCGGTGAGGGTGTGGTGGAGGTGCTGCAAGATGGCTTTGGCTTCTTGCGCTCGCCCGATGCCAATTACCTGGCCGGACCCGATGATATCTACATCAGCCCCAGCCAGATCCGGAAGTTCACACTCCGCACCGGCGACACGGTGGAAGGGCAGATCCGCAGCCCGAAGGAAGGCGAACGCTATTTTGCTCTTGTCAAGGTCAACCGGATCAACTTCGAGGACCCGGAAAAGACCCGCCACAAGGTCCATTTCGATAATCTGACGCCTCTCTACCCGGACGAGCGTCTGGAAATGGAAACGGGCGACCCGACGAAGAAGGATTACTCCTCGCGGGTTATCGACATTGTCTCGCCGCTTGGCAAGGGCCAGCGCGGCCTCATCGTAGCCCCCCCGCGCACCGGCAAGACCGTTCTGCTGCAGAATATCGCGCATGCCGTCACCGCCAACCATCCCGAATGCTACCTCATCGTGTTGCTCATTGACGAGCGGCCGGAGGAAGTGACCGACATGCAGCGGTCTGTGAAGGGCGAGGTCATCAGCTCAACCTTCGACGAGCCTGCGTCCCGCCATGTTCAGGTCGCGGAAATGGTAATCGAAAAGGCTAAGCGCCTGGTGGAGCATGGCCGTGATGTGGTGATCCTGCTCGATTCCATCACCCGCCTGGGCCGTGCCTACAACACCGTCGTGCCATCGTCGGGCAAGGTTCTGACGGGCGGCGTGGATGCCAACGCGCTTCAGCGGCCAAAGCGTTTCTTCGGCGCGGCACGCAACATCGAGGAGGGTGGCTCGCTGACCATCATCGCCACCGCGCTCATTGATACTGGCAGCCGCATGGACGAGGTGATCTTCGAGGAGTTCAAGGGGACAGGCAACTCGGAAATCATCCTCGATCGTAAGGTGGCTGATAAGCGGGTCTTCCCGGCGATCGACATCTTGCGCTCCGGTACCCGCAAGGAAGAATTGCTGGTAAAGCCCGATCTTCTCAAGAAAACCTACGTGCTACGCCGGATCCTGAACCCAATGGGCACGGTGGACGCCATCGAATTCCTGCTCGACAAGCTGCGTCAAACCAAGGGCAATAGCGACTTCTTCGACTCCATGAACGCGTGATGAATGCCTGAAAAGGCAGACCACGCCGTTCGATTCGAGGTCGGAATGACAGCCACTTACACGATCTATGCCCTGTCCTCCGGGGCAGGACGCTCTGGCGTCGCCGTCATCCGCATTTCCGGACCTTCTGTGGCCACTCTGCTTGGAGAGTTTACCGGCACACTTCCGGCCCCCAGGGACTTTGCGCTCCGTTCAATCCGCGATCCCTCCAGTGGAGAGGTGCTCGACAAAGGCATCGCCGTCTGGTTGCCAGCCCCCCGATCCTTTACGGGCGAAGACTGTGCGGAACTCCACTTGCACGGCAGTCCGGCAGTGGTGAGTGCCGTATTGGACGCTCTTGGCACTTTTGCCGGAGTGCGACCTGCGGAGGCTGGTGAGTTCACCCGGCGCGCCTTTCTCAATGGAAAAATGGACCTGGTGGAAGTCGAGGGTCTTGCTGACCTGTTGGAGGCCCGTACGGCTAACCAGCGGCGCCAGGCCTTCCGGCAAATGTCTGGCTTGGCGAGCGGCATTATTGAGGCTTGGCGTCGTCAGCTCTTGCTCATTCGCGCGGATATCGAAGCTGCTGTCGACTTTGCCGACGAACCCGGTGTGGCGGAAGAGGCGGCCGCAGGAATCGATGCCAGGATTTCCTTGCTGCTCGCGGAGATTTCGGCTGCGGTTGAAGCGTCCGCGGTGGCGGAGGTCGTGCGGGATGGTGTTCGGGTGGTCCTGGCAGGACGACCGAACACTGGAAAATCCAGCTTGCTGAACGCCATGGCGCGCCGGGATGCGGCCATCGTGTCGGACGTGCCGGGAACGACACGGGATTCAATCGAGGTCTCACTTGACATCCATGGCGTTCCAGTGGTGTTGACTGACACTGCGGGTTTGCGCACGGAGGCGTCTGACGCGGTCGAGGAAGAGGGCATCCGGCGATCTTTGCAGCGCATCTCCGAAGCGGATATCGTGATCTGGATCTGGTCTCCTGACGTCGAAGGTAGTGCTGATCCTATTGATCATGTTCCTGATATCATCGTTCGATGCAAGTCTGACCTAAGTTCAGGACTCTCCCGAAACGAATGCTCGGACACCGGATTGTCGATTTCGACACGCACTGGGGAAGGTATTCCACTTTTTATCGAGCACTTATCAGCGTTATTGCGGCGGCGGTACGGTGTCGTAGAGTCATCCGTTCTGGTTTCAGCCCGCCAGGTCAGCGCGGCGCGCAGTTCGATTCGTTTCCTTAACGATGCCTTGAAGACCCCTTCAGGACATCTGGAGTTAAAGGCCGAGGAGATTCAGCGTGTGTCGGACGAGATCAGCCGTCTCACCGGCCGTATCGGTGTCGAAGAATGGCTGGGAACTATTTTCAGCAGGTTCTGCATCGGCAAATAGGTCTGTTTCACGTGAAACGCTGACAGCTTTTGACCTCATCACCGACTTGGCGTAGAGAGACGTGAAATGAATACTAAGTTTGACGTCATTGTCATTGGTGGCGGGCATGCCGGCACCGAGGCAGCCGCCGCTGCGGCACGCCTGGGTAGCCGCACAGCCTTGCTGACGCATCGGGCTGATACCATCGGCGAGATGTCGTGCAATCCCGCAATTGGTGGCTTGGGCAAGGGCCATCTGGTTCGGGAAATCGATGCCTTGGATGGACTCATGGCGCGGGCTGCCGACCGTGCCGGCATCCAGTTTCGGCTGCTTAACCGCTCGAAGGGCCCTGCCGTTCGAGGGCCGCGGGCGCAGGCTGATCGCAAGCTCTATCGGCAGGGGATACAGTCGGCTATTGCCGATCAGTCAAACCTGACCGTGGTGGCGGGAGCAGCTTATGGACTAGAACTGCGTGATGGCAGAGTGACTGGTGTGATCTGTGAAGATGGCCGCATGTTTTGTTGTTCCGCGGTTGTCCTCACCACCGGAACATTTCTTAATGGTGTCATTCATATTGGTGACCGCCGCATTCCTGCAGGGCGACACGGTGAGCCACCGAGTCGAGGGCTTTCCGAACAGCTTACCGCAGCCGGACTGAATCTGGGACGGCTCAAGACGGGTACGCCAGCACGGCTCGACGGGCGGACCATCGCCTGGAACCGGCTGGAGGAACAAAGGGGCGATGCCGATCCGGTTCCCTTCTCCTTCTTGACCTCAAGCATCGAGACGCCTCAGGTCTCTTGTTACATCACACACACAACCACTGAAGGCCACCGCTTGATCCGCGACAACATGCATCGGTCGCCGCTCTACTCCGGACAAATCGAGGGGGTAGGACCACGCTACTGCCCGTCGATTGAGGACAAGGTTCAGCGTTTTCAGGACAAGGGGAGCCATCAAGTGTTCCTGGAGCCCGAGGGGCTTGATGACGATACAGTCTATCCCAACGGAATCTCGACATCCTTGCCGGAAGATGTACAGGAGCGCTTTATCCGCAGCATGCCGGGCCTGGAGGAGGTGGTGATCAAGCGTTGGGGTTATGCCATTGAATATGACTATGTCGACCCACGCGGTTTAACAGCTGCGCTTGAGGTGAAGAAACTACCCGGATTGTTTCTGGCGGGGCAGATCAACGGAACGACAGGCTATGAGGAAGCCGCAGCCCAGGGACTCGTTGCGGGAGCGAACGCTGCCCGGAAGGTGGTTGGACAGTCGCCACTCGTGCTGGACCGCTGCTCGGCTTACATTGGCGTGATGATCGACGATCTGGTGACCCGCGGCGTGGCTGAGCCCTACCGAATGTTCACGTCACGCGCCGAGTACAGGCTCTCACTTCGGGCCGACAATGCCGACCTGCGCCTGACCCCCATCGGCATCGCCGCAGGATTGGTGGGAGGTCCGCGCCAAGCCGCGTTCCGGGCCCGGGAGGACGCAGTGCGAGGAGGCCTGGACCTTGTCCGCTCCTTGACCCTTTCCTCCGCTAAAGCGGCTCGCAAGGGTCTAAAAGTTAACCAGGACGGGCTCCGACGCTCAGCGCTGGATCTGTTGGGGATGCCGGAGATTGGCTGGTCCGGTGTCATTCGCTTGTGGCCACAGTTGCAGGAGCTTCGTCCCGATGTGGTGGAGGCGCTGGAAGCTGAAGCTCTCTACGCCGGTTATCTCCAGCGCCAGGAGGCGGACATCGCTGCTGTTCGAAAGGAAGAACAGCTCGCTCTTCCGTCAGGCCTTGACTATGCCGCAATGCCCAGCCTCTCGGCAGAACTGCGACAAAAACTTGCGGCTGTACGGCCTGCGACGCTGGGCCAAGCCGCGCGAATCGATGGCATGACACCGGCCGCGCTGGCGGTCGTTCTCGGCCATGTCAGGCGCCACGGCCGACAGAGTGCAGCATGACGGCATCTGAAGCGGACACTATTCTGCATCGCTTTGATGTTTCACGTGAGACACGTTTAAAGATCGAGACCTATGTGAAGTTGCTGCTGATGTGGCAGCAACGGATCAATCTGATTGGCCCTGCAACGGTTGCTGCAGTTTGGGATCGGCACGTCTGCGACGCCCTACAACTCCTTCAACATCTTCCCCCCGGAGCGAGAACCATCGCCGAACTGGGCTCCGGCGCGGGAATTCCCGGGCTCATATTGGCCATTGCCGCAGGTCTCGATGCACATCTCTATGAAAGCAATGGAAAAAAGGCAGCCTTCCTGCGCGAGGCGGCGCGTCAGACGGGGACCCGGGCAATGGTACACAATGTTCGGCTGGAAAGCTTGACGCGCGATCGTAGTGTTCCCAAGGTGGACTGTGTCGTTGCCCGAGCCTTGGCGCCCCTGCCTCTGCTGCTTGATTATGCAGAACCCTTCCTGTCTCAAGGGTCCGTCGGGCTCTTTCACAAGGGACAAGAAGTCGACGTTGAATTGACCGATGCAGCAAAATATTGGAGAATGAATGCCTTGAAGCACGCGAGTCAATGCGACTCGCGGGGCGTCATCCTCGAAATCCGTGAGGCCTCCCGTGTCTGACCCGATACCTGGCACTTCGCTTGTTCCAGCCCCACGCATCCTTGCTGTCGCCAACCAGAAGGGTGGCGTCGGCAAGACCACGACGGCCATTAACCTCGGTACAGCGCTGGCGGCGGTGGGCGAGCGGGTACTGATCGTTGACCTCGACCCCCAGGGCAATGCGAGCACCGGCCTTGGTGTGCACCGCCGCCAGGGCCAGAAATCGACCTACCATGTGCTGATGGGCGAAGCGTCGTTGCGCAACGTTATCATCGATTCCGGGATTCCGGGGCTCCATTGCGCACCTTCTACCATGGACCTGCTCGGTGCCGAACTCGAACTCGCCGGCATCGACCGCAAGACCTACCGATTGGCAGATGCCATCACCCAACTCTGCCGCGAGAACGATCCGGAACGCACCTACACCTATATGCTAGTCGATTGTCCGCCGTCGCTCAACCTGCTGACCATCAACTCCCTGTCGGCGGCAGATGCCATCCTGGTGCCGCTTCAGTGCGAGTTCTTCGCGCTTGAAGGCCTCAGTCAGCTGATCAAGACGGTGGAGCGGGTGAAAACCAACCTCAACCCGCGCCTTACCATCCAAGGCGTGGTGCTGACCATGTTCGACCGCCGCAACAATCTTTCCGAGCAGGTGGCGGAGGATGTGCGCAGTGTCCTGGGCGACAAGGTTTACCAGACCGTCATACCGCGCAACGTCCGAATTTCCGAGGCGCCCTCGCATGGTAAGCCGGTGCTGCTCTACGATCATGCCTGCGTTGGTTCTCAGGCTTATATCCGCCTGGCATCCGAGATCATCCACCGCGAGCGCGAACTGCGCGCCGCCTAGATTCAATTCCGTAACGATCGCGTTTTGAAAGAGAGCAGGACGAGACATGGACATGGGCATCCCTCAAAAGAAGCGACTTGGCCGCGGACTCGCCGCGCTGATCGGTGAGGACACCAGCGAGGAGGCGGTGGTGCAGGACGTGCGCACGCTGCGCCACATGCCCATCGAACTGCTCAAGGCCAGCCCCAATAACCCACGCAAGAACTTCGCGGAGGCTGACCTTGAGGATCTATCAAAGTCGATCCGAGAGAAAGGACTGCTGCAACCCATCGTGGTGCGGCCCATTGCCAACGGCGAGTATGAGATCGTGGCGGGCGAGCGCCGCTGGCGCGCCGCGCAACGCGCCGGCGTGCACGACGTTCCCGTGCTGATCCGCGACCTCACCGATGGCGAGGCGCTGGAGATTGCCTTGATCGAGAACATCCAGCGCTCCGACCTGAACTCGCTGGAAGAGGCTCGCGCCTACAGCATGCTGCTCGAGCAATTCAGTTACACTCAGCAGCAGCTTGCCGACTCGATCGGCAAGAGCCGCAGTCACATCGCCAATACGCTGCGCCTGTTGAACCTGCCGGAGGCGGTGCGTGCCGAGATCGAGCAGGGCCGCCTCACCGCCGGTCATGCGCGTGCTTTGGTCGCAACCGATTCGCCTGCGGAACTTGCCGCCCGGATCATCAAACTCGGACTCTCGGTGCGCGAGGCGGAGAACCTGGCCCGCGAAGCTTTGGCGCCAAAGAAGCAGAAGATCAAGCCGGAGAAGGATGCCGACACGCGCGCCCTCGAAAAACTGGTGTCGGAGGCCATCGGACTGAAGCTTGAAATCACCCACAGGCGCGACGGCAGCGGCAACATGGTAATCAGTTACAAAACGCTCGATCAGCTCGAGGACGTTTGCCGGCGCCTGCAGAAATTGAGCGCAATCAGCTGATCGATCAGAACCTGCGTCAGAACGGGGGCTGGAGCGTGTTCTTACCGCAAGAGTGAGTTCCACTCTTCCAGAACATGACTTAGTGCCGGAAGTGCCTGACGCCGGTAAAGACCATGGCCAGGCCCTTCTCATCCGCGGCGCGGATAACATCCTCGTCTTTCATCGACCCGCCGGGCTGGATCACAGCCGTCGCGCCCGCTTCTGCAGCCTGAAGCAGTCCGTCGGGGAAGGGGAAGAAGGCATCCGACGCGACGACAGAGCCCTGGATCGATGGCTCGGTGAGGCCCGCCGCCTGCGATATATCGGCATTCTTGCGCGCCGCGATGCGCGCCGAATCCACCCGTGACATTTGACCCGCGCCGATGCCGACGGTGGCGCCGTTCTTCGCATAAACGATGGCATTGGATTTGACATGCTTGGCGACGCGGAACGCAAAGCGCATGTCGGCGAGCTCCGCAGGCGTTGGCTGCCGCTTCGTCACCACCCTGAGGTCCATGGCATCGACGGACATCGTGTCACGCGTCTGCACTAGCAAGCCGCCGCCCACCGACTTCACAGCCAACCCGGGACCCGACAACGGCCATCCGTCAAGCAGAAGCAGGCGCAGGTTTTTTTTCCTTGAAACGATCTCAACCGCTTTTTCATCTGCATACGGAGCAATAATCACCTCCGTGAACAACTCCGTGATTTCCGCCGCAGCTTCCGCATCCAGCCGGTTGCTCAACGCTATGATGCCCCCAAACGCGCTCACCGGGTCGCAGGCCAGCGCCTTGCGATAGGCGTCCGCGGCATCTCCGCCGACTGCAACGCCGCAAGGATTGGCATGCTTGACGATGACGCACGCCGCCTGCCCGCCGCCGGCGAATTCCGCCAGGCATTCGAGCGCGGCGTCCGTGTCGTTGATGTTGTTATAGGAGAGTTCCTTGCCTTGCAGCTGACGGGCTGCGGCGATGCCGAAGCGCGCGCCGGGCACAGTATAGAAGGCGGACTGCTGATGCGGGTTTTCGCCATAACGCAGGGCCTGAAGCTTGGCGCCGCCGGTGGCGAAATAGCTGCCCAAAGGATCGCCCGGCTGGGCGCCGAACCATTGGCTGATAGCCGCATCGTAACTCGCGGTGCGGGCAAAGGCCTTGGCCGCGAGGGACCGGCGTGTCTTCACCGCAGTCATATTGCCGCCTGACGCAAGCTCGCCCGCCACGGCATCGTAATCGGCAGGGTCGACGACCACCGTGACGTCATCATGGTTCTTCGCCGCCGCCCGGATCATTGCAGGACCGCCGACATCTATGTTCTCGACCGTGTCTTTCCAGGAGGCGCCGCGCGCCACCGCTGTCTCGAAGGGATAAAGGTTGACCACCAGAAGGCCGATCGGGCAGATGCCGTGGCTGTCCATTTCCGCCTTGTGCGCGGCGTTGCTGCGAATGCCGAGAAGAGCGCCATGAATGGCGGGATGAAGCGTCTTTACCCGGCCATCCATGATTTCCGGGAAACCCGTGAGGCGCGACACTTCGATGACAGGCAGCCCCGCCTCCGCCAGGGCCTTGGCCGTGCCGCCGGTCGAGATCAATTCGATGCCGAGTGAGACGAGTTTCGTTGCGAAGGAAATGAGCCCGCTCTTGTCAGACACGGAAAGCAGGGCGCGGCGCACGGGTTCGGTCATCGGAGCCTCGGATGTTGAAATCGCCGCCCGCATAGCACTTTCGCAGACCGGCACCAATTCAGGCGTGGCGGCGCAGTGCCGCTATGAGAGTATGATCCGCAAAAGTGGAACCCGCCCTTGCGGGAAGATCATGCTCAAGCTTTTGATCTGGCCCATCTTTCGCTTTGCAAGCGATTCCACTTGCTCGCCCGATGCGCTAAGTGCCGGTTGAGCTCATCCCCACGGACCGGATGTGTATCTGGGCGCGGTTTCCCATGGACCTGCACCGCGAGGGTGCATGGCGCCCATCTCGCCAGCGAGTTTCTGCAACTCGGCGATGCGCGTGGCGGGATCGGGATGAGTCGAGAACAGATTGTCCATCCGCATGCCGGACAGCGGGTTAATGATGAATAAGTGCGCCATCGCAGGGTTAGCTTCAGCAGCGGCATTCGGGATCTGATGCGCAGCCCGCGAAATCTTGCCGAGGGCCGAGGCCAGGGCCAGCGGCTGACCGGAGATTTCGGCGCCACCCCGGTCAGCGCCATATTCCCGCGTGCGGCTGATCGCCATCTGCACCAGCATGGCGGCGAGCGGCGCAACAACGATCATCAGGATCACGCCGATGGGTCCCAGGGGGTTGTTGCGGTCGCGGCCTCCGCCGAAGAACATGCCGAAATTGGCGAGCATGGAAATGGCCCCAGCAATGGTCGCCGTCATGGTCATGACCAGCGTGTCACGGTGGCGGATATGGGCCAGTTCATGCGCCATCACACCGGCAATCTCGTCCCGGTCGAGAAGGCGCAGCAGACCGGTCGTGGCGGCGACTGCGGCGTTTTCGGGATTGCGGCCGGTGGCGAAAGCGTTGGGCTGCGGATTATCCATGATGAAGACCTTGGGCATGGGCAACCCGGCCCGTTGGGCGAGTTCCTCCACCAGGCCATAGAATTCGGGGGCGCTCCCACGGTCAACCTCGCGTGCGCCATGCATGCGCAGCACCATCTTGTCGGCGTTCCAGTAGGCGAAAAGGTTCATGCCCCCCGCCAGCAGGAAAGCGATGAACATTCCCTGCTGCCGGCCGAGCAAATAGCCCGCCGCTAGGAACAAGCCCATCAGGGCCGCCATCAGCAATCCTGTGCGCAGGGTGTTCATGCTGCCAACTCCTCCTTGCCAAATGCCTCGGCCAATCTTCATATGAGGGCAATGACCACGGACCGCAAGGCCACGGCCGGCAAGCTGCTTTCCCCCGAGGCCCGGCGCGCGCTGGCCGAGGCTGAAAAGCGCCGCCAGAATACGCCCGAGCTCAAGCTCCCCAGAGAAGTGAACGGCCGCGAAGGCCCTGAGCCCACCCGCTTCGGTGACTGGGAGAAAAAGGGCATCACGTCCGACTTCTGATCAAGCAAGTCCCAGCCGGCGACGGATGTCGTCCGGCGTGGCGCCCTCGGCGCGGAGTTGCCGGAGAGACGCGCTGGCGATGCTCTTAGAAAGCTTCCGGCCATCCGCATCCCTGACCAGATCATGATGCAGATAACGGGGTGCCGGAAGACGCAGAAGCCGCTGAAGAAGCATGTGCAATGGCGTTGCAGGCTCGATATCCTTGCCGCGCACCACATCGGTGACGCCCTGTAGGGCGTCATCGGTCACCACCGCGATGTGATAGCTCGACCCGACCTGCAGCTTGGCGATCATGGCATCCCCCCAGACGGCCGCTTGCGGGTCGCCCAGCCGGTTCATGCCGACCCGCCAGCCGTGGATGTCGCCGCGGGCGATGAGGGCCTCTGCCACGTGACGCGGCAAATCGCGGCAGGCGCCACCGTAGTGCGGCTGACCATCAGGGTCGCGGATGGGCAGGGCATGGACCAGCGCCTCTTTGCGTGAGCAGAAGCAGGGGTAGATGGCGCCCATGTTCCAAAGCCGCATGAGGTTAACATGGTAGTCGGCAAGATGCTGGCTCTGGACCCGAACGGGTTCTTCCCATGACAGTCCCAACCAGGCGAGGTCTTCGAAAATTGCCGTTATGAATTCCGGCCGGGAACGGCTTTCGTCTGTGTCTTCGATGCGCAGCAGCAGCCGGCCACCCGACTCCGCAGCCATGCGGGCATTCAGTAGCGCCGAATAGGCATGGCCAAGGTGCAGATAGCCATTGGGGCTCGGCGCGAAGCGGAAGACGGGGCGGCTCATGCGTCAGGTCTTGCAGTTAACTCATGCAAAGGTCAAACAGGTGCCATGCAGCGGCTCGAAACCGAGAATGACATGAAAGTAGCCGTGGCGCAGCTCGCCGCCATGGAACCGCGCTTTGCGGCCATTGTGGAACGCCACGGAATGCCACCGCTGCGCCATGCTGTGCCAGGGCTCGAAAGCCTGTTGCGGATTGTCACCGGCCAACTCATTTCACTCAAGGCTGGTGAAGCCATATGGTCGCGACTCGCTACTTGCCTCGGCGGATGTACTCCTCAGGAAGTCCTGAAAGTGAGCGAGCCGGAGTTACGGGCTCTCGGTCTCTCCGCAGCCAAGGCCCGTACCTTCCGTGCCGCCGCCGCCGTGTTCGCGCAGGGCCGGTTTGACAATGCTCTGACCATAGGGGAGGAGGGCTTGCGGCGCCGGCTGCTCGACATCCCGGGCGTCGGCCCGTGGACGGCCAACGTTTATCTCCTGATGGCGGTGAGGGCGGCTGATGCCTGGCCCGCTGCCGACCTCGCCCTGCAGGTGGCGGCGCAGGACTTGTTCGGCATGGTGGATCGTCCGTCCACCAGACAAATGGTGAAACTCGGGGCACCATGGCGCCCCAATCGCTCTACGGCGGCCCTGCTGCTGTGGCAGCACTATCGCGTCCTGCGGGGCAGGCCCATCGCCTGACGAAGGGTCTTCACAGGATTGCCACACAAGATATAGTAAGTTCTTGAAGATTCGACCTCGTGAGGTGTGCTTGCAGTTCGTGCCGGTTGCGCCGGAAGCCTGTCCCGCCCTGGTTCTCAACGCGGATTTCCGCCCGTTGAGCTACTATCCTCTGTCGCTGTGGAGCTGGCAGGACACAATCAAGGCTGTCTTCCTCGACAGGGTGAACATCGTCTCGGAATATGACAAGGTGGTCAGAAGCCCGACCTTCGAGTTCCGCCTGCCCAGTGTCGTGTCGCTCAAGACGTTTGTGAAGCCGTCGCGTACGCCGGCCTTTACCCGGTTCAACGTTTTCCTGCGTGATCGCTTCACCTGCCAATATTGCGGTGGCCATGACGACCTGACCTTCGATCACGTGATCCCGCGCTCCAAGGGCGGCCAGACGACGTGGGAAAACGTCGTTGCCGCCTGCTCGCCCTGCAACCTGCTGAAGGGCGGATACCTGCCGCAGCAGATCAAAATGTTTCCGGCGCAGAAGCCGGTGCGGCCGAGTGTGGCACAGCTGCACCGCAACGGGCGCTACTTTCCACCAAACTACCTTCACGACAGCTGGCAGGATTATCTCTACTGGGATACCGAACTCGACCCCTGAGTTCCGCGCAGTCCAGCGATGGCCACCAGCGCGAGGCCAAGCGAAATCGCCGCGTTCCAGCCTGCGAGCGACAGTCCTAAGAGGCGGATTGCCGGCGTGTCGCAAAGAACCGCTGGCTTTGAAAGGTCGGGAAGACCGCCGGTGAAGCCCGCCTGGGCGGTGCAGGTGGCAGGCCCTGGCCACCATTTCCATTCCACACCCGAATGATAGATGCCGAAGGCCATACTGCCGAGCCACAGCACGGCGAGCAGCATCAGACCTGCCTTCGCGAGACCGGGGTTTTGCGGCCCAAGCAACGCCACGAGCAGCGCCAAAGGCATGCCGGTGTAATAGGCCCAGCGCTGCTTCAGGCAGAGTTCGCAGGGCAGATAGCCGTAATATTCGAAGCCCCATGCCCCCGCGATAGTGGCGAAGGCCACGACGAAGATCAGCAAGGCTGCGCGTTGCGGGTTGAGGTTGGTCAACATGTGGTCACGCTTCCGGCGATGGCTGAGTATTTGACGACGATATAGAGCAGGATGACGGCGCCCGCCACCATCGCAGCGAGCAGCCCAAGCCGCCGCTCGATGAAATCACGGATGGGCTCGCCCCAGCGGCGCAGCGCCCAGGCCAGTGCAAAGAAGCGCGCGCCACGTGCCACGACGCAAGAAATGACAAAGAACAGGAAACTCACCTCCGCCACGCCGGCGAGAATGGTGACGACCTTGATGGGCGGCAGATGCGCGAGGCCCGAGGTGACGAGCAGCAGCATCAGCGTGTCCTCGCCGGTGCATTGGCGCAAGTGGTCGAACTCGTCGAGCTTGCCATAGAAGTTCAGCACCGGCTTTGCGAAGACCTCAAAGGCATAATGGCCAAGCATATAGCCTGCGATTCCTCCCAGCACCGAGGCGACGGTGGCGATGAGCGCGAAGCGGTAGGCGCGCGCCGGGCGGGCGAGCGCCATGGGCAGGAACAGAACGTCCGCAGGGATCAGGAACACCGAGCTTTCGACGAAGGCAATCGCGGCAAGCCAGATTTCGGCAGTTTCGCGTGCGGCCAGCCCCAGCGTCCAGTCATAAAGACGTTTGAGCATCAGGGTGTCAATCCGTATCGGGGCGTGAGCTGCGCAGGCGCTTGGTCTGCGCGTGCCTGGACTTCGAGTCGAGACGGCGCGTCTTGGAGGCGCGGGTTGGTTTCGTGGCGATACGCCGCTTCGGGCGGTGCGCGGCCTTGCGCAGCAGCTCCACCAGCTTCTGCAGCGCAATCTCGCGGTTGCGCTCCTGCGAGCGCGTCTCCTGAGCGGTGATAACCAGCACACCCTCCTGAGTCAGCTGCCGTCCCGCCAGCGGGCGCAACCGGGCTTTCATATCCTCGGGCAGAAAGGCCTTTCCAACGTCAAAACGCAACTCGACGGCGGTCGACACCTTGTTGACATTTTGGCCGCCCGGCCCCGAGGCGCGCATGGCGGACCAGCTGATGCCGTCCTCGTCGATGGCCAGTGAGTCGGTGATGCGGATCATGGAAAATGCTTCTCGCCCTTTACGGTTGACGGCGCAAGGGCGGGCAATTATGCGGGGTTCGCGTGCCTCTGTGGCGGAATGGTAGACGCGGCAGACTCAAAATCTGTTGCTCGCAAGGGCGTGGGGGTTCGAGTCCCTCCAGGGGCACCAGCGATGCAGCGTGGCTGCCGCAGATTGTGCGGATTCCTGTGATGACAGAGCGGCTTGGCCACTTCCGCCTGACTTGGAGCAGACCTCTCTTGCCGACTCTCCGACGCATTTTTCTGGTCGTCCTGTTGCTTGCTCTGGCGCCATCTGCCTTTGCCGCGGGGCCGACCCTGCTGTTCGATCCGGCAACCCAGGAGGTGATCTCGCAGGACCGCGCCGGCGAGCCCTGGTACCCGGCCTCGATCACCAAGCTGATGACGGCTTATATCGTCTTCCAGAAACTCAAGTCGGGCGAGATGAAGCTCGATCAGAAGCTTCCAGTGTCCGAACTTGCCCATTCACAGCCACCCAGCAAGATCGGGGTGCCGGTCGGACAGGCCGTGAGCGTCAACTTCGCGCTTCAGGCACTGCTCGTCTATTCCGCCAATGACATGGCCTATGTGCTGGCCGAGGGTGCGGCCGGCAGCATCCCGGCCTTCGCGGCGGAGATGAACGGCCAAGCCCGCAAGCTCGGCATGACGGGCAGCCATTTCGAGAACCCCAACGGCCTGTTCGATCCTCGCCACGTCACCACCGCGCGCGATGTCGCCATCCTGGCGTCGATGATCCTGAGGGAGTTCCCGGAATACGACCACTTCTTCTCGCAGCCGTTCCTCGCAATTGGCAAACGCCGTCTGATGAACCGCAACTCGCTGCTGCGCCAGATGAAGGAAGCTGATGGCATGAAAACCGGCTTTGTCTGCAACTCCGGTTTCAATCTCGTGGCGACCGCAACCGAGGACGGGCACCGCCTGGCAGTTGTCATCTTCGGGGCCAACAGCGGCAAACATCGGGTCGACCTCGCCGAAATGCTGCTGACGGATGGCTTTTCGCGTCCTGCTGCGCCCCGAGTCCTGCTTCAATCCATTCCCAATGTGAAAACAGGCGGCATCGTGCCGACCGACATGACCCGCCAAGTGTGCAAGCAGAAACCCGTAACCCTTGCCATGTCCGGGAGCCTGGGCGGCTGGGGCATCTCCTTCGGCAATTATGAGAATTCCGCGACCGCCGACATGGCGCTGCGCGGCCGTATGCTGAGCCCCTCTGGCATGGATCTTATGGGAACGCCCGGAGTGATCCGCCTGCCGGAAAACCGCGGTTTTGCCGCTGCTATGTGGAATCTCGACAAGCCGGTCAGCGAGGCGGCCTGCGCGCGCTACCTCGCCGAGAAGGCGCCCTGCGAGGTGATCCCGCCGGAGACGTTCGCCCAGATCGCGGCCCTGGCGCCGGACCCGGCGCCACCGGCCGTTACGGCAGATCCCGAAGGTGACGATGTTGCGAAGCCTGCGCCGAAGAAGAAGCCGGTGAAGAAAAAGAAGAAGAACTGAGTGACATGATCAATCGGGCGGGACTGGCCATTGCCTGCGCCTTGGGCGCTGCTGGACTTTACGGGCTGGTGCCGAATTTTGTGAGCGGGGCCATTGGCAATGGCATTCCGGCGATCGAGAGCACACTGTTCCGAACCTTCCTGATCGCGATCGTCTTCTCGGTCATCGCCGTGGTGCGGGGTGATCGGCTGATGGTTCCCAGGAGAGCCCTGCCCAGCTTTGCCGGGCAATCCATTGCGACGTTGTTCGTCTCCGTCGCCTATCTGGGCTCCGTACAGTTCATACCGGTCGGACTGGCCGTCATCATCTTCTACCTCTTCCCCGTTCTCATCATGCTGCTGGCGCCCTTGGTTGAAGGCCGCAATCCCGGGCTCCTCCGCATCCTGATCGCCGTCGTGGCCTTCGCCGGTCTGGCAATTGCCGTGGGTCCGGGTTTCGACAGTCTGGACATCCGCGGCATCCTGTTGGCGGCGGCAGGTGCAGCAGGGGCGACGCTGCAGTTTTTCTCGGGCCGCTCCATCTCACGATACATGACGCCTGCGGCCTTCGGCAGCATGGTGCACATGGTGATCCTGCCGCCGGTGCTGGCCATTGCCCTCTATGCCGGTTCGGGCACCCTTCGGTTCCTGCCGGGCGGACCTGCCACGGGTGCGGGATTTCTGTTCATGTGCGGCGTGGCCATTGTCTACATCGTTGCCTACATGTGGCAGATGCTCTCGCTGCGCTTTGCGCCAGCTTCGACGGTTGCGCCCTACTATAATCTGGAGCCGGTGGTGGCGACGGCGGCGGCGGCCGTCATTCTCGACGAAAAGTTGCAGCTCAACCAATATGCCGGAGGCGGACTGGTTCTCGCCGCTCTCGTCGCAGCGAGTCTCCTTGGAAGGTGGAAGAAATAGTCCATGGCCAGTGCTCCCATTCCAATCGCAATCCTCACTGGTTTCCTTGGCGCCGGAAAGACCACACTGCTGAACGTCCTGCTGAAGGACCCGTTCCTGTCGGATGCGGCCTTGATTATCAACGAGTTCGGCGATGTTGGCATCGATCACTTGCTGGTCGAGCGGGCTGACGAGAATGTCATTGAAATGGCCTCTGGCTGCCTGTGCTGTACCATCCGGGGCGATCTGATCGACACCATGCATGACCTGCTGGCCCGCCGCGGCCGGGGCGAGGTTAGGGCGTTCAACCGGATCGTCATCGAGACCACAGGGCTCGCCGATCCGGCGCCGGTTCTGCATTCGGTGATGAGCGAGCCCAGCCTGCTTGCTGCTTGCCGCCTTGAGGGCGTCATCACGGTTGTGGATGCCTACAATGGCATGGCGACACTCAATGCCCATCCCGAGGCCGTGAAACAGGTTGCCGTTGCGGACCGTATTGTGCTCACCAAGCTCGACCTGCTTGTGGGCCGAGAGGGTGAGGACATGCTGTTCGCCATCATTGGCCGGCTCCGGAGGTTAGCACCCGCCGCCCGGCTGCTGACCACCCACCGGAATGAGGCGACGGCAGAGCGGCTGTTCACGATGGGGCTGTTCAATCCCAGCACGAAGTCCGCCGATGTCCAGAGCTGGCTGGCGGCCGAGGCCTATGAGACGGGCGAGAAGCGCGGGCGCCGCGGCCGGCGCGCGCATTCCCATGGCCAAGATCATGATCACCACAATGATCACGACCACCACCATCATGATACCTCCCGCCATGGCGACCACATTCGCTCCTTCAGCTTCTCGGACAGCAATGCCATCAGCCCGCAGGGGTTGGAGCTTTTCATGGAGCTCCTGAAGTCTTATCACGGCGCCAACATGCTACGCATGAAGGGCATCGTGAAAGTCTCCGACGATCCGTCACGCCCGGTGGTCCTGCACGGGGTTCAGCACGTATTCCACCCACCAGTAAGGCTTCCCGCCTGGCCGGACAAGGATGAGCGGACCCGTCTCGTGTTCATTGTCAAGGACATCGAGAAGCCGATGATCGAGGGGCTATTCCGCGCCTTCACCGACCAGATTACCGGCGGGGCGGAGGCCTTCACGGACAAGACCCTTTCGCTCAAAAGGTGACGGCCATGACCCTCAAGCTCTACGGACTTTCCAAATGCTCGACTTGCCAAAAGGCCATCGACTGGCTCGATGAGCGCAAGATCAGGCACAGCTTTTCCGACATAAAGGATAACCCCATCACCAAGGACCAGGTGGCCAAGTGGTCCAAGGCACTGGGCGGCTGGGAGAAGATGATTAACCGCGCCGGCTATACTTGGCGTGGCCTGCCGCCGGAGAAGACGGCGAACGTCTCCGAGGCAAAGGCTGTCGCTCTGGCGGTGGATAATCCCTCACTGATCCGCCGGCCGCTGATCGAGCACAAGGATGGCAGCGTGACGGTGGGATTCTCGAAGAAGATTCAGGACCTGCTGGCGTAAATCGAAATGGCCGGGGAAACCCGGCCATTCTTTCTTTCATCAGCCACGGACAAGAGGCCTCGTCATGCAGGTGGGGCCGCCTTCGCCCTTGCGGCAAATGTCGTAGCCCTTGATGACTTCGACCCTGACGCCTGCCGCCCTCATGCGGCGCTCGGTCTCCGGGTTGCCTTCCACCATCATGGCATGACGGGGTCCCAGCGCCAGGACATTGGACCCCATGGTGTCGAACTCATCTGCCGGTACTTCCACGAACTTGATGCCGCGCGATTCCAGGAATTCGATCTGCCGCGCCGCCATGAGCGGCGGGTAGACCACGGCCAGGTCATGGTCGAGCGGGGAGAGGCAGGACATCAGGTGGAACACGTCCGGCCGGCCCTTGTAGTGCGGCATGTCAAACCACAGTATTTCGACATCAGGCCCAGCCAGCTCACCCAACTGCCGCAGGCCTTCTAGGTTGGTGCGGTAGCCGACACCCGCCATCAGCGTATAGCGGTCGATCCAAACGAGGTCGCCGCCCTCCACCTTGCCCTCGCCGGTGATCTCGCCGGCGATGGGAAAGCCCAGCGATTCGAGCGCCCCACCGTTGACTTCCGATTCCTTGCGGCGCTGCGGCTTGCCCATGCGGGGCTTCACCAGTCCGCGCGGCGTCACGATCAATGCATCATGGGTATAGATCGAATCGAGCGTTAGCCCCGGCGCGGCGGGAAGCTTGATCACGTCGGCGCCGGTTGCGGCGAGAATGTCTTCCACAACCTTGTATTCCTTGCGGGCATTGCCGAGGTCGGGGCGGGAGTGGAAATTGAGGTCCTTCCACTCGGCATCGATCTTGGCGTCGCTGACGAAGGCCTGGTCCACGTCGCGGATCGCCACCTTCTTGAGGCTGCCCCAGTTGTTGAATGCGCCGAAATTGAAGCTCACTTGCGTCTGATCCTGAAGATGAGGGCGGGGCCGTCCCGCTGCTGGTCCAGCAGCACATGGCCCTGCTCGTTGCAGAAGTGGGGCATGTCTATGGCGGACATGGGGTCCGTGGCAATGACCTTGAGGATGGCGCCCGGCGCCATGGTCTCCAATCGTTTACGGGTCTTGAGCACCGGCAGTGGACAAAGCAAGCCGGAAAGGTCCAGCGTGTTTTCGGAGTGATTTTCGCTCATGGTCGCGCTACAGGGTAGCATCTGCGATAGAGGAGATACAGCCTTGCCAGAGCTTCTGACCAAACTGCCCATCGAGGGCACTGTGGAGGTGCTCCTGTCCAATCCGGAGCGAGCGTCAGGGCTCGAGAAGCAGAAGGTCGCCGAGGCACGGTTGCTCTTCACCGGCATGGAGGGCGATTGCCATGGCGGCCTCACGCGCAAGTCCGACAGCCGCATGCTGAAGCAGTATAAGCGCAACACCGAGGTGCGCAATTCGCGCCAGCTGTCGATCCTTTCGGTTGAGGAACTTGCCGAGGTGGCGGATGTCATGGGCATTCCGGCGGTTAAGCCGGAATGGGTGGGCGCAAACCTGGTGCTGAGCGGCATTCCCGACCTCACGCTGCTGCCGCCCTCGACGCGGCTGCAATTTCCTTCGGGCGCCATGGTCGTGGTCGACGCCGAGAATCATCCCTGCCGCTACCCGGCGGACATCATCGCGAGGCGTCACCCGGAACAGAAGAAAGGCTTTGTCGCCGCCGCGATGCACAAGCGCGGCGTCGTGGGCTGGGTGGAGGCGGAGGGCATGATCCGCGTGGGCGACAAACTGACCATCTGGATTCCACCCCAGCGGATCTACGCCCACGGATGAGGCTCTGCGCTGTCATCGTGGCCGGTGGGCGCTCCTCACGGATGGGACGGGAGAAGGCGTTCGAACTGATCCGTCGGCGAAGCATTCTGGAACGTGTGGTGTCCTGCCTCAGGATGCAAGTGCCTGACATCGTTATCAATGCGAATGGCGATGCCAGCCGGTTCCGCGATACCGGCCTTCCAGTCATCGGCGATTTGCGCGCCGATACTCCAACACCGCTCGCTGGGCTTCATGCCGCGCTCACACATGCCGTGGAGAGGCGCTTCGACGCCGTACTCACGGTTCCGTCCGATGCGCCATTCCTGCCGGCCGATCTCGCGCAACGCCTTCGTCCCGTCAATCGCCCGGCCGCCATCGCAGCCTCCGCCGGTCAGCAACATTACCTGACTGGGTCTTGGTCAGCAGCACTTCTTCCCGGCCTCTCGCGCGCGATGGACGAACCGCGCCTGCCACGTCTGCGGGACTGGACACTCGTGTGCGATGCCGCCGTGGTTCATTGGCCTGCCGAGCCCTATGATCCCTTCTTCAACGTGAATACGCCCGAGGAGCTTGCGGAAGCCGAGCGGATTGCGGCAGAGTTCAACCTATGAACAAGGTCATCGGCGTTGCCGGATTTAAGAATGCAGGCAAGACCACGCTGGTCGAAAAGCTCGTGACCGAACTCACCCGGCGCGGTCACCGCGTTTCGACGGTGAAACACGCGCATCACGAATTCGACATCGACCACGAGGGGCGCGACAGCTTCCGCCACCGCAAGGCAGGTGCTTGCGAGGTTGCCGTCGTTTCCCGCCACCGCTGGGCCATCATCCATGAGCTGCGAGAGGAGACGGACCCGACGCTGGATGAGATTCTGGCAAAGCTGGCGCCATGTGACCTCGTGATCGTCGAAGGCTACAAGCGCGACACGCATGACAAGATCGAGGTACGCAACCTTGACCTTGCGCATCCGAAGCTCGCCGGGGATGACCCGACCGTGGTTGCCGTCGCCGCAAACGGGGCCATTCCGGACGCACCGGTTCCGGTCTTCGGCCGCGACGACGTGACGGCTCTGGCTGGCTTTATCGAGCGGCACATGAGGCTCGCATGACGCCTGGGGATGTGACGCGCTTCTGGGAACTGGCCGGTCCGTCCCGCTGGTTCTTCAAGGATGCCGCCTTCGACGGCGCGCTTAAGGTGAGGTTCGGAGAGGCGCTGGCGGCAGCCCGGAGCGGCGCCTTCGACCACTGGGGCGAGACGCCTGAGGGGGCGCTCGGCCTCGTCATCCTGCTTGACCAGGCCTCACGCAACATTCACCGCGGCAGTCCGCTGGCCTTTGCCGCAGATGGCCGGGCGCTTCACCTGGCGAAGCGGTGGATCGGGCAGGGCTTCCACCAGAAGCTCATCGCCCCTCGTGCCTGCTGGCTGCTCATGCCTTTCGAGCATGCCGAGGACCTCGATTCCCAATACCGGGGTGTTGCCTTGTTCCGGACCATGGGTCTCCACGACCAGGCCCGCTGGGCCCAGATCCACCTCGACATCATCGCCCGGTTCGGGCGCTTCCCCCACCGCAACCCGGTGCTGGGGCGGGTGTCTACCCCCGAGGAACTGGCCTTCATGAAGGCGGGCGGTTTCGCCGGCTAGTGTCGGATTCTGCCCTGCCCCGGTCGTTCCACCTCACGACTGTTGAATGGTGCTCACTATTGTGCACTCAAATCAACGGGGTCTCGAGGGATTTGCCCATATGAAAACACATGCGCGCGTGGTCGTCATCGGCGGTGGCGTGGTTGGCGTCGGCACGCTCTATCATTTGGCCAAGAAGGGCTGGAGCGATATCGTCCTGATCGAGCGAAAGGAACTGACCTCAGGCTCGACCTGGCATGCGGCGGGCCTTCTGCCGCTGTTCAACCTGTCCTACTCGGTGGGACAGATCCACAAGTACTCTGTGAACCTCTATGATTCGCTCGAGGCCGAAACCGGACAGCATGTGGGCTTCAAGAAGGTCTCTAACATCCGCCTGGCGCGCACCATGGATCGCTGGGACGAGTTCATGTATTACGCGGGCGTCGCCGAGACGATCGGCGTGAGGGTGAACGTGCTCACGCCGCGGCAGGTCAAGGAGATCTGGCCGCTGTGCGAGACCGATGGCATCCTTGGCGCGATCCAGCACCCAGATGACGGCTATATCCAGCCGGCTGACCTCACCCAGGCCATGGCCAAGGGGGCCCGCTCGCGCGGGGCTGAGATCTACCGCAATACCACCGTCACCGGCATCGAGCAGAAGCCTAATGGCGAATGGATCGTGAAGACCGGCCAAGGAGACATCAGCTGCGAGCACGTGGTCTCCGCCACCGGCAATTTCGCCCGTAAGACCGGAGCGATGGCCGGACTCGACATCCCCGTGATTCCCGTCGAGCATCAGTATATCGTCACCGAGCCTCATCCGCTGATCAAGGAACGCCAGGCCAAGGGCTTGCCCGAAATGGGCGTGCTGCGCGAGGCGGACTCCTCTTGGTATATGCGTGAGGAGAATGGCGGCCTCCTGCTCGGACCATATGAGCACGGCGCACCCTGCTGCTACATGGACGGCCCGTCCGACCAGAGCGAATACGAACTCTTCCAGGAAGACCTCGACCGGCTGGCGCCGCATATTGAGACCGCGATCGCCCGTGTGCCCGCCTTCGGCGAAGTGGGTATCAAGAAGGTATACAACGGCGCCATTGCCTATACGCCTGACGGTTCACCGATCATCGGCCCCGCTTGGGACAAGAAGAATTTCTGGCTCAACGAAGGCCATTCCTTCGGCGTCACCGCTGCCGGCGGCGCGGGCTGGCAGCTCGCGGAATGGATTGTCGAGGGCGAACCTTCGATCGACATGATGGGCGTTGATCCGCGCCGCTTCGGACCCTATGCAACGCGCGGCTACCTCAAGACCAAGAACGAGGAAGCCTATGCCAATGTCTTTACGCCGCACTATCCGGATGAGGAGCGTACCGCGGCCCGCCCGCTGAAGCGCACGCCGGTCTATGACCGCATGAAGGACCTCGGCGCCGTGTTCGGTTCCGTCTATGGCTGGGAGCGCCCAGGCTGGTTCGCGCCCAAGGGCTACGCCCTGACCAAGGAGCAGGTCAACAGCCCAGACGTGCTGACCAACCACAACTATGCGCCGCCAACGGAGGATGGGCGCATCGTCGAAAAGTGGTCGTTCCGCCGTTCTAACTACTTCCCCTTCGTGGGCGAGGAGTGCCGGAATGTGATGAACAATGTCGCCATCCAGGACATGTCGGCCTTCGCCAAGATGGAAGTGTCGGGTCCGGGCGCGCGCGACTGGTTGGAATCCATTCTTGCCAACAAGATCCCGAAGAAGATGGGCCG
This sequence comes from Aestuariivirga sp., assembly GCF_020252395.1. Classification (GTDB taxonomy): domain Bacteria; phylum Pseudomonadota; class Alphaproteobacteria; order Rhizobiales; family Aestuariivirgaceae; genus Aestuariivirga. The sequence continues at coordinate 33,580 of NZ_JADCDB010000020.1, forward strand.
CATCGCGCTGTGCCATTTGCTCACGCCGAGGGGCGGCGTGCGTTCGGAGTTCACGGTCTATGAATGGGCGCCGGGCCGCTTCTACCTCGTATCCGCCGGCGCCTACGAGCGCCATGACCATGACTATCTGAGGAAGCTTGCCCCGGCCGATGGCTCGGTGCGGCTCACCCCCATCACCACCCGCTTCGGCGTGCTGGTTCTGGCCGGACCCAACTCGCGCAAGGTCTTGCAGAAGCTCACCGGTGCCGATCTTTCCAACGAGGCCTTCCCGTGGCTGTCCGGCAAGGAGATCAGCGTTGGCAACTGCACGGCCCATGCGTTGCGTGTGAATTTCGTCGGCGAGCTCGGCTGGGAGTTCCACCATCCGATCGAGCAGCAGATCGCGCTGTTCGACCTCCTTATGGAGGCGGGAAAGGAATTCGGCATCCGCCCCTATGGTATCAAAGCCATGTCCTCGCTGTCGATCGAGAAGAGCTACCGCCTCGTGCCGCGCGAACTCTCGATCGAATACAATGCCTATGAATCGGGCCTCGACCGCTTTGTGCATCTGAACAAGGGCCAGTTCATCGGCCGCGACGCGCTGGTGGAGGCGAAGCAGAACGGCCTCGGCTGGAACTTCGTGACCATGGAAGTCCATGGCGTTGGAGATGGCGACTCGGATGCGCGCGGCTCGGAACCGCTGTACCGCAACGGCCAATTTGCCGGCCGCGCCACCAACGGCGGTTATGGCTTCCGCGTGAACAAGTCGCTGGCGCTCGGCATGGTGAAGCCCGGGCATTCGGCGACCGGCACCGAGCTCGATATCAAGATCCTGGGAAAGCTGTTCAAGGCAACGGTTATCCCGGAGAGTCCCTACGACCCTGTGAACAAGACGCTGCGCGCCTGACCGCTCACGCAGACGGAACGAAAGCCTGGTGAACAGCCCTGCCGTCTTACTCCATGCAACGGCGGCAAGCGTTGCGGATTGCCGATACAGCAGGCAAGACTCCACCCCGAACGGAGCGAATCAGTCGACAGCCATGCCAGCCAGCGCACCGGGATACGGAACAGGAATTCTGCTCGTACTCGGCGCCACCGCCGGTTGGAGCCTGGCCGGCGTGTTCGTGCGCTTCATGCCCGGCCTCGATGGCTGGCAGATCAACTGCTGGCGCGGCTTCTGGATGTCGGTGTTCCTGCTTGCCTATCTGGTGGGGGTCTATGGCAACCGGACGCTGGCAAAGTTCCGGGAAATCCCGGTCCCCGCCATGCTGACAGTTGCAGGTTTCTTCTCCGCCGGTTCCACGCTCTACGTCACGTCGCTGACGCTTGCGGGGACTGCCACCGTATCCGTGATCGGCGCCCTGTCGCCGATCTTTGCCGGCCTGCTCAGCCCCTGGCTCACCCATGAGAAGCCGTCGCTTGCCTCGTGGTCGGCCGCAATCATGGCGGTCATCGGCGTTGGCATCATCGCCTGGGATGGCGTCTCGGGTGGAAACGTCCTCGGCATTCTCCTGGCCCTTCTCGTGCCATTCTCCTTCTCGGTGCAGACCATGATGCTGCGCCGCTATCGCGCCTTCGACATGGTGCCGGCGATCTGCGCCGGCGGCTTCGCAACCTTCTTCCTGGCCGGTACGCTGGGCTATGTCTTCGGTGGCCATGCCGGGGGTGGCTTCCAGGTCAACATGCACAGCGTCTTGTTGCTTGCGCTGATGGGGCCCCTGCAGCTGTCCATCCCGCTCGTGTGGTATGCCAGGGGCGCCAAGGCGGTGCCGGCTGTGACGCTCACGCTCGTTGCCATGCTGGACGTCGTGCTCAATCCCCTCTGGAGCTGGCTCGGCGTCGGCGAAGTTCCAACACATGCGGCTTTCGTTGGCGGATTGGTGATCGTCAGTGCGGTGGTGATCTCGATTTTCGGCGACCGCTGGCTGACCAGCCGCAAGGCACAGGCCGCTTGATGCAAAGTTCGAAGGCAACTCTCGTTGGCTTCACGGCCATCCTGATGTGGGCATCGCTCGCGCTCATGAGTGCGGCAAGCGGCAGGGTGCCGCCGTTCCAGCTGGCGGCCATGACGTTCCTCATCGGCGGGCTGATGGGTGCGGTCACATGGCCGTTCCGCGGAGGCGCGGCCTCGGCGCTCCGGCAGAGCTGGCAAGTGTGGCTGCTGGGTGTCGCGGGCCTTTTCGGTTACCATTTCGTTTATTTCAGCGCCATTCGCGCGGCGCCCGCGGTGGAAGTGAGCCTTATCGCCTATCTCTGGCCGCTGTTCCTCGTCGTGTTCTCTGCCTTTCTGCCCGGCGAGAAGTTGCGGCTGCATCACGTCGCCGGTGTCCTGCTGGGCCTCATCGGTGCGGCGCTCATCATCACGCGCGGCAAGGGTCTGCTGCCAGCCGGCGGCTTCAGCGCAGGCCACGCGCTGGCATTCCTGTGCGCCTTGATCTGGGCCGGCTACTCTGTTCTCTCGCGCCGTTTCGGAAAGGTGCCGACCGATGTGGTGGCGGGCTACTGCCTCTTCACCGCGCTGCTTTCGACACTCTGCCACATGGTTTTTGAGACCACCGTGTGGCCTGTGGGCCCAATACAATGGGGGGCGGTGCTCGGCCTCGGTCTGCTGCCCGTGGGTGCTGCCTTCTACACCTGGGACCATGGCGTGAAACACGGTGACATCATGGTGCTGGGCGCTGCATCCTATGCCTCGCCGCTGCTCTCCACACTTGTCCTCGTCACGACGGGTTATGCCGCCCTGACATGGCCGGTTGCCGCTGCCTGCCTGCTCATCACGCTTGGGGCTGTCATTGCCGCCAAGGACATGCTGTTCAGGCGCGTGCCGGCGCCTACCTGAAGCTGTTCTTGCGTTCGCGCAGTGCGGCGAAGACCGCCGCGTCGCTTGCACCTTCGAGGCCAAGGGTCTTCCGGATCTCCGCGCTGCCGGTGCGCAGGAAAGGGTTGGCGGAGAGCTCGCCCCCGATGGTTGAGGGGCAGGTCATCCTGCCTTCTGCGCGAAGTTGCTCCACCTCGGCGGCGCGCTGGGCCAGCGTCAGATTGCCGGGCTCGACAGTGAGCGCGAAGCGGGCGTTGGACTGCGTGTATTCATGGCCGCAATAGAGCCGCGTGGCTGGCGGAAGGGCCGCGAATTGGGCAACTGAATGGTACATCTGCTCCGGGGTGCCCTCGAACACACGGCCGCAGCCCAGCGAGAACAGGGTGTCGCCCGCGAACACCGCTTCTTCGGCGGGCATGTGATAGGCGATGTGCCCCAGCGTGTGGCCAGGGCAATCCATCACCCGCACGTCACGGCCTGCCCAGGTGAAGCGATCGCCACCGGATACTTCGTGCCCGATGCCGGGTATCTTCAAAGCTTCCGCGCGCGGCCCGGTGATGCTGCAGCCATAACGTTTCTGCAGCGCCAGGTTGCCCTCCACATGGTCGCCATGATGGTGCGTGGTCAGTATGTGGGTGAGCTTCCAGCCCTTCGCTTCCAGCTGGCGCTCGATTTCGGCCTCGTCAGGGGCATCAATGGCGGCGGTGGCGCGGGTCTTGTGGTCATGCAGCAGAAGGCCGTAGTTGTCGGACCGGCAGATGAACTGGTGGAAGATGAGGTCTGGCATGTCTTGTTCCGATGCTGTCGTGCCGGATGATCTGTTTACTGTGGTGGGGTAGGCTTTGGTGCGATGGATATCGTCGATCTGAGGGAGTTTTACGGCAGCCGGCTCGGCTTGGCCACACGGCGTTCGCTGACGGGCCAGTTGAGGCCCCGCCTGGCTGGGCTGCCGGGGGTGCGGGTGATGGGATTGGGCTATGCCATGCCCTATCTCTCCGATTGCATCGTCAAGCCGGAGGCGCAACTCGCCTTCATGATGGCCCGGCAGGGTGTCTTCCGCTGGCCCGAGAATGGCGCAGTCCAGTCCGCGCTGGTCGATGAATGTGACCTCCCGCTGCTCGAAAGCGTGGTGGATTTGGCCCTGGTTGTGCACGGGCTGGAACTGACCGATGCTCCCCAGGAAATGCTGCGCGAAATCTGGCGCGTGCTGGCGCCGCAGGGCCGCCTGTTCCTGGTGGTGCCCAACCGCCGCGGCGTCTGGGCCCGGTTCGATACCTCGCCCTTCGGCCATGGCCAGCCTTTTTCAAAGCCGCAGCTTTCAGTCCTGCTGAAGGAAAGCCAGTTCTCGGTGGTCTCATGGTCCTATGCGTTGTATTTTCCGCCCTCGACCAGCGCGGCGATGCTCTCTGCGGCCCCCGCCATTGAGGGCCTTGGGTCGCGGCTGATGCCGGCCCTCCCGGGCGCCATCATCGTAGAGGCGGCAAAGCAGGTCTATGCGGTGGCCCAAGGCAAGCGGCTGCGCCGCCTTCCTTCCCGTGCCCGGCCGGCGCTGGCGTCTGTTCCCGCCAAGGGCGCATGGCGGCATCCCTAGGTCAGGATTGCATTTTTAGGGCCGGCGCCTATGAATACCTCGCCCCGGCGGCCTTCCGCGCCGGCTTGCAGCGAGCCCGCCGATCGATGATTGCCGACAGCCCCGAATCCTCACTCGACGCAATCCGGCGCGAGATCGATTCGATCGATGACCGGATTCTCCGTCTGTTAGTGAGGCGCTCTGCCGCGACAGCGAAGGTCAAGGCCACCAAGGCGCAAGACGGGTCCATCGCATCGTCGCCCTTCCGCCCGGCGCGCGAGGCCGCGATGATGCGCCGGCTGATCGAAGAGGCCGGCAGCGCCCTCAGCCCCCAACTGCTGGTGCGTCTTTGGCGGGTGATCCTGTCAGCCTCCATCCAGTCGCAGGCTCCCGTGACGCTGCATATGGACGGCGCGCAGGGGCGCGACCTCGCCATGCGCCTGCTCGCCGCCCATCATTTTTGTGACATGAAAGTGGAGCTTCACACGAGTCCCTCCCGCGCACTTGGAGCGGTGGGCGCTGCACCGGGCGATCTGGCGCTGATCGCACCCGGTTCGGACTGGGCCGCCGGTTTTGCCGAAGGCGCGGCCGGCAGCGCTCAGGTGATCTTGACGCTTCCCGTGCTTGCACGAAGCAGTCAGCCGCGGCTTCTGGTGTTCGGCCATGCTGCCCCGCAGCCGAGCGGCGATGACGAAACGCTGCTCCTGGTGCCCGGGGAAAAGGTCACGGTGGTGGGAGCGCTGTGGCAGGTGTATTCCGGCACCGCGACGCTCGCCAGCCTTAACGGGTTTCTCGACCACCCGCCATCCCTTCATCCCGGCACCCGCATCGCCGGGCGCTATCCCCGTCCGCTCAAGGTTTCGCAATGACAGCTATCCGTCCCCAGCCCAAGCCCGGCATTCTCGGCATTGCGGCCTATGTGCCCGGAAAGAGCGGCGCCAAAGGCGCCAAGGTGCATAAGCTGTCCTCCAACGAGTCGCCCATCGGCGCGAGCCAGAGGGCGGTCGATGCCTACAAGGCCGCCGCGGCCACGCTGGAACTCTATCCTGATGGCGCCGCCACGCTGCTGCGCAACGCCATTGCCGCCCGCTTCGGACTGAAGGCGGAGAACATCGTCTGCGGTGCAGGCTCCGATGAATTGCTGCAGCTTCTCGCCCATGCCTATCTGAACCCGGGCGACGAAGCGATCTACAACCAGTATGGTTTCCTGGTCTATCCGATCGCCATCCAGTCGAACGGCGCTACGGCCGTAGTGGCCCCAGAGGCGGGTTATCTGGCGGATGTGGACGCGATTCTTGCGCGTGTCAGCCCGCGCACCAAGATCGTTTTCCTTGCCAATCCGAACAATCCGACGGGGCGCTATCTTCCGTTCAGCGAGGTGAAGCGTCTGCACGCTGGTCTGCCCGGCCATGTGCTGCTGGTTCTCGATGCAGCCTATGCGGAGTATGTGCGCCGCAACGACTACGAAGCCGGCATCGAGCTCGTTGCCACCTCGGACAATGTGGTGATGACGCGCACCTACTCGAAGATCTTCGGCCTCGCTGCGCTGCGGCTCGGCTGGGCCTATTGCCCGGCTCATGTGGCGGACGTGCTGAATCGCGTGCGCGGACCGTTCAATATCAGCGCGCCAGCGATCGCCGCCGGTGTCGCAGCCATCGAGGATCATGACTTCGTCGAACGCGCCGTCGCCCATAACGAACATTGGCTGCCGTGGGTGACGAGGGAACTCTCTTCCCTTGGGCTCGAGGTGACGCCGAGCGTCGGTAACTTCGTGCTGGTGCATTTCCCACGGACCGACAAGCACAATGCCCATGCGGCGGATGCGTTCCTGCAGGAGCATGGCTTCGTCGTGCGCCGCATGGACGCCTACGGCCTCCCGGGGGCGCTGCGCATCACCATCGGCACCGAGGAGGCGAACCGCGGACTCGTGGCCTGCCTGAGAGATTTTCTGTCATGACGAAATTGTTCGATCGCGTTTCCCTGATCGGCATCGGTCTCATTGGCTCGTCACTTGCCCACGCCATGCGCAAGCAGGCCCTGGCGCGGGAGATCACCGGCTATGCGCGCAGCGAGGCGACACGGGCCAAGGCGCTGGAACTTGGCCTCGTTGACCGGGTCTTTCCGACTGCGGCCGAGGCCGCAAGCGATGCGGACCTCGTGATCCTCTGCTCGCCGGTGGGAACCTATGGGGCCCTCGCGCAGGAGGTTGGCCCCACGCTGAAGCCTGGCGCCATTCTCACTGACGTGGGCTCGGTGAAAGGCGCCGTGGTGAAGGACGTGCTGCCGCACGTTCCGCAGTCTGCGCATTTCATACCGGGCCACCCCATCGCCGGCACCGAACAATCGGGCCCGGAATCGGGCTTTGCCGAACTCTTCACCAACCGTTGGTGCATCCTGACGCCACTGCCCGAGGCTGAGCCTGCCGCCGTTGAACGGCTTGCCGATTTCTGGCGCGCCTGCGGCTCGAACGTCGAGATCATGACGGCGGAGCACCATGATCTGGTTCTCGCCATCACCAGCCATCTGCCGCATCTCATCGCCTACAATATCGTGTCGACGGCGGCCGACCTTGAGGAGGTGACGTCCTCCGAGGTCATCAAGTACTCCGCCGGCGGCTTCCGCGATTTCACCCGCATCGCAGCGTCTGATCCCACCATGTGGCGCGACGTGTTTCTCAACAACAAGGATGCCGTGCTGGAAATGCTCGGCCGCTTCTCGGAGGACCTCTCTGCCCTGCAGCGGGCCATCCGCTGGGGCGACGGCGACATGTTGTTCGATGTCTTCACCCGTTCGCGGCAGGTTCGCCGCAGCATCATTGCGGCCGGTCAGGATACGGCCTCTCCAGACTTCGGGCGCGGGGCGCCGAAGACACCGTGAAGCTCAGTACAGGGGTCTCAGTTCCGTCACCTGAAAGGGGCCAATATACAGCACGCCGTCCTTGGCGATGATGGGCACCTTGGCGTCGTTGCCGAGAAGCCCGAGCATGGTGCGGAGATTGGCGAGCTTGCTGTCCGAGAGGCCAAGCTGCGGGCCTGCGGCGGCGAGGAGCGCGCGGATGTCATTGGTTTCGGTGTCGATCTGACCTGAAACACGGTGCTGCGGTTCCAGCGCCAGCGTGCCGGAACCCCAATAGCGGAGCTGGCCCTGTTGAAGTTCCATCTTGTTAATCTTGAGGCTCTGGCCGGCGTTGAGCGTCCCGCGCAGTGTGGCCGTGTCCAGCGCGAGCGGCGGTTTGCCGGTGGGTTGCAAGGTGACCTGGCTTGCATCGAATGCAATCTCTATTGTGGCCGCAGCGCTGGGCCGGGTAAACAGCATCAGCTTGCCGGCTTGACCCACCCCGGCGGCAGACGCTCCGGGCAACTCGGCCGAAAAGGATGGCTGTCCGTCCCTTCCGAAGGTGACCGCTGCCAGTGCCCGCTGGTGCTTGATCTCTGTCGCCCCAGCGATGGGACCCGTCAGCGTAGTGGGTCCATCGACCAGGGCGGCGATCTGCCAGGGCGCATAGGCCAGCGCGACCATCAGCAGATTTGTGGCGCGCAGTTCGACGCCGCCGTCCCAGCTTAGTTTGGGTGACGGGCAGGTGAACTCAAAACGGAAGGGGTAGCCTCCCCAGCTCTCCTTGCTGCAGACAAGTGTCAGGCCCTGCGCAGCGAGGTCCGCCCGGGTTACGGTGAAACGCTGCTTGGCGATGCCGGAGGCCACCAACCAGTAGGCAGACCAAAGCAACGCCAGGGCGAGGATAATGGTCAGCGGGAGGAACATCCTCCACGGGCGAGGGGCGGCATTCGGCATTTGATTCCGGATCGGCTTTCGCGTTAGTCAGATCAGCAGAATGGAGCAGTTCTGGATTTTTGGCTATGGCTCGCTGATGTGGCGGCCGGGCTTCGCTTTCCTTAGGAGCGAGGCGGCGCGCGTCCACGGTTATCACCGCAGCCTGTGCGTCTACTCCTACGTTCATCGCGGTACACCGGAACAGCCGGGGCTGGTTCTTGGCCTCGACCGCGGCGGCTCCTGCCACGGCGTGGCCTTTGAAGTTGCGGCGGAACGCTGGGAAAACACCATCGCCTATCTCCGCGCGCGCGAACAGGTGACATCGGTTTACCTCGAAAGACGCAAGAACATAACGCTGATCGGCAGCCGCCAGAGGGTTGAAGCAACCACCTATGTGGTGGATCGCGCGCATCGGCAATATGCCGGCGTGCTCGATAACGATGCGCTGGAGCGCCATGTGCGGCTCGGTCAGGGCGTATCGGGCCACTGCACCGACTATGTCATGAACACCATTGCTCACCTGCGCGAGATCAAAATCCATGACCCCGCGCTGGAGCAGCTCGCCGGCCGGCTGGGCCTTCAGGCCGCAAGTGACTCACGCTGAGTCGGCATTCGCCACAGATTCGGCTCGGCCCGCGGCGGCGGCGTCCCTTCCTCGAGCGTTGCGGCAAGGTCACGCAGCACGCCCTCGGCAGCATCGGCGTCACGGGTGAGGAGATGCACGTGAATCTCATCGCCCGGCATGGGCGACACAGCTCCTGCGGGGCAAAGACCATCAGCACCGAACCGTCCGATCGACACGGCTGTTCTCACGCCGCCGCTGTTGCGGACGAGGACAAAAACCGCCCCGGCAACCGGCGGGCAGTGGCCGGGGAAGTAAATCGAGTGGATATAGGCTTGGCCTGACGCGCCGCGCCAGTACCAGAAGCGTTCGCCGAGGCCGGAATCCTCGGGGAGGGTGGCGGAGAGGGGGTAGCCTTGCATCATGAGAACAAAAATAGAACATACGGCGTGGCTGTCAAGCCCTCAACTGCATTTCGAATAGCCGCAAGAGAGGCAGGCGGCGCAACCTTCCTGGGACATCAGCGTGGCATTGCCGCATTGCGGGCATGCAAGGTGGCTGCGTGCTGCCGAGCCGGAAACATTCAGGCTCTCACGGCTTGGATCGAGGAAACCGGTATCGATCATGTGCCGCTCGATGATGCCGCCAATGGCGGCAAGCAGGCTCGGCACATAGCGCCCCCCCATCCATTGACCGCCGCGCGGGTCGAACACCGCTTTCAGCTCGTCGACGACGAAGGACACATCGCCGCCGCGCCGGAACACGGCGGAAATCATGCGGGTCAAAGCCACGGTCCAGGCATAGTGCTCCATGTTCTTCGAGTTGATGAAGATTTCGAACGGCCGGCGCACGCCCTCTTCCACGACGTCATTGATGGTGATGTAGATCGCGTGGCCGGTTTCCGGCCAGCGAAGCTTGTAGGTCATCCCGGGCAGTACCTCCTCACGCTGGCGCGGGTGGTGATCGTCTGCACCCGTCAGAAGGTTCGGTGAGACGCTGGACAGGACGCTGCCCGTCACTGCATTGGGGCGATAGGTGGTGCAGCCCTTGAGGCCAAGGTCGTAGGCTTCCTCATAGACGTCCTTGAAGCTTTCGAATGGAAAGTCCTCAGGAATGTTGATGGTCTTGGAAATCGAGCTGTCGACATGCTTCTGCACCGCCGCCTGCATCAGGAGATGGGCCGATGGCGTCAGCTGGTCGGCGGTGACGAAGGCTGGCGGCAACGGGGCATCGGCGCCGCGCATCTGCCAGTAAAGTGAGGCTGCATAGTCCGTCACTGCCTCGCTGCGCGTGCTTCCGCCGGGCTGCAGCACCTTGCGTTCATAGCGTAAGCTGAAGATCGGCTCGATGCCGCTCGACACGTTGCCCGTGATGAGCGAGATCGTGCCCGCCGGGGCAACCGAGGTCAGAAGCCCATTACGCAGGCCATGGCGGGCAATGCGGCTGCGCAATTCCCCGCTCAGCCCTGCTGCATGGCCGGTTGCGCCAAACCGGCTGGCGTCGAAGAGCGGGAATGGTCCGCGTTCCTCCGCCAGAGCAATGCTTGACCCATAGGCTGCCTGTTCAATGACCGCCATCCATTGACGTGCTGCCTCCGCCGCTTCCCACGTGCCATAGTTCAAGCCGCACATGACAAGTGCATCGGCAAGGCCGGTGATGCCGAGCCCGATGCGGCGCTTCGCCAATGCCTCCGCGCGTTGCTGCGGCAAGGGATAATTCGAGATGTCGATGACATTGTCCAGGAAGCGCACCGCCGTCGCTGCGGTTTGCCGCAACGCGGACTCGTCGATGCGGGCATCCGGGGCGAAAGGGCTGAGCACGAAGCGTGTGAGGTTCAGCGAGCCCAGCAGGCAGGCGCCATAGGGCGGCAACGGCTGCTCGCCGCAGGGATTCGTGGCGCCGATTGTCTCGCAATAGGAGAGATTGTTCTCGGCATTGATGCGGTCGATGAAGATTACGCCAGGTTCTGCAAACCCATATGTCGCACGGACGATCTGCTCCCACAGCCGCACAGCCGGAACGGTGCGGAAGGTGCGGCCCTCGAACACCAGCGGCCACTCCGCTTTCGCCTTCACTGCCGCCATGAAGGCGTCGGTCACCAGCACCGAGAGATTGAAGTTGCGCAACCGCCCGGACTGCTGCTTGGCGACAATAAAATCCTCGATGTCGGGGTGGTCGCAGCGCATGGTGCCCATCATGGCGCCGCGCCTTGTGCCGGCGGACATGATCGTCTTGCACATGGCGTCCCACACCTCCATGAAGCTGATGGGGCCCGAGGCATCCGCCCCGACGCCGCGCACCGGCGCACCGCGCGGCCGCAGAGTGGAAAAATCATGCCCGATGCCGCCGCCCTGCTGCATGGTGAGGGCCGCTTCCTTGAGTTGGGTGAAGATACCGTCGAGCGAATCCGGGATGCGGCCCATGACGAAGCAGTTGAATAGCGTCACCTGGCGATTGGTGCCGGCGCCGGCGAGAATCCGCCCGGCGGGGAGGAAGCGATAATCTTCCAGGATGCGGTAGAAGCTGTCGGCCCACACGAGCCTCCCATCGGGGCCCTCGGCGGCAGACACCGCATGTGCCACGCGCCGCCAACTGTCCTCGATGCCGGTTTCGGCTTCCATGCCATCACCAGGGCTGTAACGGTACTTCATCGCCCAAATTTCACGTGCAATGGGGGCGAGGGACGGTCGGGCTGGGATATCCATTGCAGAACCTCCGGTTACTGCGGAGTGTAATGCGGCGGAGCGGCGGAGTCGAGTATTTGTTCTCTTTTTGTACCTAGCGCATGTTCCGATCAGGTGGAATCAACTGATCGAAAAGAACATGCGCCAGATCAATAGTTTGAGCATGATCTTATCGCAAAAGCGGTTCCACTTTTGCGGATCATGCTCTAGATGCCCAGTCGGCCCTCCGCCACAAGCCGAGCCGTCTCCGTTTCAATCATCGTTTCTAGTCGCGACTGAAACGCTTTCCGGTCCAGTCCGGGCGGAATGGGCGGGAGGAATGAGATCACCACGGTGCCGGGCCAGCGCAGGAACTGACGGCGCGGCCAGAACAGGCCAGAGTTCAGGGCAAATGGCACACAGGGCACGTCAAGCTTGCCATAGAGTGCGGCAGCGCCAGGCTTGTAGTCCGGCGGATCATCCGGCGCCCGGCGTGTTCCCTCCGGCATAATCACCACCTGGCGTCCCATGGCGATGGCTTTCTCCGCGGCGCCGATCATGGTGCGCAAGGCCCGTGTCCCGGCAGAGCGCTCCACAGGAATCATCCGGAACTTATAGATGAACCAGCCGAAGAACGGGATGTATGTCAGTTCCCTCTTCAGCACCATCGCAGGGTCGTCCAACAGCGGCAGAATGGCGTAGGTTTCCCAAAAGGACTGGTGCTTGCCGGCCACGAGACAGGCGCCTTGCGGAATGTTCTCCTCACCGCGCACCTCCATTCGGATGCCGGCAATCGTCCGGAGCCAGAACAGCGACGACCGCGCCCACACCTGGAGCGCGCGGATCGACCATTTGCGCGGCGTGAAATAGAAGACCGCGCCGAGCACCAGAAACAACGCGAGGTTGACGTAAAAGACGATGTTGAACAGCGCGGAACGGAGATAGATCACGTGACAACACCGAGCCGGCGCATCAGCGTGATGCGCGCGGTGATGAGGCATATGAATGTGGCCGCGACCGGCACGGCAAACAGCATCCCATAGCTCCAGATAGCGATGCTGGGCGTGGCGAACAAGAGCCCGCGGCTGGCCGCCGCGACGCCGGTTTCGCTGCCGCCGCCGAACAGCCCGAGCAGCAGGAAGGTGAACAGACCAAGCCCGACGCCGATGAAGCCTGAGAGCAGCCCGGTGCGCAGGAAGCGCCCGTCGATCTGGCGCGCGATGTAGCTGTCACGGGCGCCGACGAGATGCAGCAGGTCGACGATATGGCGATTGGCCTGAAGCACGGCGCGGGTGGCGAAGATCACGATGGCGATGGCCGATACCGAGATTAACAGCAGGATCGCATAGGACACGGCGGACAAGGCGCGTGCCATGCGCGTCAACTCCGCTTCCCATTTCTGGTGAGTGTCGAGCCTTGCGCCTTTTACCTGCGAAAGCGCCTGTTCCAACGCTGCAATATCGGGAGGGTTGTTGACGTCTGAGACAACCCGGATCAGCCGCGGGACGGGCAGCCCTGCAAGTGAGCGCGTGCCGAGCCAGGGCTCAAGCAGCTTGGCGCCGGCACTCTCGTCCAGCACGTCCGCCTCCACGATGCCGGGGAACGCGGCGGTGATGCGGCGCGCCTTCTCGACCTCCTGCGCGATGTCGGCATCACGGACGACCCGCACTTGCACGGTCATCTCGCGTGACAATGCGCTGGTCCAGCTTGTCACGGCGCGGTCGACCAGGATCAGTGCGCCAATGGCGAGGCACGCGAGATAGCACATCACGGCCATGGTCACCGTGAGCGAAGTGAGGGAGGCCGCGGTGGCCGGTATGATGGCGCCCGGCTTCATTGCAGGTTCAGCATGCCCTGTTCGAGATGCAGCACCGGTCGCTCGGCCTGGCGCACCAGCCCCTTGTCGTGGGTGGCGATCAGCATGGTGGTGCCAAGGCGGTTGAGCTCGAGGAACAGGTGCAACAGGCGCTTTGCCAGCACCGGGTCGACGTTGCCCGTCGGTTCGTCGGCGAGCAGCAGCTGCGGTTTGGCGATGACGGCACGGGCGATGGCCGCCCGCTGCTTCTCGCCGCCGGACAGGACGGGCGGCAGGTCGGCAGATTTCTGCGCCAGCCCCACCCAATCGAGAAGATCCATCACGTCGCGCCGGTAGGAGGCTTCCGGCTTGCCAGTCACGCGGAGAGGCAGAGCCACATTATCATATGTCGACAGATGATCGAGCAAGCGAAATTCCTGGAACACAACGCCAATGCGGCGGCGGATTGGGGGCAGCTTATTGTGGCTGAGACCGGTCACGTCCTCGCCGAAGATCTTCAGTGTGCCACGCGTCGGCCGCAGCGCCAGGAACAGCAGCTTCAGCAACGACGATTTGCCTGCCCCCGACGGACCGGTGAGGAAGTAGAAATCCCCCGTGCGCACGGCAAAACTCACGTCGCGGAGGACTTCCGGTCCATCGCCATATCGCAAACCTACATTTTCCAGCCGCAACACGGAGCCGTCCCTTCTTTTCCCCCTAAGTCTACTTAAACCATCCGAGCTTTAACGAGGCATTAACCACGGCGGAGAATAACTGTAACCGTACTGCGCAAGATTCTCCGGGATGGCACCTAACATGATTGCCCGATGCCCCATCTGCTCGTCGCGCCATGACATTCCGCCTCCAGGACTTGACGGAGGCGGAACGCTGGTCGATTGCGCGAGCTGTGGACATACATGGGTGGAACCCCCCTCCGCCGCGACGGAACTCCTCATGCAGGACGCGACAGCCCCGGAGCCGGTTCCGAAAACCGGCGCCATACATCCGCTGATCGAGGCCGCGCGAGGTGCCCAGAAGGAGTTCCGCCTGCGGCGCCGGGCGCGCCGTGTGCAGCTTGCTGCATGGGCGGGGCTCGCGGTTCTCACGCTTGCACCGGCCATCGGTGTACTGGCCTTTCCGGAACAGGTCGTGGCGGCGGTTCCGGGCAGCATCGGTCTCTATGGCTGGATGGGGCGGGAGGTGAATATCTATGGCCTCGAAATCCGCAAGGTCGACCTGCAGCACCTGATCGTCGATGGCCGGAAGGTCATCGCCATCAAGGGCGAACTCACCAATGTCTCCTCCACGGAACGCAAGATCCCCTGGCTGCGTTTCGGTCTACGCTCAAAGGACAACGCAGAGGTCTATCACTGGACGCTCGACACCGAAGTGCGCCCGCTCAGGCCGGGCGAGAGCACCAGCTTCGTCACGCGCCTTGCCTCTCCTCCCGACGCGGCGCGGAACCTCGAAATACGGTTTGCCCGGGCTGACGAAGTCGGCTCGGATAACGGGCCATGAGCGAACTCACGATTGACGGTCACCGCATCGGCATCCTGTTTAGCCAAGCGGAAATCGCAGCGCGGGTAACGGCCATTGCGGCCGACATTGCGGCCCGCAATCCGGCCAACCTACTCGTTGTTCCCATTCTCAAGGGAAGCTTCGTCTTCGCCGCGGACCTGATCCGCGCCATGCATCATGCGGGGCTTTCGCCCGAAGTCGATTTCATGATCTTGTCCAGCTACCGGAAATCGATGCAGTCTTCCGGTCAGGTGACCGTGCTGCGCGATATCGAGACAGATGTGCGTGACCGTGACGTGTTGCTGATCGACGATATTCTCGAATCGGGACGCACGTTGGCCTTCGCCAAGGACCTGCTCGCCGCGCGAGGCGCCAAGCGCACCTACACCGCCGTGCTGCTGAACAAGCCCGGTCATCTCGCAGCCCACATCGCAGCGGATTTCGAGGGCTTCGAATGCCCTGACAAATTCGTGGTGGGCTATGGGATGGACATGGCGCATCAGTTCCGGGAACTGCCCTTCGTCGGCCACGTCATTCCGCCTGGCACCGCCTCAGCCCAGGCTGGCGCCTAGCAAGAAGGCCGCCGACGCGACCAGGGCGCCAAGCAGGAACCCCATTAGCATCGCCGAAAAAAACCGGCCAGACTCAGCCTCTTTATGGGCGTCACGCATGCGCATTGCAGCCCTGACGGCAAAGGTCTCCAGCTCCCGGCGCGGTAGAAGCCTGATTGTCTCGAATGCCCGCTCTTCCATGGTCCGATCCCGTTTCGGAACTGACGAGCAAGTACCATGCCAGACCTCACGTCAGCAGGAAGAGCAGCACGAACAATCCGCCTGCCGCACAGGCCACCACCGGCCAGAGGCCGGAAGACGCGACGTGGCGCGGTGGCTCGCTGTGGGGGAACACCATCGCGCCCGCGAGGTCATCGGCGGATGGCGTGAACACCTCTGCTTCGAGAGAGCAAGCGTGAAGAGGTTCTTTGACTTCAACCGCAAAGGAGTGCCGCGTTGAGGACGATGCAGCGCCCCTGCCGCCGACCGTCAGCAGTGGCATGCCCAGGACCACTGGGCGAGAGGCCGGCGGAGGCTCCTCACGCTGTAAATGGCGCTGAAGAAGGAGTGGATCGGCTGCGAGCCGCATCAGGTCCTGCTCCCGGCTGTCGGCTGCCGCAGCCCGCGTGCGTGCGGCGCCAAGCTCTGCCAGCATCTCGCCAGGCGTGACCGCCGGATCAATTGGTATTGCCATTACCATTTGTCCAGTTGGTGCGTATGTCCTCCTTCTTCACATAGTTCAGTTGCTGCAGCAGCACTTGCCGCACCAGCTCCATGCCGAGCCGCTTGTTCGCCTCCCGGGCAATGGTGTCGGTGAGTTTGTCCAGGTCTTCCGGCTTCAGCCGCCGGAAGTCGACGTCGAAGCTCGTGAAGATCACACGGAAAGAAGAGTCCTTGATGTAGGGTATGGGGTCCAGCTTCTCCTGGGCCAGCAACGCGCGATCGGCAACGAAGGAGAGCTGAAGGATGACGTAGCCCACCACGTCGCCGCCGCGAATCACCGGAACGCTGATCAGCTCCGACATCAGTTGCTCCACTCCCTGGTCTTCAGCAGAACTGGACTCAGCAGCCGGCTGACCGAGATAGACCGATGCGAATGTCGCCCCGGCCGTCACCAGGATCACCCAAACCCCGATTGCCACAAGTTTCAGCATGACCGGTCACCAGCCGCGCGCACCGCTCCGGCAATAGGTTCCATCGGATTCGGCATCCCTGAGGCCGTTGACAATGATGTCGCTGATCTCGCCAACGGCCGCGATGTGCAGCTTCAGCAGGCGGCTGTTTTCCTGAAGTTCATGCGAAAGCCTGCGCAGCATGGGCGCCAGGGCTGACCCGGCCGCTGCGGAGATCTCCTTTCGCTGAGCGGCCATCAGCTCCCGAAGCGCCTGATTTTTTCTGTCCGTGAAGCCGGCGTGCGTGAAGATCTTCTGGTCGCGAAGGGCAGCGTTCTCTTCATCCACCGCCTCGATGAGTTTCATGAGGGCCGGCGCTACAGCCGTGATGTTAACCGACGGTGCCGTCATAAGGTCATCATCCCTGCTTGCCGATCACATGGAGTGCGTTCATTGAGAAATAGGGCCACTGCGTATCGCGTTGCGGTGCGGGCCCGGACCCGGAGGAGGCCAGCAGTCCGGCAATTCCCACACCCCCTTTCGCCGCGTAAACCCCGGCCAGCTGGTCCGCTGCCATCGAGCGCCAGATGCCGGCGGATGGACCTCCGCCGAAAGCTCCAGAGTCCTCCTCCGGCAGAAGCGTCTCGAAAAGACTGCGCAGCACCATGCGCTCGAAGCCCTGATGGGCCGACGTCTTGTCATCCGCACGTGCCGGTGTGCCTGGCGATGCGGACTGCGCTGGAGTGACCCCAGCGTTATGAACGGGAGCTGCACTCGGCGTCCCCGTATCGACGAGGGTTTCGAACTTTGCCGCGGCGCCGCTCATTGACGTGAGCCGGGCAACGGCTGCGGTCCGGCGTGCGGGATCTGCAGCGCGCATCACGTCGGCAACGAGGTCTGACGGAAGGGTAACGGCCATGGGGTTTCTCCATATGATATCACTTCACCACGCCTGGCTTGCCCGGGGCTTTTTCCGCCATGGCCAGAGCGGCCTCACGGCCTTCTTCCATTGCGGCATGCAGCCGCTGCAGGGTTGCGGCTTCCCCGGCCCTGCGCAGCAGAACATCTTCCCGGCCCCGCGTCATGAGAAGTCTGGCCGTCAGCGCGCGTGCCTCCCGCTCGCTCGCCGCGATCGACGCATCGAGGTTGGACAGGCGCCGAAGGGCGGCGGCATAGAAGACGAGGCCAGCGGTGCTCGCGCGTTCCAGCGCCGACAGCGTGTCCACACGCGTTTGCCGAAGGTCTCGTTGGCGTTGCTGCTCCGCGGCGATCTTGGCTTCGAGTAGCCGCGAGAGATCGGCTTGGGCCAGTGCGAGACGCAGCAGGCGTTTGGAATCGCCCTTCAGAATCCGCCCTCCACCAGCCAGGTCCGGTAGGCACCGGCGAAGATCATCGCCCAGTCGACCCATACCAGGTAAAACAGGAGGAACCCACCCAGCATCACCGCACCGGTGGTTGCGTGATACATGGAAATCTGCTGGGCGAAGCGGTTGCCCATGCCGAGCGCGAAGTTGACGATCACGCCATAGAGCAGGAATGGACCCGACAGCCTGAGCGCAAGAAGCCAGGTCTCGTTGAGCGTTTGCAGCAGATTCGACAGCAGGGCATCGGCGCCGGGCGGGGCGCCCAGGGGCATGACGGCATAGGAGTCGATCACTGCCCGCAGCAATTCGATGTGGAGACCCATTGCAAAGATCAGGGTCACGGCAGCTGTGGAGACGAGAGTCGCAAGGGGTGAACCGGTGTCAGCCTCCTCGAGCGGAATGCCGGGAATTCCGGATAGCCCGATGAAGTTGGAAATTGCTGTTGCGGCGAATTGCAGCGCCATGAAGAAGCAGCGCGCCAGAAGGCCGAGCAGCACCCCGATGACCGTCTCTTGCATGATCAGCCATATCTGGCGATCGGGAGAAGCCGTGCCCATTTCGCGCACAAGCCCCGGCAGGATCATGGGTGAAACCGCGGCGGTGATGCCCAGCGCCACGAACAGCCGCACATGCACCGGCACGCGCGGGCTCGAAAGCCCCGGCGCGAGGAGCAGGCAGCCGCCGATCCGGCAGAACAGCAGGACCAGGCCAAGCAACTGGGTCTGGAACGGCTCGGTCATGACAACGATGCGATCACGTCCAGTTTCACGCCACGCGCGATTTCGATATGCGACAGCACCGCGATGGCGGGAAACAGCCGGTCGACGATCATGCGGACATAGGGCCGGGCTTCGGGCGCAGTGACGAGAGCGAACTGTTCGCCCCGGTCCACAAGCGACTTGACCGCGGTCGAAAGCTCGCCTGCAAACTGCTCGATCAACCTCGGGTCGAGGTCGAACTCGAAAACATCACCCTTCCCGTCGCGCTTTAGACTCTGGATGAACGAGATGTCCCAACGGCTTCCGAGGCGCACGATCTTCAGCAGTCCGTCTTGCGCCAGGTCGCCGCAGATCTGCTGGGCCAAGCGGTGGCGCACATGCTCCACGATGGCCTCGGGTTTTCGCACATGCGGCGCGATCTCGGCGATGGCTTCGAGAATGAGGTGCAGGTTGCGCACCGATACGCGTTCGGCCAGCAGCAGCTTCAGAATGGCTTGGAAACCCGAAAAGGAGAGAAGCGAAGGACAGGTCTCGTCGAGGAGCCGCTTGTATTCCGGTTCCAGCCGGTCCGTCAGAGCGCGCAGGTCCTTGTAGGACATCAGGTTCGCGAGATTGCTGCGGATCACTTCCGACAGATGTGTGAGCATCACCGACATGGGATCCACGGGAACGTGGCCATTGGCGCGCAGTTCGGCGGCGAAGACGTCCGGATACCAGCAAGCTTCCATGCCGAACGCGGGCTCACGCACGTCGTCCCCAGGGAGGTCAGGCTTGGGCCTGCCGCCAGGAATGACCAGGAGCTCACCCAGGCGAAGCTCGAAGCTCGCAGCCGTTGTACCGTGGATGCGGATGGCATAGCTCCGAGGCGGAATGAGCAGGTCGTCCCCTAACCTGATATCCGGAATGACAAAGCCATAGTCCTGCGCGAAACGGCGGCGCATCTTGGCCACCCGGTGGGCAAGCTCGCCGTGCGACACCAGCATCGCGCTTGAGATTTGGCGGCCGAGCCGCAGTTCGATCTCGGGCGTCCGCAGGAGTTCCTTAACGGAGCTCTTCTCTTCCTCCTGCCGGGCCGCCTCCTCCCGGCGCTGCTTGTCGTCTGCGGCTTGGCGCTCGCGCGCACCCTGCCTTACGATGGTGTAAGCGCCGCCCGCAATAACGCCTGCCAGAAGCGCAAAGGGCAGGAAGGGAAGACCCGGAACCAGCGACAGAATGCCGAGCAGCATGGCGGCCACCAGAAGAGCGCGCGGATAGGCGCCCAGCTGGGTGAAGATCGCCTCCTGCGCCTCGCCCCGGTTCCCGCCCTTCGACACGAGCAGACCAGCTGCCAGCGACACGATGAGCGCGGGAATCTGGGTGACGAGGCCGTCGCCCACCGAGAGCTGCGTGTACACGTCCGCCGATTCCGAGAAGCTCATGCCATGGCGCGCCACGCCGATGATGATGCCGCCGAAGACGTTGACGCCGGTGATGATGAGCCCTGCGATGGCGTCGCCGCGCACGAACTTCGAGGCGCCGTCCATCGACCCGAAGAAGGCGCTCTCCTGCTCGAGTTCGGAGCGTCGCCGGCGCGCCTCCTTCTCGTCGATAAGCCCTGCCGAAAGATCGGCATCGATCGCCATCTGCTTGCCGGGAATGGCATCGAGCGTGAAGCGGGCCCCTACCTCCGCGATGCGCGATGCGCCCTTGGTGATCACCATGAAATTGATGGTGATGAGGATGACGAAGACGATGACGCCGATGACGAAGTCCCCGCTCATCACGAGGCGGGAGAAGCCGCCAACCATGTGGCCGGCGGCCGTGGGCCCTTCATGCCCATGCGACAGAATCAACCGCGTGGTCGCCACGTTCAGCGACAGCCGCAGCATTGTGGCAATCAGCAGAACGGTCGGAAAGGCCGAGAAGTCCAGTGGCCGCCCGATCCACAGCGCAACCATGAGAATGACGACCGACAGCGAGATCGAGAGGGCAAGTCCCAGGTCGAGCAGAAACGGCGGCACCGGCAGGAACAGGACGATAAGGATCGCCACGATGCCGGCTGCAAAGCCGATGTCACGGTTGCCGGACCGCAGTGCTGGGCCAGCCGGCGCGATTCGCGATGCGTCAGTCATGCCGGGAGACATGCATCTTCAGAAGCCAGTTTCGATGTGGACGTAAACCTGCTCGGTAAAGCTCATCAGCTGGCCTGCCGCGACCGGGGCGAGCAGCAGCAAGGCCGCAAACACCGCAAGAATCTTAGGGACGAAAGTGAGCGTGGCTTCCTGGATCTGGGTAAGCGCCTGAATCAGCGCGATGACAATTCCGACGAGGGTGGCGGCGCCCACTGCAGGACCGGCCCCGACGATTACAGCCCAGATCGCATCTTGCACCAGCTTCAGCGCATCGGCTTCGTTCATGCCGCGCTCACGCTATAGCCACCGCCCAGGGCCAGAGTCCGTCCGTCCTTCAGCGTTGCGAGAGGACCGTCCTGGCCAATAGTCACGCTCGTCGCCACGCCGGACACCGACCCGTCAAGGCTGCTCAGCTTGCGGCCTATCAGCACCGAGGCCAGTGTGGCATTGGACGAGGACAACAGCGAGTCCAGCTTCCCGTTCAGCTTGATCGACTGCTCGACTGTCGAGAAGGATGCGAGCTGCGATAGCGTTTCTGCCGGATCATTGGGCTTCGTCGGATCCTGGTTCTTCATCTGCGCCATGAACAGCCGGAGGAAGCTGTCATAGTCCATGTTGGTCTTGAGCGGTTCGGCCGGGTTCTTCGAAATGGAGGCCGGGGAGTTAGCGGTGGGGTTCACGGTGGTCATCAGGCAGCCTCCTCGCTGGCTTCGGATTTCCGGTCGGCGGCAAAAGACAGCCGCAGTTGCTTCAATGCGTCGAAATACCGGCCTTCAGCCACCTTCTGGTCGGCGAGGTCGATCTGCTGGCGTACGCTCTCATCATTGATCGCTTGGCGGGTGCGGAAGGAAAGATGTTTGTAGAGTTCCGCCGTCATGCCGGCGTTGGCCGGATCCATGAGCATGGATTGAACCACGAAATAGAGCTGCCTTACCGGAGTTGTCGCTTCGTCGGCCTGCATGACATGGTTCTCGAGCAGAAAAGTCACGTCGTTGAGAAACTCGAGCGAGGTTCTGCGGTCCACCCGCAGTACCGCGCCGTTAACGTAGAGTTTTTCACCACGCTTGAGATGAATGAACATGCCCGTTCCTTCCCAGTCCGTTCCTAATGGTTTCCGATACTTCGATCAGGGCGGAGAAATCATCGACATGGCCCTGGCGGATGTCCTCGGAACGCCGCAGCATCCAGATGCCAATCGAGATCAGGCTGGCGCGCAGGGCTTCAGGCAGGCCATTGCCGTCATCCGCGAGATCCTCGAGCAGGATCGTCCAGAGGCGGTTGACGAAGAGCAGCGCCTCGACCGAGTCGCGCGTGCCGCGGCCAGCTTGCTGGGCGCGCTTCAGCAGAGCGATGGCGGTGTCGAAGGCCCGCCGCTCGTTGTCGCGTATCTGTTCGGTGGTGTCTTCGAGCATCGCCATGTAGGTCGATTCATACATGCTCATCTGTTCCCCATGGTGATCCGGGCTCCGCATCAAAGATAGGAAAGAAGACTCATACGGCTGATCCGGCTGGTCAGCGCATAAGAGCTTTCGAGTTGATTCATCAGCACGTTGACGCGTGTGGCTGCCTCATAAGGGTCGACACCCTCAAGAGCAGTGACCGCAGCCGTGAGCCGCGGCCTCCTTCCGTCGATCTCCGCTCGCGCCGCCTTGACTCCGGACTGGCCAATGCCGACCCGTGCCTGTTCGTCGCCGATCTTTGCCTGAGCCTGGGAAATCAGGGCGAGCGCGCGATCGGCGGCGGCCGTGAAGGCCGTCGCGTTGAGTTTGCCGCGGCCCAGCACCTCCATCGCCGAGAAGGCCTGGGCCATAAGTTGCGCGAAGGGAGCGTTGGCGCTGCTGGACACGTCGACAGCGCTGCCGGAGGGAAGCCGCAGCTTGGGCGTCTCGTCCGTTGCCGCCGACCACGTGGACGTCCAGCCGGGTGTGGTGAAGAGCGCCGCGAAGGCGCCATCAAGAAAGCCGCCGATGTCGGTGGCGGTCAGAGAGGCCGCCGCCGGATCGTCCGGCGCGAAACCGAACTGCGTCTGGAAAGCGCTGGCGATGGCCAGGCGCGGCCCCGCGTCATAGGCGGCGAGCGGAGGCGTGTCGCTGGCCAGCCCTGAGAACAGGTATTGTCCGTCGTGGGTGACTGAGAGCGTATCCCGCATGGCGTCTAGGGAGGTGCGGGCCAGGGCGGCGCTCAGTGCCCGCCCGTTTTCGGAATTGCGTGCCCCGGTGAGCGTGGAGCGAAACCGCTCCGCCAGCGTGCCGAGAGAGGAAAGGGAGTCCTGCACGGTTTCGCTCCGCGCGCTGGCAAGGCCGAGGCTGGTGGCTGACTGGTCGAGTCCGGCCAGCTGAACCCGCAGGCTGATGGCCGCGCCCGTACGCGCGCCAAGTGCAAGGCCGACGTCCTCGTGGCGGGCGGAGGCCGCCTCGGTCTGCGCCTGCGCCAGCCGTCTCTGACTCTCCGCCATGGCGAAACGCGAGGGCTGCAGCAGCAGCCGGGTGGGAATGGAGTCCACTGTCCCCATCAGTTTACGGCCTCAAGCAACGTATCGAGCATCGAATTGACGGCAGTAAGCACCTTGGAAGACGCCTGGTAGCTTTTCTCGAGGTCCAGCAGGGTCGCCATTTCCTGGTCGATGTTGACGCCATTGATCCGGGCAAGCGACTGAGCGGCGCGGGATTTGGCCGCTGCCGCAGCGTCGCCTGAGGCCTGCGCATCCTGCCGCTTCGCTTCTACCCAAGAGGATGATCTGGCACCGTACTCCGCCAGCGAGGCGTCGCCACCCAGGCCACCCCAGTTGCCGAATGATTGTTTCCTGTTCAGCCCGTCTGCGAGCTCCGCGATGCGGGTCTGGAAACCGGCCTTGCCTGCGGCGTTGCGCAGGTAGCCGGGTCCGCCGAAACCGCCGTCCCGGATCAGCAGCGGGGTTCCGCCCTGGTCCGGATCGGCCAGAGCATTGATCCGGATCCTGCCCGCCAGCCCGGCATTCGGGTCGCTGAGCGAAGGGAGCGTACCCGTGCCCTGGAACAAGCCCTCCACTGTCGGCAGGCTTGCAGGCAGCTGCGGATCCGCCTCGGAGAATGCATTGACGAGTCCCGCCGCAATCTGATCCAGCTGCAGCGACAGTTGCGGCGCAAATCCGTCCCGCAATGCCGCGTAGGCCGGCAACTTGCCGCCGGAAGTGGGCATCGTTGCGCCGGCGCCGGTCACAGGCACGCCATCGATCATCAGTGCATTGCCTACGCTGCCGGCAGCCAGGTAGCCGGAGGCCGCAAAGCTCACGCCGCGCGGGCTTCCCTCGAACAGCACTGCGCCGCCTTCGGCGTAGATCGAAACATCGTTGTTGGGCCGCACGGTGATGCGGATGCCGATTTCCTCCGAGAGCAGTTTGAGAATCGAGTCGCGCTGGTCCAGAGAATCCGTCAGGTCGCTGGCCGTTCCCTGGCCGCGAACGATGCTGTCGTTCACCACTTTGAACTGGGACAGAAGATTGGTGACGCGTTCGGCAGAATCCGCCATGCTTCTATCCGCCTCGGAACGGATCGAGGAGATCTCGTCCGAAGCAGTGTTGAGCTTCTGGGCCACGCCGCGAGCGGCCTCCAGCGCGGCGCGCGCAAGGCTGGAGCTGGCGGGGTTCTGCTCATAGCTGCGCAACGCCGTCTGCAGCTTTCCGAGAGCCGCTGCGATGGACTGGTCGTCTTGTGGGTCACCGGAGATGGCGCTCATCCGCTGCAAAGCTTCGAGCGTGATCTGCTGGCCCGCCGCGCCACTGGTGGATGCCAGCAGCTTGTCGAGCAGCGTGCGGTCGCTACTGCGCGCGATCTGGGCCAAGACGGGGCCGGAGTTCGGCAAGGTGACGATCTCGGCCGTGCGGCGGGAATAGTTTTCGTCACCCGCCGAACTGACGTTGCGGGACACGACAGCGGACCGCGCCGCGCTGACGGAGAGACCCGCCAGCGCGTAGTTCAGTGCCGAAGAAAGAGTTGCCATTGCAGGGGCCTCATGCCGCCGTCACACCGTCTAGCGCTTCAGATTGACCAGCACGTCCATGAGCTCCGAACCGGTCTGGAACACTTTTGAGTTCGCGGTGTATGCGCGCTGGGCATCGATCATGGTGGTGAGCTCGCTGGCCAGGTCCACGGTGGACTGCTCGAGCGTCTTGGACATTATGTCGCCAAGCCCGGCGGATTGCGCGAAACCGACCGAAATGCCCCCGGTCTCGGACGAGGCTTGGAAAACATTCCCCGCGAGGGGCGTGAGCAGATTGGGGCTCGTCACATGGGCGAGAGGAATCCTGAACACCGGAATGCGTGTACCGCCATCATAGATGGCATAGACGAACCCGTCCCGCGAGATTTCGACGTTCTTGGGCGCGCCTGCCGGCGTACCGTTCACCGAGGCGGAAAGAACGGTATAGCCGGTCGCGAATTGCGTCGTTCCGCCCACGCCGAGCGTGAAGTCGGCTCCGCCCGGTATCGTGAAGGTGAAAGAGCTCGGCTGCGAAGGATCGAGCCTGCCGTCGGCGCCAAACGCCAGGGTCTGTGTCGTCAATGGACCCGTTGAATAGGGAAAGCCGCCGTTGGAAGCCGCGTCACGCGAGTCATAGACCGACATTTCCCAGTTTCCGGCGCCAGTCTTCGCGAAATAGATGTCCAGATTCACCTCGGCGCCCAGATTATCATAGACGATCAGCGAGGATTTGGCCGTGTAGGTCGAGGATGCATTGTTGAATGACGGCAGGTTGCTCACCGCGATGATGCCTG
This sequence comes from Aestuariivirga sp., assembly GCF_020252395.1. GTDB lineage: Bacteria > Pseudomonadota > Alphaproteobacteria > Rhizobiales > Aestuariivirgaceae > Aestuariivirga. Next base: position 58,864 of record NZ_JADCDB010000020.1, read on the forward strand.
CGGTTGATGGCAGGTTGGCGCGAATGGCGCCCTGCGATGATGGCGTAGCCGAGAGCGATGGTCCGCCGAAGCTGACGGGCGTGAGGTTATTGAATCCATTCAGCGTCACAGCCGGCTGGCCGGGGTTAAGCTTGTAGCCAAGCAAGGCGAAGCCCGCGGCGTTGACCAGGGTTCCGCTGTCATCGGGCACAAAGGCGCCAGCCCGGGTGAGATATGGCGTACCTGCCGGGTTCGCCACCATGAAAAAGCCGCCGCCCCTAATGGCGAGGTCGCTCACCGACGAGGTGCCTACCAGGCCGCCCTGCGCATCGATGTTGTGGCGGACGTCCGTCAGCACTGCGCCCGACTCAAAAGCGGAATCCCAGTTCGACAGGATCAGGCTGGAAAACTCGCAGCTCGAGCTTTTGTAGCCGGTGGTGTTCACGTTGGCGACATTGTCCGCCACTGTCGAAAGACGGTTTGCCTGGGCATTCATGCCCGACACGCCGGTGCGCATCACACCGTAAAGACTCATTGCCTGAACCTCTTGCTAACCCTTGCCGCAGCATGCGGCGTTTGGCTTGCGCCGGACTGATGCACGCGATCACCTGCAGAATTTGCGCGAGGCAGGCGTCCATGCGCCGAAGCCGGTGGCGACGAGATTGCGGATCACGGCGCAGATATAGCGCTTCTGGGCGGGATCGTTGTCGGGCCCCGCATGGTAGCGGGCCACGGCCATGGCCCAGCTTCCTTCCTTCTGCCGCAGGTCTTTCAGAAAACGGGCCGCGTATCTGACATTGAGTGCGGGATCGAGCATCGCCGAGACGGAGGCAAAAGCCTGCCCGTGATAGTGGTGGTTGACCTGCATGCAGCCAAGATCGATAAGCTTCTTGCCCGAGCGCCTGGCACGGTCGAATTCGGCCAGTGCGTCTTGCTTCGTCGTGGTGAGGACTGTGCGCCCCTCGATGTTGAGGGCATAGGGGTGAAGCGCGCCCTTGCGGCCGGTCTCCGTCATGGCGACGGCATAGAGCACGCCGAGCGGCACCCCTTCCGCCACCGCCGCTCCGGACATCTGGCGCTCGCAGATATCTCCGTCACCCGCGGACGCCGCAGCGCCGGCATTACACAATGAGATCAACAGAAACAGGCTGCACACGAGTTTCTTCATGGCCCTCACCTTCCCTTGCCGGAGATGGCGTCTCTCGCTTGCGTGAGGGTGATCTCTCCCCGCCGCCTTCCGCAAAGCTCCCGCCCATGGCGCTGCCCGCATCGCCAGATGCACCGCCCTGCAGGGTGGGCAGATTGTCGGCCGACTGAACCACCACCACGACGGACTGGGCGCCCTCCGGCCGCAGCAGGCTGCCGACACGCTCCTTGAGAAGACCGAGATCGGTTTGCAATGCGTCTGCGGCGGCCTGGGTCGTGACGGTGATGTCGATGCGCATATCGGCGCCGCGCCGCCGCAGGGTTATGTCCACGTCCCCCAGTGCTTCCGGCCGGAGCTTCATCCGCAGCACGCGGATTTCGCCGGTGGCGCCTGAGGGGTTCAGAAGCGGGTTCGCCACCATGGGAAGCGCTGCGCCGGGAGCGTCCAACAGAGCGAGTATTTGCCGGGCGGGCGCCGGGGTCACCGGCGTCTCCGGCACGTTCGGCGCATGAACCGTTGGTGTGGCGGCTGGCGCCAGGGGGACAGCCTTCTGGGATGTGGGCGTGACCGGAGATGCAGCCGTATCGGACACGGCAATCGGCTCACCGGCCCGTGCATCCGGAATCGCTTTTGCCGCCGGTTCATCGTGCTGGTCTTGTGCCACGGCAGGCAGGAGGCATTGCTTGTCGTGATCGCCAGCGGCGGCAGGGCGCGAGTCCTCGTCAGCATGGCGATTGTCCGGTTTCAACGTTGAAGTGCCATGCGCCTTTACAGTCTGCGGAGCGAGGTGATTTGCCGCCTGACGGGTCTCTTGCTTCTCGGCGTCCGTGTCGGGCCGGACTTCCGGCTCTGAGGTCGGCGAAGGGGCAGGGGATTGGCCATTTCCCTGTGTCACACTTCCCGCTGCAACACTGCACATCATCACAGGCGGCAGAGCGGTGGAAAGGTTCATAGGGTTCCATGCCGGGGCAAGCGCCGGGTTGGCCGATTGCTCCTGCGGAGGAGGCTGGTCGCCATCGCGTGACGAATCGTCTTCCCTATCCACCGCCTCCCTGTCATGCACTTCACTCTGGGTTTCGGGCTGAAGCGGGACCGGCTTCGCGAGAAGCGATGCGAAGTCTGCCGTGCCACCCTGTTGTGCCGGAGCGTGCTTATGATTGGGCGTCGCAAGGTGACGTGCGTCTATGATATGGCAAAGGATGCGCGGCATCAGTCCAGTTCCCCGATCAGCTTGGAAGTAGCTGCGAGCAGGCTGGAGCCACGTTGCTCCCGTGCATCCGGCTCTGTTTTGTCTGCTGCGATGCTCGAACCCGCCGGTGTGCCCGGCCGGTCGATCTGTCCTCCCACCGCGAGAGCTGCCTGCAGCAGCGCCCGTTCCTGGGGGCCGAGAAGATCGGGACGGATCGACCTCAGTTTGCGCAATGCCTCATCGCCCTCGGGCGACACGATCTTGAACAGGTTCAGGTAGAATGAGGCCAGTTGATCCTCCGCGCTGCCGCCCTCCGACAGGCGCTCGATCCGTGCGGCAGCAAAGGCCGTGAGCGGGGCAATTGCCATTGCGGCGGACTGCCGGGCGAGAGCCACATAGATCCGGCGCCGTTCCCCTGCCGGCAGCATGACGAGAACGCGGTCGAGGGTCTTGAGGTCTGGTCCCGGGCCTTTCGCTGTCCATGTGACGATTTTCGCCGTTACGTCAGCCCAGAAGCTTTCGCGATAGACCGATGCCGGAAAGCGACGGGCATAACGCTCGAGCCGCCGCCAGAAGGCTGCTTCGTTTTGCGCATCCGCATAGGCCAGCGCCGACCGGCGTAGGGCTGATTCCTCGATGGCGGTGCCCGGCATGGCCGAAAGCGCCACGGCATAATGTTCCTGTCTTGCATCCTCCTGCGCCAGCAGCGCCTGGGCCAGGGCCATGCGTCCAGCGATCCGGGCTGGCAGCTGCAGCGGATCGAGCTTCGCCATGAGGCCGGCCGCAGCAGGCCGATTTCCCCGCATGAATGCTGCAACGGCCTTGAGCAGCCTGCGGTCACGCGCGCTGATGTCCTGTGCCTTTGCCAGGCGCTCTGCCACCTGCGGGCCACCCCCGCTGAGGACATAGGCTGCGACTGTTGTGGCCGGTGGCGAAGCGGCATGGCCGGACGCGGCTCCGAGGGCCTTGTCGACGCTGCGCAGCAGGCGCTTCTGCTCATCGACGGCGGCAATGCTGCCCTGCGCGGCTGCGTCCTGGAGCAACAGCAGGCGCTCGATGTCGGCTTCGGCCTGGGATCGCGTTTGCGGCTGAGCGGCGGCGGCGGTTCCGCCCGCCTCTTCGCCAGCCCTGACGGGGCCACTTGCCAGCCACGCCGCAATGCAGACGAGGCAGGCGAAGGCATTGCGCATCACGGCGTCTCTTGCCCGATGAAGATTTCGATCCGGCGGTTTTCCGGCGCTTGGGGATCCGCCGCGTTCCGCGGCTCGAGATCCGCAACGCCTTCGACGCGGCGGATGCGCTTCCCATCAAGGCCGCCACGCAACAGCATGTAGCGCGCCTGGTTGGCGCGCGCAGTCGAGAGCTGCCAATTGTCGTAGTACTTGTTGCGATAGGGACGCGAGTCCGTGTGGCCGCGGACGATAATGTTTCCGCGGCGTGACTGGAGGGCGCTGGCGAGGGCCTCCACCAGTTTCAACATCTGGGGTTCCGGTTCGGCGGAGCCAGTCTTGAACATTTCGAAATCGGCGCTCTCGGTCAGGCTCACCAGCACGCCGCCATTGGTCGACTTAACCTCGACCTGTTTTGACAGCTGCTCCGGCGCCTGTCCGAGGCGGCTTGCGACCTCCTTCAGCAGCCCGGCAGTCTCGCGGGAAACCGTATTGTCCCTCTCAGCCTCTTCGGTTGTCTGCTTTACGGACTGTGCGGGTTTTCCGGGTTGCTGATCCGATGCAGCACCTTGTGATGCAGGATCATCCTTCGTGATGCCGGCTGCCCCCGCCTTCTCCCAGCTCCGCGGATCGAAAGGGTCGCCCACGCCGGGGTTACTCGTGTCGGGCTTGAGTGACGGCGCGATCTCGACATCGCTTTCAAGCCCGGCATTGCGAAAATCCGAGCTCGACACCGTCTTCGCCACGCGGTCAAGCGATTTGGGCGGATTGGCCATCATCTCGGCTTCTTCCTGCGTCTCCTTTTTCGCAGGTGGCGAGCCCTCGGCTGTCTCGCCCGACTTCCGGTTTTGCGGATTGCGCGTGTCCTTCGTGTCCCTCAGGCTGCGCGAACCCGTCGAGGTGTCAGTCAGCTTGATCGGATTGAAATAGCTGGCCACCTGGGCGCGCGTCTCTTCGTTGGAGGCGTTGATCAGCCACATCACGAGGAAGAAGGCCATCATCGCCGTCACGAAGTCGGCATAGGCAATCTTCCAGGCGCCCGCCTTCGTTGCGGCGCCATCATCCACGGCACGGCGGCGCACGATGACGATTTCCGGCTTGTCCGCGTCTCCCCCGCCGCTCATGCCTCATGCTCCGTTACGATGCCGATCCAGTGCGCAGCGAGAAGTTCGAAGCGCTCCCGCCTCCGGGCAAAGACAAGCTCCACCGCCGCCGCCTCGGTCACCTGCACCGGCAGGCCGCGGCTGCGCAGCTCGGCATGCAGCACCTCATGCAGATCGATGGGCGCCCTAACGTCGAGCAGCGGTTCGTGCGAGGCGCTGAGCGACTTGCCGACGATACCGGCAAGCTCGGCGCTTGCCCGCAAGGCCGCTTGCCGGCCGAGGAACGGCCGCAGGATGTCGGCTACAGCACTTTCGATGTCTTCCTGCAATGACCGCAGGCCGGCCGCGAGTTCGCGTCCAATCCCTGCCGCAAGCTCCGCGCCGAGGCGGGCCGTGAGTTCCTCTTCCCGCCGTGCAGCCTCGCCCTGTTGCGCTGTCAGCTTATCGCCAGCTTCGGCGAGCGCCTCCTCCAGTTCCTGCAAGCGCCGGGCGCTGCCGCCGTCCGACGGTTCGATCCAGGCGGGGCCGGCAACCATCGCGTCCTCCGCGCCGATGCCGGAGGTCTCCTCTTCCGCTATCACGGGAGCCGCGGCGCCGCCCGGGTTCCGGAGCCACCGTTCCAGAGGGATCATGCCGTGCGTCCCCCGGGCTCGTTCAGCCACTGCTTCAGGACTTCGACGGCGCGCTCCGGATCGAGCTCGACGATCTTGGCGAGCCTGTCCTTCGGGCTGCTCGCCACTTCGCGCGCCAGGCTGTCAAGCAGCGGATCCGAGTCGGACCCGCCGAGCTGCGGCAGGGCGAAACTGTCGAGCGCTGCACTTCCGGCTGACATGTCGGCTAGGGGCATTCCCGCGGGGTCTGCCATGCCGGGAAGTGCGGCAGCGGCGTCCATCCCGGCAAGCGCCGGGCGCTCCGCCACGATGGTGCGCAGCGCGGGCCTCAGTCCGAGTAGAAGGACGAGAAGGGTGATCAGCACGAGGACCCCGGCATTGATGAGACTGCCGGAGTGGTTCGCGAGCCATGACAGCACGCCTTCTGGCGGTTCCTGCACGGCGGCCTCTTCAGGCAGGAAGTCGGTGGCGGTGACGGTAATCGTGTCGCCCCTGGATTCGACGATGCCCGCGGCAGAGATGACGAGATTCTGAAGCTCGGCGATCCTCGCGGTGACAGCCTCCGGCGTCGGCGAGGCGCCGAGATCCTTGACGAGAATCGCGCGATTCAGGACGACAGCAACCGAGAGCCGGTCGATCCCGTATCCGTCCGATGTGGTCGAGACGGACCGCGAGTTGATCTCGTAATTGGTGAGCTCCTCCTTGCGGTCTTTCTTCTCGCTCGACTTGTCGCCGGTTGGGTTCGTGGCCTGCTCGACGGGGATGTTCTGCTCCACCGTCACGCCCGCGGCTCCCTGGGCGTTTTGCGCCTCGCCGCTTTCCTTGATGGTGCGCACCGAGCGTTCGACGCGGGAATTGGGATCGAACGTCGTCTCGCTGGTCTGCCGCCGGTCGGCGTTGAGCTTTGCATTCACGCTCACGCGGAAGTTCTCCGCGCCGACGTAGGGCAGTAGGGTGCGCGCGATCCTCGATTCGATGTCGCCGGAGATGCTGCGCTCCAGGCCGATAAGCTTCTCAGGGGCGGCGGAGACGGAATCGTCGGAGGATGCGAGAAGCCGTCCGTCGGCGCCCATGATGGTGACATCGTTCGGAGACAGGCCGGGAATTGCCGCCGCGACGAGGTGGCGGATGGCCGCCGCTGCCCGTTCTCCGGTATCGCCTTCCGCCCTGATGATGACGGATGCTGTGGCCTGATCGTTGCTGCTTCGGAAACTTCCTTCATTGCGTAGGGCGAGGTGCACGCGTGTGGCCTTGATGCCGTCGATCAGACGAATAGTCTTCGCCAGCTCGCCCTCCAGCGCCCGAACCTTGGTGACCTGCTGCATGAATGTGGTGAGGCCGAGCGAACCCAGCTTGTCGAACAGTTCGTAACCTGAACTGTCGCTCCGCGGCAGGCCCTTTTCCGCAAGCAACATGCGCGCCTTTGCTGCATGTCCGTAGGCGACGAGGACGGCATCGCCAATCGTGTTGACGTCAAAGGGAATGCCCGCGTCCTGAAGGGCCGCGCCCATGCGGGTTACGTCCTGTGGATCGAGACCGGAGTAGAGCACTTCCTGCTGCGGCCGGCTGAGGAGATAGCCGCTGACGCCCACCAGCAGGAAAACCGTTAGCCCCGTTAGCCCAAGCGCAACGAGGCGCCGGGTGCCGAGAGCCGCAAGACTGTCCCGCAGCCGCCTGAGAATGTCCAATATGCCGTTCAAGCCAACCTCCGCAGGCACAGGCCCCCGGCCGGCGCCGCCTCATTCACCGTCATCCATTCCCGTTCCGCTTCAGGAAAGATCAGCCCTTGAACAGCGAGAGGATGTTCTGGCTGTTCTGGTTGGCGATGCTGAGCGACTGCACGCCCAGCTGCTGCTGAACCTGGAGTGCCTGAAGCTTCGTCGACTCCTCGTTCATGTCGGCGTCGATCAGAGCCCCGACGCCACGCGTGATGGCATCCATCAGCGAGTTCACGAAGTCCTTCTGAAGGTTCACGCGCTGCTTCACGGCGCCGAGATTTGCAGCCGAGTTGGTCATCTTGGAGATGGCGGAGTCGACCCAGGAGATCATCTGCTCGAGGTCCTGGACGTCATTGTCGCTGTTGTTGAGGGTCGAGATGTCGAGGGTTGCGACGGAATACGCCACCCCGCCGTTGACCGTCGTATCCGCGGAATCGAGAATGCCGGACTGGTCAGCGGCATCGTAGAGCTTGATGTTCGCCACATCGATCGAGATGGTCCCGATGGCGATTCCCGACGCGGCCCGCGAGAAAGAGGCGACGATGGTCTTGGTGGCGGTATAGTCGGGGGAGGAGGAATCGACCGAAATCCAGTTTTCGCCGCTGAACACCGAGGTGCTGCCGATTGAGGTGAGTTGGCGTTGAAGTTCGGTGATTTCCGACTGGATCTTGGAGCGGTCCACGCCCGGCTGGCGCGCGGCGACAAGCTTGTTCTTGATGTCCTTAACCGCATCGATGGCGCTGTTGACGCCGGTATAGGCGACGTCGATCGTCGCGGAGCCGAGGCCCAGCGCATCCTTCACGGTCGAGAGCGCGCCGTTGTCGGAGCGCATAGTGGTGGCTATCGACCAGTAGGCCGCATTGTCTTCCGCCTTGCCGACGCGCAAGCCGGTCGAGATGCGGGTTTGCGTCTCGTCGAGTTTGCGGATTGTCGCCGTCAGATTCTGCAATGCGGTCATTGCAGAGCCATTGGTCAGGATGCTGGCCATCGCGGATGTCCCTAAGCGGAGTCGATGAGAGAAAACATTCCGGAACCGGGCCGGCCAGCGGTGGTGGCATCATGCCCAGCTGCCACAGAACGGCAGCCCCGCCATACTTCTCATAATCTGCTTATGGTTAGCGATTGGTTAATGGGGTGCACCGCCCGGATCAAGCCACCCGGACGGCGCCGCACACTTAGCCCCTGAACAGAGACAGGATCTGCTGACTGTTCTGGTTGGCGATGCTGAGTGACTGAACACCCAGCTGCTGCTGAACCTGCAGGGCCTGCAGCCTCGTGGACTCCTCGTTCATGTCCGCGTCGACCAGCGTGCCGATGCCGCTGGTGATCGCGTCCATCAGCGAGTTGACGAAGTCCTTCTGCATGTTCGTGCGCTGCTTCACCGCGCCGAGACTGCTCGCCGCCGTGGTCATCTTGCCGATGCCGCCATCGACGAAGGAGATCATCTGCTCGAGGTCCTCGAGGTCGTTGTCCGTGTCGGTGACCACGGAAATGTCGAGAGACAGAATCGAGTAGTTGACGTTCCCGTTCGCCGTCGTGTCCTGCGTGTCGAGAATGCCGGACTGATCATTGGCATCGATCAGTTCGGTCTTCGTGATGTCCAACGAGATCGTTCCAATCGACACCTGTCCGCCCGCTCGCGAGAATGACGCGACGATGGTCTTGGTGGCGTTGTAAGTCGCCTGACTCGAGTCGACGGAAAGCCAATTCTCGCCCGAGAACACGGACGATTCGGCGATGCTCTTGAGCTGGTTCTGAAGCTCGGCGATTTCCGACTGCACCTTGGCGCGGTCGACTCCCGGCTGGCGCGCGGCGACCAGCTTGTTCTTGATCTCCTTGGTCACGTCGATCGCCTTGTTTGTGCCTGTATAGGCGACGTCGATGGTGGCAGCGCCGAGGCCCAGCGCATCCTTTACGGTGGAGAGCGCGCCATTGTCCGACCGCATGGTGGTGGCGATCGACCAGTAGGCGGCGTTGTCTTCGGCCGCCGCCACGCGGAAGCCCGTGGAAATGCGGGCCTGGGTGATGGAAAGCTGCTTGTTGGTGGAGTTGAGGCTCTGCAACGCCGTCATTGCGGAGGCGTTGGTCATGATGCTGGCCATGAAGCACTTGTCCCTTGGAACACGATACTGACGAGGGGACATCCGGAGCTGGGTTCCGGGACGACGGGAAAGGGCATGATGCCTGAGCGGATTTTAGCCGCTTCCGTCACAGCCCGTTAAGGTAAACGCCCGCGGTTTCCATTCCCTTAAGCCATAAAAAAAAGCGCGGCCGGTGCCGAAGCACGGGCCGCGCTGCCGGAGCGGCGAGAGCTCTAGCGGAACAGCGAGAGCACGGTCTGGCTGTTCTGGTTGGCGATGCTGAGCGCCTGGATGCCGAGCTGCTGCTGCACCTGCAGGGCCTGCAGCCTGGTCGACTCCTCGTTCATGTCGGCATCGACCAGGGCGCCGACGCCCGTGTCGATCGCCGTCATCAGCGCGGACACGAAGTCGGATTGCGTCTTGGTGCGCTGCTTGATCGCGCCGAGGTTGCTGGCGGCTGTGGTCATCGAGCCGATGGCGCTGTCGACATAGCCGATCATCTGCTCAAGATCCTGAAGGTCGTTGTTTGTGTCCTTGAATCCCGAGATGTCGAGATCGGACACTGCGTAGTTCACGTTGCCGTTTGCCGTGGTGTCCTCCTTGTCGAGGATGCCGGACTGGTCGTTGGCGTCATAGAGCTTGACGCTGCTGACGTCGATGGAGATGGTTCCCACCGCGACGTTGCCGCCGCTGCGGGAGAAGGAAGCGATCATCGTCTTGGTGCCATTGTAGGAGGCAGCGCCGGAATCGACCGACAGCCAGTTCTCGCCGGAGAACACCGAGGAATCGCCGATGCTCTTCAGCTGGTTCTGCAGTTCCTTGATTTCCGACTGCACCTTGCCGCGATCGATGCCAGGCTGACGGGCGGCCACGAGCTTGTTCTTGATTTCCTTGGTCACATCGATGGCGCTGTTCATGCCGGTGTAGGCGACATCAATGGTGGCGGCGCCGAGGCCCAGCGCATCCTTCACGGTCGACAGCGCACCGCGGTCCGACTTCATGGTGGTGGCGATCGACCAGTAGGCGGCGTTGTCCTCGGCGCTGCTGACGCGGTAGCCGGTGGAAATGCGGTTCTGCGTCTGGCTGAGGTGCTTGTTGGTATTGGTCAGGCTCTGCAACGCAGTCATTGCGGACTGGTTGGTCATGATGCTGGTCATAGGTGAAAATGTCCCCTTACCCGTGTTCACAAACATGAGAACATTCCGGGGCGGAGCCGGAGGGACGGGATCGCGTCATGCCAGAGGGGGCAGCCCTCCCCGTCAGCCGCGAAACTACGGGAAACTTGCTACTGTGCGGCTAAGGGAAGCGGTTAAGGGGTGATGAAGGAATTAACGAGACTTCCCGCCAGCAAATGCCAGCCGTCGATCAGCACGAAGAACAAGACCTTAAATGGCAGCGAGATGACCGTAGGGGGAAGCATCATCATGCCCATCGACATGGTGAGCATCGAGACGATCAGGTCGATCACCAGAAACGGAAGGGCAATCAGGAAGCCGATCTCGAAACCCCGCCGCAGTTCCGAGATCATGAAGGCCGGAACAAGGATGCGGAGATCGATCTCGCCATCCGCTGATAAGGCAATGTTGCGCTCCCGGGCCATGGACTCGAACAGCGCAAGGTCCTTGTCGCGCACATTCTTGCTCATGAAATCTCGGAAAGGGCCGGTGATGCGCTGATAGGCTTCGGCCTCGCCGATCTGGCCCGCCATATAGGGATCGAGGCCCTCGGTCTTCGCCTTGTCGAAGACGGGCGCCATCACGAAGAATGTCAGGAACAAGGCCAGTGACACCATTACGAGATTGGCCGGCGTGCTCTGCAGCCCCAGCCCCGAGCGCAGGAACGAGAAGGCGATGACCAGGCGTGTGAAACTGGTGACCATGATCAAGAGGCCAGGCGCGAGCGACAGAACCGTCAGCAGCGCCACATACTGGAGAATGCGGCCGGCCACGCTGGGATCGCCGGCGGGAATGAGTTTCCCCAGCTCCGCCATCTGGGCGGCCGCGGGGCTGGCAAGAAGCATCAGTGCGATAACGGCGATGAACAGTCTCATTCCACCAGCAGCCCATGGATCAGTATCGCGCGGACCTCGCCCTGCGACAGGCTCCGCACCGTTTCGTTCAGGTCGTCGCGCAGGGTCAGCAGTCCGGATGGTCCCTCGAGCTGGTCGAGCCGCACGGTGCGCAGATAGGCCAGCACTTGCTCTCCCGTCTGCTCGGCCAGAAGCTCAGGACTCCTCTGGCCCCCGGATTTCGCCAGTATCGAAGCTTCGAGGCGGATCCATTTCCCTTGTGGGGCTGCAAGCGTGGTGAGTACCGGCGGGATCGGAATGATCTTCACATCGGCATCAAAGGTTTCTTCCCTGGCGTCCTCAGCGCCCGCATCCTCCGCCGGGGCATCTGGCTTTCCTTCCGCTGTCCCTTCGGAGTGGGCCTGTTTTCCAGTCTCCGCCGCGGGCGTGGTGCTCGCCGGTTTCGCCGTGTCCTTGCCAATGTCCTTGCTGGGTTGCAGCAGCACGCCCACGGCAAAGCCCGTGCCCGCACCCATCAGGCTCAGCAGAAGGACGACGATGGCCATCGCCATCAACCCGCTCTTTCCCTCGCTTGCCGCCATTGTGTTCACGCCTCTCAGAACGGGGACACGCGGTCCCAGATCTGCTGGCCCCAGCCCGGCTGCTGCACCTCGCTGATCCGCCCCCGGCCGCCATAGGAGATACGCGCTTCCGCAATCTTCTCGTATGAAATCGAGTTGTCCGGCGAAATGTCGACCGGCCGGACTAGCCCGGAAACATGGAGAATGCGCTGCTCGAAATTCACCTCCACCTCCTGGCTTCCTTCGATCAGCAGCGAACCGTTGGGCATCACCCGGGTAACCATGGCCGCCACGGACAGTTCGATCCGTTCGGAGCGTGCGGTGGTGCCCTGTCCGGCGCTGCTGGTGTTCGAGTCGACGTTGGCCTTGCCGCTCACATCGGCCTCGGATGTGCCCATCCAGTTCAGGTTGAAGCCCAGTTTGCCGTCGGCCGAGGACTTGCGGCTGCGGTTGGATGTGCTGTTGAGGGTGGCCCGGTCGTCGATTCCGATGTGCACGGTAAGCAGGTCGCCGGTGCGGCTTGCCCGCGGGTCGCGGAAGTAGTCGGCACTGCCGCCGATCCAGCTGCTCGATGCTTCCGAGAGCGTTTCCACCTCGCCCAGCGAGCGCTCGCCCGCTGCCCCGCCCAGCCCCTTCCCCACGGGGGAGAGGGGAGGCGCCCGGTTGAAATCCTCAAGGTCGGGCGAACAGCCGAGCATGGGCAGGACCAGAGCCAATGCGATGAAGCGGGCGCGCAAGGTCATGGCGGGGATTTTCCGTCTGCCGCTGCAACGGCGATCAGGCGAGCCATCTGCGCCGCGAGTTCGGGCTTCATCACGTCGAGGATGGCGCTTGCCTGCCGGGGTTTCAGCTGGCGCAGCACGGAAGAGGCCAGCCGCATATCGAGCCTTTCCATCTGCGCGGCGGCGGCTTCGGCGTCCATGCCGGCATAAATGTCGACGAGCTCCTTGCGGGCGAGGTTGCGCAGCGCATCGCGTTTGGCGATGAGGTCCGCCAGTTCTTTCGCGCGGTCCTCGAGAAGGGTCAGCCGCGCATCTACAGTCGCCTGCAGTTCCTGCAGCGCTGCTGCCTGGCGGGCGGCCCGCCGTTCCGCCGCAAGGTCGGTAACGGCGGTGCAATATTCTTCGACCACCTTCCGGAGGTCGGCCGTATCCGGGCTGCCGGCCGGCTGCTCAGCCGCTGCCGGCGCGATCAGTGCTGTAAGGATAAGACTGACGCAGGCCGGGCGCATGCACATCATTGGATCACCAGCTCTGCCTGCAGCGCCCCCGCGGTCTTGATGGCCTGTAGAATGGCGATAATCCCATTGGGCTTGAGGCCGATGCGGTTGAGGCCATGCACCAGCTTCTCGAGGCTGGGCCCCGCCAGGATGGCCACCTTGGCGCCCTTCTGCTCGGCATCGATGTTGGTGGATTGCTGGGTCTCGGTGCGGCCATCCGAGAAGGGCGCGGGCTGCACCACTTGCGGAGACTCGGTCACGCGGATGGTTATTGTGCCATGGGCGATGGCGACGGGGGACACCCGCACCTTGCTGCCGATCACGATGGTTCCCGTCTTCTCGTCGATCACCACGCGCGCCGGCGAATCGGCTTCGACCATGAGATCGCCCACCGCCGCCATCAGCCGCGAGGCCGTCGTCCGCTTCGGGCGTTCGATCGATACGGTGCGGAAATCCATGGCCTGGGCAATGCGCTGGCCATAGGTCTTCACGGCGAACCGGTTGATCACCTCGGTGATGCGCGTGGCCGTGGCGAAATCGGGATTCCTGATCTTGAGCGACAGCGAGGCGACGGCATTGAAATCAGCCGAGAGTTCGCGCTCGATCAGCGCGCCGCCGGGAATGCGGCCACCAGTGGGGGTTCCCTCCGTAAGCTTCTCGGCTTCGCCGCTGGCCTGAAAGCCATTCACCGACACTGCCCCCTGCGCCACGGCATAGGCATTGCCGTCGGCGGCGGACAGCGGCGTCATCACCAGCGTCCCGCCGCGCAGTGACGTGGCGTCTCCCATGGAGGAAACGCTGACGTCGACGCGTTCGCCGGCGGACACGAATGGCGGCAACCGTGCAGTGACGATCACCGCCGCCATGTTGCGCGCCTTGATCGATCCCTGCGGAACGGCCACGCCCAGGCGCTGCAGCATCGAGCGGGCGGACTGTTCGGTAAAGGGCGAACCGCGCATCGTATCGCCCGTGCCGGCAAGCCCCATGACCAGCCCATAACCCACGAGCTGGTTGTCACGGATGCCATCGACATCGGTGATGTCCTTGATGCGCGACATGGCGTTGGCCGCGCTGGCGAGGCAGAGAAGGAGCGCAATGGCAAGGACGGTGCGCCTCATTCGCCGAGCACCGCCAGCTCGCCGCCCGGCAGAACCTCCACCTTTATGACAGCGCCCGTCTCGAGGGCGCGGGCGTCGATCACATCGCCTTCCGCTCCATCGGAAAGTGCGATGACGGACGTCGAGATCGAGAATCCTTCGCCGCTGTAAACAGCGACGGCGGCGGCCCCCCGCCTGATCGCCATCGGCGTTCCGAGTCCGCCAAGGGCAATGGGCATTCCGGCCGCCAGGCGCCGGCGCGTCTCCTTGCCGATCACCTCGCTGCTGCTTGTGGCGATCCCGCGAACCGATTGCTCGGTGGTCTGGAACTGGCGTTCGGTGAGCCGGTCCGCGGTGATCACGTCGCCTGGGAACATGGTTTCCCGCGGCACCGGAAGGGCGCGAACCGTTGTGCCGTCGCCCGCCGCGCAGGCGCTGGCTGCTACGGCACAGACGGCCAGCCCCGCGGCCAGAAGGCGGAACAGCGTCATGGCTCAGCGGATACCCTTGCTCACCACGCCGGCCATGTCGTCGGCCGCCTGGATCACCTTGGAGTTCATCTCATAAGCGCGCTGGGCGGAGATGAGCTCGGTGATTTCCTTCACCGGGTCGACGTTGGAATTCTCGAGATAGCCCTGCTGCACCTTACCGAAGGACGGATCACCCGGAAGACCGGTGACAGCGGGCCCTGAGGCGTCAGTCGGCTGGAAGAGGTTGCCGCCCAGCGCGTTGAGGCCCGCCGGGTTGGTGAAGTTGGCGAGCGTGACCTGCCCGACCGAGACCATGTTGGCCTGGCCCTCGATGCGTGCGAAGACCTCGCCCGTCTGGTTGATCTCGACGCCCGTCGTGCCAGTGGGAACGGTCAGCGCGGGTTCGAGCGGATATCCGTCGCCGGTCACGACCTGGCCCGCAGCGCTGATGTTAAAGGCGCCGGCCCGGGTATAGAGCGTCTCGCCATTGGGACTCGCCACCTGGAACCAGCCCGGTCCATTGATGGCGAGGTCAAGCTGGTTGCCGGTTTCGGCCAGCGGTCCCTGGATGTTGAGCAGCCGGATGGCGGACAGCCTGGTTCCGAGGCCCAGCTGCGCTCCTTCCGGAACCAGGTTGTCGCCGGTCTGGGCGGGAATGCCCTGCACCCGCTCCACCTGATACAAGAGATCGGTGAATTCCGCCCGGGTCCGCTTGTAGCCCGTGGTGTTGATGTTGGCGATGTTGTTGGCGATCACCTCGACGTTGAGCTGCTGGGCGGACATGCCCGTGGCGGCGATTGATAGTGCGCGCATCTTGCTGCTCCTAGATCTGCATCCGGCTGATTTCCTGGTAGGCGCTCACCGCCTTGTCGCGAACCGCAAGGGCCGCCTGCAGCGTGCGTTCGGCCGCCATCACCCTGTCCACCACTGTCTGCAGCGGCAGGCTTCCCTGGATACCGGCAAGCGCCGCCGCTTCGCCCTGCTGGACGCTCACGGCCGTATCGCTGGCGAGGCGGCCGAGCAGGCTGGCAAAATCGCTTCCCGCGGGCTGTGCCGGCGCTGGCGCCAGGCCGGTGCCTGCCGGACGCAGACCGAGCTCGGGGAGACTTGACACGGTGTTGAAGCTCAGCATCGGCTTACTGTCCCTTCAGCAGGTCGACCATCAGCGCTGTCATCTCGCGGGCCTGCTTGATCATCTGCAGGTTCGCTTCGTAGGAGCGCGAGGCCTCCCGCATGTCGGCCATCTCCACCATCATCTCGACGTTTGGCCGCTTGACGTAACCTGATGCGTCGGCGGCGGGGTGGCCCGGGTCGTACTCGGTCTTGAACGGCTTCTGGTCGCGGATGATGCGGTCGATGCCCACCATCTGCGCGCCCGTCGCCTCGTCGAGGGTTTGCGTGAACGTCACCATCTTGCGGCGATAGGGATCGGCTCCCGGCGTGGTGCCGGTCGAATCCATGTTCGCAAGATTTTCGGAAACGACCTTCAGCCGCATCGACTGGCTCTGCAGCCCGGAGGAGGCCGTGCGCATCACGGAGAGCAGGGGGTCAAGCATGGTCAGGCCTTCACGCTGGCCAGCAGCATACGATGGAAGCTGCGAACCAGCCCGGCGTCGATGCCCATCATTCGGTTGCTGGAGCTGGCGGTCATGAGTTCCTGTTCGACCGACACATTGTTGCCGGAGTGGCTGGAGGCCCAGCTCTTCCCCGCATCGCGGCCCGCCGAGCGTGCCTCATCCGGCGGCAGCATCATGTGGAGCGGAGAGGTGGCGGCCATCTGCACCGAAGGTCCGTCGAGATAGGCCGAAAAGGATCCGACGCCCTGTGCGCGGTAGCCCGGCGTATCGGCATTGGCGATGTTGGACGCCGTGACGGCCTGACGTTCCGAAAGCCATGTCATGTGGCGCGAGGCGAGATCGAAGAGATACACCGCGGAGTCTCCGTGAATAGAGCCTTTTCGTGATAGGCGGAGAAGCTTGTCCAGGCCTTGCCCGGTCAGCGGCCCATCGTGTGGCGTGGCAGGCGCCCCGTGCTGTTGAGGTAGTGGATGATTTCCGCCACTGCGCGGTAGAATTCGGGCGGGATCTGCGCGTCGATCTCCACCTGGTCGTAGAGGCTTCGCGCCAGGGGCCGGTTTTCGATGAGCGGAACCTCGTGCGCCGTGGCGATCTCGCGGATGGTGCGGGCCATGTGGTCAACGCCCTTGGCCACCACCACGGGTGCTCCTCCCTCCTCCCGCCGGTAGCGCAGCGCCACGGCATAGTGGGTGGGATTGGTGATCACCACGCTTGCCTCCGGCAGTTTCTCCAGCATGCGCCGCGATGTGCGCTGCCGGGCAAGTCCGCGGATGCGCACCTTGATGAAGGGATCGCCTTCGGCTTCCTTCATCTCCTCCTTCACCTGCTCTTTGGTCATGCGCAGGTCGCGCCGCCAGCGGTAGCGCGACCACACCACGTCGGCGATGGCCAGCAGCAGCGCCAGCCCCAGCAGCGGCCGCAATGCGCCCGCCGCCAGGTCGCGCAGCAGGTCCGGCAGCAGCGCCGGGTCCATGGCGAGCGCCGTGACGAACTGCGGCAGATCGCGCCTGAACAGCAGCCACAGGATCACCGACACGGCGGCAAGCTTCACTGCGGCCTTAAGGAATTCGACCAGACCGGCGCGGCCGAACAGCCGGTTCCAGCCGGCAAGTGGAGAGATGCGCGAAGGCTTGGGGCTGACTCTGTCGCCTGCGGCAGAGGGCACGTTCTGCAGCAGTGAGGCCAGGATGCTGCCAGCGGCGATGAAGGCGAGCACCGGCAGCAGCGGAAGGCCTGCGTCGCGCAGCAGCGACACGAGATGGGAGGCTGCGGCCTCCCGGTCGTCGATGCGCATGCTGCCGGCAGCCGCGAGGGCGGTCTGCAGCGCCTCCGTCAGATGCGACAGCATCCAGCCGCCCAGCAGCAGCAGGGCACCGAGGCTTGCGGCGATCGAACCGAACAGGGTCGCTTCGCGCGCCATCGGCACGTTGCCCTTGTCGATCGCGTCGCTGATGCGCTTCTCGGTCGCATCTTCTGTTTTGCTGTCGCGGTCTGCCTCCTCGGCCATGGGAGGTCAGGCGGCAGTCGCTTCGTCGCTGGGCAGCTCGATGTCGCCGCGCTGGACCATCTCCAGCACCTGCGCCACGATGGCGGCACGTGCCGCATCGCCTTCCTTGGTGCGGACACCCTTGTCGCTGGCGAGTTCGGCCTCGACCATGCGGCGGGCACGGGCGCCGAGCGAGGACAGCGCCACTTCCTTCAGCGCCGCGTCCATGCCCCTCAGGGCCAGCACCACCCGGTCGGTCTGCAGCTTGTCGAACAGCGCCAGCCGCGCCTCCTGGGAGAGCTTGCCCAGATCCTCAAAGGAGAAGATCAATCGCTTGAGCTTGGCGGCCTCCTCCGGCTTCCAGGCGGCCACGCCCGCCAGAATCTCGCCGGACTTCTCGCGGTCCAGTTTGTTCAGCATAGCCGCCAGACGGCCGCGTCCTTCAGCCTCGAGCCCGGCATCCTGGCGCGCCAGCAGGTCCTCCTCCAGCACCTGCTCCACCAGCTTCGTTACGGTGTCCTCAACCGGCTGCACCTTCAGCAGGCGGCGCGCCACCGTGATGCGGAAGTCGCCCGGCAGCACCGAAAGGCAGCGCGAGGCGAAGTCGCCATCGAGCTTCGAGAGGATGAAGGCAATGGTCTGCGGATGTTCGTCGAGGAGATAGGGCACGAGTGTGTTCTCCATGCCGCTCTCGAACCGGCGCCAGGCGGGCTCGCCCGACTGCATGATCTGTGCGCCCAGCATGCGGGAGAGCTCGCTGGGCGAAAACGCCCGCTCGACCATGCCCTTCACTGCGTCAAAATCCGTCCCGAGCCCCAGGGCGCGCGCGAAATTGGCGGCAAAATCGTCCACCAGCAGGTCAAGGTCCTGTTTCTCCACGCGGCTGATGGAGGCCGCCGAACTCATGATCGCCTTGACCTCGGAGGCGTCGAACTTCTGCAGCAGTTGCGTTCCAAGCTTGTCGCCCAGCGCAAGCAGCAGGATGGCCACCTTCTCGCGGCCGCCACGGCTGGAGAGCGGGGCTTGGTCTGGAAGCAGCGGCATCTCCATGCTGTCCTCAGGGATCGGCGGCCGGTCCGGCGACCTCGGTAATGGTGAGGCCCAGCCTGCCTTCACTTTCGTCGACGACGAAGAGGGTGCCGCGCGCCACCTCGCGTCCGTTTACCAGCATGCGCGCCAGGGCGCCCAGCTTTTCGTCCAGCGTCAGCGTCGTGCCGGGGGCGAGCTTCGCCACCTGCGACAACGGCAGCCGCGCCGACCCGATCACCACCTGCACGGACACCGGAATGCGCAGCACCGCGCCCGGCAGCGAGGATACTGCGGATTCGGTGTCCGGCGGTTGCGGGTCCGGAGTTGCAAGGTCTGGCAATTGCTCGCCGAAGCTGGTCATCATCCTGTCGTCCTGGAAGGCATCGTCCTGCCATGCAGTGTGGCAAGTCCGGCTTGCGGGAAGGTGGTCACGCGAGTGCCGTGGTGATGGTGACGGCATATCTGTCGCCCGTGCGGCCGAGCGTGGCCTCATAGGCCGCGACACCGCCGCTCCACAGCGTCACCGGGTTGCCGGCGGTGGCGCTGAATGCGATCAGTTTTCCGGGCCTCAATCCGGCAATGGCATCGAGCGTCAGCATCTCGGGGCCAAGCGTCACCTCC
Source organism: Aestuariivirga sp. (assembly GCF_020252395.1). Taxonomy (GTDB): domain Bacteria; phylum Pseudomonadota; class Alphaproteobacteria; order Rhizobiales; family Aestuariivirgaceae; genus Aestuariivirga. Next base: position 77,949 of record NZ_JADCDB010000020.1, read on the forward strand.
AGGCTCACCATCGAGCGTCCCACTTCCTGCTGCAGCATCCGTTGCTGCATGGCGCCCGCGGCCGCCGCCGCACCGGCGCCGGCCATGTCGAGTTCGCGCTCCAGTTCGGCGCGGCTGAAGAAAAGGGATATCTCGCCGCTGTAGCTGAAGACATTCAGCACAAAGCGCAACTGCGCAAGGCCCGTGCCCGCCTCGATCCCCGGCGGCTCGCCGTCAAACAGGCTGAATGGGCGCATCAGCACATCCCCCAGCGACGCCGCCAGCTGACGTGCGAGGGTGGCCTGCACCAGCCGCAGGACGCCGTGCTCGATCTTGGAGAGTGGCCGGTCTGACATCTCGAAGGCCGGCTCCGCACCCGTCCCGCCCATGGCCACTTCGATCACCGCGGATGTCGCCGCCCGGTCCAGCAGCAGCAGCGCCGTCAGCGAACCGCGCTCGGATTCGAAGCGCACCAGCCGGCCTTCGGCGTTGGCGCCTGCGGGTGCATCCTCCTTCACGCCATCCGGCGTCACGCGCCATGGCCCGGGCCGCCATGCCATCAGCCCGCTGTTCAGGCTGTCGGCGATGCCCGCGGTGAGTTTCCCCAGTCCCGGCAGATCCGCCAGCGCGATGCGCGGGGCGCTCCTGAACAGGCTTGCGTCGAGGGACTTCATCTCAGGCGGCCTTGGCATCCGCCGAACCGGAATTCATCGTCTCCTGCTCAACTTCCGAAATCGAGGGGCGTTCATAGGCGGAGATGGTCTTGCGGCCATGCTCCAGCGCCACCTGCGGCATGGCCCCGTTCATGAAGGCGAGCAGCGTCTGCTTGATGATAACATAGAGCCGCACCTTCTTCTCGCGCACCGATTTCACTTTGGTGGCGAGCGGGCCGAAGATGCCATAGGAAAACAGGATGCCCGCAAATGTGCCCACCAGCGCCGCGCCGATCAGGTGGCCCAGCACTTCGGGCGGCTGGTCGAGAGCGCCCATGGCCTTGATCACGCCTAGCACCGCGGCCACGATGCCCAGCGCGGGGAGGGCATCGGCAACCGCCGACAGGGCCAGGTAAACCTTCAGTTTGTCGCGCTGGATGGTCTGGATCTCCTCGTCCATCAGCGCTTCGATTTCATGGGTCCGGGCATTGCCGATGATGATGAGCCGGCAATAGTCGCAGATGAAATTGGTCAGGTCCTTCTCGGCCAGGATCTTGGGGAACGCTTTGAAGATCTCGGATTCGCCTGGGTTGTCGACATGCACTTCCATCTCGGTTCGCGTCTTGGTCCGCAGTTCCCGCATCAGCGCATAGAGAATAGCCAGCGTGTCGAGATAGTCGCGCGGTTTTGGCGTTGCCTCCTTGATGGCTTCCATAATGCCCTTGAAGGTGTCCTTAACCACTTTCATCGAATTGGCGACGAAGAAGGTTCCGATGGCAGAACCCAGGATGATCACATATTCGAAGGGTTGCCAGAGGACGCCGATGTGGCCCCCCATGGCCGCGAAGCCGCCGAGGAGGCAGCCAAAAACGATGACCATGCCGATGACGAAGGTCATGAGCGCCGTGTCCTTCACGCCTGGTGTTCTTTCCTTTGGCTAGGGTGCGCGGCTTGCGCGGGCCTGTCGGCGGTGTTCTTCAGGCCGGGGCAAGGCCCGCCGTCCATTCTGCGGGCGGAGGAAAGCCCATGTTCGGCACTGTCGCCAGATTCCAGCAGATCGCGCGCAATATCGACAAGACGCTTGGCACCCTTTCGCAGCGGCCTGAGGTCAAGCGCGAGGCGGATTACTATCTCTCCAATATCCGCAAGGTGAAGTCGGTGGACGAGTTCCTGCGCAACGACCGTCTCTACCAGTTCGCGATGACGGCCTTCGGGTTGAAGGACATGATCTACGGCAAGGCCTTCATGCGCAAGGTGCTCGCCGAGGGGGTGGATGGCGCGAAAAGCTTCGCGCTGCAGCTTGCCGACCCGCGTTTCCGCGACTTCGCCGAGACCTTCAACTTCGCGCGCTATGGCGGCACAGCTACGGCCTTCGAGCGCGCCCAGCAGGGCACGGTCGACCGCTTTCTGCGCATCCAGCTCGAGGCCGATGCGGGCCAGAACGACGAGGGCGTCAAGCTGGCTCTCTATTTCCAGCGCAAGGCTCCGGATATGAAGAGCGTCTATGGTTTGATGGGCGATCCCGCGCTGTATAAGGTGGTGCAGACGGCGCTGGGCCTTCCCACGGCCTATTCCAATACGGACGTTGACAAGCAGGCGGCCTTTATAGGCGCCAAGATCAGCGTTGATGATTTCAAGGATCCGGTGAAGCTCGACAATTTTCTCACGCGCTTTACCGCACGCTGGCAGGCGGCCAACGGGGTTTCCGGAGAGTCGGTGCCGCAAGTGGGGCTCGTCCGCCCCACGTTGGCCAGCTTCGACAATTCCCTGCTGCTCAGCATGCAGATGCTCCGGAGCTATGGCCGCTGATGGACATCAACACGCCCGTCGGTCTCTCCGGCCAGATCGCCCTTGCCCGGCGGCTTGAAACCATCGCCAGCAATGTCGCCAATGCCGGTACTGCGGGCTATAAGTCGGAGGCGGTCACCTTCGCCACGGTGGTGTCGAAGACCCAGCCATTCCAAACCAGCTTCGCCTTCGGCGGCGGCCCGCATGTGGATCTGTCGGGGGGAGGTTTCAAGCAGACCGGCAATCCCCTCGATGTGGCGGTACGCGGCCAGGGCTTCCTTGCCATTGCCACGCCGCAAGGCACCGCCTACACCCGCGACGGGCGCATGCAGATACTGCCCACGGGCGATATCGTCACTCTCGAAGGTCACGCCGTGCTCGACGCCGGCGGAGCGCCGCTCACCGCCGATCCCGAGGGCGGCACGCTGGATATCGGAAATGACGGAGCATTGCGGCAGAACGGCCGCACCATAGGCGCCCTTGGGCTGTTCACCCTCGATTTCGCAAAGGGCTACAGCCGCTATGAGAATTCGGCCTTTATCCCGGCAACGGCCGCGGTACCGGTCGACGACTTCACCCGCGATGGGATCGTGCAAGGCTTCGTGGAAGAATCGAACGTCAATCCGGTGATGGAGATGACACGGCTGATCGCGGTGCAGCGCGCCTTCGAGGCGATGAGCGCCAGCCTCGATCAGCGTGACCAGGCGCTGCGCGAAACCATCCAGGGCCTCGGCGCCCGCGGCGGGTGAGCATGACTGCCACAGGTCCTCAGCTTCCGCTGCAGGCGCTTGCGCGGCGCGTCCGCGCTGCCGCGCAGGACTTGCCCTTTGCGCGGCCGGTGGGCGATGTGCGCGCCCTGGGACCTTCGGCCGTCGATGTTGGCGGGCTGTCGCGCAGCCTGCAGCTCGCCTCGCTTGTGGAGATAGGGACGGCGCGTGGCGCGGTGCTGGCGGAGGTGATCCGCCTCGACCATGACGTGGCGCAGTGCAAGCCCTATGACCAGCGCGCCCCCGTGGCGCTCAGCGATCCCGTGCATCCCCGCGGCGAACTTCTCTATTATCCGCATCGAAGCTGGCGCGGCCGCATCATCGATGCGCTGGCACGGCCCGCCGATGGCGGGGAAGCCTTGGTGCGGGGCGAGCGCGCCGTGCGGCTGGCATCCGCACCTCCCGCGGCCATGTCGCGCCAGATCGTGTCGAAGGGGTTCAGCACTGGGGTGCGGGTGCTCGATGCCTTCACGCCCCTCTGCCTCGGCCAGCGGCTCGGCGTCTTCGCGGGATCGGGTGTCGGCAAGTCCACCTTGCTGTCGATGATCGCGCGGGCCTCCGCCTTCGACAGCGTGATCGTGTCGCTGGTGGGCGAGCGCGGCCGCGAGGTGAGAGAATTCGTCGAGCACACGCTGGGTGCGGCAGCGCAGACGGCGGTTACGATCCTCGCCACCGGTGACGAGAGTGCTATGATGCGCCGCCTTGCCCCGCAGCTGGCGACCGCACTTGCCGAACACTTCCGCGACCTCGGGCAGAATGTGCTCCTGATCATGGACTCGGTCACGCGCTATGCTCATGCCTGCCGCGAGGTGGCGCTGGCGGCGGGAGAGCCCCCGGTAGCCCGGGGATATCCGCCATCCGTCTTCAGCGATCTCCCGCAGCTTCTCGAACGCGCCGGCCCTGGCGTTGAGGGTCAGGGCACCATCACCGGCATCTATGCGGTGCTCGTCGATGGCGACGATCACAATGACCCAGTGGCCGACACGGTGCGCGGCACGCTCGACGGGCATATCGTGCTGGATCGTGCCATTGCCGAGCAGGGCCGCTATCCGGCGGTCAATCTGCTGTCGTCGCTGTCGCGGCTTGCGCAGCGGGTGTGGACCGCCGACCAGGCCAGGGTGGTGCAGGAACTGAAGCGCCTCGCCGCCCGCTTCGAGGACACACGCGACCTGCGGGCCATGGGCGGCCATGTGCCGGGGGCCGATGCGGAACTCGACCGCGCGGTGGAACTCGTCCCGAAGCTTTACAGGGTGCTGAGCCAGCTGGCCGCGGACCCGCCATCGGCCGATCCGTTCCGCGACATCGCGGTTGCCCTGTCAGGCGGCCTCTGAGGCGGCCTGCTCGCGGCTCAGCAGCTGATAGCCAAGATAGCGCTTGGTGTCGATCGGGTCGTAGCCCAGCATGCTGCGCAGCTTCTTACGCAGCTTGCTGATGTGGCTTTCCACCACGCTCTCCTCCACCTCTTCGTCGAACAGGCCGTAGACCGCATTGAAAATCTGGTTGCGGCTCACGCGCCGGTTCCGGTTGGCGGCGAGGTACTCGAGGATGCGCCGCTCGCGCCGTGGCAGCACCAGGGTGCGCCCGGCCACCTCCGGGTCGCGCCCGTCGTTGAACACGCGCAGGTCGCCAAGGTCGGTGGCCTTGCTTGCGGGCGTGTTGCGGCGCCGGATGGCGCTGATGCGGGCAATGATCTCGCGGGCATGCACGGGCTTGCGCACCACGTCATCTGCCCCGGCGGCGAAGAGCTTGAGCGTCGATTCGAGGCCCGTCGAATCATTGAGCGCAATCGCCGGCGCCTCGGACCGAGTCTTGATCGCCCGGGTCAACATCTCGCGCTGCAGGAAATCGCCAAGGATGAAGGCTTCGACGGCGGCGAGGTCGGGGCCACTGGTGGAGTGAAACCAGTTGGCGAAATCCGTGGGGGTGAAGCTCGCGGCGGAAACACCCTCCCGGCCGAAGCTGCTGCGATAGGCGTCTGTCACCTCGGTGCGGTCGTCCACGAGAATGATCATGGTGGCAATCTGCTTTCCCTGTTGGCGAGCCCGGCGAAAGGACTCACGCGGTTGACAGTGCCAGTTTCGAGAATAGCCCGTTAACATTTAGTTAAAATATATTAATATCATGCATTTACACTTCCAAGATGGAAGTATTTATGGCTCAAATACCGTGAATTGGAATCGTATTTCCATTTAATATATCTAATTCTACTTGGTGTATTTCAAGGCTTCAAGTAAAGAAAAGGAGGACGTTTATCTTGTGTACACATGGCAAAGGTGTGAATTAGCCATCATACACTCTTGACGCGAGATTCTTTGGGTGTTTAAAGTTGCACATTGGTGAATTCTTCAACTTTCAGGAGATTAGAGGCCATGGACAATCAGATCGACGACGGCACGGCGATGTCATCAGGAGGCAGTTTTCTCCCCCAGGATGGATTTCTGTTCATTGGGGAATTGGCCAAGCTCACCGGCACGGATCCCAAGACGATCCGCTTCTATGAGCGGGTTGAACTCATCTCGCCGCCCCGCCATGGCCGCTTCCGCACCTATCTGGCAAGCGATGTGCGCCGGCTGAAGAATATCCTCACGCTCCGCCGCCTGGGCGTGCCGATCGCTCAGATCCGCGAGATCCTGGACATGCTCACGCCGGAGGAAGACGTGCTGTCGAGCGAGAAGGCCGTACGCCACCTCAAGCAGCATCTCGATCTGCTCAAGAACCGCCAGGACGAACTGAAACTGCAGATCGAAAAGACCCACAGTGCTCTCGAAAGTCTCGTTGCCTAAAGCATCGCGTGAGCGAGTGGAATCGCTTGAGGTGCAAGAAATGCTCCAGATTCAGGAGCAACTCTCCGCCCTCAGGTACAAACGCACTTGAGGACCCGCTGCGCTAGACGATGCCGGCGGACGTGCCCTCGAACGGTGGCCGCTCCTTCGTCTTCTCCGCGCGATAACCGCTCGACCGGTAGAGGCCGAGCGGGTCGATGGCGCCGCCCTTGCGCCGGCGCGCTTCGGCGAGGATGGGCGACACGTCGGTGATGAAGGCCTGCTTGAGAATGCGGTGGCCCAGCATCACGTCGCTCCCGTTCTGAGCCGCTTCCAGCAGTTCGCGGTCGACCAGCGAGGCCTGAACGAAGGCACGCTGGATTTCAATGGCCGAAGCCATCAGGCTTTCGATCGGGTCCGTCACGTTATGCGACTGGTCGATCATGTAGGCAGGTGAAAAGCCTTCCGCCTGGCGCATCTCCGCGTCGACGAGCTCATTGAACACCAGGAAGAGCCGGAATGGATCGACCGAACCCGAATCGAGGTCGTCATCGCCGTACTTCGAATCATTGAAGTGGAAGCCCGCGAGCTTCCGTGCGCGAATCAGCCGCGCCACGATCTGCTCGATGTTGGTGTTGGGCGCGTGGTGCCCGAGATCGACCAGGCAGCGTGCCTTCGGCCCCAGTTCGAGGGCGGCCATGAAACTCGAGCCCCAGTCGGAAATCACCGTCGCGTAGAAGGCAGGCTCATAAAGCTTGTGTTCAAGGAAGACGAGCCAGTCCTTCGGCAGCGCGTCATAAATGATTCGCAGCGACGCCATGTACCGGTCGAAGGCGGCATTGAGGTTGGACTGGCCAGGGAAGTTCGAGCCGTCGGCGATCCATACCGTAAGTGCCGTCGATCCGAGCTGCCTGCCGATCTCGATGCATTCGAGATTGTGCTCCACAGCTTGCTTGCGCGTCGCGCCGTCCGCATGAGTGAGCGAACCGAATTTATAGGACAGCCTCTGGCCGCGCTGATCTTGGAAAGTGTTCGAATTGACCGCATCGAAACCCAGCTCGTGACTCGCCGCCTCCTGCCGCAGCCCATTATAGTCGTTCACCTTGTCCCATGGAAAATGCGGTGACACATTGGGGGTCACGCGCGTCAGCTGGTTGATGACCCCGCAGTCCTCCAGCTTGTCGTGGATGTTCCGGGGCTCGCCGGGGCCTGGAAACCGGGCGAACCGCGTTCCTCCAGTGCCCACTCCCCAGGTGGGAACGGCGACGGCATAGGCCATGGCGCGCTCCGTCATCGCCTCAATCGAGATGCCACGCCGCGCCAACTGGCGTCCGAGGGCGTCATAGTCCTCTGCAAGCGCTGGCGTGTGACGGGCATTCTCGGTGGCAATGAAATCGGCCAGGATCGCAAAGCTCATCGAATCACCTTGTGAAGGATGCCGCATTCCCGGCATCGACGTTCAGGAAATTACCGGTGGACTTGTTGGACAGGTCGGAGGCGAAGAAGTAGACGCCCTCCGCGATGTCCTCGGGGTAGACGGACCGCTGCAGCAGCGAGCGCTTGCGGTAATGCTCCTCAAGCTCGTCCTCCGAAATCCTGAGCGAGGCCGCGCGCTGCTCGCGCCACGGCCCCTGCCAGATCTTGGAGCCGCGCAACACGGCATCAGGGTTCACGACGTTGACGCGAATGCCATGCGGTGCACCCTCCAGAGCCATGCAGCGGGCAAGATGGAGCTCCCCGGCCTTCACGGCACAGTAGGCGGATGCGCCGGGCGATGCTGCTACGGCATTCTTGGAACAGATGAACACCATTGAGCCACCGAGGTTCTGCCGCTTCAGCAGGCGATAGCCCTCCCGGCCGACGAGGAAGTAGCCAGCTCCCATCACCGCCTGGTTCTTGTTCCAGAGATCGAGGGTCGTGTCCTCCACCAGTGCCGCGATGGTGATGCCGGCATTGTTCACCACAATATCGACGCCGCCGAAGGCCAGCGCTGTCTCGTCCATGGCCTTTACCACGGCCTCTTCGGAAGTCACATCCATCCTCACGCCGCGGACATTGTCCTTGCCATACGTCTTGGCGAAGCCGCCCGTCACCTCGTCGAGAGAAGCCTGGTCGATGTCGGCCAGCACCACGCAGGCGCCTTCCGCCAGCATCTTGGCGGCAATGGCGGAGCCGATGCCGCCGGCGCCACCGGTGATGAAGGCCACGCGGCCGGCGAGCCTCTTCGGCTTCGGCATGCGGGCGAGCTTCGCCTCCTCCAGCAGCCAGTACTCGATGTTGAAGGCCTCCTGCTCGGGCAGGCCTTTGTAGGCCGAGACTCCGGAGGCGCCGCGCATCACGTTGATGGCATTGACATAAAACTCCGCCGCAATCCGCGCCGTCGCCTTGTCCTTGGCGAAGGACAGCATGCCGGCGCGCGGCACCAGGTAGATCACCGCATTGGGGTCGCGGATCGCCGGCGAGTTGGCGTGCTTGCACCGTTCGTAATAAGCCGCGTAGCCGGCGCGGTAGCCCCCGATCAGCCTGTCGAGCGCCGCGCCATCCGCATCGTGCGGAACGATCAGCGGCCGGATCTTGGTGCGGAGGAAATGGTCGGGGCAGGAGGTGCCGAGCGGGGCGAGCGTCTCCAGCATGTTTGAGTTCACGAACTCCAGCACTTCCGGAGAATCGACGAAATGACCGATCTTGCGCTCATGCTTCGAGATGCGGCCGCGAATCTCCGGCAGCAGGCGCAGCGCCACGGCGCGGCGATCGGCCTCCGGCAGGGCTTCGACCCTTGCACCCTTGAAGGCGGGCTTCGCCGTGTTACGGTCGAGCCAGACGGCAGCCTTGTTGATGATGCGCAGCGTGGTGTCATAGCACTCCTTCGCCGTGTGCCCCCAGGTGAACAGGCCGTGGCTGCCGAGCACGACACCAACATACTGCGGGTTCTTGCTTGCCATCTCGCCCAGCTTGATCCCTAAGTCGATGCCGGGGCGCTGCCAGGGCAGGTAGCCCATCTCATCGCCGAAGATCTCCTTCGTCAGCCTTTCGGAGTCTTCGGAGGCCGCGATGGCGATGATCGCGTCGGAATGGACGTGATCGACGTGCAGGTAGGGCACATAGCCGTGCAGGCAGGTATCGATCGAGGGGGCGCGCGGGTTGAGGTCGAAGGTGCAGTGATTGAGGGCGTGCACCATCGCGTCTTCCTGTTCGAGGCTCTTGTAAAGGCCCTTCAGGCTCTCGAGCTTGTTCATGTAGAGGGTGGCGAAGCCGTCGAGCTTCATCGAGCCGATGTCGCCGCCGGAACCCTTGACCCACAGCACGGTTGTGGCCTCGCCGGTCAGCGGGTCCTTGGCCGCGATCTTAGCGGATGTGTTGCCGCCGCCGAAATTGGTGATGCGCAAATCCGCGCCCAGGAGGTTGGAGCGATAGAGGAGGAGGCCCGGCTCGTCCAGACTGGCGGCCTTGGCATCATCCCACAGCGACGGGACGGTGGCGGAATTGCTCATGTGACTCTCACTTGTCAAAGGAGGTAGAACGCGCCGGGGCGAACCCGGCGCGCTCAGGGTGGGATTAGAAGTCGAACTGGCCGATGTTTTCCTTGGTGAAGGTGTAGGGCGAGCCGAGCAGGATCTCCGAGCCGTTGATGACCTGGAGATCGCCGAGCTTTCCGGCCTTCACCGAGGTGGCGCCTGGCTGCAGCGTGCCGTCAGCCACCGCGCGCAGAACCTGCATCGCGGCGTAGCCGAGATCGACGGGGTTCCACAGCACCACGGACTTCACGCAGTCCTTTTCGACATAGGGCTTCATGGCGTTCGGCGTGGCGAGGCCGACGACCGCGATCTTGCCGCACTTCCCCGCCTGGGTCACGGCTTCCGCCGAGGCAGGCGTTGCCACCGAGGTCATGCCGAAGATGCCCTTCAGGTCGTCGCCATATTTGTTGATGAGGGTGGTGGCCTGGTTGAAGGACAGGTTGTTGTCTTCCTGGGCTTCCACCGTCTCGAGCCACTTCATCTTTGGGTGGCACTGCGCGGCATAGGCCGCCATCTCGGCGATCCAGCGCGCCTGGTTGGGCGTGGTGAAGGTCGAGGTAACGATGGCGACACCCGCATCCTCGCCCGCTTCCTTGGCCATGTTGTCCACCAGCGACTTGGCGATGCCGTTGAACTGCGCCTGGTTCACGAACCACTGGCGTGCGTCCGGCGTCGAGTTGGCGTCATAGCCCACCACGTTGATGCCCTTCTCCAGCGCCTTCTTCAGCACCGGCGCGATGGCCACGGGGTCATTGGCGGCGAACAGGATCCCATCGACGCCGGAGGTGATGTAGTTGTCGATGAAGGTGATCTGCTCGTCGATGTTGGCCTTGGTCGGGCCGTCGGTCTTGGCATCGACATTGCCGAGTTCGGCGGCGGCGCCGGCGATGCCCTTGGAGGTGGCGTTGAAGTAGCCGATGCCGATCAGCTTCGGCACGTCGACCACGGTGATCTTCTTGCCCTTGCGGTCCGGCGGGTTGGTGGGAACGCCGCCGTCATAGGGTTTGGCAACCGCCGCCGCCGGCGTGCCGTCGCAGGCGAGCGGGCTGGTCGGCAAATCGTCGCCGCCCGTCCAGGCGGAAGCGGCAAGGGCTGAGCCGCTCATCAGGCCGAGGCCGACGATGGCGGCGAGCGTCAGTTTCTTCATGTTGTTTCTCCCATGTTCGTCTCCTCGCTCACAGGCGGTTGAGCCGGAGACAGCCTCCCTTGGTCAGCCGCCTCTGTTCCTGTCGAACAGCGCGCCCACCAGGATCGCGCCGATCAAAACCAATCCGATGACGACGATGGTGCCGTCACCTTTGACGCCCGAGAGCGCCAGTCCGTTCTTCAGTGCCTGGATCAGGATCAATCCCAGCGCCGTGCCGATGATGGTGCCGCGCCCGCCGAAGATCGAGGTGCCGCCGAGCACGACGGCGGTGATCGCGTCGAGCTCCAGCCCGGTACCCATGTCGGAGCGCGTGGTGGTGACGCGCGACACGAAAATAACCGCCGCGAGTGCCGCGCAAAAGCCGGACGCCGTGTAAATCCACAGCTTCGCCGCATTGACGCGGATGCCGGAGAAGCGCGCGGCCACCTCATTGGCGCCAGTCGCGTAGGTGGCGCGGCCGAAGGGGGTCAGCCCCAGGATAACGGCGGCGATCGCCGTGGCGATTCCCAGCACCCAGAGCTGGAACGGAACGCCCAGCACCTCGCCCTGGCCGAAAAAGAAGAACCACTCGGGGTAGCCCCGCACGGAGCGTGCCTCGCTGATGCCTTCCGCGAGGCCGCGGTAGAGGGCGAGGGTTGCCAGCGTGGCGATCAAGGGCGGCACGCTGAAGCGGGTGATGATCAGGCCGTTCACAAAGCCCGCGAAAGTGCCGCAGACCATGGCGAGGAGGATGGCGGCGGGCAGCGGCAGCCCGAGGTTCTTCCAGAATACGCCGAGCAGGATGGCGGTGAGGCCGAGGATGGAGCCGACCGAGAGGTCGATACCGCCCGTGACGATGACAAAGGTCATGGCAAGTGAGATGAGACCCACCTCCGCCATCAGGCGGCCCTGGTTCAGCAGGTTTTCGGCGGTGAAGAACTTGTCAGATAGCGAGGCCAGCACGATCATCGCGATCACGGTCAGTGCTGCGAGGATGGTCTCGTGCCGGAAGAGTTTGGCCGCCGTCATTTGTCCCTCCGGCGGCGGACCATGTCGGCAAGCACGGTGGCAAGGATCATCAAGCCCAGCACGGCACGGAGCCAGTAGGCCGAGACGTTGAGGAAGATCAGCGCCGAGCCGATGCAGGCGAAGAGGATGGCCGCGAGCGTGGAACCGATCACCGTTCCCGTGCCGCCGAGGATCGAGACGCCGCCGATCACCGAGGCGGTGATGATGGTGAGTTCCAGATTGGGCGGCACGGTGGACTGAATCACCTGCAGTTGCGTGGCAAAGAGAATGCCGGCGATGCCAGCGAAGAGTCCGTGCAGCGCGAAGACCCCGATCACGGTGCGCTCCGGATTGATGCCTGCCGCGCGCGCCGCCTCCATGTTGCCGCCCACCGCATAGATCGAACGCCCGAAGTCGGTATAGCGCAGGAAGAGTGCGGCGATGATCGTCAGCGCCACCATGAACCATACGGCGGAGGGAATCCCGAAGGGCCGCATCTGAGCGATCATGAATTCGGCCGGCATGTTGGTGATCCACTCACCCTGCGTGGCGCTGATGAGGCCGCCTTTCAGGATTGACAGCATGCCGAGCGTCACCACGATCGAGGGGATTCGCGTATAGGCCACCAGCGTGCCTACGGCGGCATTCACCGCGATGGCGAAGATGATGGGCACGCTCCAAGCCATCCAGATCGGATAGCCCTTCACCGCCAGCGTGCCGGCGATGGTGGCGATGACGCCGATGAGGGCGCCCACCGAAACGTCGATGTGGCCTGCCATGATGATCATCGACATGCCGATGGCGGCGATGGCGATATAGGCGTTGCCCGCAAAGATCGAATTGATGTTGGTGTCCGAGAGGAAGCGCGGATTGACCGCGCCCACCACGGCAAAGAGCGCCGCGATGGACAGCAGCACCACGATCTCCTGGCCATAGCCCGAGAGAAAGCGCTGCAGATTGGAGCGCCCGGGGGAGAAGGCGGCGCCGCTCATGCGGCCTGTTCCCTGGTGTAGCTCCGCGTCATCACCGTGCCCACCGCCTCGGCCGTGGCGTGTTCCTTGTCGAATTGGCCGACGATGCGGCCGCCATTCATCACCAGCACGCGGTCGCTCATGCCCAGCACTTCGGGGAGTTCGCTGGAAATCATCAGGATGGCCATGCCCTCGCCGGCGAGCTTTCGCATCAGCTGGTGGATTTCCGCCTTGGCGCCAACGTCGATGCCGCGGGTGGGCTCGTCCATGATCAGGATGCGCGGGTTGGTGGCGAGCCATTTCGCCAGCACCACCTTCTGCTGGTTGCCGCCGGAAAGCTGGCGCACCGGCTGCTCAGGACCCCGCGCCCTGATGCCGAAGCGGGCAATGGCGCCGCGCGCCTCCGCCGCCACCTTCGCGGCATCGACGAAAAGCCCCCGCGTCAGCCGCCTGAGGTTGGCGAGCGCGATATTGTCCTCAATGGTCTGTGGGCGGATCAATCCCTGGTGCGCGCGGTCCTCCGGCACATAGGCGATGCCCAGGTCGCGCGCCTGCCCGGGCGAGGCGATGATGGCGGGCTTGCCGTCGATGAGGATCTGGCCGGCGGTGGCCGGCGTGACGCCGAAGATGGTCAGCGCCGTCTCGGTGCGGCCCGAACCGACGAGACCGGCGAGGCCGAGGATTTCGCCGCGGTGGAGCTTGAAGGAAATATCCTGCACCACGCTGCGGTGGGCGACACCGGCGAGTTCGAGGATCGTGTCCCCGTCCTTCCCCTGTTTCGCCGGATAGAGACGGTCGATGGAGCGGCCGACCATCATGGAGACCAGCGTGGGCTCGTCGACCTCCGGGACGGGCTTGGCGCCGGCGAGATTGCCGTCGCGCAGCACCGTGACCCGGTCGGCCAGCGCGAAGATCTCCGGCATGCGGTGGCTGACATAGACGATGGCCACGCCGCGCTTGCGCAATCTGCGCACGATGCTCATCAGGCGCTGTACGTCTTGCTCGGCCAGCGCCGCGGTGGGTTCGTCCATAATCAGCACGCGCGCATCCTGCGCAAGCGCCCGCGCAATCTCGATCCTCTGGCGGTTGCCGACCGAGAGGTGGACGACCTTCTGGTCGATGTCGAGGTCGCCGCTGTCGAGTTCCTCGAGCAGCTGGCGGGCGCGGCGGCGCATGGCGGTCCAGTCGATGGTGCCAAGTGCGGTCTTGGGCGTCTGGCCGAGGAAAATGTTCTCGGCGACGGTCAATTCGGGGAAGAGCAGCAGCTCCTGGTGGACCGTGGCGATGCCGGCGGCATGAGCCTCCTTCGGCGAGGCGAAACGGACCGCGTTGCCATTGACCAGGATCTCGCCTGCGTCAGGCTGGTAGAGGCCGGCCATGATCTTGATAAGCGTGGATTTGCCGGCGCCATTCTCGCCCATCAGGGCATGCACCTCGCCCGGGCGCATGTCGAAGCTGACGCTGTTCACCACCGTGATGCCGGCGAAGGATTTGGAGATGCCGCGCAACTCGATCGGAAGCGCGGCCCCAACTGCCGCAGCGGCACCAATCTCATCGGCTCGCATGCGTTCGCTCCCATTCCACAAGCCGCCGGCCGTGATTCAGTTTGTCCACGGGTCTCGAAGGGGCAGTTTACAGTGCCCCAGCGGTGAGCGATAATAGACATCCGTGAGCAAGAAGCGTCAAGTGAGTTAGTTTATGAGCTTCGAGTGATTTTTGCATTGCACAAATGAGCAAAGTCGCTCACACGGGCTGGAATCGCGGATGACTGAAGCCGAGCGCCACAAGCTGATGCTGGACCTGCTGAGGGACCGGCCTTTCGCCTCGGTGCGCGACCTGCAGGCGGTGGTCGACGCCTCCCCCGCCACGATCCGCCGCGACATCGCCAAACTCCATGCGGCCGGCGCGGTGAGGAAAGTTTTTGGCGGCATTGCCGCCGCCGAGGCGGGCAGCCTCGAGGGGGTCACGGCCCGGCCCTTCACCGAGAACCAGATGCTGGGAGTGGCCGCCAAGAAAGCCATAGCGAGGGAGGCGGCGGCGCTGGTGCAGGATGGCGACGCGCTGATCATCCATGGCGGGTCAACCTGCTATCTCTTCGCGCTGCTGCTGGCCAACCGGAACGTAAGAATATATACCAATTCGATGCCGCTCGCCGCCACGTTGTGGCAGAACGGCACCTGCCACCTGACGCTGGCCGGCGGCGAACTCTACCGCGAACCGGGCATCGTCCATTCGCCGCAGGCCGGGCCGCCGGATTTCTATGCGTCGAAATTCTTCCTTGGCGCGCAGGCCATAGCGCCGGCGGGAATGCAGGAATCCCATCCTCTGGTGGTGAGGGAAACCGCGCTTTTGCTCGATCGGGCGGATGAAGTGATCGTGCTGGCCGACAGCCGAAAATTCGGCATGCGCGCCCGGAACCCCATGATGCCGCTGTCCCGCATCGGAACGCTCATCACCGACGACAGCCTCACCGACGCAAATCACAAAATGCTCATGGACGCCGGCATCCGGGTGATCATCGCCCGCGCCAACCCCGATTTTTCATGATTTTTCATGAATCCTTGCCCTAACTTGGCCGGTTTTCTGGTGTAAGAAACTAGTCATGTACCGGCTGTTTCTCATGATTGCATTCCTGCTCTCCGCCGCCGCCTTTCCGGCCGGGGCGCAGACCCTGTCCACCAGCCAGTTCAAGATCGAATGGCAGGTCAGCAACCGGTTCCGGCTGTTCCAAGACCCGGGTTTCTTCAAGCTCCATGAAAGTGCCTGGCGCCAGTATCTGCTCCACATAGACCAGCGGGGCATGGCTTCGGATGAGCGCGATTCCCTCGTCGCCCGCACCTCCGTCATCGGCTCCGAGCACGTGCTCAATGACCGCTTCATCGCCTTCAGCAGCATCCTGCGCCAGAACTTCGACTGGCGCGGCTGGGCCGCCAAGGGCCAGAACGCGCTGTGCTACGATGCGA
Organism: Aestuariivirga sp.; assembly: GCF_020252395.1. Taxonomy (GTDB): domain Bacteria; phylum Pseudomonadota; class Alphaproteobacteria; order Rhizobiales; family Aestuariivirgaceae; genus Aestuariivirga. Next base: position 93,481 of record NZ_JADCDB010000020.1, read on the forward strand.
AGAAGCGAAAGCACTCCGCCTGTGGTGGAATAGATGCCTATATTGCGCCGCAATCGCATGCGATCGAGATGTGGCTGTCCGGCCCGGCCGTGCCCGCCACCGCGGCCTGCCAATGGCGGATCGGCGGGCAGCTTGTCGCCCAGGCCTCCTGTGCCGACCGGGTGAGCGGTCCCGGTGTCGAGCTCCCCTATCCGGGCGGCTCGGAAATATCGGTGAATGTGGTGGGCGAAGCCCCCATCATCACCGAGGCCCGTGTCAGGGACCTGCTGATCGCCGGGCTGGGCGACAGTTTCGCCTCGGGCGAGGGCAATCCCAACCTGCCTGTCGCCTTCAGCGACACCCGCCGCCTTCGGAATTTCTATCCCCTCCGCCGCCAGAACGACGCCGGCGGCAATGCGCAATGGACGGATGAACTCTGCCATCGCTCGCTCTACGGCCAGCAGCTGCGCGCCGCGCTGCAGATTGCAGTCGAGAACCCGCAGGCCTCCGTCACCTTCCTCGATTACACCTGCTCCGGGGCCAGCATCGCCGAAGGCATCCTCGGGCCGCAAAGCTATGTCGAGCGCGTGGCCAGCACCGAGCGTTCGGCGCAGCTGGCGGCCCCCCAGATCGCGGGCGGCGCCAAGGATTCGCAGCTTTACCGCCTCATCAAGGAATTGTGCCGCGCCACGCCGGAGGTGAAGCGCGGGCTGCCCACCTGCCCGGGCAATGATTTCCGCCGCCCGCTCGACTTCGTGTTTCTGTCGGTCGGCGGCAATGACATCGGCTTCTCCAACGTCGTCGCGTGGGCTTCACTGCGCGACTCCGCCTCTTCCGCCATTGCCTCCTTCTTCGGCGCCACGGTCGACGCCGAGGAGTTCGCCACGCGCATGCGCGACGTCCTGCCGGACGCCTATGCGCAGCTCGCCGCGGCGCTGGAGCGGACGGTGCCGGTCGTCTCCGCCGGTGATGGCGTGTTCGACCCGTCGCGCGTCATCCTCACCGCCTACCCGGACCTTGTCACCAACGAGGCAGGCGAGATCTGCGACGCTTCGCCGGAGGATGGCGGCGGCGAAGACGAGGACCGCTATGCCGCCAATCAGTCGCTTGACATGTTCTCGTCCTGGCTCACTGCGCGTCCTGACCGCCTCGCCAAAGTACGCGCGCAATTCGCGTCGCTCTACAAAAGGATGCGCGACCTGGCGGGCGACCATGGCTGGACCTTCGCGGGCCGCATTTACGCCGACAAGATGTTCGACGGTCATGGCTTCTGCGCCCAGAATGTCAAACGCATCGCCGACCCGGCGGAGCAGCTGATGATCCCGTGCTACGGTTCCGCCACGCGTGACACGCAAACCTGCCAGACCAGCTTCCTGGGCAAGGAGGGCAGCTGGCGGCCCTACGACCCGTCGGCACAGAACTTTCCTTACGCGCTGCGCCAGCGCTGGGTGCGCAGCTTCAACGACGCCTACATGGTGGTCAATCAGAAGGTGCGAGACCGCTTTGGCAACATCGACGAAAAGGCGTCCGCCGCGGTGTTCTCGGAAACCGTTGGCGCCCTCCACCCCTCGGCCGAAGGCCATGCCGCAATGGCCGACAGCCTGATGCTGACGCTGCGGCCGATTGTCTACGGCATGCTCTATGGCGAGCGTTGACCGTCCTTGCGGAACTGGATGAGGATTTGACCAAGACGTACGCCCCACTTGCTCATGGTGGAGCGGTTGAGCACCAGGCCAGGCCCCGACGGGTAGAACGCGTCATCGAAGCGCATGGCAATGATCCGATTGCCGATCTTGAGCTTCAGCTCGGACGACATATAGGCCGCACCTTCGGCAAAGCAGCCCCGCGCGTCCGACGCCGAATCTTCGGCGCGGCCGGAAAATGTGCCGTCTGAGCCGCGGGTGAGCACCCAAGTGCGCTCCTGCCGCTCGCCATCCGCGAAAACGAACCGCTCGTGAAGGCGCAGCGCATCGCCTTGCGCCGTGCCGGTCAAGTCCACCGTGAAGCGGCGGCGGACGCGGCCCTTACGGTCTTCGACCACCCCGATGGCGTGGCTTCGGCCCTCCAGCCAGGAGAGCAGGTCGAACGGAGCGGTGTCGTTGCGCTTAAGCATGTCTGCCTTACGGCGCGCCGATGCAAGCCGATCACCCTGCCCGCCGGAAACGGTAGATGCCGACGTCGATCGACCCCTCACGGAAGCCCGCCTCGCAATATGAAAGGTAATAGCACCAGCGCCGGCGGAACTTCTCATCGAAACCCAGCCTTGCGATGGTGGGCCACGCGGCCTCGAAACGTTCGCGCCACAGCATCAGCGTGCGGGCATAATCCTGCCCGAAAAGTTTAAAGGTCTCGAAGCTCAGCCCGGCGCGCCGGGCCTGCTCGGCAAGGATGCGCTTTGCCGGCAGCATGCCGCCTGGAAAGATGAAGCGCTGAATGAAGTCGGCCTTGCGGCGATAACCGTCGAACAGGGTCTCGTCGATGGTGATGGCCTGCACAGCAGCCGCGGCGCCCGGCTTCAGCCGGTCATGCAGAACCTTGAAATAGGTCGGCCAGTTCGCCTCGCCCACGGCCTCGATCATTTCTATCGAGACTATTGCGTCGAATTGCTCCGGCGTGTCGCGGTAATCCTGAAAGCGAATCTCGGCGCGATCGCCCAGCCGCGCGCGGGCATATTCCCATTGCTCGCGCGAGATGGTGAGGCCAGTGACACGGTGTCCGCGATCGGCCGCCACCTCGGCAAAGCCACCCCAGCCGCAACCGATCTCCAGAATGTCCGAGCGGCCCTCGAGGCCAAGCGCATCGATCACCAGCCGGTACTTGGCGGCCTGGCTGTGCTCCAGCGTCTCCGCTCCGGCGCCGAAAAAGCCCGAGGAGTAGCTCATCGTCGGGTCGAGCCAGAGCTTGTAGAAGCCGTTGCCGAGATCATAGTGGGCACTGATGTTGCGGCGGGCGCCGGCGCGCGTGTTATGGCGCAGCAGATGGAACAGGCGGTCGCTCAGGCTCTTGAAGAAAACGGACCTGCCTGCGCGGTTCAGCGCGTCGCGGTTCTTCAGGTAGAAGCGCAGCACGGCGGTGATGTCGGTGCTGTCGACGTCGCCCAGCATGACGCTTTCGGCAAAGCCCACGGCGCCGCGCCGCATGGCGGAAAACACCGGCCGGAAGTTGCGCAGTGTGAGGTCGCAGTGAATGCCAGGCTTCTGGAAGCCGATGCGGTGCTGGCGGCCCGAGGGCAGAGTCAGCGTCATGCCGCCTGTGAGGTCACGCGGCATCATGCGCCGGCCGGCGGCGGCAATGACCTGTCCGATCAGGCTCTCGCGGGCATGCAGTGTCTCGGTGGTCATGGCTGGGAACGGACCTCGGGAAGGTAATCGACGGTGTGGTTCGGACCGGTGGGGCGCCGGTTGAGCTTGAGGCCCTTCCACCAAAGTTTCAAGGCATGAAGGTGAATGGCTCCCGTCACCTTCAATGTCAGGAGCGGAATGCCGAGGAAGGAGCGGAGCAGATTGCCATCCGTCAAAGGCTTCCTGGTGCCGCTGACATAGGCCTTGAGCACCGGCTTGCCATCGACGCTGAGCGCCACGCCCAGCGCCAGCTTCTCTTCCGGGGCGGTGAAGTTGAAGGTATAGTGCCCCTCCACGGCGTTGAAGGGCGAGACGAAGAAATGTTTGGGCGCTGTCTGAGCCAGCCCGTCACCCACCGTCAGCACATAGGAATGCCGCCCGCCGAAGGTGTTGTTCACTTCATAAATCATCAGCCGCAGCCGGTCTTCGCCATCGAGACCAAAATAGACGGTGACCGGGTTGAACACATAGCCGAGCACGCTCGGATAACAGAACATGAAGACGCGGCGCACGTCAACTCCGCCTTCCGCCGCGCGCACCAGCGCCCATGCATGATCGCGCACCGGCGTTCCGTCACCCGGGCCATGGTTGCGATCCATGATCGAGAAGAGATTGAGGCGATTGTAGCTGAAAAGCCTGAGGCGGCGCGGCAGGGCGTCCAGCTCGTCGACGTCAGCCAGCAGGTTGAAGACCCGGTAACGCAGTTCGTGGCGCAGCGGGTTCAGCCGCCGGTGCACCACTTCGCCGTGGTAGAGGCAGCTTTCGGCCATCACTCGGCAGGCACCTGAATGACCGGCGACTGCGGGTCCTGGGGCCCAAGATGAATGCGGCCGGATTCGTTGGCGACCGACCATGGGCGCTTCAGGCAGCCGAGGCGCTCCGCCACCGCGAGGCCCGCCTGGATGCCGTCCTCGTGGAAGCCCGAGCCCATATAGGCGCCGCAGAACCACGTGTGCTGCGCGCCCTGGATCGTCCACATGTCGCGCTGGGCGGCCATGGCTGCCGGATCGAAGACCGGATGCGCATAGTCAAACTCGCCAAGCACCCTGGAAACATCGGGCTCGGTGAGCGGATTGAGGCTGACGAAGACCGGCACGCCGACGGAGAGCGGCTGCAGCTTGTTCATCCAGTAGGTGACGGAACTCGCGGCGCCGCCATGCGGAGGCAGGCCCGAGAGGTAGTTCCAGCTGGCCCACAGGCGGCGGTGCTTCGGCATCAGCCGCTGGTCACGGTGCAGAACCGCGCGGTTCCGCGAGTAGCGGAAGCAGGACAGCAGGCGGCGTTCTTCCGGCGAGGCGTCAGACAGCATGGCGAGGGCCTGGTCGGCGTGGCAGGCCAGCACCACGTCGTCGAAGGCTTGCTCCTGGCCGTTGACGGCCCGCAGCGTCACGCCATTGGGGCCTCGGCGGATGGCGGCGATGGGGGTGCGCAGCCTCGTCTCGAAAGCGCCATCGCGGATAACGCGTGAGACATATTCGCGCGAGCCGCCCTTGACAGTGCGCCACTGCGGCCGGTTCTTGATCCTGAGCAGCCCGTGATTTTCGAAGAAGCGGATGAAGGCTCGTGCCGGATAATCGCGCATGTCGCCAGGCGCCGCAGACCAGATGGCGCCCGCCATGGGCAGCAGATGCCGGTCGCGGAAATAATCGGAATAGCCCTCGGACTTAAGGAACGCGCCGAGCGTCACGTCATCCGAAAGGGTCGAGAGCCGGTCGAGTGCCGTTTTGAAGAAGCGCGGAATGTCGCGCATCAGCTGCCAGTGGCCAGGGTTCAGCAGGTTCTTCGGCTGGCCGACGAGCTGGGACAGGCCGGAACCTGCATATTCATAGGCGCCGCCGCCCATGGACACGGCAAAACTCATGTTCGAGGGAACTGTCGGCACCTTCAGCTGGGCGAACAGCGCGGTCAGGTTGGGGTAGGCCGGCGGATTGTAGACGATGAAGCCGGTGTCAACCGAAATGTCGACGCCATCGACCTCGCAGTCCACCGTGTTGGAATGGCCGCCCGGCCGGGCATCGGCCTCGATCAGGGTGACGCGGTGGGTGCGCGACAGAAGCCAGGCCGCCGACAGGCCTGAAATTCCGGATCCGACGACGGCAATATGGCGGGTTTTCACGTGCGGCCTATATTTTGGTACGCTGTGTTACGCCCCGTCCAGAGGCACGGATCAGGTGATCCGCCCCTAGCACGAAAGCGTAGCGCTCGGAAACAGGGGACATGCTATGTATGCCGTGATGGAACTGGCAGACAGGCGTAAAGACGAGGAGAAACAGCGGCTTGAAACGCTGTTCCGCTCGCTGATAACGAGGGTGGCGCAGAATCGCGACCGGCAGGCATTCGCCCAGCTGTTCGATCATTTCGCGCCCCGCCTCAAAAGCTTCATGATGCGCAAGAATACCTCCGCCGAACTGGCCGAGGACCTGGTGCAGGAAGCGATGATTGCGGTGTGGACCAAGGCGGCTCTCTATGAACCGACAAAGGGGTCGGTGACGACCTGGGTCTTCACCATCGCCCGGAACCTGCGCATCGACAGGGTCCGGCGCGACGTGCACATGCCGACGACGGAACTCGGCGATTATGACGAGCCGTCGGAGGCGCCCGAAGGCGAGGAGCTGCTGGGCCGCAAGCAGGAGGACGGGCTGGTCGCCCGGGCCCTGCAGGCGATCCCGGAGGAGCAGCGGCAAATCCTTGTGCTGTCTTTTGTTGAAGAGCTGCCGCAGAGCGAGATCGCATCCAAGCTTGCGATCCCTCTCGGAACCGTGAAATCGCGCATGCGCCTTGCCTATGGGCACCTGCGCCGCATTCTGGAGACTGGACTTTGATCCCGAACCATCATCTCGACGACAGCACGTTGCTTGCCTATGCGGCGGGCACGCTTGGCGAGGCCTTTTCGGTGGTGGCAGCCGCGCATGTCGGCGTCTGCCCGGTCTGCCGCGGCGCAGTACGCGCGGCCGAGGCGCTGGGCGGCGAGTTTCTGGAAAGCGCCGGGAACCTGGCCGTGTCCGACGACTGCCGCAACCGCACCTTCGCCGCCTTGGAACAGGCCGGGCTGTACCGCCTGCCGGTTGCCGCGCCGCGTCCGGCGCTGCCGCGCGCCCTGGCCAGCCTGCTGCCCGTGTCCAGCCTCGACGAGCTGGGCTGGAAGAGGAAAGCCCCCGGTGTGGCGATCTACGATGTGAAGCTCGGATCCTCCGCCCAGGGGCAGTTGCGCCTGTTGCGCATCGGCGCCGGGCGCGCCATGCCGGAGCATGGCCATGGCGGCGAGGAGATCACCATGGTGCTGAACGGCGCTTATGTGGACCATATGGGACGCTTCGCCGCCGGTGATGTCGCTGACCTTGACGAGGAGATCGAGCATCGCCCGGTGGTGGAACAGGACGGCGACTGCATTTGCCTGGTCGCCACCGAAAGCCCCACCCGCTTCAAGTCCTTCGCCGCGCGCCTGCTGCAGCCCTTCGTGGGTATCTGAGGCGTGGCGCAATCCCTGCCGTGGAAGACGGCCTGGGTCACCGGCGCCTCCACCGGCATCGGCCGGGAGATCGTGCTGCAGCTGACGGCAGCGGGCGTAAACGTCGCGGCATCGGCGCGCTCGGCCGAAAAGCTGGGGGCGTTCGGTCCAAGTATAGTGTCGATACCGTTAGATGTGACCGATGCGGATGCCTGCCGGGCCGCCGCCGAACGTATCGAGTCCGAACTAGGTCCGATCGACCTTGTGGTGTTCGGGGCGGGCACTTACGCGCCGGTCGCCATCGATAGTATCGATCCGAAATTATTCGCCCATACCATGGAGACGAACTACATGGGCGTGGTGAACTGCCTGGCCGCCGTGGCGCCACGCATGATGGCGCGCGGGAAGGGGCAGATCTCGTGGATTGCCTCGGTCGCGGGTTTCATGGGGTTGCCGAAAGCGGCGGCCTATGGGCCGACCAAAGCGGCGCTGATCAATCTTGCGGAATGCCTCGAACCCGAGATGAAGCTGAAGGGGGTGCGCATCAGCGTCATCAATCCCGGGTTCGTCGCGACCCCGCTGACGGCACAGAACGACTTTGATATGCCCTTCCTGATGCAGCCGGACGAGGCGGCGCGCCGCACCATCGCAGGCCTGGCGGAGGGACGTTTCGAGATTGCCTATCCGCGGCGCTTCGTGGCCATTCTGCGCATCCTCCGGACGCTGCCCTATCCGCTGTTTTTCCGGTTCATCACACGCTTCGTGCTGAAGGCGGCATGATCAAGCGAGAAGTTTGCGGACGGCGTCCTGCCAGCCCGCATATTTCGCGTCGCGTTCTGCCGGCTTCACTTTTGGCGTGAAGCGCTTCTGCTTTTTCCAGGATTTCGCAAAGCGCGCGGGCTCGGGGAACATGCCCACCTTCAGGCCGGCGAGATAAGCCGCCCCCAGTGCTGTGGTCTCCAGGATCGGCGGACGGTCAACCGGCGCGTCAAGCATGTCGGCGAGTTGCTGCATGGTCCAGTCCGAGGCGGACATGCCGCCATCGACGCGCAGGATGGTGTTCTGCGCGTGGCCAACATCCTTCCGCATCGCCTCCAGCAGGTCGCGGGTCTGGTAGCAGACCGACTCGAGCGTTGCCCGGGCCAGTTCCTTCGCCGTGGTGGCGCGGGTGAGGCCGAAGATGGCGCCGCGCGCCTCGGCATTCCAGTAAGGCGCGCCGAGGCCCACAAAAGCCGGCACGAGATAGACGTGCTGGTTGGGATCGGACTGCTGCGCCAGCTTGCCGGTTTCGCCCGCGGTTTTCACCAGCTTCAGCCCGTCGCGCAGCCACTGCACCGCGGCGCCTGCGATGAAGATGGCGCCTTCCAGCGCATACGTGCGCTCGCCATCCAGCTGATAGGCGATGGTGGTGAGAAGCCGGTTGCGCGACAGCACGGCCGTCCCGCCTGTGTTGAGCAACGCGAAACAGCCGGTGCCATAGGTGGCCTTCATCATGCCGGGTTCGAAGCAGGCCTGTCCGATACTGGCGGCCTGCTGATCGCCGGCCACGCCACAGATCGGAATCGCGGCGCCAAACAGGGCCGGATCGGTGGCGCCGAAGTCGGCGGCGCAGTCTTTTACCTCCGGCAGGAGATTTTTCGGAACGTCGAGGAGGCGCAGCAGTTCCGCGTCCCAGCCGCCGGTGTGAATGTTGTAGAGCAGCGTGCGCGAGGCGTTGGTTGCGTCCGTCGCATGGACGCGCCCGCCGGTGAGGCGCCAGATGAGGAAGCAGTCGATGGTGCCGAAGGCGAGTTCGCCCGCTTCCGCCTTGGCGCGCGCACCTTTCACATTGTCGAGCAGCCAGCGGATCTTGGTGCCGGAGAAATAGGGGTCGAGCAGCAGCCCGGTCTTCTTGCCGAACAGCGGTTCGAGACCCTTGGCCTTGAGCGCCGCGCAATCCTCCGCCGTGCGCCGGTCCTGCCAGACGATCGCCTTGTGGATGGGCTTGCCGGTGCGGCGGTTCCAGATCACCACCGTTTCGCGCTGGTTGGTGATGCCGATGGCCTTCACCGCCTGCGGCTTCACTTTCGACTTGCGCAGCGCGGACCGGCAGGTGGCGATCACGGAGGACCAGATCTCCTCCGCATCGTGCTCAACCCAGCCAGACTTCGGATAGTACTGCCGGAACTCCTGCTGGCCGGTGGCGACGGGTTTTAGCTTCGAATCGAAGACGATGGCGCGCGACGAGGTCGTGCCCTGGTCGATCGCGAGGATCATGTCCGCCATGATTCAGCCTCCCGCCCGCTTGAGGTCCTGCACCGCATTGGCAGATGCCATGTAGGTGCGCAGGGCCTCCTGCTGCGCCTTCGTGGTGTGCAGACCGAGCTTGGAGCGCCGCCACAGCACGTCATCGGCATTGCGGGCCCATTCCTTGTCGCACAGCCAGTCGATCTCGCGTTCGCTGATGGGGCCGAAGCTTTGACCCATGTCGGCCGAAGTGCGCGCGTCGCCAAGCAGGCGCCCGGCATCGGTGCCATAGGCCCTGAACAGGCGGCGCACGGTGACCTTGTCGAGAAAGGGATATTTCGCCGCCAGCGCCGAAATGTGCTGCTCGACCTGGTCATGGCCGAAGTCGCCGCCGGGAAGCGCTGCATCACGCGTCCACGGCTTGCCCATCTGCGGGAAGAAGGGCTGGATCTTTTCCATGGCGTGTTCCGAGAGGCGGCGGAAGGTGGTGATCTTGCCGCCGAAGACCGAGAGAAGCGGGGCGCCACCCTCTGAGTGATCGAGCTTCAAAACGTAGTCGCGCGTCGCTTCCTGCGCCTTGGAGGCGCCATCGTCATAGAGCGGGCGGATGCCGGAATAGGACCAGCGCACCATGTCTTTCGTCACGGGCCTCTTGAAATACTCGCTGACCGCTCCGAGCAAATAGTCTGCCTCGGCTTCGGAAATCTGCGGTTTGCCGGGATCGCCCTTGTGGTCCTCGTCCGTCGTGCCGATGAGGGTGAAATCGCGCTCATAAGGAATGGCAAAACAGATGCGGCCGTCGGCGTTCTGGAAGATGTAGCAGCGGTCATGGCCGTAGAGTTTCTCGACCACGAGGTGACTGCCCTTCACCATGCGGATCTTGTCCGGATCGTTGCGGCCGACGACGGCGCCCAGTATTTCGCTGACCCACGGGCCGGCGGAATTGATCAGTGCCCTGGCGCGCACCGTCTCCACATGGCCGTCAGCGGTTTCGATCGTCATCTCCCAGACGCCCTCGGCCCGGCGCGCGGAGATGCATTTGGTGCGGGTGCGGATCACCGCACCCCTGGCCTGCGCGTCGCGCGCATTGAGGACAACGAGGCGCGCGTCCTCGACCCAGCAATCGGAGTACTCGAAGCCGCGGACATACTGGTTCTTCAGCGGTTCGCCGGTGACGTCGGTCCGCAGGTTCACGCCGCGCGTGCCGGGCAGGATCTCGCGGCCGCCGAGGTGATCGTAGAGGAACAGGCCCATGCGCAAGATGGGCCAGGGGCGCAGGCCCTTGTGGCAGGGCAGCACGAAGCGAAGAGGCCAGATGATGTGCGGCGCCGCCTTCAGAAGCACTTCGCGCTCGATGAGCGCCTCGCGCACCAGGCGGAACTCGTAATGCTCGAGATAGCGCAATCCGCCGTGAATGAGTTTGGTCGAGGCGCTGGAGGTGCCCGACGCGAGGTCACCCTGCTCGGCGAGAAAGACCGTGAGCCCGCGCCCCGATGCGTCACGCGCGATGCCGCAGCCATTCACGCCGCCGCCGATAATGAAGAGGTCATAAGTCATTCGGCGGCGTCCATCGTGTTGTCATTCACAGGGTGTCCTTGGGCGATTTCGAGGTGGACGGCGTTATCCCTGCAATAGGCGGCGACAGGCTCGGGCGGGGCCCGGTCCGTCACAAAAACGTCGATGTCCGACAACTCCCCGATGCGCACCGGAGCTGTGCGCGTGAATTTCGTCGCGTCCGCCACCAGCATGACGTTGCGGGCGTTCTGCATGATGGCCTTGGCGACACGCACCTCGCGGTAGTCGAAATCCAGCATCGCGCCATCCTCGTCGAGGGCGGAGGCGCCGATCACCGCATGATCCACCTTGAACTGCGTAATGAAATCGGCCGCCGCCTCGCCGACGATGCCGCCGTCACTCCGGCGCAGCACGCCGCCGGCCACGATCACCTCGATTTTCGGGCGCGACATCAATATGGTGGCGACGTGGATGTTGTTGGTGATGACCAGCAACCCCTCATGCAGGATAAGGGCGCGCGCCACCTCCTCGGTTGTCGTGCCGATGTTGATGAACAGCGAGCAGTTGTTGGGAATGAGGCTCGCGGCATGACGGCCGATCACCACCTTTTCGGTGGCGGCCATGAGACGGCGCGCCTCGTAAGCGAGGTTCTCGACGCCCGAGGTCAGAATCGCGCCGCCATGCGTGCGGGAAAGCAGCCTGAAGTCGCAAAGTTCGTTCAAATCCTTGCGGATGGTCTGCGGCGTAACCTCGAAACGCTGCGCCAGATCCTCCACAGCGACACTGCCAAGTTGCCGTGACAGCGCAAGAATCTGGTGCTGACGTGGACTGAGGTTCTCCATGGGTCTTTCGCTACCGGCTACGCGTCATCGCCGTCCGAGAGGGGATCGATTACTTGCGGTGCGGATGATTTCACTTTTTTTCGTTTAACGCAATATTGCGGCGCAGCATAGTTCGAATTTTGCCGGTTGACGCTCATTTGTTTTCACATGATAGTTTGTCGAAGGTGCCATGCAACAGGTACCGATCAAGGGAGGACCCACCATGAGACTGAAATATCTCGCCTCAGCTGCCGCCATGGCGCTGATGGCGGTTGCAAGTCCTGCATTTGCCGACGCCGACGCTGCCAAGAAATGGATCGATTCCGAATTCCAGCCCTCAACGCTGTCCAAGGAGGATCAGCTGAAGGAGATGGAGTGGTTCATCAAGGCCGCAGAACCCTTCAAGGGCATGGAGATCAACGTGCTGTCGGAGGGCATCCCGACGCATGACTATGAGTCGAAGGTGCTGGCCAAGGCCTTCGAGGAAATCACCGGCATCAAGGTGAATCACCAGATCCTCGGCGAGGGCGAAGTGGTTCAGGCCGTGCAGACGCAGATGCAGACAAACCGCAACCTGTATGACGGCTACGTCAACGACTCGGACCTGATCGGCACGCACTCCCGCCTGCAGCAGACCTATAATCTCACCGACATGATGGCCGGCGACTGGAAGGACGTGACCAACCCCGGTCTTGACCTCGCCGATTTCATCGGCACGAAGTTCACCACCGGACCGGACGGAAAGCTCTACCAGCTTCCCGACCAGCAGTTCGCGAACCTCTACTGGTTCCGGAAAGACTGGTTCGACCGCCCTGAGATCAAGGAAAAATTCAAGGCCAAGTATGGCTACGATCTCGGCGTGCCGGTCAACTGGTCGGCTTATGAGGACATCGCCGAATTCTTCAGCAATGATGTCAAGGAAATCGACGGCGTCAAGATCTATGGCCACATGGACTACGGCAAGCGCGCGCCGGACCTCGGCTGGCGCATGACCGACGCGTGGCTTTCGATGGCCGGCGCCGGCAGCCAGGGCGAACCCAACGGCGTGCCGATCGATGAGTGGGGCATCCGCATGGAGAAGGGTTCTTGCAACCCCTCCGGCGCTTCGGTGTCGCGTGGCGGCGAGACCAACGGCCCAGCCTCGGTCTACGCCATCGCGAAGTGGGATGAGTGGCTGCGCAAGTACGCGCCTCCGGGGGCAGCCGACTACGACTTCTACCAGTCGCTGCCGGCGCTCGCGCAGGGCAACGTTGCGCAGCAGATCTTCTGGTACACGGCCTTCACCGCCTCCATGGTGGCGCCGAAGTCGGAGGGCAACAACACGGTGGATGACCAAGGCATGCCGCTCTGGCGCATGGCCCCGTCGCCGCACGGACCCTACTACAAGGACGGACAGAAGGTCGGCTATCAGGACGTGGGCTCCTGGACCATCCTGAGGTCGACGCCGGCTGACCGCGCCAAGGCCGCTTGGCTCTATGCGCAGTTCGCGGTGTCGAAGACGGTCGACGTGAAGAAGAGCCAGGTCGGTCTCACCTTCATCCGCGACAGCACGGTGCGCCACCAGTCCTTTACGGACCGCGCGCCGAAGCTGGGCGGACTGGTCGAGTTCTACCGCTCGCCCGACCGCGTGCGCTGGTCGCCCACCGGCATCAATGTGCCGGACTATCCGAAGCTCGCCCAGCTCTGGTGGCAGCAGATCGGCGATGTGAACTCCGGCGCCTTCACGCCGCAAGAGGCCATGGACCGACTTGCCGGCGAAATGGAGCAGGTGATGGCCCGCATGGAAGCGGCGGACAAGGCCAACAAGACCTATGGTGGATGCGGTCCGCGTCTCTCCGAGCCGAAGGATCCGTCCTACTGGCTCGGCCGGCCCGATGGCCCGAAGGCGAAGCTCGCCAACGAGAAGGAGCCCGGCCAGACCATTCCTTACGAGGAAATCGTCAAGCGCTGGCAGGAATAATAACCGGAATAGCGGAGCGCGGGAGAAATCCCGCGCTCCAACCTTGCCGGGGCTTGCCCCATGTTTTCATTGCCGATCGGATCTTCATGGCCCTTGAACTCATCGAGATCACCAAGCGCGCCGGTGCGGACACGCATATCCATCCGACGTCGCTCGTGCTGCCGCAGGGTTCGTTCAACGTGCTGCTGGGCACCACGCTGTCCGGCAAGACCACGCTCATGCAGATCATGGCCGGCATCCAGCCGCCGACGTCAGGCCGGATCAGGTTCAACGGCAGGGACGTGACCCATGTCGCCGTTCAGAAGCGCAACGTCTCGATGGTCTATCAGCAATTCATCAACTACCCGAATTTCACTGTCTACGACAACATCGCCTCGCCGCTGAAAGTGGCCGGCATGAGCAAGGCCGAGATCGACCGCCGCGTCATGGCCGCCGCCGACCTGCTTCGCTTGCGCCCCATGCTGAAGCGGCGGCCATCGGAGCTCTCCGGCGGTCAGCAGCAGCGCACCGCCATCGCCCGCTCCATCGTGAAGGACTCGGACCTGATCCTCCTCGATGAGCCGCTCGCCAACCTCGACTACAAGCTGCGCGAGGAACTGCGCGACGAGTTGCCGAGGCTCTTTGCCGGCCGCAATGCCATTGTCGTTTATGCCACCACGGAGCCGGTCGAGGCGCTGCTGTTTGGCGGCAACACGGCAACGCTGCACGAGGGCCGCGTCACCCAGTTCGGGCCCACGTCCTCGGTCTACCGGGAGCCGAAGGACCTCACGTCGGCCCAAGTCTTTTCCGATCCCCCCATCAACATGACACCGGTGGAAAAGCGGGGGTCTCAGCTTCAGGTTTTCGGCGGGAAAACCTGGCCTGCGGGTGCGGCCGCGCGCGGGCTGAACGATGGAAGCTACATTCTCGCAATCCGCCCGCATCACGTGACGCCACTGCCGCCGGAAGCGTCGACCGGCGAACTCGAGGGCCGCGTGCTGGTCACCGAGCTGTCCGGGTCGGAGAGCGTCATCCATCTCGATGTCGGCGGCACGACGTGGGTGTCGCAGTCGCACGGCATTCACCCCTTCGAGGTTGGCGCGCACGCAAGGCTCCACGTCGACATCGACCGCGGATTGTTCTTCGCAGCCAATGGCGAGCGCGTGTCCTGATGGCCGAAATCCGTCTCGAGAACCTCCGCCACTCTTACTCGGCCAATCCGCAGAGCGATGAGGACTATGCCCTCAAGCGCCTCTCCATCACCTGGCAGGACGGCGGCGCCTACGCGCTGCTGGGGCCGTCGGGCTGCGGCAAGACCACGCTTCTCAACCTCATCTCCGGCCTGCTGACGCCGACCGAGGGCAAGATCCTGTTCGACGGTCGGGACGTTTCGCACAGCTCGCCCGAGGCCCGCAACATCGCGCAGGTTTTCCAGTTCCCGGTCATCTACGACACCATGACGGTGTTCGACAATCTTGCCTTCCCGCTGCGCAACCGCGGCGTGCCCGAGGCCGAGATCGAGTCGCGCGTCGGCGAGATCGCCGGGATGCTGGAGCTCACGAAGACGCTTCACAAGCGCGCATCGGGTTTGACGGCGGACGGCAAACAAAAGATCTCGCTAGGCCGTGGCTTGGTCCGGCCAGATGTGAACGTGATTATGTTCGACGAGCCGCTGACGGTGATCGACCCGCATCTCAAGTGGCAGTTGCGCTCCAAGCTCAAGGAGCTTCACCTCCGAACCGGGCGCACCATGATCTATGTGACGCACGACCAGACCGAGGCCCTCACCTTCGCCGACCAGGTTGTGGTGATGAATCTCGGCGAGGTGGTGCAGGCGGGAACGCCCGTCGAGCTTTTCGAGCGCCCGCAGCACACCTTCGTCGGCCACTTCATCGGCTCTCCTGGCATGAACGTTCTCCCTTGCGAAGTGCGCGGGGGAAAGGCCATATTCGGCGGAACGCCGGTGGACGCGGCCAATATAGCAGCCGCAAACAGCCGCGGCCGGACCGAGTTGGGCGTCCGGCCCGAATTCGTGTCGATCGCTTCCTCCGGAATTCCGGCAGAAGTGATCCGGGTGTCCGACGCCGGCCGCTACCGCATTGTCGAAACCCGCAGCCACGGCCACACCGTCAAGCTGCTGCTGAAGGAAGGTGGCGAGGCGCCACGCGGCAGCACATTCCTGTCCTTCGATCCCTCGCACACCCAGGTTTACGAGGACGGCTGGATGGCGGGCGCGCGGCGATGAACAAGACCTTCAATAACAAGGCCTGGTGGCTCGTTCTTCCGGTGTTCCTGATGGTGGCCTTCAACGCGCTGGTGCCGTTGATGACCGTCGTCAACTATTCGATCCAGGAAACCTTCGGCAACAACGAGTTCTTCTGGTCGGGAACCACCTGGTTCGAGCAGATCCTGCATGACGGCGAGTTCCATGCCTCGCTCAAGCGCCAGCTCGTCTTCACGGGCCTTATCTTGCTGATTGAAGTTCCCCTGGGCCTCGCCATTGCGCTGTGCATGCCGCGCCAGGGGCCCTGGGTGTCCGTCTGTCTTGTGCTCGTGGCTTTGCCGCTGCTGGTGCCGTGGAACGTCGTCGGCTCCATGTGGAACATCATGGCGCTCCCTGACATCGGCCTTCTCGGCAAGGGCATTAACGCGCTGGGCATTCCTTTCAACTACACGCGGCAACCCATATCCGCGTGGTTCACCGTTGTGCTGATGGATGTGTGGCACTGGACGTCGCTGGTCTTGCTGCTCTGCTACGCCGGGCTCGTCGCCATTCCGGACGCCTATTACCAGGCGGCGAAGGTCGATGGCGCCAGGCCCTGGGCGGTGTTCCGATACATCCAGCTGCCGAAGTTGAAGCACGTGCTGACGATCGCCATCCTGCTCCGCTTCATGGATTCCTTCATGATCTACACCGAAGTGATCGTGCTGACGGGCGGCGGACCCGGCAGCACCACGAAGTTCCTCTCGATCGACCTCGTGCAGAAGGCGTTGGGCGGTTTCGACCTCGGGCCCGCGGCGGCCTTCTCGATCGTCTACTTCCTTATCATCCTGTTCCTCAGCTGGCTGTTCTATACGCTGATGATGCGCGAGGAGGCCAAGTAAGATGCGCAAGCGCCACATCGTCCTGACGCTCTACATCGTCTTCCTGATGCTGCCGATCTACTGGCTGCTCAACATGTCGTTCAAGACGACGAACGAAATTCTCGGCGGCTTCAGCGCCTTCCCGCGCGACTTCACGCTCGACAGCTACCGCACGATCTTCACCGATCCCACCTGGTACAACGCCTACATCAACTCGATCACCTACGTCGTCATCAACACGGTGATCTCGGTGATGATCGCGCTTCCCGCGGCCTACGCCTTCTCGCGCTACCGCTTCCTTGGCGACAAGCACCTGTTCTTCTGGCTTCTGTCCAACCGCATGGCGCCGGCCGCCGTGTTCGTCCTGCCCTTCGTCAACCTCTATTCCGCCGTCGGCCTGTTCGACACGCCCTGGGCCGTGGCGCTGGCGCACACCCTGTTCAACGTTCCGCTCGCCGTATGGATCCTCGAGGGCTTCATGTCCGGCGTGCCGAAGGAGCTCGATGAGACCGCCTATGTCGACGGCTACTCATTCCCGTCCTTCTTCCTGAGGATCTTCCTCCCCACCATCTCGGCTGGCATCGGCGTTGCGGCCTTCTTCTGCTTCATGTTCTCCTGGGTGGAGATGCTGCTTGCGAAGAACCTCACATCCGTGGCTGCCAAGCCGATCGTCGCCGCCATGACGAAGACAGCCAGCACGTCCGGATATGAGCTGGGGCTGCTGGCGGCCGCGGGCGTGCTCACCATCATCCCCGGCGCCATTGTCATCTATTTCGTCCGCAACTATATCGCCAAGGGCTTCGCCCTGGGCCGCGTGTGAGAAGGGCCTCAAGATGGAAACGCCAATGATGTTCTCGGCCGAGTGGTGGCAGCAGCCGCTGGGCAGCTGGATGGCGTGGAACCGGGTGACCATCGCCTTCTTCATCTATGTCTTCGGTTCGATCCTCGCCATGGGCGTATGGGAGTATTTCTCGCCGGGCGGTTCTCCGCGCCGCGGCATCTTCCGGCTCGAGACGACGCGCGGCGACCGCCTGTTCATGACGCATCTCGGAACGGCTTTCATCTTTCTCGCCTGGCTGGCGTTATTCGGAACGCCCCTGTGGGGCGCCCTCGCCGCCGCCATGATCTGGGCAGTTGTAGTCTTCCGCTGGGTGTGACCCGGCTCAGTGCACGGCTGCAAACATGATTGGTGTGAGCCCCGCAAATTGATCCAGGAATGAGGAGAGTCCAACGGCCTCAGGAGGAGGAGTTGGACGATGAGGAAGAGCCGGCTCACCGGGGAGCGGATCAACGCTGCTTTCGCTCAGCAAGCGATTCCACTTGCCCGCAGGATGCGCTAATGATGCGCCATCCGTGCGAAGCTGGGGGGCAGGCTCAACAGACCGCGAGGCCATTGTGACGTCGATTTCGAATGAATTCGTTCTGCTGCTGGTGACCATCAATCCCTTTGCGGCCATGCCGGTGTTCCTCTCGGCAACCTCCCGCATGACGGCGGCGGAGCGCAACCGCACGGCGCTGCGGGCCAGCGTCATCGCCAGCGCGATCCTGCTCTTCCTGCTCGCCTTCGGGCAGCTATTCCTCGAAAAGATCGGGGTGACGCTGCCCGCCCTGCGCATTGCCGGCGCGCTGGTGCTGCTGATCCTGGGGTTGCGCATGGTGTTCGGCGAGGCGCCCGGCGGTTCGCCGGACGATGCACAGGCAGGCGACGTGGCGGTGTTTCCGCTGGCCATGCCGATGCTGGCCGGCGGCGGTTCGATTGCCGCCATCGTGGCGATGACCGACAACACCGTCAGCAGCATCGCCGAACAGGCCGTGACGGCCGTTGTGCTGATCGCCGTGATGGCGGTGATCTATGCCGTGCTGCGTTCGGCCGAGAAAATCCAGCGGGTCATTGGAGGCACCGGCACCAATGTGATGAGCCGCATCATGGGGCTCGTTCTCGCGGCGCTCGCGGTGCAGACCTTCTTCAGCGTCTTCGGCCCGCTGCTGGGCGCTGCCGTCTATCCCTGACCGGACGCTTTCCGCGGCATGCGGATGTTGAGAAAAGCGAGTGCGATGACCACCAGCGGACTCAGCATGCTGAACAGCGCATAGGGCGCATAGTGCCAGGTGCCGACTCCCAGTGTTGCCGCCATGTAGGCGCCGCAGCTGTTCCATGGCACCAGGGCCGAGGTGGGTGTTGCAGTGGCGCCCACGGCGCGCGACAGCACGACAGGCGCGAAGCCCAGCCTGGCGAAGGCCGGCTTGAACATACGGGCCGGCAGCACGATGGCGATATATTGGTCCGCCGTCACCACATTGGCGGCTACGATGGAGCCGACGGTAGCGGAAATCAGCGCGCCTGTCGATTTCGTGCGCGCCACGATGGGCTCGATGAGGCGGTCCAGCACGCCGGCCTTTTCGACGACGCCGCCGAAGGCCAGAGCGGTCATCACCAGCCAGATGGTGTTGAGCATGCTGTCCATGCCGCCGCGCGACACCAGCTGGTCGATGGCGGCGTTGCCGGTGTGCGTTTCGTAGCCATTGGCCAGCGCCAGCCACACGCCCTTGATGAGGCCGAGGATGCGCGGCAAGCCTTCGGCGCCGGCAAAGGCGATGACGCGGTCGGGCGAGCCCACCGCCGCCACCACGCCGCCCGCCAGCGCGCCGGCGAAGATCGCCGTGAAAGGCGGAAACTTGAGGAGCGCCATCGCCGCCACCAGCGCCAGCGGAATGAACAGCAGCGGCGAGGTTGGGAAGAATTCGCGGATGGCGGCGATCTTGTCGCTGGCGTCGAAATCGCCGGGCCTGCCCAGCCACCAGAACAGCACCAATGACAGAGCGAGTGCTATCGACGAGCTCAGCGCCGTTTCGCGGATGTGCTCGTAGAGCCCGACGCCCACCGTGCCGGACGCGAGGTTGGTCGAATCCGACAAGGGCGAGGTGGTGTCGCCGAAATAGGCGCCCGAAATGATGGCGGCGGCGGTGATGGCGGGGTCGAGCCCCATGTTGGCGGCGATCCCCATGAAGCCAACGCCGATGGTGCCCGCCGTCGTCCAGGAACTGCCGATCGAGGACGAGATCACCGCGCAGACGATGGCCGTGGTGAGGTAAAAATAGTTGGGGCTGAGAAGCTGGATGCCGAAATAGACCATGGCGACCAGCGTGCCGCTCATCGCCCAGGCGCCGATCAAGGCGCCCACTGCGAAAAGGATGAACACCGCGCCGATGCCGGAGCTGACACTCTGCACCGCCGCGTCATTGAGCGAGGCCAGCGAATGGCCGTTGCGCCAGGCGACGAAGGCGGCGATCAGCGAGGCCACCGTCAGCGCCACCTGACTCGGCCCCGACATTGCGGCATCCCCGAACAGGGCATAGGACAGGCTGACGAGCACGATGAGGCTCGCCACCGGGATCATGGCCTCCACGAGGCCAAGCGGCCGCGGCTGAACCTCGTGCCTTTCGGTCATCCCCGCATCGGCTTAGAAGTCGACCGCGTCGCGGATGATCGGGCAGGTCATGCAATGGCCGCCGCCGCGGCCACGGCCGAGCTCGGCGCCCGCGATGGTGATGACTTCGATCCCTTCCTTGCGCAGCAGCGTGTTGGTGTAGGTGTTGCGGTCATAGGCATAGACCACGCCGGGCGAGGCGCAGACCAGATTGGCGCCGCTGTCCCACTGGGTGCGCTCGCGCATATAAGCGGTGCCGCCGGTTTCGACCACGCGCATCTTCTTGATGCCCAGCGCGCCCGCAACCACCTCGACGAAGGACCCCTCGTCCTTGCGCAGTTCGACGCCGCCGGACTTGCTGCTCGGGCGGTAGGAATAGGCCTGGATGTGGTTAACGATGTCCGGGTAGAGCAACACGCAGTCGCGGTCGGCGAAGGTGAAGACCGTGTCCAGGTGCATGGCGGCGCGCAGCTTGGGCATGGCGGCCACGATGACGCGTTCGGCGGCGCCTTTCTCGAACAGCGCCGCGGCGAGCTGGCTGATGGCCTGGCGCGAGGTGCGCTCGCTCATGCCGATCAGCACGTTGCCCTTACCGATGGGCATCACGTCGCCGCCTTCGAGCGTTGCAAGGCCATGGTCCTTGGTGGGGTCGCCCCACCACACATTCACCTTGCCGGCGAAGTCCGGGTGGAACTTGTAGATGGCGGTCGTCAGGATCGGTTCCTCGTGGCGGGCGGGCCAGTAGAGCGGGTTCAGCGTGCAGCCGCCATAAATCCAGCAGGTGGTGTCGCGCGTGTAGAGCGTGTTGGGCAAGGGCGGCAGCAGATATTCGACTTCACCCGCCGCGTCCCTGATCGCCTCCAGCGCCTTGCCGCCGATGGCTTCGGGGAACTCTTCGGTGGACAGGCCGCCGATCAGCGTCTCTGCCAGGTCACGGTTGGAGAGGCCGTCGAGATAGCTGCGGATCTCGTCGATCAGGCCGAGGCCCACCTGGTCCGGCACGATCTGGTTGTCGAAGATCCACTTGCGGGCCTCGGGGATGGCCATGGTCTCGGCCAGCAGATTGTGCATTTCGACCACGTCGATGCCGCGGTCGCGCATCTTGGTGACGAAATCGAAATGGTCGCGCTTGGCCGTCTCGACCCACAGCACGTCGTCGAACAGAAGCCGGTCGCAGTTGCTGGGGGTGAGGCGCTGGTGCGCGCGGCCGGGCGCGCAGACCATCACCTTGCGGAGCTGGCCAACTTCCGAATGAACGCCAAATCTGGTTTCGCTGGTCATATTGCGATCTCTCCACACATGTTATGTCGATTGAATTCGATCCCCGGGACTATTCGGCATAGTCGACTTCCGGGATAGGACAACCATCGGGGTCACAGGCCTTTTCGGAACTATCGTAAAGCACTTCGACGATGCGTGTGCCAGGCTCCGTGACCGCGTCGCGCTGCAGGATCGCGACCTCGCCCGCAACCTCCGTCTTATACTCCTGCACCACTTCGCCAAATGCGTTGCGCTGGATGGCAACGCTTTGGCCAGCCGCCACCTTGGACCGCAGGTCCACCAGAAGCTCCACATAGCCACCAGCTGTGGCGCGCACAGTGTGCAGCGCATCGCCAAAGAACGTGCCGGCATCCTGTGCGGTGCGGCCCATCGGCCCCCCGATGACACCGTGCAGTTTGAAGACGTTCAGGGCGCCCTCGACAAACATCGGTATCATGCGCTTGTCGAAATATCGCGGTCCGCCGATTTCAATGGTCAGGCAGGGAATGCCGGCCTTGATCAAGGCCGTCTCGAGCGTGCCGCCGTATCCCGGATCGTTCTTGATCTGCTCGATGGGGAACAATTCCGCCATCGCCTTGACCTCGGGCAGGCTCATCTTGGCGAAAATGAAGGCCGTGAAGTCCGTGCCGGTGGCTGCCGTATGGTAATCGAGCGCGTAATCGGCATTTGGCTTCAAGAGCTTGTTGAACACCAATCCGGCATGGCGTGTGGGCGCATTGCCGCCGTCTTCATTCCCCGGCCAGACCCGGTTCAGGTCGATCTTGAAACCGCCCCATTGCGCGACGGGCCACATCCGCGTTACGCCCTCCTTCGCGGGCCGCGATACGTCGTAAACGGCGGTCACCGTGCCGGACATTGCTGCCGGATCGAGTTGCTCCATCGTTCGCCGCATGGCATCGACAGGGCTGGTCTCGTCACCGTGCACGCCGCTGACAAGCAGGATCCGTTTTCCGGGATTGATGCCCTTGGCCACGACGACCGGCACATACCAGTACTGCCCCGTGCCGGTCTGCACACCCTGGAAGAGCAAGCTATGCTTTTTTCCTGCTTCGAGGTCGCCGACGTCGAGCTGGCTGACCACGCGCTTGCCCTGGATGATGTCACCCGTATAGACCGTTTCAGCCTGCGCGGACGCGGTGAGCGGGCACAGGGCGAATAGAAACGCAGCCGTTAAGCGCCTCCGGAGGCATGTCATGCGCTTGTTATTCCGCGTCATCGCAGCCGCTGCCGTCATAGTGTAATGCTTCCGGAGACAAGGCCCCAGACCCCGATGAGGCCCGCCACCGCGGTGACGGCGAAAATGGCGAGATCGCGGGGCGAGAACAGCGGCATCTTCCAGTCCCGGCGCGCCCAGACATAGAGGATGGTGCCCGGCACATAGAGCACCGCGACCAGAAGAACTTTATCAAGCCCGGCCGCGAGGAACATGAAGATCACGTAGACGACCGCGATCCAGGAGAAGATCTGGTCGCGTCCGCGCTCGCCCTCGACGCCCTCATAGCCCTCGCCGCGGCGCGCCAGCAGCACGCCGTAACCGGCGACCAGCAGGTAGGGCAGCAGCGTAGTGACGCTCGTCATGTCAAGCATGAAGTTGAAGGCGTCCTGCGACCAGTAGGTGGAGATGACGAACAGCGACACAACGATGTTGGTGATCCACAGCGCATTGGCCGGCACGCGGTTGCCGTTCTGGGCGGAAAATATCTTCGGCATGTCCTTGGACTTCGCCGCGGCGAACATCACTTCCGCGCAGATCAGCGACCAGGCGAGATAGGCGCCAAGCACCGAGATCAGCACGCCGACCGAGATGAAGATGGCGCCCCAGTGGCCGACCACCGACTCGAGCACGCCCGCCAGCGAAGGCTGGCGCAGGCCTGCGATCTCAGACTGCATCATCGAGGCATAGGGCAGCAGCGTGATCGCCACCATGAGCCCGGTGACGCCGACAAAGCCGAGGATCGTCGCGCGGCCCACGTCGGCCCTGGTCTTGGCGAAGCGCGAATAGACGCTTGCCCCTTCGATGCCGAGGAACACGAAGACGGTGATCAGCATGGTGTCGCGCACCTGCGACCAAAGCGGCTTCACCGGCATGTCCGCGCCGCCGAAGAAATTGCTGGCGAACTGCGAATAGTTGAACACGAAGATCAGCGCGATGATGGTGACGAGGATCGGCACGATCTTGGCCACCGTGACGACCGAGTTGACAAAGGCCGCCTGCTCCACGCCGCGCAGAATCATGAAGTGGAAGGTCCAGATGCCAATGAGCGACACCACAATGGCGGTGAGCGAGTTGCCCTCGCCGAAAATGGGAAAGAAGGCGCCCAGCGTCGAGCCGATCAGCACCCAGTAGAACACGTTGCCGAGGCAGGAGCCGAGCCAGTAGCCGAAGGCGGAGAGGAATCCCATGTAATCGCCGAAGCCCGCCTTGGCATAGGCGAAGACGCCGGCGTCGATATCGGGCTTCCTTTCGGCCAGCGCCTGGAAGACCCGCGCGAGCATGTACATGCCGGTGCCGGCGATGGTCCAGGCGATGATCGCGCCGAACGGCCCCGTGGCGGCGCCGAAGCGGCCCGGCAGGTTGAAGATGCCCGCGCCCACCATGGAGCCGACCACCATTCCGGTGAGGGCAACGAGCGACATTTTTCCGGCTTGCGGTGTTTGACTCACGTCGATGTCTCCCCTTGCGCGGGCTTGATCCCGCAATGCGGGTTCATCCCGCCTTTCCGGAAACAAGTTAGCTTTGTATTGCCATGAGATGCAAGTGGCAGGAGTGTCACGGGGGGTTAGGTTCTTGATCCCCGGTCAGCTTCAGCGCGGACCGAACACCGTCTGCAGCGCGACGAACAGGATGAGGGCCGCGGCCAGGGTGAGCGTCGATACCGGCCACTGGTGGGCCTGGGTCTCGGCGCGCACGACAGCGCTTGCGAGGCGCCCCGCCTGCCGTTCGAGGGCGGCGATGAGCCGCGCTCCGATATCCCCCGGCGGGAGTTGGGGCAGCTGCGTTCCTGCGGCGGCAAGTGCCCAGCCAAGCGCGGCGCCCGCTGCGACGGGCCAGGCGAGATCGAACAGCACCTCGGGCCGCAGCGCAGAATTGGCGGAAGCCCCTGTTACGGCGGCGAACAGGCTCCACTGCAGAGGTGTCGCGGCAATCACGGCGGCAATCCACGCCGCGGGGGAGAGCAGCTGCGGCTTCGGGTCTTGCGCGGCCGCCCGCACCAGACGGAGGAAATGCAGAACCAGCACCGTGCTGCCAACGGCGGCGAGCGAGAACAGCATGCTGGTTGCCCCGCTTGCCGTGAGGTCCTTGAAGGCGAGCTTGCCCAGGGCGCCGCCGGTGAAGGGCAGACCGGCGAAACCCAGCGCCGCGAAGCCGGCGAGACCCAGTTGCCACGCCGCAATCCTCCGCCCCTGCGTGCCCAGCATCAGAAACAGGCCGCCCTTGATCAGCACGTGATAGACTGCATAGAAGGCCACGATCACGCCCGCCTCGCGCGCGCCCGCGGCAAGCCCCGCGCCCAGCACCGCCGCCATCTGGCCAAGCTGGCTGATGCTCGAATAGGCGAGCACGCTGCGCGGATTTGTCTGCGTGAGACCGAGCAGCGCGCCGTAAAGCGCCGAGATAAGCCCCGCCGCGAGAATGATGCCGCCCGCCACCGGCATCGCCTCCCCGAGCGGCAGGAAGCGGATGAGCCCGATGAGGCCCGCCTTCGACGTCGCCCCGCTCAGCACCGCCGTGGCAACGAGCGGGCCCGCCGCATAGGACATCGGCATCCAGCCATGCAGCGGCGCCAGTCCGATCTTGAGCCCGAAGCCGATGACCACAAGAGCGACGATAACTCCACAGTAAGGCGACGATGGCAGCGCCGCCACCAGCGGCGTGATGGCAAGCCCCTGCCCCGGCGCATGGACCACCAGCAGCACGAGGGCCGCGAGGATCAGCCCCTCGCCGATCAGCGCTGCGGCAATCGTCACGCGGCCGGCGCGCCGTTCCGCCTCGCCGCCATCGAAAGCGATCAGGCCATAGGCCGGCAAGCTCGCCAGCGCATAAAGCGCATAGAAGCTCACCACATCGCCCGCCACGAAGACGCCGAGGCTGCCAGAGAGCGTGAGCAGCCACCACAGCGCAAACCGGCCTCGGCCTCCGCGCCCTGCGAGCCACGTGCTGGCCGCAAAACCGGCAATGATCCACAGCAGCGCGCAAGCCCCCAGCATCAGCGCCCCCGGCTGGTCCAGCACATAGCGCCATGCGCCGGGGAAGGTGAACGCGCTGACACTTCCCCCACACGCCGCGGCCGCCAGCAGCAGCGCCGGCAGGGGCGCCAGTCCAAGGCCGCGCACCACCACGGGCCGCAGCGCGGGTGACAGCAGCAGCAGCGCCATGGCCAGTGGCAGCAGAATCATGGCCATGATGGCGAAGATCACAGCGCCCTCCCGATCGCTAGGAAGGCGATGGGCTCGAGCGGCAGCAGGCCCATCAGCACCGCCACCGCGGAAAGCCCCAGCGCGATCCACTGCCGCCCGTGGCCCACCGCCTTGAGGCTGGCGCCGGCCGCGGGCTCGGCCATCATGCGCGCCAGCACGCCGAACACATAAGCGCCCGCCAGCATGCCGCCAGCGATGATGACGGCGCCCCATGCCCAGTGCCCTTCGGCCAGCGCGGCCACCAGCAGCATGAATTTGGCGTTGAAGCCGCCGCTGGGCGGCAGGCCCATCAGCGACAAACCGCTCAAGGCGAAGGCCAGCACCACAAGCGGCGCGCGGCTGCTCAAGCCGCCCAGATCACGGATGCGGTCGTGCCCCAGCACTTCGGCAGCGAGGCCTGCGGCGAGGAACATGCCGGCCTTGGCGAAGGCATGGGCCACCACCTGTGTCCAGGCGCCCGTCCAGGCGGTTTCGGCGATGAGCGCGCCCGCATCTTTCGGCGCCAGGGTGAAGACGAAGAACATATAGCCGATCTGCGCCACCGTCGAATAGGCGACCAGCAGCTTGAGGCGCTGCTGGCGCAGCGCCGTGATGCTGCCGACAATCACCGCCAGCGCGCCGAACAGCGCGAGAAGCTGCATGTCGGCCGGTTCGCGCAGCGTGGGAAAGGTGTCGAACCACAGCCGCATCAGCAGGAATAGGCTGCCCTTGACCACAAGCGCGGAGAGAACCGCACTGCCCGCCGCGGGTGCTCCTGCATGGGCGGGCGGCAGCCAGAGATGAAAGGGAAACAGCGCCGTCTTGGCGAGCAGCCCCACGGTGACGAAGCCCGCCGCCGTCAGTGTCGCGGCATTGGGCTGAAGCTGCGCCGCGAGGCCGGAGATATCCAGCGTGCCATAAGCGCCGTAGAGCAACACGATGCCGAAAAGATAGAGCATCGAGCCGAACACCGCGAACAGCAGGTAGCGCAGTGCGGCGCGCAGCGTGTCCGCACCCCCTTTGATGGCGGCGACGGGGATCGCGGCAAACGTGAGAAGCTCGATCCCGACGTAGAGGTTGAACAGGTCGCTGCTGGTGAACAGCAGGTTCAGCGCGCTCGCCATGGCCAGCAGGGCCGTCCAGAAGATGAGAGAGGCCCGCGACTCCGGCTTGCCTTTTGGCTGCGCGAAATCCTTCCAGGCGAAGGCTGCGGCGCCGAGAAAGATCGCCGCGCTCACCACCATCATCAGCGCCGAGATGCCATCGGCGCGGAGCGTGATGCCGAGCGGCGGATGAAAGCCGCCCACCACATAGGCGAGGGGGCTCTGCGTGCCCGCCACCATCAGCGCCACACGCACCGAAACGTAAAGCTGGAACAGCAGCGCCGCGATGACGATTGCCCGCGCGCCGCGGCCGCCAAGGCCGATGAGCCCCACCAGCGCCACTGCGGTCATGACGATGCCCAGCACCAAGAGCGCGCCGCCCGGCGTCGTCTCCGTCACGGCGAGGGCCTGAAGCGGCATCATGGCTGGCCGTCCTCCTCCTCGTCGATCGAGGCCTCGCCCGCTTCCGAGTGGAGCCGCAAGAGCAGCGCCACCGCAATCGCCGTGGCCGAGAAGGCGACAACGATGCCGGTGATGACAAGCGCCTGCGGCACCGGGTCGCCGCCCAGCCCCGCCGAAGCGCCCCGGCGCGCGATGACGCCGAACAACAGGAACACGCCGGAACCCAGCAGGTTGAGCGCCAGGAGCTTGCACAGCGGATGCGGGTTGACGATCAAGCCGTAAACCGAAAGCCCGATGAGGCCGGAGCCCGCCAGCCAGAACAGCAGAACTGGGCTCATGGGGCGTCCTCCCCCTTGGGCGGCCCGGCGATGAGCAGCCCGAGGATGACCGCGATGGACAGTGTGAGCGCGATTTCCATCGCCACGATCAGCGGCTTGGCGAAGCCTTCCGGATAGGCGAGGAAAGCCCCCGGCGTAAGGAAGCCAAGGAAGCCGATCAGCAGAAAGACGACAGGCCCGGTGACGATGGCGAGGCGCAACAGAGGCGAGGAGACGCGCGGCGCCTTGCGCACGCCCGCCACCATGACGAGGATCCACATCGCCGCCAGCACCGTTCCGCCCTGGAAGGCGCCGCCCGGCACATCCGCCCCGGCCCATGTCATGTAGATGGCGAAGACGAAGCCGATGGGCGGCAGCGTGCGGGCGAGAAGGCCGAGCACGCTGTGGCGCTCCGGGAACAGGCGGAGGCCGGGAACCCCGCCCCAGTCCTCGTCCCGCGCCAGCGCCCAGACGCCGGTCAGCGCCAGCAGCAGCACCACCTTTTCGAGCAGCGTGTCGAAGGAGCGAAACACGAAGAGCACGCCGGCCACGGGGTTGCCGAGTCCGCTCTCGGGCAGCCGCGCCAGCACGGGGGCGGCCAGCGACACAGGTTCGCCCGGCAGAACGAAGGCGAGCGCCGCGATGCCGATGGCGACGAGGGCCGCAAACACGGCGGCGAGCGCATGGAAACCGCGGCTCAGCTGCACCACGCGTTTCGTGTCGCCCGCCACCTTATGCGCGGCAATCACCATCAGAAGGCCCGTGGCGCCGCTGCCGATGGCAGCCTCGGTCAGCGACACGTCGATGGCGTGGAGGCGCACCCAGGCGAGCGACAAGAGCAGGCCATAGGCGATGAAGACGATCACCGCCGTCATCATGTTGCGCGCGATGACGCTCCAGCCGCCAACGCCCAGCAGCAGCAGGGCGAGGACAATGTCGAAGGCGGTCTCCATCACCGCTCCCCCTCGCCGCGCGCGCTGCGCGCCAGGATCTGGGTGACGATGGCGCCGGAGAACTGCACCAGCAGCCACACCGCCAGCATCTTGGCGGCGGCAAGTAAGCCCATCTGCGGCATCAGCCCCAGCACCACGAGGCCGAGGCCGAGATTGTCGACCTTGGTCAGCGCATGGAGGCGGGCGAGCGTGCCGGGAAAGCGCAGCAGCCCTACCGTGCCCGCCAGGAACAGCACCGCACCCGCCGTGACGGCAAGGATGGTGAAGAGGTCAGCCATTGCCATCGCTCCGCCAGGAGACGAAGCCGACGGAGGCAAAGACCGCCAGGATGCCCAGCATCAGCGCCACGTCGATGATGGCCGTCTGCCCCATGGCGGCGGCCAGCAGCAGCAGCGTGGCAACGCCGCCGGAGCCCGCGAGCTGCGCCGCCATCAGCCGGTCGGAGCCGCCCGGGCCCCGTACCACGCGCGCCAGCCCAACCGCAATGCTGAGCAGGATGAACAGTCCCGCGGCGAAATAGAAGAAGGTCATTGCGCTGCCCTGTCTGCCAGCACATTGGCGATCCGCGCTTCCTCCGCCGCGAGCTGGGCTGCCACGGGCTGGCCTGTGTCAAGCGCATGCACCTCGATGCGGTTAGTGTCATCGGTGCCGGTGGGCAGCGTGCCCGGCAGCAGGCTGGCGTAGGTCATGAACAGGAAGCGCCGGTTTCCGGGCGGTAGCTTGGAGCGGTATTCGACCACGCCGGGTTTGAGGGGCATGTTGGGCATCAGCGCGATGCGCGCCACGGTGACGCCGGCCACCACGCTCTGCCACAGGAAGCGGACGAACAGCGCCAGCGCCCGGCCGGGCTTCACGGCAAGCTCCCCGGCAGGCACGAGCTGCAGGCTGATCCACGCCGCGATAACGGCCGTCACGAGCCCCGCCGCGAGGTCCTTCAAGCCGGTGCCCGCCAGCGCGACCCAGAAAACGAAATAGGCGGCCGCCCGCAGCAGCAGCGCTGTGGCCGTCCCTGGTTCCCGCGTCACGGCGCCCGGCATGCCGGTGTCCCGCTCAGGCCTGCGGCGCCGGAGTCCCGGCGGGCGCCTTTGGCCTGGCGCCCTCCCTCTTCTCCTGCCAGCCGAACCACGTGACATAGAGTGTGGGCAGGAAGATCAGCGTCAGCACGGTGGCCACCAGCAGCCCGCCCATGATGGCGAAGGCCATGGGACCCCAGAACACCGTCCAGGCAATGGGGATCATGCCGAGCACGGTGGAGATCGCTGTGAGCATGATCGGCCGGAAGCGCGCCGCACTGGCATCGACTGCGGCATGCCACACATCCTTGCCCGCGGCGCGTTCGGCATCGATCTGCCCCAGCAGGATCACCGCATTCTTGGTGATCATCCCGAGCAGCGCCAGAATGCCGAGAATGGCGACGAAGCCCAGGGGCCGCCCGGACAGCAGCAGCGCGCCGACGACTCCGATCAACCCCAGCGGACCGACGCTCAGCACCATGATCAGCCGCTGGAAGCCCTGCAGCTGGAACATCAGCACGGTGAGCATGATGATCAGCATCACCGGCACAACCGCAATGACCGAGGCCTGCGACTTCGCACTCTCCTCCACCGTGCCGCCCACCGTGATGGCATAGCCTGCGGGCAGCGTCTTGGACAGTTCGGCGATGGGCTTGTCGAGGGCGGAGACCACCTCTTCCGGTAACACGCCGGGCCGGATGTCGGACTGGACAGTGAGGTTCGGCGTGCGGTCGCGCCGCCAGATCAGCGGATATTCCTGCTCGTAGTCGAAGGTGGCGAACTGGGCGAGCGGCACGGTGCGGCCATTGGGCAGCGGCACCTGCAAGGTGCGGAGTCCGTCGAGCGACACCCGCTGGTCGCCCGTGGCGCGCGCCACCACGTTGACAAGATAAATGTCATCGCGGATCTGCGTCACCGGCACGCCGGAGACCACCGTGTCGAGAATGCGCGCCACCGCCTGCGAGCTTAAACCCAGTTGCCGCGCCTCGTCCTGGTCGATGCGGATGCGCAGCTGCCGGGCAGGCTCCAGCCAGTCGAAGTTGACATTCTCGACATTGGGATTGGACGACACGGTGGATGCGAGCTGGAGTGCGATCTCGCGCACCTTGGAGAGGTTGGACCCGCTCACCCGGTACTGGATCGGCCAGCCCACCGGCGGCCCGAGCTCCAGCGGATAGACCCGGGCGACCGCATTGGGG
Source organism: Aestuariivirga sp. (assembly GCF_020252395.1). Classification (GTDB taxonomy): domain Bacteria; phylum Pseudomonadota; class Alphaproteobacteria; order Rhizobiales; family Aestuariivirgaceae; genus Aestuariivirga. The sequence goes on from NZ_JADCDB010000020.1 coordinate 123,928, forward strand.
AAGTCCCTGGCGAGCGCCTCCTGCAGCTTCTTCTGCAGACGGTCGCGCGCCGCCACGTCCTTGGTCACGATCACCGCCTGGCTGAAAAAATCGTTGGGCAGCTGAACGTTGAGCGGAAGGTAGAAGCGGATGGCGCCGCGGCCCACATAGCTCGACCAGCGTTCGACGTCAGGGTCATCCTTCAGCAGCGCGTCGAAGCGTTCGACGGCACTTTCCGAGGCAAAGATCGAGGAATTCTGCGGCAGGCTGAGGTCGACGAGGAGTTCCGGCCGGTCGGAGGACGGGAAGAACTGCCGCGGGATCAGCGGCATTGCCAGAATGGAAGCGACAAACATCCCGATGGTGACGGCGATGGTGAGATACCTGACCTTGATGGCGGCGGCGAGGAAGCCGCGATAGGCGCGGAACACGATGCCGGGGCCGCCCTCCTTCTTCTTCGGCGGCTTGAGGATCGCGATGCCGAGCAGCGGCGCGAAAACCACCGCCACGAACCAAGACACCAGCAGCGCGATCGACACCACGGCAAAGAGCGAGAACGTATACTCCCCCGCCGAACTCGCCGCGAAGCCCACCGGCACGAAGCCCGCCATGGTGACGAAGGTGCCCGCCAGCATGGCATAGGCATAGGTGCGGTAGGCGAAGGTGGCGGCCGGCACCTTGTCGTCGCCCTCGCCGAGCCTGGTCAGCATCGCATCCGTTGTCGTCATGGCGTCGTCGACGAGGAGGGCCAGCGCGATGATAAGGGCGCCCAGCGAAATGCGCTGCATGTCGATCGACACGAAGTCCATCACCACGAAAACGATGGCCAGCGTCAGCGGAATGGCGAGCGCGATGACCAGGCCCGGCCTGACGCCGAGGCTGATGAAGCTGACGGCGAGGATGATGGCGATCGCCTGCCACAGCGACTCCATGAATTCCGAAATCGCATGGTCCACCGTCACCGCCTGGTCGGCGACGAGAATGGGCTCGATACCGAGCGGCAGTTCGGCCTTTGCGTCGTTCATCACGGCGGTGATGTTCTTGCCGAGCGTCAGAATGTCGCCGCCGTCGCGCATGGCGATGGCAAGGCCGATGGCTGGCTCGCCATTGACCCGGAACAACGGCTGCGGCGGGTCGGAGAAGCCGCGCCGCACGGTGGCGATATCGGCGAGCCGCAGCATGCGCCCGCCGACCGCGAAATTGACATTGGCGATGTCCTGCTCGGACTCGAAGGCGCCCGAGACGCGGAGTGCGATCGATTCGTCGCCGGTCTCGATCTGGCCTGCCGGGCGGATGGCGTTCTGCGCCTGGAGTGCCGCGAGCAGCTGGCTGCGGTCGATGCCGAGATTGGCGAGCTCCTCCATCGAGAACTCGATGTAGATCTGCTCGTCCTGCACGCCCAGCAGCTCGATCTTGGAGACGTCCGGCACGCCGAGCAGCTTGTCGCGCAAGCGCTCCACGTGGTCGCGCAGTTCGCGGTTGTTGAAGCCATCCGCCGTTACGCCATAGATGATGCCGAACGTGTCGCCGAAATCGTCGTTGAAGCCGGGGCCTAACACCCCGGCGGGCAGCGTGTGGCGCATGTCGCCCACGGACTTGCGCACATGATACCAGGTGTCCGCCACCTCCTGCGCGTTTGTCTTGCCGTCGAGGTTGACGAAGATGGTCGAAACGCCGGCGCGGGTGAAGCTCCGGAGAAAATCGAGATGCGGCGTTTCCTGCAGCGTGCGCTCCAGCCGCTCCGTCACCTGTTTCAGGGTTTCCTCGCTGGTGGCGCCGGGCCACTGCGCCTGCACCACCATGGTCTTGATGATGAAGGACGGGTCCTCGCTGCGCCCCAGACGGTAATAGGAGGCAAGCCCCGCGATCACCGCGAGGATCATCAGATAGATGGTGATGGACCGGTGCTTGAGGGCCCATTCCGACAGGTTGAAGCCGCTCATGGCTGCTCCTCGAGCAGCCGCACCTGCTGGCCGGGGTGCAGCGCCTGCACACCGGCGGTGACCACGATGTCGCCCGCCTGAAGGCCATCGGCGATGGCCACGAGATATTCGCCGAAGCGCTTCACCGAGACAGGGCGCAGCGCCACCGTCCGGTTTGCCGGGTCGACCACCCACACGGCGGGCTGCTGCTCCGTCCGGGTGAGCGCGCTCGCCGGCACCTCGATCACCGCATCCTTCACCGTGGTCATCACGCCGTTGACGGTGGCGCCCAGCCGCATGGCCTCCGGCGGGTTGTCGAGCGTCACTTTCACCTCGAACAGGCGGGTGACGGGATCGGCCTGCGGCGAGACTTCGCGCACGTGGCCACGCACCTTCACGCCGGGGTCGTCGGCCAGCGACACCATGATGTCCGGGTTGGCGGGCGCCTGGCGGATCACCTGGGACGGCACGTTGAACACCGCGTCACGACCGTCCTGGCGCGCCACCCGCACGATCATCTGGCCGGGCGTCACCACCTCGCCGGCGGCTGGGCCGACGGCGGTGACAACGCCGTCCTGGTCGGCGCGCAGCTCGGTGAAACCCAGCAGGTCTTCGGCGGCGGCGAGCTGGGCCTCGGCGGCATCGACCTGGGCGGCGGCCGTCTTCTTGCCCTTTTCGGCCGCCTCGTAGGTGGCGCGCGTGGCCCAGCCTTGGCGGAACAGTGTGCGTTGCCGGTCATAATTGCCGGCGGCCTGGTTATACTGCGCCCCGGCCGCCGCGAGTGCCGCCGCGGCGGCGCGCAGCTGGTTCTCCTCGTTCTGCGATTCGAGCCTCGCGACAAGGTCGCCCTGCAGCAGGCGCTGGCCCAGCTTGTTGTTGTTCTCCAGCAGACGGCCGCCGATGCGGAAAGCCAGCGGCGCCTCGTCCTCCGCCTCGATCCGCCCGGTGAGGCTGAGGGTGGCTGCGCCTTGCTCCTCGGCGATCACCGTGGTGCGCACCTGGCGTGGCGCCGGCGCCGCCACTTCGGCCTCCTGCTTGCACGCCGCCAGAAGCGGCAGCAACACAACAATCGCCATGAGCCCCGGCCGGCTCACACAGCCTCTGTGCGTCATTTGTGTCCCCCGCTTCAAACAGTCACTTTCGGCCTTTATTTGAAGCAATCTGAAGCTCCGATCAATATTGCCTTTCGAATTGTGGAATCGCAACGGCACTTCCGCGCAAGCGGGCGGGAACTAGAGCATTTTCACAGTTAGCTTCGATATCCTGCATGAGTGAGGAAATTTTCGCATTCGCTTTGTGTGAAGCCTGAGAGGGCGTTGGCGACGGCAGTAGTGAGGTCGTCGAGCGTTCGTGCTGCGGTCTTGCGCAACAGG
>NZ_JADCDB010000021.1 GCF_020252395.1 Aestuariivirga sp.
ATAAGTGAAGCTGCGCGTGGTGAAGCTGCCCACGCTGGTGGAGGCGAGGCGGTTGGAGGTGGCCGGATAGTTCAGAACCGTGGTGAGCGCGCCGCCGCCGCTGGGCGGCGTCAGCACCTCCTTCGACCGGTCTCCGTTGGGCGTATAGCCATAGGTGAGCGTGCCCCAGGGGCCTTTCGCATAGGCCAGCCGCTGGGCGGCGTCATAGGCCAGTGCCACGGAATTTGCGGCGGCGAGATTGTCGTTGACGGCCGTCAGGTTCATGCCGTCGCCATAGGCATAGGACAGATCGGCGAGGCGCGTGGCGCCGTTATTGAGTTTGAGCGAGGCAAGGCGGCCGTCGCCGTCATAGGCGCGGGTGGCTGCAAGCCCGTTGCCGTGGGTGAGGCTGGTGAGAAGGCTGGACATCGGCGACCAGGCGATGCCGCTTGCCACCGTCTGCTGGCTGGCCGTGGCGGTGGCCTTCGTGGAAACGGCGGTGACGCGGCCCAGCGCATCGCGCGTGAAGCTCACCACGCGGCCCGAGGGGTAGGTCAGGGAGGTGAGGCGGCCCGCCGCGTTATAGGCATAGGCAAGCGTATAGGACTTGCCGGCGATCGTCCGGGTTTCCGCCGTGACGCGGCCCAGCGCGTCATAATAGCGGGCGAGCGAGCCCGAGGCGTCCGTGATGCCCGTTAGCCGGCCGATGCCCTTGTTGCCGTTCGCCGTGGCGTCATAGAAATAGGTGACGTTCTGCGTGGGGTCGGCGGGATAGGTTTCGCTGATGAGGCGGCCCGCGGCGTCATAGGCCAGTTTGGTGACGGCGCCGCGCGGATCGGTGATCTTGGTGGCAAGGCCGCGCGCATCCCGGACGATGACCGTGGTTCCGGTATCCGGGCCGCTTTCCTGGATGATGTCGCCGAAGCCGTTGCGGACGTAAGCCGTGGCGAGGCCGCGGGGATCGCGGTAGGCCGTCACCTCGCCCTGGCCATCGCGCGTAAGCTTCACGCTGCCGCCGGCCTGATCGGTGAGGCTGGTGAGGTTCTGCAGCCCGTCATAGGCATAGGCGAAGAGGCCGCCGCGCGGGTCCTTCACTTCGGTGAGGTTATCGGTGCGGTCGTAGCGGAACGAGCTTTGCTGGCCCGCGGCGCCGATGGACCGCATCAGCCGGCCGAGCTCGTCGAACAGGGCCGACTGCTGGCGCAGGATGGCGCCCGAGGCGGATTTCACCGTGCGCGAGGTCTGATCGCCGTTGGCGTTGTAGCCATACTCGATGCGCTCGCCCGCGTTGTTGCTGACGGCGGCGAGGCGGCGCGCATCGCTCCATGCGTAGTTCAGGTAGGAGCCGTCCGGCGCGGTGACGCGCGTGACCTGGCCCGCGGCGTCATAGGCGATCAGCGTGCGCGCCTGGGCAGCACCCGGATTGACGGTGACGGTGGCAAGCCGCCCGCGCGGATCGTAGGCCATGGCGGTGACCACGCCATTGGGATCCGTGATGCTCAGCGGCCGGCCGGCCGTGTCGCGCGCGGTTATGCGGGTGACATGGCCCAGTTCGTTGGTGACGGAGGCAAGTTTGCCCGCGGCGTCGTACGCGTAGCGCACCGTATCGGACGGACCGGGCAAGGGGCCGTCGATGGCGGTGAGCAGATCGAGACTGGATGAAACAGGGGCAGGAGATGCAACAAGGCGCATTGTCACGTCACGCCAAGACGCGCTACCGCCTTGTCCTTCCGGAAACTTCGTTTCCATGATGACATTCAGCCGGCGCGTCCCGGCAGGGATCAGGAGGATGCGGGATTTCTGCGCCACGTCCCATTCGGTCATGATAGAAGAGGAAAAGTACCCCAGTTCCCCAATAAGTTTGCCCGCCGCATCCATGGCCTCGACCGAAAGCCCAACGTCTGCAGAGGTGGAGTTTGCATATGCAGTCCACGTCATCTCCAGGCCGCGCTTGCCGGCATCGATTTCGGCGTATCTGTCACTGGGTATATCCAGCAGTTGATCGACCCCGGAGTTCCCCGTGGGGCTCTGATTGGCGAAACGGGTATAGCCCGGGTAGCCCCACCCGGAAGCCGCCACCACGCCGCTTTGCCCCGGCCGGACAGTCCAGCCCTCCGTCGTTCCGGAAATCGCCGACGGATTCTTGACCTTCAGAAAGGGGTCAGCCGCGGCGCTTCCGTCCGCCACCAGCGTCAGCGAAAGATCGTCCACGATCCCATTTCCGGCGTGTATAAAAGAATGCATAAGCATCATGACCCGGATGGTCCGGGTGCCCGCCGGTATCGGCGCCGCAGCACTGAGATTGCGCCATCCCGCATATTTACGAATCGGCGGCGCGACGGACCCCAAGGTGGCGCCTGAGCCGCTCAGAAAGACAAGACCGGCGGCAGAATAGTCTCCACCCAGGTCCGAGCGATCCGAGTTTCCCCACTGGCGCCAGCCGAACCTTGCTGCCCGACGGCCGGAATCGATCTCTGCGATGTTGGCAGACGGTATCGCCACATCCTGATAGACAACGGAACCGTTCCAACCACCAACAAAGCACGGATTGGACGCAGGGCACACGGTCGTGCCTGACAGCACGTACACGGTATCATAAATCGACGTCCAGCCGGTGTCGCCATTATCCGCCGTGGCATTGACGATCGGCAGGGGAACATCCGCAAGCGCCGGTCCGCTTGGGCCGGGCGGACCGCTGTAGGGAATCTTGAATGCCGTGTAGGCATAATTCGTCTCCCGCTTCTGGCCCGCAGTCGCATAGGGCTTGCTGGCTGTGGATCCATCCGTTTGCAGGATTTGCGAGACACTCCCGGACGGGCGGTATTGATAGGCCGTGTTGAGACCGGGTTGCGCCGCGGAGGCGGGCCATGGCCGCGATGCGTTCCATGTCATCGAAGAGGTTCGCTCTGCGCCGCTTCCCGCGCCTTCCGTGATGCTGAGCGGCAATCCGCGGGCGTCGCGTTGCCATTTCGTGACGCGTCCCTCCGCATCCTGGGCCTGGCTGCGGAAGCCATTGGCGTCATAACTGTATTGGGTGTTGCTGGCCGCGCAGTTCGAGGTGGCGATGCCGTCCACCGCGGTGAGTTGCCGGATGCCGCCGATTCCCTTCTGGTAGCTGTATTTCGTGATGCGCCCCAGCGGATTGGTGACGGATACGGACTTGCCCGCGTCATTATAGGAGAACTGCCAGAGGTCCGCGCCCCCGGCATGCTGGCTGGTCAGCACCCTTCTCTTGCTGTCGTATGTCCAGCTTGCGAAACGGACGCCGCGTTCATCGACAATCCCGGTCAGCAACAGCCCCGGCTTGCCCACGGCATCCGCGTATTCGTAACGGACCTTCGGATTGTCGTCGGCTGCGGGGGTCGAGTCCGGATAGGTCACCGCCGACAAGGCCCAGAAATCATTCGGATAACCAGGATTGTATGCCGGAAACCGGTTCTCGTAGCTGTATCTTATCGACGAACCGTCCATGGTTCTGACTTCCGATATATAGCGCGACCGGAACGAGACCCTGGAATAGGTCATGTCTATCCATCGCCCCTGATTATCGCTGACCCGGACCAGGTAGTCGCCGGAATAGATCAGCTTCTGCGCATAGCCGCCGCGAAAGCGGATTTCGGCGAGCACGCTGGTATGCAAACCGTCAACCACCCACTGCGAATCAGGTTTATGCTCGGCAGAATCGAATACGTATTCGGTATCGTCCGGCGTCCGCAGGACGATCCACTCTCCATCGATTCTTAGGCTTGCATCGAGGTCAGTCCGGTTTTTCCAGACCACTGAGCTCACATAAACTGACCCGCCACCGGACTGCGGCGCCATTGCCTTCCATGCGCCCGCCTGTTTGTTGAAATGATATTCGAAATGGTCGGGCAGCACGATGTGAACCCAGTCAGCCTCAGCGAGTGTGGATCCTTTCCATCGCGCGCGCGCGTCGAAATTCGTCCGCCATCCCCGGCCCACGCTGGAATAGGGGCTGGCCATCAGTATGAAGGGACTGCTGGAATAGCTGCGCCTCAATTCGAGCGGATGCAATCCGCCGGATGACCAGTCCAGCGCGTCCTGATGCTTGCGGCCGGTGAGAACGTCCACGGGATTTCCGGCCGTCGGTTGACAGGGCTGCGGCGGCGGCTTCTCGGGATCGACACAATCGAAGAACTGATGAACATCGCCCAGTTCGCAGTCGTAAAACGCGCCCGCACGTGCCGAAGATGCTGCGATCGACAGGATCGGCAGGACAAGCGCGCAGACGGCAACCACCGTAATCCAGACATTCGACCGCAAAAGCGTCATTTTAGCCCTCCGAAAGCAAGCGAATTCTGGCAGCCACAGCCCGTAAGGACGCAGATTACCGTAACGTCACTCACCTTAGGATCGAAGATTACATAAAGTCAATCTTCATAAGGGATCTCAGGAATATTCTAGCGCCCCGCCGGCAGCACCAGCTTTGCCCTGAGGCCCGGGGCGTTGTCTTCCAGCACCAGCGTGCCCTTGTGGAGTTTCATGACGCCGGAGACGAGGCTGAGGCCCAGGCCGTTGCCGGGTTTGGTGCGGCTCCGGTCGAGGCGGACGAAGCGTTCGGTGACGCGGGCGCGGTCAGCTTCGGGGATGCCTCCGCCGTGGTCGGCCACCGCGATCACCACCTTGCCGTCTTCGCGTGCGCCGGTCACCGCGATCCGCGGAGTTTCGCCGTCGCGCGCGCCGTATTTCAGCGCGTTGTCGAGGAGGTTGGCGAGCGCCTGCGCCAGAAGCTGGCGGTCGCCCTGCACCCGCAAGCCCGGCGCGGCGGTGGCGGTGAGCGTGCCGCCCTCCTCTTCCGCCATCGGCTCATAAAGCTCGGCGACGTCGGCGATCAATTCGCTCACGTCGACGGGCGCGAGGCCGCTCCGCGCCTGGCCGGCTTCGGCGCGGGCGATGGAAAGGAGCGCGTTGAAGGTGTCGAGCAGGCGGTCCGAGTCATCGACAGTGTTTTCGAGGGCCGCGCGGTATTCGGCCTCGCTGCCGGAGCGCAGCGCCGCCTCGACGCGGGCCTTGATGCGGGTCAAGGGCGTCTTCAGGTCATGCGCCACGTTGGAGGAGACTTCCTTCATGGCGCCCATCAGGCTCTCGATCCGGTCGAGCATGGCATTCAAGGCCAGGGCCAGCCGGTCGAGCTCGTCGTTCGAACCCGAGACGGGCATGCGGCCGGACATGTTGCCCGCCATGATCGAGCGGCTCGCATCGGTGATGGCATCGACACGGCGCAGGAAATTGCGGCTCATGAGAAGGCCGCCGCCAAGCCCCAGCACCAGCGCGATGGCCAGCGCATAGAGGATGGATTGCCGGATGATGTTGGCGAATTGCCGGAGCGATTCCACATCGCGCCCGACGATGAGTTTGAAGCCGCCCGGCAGCTCGGCGTAGAAGGCGCGCGCCACGTGGTTCTCGCGCACCGCGCCCTTCTGCACTTGCAGGGGAAACTCGATCCAGCTGGTGCCGTCCTTCGGGACCGTGGGCAGGTCGTCGAGATTGCCGGCGATGCGCTGGCCGGCGGGCGCGGCGAGGAGATAGACCGAGCCCCTGTCATCCGCGCTGCGGCGCTGCACCGTGTCGAGAATGCCGCTCAGGCCCCTGAGCTGATACTGGTCGGAGAGCGCCCGCACCTCGGCCTGGATCGTATAGTCCGTCTGCTCCTGCAGCAGCACGGCGGTGTTGAGATAGACATAACCGAGGAGCGCCCCGACCGAGACCGCGAACAGAACCAGATAGAGCGCCGCCAGGCGGAAGGTGGAGGTGCGGAGGAGCTTGGCCCGCCCGTTCACGTGCGCTCCGGCGTCACTTGTCGCGGATCATGTAGCCCGCGCCGCGCACCGTTTGCACGATGGGCTCGTCATGGCCCTTGTCGATCTTGGCGCGCAGACGCGAGATGTGCACGTCGATGACATTGGTTTGCGGATCGAAGTGATAGTCCCAGACATTCTCCAGCAGCATGGTGCGGGTCACGATGTGGCCGGCGTTGCGCACCAGATATTCGAGCAGCTTGAACTCCCTGGGCTGCAGCAGGATGGGCTTGCCCGCGCGCGTCACCGTGCGGGTGAGGAGGTCGATCTCGAGGTCCGCGGCCTTGAGCTTCGTCGTCTGCGGAGCTTCCTTGGCGCGGCGGCCCAGATTCTCGGCGCGCGCGATGAGCTCGGCGAAGGCATAGGGCTTGCCGAGATAATCGTCGCCGCCGGCGCGCAGGCCCTTCACCCGCTCGTCGACATCGGCCAGCGCCGAGAGGATCAGCACCGGGGTCTGGATATTGTGCTCGCGCAGCTTGCGGATGATGGTGAGGCCGTCGATCTTGGGCAGCATGCGGTCGACGATCAAGACGTCGTGCACGGCTTCGAGGGCGAGGCCCAGGCCCTCCTCGCCGTCGGCGGCGTGATCGGCGATGTGGCCGGCCTCGGCCAGGCCCTTCACCAGCCAGCTGGCGGCTTCGCGGTCGTCTTCGATGACTAGGATGCGCATGGCGGTTCGGGCGGGGCTCGCTGTCCAGACGTGGGAATTGCGCTCACTTACTTGCATGTTCCATCTCCGGTGAAAAGGGGGGCGCGGAGGAGGAGGTCCGGGGGTGGACCACCCTCCTCCGCGGAAAGGCACGCGAGACGCGGAGCGGGGGTTGGGGCGTTGTCCGCGTGCCTTCTACCGTGGCCGCCGGGGGTTAACCCTTGGCGGTGGGAAGCGCGATGAAGCGCTGGCCTTCGCCGGTCTTCACCAGGATGAGGACCTTCTTCTTGTCGTTGGCTTTCAGCGCGGCGCGCACATCGGACGGCGCATGCACTTCCTGTCCGGCAACCTCGAGGATGGTGTCGCCGGCCTTGAGGCCCATGCCGGCCGCGGCACTGCCCTTGGCGACATCCGTCACGGTGACGCCAGGGCCATCCTCGGCGGGCGCAACCCTGAGGCCGAGATCGGCCAGCGACACGGACTTGTCGCCCTCGTCTTTGCCGGCGTCCTTCGACGCCATCTTCTTGTCGTCCGGCATGGTGCCGATCTTGACGTCGAGGTCGATGGTCTTGCCGTCACGGACGACGGTGAGCGGCACCGAGTCACCCGGCTTGATGCCGGCAACCTTGCGCGAGAGATCGCGCGAGTCGCTCACGTCCTTGCCGTCGATCTTCAGGATGGTGTCACCCTGCTTCACGCCGGCGGCGAGCGCGGGCGAGTCCTCCGTCACGTCGGCGACGATGGCGCCCTTGGCGTCCTTAAGCCCCAGGCTCTCGGCGATGTCTTCCGTCACCGGCTGAATCTGCACGCCCAGCCAGCCACGGGTGACCTTGCCGTTCTCCTTCAGGCTCTCGATCACGTTCTGCGCGGTCGACGCCGGAATGGCGAAGCCGATGCCCACGGAACCGCCCGAGGGAGAGAAGATCGCGGTGTTGATGCCGACCACTTCGCCTTCGAGGTTGAAGGCCGGACCACCGGAGTTTCCGCGGTTGATGGCGGCGTCGATCTGCATGAAGTTATCGTACGGGCCCGAGCCGATGTCGCGGCCCAGTGCGGAAACAATGCCGGTCGTCACCGTGCCGCCGAGGCCGAAGGGGTTGCCCACGGCCATCACCCAGTCGCCGACGCGCGGCTCGTCCTTGGTGAAGGAGACATAGTCGAACTTCTTGTCCTTGGCGTCGATCTTGATCAGCGCGAGGTCGGTCTTGGCGTCGGTGCCGATCACCTCGGCCTTGTACTCGGCGCCGTCCTTCATGGTCACCGACACCTGGTCGGCGTCCTTGACGACGTGATTGTTGGTCACCGCATAGCCGTCGGCCGAAATGATGAAGCCGGACCCCATCGCCATGCCACCGTTGGGATGAGAATCCTCATCGCCCTGATCGCCCTGGCCCATGCCCGGCATGTTGCGGAACTGCGGGAACTGCTTGAAGAAGTCTTCCATGCCGTTCGGCATCTGCCTGCCGCCCTGGGCCTGATCCTCGCCGGTGGCGGCGACGGTGGCATACTTCACCTGCACGCTGACGACGGCCGGCATGACGCGATCGACGAGGTCGGCGAAGCCCTTGGACGGGTCGATTGCGGCGGCCTGCAGCTGGTTCTGCGCGACAGCCTGGGTGGCGGGAAGAACCGACACCGCGCCAACGAGGGCCGTGGCGGCCATCAGGCCGGCGGCAAAGGCGCCGAGCGTCGTGTTCTTCGTGAAGTTGGACATTTCCTGATCTCCATCGACTTGGGTTGTTTCGATAAGACAAAGCTAGGTGGCCGCCCCTTACGGTGACCTGTCCGGAAAATGAAACTTCAGTAAGTGTTGCGGCAACGCCGGGGCTATTGCAGGGCCCGTTCGAGGGCGCGCTTCTCGTCGTCGCTCAGTGGCGTCTCGGGGGCCGCCCCGGCGCGCTTGCGGCGCAGGAAAAGCGCTGTGCCGGCGATCAGCAGCACCGCGAAGGGAGTGCCCCAGAGAATCAGCGTCTCGGGCTCGAAGCGCGGCTTGAGCAGCACGAACTGGCCGTAGCGTTCGACGACGAAGTCCAGCACCTGCGCGTCCGTCTTTCCGGCGCTCAGCTGCTCGCGCACCAGCGTGCGCAGGTCCTTGGCGAGCGGGGCTTCCGAATCGTCGATCGACTGGTTCTGGCAGACGAGGCAGCGCAGCTGGGCGGAGATCACCCGGGCCCGGGCCTCGAGAGCGGGGTCGTTCAGCTGCTCGTCCGGCGTCAATGCGAAGGCGGGCGGCAGCGTGACCAGAAAGGCAAGTATGGCGAGGAGTATTCTCATTCGGCGGGCACCGCCCGGACGTTCGCCGCGCGCTTCGGCGCGCCGACGCGGTAGCGCCGGTCGGAGATCGACAGCAAACCGCCGAGGAACATCACCGCCGCGCCCAGCCAGATGAAGTTGACGAAGGGATTGTAATAGAAGCGCATGGCGCGCGCGCCTCCCGCCGTCTCATCGCCCATCACCACATAGACGTCGCCAGCCCAAGTCTGGTGGAGGCCCACTTCGGTGGTGGGCATGCCCGAGGGCTTGAAGACGCGCTTCTCGGAGCGGAGTGTCGCCAGGAGTTCGCCGCCCTGCTTCACCGTGAATGTGCCCACACGGCCGGTGTAATTCTCGCCCTTGAGCGGGCCCTCGCCCTCGAAGGTGACGGTGTATTTGCCGACGGGCGAGGATTCGCCTGGCTTCAGCGCCACGATGACCTCCACCCGCCATAGCGAGATGGCGATGATTCCGGCGGCGAGGATGCCGAGGCCGGCATGCGCCACCGCCGTGCCGATGGCCGAGCGCGGCAGACCGATGAGGCGGCGCCAGCTGGTGGCCAGCGGCGCCTTGAACAGCGCCACCTTGGCGGCAATGTCCGCGACGGCGCCGAAGACCAGCCAGGCGGCGATGGCCATGCCGGCGGGCGCGAGCCACGGCCCGCGCACATTGAGGGCGAAGACAATGACGCCGGCGAGCAGCGCCAGCATCGCGGCAAGCCAGAGCCGCTTCATGGCAAGCCCCACGTCGCCGCGCTTCCACGCGAGGAAGGCGCCGAGCGGCACCAGCAGAAGCAGCGGCAGCACGATGGGTCCGAAGGTGAGATCGAAGTAAGGCGGGCCGACCGATATCTTGTCGCCCGTCAGGGTTTCCAGCGCCAGAGGATAAAGCGTGCCGACGAACACCGCGAGGCAGGACACGCAGAGGAGGAGGTTGTTAAGCACAAGGCTTCCCTCCCTGCTGATCGGCGCAAATAATCCGCCTGCCTTCAGCTGCGGCGCGCGCCAGGCGAAGAGCGAGAGGGACCCGCCAATGAAGACGCAGAGGATCATCAGGATGAAGGCGCCGCGCTGCGGGTCGACCGCAAAGGCGTGCACCGAGGTGAGCACGCCCGAGCGCACCAGGAAGGTGCCCATGAGCGAGAGCGAGAAGGCGAGGATCGACAGCAGCACCGTCCAGATCTTCAGCGCATTGCGCTTCTCGACCACGACGGCGGAATGGATGAGCGCAGTGGCGACCAGCCACGGCATGAGGCTGGCGTTCTCCACCGGATCCCAGAACCACCAGCCGCCCCAGCCGAGCTCGTAATAGGCCCACCAGGAACCCATGGCGATGCCCACGGTGAGGAACATCCAGGCCACCAGCGTCCACGGCCTCACCCAGCGCGCCCAGGCGGCGTCAACCCGGCCTTCGATCAGGGCTGCGACGGCGAAAGCGAAGGCGATGGAGAGGCCGACATAGCCCGCATAGAGGAAGGGCGGATGGAAGGCCAAGGCCGGGTCCTGCAGGATCGGGTTCAGGCCATTGCCTTCGATCGGCGGCGGGTCGACGCGGATGAATGGGTTGGATGTCATCACGATGAAGAGGAGGAAGGCCAGCCCGATCGAGCCCTGGATTGCCAGCACGCGGGCTCTGAGTTCCAGCGGCAGGTTGCCGCCGAACACCGCCACCGCTGCGCCATAGAGCGCGAGAATCAGCACCCACAGCAGCATGGAGCCTTCATGGTTTCCCCACACGCCGCTGATCTTGTACAGAAGCGGCTTGGCGGAATGCGAGTTCTCGATGACGTTCAGCACCGAGAAGTCGGAGGTGACATATGCATGCGTCAGCGCCGCGAAGGCGATGGCGATGAGAACGAGCTGCAAGAGGGCCGCCGAAATGGCCGCCCGCATGGCCGCCACGTCGCCGCGCTGGGCGCCCCACAGTGGCGCCACGAACTGGTAGAGCGCCACGCCGACAGCGAGGATGAGCGCAAAATGCCCGATTTCGGCGATGAAGGTCATTGCCCCGCTCCCTTGCCCAGCTTGACGCCTTTTTCCTTCAGACTGTTGGCCAGCTCACGCGGCATGTAATTCTCGTCATGCTTGGCCAGCACCGTGTCGGCCACGAATGTGCCGTCCGGCTGCATCTTGCCCTCGGTGACGACCCCCTGCCCCTCGCGGAACAGGTCCGGCAGTATGCCGTCATAACTCACCGTCACGGTCTGAAGCGTATCGGTCACGGCAAAGCTCGTCACCGTGCCAGGGCCCTTCTTGACGCTGCCATTCTCCACCATGCCGCCGAGGCGGATGCGCTGGCCCGCTTGCACATGGGTGTCAGCCAGGTCGCTCGGCGTGTGGAAGAAGGTGATGGTGCCGGACAGCGCATAGAGCACCAGCCCCGCGGCGAGGCCCAGCACGGCCAAGCCGCCGAGGATGAGGGAAAGCCGCTTTTGTTTGCGCGTCATTGAACATTCATCTCCTTCGCCAGCCCGTCAATCTGCGACAGCGCGTCCTGGTTTGCGGCGAACTGGTCCTTGGCCTTGTCATACGCGGCCTTGGCCTTATCGGTGTCGCCCAGCACGGCGCGCGCGCGGATCAGCCGCAGCCAGCCGTCGAGATTATCCGGATTTGCGGCGAGTTTCTGTTCAAGCCCGTCGACCATGCCACGGATCATCGCCTGCTGGTCACCCGCCGGCATGTTCTGGGCATCGGCCATGGTCTGCTGGTCCAAAGCCGGGGGCTTTGCCGTCATGTCCCGCATCTCGGCCAGCAGCATGGGCCGCCACGGCGCATCGGCCGGTGTATCCTTCAGGAAGGCCTCGAAGGCGGCCTTGGCTTCATCGGCCTTGCCCTGCTGCTTGAGCGCAAGAGCTTCGTAGAAGCGCGCCTTGGGGAATGTGGGGTCGAGCTTCAGCGCCTTCTCGAACAGCGCCTGCGCCTGAGCCGGCACCATGCCCTGGTTGCCCATGACCAGTGCCTCACCATAATCCGAGATGCTGGCGGCATCCGGCGGCGAGAGGCGCACGATGTTGCGATAGGCTTCTGCCGCATCGTCCCAGCGCTGGTCCCGGCGGTAGACGGGTGCGAGGATCTGCCAGCCCTGCAGGTCGTCCGGATTGGCCTCGAGGTGCAGTTCCACTTTTTCCACGAGGGCTTCCATATCGCCGTTCTTCTCGGCATTCGCCATGCGCCAGGCATGGGGCACGTCAGCCAGTTGCGGATTGCCGGCCCTGAGGTAGAGCGGCAGCGCCACGGCGGGCACGATCAGGGTTGCGGCGATGGCGGCCCATGCGAAGCCCGGCGCCTTCCGCCTCTGCGGCGCTTCGGCGGTGGCGATCAGCCGGCGGGAGATCTCGTTGCGCGCCGCGTCGGCCTCGGCCTGGCCGATGGTGCCGCGCGCGACGTCGCGCTCGAGCTCGGCCAGCTGGTCGCGGAACACCGCGCGGTCATAGGCGGCGCGCTCGGCTTGCGTTTCAGCAGGCTTGGACTTGACCACCGGCCACAGCAGTGCTGCCAGCACGGCCGCGGTCATGGCGGCGAAAACGATCCAGATCATGGTGATCCATGAGATATTCCCTTGAGCCCTATTAATGCAATTCATCCGTTAAGGCCAATTCCCGGCCGCATTGTCGCATCGCGGCCCCTTGGCGTCGGAAAAGCCTTGGTTCCGCCCTTTGTGTTGCGTTAGAAAACGGCCCAGTTGCAAGGAATTCACCCATGAAGCCGCGCTATTCCGTCTTTTCGCTCGCGCGAAACGCGATGAATTACCACAAGGACTGGGAGAGGGCCTGGCGCTCGCCTGCCCCGAAAGAGGAATATGACGCCGTCATCGTCGGCGCCGGCGGCCACGGCCTGGCCACCGCCTATTACCTCGCCAAGAATCACAAGATGACCAATATCGCGGTGGTCGAAAAGGGCTGGCTGGGCGGCGGCAACACCGGCCGCAACACCACCATCATCCGCTCCAACTACCTCCAGGACCCCTCGATCGCCATCTATGAGCTCGCCCGCTCGCTTTACGAGGACCTGTCGCAGGACCTGAACTACAACGTCATGTTCAGCCCGCGCGGCGTGCTCATGCTTTGCCAGACGCAGCACGAGTTCCGCGCTTTCCAGCGCACGGCACACGCCAACCGGCTGGCCGGCCTCGACTGCCGCATGGTGACGCCGCAGGAGGTGAAGGAGATCGTCCCGATCATCAATGACGATCCCAACTGCCGCTACCCGATCCTCGGCGCCTATTACCAGCCGCGCGGCGGCACGGGCCGCCATGACGCGGTGGCCTGGGGCTATGCCCGCGGGGCGGACGCCATGGGCGTCGACATCATCCAGAACTGCGAAGTGACCGGCATTGAGCGCGATGGCGGCAAGGTTGTGGGCCTCGAAACCACGCGCGGCGTGATCAAGACGAAAAAGATCGGCGTCGTCACCGCAGGCCACGTCTCCACCATCATGGACATGGCGGGCGTGCGCATGCCGATCGAGAGCCAGTGCCTGCAGGCGCTGGTCTCCGAGCCGATCAAGCCGGTCATCGACTGCGTGGTCATGGCCAACACGGTCCACGGTTACATGAGCCAGTCCGACAAGGGCGAGCTCGTCATCGGCGGCGGCACTGATCCCTACAAAAACTATTCGCAGCGCGGCTCCTTCCCGGCGCTGGAACACACGGTGGCCGCACTGGTCGAAACCTTCCCCATCATCTCGCGGCTGCGCATGCTCCGCCTGTGGGGCGGCATCGTCGACATGACGGGCGACCGTTCGCCCATCATCTCCAAGACGCCGGTCGAGGGCCTCTATGTCAACTGCGGCTGGGGCACCGGCGGCTTCAAAGCCATCCCCGGTTCGGGTTGGGTCTTCGCCGACACGATCGCCAATGACCGCCCGCACCCCATCGCCGAGCCCTTCGGCCTCAACCGCTTCCAGGAAGGCCGCCTGATCGACGAATCCGTCGCCGCCGCGGTCGCCCACTAGGAGGAACAGAAATGCTGGTCGTCAAATGCCCCGTCTGCGGCGCCGAAGGTGACGAGACGGATTTCCACGCCGGCGGCCAGGCACATGTCCGCCGCCCCGCCACCACCGACCCCGCCCACGTGACGGACGAGGAGCAGCGTGACTATCTGTTCATCCGCATCAACCCCAAGGGCCTGCACTTCGAGCGCTGGCGCTGCGACCGCGGCTGCGGCAAGTGGTTCCACGCCGCGCGCGACACGGTGACCATGGAGTTCAAGGCCTTCTACGGCATCACCGAACTGCCGCCGATGGACGTGATCGCGCAGGCCAAGGGCCAATGGGCCGAGTATTTCGAACACCGCCTCAAGTCGGAGCATAAGGCATGAGCAAGCCATATCGTCTGGGCTCCGGCGGCCGCCTCGTCGACCGCACGAAGAAAGTCAGCTTCACCTTCGACGGCAAGAGCGTCTCGGGTTTCCAGGGCGACACCGTCGCCTCCGCCGTGCTCGCTTCGGGCCAGCGCGTCTTCGGCCGCAGCTTCAAGTATCACCGCCCGCGCGGGCTTGTGGGCCTCGGCTCGGAAGAGATGAACGCGCTTGTCGGCGTGGGCCTCGGCGCCCGGCACGAGCCGAACCTTCGGGCCACCCAGGTCGAGATATTCAATGGCATGGCGGCCGTCTCGCAGAACCGCTGGCCGTCGCTGAACTGGGACGTGGGCGCCATCAACAACCAGCTCTCGCGCTTCTTCCCCGGCGGCTTCTATTACAAGACCTTCATGTGGCCGCAGTCGTTCTGGAAGCACGTCTACGAGCCCTTCATCCGCCGCGCAGCGGGCTTGGGGAAAGCGCCCGAAGGACGCGACCCCGACAGCTACGAGCAGATCCACGTCCATTGCGACGTCCTCGTCATCGGCGGCGGCATCGCCGGCCTTGCGGCAGCGGAAGCTGCGGCGGCTAACGGCGCCAAGGTCGTCATCGCCGACGAGAACCCGCAGCTGGGCGGCCTCGCCGACATCTCGGGCGGCGCCATCGACAGCCAGTCGCTTGTGGACTGGACGGCCGCCAAGGGCGCCAAGCTCTACGCCGCAGAGAACGTGCATGTGCTGAACCGCACCACGGTGGTGGGCCACTGGCACCACAATTTCGTGATGCTGTTCGAGCGTGTCGCCGATCATGACCCTGCCCTGCTGTCGCAGGGCGTGCCGCGCCACCGGTTGTGGAAGGTCCGCGCACACCAGGTGATCCTCGCCACCGGCTCGATCGAGCGCCCCATCGCTTTCGCCAACAACGACCGTCCGGGCGTCATGCTCGCCTCCGCTGCACGCGGCATGGTGGAGCGTTACGGTGTTGCGCCGGGCTCCAACGGCGTCGTCTTCACCAACAATGACGACGCCTACCAGACGGCCATCGTTCTGAAACATGCCGGTGTCGGTGTCCGCGTCGCCGACAGCCGCGCGCGTGCCGAAGGGGCTCTCCCCAGCAAGGCGCGCGAGATGGGAATCCCGGTCGATACCGGTTCCGTCATTTCGGCCGTCAACACCACCTGGGGCGGCCTCAACATCACCGGCGTCAAGATCGCCTCCTACCGCAAGGGTCAGGGCCGCGTGATCAAGGAGACGAAGGCGGAGGCCGATTTCGTCGCCATGTCCGGCGGCTGGAATCCAGCGCTGCACCTCTGGTGCCACAACGGCGGCAAGATCCGCTTCGACGATGCGCTGCAGGCCTTCCGGCCCGACAAGCATCACGACCACATCACGGCGATCGGCGCTGCCAACGGCCATTTCGGCCTGCACCAGATCCTCGAAGAGGCCTACCACGCCGGTTCGAAGCTCTCAGGTCACGGCAATCTCCATCCCGTTCCCACCGCCCAGCAGGCGGAGGAGCGCCCGCTGGAGCCGATCTGGTTCGCGCCCGCCACCGGCAAGTACAATGAAGGCAACAAGCACTTCATCGACTACCAGAACGACGTGACGGCGGCCGACCTCGAGCTCGCCCAGCGCGAAGGCTATGAATCGGTGGAGCACACCAAGCGCTACACCACTTTCGGTATGGCCACCGACCAGGGGAAGACGTCGAACATCAACGGCCTCGGCGTCATCTCGGAAGCGAGCGGCAAGACGATCCCGGAAGTGGGCATCACCACGTTCCGCCCGCCCTACACGCCCTTCTCCTTCGGCTCCGTGGCAGGTGTGCTCACCAAGGACCTGTTCCTGCCCATCCGCCGCACCGCCATCTACCAGTGGCACGTGGACCACGGCGCCGTCTTCGAACCCGTCGGCCAGTGGCGCCGCGCCTATACCTATCCCAAGGCGGGCGAAACCAACCACCAGTCGATCGACCGCGAGATCCTTGGCGTGCGCAACAAGGTGGGCCTGCTGGACGCTTCGACCCTCGGCAAGATCGAGATCAAGGGCCCGGATGCGGCCGAATTCCTCGATCGCATGTACACAAACATGTTCTCGACGCTGAAGATCGGCAAATGCCGCTACGGTCTGATGATGAACGAGCTGGGCTTCCTCACGGATGACGGCGTGACGGTGCGCCTCTCCGATGACCACTTCCTGATGCACACGACGTCAGGCGGCGCCGACCGCATCTCGGCCTGGCTCGAGGAATGGCTGCAGACCGAGTGGACGCATTACAAGGTCTTCGTCACCAACGTCACCGAGAACTGGTCGCAATTCGCCATCGCCGGCCCCCGCGCCCGCGACGTGCTGAAGAAGCTCGATCCCAGCTTCGACCTCTCGAACGAGGCGCTACCCCACATGTCCTTCGTCGAAGGCAAGCTCGGCGCCTATCCGGTGCGCGTCTACCGCATCTCGTTCTCGGGCGAGCTCTCCTACGAGGTGGCAACCCCGTCCAGTTATGGCCTCGGCCTGTGGAAGGACATCGTTGCGGCGGGCGCGGAATTCGGCCTCGAGCCCTATGGCACCGAAGCCCTCCACGTGCTGCGCGCCGAGAAGGGCTATATCGTGGTCGGCGACGAAACCGACGGCACCACGACGCCCATCGACGTCGGCCTCGAGGGCCTCGTCTCCAAGAAGAAGGCGGACTTCCTCGGCAAGCGTTCGCTGGAACAGTCCTTCCTCAAGGGCCCGAACAGGAAGCAGCTCGTGGGCCTCCTCACCGAGGACCCGAACGACGTGCTCCCCGACGGCGCTTATGCCGTGCGGCACGTCAAGGACAAGCCGCCGATGGAGATGATCGGCCAGGTCACGTCGTCCTACCGCTCGCCCACGCTGGGCCGCTCCATCGCCATGGCGTTGATCGAGAACGGACGCAATCGCATGGGCGAAACCATCTCCTTCCCGCTCCCGGGCGGCAAGGTGGTGCGCGCCAAGATCACCGACACCGTCTTCTATGACAAGGAAGGGGCCAAGCTGAATGTCTGAGCTCTCTTATCAATCGCCGCTCGCGGGCATCACCGCTCCCTCAGGGCTTTCGATCTCCATCCGCGAGATCACAGAGCGCGGCATGATCGATCTCCGCGGCCTCACCTCGGACGCCGCCTTCATGTCCGCCGTGAAGGGCGTGCTGGGCATGGATCTCCCCACCAGGCCCCGCACCTCCGTTTCCTGGGGCGACGTCAAGGTGCTGTGGCTCTCCATCGACCAGTGGCTGATCCTCAGCTCACGGAGCAAAGCGCATGAACTGCTTGCCATCCTGCGCGATGCGCTGAAGGGTATCCACTCCCTCGTGGTCGACGTCTCCGACATGCGCGCGGTGATCCGCATCGAGGGCGAAGGCTGCCGCGAGGTTCTGATGAAGGGCACGTCGCTCGACCTGCTCGACAAGGAATACGTCCAAGGCTGCTGCCGCCGCATGCGCTACGCCGAAATCGCCGCACTGCTTGACGTGGTGGAAGACAATGTCTTCGACATCTATGTTTTCCGCAGCTACACGCATTATACGTGGAATTTCCTCTGCGCCACCGCCAAGGCCCCGGCGAAGCTGAAGCTGTTCGGCGCGCAGGAGGTTCCGGCGTAATCACGCTGCAGACTTCGTGTTGCAATCATCATGGCCGGGACAAGCCCGGGCATGATGAAACCGAGAATGGGGAGGCGTGCTACTTCACCGTCTTCAGCCAGTCGAACAGCTTGTCGAAGCCACCGAACGGATAAAGGTGCGGGCCTGCTATGCCCAGCTCCGGCTGTTGGTAGTGCACCTGGGCTAACCCTGCCACGAAATCATCCGGCGTGTTCACGGTGAGCAGCTTGGCAATATTGAGCGCCTGCTTCCTGATGAAGCGGGCGGAATTTCCCACGCCGCACATGGCGGCGTATTTCGCCAGCGTCTTGATCGTCGCCGGGCCGGGGATGCCCACGTAAATGGGAAGGTCGATGCCCTCGGCGCGCAGGCCCTTGGCCCATTCCGTCACCGGCCCGGCCTCGAACAGGAACTGCGTGGCGATGAAGCCCTGAAGGCCATTGGCCTTGAGATAAGCCTGCTTCGCCTTCAGCGCCTTCAGAAGCACCGCCTCGCCATGGACCTTGGTGATGTCCGGGTTGCCCTCGGGGTGGCCGGCAAGGCCAAGCGTCTTCACGCCATTGGCCTGGAACACGCCGGTCTGCATCAGCTGGATCGCCGCGTCATATTGGCCGATGGGTTCCGGCGCACCGCCGCCCAGCACCAGCATGGTGTCGGAGCCGGCGTCCGCCAGCGCCTTGATGCGGGCGCGGAGGCCGGCCTCGTCATTCACGAAGCGGGCCGGCACATGCGGCACCGGCCGGAAGCCCGCGGCGTTGATCTGCTTCACCGCCTCGATTTGGGCGGCAAGGTCACCCGCATCGATGAGGGCCACGAAGACGCGGCAGCCGGGCGCCAGCTTCTCCTTCAGCAGCGGCAGCTTCTCCACCTGCTTCGGCGTGATCTCGATCGAGGACAGGCGCAGGAAGGAGGCGGTGGAGGATCCGGCGGCGGCGATCGGGGCATTCATGGGAAACGGGCTCCGTTAGGGTGGCCGGAGATTGCGCCAGCCGCCTGCCCCCCGCCCGGATGTTTGCGACCCCGCCATGATGAATGCGACCGGCTCCATCGGGCCGTGTCGTTTTCCGTCTGCGACATGACGCTGGTGGACAAGGCCGGAACTTTGCGCAAAATCGGTCAAAACAGGAGCTCGCGCCCGCATGTTCGGCGATTCGCCCAGGCAATTGCCCCAGCACATGGCCGTCGTCGTGGTGCCGGAATTCACCATGATGCCGGTAACCTCGGCCATCGAGCCGCTGCGGATCGCCAACCGCATGTCGGAAAAAACCCTCTACAAGTGGACCATGCATTCGCTGGACGGCCAGCCCGTCGCCGCCTCCAACGGTATCCTCGCCATGGTGGACGGCGACCTGCCGTCGATCCCGGAGGATGCCACCATCCTCGTCTGCGCCGGCCTCGACGTGCAGCGCCACACGGACAAGCGGCTGGTCGCCTGGCTGCGCAAGGTGGCGCGCAAGGGGCTGAACATCGGCGCCGTCTGCACCGGCGCCCATATCCTCGCCGAAGCGGGCCTTCTCGACGGCTACAAGTGCACCATTCACTGGGAGAACATGCCGGGCTTCACCGAGGCCTTTCCGGAGCTCGACGCCACCGGCGGCCTGTTCGAAATCGACCGTGACCGTTTCACCTCCGCCGGCGGCACCACCGCGCTCGACATGATGCTGACCCTCATCGCCAGCCAGCACGGGCCGGAACTCGCGTCCGCCGTGGCGGAGGGGATCCTGCACTCGCCCATCCGCCACCACAGCGAACACCAGCGCATGTCGCTTCCCGCCCGCATCGGCGCGCGGCACCCCAAGCTCGTCGGCATTATCGAGGAGATGGAACAGAACCTCGAAGAGCCGCTTTCGCCGTCGATTCTCGCCAAGCAGGCGGGCCTCTCCACCCGCCAGCTCGAACGCCTGTTCCGCCGCTATCTCGACCGCAGCCCCAAGCGCTATTACCTCGAACTCCGCCTCAAGAAGGCGCGCTCGCTGCTGCTGCAGACCGGCATGTCGGTGATCAACGTGGCGCTGGCCTGCGGCTTCTCGTCGCCCTCGCACTTCTCCAAGTGCTACCGCGCCTTCTATGGCCGCACACCCTACCGCGAGCGCGGCATCCCGGTGATCGAGGGATCGTCAGAATGCTGAGGGCAGCATCACCACGGCCCGCAGCCCGCCAAGTGCCGCGTCCTCCAACTGCACGCCGCCGCCATACATGCCCGCCGTCTCACGCACGATCGCGAGGCCAAGGCCGGAGCCCGGCTTGGTCTCGTCCAGCCGCTGGCCGCGTTGCAGCGCCGCGGCGCGTTGGCCGGGCGGCAGGCCCGGCCCGTCATCCTCGACTGTGATGGACAGCCGGCCACGGCCGGATGCGGCGCCCTGCGGCCGCGCCGATACCACAACCCGCTTCGCCGCCCACTTACAGGCATTGTCCATGAGATTGCCCACCATTTCCTCGAGGTCCTGCCGCTCGCCGCGGAACCTGAGGCCATCGGGACAGTCGACGGTGACGCTCACACCCTTGTCACGGTTGATGCGTTCCAACGTGCGGGCCAGCGCGTCCAGCACCGGCTTCACCTCCGTCACCGCGCCCAGCCCCCGGGCGCGGGCGGCGCGCCGGGCGCGGTCGAGATAGAGATTCACCTGGTCGCGCATCAGGCCCGCCTGCTCCGTCACCTTGGCGGCAAGCGTTGTGCCCTGCCCCGAGGCCTCATTCGTCAGCACGCTGAGCGGCGTCTTCAGCGCATGGGCCAGGTTGCCGACCTGCGTGCGCGCCCGCTCCACGATCTCGGCATTGGACTGGATGAGAAGGTTGAGCTCCTCGGCAACGGGCCGGATCTCGGCGGGATATTCGCCTTTCAGCTCGCTCGCCCCGCCGTGGCGGATTGCCAGCAGGTTGGCCTGCAGGGCGCGCAGCGGACGCAGCCCGAAGCGCACCTGCACGAAGACGGCGAGCGCCAGCCCCAGCGCCAGCAGCACGAGGCTCGTCACCAGCGCTTGGTTGAAGCTGCGCGCCTCGGCCGCCAGCTCGTCGTAGCTCCCCGCCACCAGCACTGAAAATGCCCCCGTGCCGCCCGGCAGCGTGAACGCCTGCCCGATGGCCCGCAAGGTGACGCCCCGCGCGTCCGTGAGATAGAAGGCCCGCGCGCCGTTCCTGCCGGCGAGATCCGGCGGCACGGGCAAACGCCGTTCGAGCAGGGAATTCGAGGCCAGATCCTTCGCGCCCGGCGGCGCGTCCAACGGCGTCACCTGCCAGTACCAGCCTGACAGCGGCAGGCCGAAGCGCGGGTCGGCGATGGCGCTGGAGAGCCGCGGCGCCCCCTCCGGCGTCACATCGATGTTGGCCAGAAGCCCGTCGAGCACGGCGTGCAACCGCTGGTCGAAATTGCGTTCGAGTGCTGCGGTGAACAGGCTTGCCAGCAGGAGGCCCGTGGCGGCAAGCAGCACGAGACTCACCAGCAATGATGACAGGATGAGCCGGCCCGACAGCGAGCTAGGGCGCATCGTCCGGCTCGTTGACCGTATAGCCCATGCCGCGGACGGTATGCAGAACGTCGGCGCCCAGCTTCTTGCGAAGCCGCCCGACGAAAACCTCCACCGTGTTGGAGTCGCGGTCGAAGTCCTGGTCATAGAGATGCTCGACGAGCTCCGTGCGCGACACCACCTTGCCCTTATGGTGCATCAGGTAGGAGAGCAGCCGGAACTCCAGCGAGGTGAGCTTCACCGGCATGCCGTCAACACTCACGCGCGAGCTCTTCGTATCGAGCACCACAGGCCCCACCGAAAGCTCGCTCGTGGCATGCCCCGCCGCGCGGCGCACCAGCGCGCGGATGCGCGCCAGCACTTCTTCCATGTGGAAGGGCTTGGCGACATAGTCATCGGCGCCGGCATCGAAGCCCGCCACCTTGTCGGACCAGCGGTCGCGCGCGGTCAGGATCAGCACCGGCATCTTGCGCCCGGCGCGCCGCCATTTTTCGAGAACGCTCACCCCGTCGATGATCGGAAGGCCGAGATCGAGCACCACCGCGTCATAGGGTTCGGTGTCGCCGAGGAAATGCCCCTCCTCGCCATCCTTTGCGGCATCGACCGCATAGCCCGCATCCTCCAGCGCCGAGACGAGCTGGCGGCGCAGGTCGGGATCATCCTCGACGACGAGAAGGCGCATGCGTTTCCCCGCTACTGAGACACCGCGCCGGTCGTAGCGTCAACCAGCACCTGGATCACCGCGCCGTCCTGCTTCAGCCGCACGACATAGTGATCGCCATCGAGCTTCACACCCAAAGCCTCGGCCCCCGGCGCCGCCTGCAGCGCCAGCTTCACGGC
Source organism: Aestuariivirga sp. (assembly GCF_020252395.1). GTDB lineage: Bacteria > Pseudomonadota > Alphaproteobacteria > Rhizobiales > Aestuariivirgaceae > Aestuariivirga. The sequence continues at coordinate 21,922 of NZ_JADCDB010000021.1, forward strand.
GTCCGACGGCGCCACCTGCTGGGCCAGCGCCGGCGCCGCCCAGAGGGCGGCGGCCAGCAGCGCGGCTGCGGCAGTTCTGGTGCGGTTCGCGATCATGTCGAGTGTCCTATCCCTTCGTATCTGAACTGCGCATGAATGGAAATCCCGCCCGGCGCGGGGTGCTCGCAGGGCTCGCGGCGCCGGCTATCTTCTCCAGCGTCCGGCCGCCGATATAGCCGCCGGCGCCGACGGTGAGAAACTGCCAGAAGCCCTCGGGAAGCGACTGCCAGCGCGGCTCGAAGGCAACGCGGTGCCCGGCGATCAGGTCCGCCAGCGGCAGCACGAAGCCCATCAGCAGCAGGAAGCCCATCAGAAGCAGCATCAAGAGCGGCCGCCAGCTGCGGCTCAGCCAATGCGCGGAGTTGGTCTCGGCCATCACCACGCCGGCGCCCAGTTCCGCCGTGCGCTGGAAATAGCCGAGCGTCTGGCGCTCGATTTCGGCGGCAAGCTTCCGCTTCAGCTCGGCGTCCGCCACATAGGCATCGAGGATCTTGGCGAGCGGCCCCTGCACGAGGCCCAGCGCCAGCTGCGCGGCAACGGCGGCCGGGACCATTACGCCACCGTCCCGGCCGCCGGCCTGCGCCAGCGCCAGGAGGCATAGGCCCCCGCCGCCAGCACGGCCACCACGAGCACCACCACACTCACCCACGCGGGAAGCGCATGCGCCGCACTCACCGCCACCGCCGTGCCGCCCACCACCGCGCCCGCATGGCGCAGGCGCCGCCCGGCCTCCACACTCTTCGGCGCGCCCGTCGCGCCACGCCCCGCCTGCGGCGGCGTTTCGGACAAGAAGAGTTCGGCCTCCGCCGCGCGCCGCCGCTCGAGGCCGGGCAGCACGCGGCCGCCAGCCTTCACCCACAGCCGCAGCCTGGCGGGCACATCATGCAAGCGCCCGGCATTCACCGCCTTCAGAACCGAGGACTTGCGAAATGCCGGGATGCCCACATTATAGGCGAAGCTCACGAGGGCGGAGAACTGTGCGGCACTCACCTCGCGCGCCAGCAGCGCGCCCACCTCGCCGGCGAAGCGCTGCACGTCGTCCTTGAGGATGCGGTTCGCCTCCTCTTCGCCCAGCTGCATGCCGGCCCGCACCGCCGGCGGCCCGGCTTGCGATGTGTGGCCATAGCCGATGGTCCACACCCCCGCCGGGCAGCGATAGGCAGCGGCCCTGAACCCCTCGAAGCGCTTGATCAGCGCCAACCCCTCTTCCGTCACCTGCATTGCCGTCTCCTGTTCTAGATATTGTTGATCAGCAGCGCATGCACCACGCGTGACAGCAGCGCCCCGAAGGTGACCGAGAAGCCGATCACCAGGGTCAGCGTCTTCCAGCCGCCGCGCGCCGTGACCAGCGCGTCGCGGATCTCGCGCACGTCCTGGCGCATGGCGTGGATTTCCTGCTCCACGGTCTGCATGCGCGCCTCCAGCGCGCCCACGTCACGTTCGATGGTGGTCATGCGAGGTTGTCCAGCCGGGCCTGGACGAGGGCAACGGTCCAGGCAGCGCCCGTTCCGGCATTCACCGACACGCCGATGGTTGCGTTCGCAATCCCGCTGTCGAAACTGACCGGGCCCGCGCGCCGCACCGGACCCGGAACGTTGGAGAGTCCGCCGGACGCGCCCGTGTGGGCGAGCGACGAGACAACCTGTATTGCCGCGGCCGCTCCGGTCGCGCGAACGGTGGCTTCGATGGTGAAACGTCCGTCATCCGCGGCGGCGGTCTGCGCCGGAAAGCTCATGGCAGCCAACGCAAGGTCGGTGACGGCGGCGCCCGAACCGAAACGCAGTGTGATGACCGGCGTGACCAGGCCCGCCGCCGTCTTGCTCGCATCGAAGGTTAGCGCATAGCGCGTGCCCGGCTTCAGCCGGCCGGGCGGTATGGCGATGGCGGAGCCGGCGAGATAAGTGTCCGCCGCGAAGCCCGGGCCCTGGTTGGCGAGCGACTGGGCATAGAGCACGGCGGGCGGCGCCTGGGTCTGCGGCGTGTTGGGCAGGCTCACCGCGCCACTCGCCCGGTCGATCGCCAGTGCGGTTCGCCACACCGCGCCATCGCCGCTCACATTGATGCGGAAATCCTCGGAGCCCGTCAGCCCCATCTCGGCACGGCCCGACCAGTTCGACTGGTAGAGCAGCGAGGCCGTGTCGCCCGCCGCATTCTTGTTGAGCTTGAGGCGATGGTCATTGCCGGCATGGTTGAAGAGTGTCGCGGGCGAGGACACCACGAGCCGGTTCACGTCATCGGCGGCCGCATTGACGCCGACACGCGTCACATTGGCGAGCTCGGTGATGGTGAAGGGCTCGCGCCAGGTCGCACCGTCGAAGGCGAGCAGCTTGCCCTCCGCCTCGACCCACAGCCGCCAGCCCTTGCGCGGGTTGAGGAACACCCAGCCGCCGCTCTGCGCCAGTGCGACCAGCCCCTGCTGCCCGGCCCATGCGCCCGACGGCGATGCGGCGACAAGATAGCGGTCGCCATCCGCCGGCGCGACAGGGGGCGCGGCCAGGCTGCGCGAGATGACGGAGAGATGGATCAGCGCATCGAGCCGCAGCAGCGCCTCGTTGTGGGTTACGTGCTTTTGCGCCTGCGCGGCGGCAAGCAGCGGGAGGGAAAGCAATGGCGTATCAGACATAGAGGGTCTCCTGCACGGCGGCGCCGGCGCCGAATGACGATGAAAGCTGCGCCACGCGCAGCGTGAAACTGTTGGTCCCGGGTCCAAAGTCCGCGGCGATGTCGGCGGCGCGATAGAGCCATTGGCTCTCTCCCACCGCCACGCTGCGCCGCACCGCGGCCCCCGCGAGCACGTCGATGCGATAGGCCTCGCGCTCCTCGGCGAGCGGTATTTCGCTGGCCTCCCAGCTATCGCCGCCGATGCGGCTGCGCCGGATCCAGCTCACCCGCACATCGGCGCCCTGCCGCGCCGCCTTCAACCGCACCGGGGCGAGCGGCCGCAGGCCGAGCAACGCGCTGCGCAGCGTGACGCTGGCCTGCGCCTGCGCAAAGTCGCCCTCGGACGGGCCCACCTGCCAGCTCTGTTCCAGCCCCGCCTGTGCGAGACTGAGGACCGGCTGCACCACCGCCTGATCGAGCAGCACGAAGCGCTCGCCCGCTGGGCGCAGCGCCCGCATCTCGGGTTCGGAACCGAACTGCCCGCGCAGCAGCAGCGACAACCGCCAGCTCTGCACGCCAACCAACTCGGCGCCGGCAAATTGGACGATCTCCCAGCCCGTGGCCATCGAACCGACGGCCGCCAGATTGGCGCCCTGCAGAAGCTCGTCGAGGCCCGCCGGGAACACCGCGCCCGAGCTCAGCCGCACGGTGGCCCCCGGCCCGCGGTCGAGGCAGCCCAGGGGCCCGGCGGCAAGCGGTGTCAGCAGCACGCCCATGCTAGCGGCGGCGCCGATCGCGCGGTTGAAGCTGAGGCTGGCCTTGCCCGTCCGGCGGTAGAGCGACAGTTCGCCCGGCCACGGCGTGGCCGCCGCCGCGATCCACGGCGCGTGCGCCTGGACGCTGTCGTCCGCGAGGGCAAGGTCCATCGCCTGGACGGCGGGCGGCCCGTAAATCACCGCCGTCTCGGCGGACTGGCCGCGGCCCGGCGCATCGGCGGGTTCCTGCACGGCGCGGTCGAAGCTCCGTCCACGGATCTTCCGCAGATTGCCCTCGGCCATCTCCTCGATGCGCAGCAGGTAACTCCCGTCATCGAGGCTGAGCGCAAGGACATCGCCCGGCTCCAGCGCGAGCTGCGATGGCGGCAGGGCCAGCTCCACCGTCTCGCGGCCCGCCCAGGCCTCCTGCAGCAACACTTGGGCCCGCTTCTGCGCCTCGGCCTGGGTCACCGCGGCGGGCAGTTCGATGAGGCCGTCGCGCCGCGCCGCGCCCCCGGTCTGCTTGGCCTCCGCCACGGCGAGGCGATAGTCGAGGCCCGCCTCCAGATAAGAGAGCTTGACCGCCGCCGGCAGATCCGTTTCCTGCGCCCTGGTGATGCGGTAGAGCGGCGCCTCCGCATTCGCCTCCGCCAGCCCGCCGGGCGTCAGCGCCGTCACCGCGGCGGATTTCCGCATGAAGACGCGCAGCCCCCCGCCGCTTTCCACCGCATCGAGGCCCATGGCCCGCATCAGCCCTTCCAGCGCGTCGCGGCCCGGCATCACGCGGTCGATCGCGAAGCCCGCGACCATGCCCTCGACAGCCGAGACGTCCACATCGTCGAGCCCATAGCTCCGCATCACCTCGGCGACGAGGCCGCCCAGCGGCACGATGCCGGCGCGCCCGTTCAGCCAGTGGCCGCGCTCATAGTTCAGCGCATCGGCCCACAGGTCGTCGCGCGCCGGAAACTGCGGAAAGGGCCGCGCATCCCAGGCCCACAGGAAGATGCGCGCGGCGTTCACCATGCGCTGGCCATCCACCGCGGAGGCGGGGTTGTTCGCTGGGTCGGACCAGTATTCGTCGAGCGCCGTCACATGACGGGCCTGCATCAGGTCGTCGCGCGCGCCGCTCGAGAAGGGCGGCAGGCGCGACTCGGCCGACTTGGCGTCGATGAAGGCATTGGGTTCGTTCGATCCCTTGTCCACCGCGGCGCAGCCCGCCTCGGTGAACCAGATGGGCTTCGACTGCGGCGTCCAGCCGGTGGGCGTGGCGCTCTCGACGCCGCCAGGGCGATTGTAATGGCGGTTCGTCCACCAGCCCTTCAGGTCCTTGCGGCGGAACACCCAGGGCTTGGCATAAGCGCCGTCGCCGATCGGCGTGCGCAGCTGCAGCGCGCGGTCGGCGGCGCTGGCATAATACCAGTCGAAATACTCGCCGCCCGCGATATTGGCCATGAGGTAGCGGGTGTCATAGACCGAAGTCCACCCTGCCAGGCGGTCGCGGTGGCTCTCGCCGTCGCGCCAGTCGGCGAGCGGCAGGTAATTGTCGAGGCCGATGAATCCCACCTGCGGCAGCGACCAGAAGGGATCGAGGTGGAAGAACACGTCGCCCGTGCCATCCGCCGGCTGGTGGCCGGACCATTCGCTCCAGTCCGCGCCGTAGGACACCTGGGCCAAGGGCAGGATGGCCTTCACCTCCTGCGCCAGCTGCATCAGCGCGGCAACGAAGGGAAAGCCGTTGGCCTCCCGCCGCAGAGTGGTCAGTCCCGTGAGTTCGCTGCCGATCAGAAACGCGTCGACGCCGCCCGCCAGCGCGCAGAGCTTCGCATAATGCAGGATCATGCGGCGGAAGCTCCACTCGGGCGGCCCGGAATAGGTCACGCTGGCGCCCGCCGCGGTGAAGTGCTGCGGTTGCGCCTGGCCCACAAAGGCGGCGATCTCGGCCGCCGCGGCTGGGGTCTTGTCGGGCGATCCGGCGCGCCCCGGCGCCGCCGCGCCGGTGATGCGCCCGCGCCACGGGTAGGCCGCCTGTTCGGCCCCGCCATAAGGGTCGGGCAGCGCATTGCCGGGTGCGATGTCCATCAGCACGAAGGGATGGAACATCACCTTCAGCCGCCGCGCCTTCAGCTCCGCGATGGCGCGGAGCACCGAGGCATCGGAAGGCGTGCCGCCGAAGGCGGGTTCGCCGTCGCGGCGGCTCACCACATAGGCCGCGCCACGTGCCACGCCGCTGACGCTCCAGGCGGAAGGGGAGGTCTGCTTGCCGGCAGTCTCCACCCCGGGCTGGACGCGGCAATTCCCGCAGCGCAGGTCGTTGCCGAACCACGCCACCACCAGCGAGGCGGCGGCGGCCTTGCGGCAGGTCGCCTTCAGCTGGTCCAGCGACACGCTGAAATCGCTGTCCACGGCGGAGGCATGGGCGTTTTCCGCCGCCGTCACGCCCTCTTCCGCCTGGCGCGTCACGATCTCCGTGTCATAGCCGAACTCGGTGGAGCCGGGGATGATGTTCACCGCCTTCACATGGCTTTCCATGCCGCCCACCCCTTTCATCACCTCGAAGGAGAGTTGCGGCAGGCGGTTGCCGAAGCCGGCGAGCGGCAGCTGCTCGAACACCACATAGGCAAGCCCGCGATAGGCCGGCGCCTTGCCCTGGCCCTCGATGGCGGCGATCAGGCTGTCGGCCTCCTGGGTTTCGCTGCCGGTGTAGATGCGCGCCGTCACGCCACGCAGGTCGAAGGGCCGGCCATCCGCCCAGACGCGGCCGATGCGGTCGATCTCGCCCTCGCACAGGGCAACCGCGAAACTGGCGGAATAGCTGTAGGTCTTCACTTTGCCGCCGCTGCCGCCGCCACCGCCCTTGCCGCCCTCGGTTTTCGTCTTCTCGATGAAGTCGGTGGCCCAGATCACCTGCCCCGCCACCCGCATGCGCCCCCACAGCCGCGCGATGGGCGCGCCCTCGGTGGAGGCCATGACGCGCAGGTCCGTGAGCCGCGGCCCCTTGGCGGTGCGCGCGCCGCCGAACAGCTTTTCGTCGATGAAGCTCCCGGCCACCGCGCCCAGCGCGCGGCCGATCATGCCGCCCACGGGTCCCCCCAGCAACGTGCCGAGGCCCGTTCCCACCGCCTGCAGAACCACCGTCGCCATCACGCGCCTCCCGGAAAGCGGAAGGCGAAGGCCAGGCGGCGCAGCCACCAGGCCGACAGCGCCACCTCCGCCACGGCAGCGCCCTCCTGCGCATGCACCATGGCGCCGCCCGGCGCCGCAATGCCGCAATGCTTGGCCGGCAGCCGCGGCCGCCAGCGGAACAGCAGCACGTCGCCGGAGCGATAGTCTGTACACGGTATTTCTGTCAGGTGCCGCCGCGCCGCCTCCGCCATCGCTTCGCCGCCGCCCATCTCGGCCCAGCCAGGCTGGTAGGGAGGCGGCGTTTCCGGCTCCTCGCCCACCACCTCCCGCCACACGCCGCGCACGAGGCCCAGGCAATCCGTTCCCACGCCCTTCAGGCTCGCCTGGTGCAGGTAGGGCGTGCCGATCCAGCCGCGCGCCGCGGCCACGATCCTGTCCTCAGCCGCCATCAGCCTTTTCCTTTCGTCTTTTTCTGCCTCACCGCGTAACCCAGAACGAAATCGTCGCCCGGCATATGCGGGAAGCCGCGGAAATTGGCCGCGTTGTTGAACTTCGCGCGGCAGGTGGAAAACTGCTTGTCGCAGCCCGCCCGCAGAACGAGCCGGTCGCCCGCCGCGGCGTCGAACAGCAGCGGCTGCCACAGCTCGATGCTCGCCAGCGCGCCGGCCACGCGGTGGAATTTGATGACGCCGCCACGCCCGGCATTGGCCCCGGTGGCGAAGGCGAGCGTGCCATGGGCGAAGAAGCCCGCCGCGAAGCCCGCCGCCCCGCTCACCTCGAGAACCCGCCGCTCGCGGCAGGCATTGAGCTGAACCGCGGCGGCGAAATCGGGGTTGCCGAGGTCCACTCCGCAGCGCGCATCGCCCAGCACCGCGTCGCAGCCATACTGGTACAGCCGCCCGCGCGGCTCGTTCAGCACATGTGTAAGCCCGCGCAGCTCGGCGCTGAAAAAGCCGCGCCCGCGCGTCACCTCGCCCACATGGCCCTTCTTCAGCAGCACGCGCTGGCTCACGTCCTGCCAGTTGACGCGCCACAGCTCCACCGCGGCATTGTCGAAGTCCCCGGCCTTCAGCCGCGCCTCGCTCAAGCGCGCGGAGGAGAGAGCGCCCGCGGCCTCGAGATTGTCCACCGACAAGCCCAGCGAGGATTCGATCTCGCTGGCCGCGAAACCCGCCTCCGCCTCATAGGCCGTGCCGTCGATGACGAGATCGCGGTCATGGTCGGTGAAGCCCAGCACCTCGCCGCTCTTCAGCGCCACCCGCCAGCAATGGCAGAGCGTGGTGGCGCCGCTGGCCAGATGTTCAGCCATGCCATTGGGAATCTGCCTCATGCGCGGATCTCCACGATGGGAATGTCAGGAATGTCGCCGCCCGCGAATTGCGCAAGGTTGATCCGCAGCTCGTCCGTGTCGAAGCGCACCGGCACGTCGAAGCAGAAGCCCGCCGTCACAGGGGCCCCGGCAGCGGGTGCTGTGGCAAGCGTCACCAGCCCGGTCAGCGCATCGAGCGTGAAGCCTGTCACCGCTTGCCCCCCGACGGCGATGCGAACGCTTCCCCCCACCGGCTTGGTGATGGTGCGGAGATAATCGCGCAGGCCCGAGCCATAGCGCTTCACCAGCTGGAAACTCCTTGTGGCGCCATCGCCCGTGCCGATCGCCTGGTCGAGCGGCGTCACCGCCGCGGCGGGCGCGCCGGATTTGAAGTCGAGATGGTCCTTCCAGCGGAAGCCGTGCAGCCTGCCGCGCCGCTCCTCGAAAAAGGCGACCACCAGGTGAATGTCGTCCAGTGACTTTACGCCAAAGCCCGCATTGTAGCGCCGGCGCGATTGGGCCCAGCGGCTGTTGCGCTCTTCAGCGCCCGAGCCCGTCACCACGATTTCGGTGCGGCGCTCAGGCCCCCCTGAACTGCCGCGCGAGATGGAAGTCGGAAAGCGGACGTCATCGAAGCTCATGTCACAGGTTCCTCTGTCCGCGCGCCACGGCCCGCGCGATCATCGCCGAGACCTGGGATTGCGAGCCGTGGAAGCTCTGCGCATCGGGCGTGGAGATGTTCACCGTCACGTTCGCGCCGCCGCCGCGCACGCCCAGCTTGCCGTCCGCCCCGCGCGCCAGCGGCATGATCGCCTCCGGCCCCGCCTCGCCCATCAGCCCCGCAGCCCCGCGCATCGCGAAGAGGGTTGGCGAATTGACAATGCCGCCATCGGCGAAGGGAATGACGCGCCCGCCGGAGAAAGCATTGCCGCCGGCATTCTTCATCAATCCGCCCGTCAGCCCGCCGAGCAGCGAGCCCAGGGGCTTCAGCGCCGCCGACAGCGCCATGCGGGCGAGCGACAGCGCGAGGCCCTTCAGCACGTCGGACAGGTTTTTCCCCTGCACGGCGGCGCTGGCGAAGGCCGTCACCATGCGGCTGCCCACGCTTTCCGCCAGATGGTCGAGATCGGTGAGCTGGCCCTTCAGCACTTCGGCCTGGCCGCTCATCTGGTCGAGCTTGTCACTGGTCATGTCTCATCCGGAAATTGTTCGAGGAGTTGGTCGAGCACATCACGCGGCAGCGTGGCGCGCGGTGTCCTGCCGAAGGCCGCCGCGATTTCGCGCGGGGTCGCCGCCCAGAAGTCGCGCGGGCTCAGGCGCAGCGTGCCGAGCCCCATGGCCATCATCGGCCCCCAGGGGAACTTCACGTCTCACCCGCGAAGGTCGCGCGCAGGAGCCTGACGACGATCGACAGGAAGCCCTGCGCCCCGCCCTCGGCCCGCATGTCCGCGACCTGTTCGTCGCTCACCACGTTTCCGGCCCCGCGCAGTCCCGCGCCGATCACGCGGATCGCGTCGCTGGCGCCGATCTTGCCGGCCTCGAAGCGCTGCGCGATGGCGATCAGGTCCTCGCCGCCATAGGCATGTTCGAGTTCGGCCAAGGCGCCCAGCGTCAGGCACAGCACATATTTGCGGCCGGATAGTTCGGCCTCGATCTCGCCCCGGTGTGCATTGGCCATGTCACACCCCCGCGAAACTGATTTCGCCGGCGGATTCGAGCGCGAGGTCGAAGCTCACCTCGCCGTCATGCCGGCCGGCGAATTCCAGGCTGGCGATCTGGAACGGCCCGGTCAGCGTGCCGAAATCCGGCACCACCACCTGCCAGTTCCGAATGCTCCCCGCGAAGAACAGCGACCGGATCGCCGCATCCGACGCCGCATCCTTGAAGATGCCAGAGCCCCGGATCGCCGCCGACTTGATCCCCGCGCCGCTAAGCAGCTCCCGCCACTGGTTGGGCGAGTCCTGGTTCGTCGCATCCACCGTCCCGGCATTGAAGCTGATCTGATTGCTGCGCAAGCCCGCCACCGCGGCAAAGCTTCCCGTTCCCGCCGCATCGAGCTTCAGCAGCAGGTCACGCCCTTTCTGAGCACCCATGTCTTTCTCCTAAAGTGGTTCCGTCGCCGCGCGGAAGCGCAGCGATGCGCCGTAATTCTGGCCGGTCTTCACCACGCTCCAGAACATCAGCCGCAAATTCACCAGCCGGTGGCCGGCCAGCGTAAGCGGTGCGCCGTCGAGGGCCGCCTCGACGGCCGCCGAGATCGCCTGCGCCTGGGCCCGCCCGCGGCTGTTGGAGCGCACCACGAGCGACACGAAATGCTCGAAACCGCCCTCGCCGAAGGTGCTCCAGTCCCGCGTGTCGAGGCCGGTGAACTCGACATAGGAAGGCGGCGCCCCGCGTGGCGCCTCGTCATAGACATAGGCGCCGCCGAGCGCCGCCTTCACCGCATCGTCCGCGATGAGCCTGGCGCGCATCGCCTCCTGCAGGGCCATCCCCGCGCTCACAGCCGCACCATGCGATAGGGCTCGAGCAACGCGCCGAGGCTCACCGGCATGCCGCTTCCCGCCTCCTCGCCGCGCTGCGCGAAGAAATGCGCAACGAGCAGCAGGATTGCCTGGCGCAGCGGTTGCGGCACATCCTGGGGGGACGTGCCGAAGCCCGCCTCGGCGCGGATGCCAATGCCATTCACGCCGCGCCCCGGCCGCGGCCACACACGTGAGCTGCGCAGCAGCACGCGCGGCGGCCGCGATGCGGGATCGACGATGTAATGCGCCGGGTCGATCACCGCCTTCGTGTCGTCCTCGCCGAAGACGCCAATCTCCTCCACCGCCCGCAAGGGGGCGACGGGAAGTTCGATCACGCCGTCTTCGGGCCATTGATCGCGGAAGCACAGCCAGTCCTGCGCGATGAGGCAGAGGCCCGTGCGGGCCTCCACCACGCGCCGCGCGGCTGTGATGAGAGAAGCGATCAGCTGGTCGTCATCACTGTTGACCACGCGAAGCTGCACCTTGGCCTCGGCGAGCGAGACAGGCTCGCCCGCCGGAGGCTGCACAAGGACCTGGCCCATCACGTCAGACCGAACTTCATCAGCTTGATCGCCTCGAAGTTCTGGATGCCGCCACCCACGCGCTTCGTCGTGTAGAACAGCACGTAGGGCTTGGCGGAGTAAGGATCGCGCAGGACCCGCACACCCACGCGGTCGACGATCAGGTAGCCGGAGGCGAAATCGCCGAAGCCCAGCGCGAAGGAGTCGGCCGCCACATCCGGCATCGGTTCGCATTCGGTGATGGGGAAGTTCATCAGCGTCGCCTTGCCGTCGGGCCGCGCCGCGGGCTCCCACAGGTAATTGCCGTTCGCGTCACGGAACTTGCGGATCTGGCTCTGGGTGCGGCGGTTCATCACCCAGCTCGCATTCTGGCGATAGCCGATCTTCAGCGCATAGATCAGGTCGATCAGCCGGTCGGACGGGTTGGTGGCCGGGAAGCCGCCCGCCACACCGGTGGCGAGATAGCCGACATTGCCCCAGGTCCAGCTGGCGTCCGCCACCTTGGTATAGCCGAGGAAGCCCTTGGGCTTGTTCACGCCATCGCCATTGACGAAGGCAATGCCCTCCTGCTCGGCGAAGACCAGCTGCACTTCTTCCGCCAGCCACTGGTCGATGTTGACGACCGAGTCATCCAGCAACGTCTGCGTGGCCGACGGCATCGCATAAAGCTCCATCGCCGGGAACTGCAGTTCGGCCAGCGTGATCGAGCCCGTCTCGGGCCGCGCCTGCGTCTCGCCCACCCAGCCATTGGCAAGGCCGTTGGTCGAGAACGGCTTCTTGTAAAGCGCGGCGGAGATCTGGCGGATCGAACTGATGGAGCGAATGGGCGAAATCGCATAGAGCCTCCGCCCGATCTCGGCTTCGACGTCCGGCGGCACGAGGAAGCCGCCATCGGGACCGGAGCCGACCGACATGGCCTTGGCCTCCAGTGCTGAAAGTCCTTGGCTCTCGCCCTTGCGCACATAGGTGTCGAAGGCCTGCTTGTGCTCGCGCGCCACAGGCTGTGCTTCCGCGGTCTCGCCCGAAAGCTGCGGCCGCCGCTGCTTCAGCGTCAGCTCGTCGATTCGCGCCTTCGCCTCGTCCACCGCGCGGTTGATGCGGTCCACCTTCTCGGCCGTCACCACATCCGCCGCCATGCGCCTCTCGATCTGGCCGAGGCGCTCGTCGTTGGCGTCCTTGAAGGCCTCGAAGGCCTGCATCATGTCGCCGAAGGCGACCTTGGTCTCAAGTCCCGTCTCCATTCACTTACCCTTTCTCATTGCAACACGCTTCACGCCGGTCACCCGCGCTCCAACGAGCATCGGGAAGGTCACCAGCGAGATCTCCCAGAGGTCGATTTCGGTGAGCAGCCGCGAGGCCGATGCCCGGTCGCGCCGCGCCCGCACCGTGCGAAAGCCGATCGACAATCCGTCGAGCCCCTTCGACTCGAGCAGCGAGAACAGCTCGCGCCCGCGCTGCACATTGCGGTCGAGGCGGCCCGTCACATGCAGTCCGCGCGGCGTCTCGTGCAGGTCGATCCAGGTTCCCACGGGCTCGCCCGCGTCATGCTGGAACAGCATGCGCACCTCGGACGCACCCCGCTTCTTCAGCGAGGCCGCGAAGGCCCCCGGCATCACCACGTCGCCCGACTGGTCGCGCGCCCCGAACAGGCTCGCATAGCCACTGAACACACCAGATCCGGAGCAGGCGCACAGCGGCTGCCCCATCGGGCTCAATTCCCGCCGGGTTTGCATTCTCGTTGTCTCCTTTGATCACGTCAAAAAGGATCGCCGGAACAAACCCGGCGATGATGTTACTGGATTCCCATCATGAACGGGCTTGTCCCAGGCATCCTTTTCAGTTCTCCCCGCGCGCGCCATACCCCACGGCCGCGCGCTTCTCGTCCCCGGTGAGAAAATCCGCCTTCCCCACCCGCGCCCACAGCGCCTCGCGGTCGGCAGAGAGCGCCTCCACCTGGTCCAAGTCATGCGTCAGCCGCAAGGAGCCCGCACACAGGAAGCCCGTCATCGCTTCGCCCACGCGGCTCGCCATGGGCAGCACGGTCTGGCGCCAGAAGCTGCGGTTCGCCTCCATGAAATTGGCGAAAGTATTGTCACCCGGAATCCCCAGCAGCATCGGCGGCACGCCGAAGGCCAGCGCGATCTCGCGCGCCGCGCCATCCTTGGCGGCGCTGTATTCCATGTCCTTCGGGCTGTAGCCCATCTCTTTCCAGTCCAGCCCGCCTTCCAGCACCATCGGACGCCCCGCATTGGACGCGCCCTGGTAGCTCTCCTCCAGCTCCGTCTTCAGCCGCTCGAACTGCTCCATCGTCAAATGCCCGTCCCCCGCCGCATAGACCAGCGCGCCGGAAGGCCTGGCCGAATTGTCCAGCATCGCCTTGTTCCAGCCGCTCGCCGCATTGTGCGTGTCGATCGCCCGCTGCGCCGCTTCCAAGGGCGACATGCCGTAATGGTCGTTCAGCGGATTGAACAGCCGGAGCTGCAGCACGTTCTCGCGCGGCAGCCGCACCGACTGTCCGTTGACGGAGTAATCATAGGCCTCCGCCCAGCCATTGGCGGAGGCAACCGCCTTCATCCGGTCGGGCCTGAGCGCATGCAGCTCGCGCACCGCACCGTCGATCTCCACCTTCTCGACATAGGCATTGCCCGCCACCAGCAGGAAGCCATAGAGCTGCTCGCCGAATTCCCGCCCCGGCTGGCCGGGATTGGGTTTCTTCAGCAGGCCGAGCAGCGGATGCGCGGCGATTTCGCGGTCGCCGTCATAGAGCAACCACGGCAGCGACCCCGCCGCTTCCGCGATCAATCGAACGCTGCGATAGCCGATGGCATTCGACGCAAACCCCTCCTGCGCCAGCGCCGCATAGTTCCGCGGCGTCCACTGCGGCCTTCCCGCCTGGTGCAGCGCGATCAAGGGCCCGGTGGCGGAGCGCTTGGTTTCAGCGGCGAAGAAACGTTTTACTCTGTCAAACATAAACACCTCATCCGCAACAGTTCCCCTCCCCCTTGCGGGGAGAGGATATTATTCATATCACCCGCACCCGCGGCTCCGCCTGCCGGCGCAGCATCAAGTCGCTCACCGCCCAGACCAGCGCGTCGAGCCGGTCTGGGCTCTTCATGCCCTCGCCCAGCGCGCTGCACATCTCGTCCTCCAATTCGGGGAAGGCCCCCACGTGCCGCACCCGTCCCTGCTCGTACAAGGCCGCCACCGGTTCGGCGCGGGCATGTTTCCCGCGCGTCGCGTGCACGGCGCGGAAGGACAAGCCGCCGTCCACCTCGCGCATCACCGCCTCGACCATGGCGCCGCCCTGGTTCACCTCCGCCACCACGCGGCTCGCCTTGCGCGCGTGATATAAGGCCACCGCGCGCTCCGCCCACTGGATGGGCTTCGCGCGCTCCAGCGAATGATCGTCCAGCACGTAAGCCACGCCGTCGATGCCCAGCCCCACGCAGACAATGCCGCAGGCATTGGCTTTCTTTCCGTGGCTGGCCGGCGGGTCCACCGCCACCACCACGCGCTTCAGTTCGGGCGCTGCCTTCACGCGGCCGCCCTCGATGATGGCGCGGCGGAACAGGGCATCCGGGTCGTCATCGATCAGCTCTCCGTTCAGTTCCTGCCGGCCAAGCCTCGTTCCGCCGTAACGCCCGGTCACGTCGGCGAGGAAGCTCTTCGCCAGGTTCGTCGCATTGTCGAAGGTCGCCGTATGCGTCACCGCCGTGGCGGGGTCGCCCAGCAACCTTTTCACCAGCGGCACGGGCCGCGGCGTGGTGGTGATCACCACACGCGGGCTTTCCCCGAGCCGCAAGGCGAAGGCCAGCATGTCCCATGCCGCTTCGCCCAGCCGCCACTTCGCCAGTTCGTCGCACCAGGCCGCGTCGAACTGCGGACCCCGCAAGGATTCCGGCTCGTCCGCCGAGAACACCTGCGCCACCGTGCCATTGGGCCATGTGATCAGCCGCCGCGACGGCTCATAGAGAGGCCGCTCCGCTTCCATGTGGACAGAGAGCAGCCCGGACTTCCCCTCGATCATCACGCTGCGCGCCTGATCGAGGGTCGGTCCGACGATGGCGATGCGCCGTGCCTGCGCCTCGCCATTCGCCCAATCACCCAGCGCCTGCGCCTTCACCCATTCGGCCCCGGCGCGGGTCTTGCCCGCGCCGCGCCCGCCGAGGATCAGCCAGCTGCGCCAGTCACCTTCATCAGGTGGAAGCTGCTTGCCCAGCCGCCCCCACATCCGCCAGTCGCGGTTGATCCCCTCCGTCTCCCGGATGTTCAGCCTTTTCAGCATCCAGGCGAGCTCGCTCTGCGAGAATTTCCCGCTGAAGTCCCTCAAGCTTGTCCGCAAGCGCTTCACGCTCTGCGTCATCAAAGCGCTTGCCGTGCTTGCGCCTGGCAATGCGCCGGGCGCGTTCCTTGCGTTCGAGTTCAAGGACTTTCTCCAGTGTTCTGACCAGCGTGTTCATGGCGCGGATGTCGCGTTCGCTCGTGGCGGCGCTCGCCTCCGCCGAGAGCGTGCCGATCTGGGCCTCGAATTCCGTCAGCCGCTGCTGCAGCAGCGCCTTGAAGCGGGCCAGTGTGGCCCGCGTGCCCTGGGGCTTTCCACGCGCGGCTCCGCGCAGTTTCCAGCCCTCCAAACGCGCGCGGGCCGCCAGGGCCTGCCGCGTAATCCCCGCATCCTGCGCGATGGTGGCCACCGCTTCGATGCCGTGTTCGTATCTCTCCCGCACCCGCGCCCAAACGGCAGCGGGCGCCGGTTCATCACCGCCGCCGCTCATGTCCTCACCCATTTGTGGAGTATGCGCCTTTATACCCCAACGAGCGCGCGCTGTCAAGGACTATTTTCAATTACGAGGAATTTTCTTTTGTCCTTGAACCGTCATCATGCCGGTCTATTGCTCGGGGATGGATATCCGCCAGCTTCAATATCTCGCGGCATTGGCGCGCGAAAAGCACTTCACCCGCGCCGCCCAGGCCTGCCACGTCACGCAGCCCACGCTGTCGGGCCGCATCCGCCAGCTGGAGCAGGAGCTGGGCGTTCCCATCGTGGAGCGCGGCCAGCGCTATATCGGGCTCACCCCCGAGGGCGAGCGCGTGCTGAAATGGGCGCATTTGATCCTCGACAACTGGCAGAGCCTCACCCAGGAGCTCGGCGCCATCCGCTCGAAAAAGGGCGAACTCGCCGGCAGGCTGGTGCTCGGCGTCATCCCCTCGGCCCTGCCCAAGGTCTCGCTCCTCACCCGCGCCATGGAGCGCGAGCACCGCTCGGTCGAGTTCACCGTTCTCTCCCAGTCCTCCGAGGAGATCCTGCGGAACCTCCACGAGCACGCCATCGACGCCGGCATCACCTACTTGGACAACGAGCCCGTCAAGGGCCTGATGCAGCATCCGCTCTACGAGGAGCATTACGCGCTCTTCGTCGGCGAAAATTCTCCGTATACAGACAAAGAGTCCGTCACCTGGACGGAGGCCGCGCAGGAGCCGCTCTGCCTCCTCACCCCCAACATGCAGAACCGCCGCATCATCGACCGCGCCTTCGCGGTGGCCAATGTCCACCCCTCGCCCCGGCTCGAGACCAATTCGATCATGAATCTCCTGGCCTCGGTGAAGTCCATGGGCCTCTCTTCCATCATGCCGGATTATTTCATTCACGTGCTGGGCAAGCTCGATGGCGTGCGGGCGATCCCGCTCACCGACCCCAGGGTGGCGCACAAGGTCGGCCTCGCCGGCCTGCCGCGCGAGCCGCTCTCGCCGCTGGTCGCCGCCCTCTTCGCCGCCGCCCGCGGCCTCAAGGGCTAGACCTCGGGAGCACCCACCCCACGAGCGCGGGGCCTCATAACCCTCGCCTATCGCCTCATCGAAGGCGTCAATTGGAATTTACACGCGGCATGCGCCATGAAGGTGACATGTCCGGAAAAACCACCCTGCTCGATCTTTCCCCGCGCGAGGCGACGGCCGCCCGGGAGATCGCCCTCCGCTACGGCAACCGCCCCGATGCGCTGCTGGAAATCCTCCACGACCTGCAGGAGCACCTGGGCTTCATCCCGGAGGCGGCGCTTCCGGCGCTGGCCAAGTCGCTCAACCTGTCACGCGCCGAAGTCCACGGGGTTGTCACCTTCTATCACGATTATCGCCGCGAGCCCGCCGGCCGCCATATCATCAAGGTCTGCCGGGCCGAGGCCTGTCAGTCCATGGGGGCGAATGAGCTCGTCTCCATGATCGAGCGTTTCCTCAAGGTGAAGCTGGGCCAGACCACCGCCGATGGCGCGATCACGCTGGAGGCCGCCTACTGCCTCGGCAATTGCGCGCTGTCCCCCGCCGTCATGGTGGACGGCAAGCTGGTCGGACGGGTTGACGCCCAGAAGTTCGAGACGATCGTCGCGGAGTGCCGCTCATGAGCAAGGTCTATGTTCCGCGCGACTCAGCCGCCCGTTCGGTCGGCGCTGACGAAGTGGCCGAAGCGCTCGCGAAGCTCGGCCATGAGGTGATCCGCAACGGTTCGCGCGGCCTCTTCTTCCTCGAGCCGCTCGTCGAGGTCGAGACCGGGGAAGGCCGCATCGCCTATGGCCCGGTCACCGCCGGTGACGTGGCCTCGTTGCCGCTTTCGACGGCCGGCGCCCACAAGCTGCGCCTCGGCAAGATCGAGGATCACCCCTATCTCAAGAATCAGGAGCGCCTCACCTTCGCGCGCTGCGGCATCACCGATCCGGTCTCGGTTTCGGATTACGCGAGGCACGGCGGCTTCGAAGGGCTGAACAAGGCGCTCGGCCTCGCCGGTGCGGCAATCGTCGCTGAAGTCACCGAGTCCGGCCTCCGCGGCCGCGGTGGTGCGGGCTTCCCCACCGGCATCAAGTGGAAGACCGTGCATGATGCTCCGGCCGGCCAGAAATATGTCTGCTGCAACGCCGACGAGGGTGATAGCGGCACCTTCGCCGACCGCATGGTCATGGAGGGCGACCCCCTCATGCTCATCGAGGGCATGGCCATTGCCGCCCTCGCCGTGGGCGCCACCAAGGGCTATGTCTATATCCGCTCGGAATACCCCGATGCCATCGCCACCATGAAGGAGGCGATCGCCAGTGCGGCCGCCGCCAAATGGCTGGGCGATAATATTCAGGGTACGGACAAATCCTTCCACCTCGAAGTCCGCCGCGGCGCGGGCGCTTACATCTGCGGTGAAGAGACCGCCATGCTCGAATCGCTCGAGGGCAAGCGCGGCACGGTGCGCCCCAAGCCGCCGATCCCGGCGCTCGAGGGCCTGTTCGGCAAGCCCACTGTCATCAACAACGTGCTGAGCTTCGCCGCCGTGCCCTACATCCTCAGCCATGGCGGAGCGGCCTACAAGAATTACGGCTTAGGCCGCTCGCGCGGCACGCTGCCCTTCCAGCTCGCCGGCAACATCAGGCAGGGCGGACTGGTGGAGAAGGCCTTCGGCGTCACCCTGCGGGAGCTGGTCGAGGGCTTCGGCGGCGGCACCTTCTCAGGCCGAGCCATCCGCGCCATCCAGGTCGGCGGCCCGCTCGGCGCTTACCTGCCGGCCTCGCAGATGGACATGGCGTTGGATTATGAAACCTTCGCCGCAGCCGGGGCCATGGTCGGCCACGGCGGCATCGTGGTCTTCGACGAGACGGTCGACATGGCCGCCCAGGCGCGCTTCGCCATGGAGTTCTGCGCGATTGAATCCTGCGGCAAGTGCACGCCCTGCCGCATCGGCTCCACCCGCGGCGTCGAGGTGATCGACAAGATCGTCGCCGGCGAGGACCGTGACGCCAACCTCGACCT
Organism: Aestuariivirga sp.; assembly: GCF_020252395.1. GTDB lineage: Bacteria > Pseudomonadota > Alphaproteobacteria > Rhizobiales > Aestuariivirgaceae > Aestuariivirga. Next base: position 40,568 of record NZ_JADCDB010000021.1, read on the forward strand.
GCTGTCAGACCTCTGCCAGACCATGACGGACGGTTCGCTCTGCGCCATGGGCGGGCTCACCCCCATGCCGGTGATGAGCGCCATCAAGCATTTCCCCGAAGATTTCGACAAGCCCGCCCAAATCGCGGCTGAATGAGGAGCCACCCAGGATGACTCTGATTAAGGAAACGGACTACGGCACACCTGAGGTGAACTCGACCAACATGGTCACCCTCGAAATCGATGGCCAGCAGGTCACCGTGCCGGAAGGCACCTCCATCATGCGCGCCGCGATGGAGATGGGCACCAAGATCCCTAAGCTCTGCGCCACCGACATGCTGGACGCCTTCGGCTCCTGCCGCCTCTGCCTCGTGGAGATCGAGGGCCGCAAGGGCACGCCGGCCTCCTGCACCACGCCCGTCGCGCCGGGCATTAAAGTCCGTACACAGACGGACCGCCTCGCCAAGCTGCGCAAGGGCGTGATGGAACTTTATATCTCCGACCACCCGCTGGACTGTTTGACCTGTGCGGCGAACGGCGACTGCGAATTGCAGGACATGGCCGGTGCGGTCGGCCTGCGCGAAGTGCGCTATGGCCATGAGGGCGACAATCACGTCTTCAAGACGCGCGCCGGCGGCTCGGCCAACATCCGCTGGCAGCCGAAGGACGACTCGAACCCCTATTTCACCTTCGACCCGGCGAAGTGCATCGTCTGCTCGCGCTGCGTCAGGGCTTGCGAGGAGGTTCAGGGCACCTTCGCGCTGACCATCGATGGCCGCGGCTTCGACAGTCACGTCTCCGCCGGCATGGACGAGGCCTTCCTCGAGTCCGAATGCGTGTCCTGCGGCGCCTGCGTGCAGGCCTGCCCGACCGCGACGCTGACCGAAAAGTCGGTGATCGAGATGGGCCAGCCGGAACATTCCGTCGTCACCACCTGCGCCTATTGCGGCGTGGGCTGCTCGTTCAAGGCCGAGATGAAGGGCGACCAGGTCGTCCGCATGGCGCCTTACAAGGACGGCGGCGCGAATGAAGGCCATTCCTGCGTGAAGGGCCGTTTCGCCTGGGGGTATACGACCCACAAGGACCGCATCACCGCACCGATGATCCGTGAACGGATCACCGATCCGTGGAAGGAAGTCTCCTGGGACGAGGCCATCGGCTATGCCGCCTCGCGCTTCAAGGCGATCCAGGAGAAATACGGCCGCACCTCGATCGGCGGCATCACCTCGTCCCGCTGCACCAACGAGGAAGTCTTCGCGGTGCAGAAGATGATCCGCGCCGCCTTCAGGAACAACAATGTCGATACCTGCGCCCGCGTCTGCCATTCGCCCACGGGCTATGGCCTGTCGCGCACGTTTGGCACCTCGGCCGGCACGCAAGACTTCAAGTCGGTCGACGAGGCCGATGTCCTGCTGCTGATCGGCGCCAACCCGACGGACGCCCACCCCGTGTTCGGCTCGCGCATGAAGCGGCGCCTCCGAGAAGGCGCGAAGCTCATCGTGGCCGACCCGCGCAAGATCGATCTGGTCGAGTCGGCCCATGTGAAGGCCGCGCACCACCTGCAGCTCCGCCCCGGCACCAATGTCGCAATCATCAATGCGCTGGCGCATGTGATCATGACGGAGGGGCTGGAGAAGCGCGGCTACATCGAGGAGCGCTGCGACCCGGTCGAGTTCGCCCGCTGGGAAGCCTTCATTCGCGAGGAGCGCAATTCTCCGGAAGCGCTGGAACCGGTCACCGGCGTGCCCGCGCCGGAAGTCCGCGCCGCGGCCCGGCTCTATGCCACGGGCGGCAATGGCGCGATCTACTACGGCCTCGGCGTCACCGAGCACAGCCAGGGTTCCACCATGGTCATGGGCATGGCGAACCTCGCCATGGCCACCGGCAATGTGGGCCGCAATGGCGTGGGCGTCAATCCGCTCCGTGGGCAGAACAATGTGCAGGGCTCCTGCGATATGGGGTCCTTCCCGCATGAGTTCTCGGGATACCGCCACGTCGGCGACGACACGGTGCGCCGGATGTTCGAGAGCGTGTGGCAGACCTCGCTCGACGCGGAGCCCGGCCTGCGTATCCCGAACATGTTCGACGCCGCCATCGAAGGCAGCTACAAGGGGCTGTTCGTCCAGGGCGAGGATATCGCCCAGTCGGACCCCAACACCAAGCACGTCGACCGCGCGCTGGAGGCGATGGAATGCGTGGTGGTGCAGGACCTGTTCCTGAACGAGACCGCCGCCTTCGCGCATGTGTTCCTGCCCGGCACCTCCTTCCTCGAAAAGGACGGCACCTTCACCAATGCCGAGCGCCGGATCAACCGTGTACGGATGGTCAAGGCGCCGTTGCAGGGCAAACACGAATGGCAGGCGGTCGCCGAACTCGCCACCGCCATGGGCTATCCGATGCATTACAACGATGCCTCCGAGATCATGGACGAGATCGCCAGGCTCACGCCGACCTTCGCCGGCGTCTCCTTCGAGAAGCTGGACCTTCTGGGCTCCGTCCAGTGGCCGTGCAACGACAAGGCGCCGGAGGGCACGCCGCTGATGCACATCGGCGGCTTCGTGCGCGGGCTTGGACGCTTCGTCGTCACCGAATTCGTTCCGACGGAGGAGCGCACCAACCGTTCCTTCCCGTTGATCCTGACCACGGGCCGCATTCTGTCGCAGTACAATGTCGGCGCGCAGACGCGGCGCACCGCGAATGCCGCCTGGCACACGGAAGACCTGCTCGAGATCCACCCGCATGACGCCGAATTGCGTGGCATCAAGGACGGCGCCATGGTGTCGGTCTCGAGCCGCGTCGGCGCCACGACGCTGCGCGCCCGGATTTCCGAGCGCATGCCGCAGGGCGTGGTCTACACCACCTTCCACCACCCGGAGTCGGGCGCCAACGTGATCACCACCGAGAATTCGGACTGGGCCACCAACTGCCCCGAATACAAGGTGACGGCCGTTCAGGTGAGCCTTTCCAACCAGCCCTCCGACTGGCAGAAGGAGTGGGAGGAGCGCGAGGAAGAGAACAAGCGCGTCGCCCCCATGGTTGCAGCAGAATGAGCAAGCTTCCTCCCACAATCTCTCCCGCAAGGCGGGAGAGGACGATCCTTGCGCAGCAAGGATCAGGCGAGGGGGAGCGATGAACGCTCCGCTCACGTCCCATCGCCGGCCCGCTGCGCGGGCGTCCTCCGCTTTGCGGGAGAGGATGGCGGCGGCAGCGTCCGTGCCGGCGAAGGGCATCCTCCACACGCTGGCGGGTGACGAGGAGACCGTCTGGCAGGTGCCGGAGGAAGTGCCCCTCGCGGTTCAATTCAATTCGCAGAACTACGCCGTGATGATGGGCACGCCCGCCGATTTCGAGGATTTCGCGGTGGGCTTCGCCGTCGCGGAAGGGATCATCGCCAAGGCGTCCGACGTCACCGCCGTGCTCGTGCTGCCCGCCGGGCAGGGTTATGCGATCGACCTCTCGGTGGCGGAGGACAAGATCGACCGCGGCCGCATGGCGAAGCGCAGCATCGAGGGCCGCACCGGCTGCGGCCTTTGCGGCATCGCGGACATGAAGGACGCGATTCGCATGCCGTCTTCGGCGCTTCCCGCCGTGGACCTCCGCCCGCAGGCCGTGGCCCGCGCCTATGAACAGCTCCCCGCTTATCAGCCGATGAGCCGGGTGAACCGCACGGTGCATGCCGCCGCCTGGTGCTCCGTGGACGGAGAAATCCTGCTCTCCCGCGAGGATGTGGGCCGCCACACCGCGCTCGACAAGCTGATCGGCGCGCTGGCCCGCGAGGGGGCGGACCTCGGACAAGGCTTCGTGCTGATGTCCAGCCGCTGCAGCTTCGAGTTGGTGCAGAAATGCGCGATGGCGGGGATCGGCGCGCTCGCCACCGTCTCCGCGCCCACCGCGCTTGCGCTGTCGCTGGCGCGGCAGGCGCGCCTCAAACTGGCCGCGCTCGCAAACCGCGGCGTCATGATCTTCGACAGGGACTGAACATGCAGCAGCAAGACATGCTCCGGATGGCGAACCAGATCGCCGCCTTCTTCAACGGCTCAGGCCCCGAGTTGGCGGTGAAAGAAGCCGCCGAGCACATCAACAAGTTCTGGGACCCCCACATGCGCGCCGTGCTGGTGGCCCACCTCGACAAGGGCGGCGAGGGGCTGGACGGGACCATCGTCAAGGCCGCAGCGCTGATCAAGCGGCCGAAGACGGCGGACGCCTGACTTGTCTTCTCCCGCGTCTTCAGCGGGAGACCGGAGGATTATTTCGCCACCCGCCTCCTCGCCTTTGGCAGCCGCCACAGGTGGCCGGCCAGTTCTTCGACCGTGATCCCCTCTTCCGAATAGGCTTCGCCGGCCACCGTAATCCCGGCTTCCGTCACCGTCTGCTGCGTGCCGGAGACCAGCGGGTGCCACCAGGGCAGCGGCTTTCCCTCGTCCAGCAGGCGGTAGGCGCAGGTGGCGGGCAGCCAGCCGAGCTGGCCCACATTCTCCGGCGTCAGCTGCACGCAATCGGGCACCTTGGCCTGGCGGTTGGGATAATCGGTGCAGCGGCAGGTGCCGAGATCGAGCAGCTTGCAGGCGGCCCGCGTGTAGAGGAAGCGGCCCGTATCCTCGTCCTCCAGCTTGTTCAGGCAGCAGCGGCCGCAGCCGTCGCAGAGCTGCTCCCACTCCCCGCGGCTCATTTCGGCGAGGAACTTGGTCTTCCAGAAGGGGCGGGGCTCGGTCATGACTTCCTAATGACATAGAACCCAAACGGAAAGTCAACCTTATGCTGGCATGATGGCGGGGCAATTGGTAGCGTTCCTCTCCGGCAACCGGTGCGGCGCGTTTTTGTCACAATCGCCCCGTAAGCGGCGGCAAGCTCGGGATCGGTTTGAAGCGTGTCGAATCTTCCATCGCATGAATCCCTGTGGGGGCGGCTCTGGCGGGCCGACGGCGCCGTCAGCACGGCCGTGTTCGAGACCTGGGATTTTCTCAAGCGCGCCCAATCGGCCTATGCGAATTTCCTCGAACGCTTCCGCCTGCGCGGCGTGAAGCGCGTCATTGTCGACCTCCTGGATGACGGCGTCACCTTCGGCGTCATCTTCTGCTTCGTGCTGCTCGCCTACGCCCTGCCGCCGTTCTCGGGCACCGGCGACGTGTGGAACCGCGGCCGCGAATTTGCCGTCACCTTCACGACGGCGGATGGCGAGATCATCGGCCGCCGCGGCATCCGCCAGGACGATGCGATCCCGCTCACCGACATTCCGCCGCACATGATAAAGGCCGTGCTCGCCACCGAGGACGCCCGCTTCTTCGAGCATTTCGGCGTGGACGTGATCGGCACCCTGCGCGCCATCGTGCAGAATGCGCGGGCCAACACCGTGGTGCAGGGCGGCTCGTCCCTCACCCAGCAGGTGGCGAAGAACCTGTTCCTGAGCCCTGAGCGCACCATCCGCCGCAAGGTGCACGAGGCCTTCCTGTCGCTGTGGCTGGAGGCGCGGCTGACCAAGCAGGAAATCCTCAAGCTCTATCTCGACCGCTCCTACCTCGGCGGCGGCAATTACGGCATCGAAGCCGCTTCGCAGTTTTATTTCGGCAAGTCGGTGCGCGACATCACGTTGCCGGAGGCCGCCATGCTCGCGGGCCTGTTCAAGGCGCCCACCAAGTTTGCCCCGCACCAGAACCTGGAACTCGCCCGGGCCCGCGCCAACACCGTGCTCTACCGCATGCTGGACGCGGGCTTCATCACGCAAGGAGAACTTCTCGAGGCGCGGCGCGAGCCGGCCACACCCATCGAGCAGAAGATTTCAGACAGCCCCAACTGGTATCTCGACCGGGCCTACCGCGACACCATGTCGATCGTCGACGGGAAGGGTCTCATTAGCGATTTCGTGCTGGAGGTGAAGACGGCGATCGACCTCCCCCTCCAGACGGCGGCCCAGAACATCGTCAACGAGGAAGTGGCGGCCAACAGCGAGCAGTATCACGTCACCCAGGGTGCGGCGGTGGTAATGGCGCATGACGGCGCGGTGCGCGCCATCGTGGGCGGCGTGGACTATGAAGCGAGCCAGTTCAGCCGCGCCACCGATGCGATGCGCCAGTCGGGCTCGTCATTCAAGCCCTTCGTCTATATGGCGGCGCTTCTCAAGGGCTACCGGCCGAACGACACGGTGGTCGACGGCCCGGTGGCGGTGGGCAACTGGGCGCCGCGCAACTACACCGGAAAATATGCCGGCCGCACCACGCTGTCGAACGCCATCGCGCATTCCTACAATTCCGTGCCAGTGAAGCTGATGGTGGACATCGGCCGGCCCGCGATTATCGAGACCGCGCATCTCGCCGGCATCAGGGGCACGGTCGAAACCGCGGCGTCCATGGTGCTGGGCACCAGCGCGCTATCGCTCATCGACCTCACGTCCGGCTATCTCTCCTTCGCTTCCGGCGGCCTGGCGGCCAAGCCCTATACGGTCCTCGAGATCCGCCGCTCCAACGGCGACGTGCTCTACGAACGCGGCAAGGACCCGGCCGCAGCGCCCAAACGCGTCTTCCCGGAGAAGACGGTGGCGGCGCTCAACACCATGCTCAGCGCCGTGGTGAAACTGGGCACCGGAAAGCGCGCCGATCTCGTCTTCGAGCCCACCGCCGGCAAGACAGGCACGAACCAGGGCTATCGCGACGCCTGGTTCATCGGCTTCACCGGCAACAATGTTGCGGGAGTCTGGCTCGGTAACGACGACTTCACGCCGATGAAGGAGGTGACGGGCGGCCTCCTTCCCGCGCCGATCTGGAAGCGCATCATGATCGAGGCCGAGCGCGGGCTGACGCCAGCGGGCTTTGCCGGCGTGCCCTATGACGAGTCCTATAAGGTGGCCGCGGCGCAAGCGCCGCAGCCCGCAGCCCCCGAGGCAGTGAGCGACGAAACCGACCAGGCGCAGGGGGCGGACACCGACACCCAGCAGGCTGCGGCCGGCACGGGCGATGTCAATGGCGTGCTGAACGGCATGTTCGACCTGTTCGAGACCACCCCGCCCGCAGCGGCCGCAGCGGCCGCCGCAGCCGCTGCCGCCAAGACCGCGGCGCCCAGACAGGAAGCGCTGGTGCTGCCCAGGGCCAATGTCGACCGGCCCTCCGACGCGGGGCGCCGGAAGAAAGGCTTCATCGAAGACATCTTCGGCGGCGGCGCGGAGGACCCAATGCAGGCAGCGCCTGACGAGCCCAAAAAGCAGAAAAAAAAGAAAAAGAAAAAGACTCTCTTTGACAGTATCTTCTGAGCCATCATCTGATCGAGCATGCCGCAATTCATCTGGCCCACCATTTATGTCGCAGCCGGCGTCGCAGCCGGCTGCGTGAGCGCCTTCGCGCTGATCCAGAATGCAGGCGTGGAGCCCCCGGCGCCGGGCATGCCGTGGCAGAGCCGTGCCGCCGCGCTGGCCGGCCGCGACGCCTTCTATGTCCGCGCGCACTATCTGCTCGAAGGCCGCCTGCCGCCCGCCCCCAACCAGCTGGGCGAGGCCACGGCCGGCACGGACAGCGACGGCCGCCCACTCACCGGCGGCTGCACTTATCTCATCGCATCCACCGGCCCGCTGCCGCGCTGGTGGAGCCTCGGCATCGTCGAGCCGGCGGGCGCAATACCCGCGCCGCGGACCGCGGCGGCCAAAGACACCGCGCTGCAGACCACGGCGGACAGCGGCACCGCGGTGCACGAGGCCGATGGCAGCGTCACCATCGCCGCCGCCAGCCGCCCGCAGCCCGGCAACTGGCTGAAGCTGCCTGACAGGCGCAACTTCACGCTGATCTATTCGGCCTTGTCCTCGAGCCCCAAGCCGCTGGATCCGCCTTTCGCCATCAAGCGGGGGCCCTGCTCATGAGAAGGCATCTGTTCTGGCTGCTTGTGGCGGTGGCGGCAGGGGTGGCGGCGCACTCCGCCTTCGCGCTCTTCGTGCCGGGCTGGTGGTTCTCGCGCGAGGTGCGGCAGCTGGCGCATGCGCATGGCAAGAACAGCTTCTTCATCCTCTCGCCCGCGGAACAGGCGAGGCTGTTTCCCGGCCTGCCGCGCTTCGGCGTCACCGGCCTCTGCGTCTTCGACGTGGCCAGCGGCGACGTGACCTTCGCCGCCCAGCTGCCGGACGGCTTCTGGATCGCCACCATCTACACCGAGAAAGCGGAGGCCATCTACTCGGTGAACAACCGCCAGTCCGGCGCCAACAGCTTCGCGGTCAGCCTGTCGCGTGCGCCGGGCTTCATCGAGCAGATCCTCAAGTCCACCGAAAAGGAAGCGATCGACGGGATCGACTCCGGCTGGACCGTCACCTCGCCCGAACCGCGGGGGCTTGCCGTGGTGTGGTATCCCACCCCGGAAATCGGCCTGCGCGAGCTTGCGGCCGAACAGGTGGCCCGGTCACGCTGCACAGTGGGACTGGCGGGTGGGAGCTGACGCCGGAGAACATGAGGAAGGCCATTGGCCCGGGAGTCCTTCACCTGAAATCGATGTCCATCCGAGCATTGGACACGTGTCCCGAGCGCGCCGGCGGCAGGCGTTCCGCGAGGTCGTAAATGCGCTCGACGCGCACGCCGGTGAAGATCAGCACCTCCGCACTCACGCCCGCGGCGCCGCCGCGCGGCGGGCGCACCCGGTCCAGCGGGAAGTCGATGATGGCGGCTGTTCGACGGGCTTGCATGACGTGGGCCTTCGCGTTGCGGACTACTCCATGCGCCCAAACTTGCGCAACATGGTTAACAAGCTGTTAAGCGCATGGCTCAAGTCCCGCCATGCCCTTGCGGTCCTCCACCTCGACGATCCACAGGTCGGGATCGAAGCGCATGCGGCGTTGCAGCAGCGCCATGGCGTCGGCCGCCGACCGCGGCGGCGCGATCTCCGCGATGAAGCGCCGCTCGCCCGCTTCGTCACAGGCCTCGCCCGGTGCGGGCCCCAGCATGTGGCATGTGCCGTCGAGATGGTTGACGATGACATGCACGGCGCCTGCTTCCTCGGCGCCCTTCTTCACCACGGCGCCGAAGATGCCCTGCACCATGCAGCGCCGGAGGAAGGCGGACACCCAGATCGCGGATTTGAGGCGCAACGCGCTACTGCGCCGCCGCGCCGGAACCGGCCTCGGCCTGGCCGCTCACCTTGGCGAGTTCGGCGATGAGCCCGTCGCTCACCTCGCCGGTTTGGTTGAGCCCGTGGTCGCGCTGGAAGGCGATGATCGCATCGCGCGTTTCGCGCGTCAGCTCGCCGTTGATGGCGCCGGGGCTATAGGCGAGATCGGCAAGCCCCGTCTGCACGCGGCGGATGGCGGCGCGCTGCTCGGCGCCGGGCGCCGCCGTCACCGTGCCGGTGAACAGCGAGGCCTCGGAGACCTCGCGGGTGAAGCGGATGTGCTCGGCCAGGCCGCCCGACGGCTGGCCGTTGGCCTCCAGGCCCATGGCCTGCTGATAGGCAGCGATGGCCTGCCGCGTCTTGCGGCCATTCACGCCGTCGACGGGGCCCTTGTAGTAGCCCGCCGACAGCAGCTCGCGCTGCACGGCCTCGACCACGGGATCGAACTTCAGCTGAATGGTGCGTCCGCCCGAAGGCACGATGTCACCAGCCGCATCCGTGGCGGGATCGATGGCAGCCTGCGCGGCGCGGCCCGGGGCGTTCTGCCCGAACAGCGCATTGCCCGCGATGGCGGCAGACATGACGGCGGTCAGGCTCCAGGCGGCGAGCGGCACGATCCTCACTCTGCGGCCCTGCTTTTCCACCATCTCACGCATGACGCCGGCCCGACTTCACTTTTGATCCTGCTTGTTCCCGCGGACACCGAACTTGCACCAAGCGAGGTTAACGCGGCCTTTCCGGCGCCGGCATGACGGAACAGCCTTTAACCCCAAATAAGCCCAGTTCTTTCAACCGCGGTCAATATTCCGGTAGTAAGGCATCGAAAACGCTGGAGAACGGGCCGGGGATGCGGGTCTTCCGAACGATTATCTTACTGGCGGCGGCGGGGCTGTTGCTGCCCTCGCCGCCGGAAGAACTGGCAAAGGGCCCCGATCCCGATCAGCCCTCCACCATCGACATGCTGAGCTCGGCCGGATCGGCAGCCTCCGATGCCTGGTCCTTCTGCAGCCGCCAGCCCGATGTCTGCGCGATGGCCGGCTATATGGGCTCCAAGCTGGAGGGCAAGCTGCTCTATTCCGCCTCGCTGCTGTGGGGCTGGGCCTGGGACGGCGGCAAAGGCCACCCGCAGCTCTCGGGCCCCTCTGCCGCGATCACGGTCGAGGGTGATTTTCCGCCGCCGTCCGGCGCTGCCACCGATGGCCAGTCGACGCTGGGTCTCGACGATCTCGTGCCACCATGGCGGGGGCCCGCGAAAGAAGGTTGAGCTTCCGTCCCCCGCGGCCTATCTCAGGTTCCTTGCAACTGGGAAAGTCCGAAGCCTTGACCGCCATCGATGACCTTCTCGCCGACTTCGACGTCATGGACGACTGGGAGGACCGCTATCGCCATGTGATCGAACTCGGCCGCGAACTTGCTCCCTTGCCCGACACCGACCGCAGCGCGGAGAACAAGGTCAAGGGCTGCGCCAGCCAGGTGTGGATCACCTCCGCCGTCAGCGGCGCCAAGGACGATCCCGTCCTCGCCTTCCGGGGCGACAGCGATGCGCTGATCGTCAAGGGTCTCATCGCCATCGCCTTCATGATCTATTCCGGCAAGCCGGCGCGCCAGATTCTCGCCATCGATGCGGGCGAGGTCCTGGGCAGGCTGGGCCTTTCCGGCCACCTGACCCAGCAACGCTCCAACGGCTTCGCCTCGATGATCCAGCGCATCAAGTCCGATGCCCAGGCCGCCCTTCACGGCTGACGGCCTCCATTGAGCGACGGCTTGTAACCGTCGAGCCCCCATCCGGTAATGCCGTCGCGCCGCACCGCCTCCGCCAGTCCATAGTGGCGGGCGAGCGCGCTGAGGGCGAGGCCCAGCACGGCGCGGCCGCTGCGGGCGGGAAGTTGCAGCACGCGCTCCGCCTGCTCGATGCCGGCCGAAAGACAGCACACCTGCGCAAGGATCGAGGCGAGCTCCGGGCCCACGCTGTCGATTGCCTCGTGATAGCGCCGGCGGGCGGCCATGGCTTCGTCGCTCACGTCGGCGGCGACATTGCCGCCGCGGCTTGCCGCACCGGCGAGGTCCCAGTTCAGCGTAGTGCGCCGGGCCAGCAGGGCGCGCTCGAAATCGGCGCGCAGCCGCTCTCCCGCGAGGAATTGCGCCTCCGAAATCAGCGGCTTGCCGTCCTTGCCGCGGCGCGCGCGCAGCCAGGTAAGCGGGCTTTCGGCATCGTTGAACAGCGGGGCGGCGGCGGATGTTTCACGGATTTCGCGGGTTTCACGGGTCTCAGGCATGGCGGCTTCCTCCTCACAACGGCCTCAATATGGAGGAGAACAAAATAGGAATCAATACCCGCTTTGATTGATTTCCTATGTGCTTGAATTCCCACGCACTCGCGCCGCCGCAGGGGCCGGAATCAGCCCGCGCTGGCCTGGCGCTGCTCGTCCTCGAGGCCGGAGAGGAAGTAATCGATGCCGAGGATCATGCGGATGCCCGCCCCGCCGGGCGAGGCCAGCGGCAGGCGCACCCAGTACTGCACCAGGTGCTCCTTGTTCACCCGGGGTCCGCGCACGATGCCCTGAGTGGGCTTGCCGTCAACCGCGGTGTGCCGGTAGGCCGTCATCCAGTAGTCGCGCTTGGGCCCGAGGTCGAGATCGTCGATGCGCAGGCCGGTGATCTCGCGGTCGAACACGTCGCGCAGCCTGGTGCCCGCGAGACGCACGCGGGACGTTTCGAGCGAGGGGCCGATGTCGATCAGGCTGATATAAGGCAGCAGCCGAGGAATGTCGGCGGGGTTGATGTCGGCGCGGGTGGGAAGCGTTCCCCGCCCGGCGCGCGACAGCCAGTAGTCATAAAGCTGGCGCTGTTCGGACACCACCAACTGTGCCCTGAACGCGATGTTGACCGAACCCATTGCCGCCGCCGCCCCTTGCGAATCGATGCCCCGTCCAAACGACTCGTTTATGAATCGTGAACGTCCGATCCGCAAGAGTCGGGCTGAATAAAATCTTCGGGCTTGCGATTCAGCGCGCTTTTTTGCGTTGGCCGAGCCCCATGGTCTTGGCGAGCTTGGAGCGGGAGGTGGCGTAGTTCGGCGCCACCATGGGATAATCCGCCGGCAGGTGCCACTTCTCGCGGTACTGCTCGGGCGTGAGGTTGAAGTGGGTGCGCAAATGTCGCTTCAGCGACTTGAACTTCTTGCCGTCCTCGAGGCAGACGAGATAGTCCGGCGTGATGGACTTCTTGATGCTCACCGGGGGCTTGACTTCATTGGGGCCGTCCCTGTGCGGCGCCGGTCCCGCCGCCTGTTCCAGCGCCTTGTGAACCTCGGTGATGAGCTTCGGCAGGTCCGCCTGCTCGACCGCGTTGCGCCCGACATAGGCCGCCACGATCTGCGACGCGAGTTCGATGAGCGTGGGCTTGGTGTCCATCTGCGGCGGTTTTCCCTTTGTGAGCCACCCCCTGTTTAGGAGAGCGGCGCGGCTTCAACAAGGCCCGGCCCGCCCGCCGCCGCATAGGGCCCGGCTTTGCGGACGAACCAGTCCCAATAGACCAGAAGCACGCGCGCCTTGGTGAAGGACAGCGAGTCGAACACCGCCTTCAAATCTTCCGGCGGCCGGTCCTCGCGCAGCGGACCGCCGGACAGCCGCAGCCGGTCGAGCACGCCGTCGCAATTCGCGCGGCTGAGGCCGAGCGCCTTCAGCAGCACCACCAGCGCCTCGCCCTCTTCATCCGCGAGGATGCGCCCCGCGGTTTCCGCCGCCACCCCGGCGAGCCTGGCGAGGGCGACGGCCGCATCACCGGGCTGGCCGGCGAAAAACGGTTCGAGCGCCGCATCGACATCGGCCTTCGCCGGCATGCCTGCGGCTCCGCCCTCGCCCGCCGACAGCGCGATCGCCAGCAGACGCGAGAGCGTGGAGGAATCCGACAGGAAGCGCGCAATGATCACCCGGCGCAGCTCCGGCGGCAGCCGCCACAAGAGGTCGAGCGCCACCGCCAGCGGCAGATCGGCGCGCAGCGCCAGCGGCGCCTGCAGGGCCGGGTGCTCGGCCGCCATCTGCGACAGGCGGAAGAAGGACTCGAACGACAGTTCGGCGCCCGGGTTGCGCAGCAGCGCCAGCAGGCTCAGCAGGTCGCCCGATTGCACCAGGCGGGCGGCCACGGCGGGCGGAACGCTGCGCCGCCGCGCCAGCAGCCGCATCCGGTCCGAATCGGCTTTGCGGCTGGCCTCGAGCAGTTCCTGCGCGCCGAGATGTGGCGCCCGCTCCAGCATCACACCGCCGACTTCGGGGCGCGGATCGCCCAGCAGGCGGGAGACGAGCAGCGGCGGGGGCCGATCCATCGCCGCGATGCGCTCCGCCAGCATGGCGACCTCGCCGGCGGAGAGGCGCGGCAGCAGCAGCAGCAGCGTATCTCCCGCCATGCTGCGCTCCTGCGGCGGCAGGTCGGTGGCGCCCCACATGATGTCGAGCACTGCGGAGGCCGCCTCGCCCGGTTCGGGCAGTGCGGGGGCAGGCGGCGGCGCAGGAGCTTGCGGCGCCGCAACGGGCTGCGGCTCCGCCGTGGATTGCGAGGGCGGCTCCGCGGCAGATTGCGGGGGCGGCTCCGGCGGCGCGGTGCGGCGCAGCCTGGCCGTGAGCAGCCGGAACGACTGCACCGATCCGCGGGGCGGGGGCAGTTCTCCGGCAGGCATGGGCTCGTCTGGCGGCATCTTGTCCACGTCCTGCAGCAAGCACAGGGACGGCTGAGGATTTGATTAAAATCTAACTGTCCGGATTGTACCGGGGGCGGGCACGGCGCGCCATGCTTAACGCAACCTTTCACAAGATTGCCAATCGCCCGGCAGCGCTTCACATTTTGCCGCCAATCCTCCACATTGGGGTCAGAAAGCGAGCCCCGGGATGAGAAAGATCGAAAAAACCGATGCAGAATGGCAGGAAGCCCTCTCACCCGAGGCCTACCGCGTGCTGCGCGGGCACGGCACCGAGCGGGCGGGAACCAGCCCCTTGAATTCCGAGAAGCGCAAGGGCGTGTTCGCCTGCGGGGGCTGCGGCAAGCCGCTGTTTTCCTCCGGCGCCAAATATGAGTCTGGCACCGGCTGGCCCAGCTTCTGGGCGCCGATCGGCCCGGATGCGGTGGAAACCTCCGAGGACCGGTCCTGGTTCATGCGCCGCACCGAGGTGCATTGCGCCGATTGCGGCGGTCACCTGGGCCACGTCTTCCCCGACGGGCCGAAGCCCACGGGGCTGCGCTATTGCATGAACGGCGTGGCGATGAGCTTCGAGCCGGACGAGAAGGCCTGATAATGACCAATATCCCGAAGCCGCCGCGGGCGGAGAAGCGCCCGCGCGTCGAAACGTGGCATGGCTACGAGAAGCGCGACGACTATCACTGGCTTAAAGCGCCGAACTGGCAGGAGGTGATGCATGATCCCTCCATGCTGCCGGCCGAAATCCGCGCCTTCCTCGAAGGCGAGAACGCCTATCACGAGGCCGTCATGGCCGATACCGTGGCGCTGCAGGAAAAGCTGTTCGCCGAGCTCAAGGGCCGCATCAAGGAGGATGACTCCTCCGTGCCTGCCCCCGACGGCGCATGGGACTATTATTCGAGCTACGTCACCGGCGGCCAGCACCCGCGCTATTGCCGCAAGCCCCGCGGCCAGGATGGGCCGGAGCAAGTGCTGCTTGACGGCAATGAACTCGCCGGGGGCCGCAGCTATTTCCGCTTCGGCGGCATCGACCTCTCGCCTGACCAGACCCTCATCGCCTGGTCCTTCGACGGCAATGGCTCCGAGTTCTACGAGCTTCACGTGCGCGATGCTGCGACGGGCGCCGAGCACAAGGACGTTCTCGAAAACACCGCGGGCGAGGCGACATGGGCCGACGACGGCAAAAGCTTCTTCTACACGCTGCTGGACGATAACCACCGCCCGCTGAAGACCTTCCGCCATGTTCTGGGTACGGAGCAGTCGGCCGACCAACTGATCTACGGGGAAAAGGACACCGGCAAGTTCACCGGCGTGGGCAAGACCAATTCGGAAAAGTGGATCACCATCGACATCCACGACCATGACACCTCCGAGATCTGGCTGATCGACGCCGGGAAGCCAGACGACAAGCCGCGCCTCGTGGCGCCCCGCGTCGAAGGCATCGAATATCACATCGAGCACCGGGGCGGCCAGTTCATCATCCGCACCAACGAAGGCGGTGCTGAGGACTACAAGCTCGTCACTGCGCCTGTTTCCGATCCACGCAAGGAGAACTGGCGGGACCTGATCCCGCACCGGCCCGGCATCTTCATCGTCAGCTACATCGTGCTGAAGGACTGGCTGATCCGCATGGAGCGCGAGAACGCGCTGCCGCGGATCGTGGTGCGCAACATGGAGTCGGGCGAAGAACACGCCATCGCCTTTGACGAGGAAGCCTATTCGCTGGGCTTCGGCGAGATGCGCGAGTTCGACACTGGCACGCTGCGCTTCACCTATTCCTCGCCAACGACCCCCACCCAGGTCTTCGACTATGACATGCGGAGCCGCAGCCGCGTGCTGCGGAAGACACAAGAGGTGCCGAGCGGCCATGACCCGTCGCAATACATCACCCGCCGCCTGATGGCGCCGGCCCATGACGGCGAGACGATTCCGGTGACGCTGCTCTATCGCAAGGACGCGAAGATCGACGGCTCCGCGCCCGTCTGGCTCTATGGCTATGGCTCCTACGGCATTTCCATGCCGGCCGGCTTCAACGCCAACATCCTCTCCCTGGTGAACCGCGGCTTTATCTATGCCACCGCCCACATCCGCGGCGGGCAGGAGAAGGGCCGCCGCTGGTACAAGACCGGCAAGATGGAGATGAAGCAAAACACCTTCCGCGATTTCATCTCGGTGGCCGAATTCCTCATCAAGGAGGGCTTCACGCGCAAGGGCAACGTCGTGGCGCAGGGCGGCTCGGCCGGCGGCATGCTGATGGGTGCGGTGGCCAACATGGCGCCGGAGCTGTTCCGCGGCATCATCGCGGAGGTCCCCTTCGTCGACGTGCTCACCACCATGCTCGACGACACGCTGCCGCTGACGCCTCCTGAATGGCCCGAGTGGGGAAACCCCATCGAATCGAAGCAGGCCTACGAGAACATCATGGCATATTCTCCTTACGACCGGGTGGAGGCCAAGGCCTATCCGAACATCCTCGCGGTCGGCGGCCTCACCGACCCGCGCGTCACCTATTGGGAGCCGGCCAAATGGGTGG
Source organism: Aestuariivirga sp. (assembly GCF_020252395.1). Lineage (GTDB taxonomy): Bacteria > Pseudomonadota > Alphaproteobacteria > Rhizobiales > Aestuariivirgaceae > Aestuariivirga. The sequence goes on from NZ_JADCDB010000021.1 coordinate 56,842, forward strand.
CAAAACTCCGTGAACTGAAGACCGATGACAACCTGCTCCTGCTCAAGACCAATATGGGGGCAGGCCACGGCGGCGCTTCCGGCCGCTTCGACCGGCTGAAGGAAGTCGCTTTCGTTTATGCCTTTGGCCTCAAGGTGGCGGGGCTGGTTTGACGAAGTTTGCCTCCCCCTTATGGGGAGGGGAAATACAACGGACAGATGAGGAAACGCCCAATGCTCGCCGAAGCCAGCAAATCCACCCTTCTCCTCGTTGACATGCAGGAGCGCCTGCTGCCCGCCATGACGGGGGGAGCGGAAGCGGAGGCGCGCTGCGCCATCTTGCTCAAGGCGGCGCAGGCGCTTGCCGTGCCCGTCACGGTCTCCGAGCAGTATCCCAAAGGCCTTGGCCGCACCGTGCCAGGCCTCGCGGCCGAACTGGGCAATGCGCCGGTCTTCGAGAAGACCGCTTTCTCCTGCTGGCGCGACCAGGGGCTGAAGGACCACATGATCGAGCACTACGAGGCCGGGCGCCCGCTTGTCATCCTGGCCGGCATCGAGGCCCATGTCTGCGTCATGCAGACCGCCGCGGACCTCTCGGCCGCGGGTTTCGGCGTGATGGCGGTGGCGGATGCCATGGCGTCCCGCAGCCCCTCCTCCCACGCCCTGGCGCTGGAGCGCATGCACCAGCACGGGGTGCAGGTGGTGAACACCGAAATGGTGGTGTTCGAGCTGCTGGGCCGGGCCGGGACGGCGGAATTCAAGGCGCTCTCGGCACTTGTGCGCTGAGCGCCAAGAACCCGGTCATTTCGCCGAATTGACAATTCGGCCCGCCGTTGCTCATTAGACGCTGATCCAAGGGAGTTTGTTATGGCCACCGCCGAATTCAACTGGGAAGACCCGCTCGACCTCGAATCCCAGCTTACCGACGAAGAACGCATGATCCGCGACGCTGCCCGCGCCTTCGCGCAGGATAAGCTGTTGCCGCGCGTCAAATCCGCCTTCCGAGAGGAGCGCTTCGACCGCGAGATCATGAACGAGATGGGCGAGATGGGCTTCCTCGGCGTCATGACCTCCACCGGCTTCGGCGGCTCCGGCCTGGGCTACGTCGCCTACGGTCTCGTGGCGCGCGAAGTCGAGCGCGTCGACTCCGGTTACCGCTCCGCCATGAGTGTCCAGAACTCGCTCGTCATGCACCCGATCGAGGCCTATGGCGCCGATGCGCAGAAGAAGAAATACCTCCCCAAGCTCGCCACCGGCGAATGGGTGGGCTGCTTCGGCCTGACCGAGCCCGATGCCGGATCCGACCCCGGCGGCATGAAGACCCGCGCCAGAAAGGTCGGCGGCGGCTATGTGCTGAATGGCGCCAAGATGTGGATTTCCAACTCGCCCATCGCCGACGTGGCCGTGGTGTGGGGCAAGACCGAAGACGGCGTGATCCGCGGCTTCATCGTGGAGCGCGGCATGAAGGGCTTCTCCACCCCCACCATCGAAGGCAAGATTTCGCTGCGCGCCTCGATCACCGGCGAGATCGTGCTCGACAATGTGGAAGTGCCGGACGCCAACCTGCTGCCCAATGCCAAGGGCCTGGGCGGCCCCTTCGGCTGCCTCAACAAGGCACGCTATGGCATCGCCTGGGGCGTCATGGGTGCGGCGGAAGACTGCTGGCGCCGCGCACGGCAATACACGCTCGACCGCAAGCAGTTCGGCAAGCCGCTGGCCGCCACGCAGCTGGTGCAGAAGAAGCTCGCCGACATGCAGACCGAAATCGCCTTGGGCCTTCAGGGTTGCATGGCGCTTGGCCGCGGCCTCGAGCGCGGCACGGTGGCGCCGCCCGCGATCTCGCTGATGAAGCGCAACAATTGCGGCAAGGCGCTGGACATCGCCCGCATGGCGCGCGACATGCACGGCGGCAATGGCATCTCGGAAGAATATCACATCATGCGCCACATGGTGAACCTCGAGACGGTGAACACCTATGAGGGCACGCATGACGTTCATGCCCTGATCCTGGGCCGCGCCCAGACCGGCCTCCAGGCCTTCCAGTGACCAGAGCCGTCATTACCATCGCCGACCCGGCGCACCCGCCTGTTCGCGCGATGGTGGAGCAACTCGATGCCTATCTCGTGCCGCTCTATCCGGCCGGGTCGAACCACCTCCTGGACATCGAGACGTTGCGCCAGCCCGAGATGCGCTTTTTCGCCGCGCATCGTGGCGACGAGGTCATCGCCATCGGCGGCTGCTGGCTGCATGACGACTATGCCGAGGTGAAGCGCATCTACGTGACGCCCTCGGCGCGCGGGCTGGGTCTCGCCAAGCTGATGATGCAGCGGATCGAGGAAGAAACCCTCGCCTGCGGCCGCCTGCTGGCGCGATTGGAAACGGGTATCCACCAGCCGGAGTCGCTGGGGCTTTATCGCCGGCTTGGTTACGTCGATCGCGGCGCCTTCGGAGATTATCCGGCGGATGACCCGAACAGCGTGTTCATGGAGAAAATTCTCTCCCCTTAGCTGCGTCACCCGGGGGGAACTTCAGCCCCTTGAAGGCCTTCGTCTGTTCCACCAGCGCCACTTCCGCTGGCAGCCTCTCCATGGACGATGCCCCGTAGAAGCCGTGGCAGTTCTTCGTGTTGCTCAGGATGAACTGCGCATCTGCCGGCATGGAGACGGGGCCTCCATGGACGATGATGATAACGTCCTTGTTCACTTTCAGCGCGGCCTCCGCCCACTCGTCCACCAGCGCGGGGCATCCGGCAAGCTTCAGCGCCGTCTGGGAACCGATGGAGCCGCCAGTGGTAAGGCCCAGATGGCAGACGATCATGTCCGCCCCGGCCCTGGCCATCGCCTCTGCCTCGCCAGCGTTGAACACGTAAGGCGTCGTCAGCATGTCTTTGGAGCGGGCGAGCCTGATCAGGTCCACCTCGAGGCCATAGGACATGCCGGTCTCTTCGAGATTGGCGCGGAACACGCCGTCGATGAGGCCCACGGTGGGGAAGTTCTGGATACCGGAAAAGCCCATAGCCTTGAGCTGATCGAGGAAGGGATCGAAAAGGCAGAAGGGATCCGTGCCGTTGACGCCCGCCAGCACCGGCGTGCGCTTCGTCACCGGCAGCACTTCGCGCGCCATATCCATGACGATCTCGTTGGCATTGCCATAGGCGAGAATGCCGGACAGCGAGCCGCGGCCTGCCATGCGGTAGCGCCCGGAGTTATAGATGACGATGAGGTCGATGCCCCCCTCTTCTTCGCACTTGGCGGAGAGGCCGGTTCCCGCCCCGCCGCCCACAATGGGGATTCGGCGGCGCTTCATATCCTGGAACTTGTCCACCAGCTCTTTGCGGTCGAAGCGCGGCACGTCAATTCCTCCCGTTTTTCGATGACTATGATGCAAGCCCGTCGCGCAGCGCAACGAAGTAATCGCCGCCGCCCAATTGGCCGCCCTTCATGGCGATCTCGATGCCATCGAGCCGGGCGTCGGAGCTGGCCGCGGTGCAGAGCGGTGAACCGGGCGTTGCAAGCAGCGGAAAGCGGGTGGTGAGAGCCAAGATGTCGAGCTCGCCCAAGGCGTGGCTCGACGTGTCGCCGCCAGCAAGAATGGCGCGGCGGAGCCCGAATTCCTCGATGCAGGCGCGCGCGATGCGGCCCAGCCCCTGCCCCACGCGGTGGCGGCCGCCGGGAATGGCATCGAGCGCCCCGCCGCGATCGCTCTCGGGATCGAGTGCCGTATAGACCAGCACGCTGCGCCCCTCGCCCATCAGGCGCTTGGCTTCAGACGAGAGATGCGCAACGGCGGCATCCGGCATGCGCGCGAGGTCGAGCGGGTCGGCATGGAGGCCGGTGAATCCGTGGGCCAGCGCGTGGCGGATCTGCCGTGCGGTGGTGGGCGAGCAGCTTCCCGAAACGGCAATGGTGCGCTCGACCCTGGGCAGCGCGGGGAAGCTGGCGGTGCCGGGAATTTCGCCCGCCGCCGCCAGCGCCTTCACCAGCGCATAGTTGACGCCCGACGAGCCCGCGATGAAGGGGCCGACGCGGCCTGACATGCGCAGCACCTGGCGGCCCACCTCAAGCTGCGTTGCCTTGTCGAAGACGTCGAAGAGCACGATGCCCTTGGCTGCATCGATCACCTGATCGACAGTTGGGTCATTCAGGGCATTGGCCGGCACGAGGTCGACGGGCAGCTGCGTCTGCCGCGCGAGGTGAAGCCTCAGGTCCGCCTCGTCCATGGGCGTCACCGGATGGCGGCTCATCACCGGGTGGCGGTCGATGCGGTAGACCTGTCCCTGATAGCCGGCGAAGAGATGGCCGAAGGCCGTGTAGCGCCTGAGCTGCGGGGCGCCGACGACGAGCGGCGTCACTTGCTGGCGGAAGACCCGCCGCCCGATCTCGATGGCGCGCCCGATGTTGCCGGCATGCGGCGCCGAGTCGAAGGTGGAGCAGACCTTGTAATGGCAGAAGCGCGCGCCGAGCTGCTGGAGCCAGATGAAGTGCCGCGGCAGGTTTTCGTCCATCCACTCCGGCGTCTGGCTGCGGCTGGTGCCGGCGATGCCCACCGCGTCGACGCCCGCGAAGCGCGCCTGCTCTTGCAGTGTCGGAATGCGGGTGAACAGCACTGTCTTCACGCCGTGCAGCGCCAGAGACTCCATGACATCGGTGGAGCCGGTGAAGTCGTCACCGTAATAGGAAAGGAACATCAGCCGGCTTTCCGGTCACCGAAGAAGGCAAGCGACTGTGCAAGTTCCGTGTGGTCCTTTGCATAAGTCTCGAGCGGAATGCCGGCCACCGCCGCTTCCCAGGCTTGGCTTACCGCGCGCGCACCGGCGGCGGGGCCGGACGGATGGCTGACGATGCCGCCGCCACAGAGATAGAGCAGATCCACCGTCTTTCCTGTGCGCTCGTAAGTCTCCGGCGCCTGGCCGCCCCATTGGCCGGAACCGGCCACGGGCAGCGGGCAATCGGCCTCGGAAAACAGCGGTTGCCTGAGCGCCTTGAACGAGGCGGCGAAACTTTCATCCGGTTCCCAGTACTTGACCTTGATGCCGTTGATCTGGAACTGGTCGACGCCGAGCAAGCGCCAGAATTGCTGGTAGACGGCGAAGTCCATGCCGATGCCGGGATGGCGCGTGAGCAGATCCCAACCGTTGCGGTGGGCATGCAGAACAAGGCCGGAGCGCTTGCGCAGGAAGCTCATGCCGCCGAAGCCAACAGAGTTGATGTTGATGACGGCGCAATTGCCGCCGTGCTTCAGCACGAGATCGTGGTTCCTCATCATCACGTCCGGGTCGGCATGGCTGATGCCGAAGGCATACATGACTTTCTTGCCGGCCTTCTGCTCATGGTCAAGGATCAGCGGCATGATCGCCTTCACGCGCTCCGAGAGCGGCGAATAGGACGGGCTCGCCAGCTTCTCGTCGTCCTTGATGAAGTCGACGCCGGCCTCGATCAGCTCCTTCACGAGCGCGGCCGTCTCCGGCGGGCGGAGGCCCAGCGCGGGCTTGACGATGGTGCCGATGATCGGGCGGCCCTGAACCCCCGTCAGCCCGCGGCTGCCAGTTATGCCGAACTGCGGGCCGGGGTGCGCGCCCCGGAATTCCTGCGGCAGCTGCATGGCCGTGACCCGAATGCCGGTGAAGCCGCGGATCGACCAGACGCCGCCCATGGTGATGGTCATCAGGGCCGCGAGGTCAGTGCCGATGGCCGCGAAGGGGAAGTCGATATCCGCCTCGGCGCGGTTGAACGGGCCGGGACGATCCGATGGAAAGGAGGGCGTCTTTGTGGGCGGCAGGGGCCGCAACGCCACCATACGCGCCGCCACCCGCGCCTTCAGCTCTTCCGTCTCGCCCGGCACGGGGACGAAGGTGCCGGTCGACTGGTCGGCGGCGATCTTGGCCGCCAGCCTCTCCGGACTTCCATCCGTTTCGATAAGATAGGTGAGGCGGATCATGTGAGGCGGCACGTTGCGCATTGGTGAAGAACTGGTATGATGAGTTAAACTCAGGTCAAATTAGCAGCCAAAGCGATGGCGATGCAAACCGAGCGTATCACCCGCCGCAAATTGTCCGACGAGGTGCTGGAGCGCCTGCTGCGGCTGATTTCGAACGGAAACCTCAAGGCGGGCGACGCCATGCCGTCGGAGCGCGAGTTGATGGAGCGCTTCGGGGTGGGCCGGCCGGCAATCCGCGAGGCGATGCAGTCGCTGGCCAACATGGGGCTCGTGTCGATCAGCCATGGCGAGAGGGCGCGCGTTCAGGATCTCACCGCGCAGTCAATCATCCGCCAGGTGGACGTTTCGGCGCACCTCATGCTGCAACGGTCGCCGGATTCGCTCGAGCACCTGAAGCAGGCGCGGCTCTTTTTCGAGCGCGGCATGGTGCGGGAAGCGGCGGTGAAGGCGACGGCCGAAGACGTGGCGCGGCTGCGCGCCAACGTGGAGGAGCAGCGCGCGGCGCTCGGCAGGGCGGAGGCCTTCATGGAGGCCGACATGCGGCTTCACACACAGATCGCCGCCATCTCCGGCAACCCGATCTTCGTCTCGGTCAGCGAGGCGATGCTCGGCTGGCTCAAGGCCTATCACACGGAACTGCTGATCTGGTCCGGCAAGGAGAATTACACGCTGGCCGAGCACATGGTGATCGTCGACGCCATCGCGAAGGGTGACGCCGATGCCGCGGAGGCCGCGATGGTGCAGCATCTGCAGCGGTCCAGCGGTTTGTATGGGTTGAAGGGATAGGCGTTCCCAGTCCCCTCCAAACTCATCACACGCGGGCCTGACCCGCGTGTCTTTTTTGCCGGCAACCATCGGATGCCCGGGACGAGCCCGGGCGTGATGATGGAGTGGGAGACTAAGCTGGAGCCAAGCCCAATATCTCCCGCGCTTCGGCCGCACTCGCCGCGTGCCGCCCATATTCCGGGCACATCTTTGCCACGCGTGTCACCAGTTCGGCATTCGATGCCGCGAACCTGGTCTCGTCCCAGCGGATGTTGTCTTCCAATCCCGTGCGGCAGTGGCCGCCGCGTTCGAGGCACCAGCGGTTGACCTCGAGCTGGTGCTTGCCGATGCCGGCGGCCACCCAGGTTGCCTCGGGTGCGAGTCTCGTCACCTCGTCCACCATGAAGTCGAAGGCCTGGCGCACCACGGGCATGGCGTTCTTGACGCCCATGACGAACTGCACGTGCAGCGGCTTCCTGAGTACGCCCTCGTCCGCGAGGCGCAGGGCTTGATAGAGCATGGAGAGATCGAAAACCTCGATCTCCGGCTTGACGTTGTATTCCATCATCTTGCCTGCGAGCTCGCGGACCAGGTCCGGGTGGTTCTCGTAGATGATGGTGGGGAAGTTGCAGGAGCCCGTCGACAGCGAGGCCATGTCGCAGCCCAGATGCAGCATGCCGCCGCGCTCCGAGCCCTTGCCGGAGCGGCCGCCGGTGGAGAACTGCACGATCATGCCGGGGCAATGCTTGCGCAAGCCTTCGAGCAGCGCCGCGAAGCGGTCGGGGTCGGAGGTCGGCGTCTGGTCGTCCTTGCGCACATGCACATGCGCGATGCTGGCGCCCGCCTCGAAGGCAGCCTGTGTGGATTCCACCTGCTCGGCGATGGTGATGGGGACGGCCGGGTTATGCTCCTTGCGTGGAACGGAGCCGGTGATGGCGACGGTGATGATGCACGGCGTGGTCATGCCGCGAGCTTACGTCAATCCCAGCTCCGCATCCAAGAGGGATTGATGAGGCGAAGGTTGCGGCTGCCGAGCGCCGAGATAGCGTCCATCTCGTCCGGCGTGAGCGTGAACTCCGCGGCGCGCAGGTTGGAGGCGGCATTCCCGCGCTTTCGCGTCATGGGGATCGCCGCAACGCCCTGCTGTATGATCCAGCGCAGCACGATCTCGGAGGCCGGCCGCCGGTGGCGCGCGGCAATCTCCTGCACCACCTTCTCCTCCATGCACTTGCCGCGCGCCAGCGGGCTGTAGGCGGTGATCACCATGTTGAGCTCCCTCGCCGTGGCGAGCCATGCCGACTGGTCGAGCAGCGGGTGGAATTCGATCTGGTTGCAGATCAGCTTGCCGCCCGCCAGCGCTTGCGCGCGGCGCATCAGGCGCGGGCTGAAGTTGCTCACCCCCAACTGCTTCGCCATCGCGCGCTCGCCCGCGTGCAGCAGGCGCTCGACGGGACCGTCGATTTCACCATCCGCCGGCGGCCAGTGGATGAGCAGCAGGTCCGGCGCCGTGCCGAGCTTATCGACCGAACGCTTCACCGAGTCCGCGAAGCGGTCCGCGCCGAGGTTGGACGGATCGACCTTGGTGACGAGGAAGATGTCGCCGCGCGCGACACCCGAAGCGGCGATGCCGCGGCCAACCTGGGCTTCGTTGCCATACATCTGCGCCGTGTCGACGTGGCGGATACCCACCTCGAGCGCGGTGGCAACACAGCGTTCTGCCTCCGCGCCCGACAGCGGATAGGTGCCGAGGCCGATGGCCGGAATGCCGTTGAAGCGGTCCATGGTTATTCTCTCCCATAGGTCACATTCTGGTATAGCGCGCGGGCAAGGCCTGCAAGGGGAAGAACGGCCAAATCCGCGGCTGTTTGCGCCGGTGGCGGCGAGGGCTGGCGTTACACTTTCGCCGGCAGCGATTCCACTCGCTTGCACGGTGTTCTAAGGTCTACGCCAATCGCCTGTGAGTCGCAGCGGGGAACGCCCATGCCGAAATTTGCCGCCAATCTTTCGATGATGTTCACCGAATGGGACTTCCTCGACCGCTTCGCCGCCGCCGCGGACCATGGCTTCACCGCGGTCGAATTTCTGTTTCCCTATGCCTTTCGGCCAGAGGACATCGCGCGGCGGCTTGCGGCAGCGGGCCTCACCCAGGCGCTGTTCAACCTGCCGCCGGGCGACTGGGACAAGGGCGAGCGGGGCCTTGCCTGCAGGCCGGAGCGCGCGGCGGAATTCAGCGCTTCGCTGGAGAGGGCGATCCCCTATGCCAAGGCCACCGGCGTCAGGCGCCTGCACCTGATGAGCGGCCTTGGCGACCGCAACGACCCGCATGCGCTCGCGGCCTACAAGGCGGCGATCCGCCATGCCTGCGCCACCGTAGAACTGTTCGGCATCGACATTCTGATCGAGCCGATCAACGGGCGGGACATGCCAGGCTATTTCCTCAACGACTTCCCCTTCGCGGCCGCCCTCATCAGCAAACTGGCGTTGCCCAATCTAAAGCTCCAGTTCGACATCTATCATCGCCAGATCCTGCATGGCGACGTGACCGAGGGACTCGGCGCGCTATTGCCGGTCACCGGTCATGTGCAGGCCGCCTCGGTGCCGAAGCGCAACGAGCCCGGCACCGGCGAGCTGGACGATGCGCGGATCTTCCGCCACCTCGATCAGCTGGGATATGAAGGCTACGTGGGCTGCGAATACCGCCCCGCGGCGGGCACCGTGGAAGGGCTTGGCTGGTTCAGGAATGCCTGAGGGCCACACCATCCACCGCGCCGCGCGTGACCAGCGGCCGATGCTGGCGGGCAAGGTGCTTGACGTGTCTTCGCCGCAGGGCCGCTTCATGGAGGGCGCGGCGCAGCTCGATGGCCGGCGCTGCACCGCCATCGATGCCTATGGCAAGCACCTGCTCTACCGCTTCGGCGAATTGAGCCTGCACATTCACTTAGGCCTCTTCGGCCGCTTCCGCTGCGCCAAGCGCCCCGCGGCCGAACCGAAGGGCGAAGTGCGCGTGCGCATGATGAGCGACACGCATGTGGTTGACATCAACGGACCCAACAGCTGCGAGGTGATGGACCCCGCAGAGGCCGCAGCCCTGGTCCGGCGCATCGGGCCCGACGTGCTGCGGCCCGATGCCGATCCGGAGCGGGCGTGGCAACGCATCTCGCGCAGCCGCAGCTCGGTCGGGCAGCTCATCATGGACCAGTCGGTGATGGCGGGGATCGGCAACATCTATCGCAGCGAACTTCTTTGGCGCCAGAAGATCCACCCGGACTTGCCGGGCAATCGCCTGCCGCGCGAGGCCTTCGACCGCATCTGGGCCGATGCGGCGGACCTGCTGGCGCTGGGAGTCAGGACCAATGCCATCATCACGGTCGACGGCGCGAAGAAATCGAAGAGCCGCTATGGCGAGCGGGTGAACATCTTCGCCAAGAACGCCTGCCCTGCCTGCGCGGGCAAGATCACCGCTTTCGAGATTGCCGGGAGGCGCGCCTTCGCCTGCAAGCGCTGCCAGCCGAAGGCTTAGGTAACGCGCGTGCTGACGGCTGCGGTGGCGACCAGTTCGTCGAGCAGCGCCATGGTGGCGGAGCCGGAGCCGGCGAAGGGATCGAGCACGGCGCGCTCGCCATATTTCAGCAGCAGGCCGGGATTGACCTTGGAAAGGTCGACGTGGCCCATGGTCCAGTTGCAGAACTTGCGCTCGCGGATTTCCTCGAAAACCAGGAGCCGCACATGGGTGTGGCGGCCGTCGCGGACGATGGCGTTGTAAAGCTCGCACACCTCGTCGCGCCCGCCTTCCAGCACCTGAATGAAGACGTCGCCGCTGTAACAAAGGACTCCGGTGATACCGCTCGCCGGGTTGTGGCCGCGCGACTTTTCGAGGATGTCCTCCACCATGGAACCGGTGAGGCTCGTGGCGGCACGGCTGGCATAGACACAGCGAACGATCATCTGGGAATTCAGTCCTTGAGATTGACGAGGGCGAGGAATTCGCGGCGCAGCGAGGCGTTCTTGAGGAAGGCGCCACGCATCACGCTGTTGATCATCTTGGTGGCGTTGTCCTTCACGCCGCGCCAGTGCATGCAGAAATGGTCCGCCTCCATCACCACCGCGAGGCCATCGGGCGCCACCTTGCTCATCAGCAAGTCCGCCACCTGGGCGATCGCCTCTTCCTGGATCTGCGGACGCGACATGATCCATTCGGCGAGACGGGTGTATTTCGACAACCCGATGAGGTTCGAATGCTCGTTGGGCAGAAGCCCGATCCACAGCCGCCCCATGATCGGGCAGAAGTGATGGCTGCAGGCGCTTCTCACCGTGATGGGGCCAACGATCATCAGCTCGTTAAGATATTCGGCATTGGGGAACTCGGTGACAGGCGGCTGGCCCACGTAGCGGCCGCGGAACACCTCGTTCAGATACATCTTGGCGACGCGGCGCGCCGTGCCCTGCGTGTTGTGGTCGTGATCGACGTCGATGACCAGGCTTTCGAGCACGCCCTGCATCTTGCCCGCAACCTCGTCGAGCAGCGCCTCGAGTTCGCCGGGTTCGATGAAGGCGGAGATGTTGTCATTGGCGAAATAGCGCTTGTTGGCCTTTTCGACCCGGGCGCGGATCTTGGCGGAGACGGGCCCGGCCTGTCCGTCCTGCTGTGCCTTCGGCGGTTTGTCCATTGCCATCCGATCCATATGGGACTTCCGTGTTGTAGCAGGCCGTTCTGCCCGAGACAACCGAAGGCCATGATCAACCGGCACGCGCGGCGCGGGGCCGTGGACCAGTGGACCTCAGTATCCCGTCATCTCCACATACCCCACGCCCGGATGCGTGCCTTCGATCCGCACCGGCCCTTCCCAATAGGCGACCTGCGTCGCCATCCACGCATCCTCGTTCACCGGCGCCGTCGTCACCTCGATCCCCTTCGCCGGCAAGGACACCTTCCACCGCACCGGCACGCGGTGGCCCTTCACCTCTGCCCAGGCGAGCGGGCTTACCTTGAGTGCGCCCGGCAACTGCGGCTCGGGCGTGCCCCCGGCATTGATCCAGGTGGCCGATGTGAAGCCCTCGCCCGCATCGCGCAGGCGGAAGCCCATCAGTTTCGCGCCACTCGCGAAGTGGAAGGAGAACCAGTCCCAGCCCGTCTGGTCCTTGGCCAGGGGCTGGGAGGACCATTCATGGTCAAACCACGCCTGCCCCGTCACCGCGATGTCCCTGCCCCCGGCGGCGATGGTGCCCGTCACCGCATAGAAGGGCTGCGAGTAATAATAGCTCGCCTGTCCCTGGGCGGACTTCACCGAGTAACCTTCTTCGCCCTGCCGCACGAGCGGCCCATGAGAATCGAGCGTGAGGGCGTAGGAGAAGTCCTCGCCCGCGGCGGTGATGGCGAGTGCGGAGAGTTCATCCGCCGGCGGCGCGGCGCGGCTTGTCATGCTCCAATCGTCGATCGTTGCGCTGAAGGGCGAAAGCGTCACGCCCGCCTGCCCAACGCCGCCGCGCGCCACGCGTTCGGCGGAATGATGCCGCTCCGCCGTGGTAATTGCGGCGTGGCCCATCCACAGCTGCGGGCTTTGCCAGCCGGGCTTCTCTTCCGGCGCCAATGCCGAGCGGAACAGCGTCCACTGCGCGCCATAGTCCTTGCCATCCGCGCCCTTGAGGTTGGCGGTGAGGTACCACCACTCGATGCGATAGTCCGGATGCGCGCCATGATCCTGCGGGAAGGACAATGCGACGCCCCGCTCCGGCGCCGCAAAGCCCTGCGCATCGCCGCCCAGCCCTGCGAAGCCCTGGGCCAGTGCGGGCGCCGCCATCATCAGCAGCATCAGGAAGATCGCTCTAACGTTCATTGGCGAACACCTTCACGAGATCGGCGGGGGAGCGGTGGGTGAGCCACAGCGCGGGCAGCAGCGCCGCCAGCACCGCGCTCGCCACCGCGAGAATGAACAGCCGCAGCCAGTCCAGCGGGAAGAGATGCATCGGCAGCAGCCAGCCGAAGGCCTCGACATTGATGACGGCCAGCAGCATCCAGGCGAGGCCCAGCCCCACCGGCACCGCCGCCAGCATGGTGAATGACGCGAGTGCAGCGCTCCTCAGGATTTCGAGCAGCGCCAGCTTCCTCAGCGTCAGTCCCGTGGCCCAGACGGGCGCGAGCTGCGCCAGCCGCATGCCGGACAGCGTGAGCAGGCTCGCGAAGATGGCGAGTCCCGCCACGCCCAGCGTCAGCACGTTGAGTGCCGCCGTCACCGCAAAGGTGCGCTCGAAGACTTTCAGCGAGAAGGCCTTCACCGCCGCCTGGTTCACCACGTTCTCGGGCGCCAGTCCGAACGCGGCGCGCAAATCCCCTGCCAACTGCGGCGCCCTGTCCGGGGCGATGCGCACGGCATAGCGCAGGCGGCTGGCATCGGGGAAGAGCTTCACCAGCGCGTCCACGCCGAGGATCACCTGCCCCTTCGGATTGCCATAGTCGGAGAAAACGCCGACCAGCGGCAGGCTCGCGCTCCCTTCCAACGGAATGACGTCGCCAAGCTTCAGCTTCTGGCGGCGCATCAACTGCTCGTTGGCGAGCACGCCTTCGCCTTTCGCGACGCGGTTCCATGCATCGGGCACGGACTCCAGCATCGGCCAGTGGTCGCGATAGGTGGCGTGATCGGCCACGCCATAGACCTGCACCGGCTGGCCGGACGTCCGGAGTTCCGCATTCCAGATCGGCAGCACCGCATCGCTGCGGCGGCTGAGCCAGTCGCGCACCTTCTGCGATTCCTCCAGCGAGCGCGTGGTGACATAGAGTTCCGGCGCCAGCCGCTGGTCGAGCCAGCCTACGAAGGTCTCGCGGAAGCTCTGCACCATGGTGCCCACCCCGGCATTGGCGGAAAGCGCCAGAAGCAGCGCCATCAGCGCCAGCGACAGGCCCGGCAATTGCTGGCGCGTATCGGCCCAGAACCATTGCGCCACCACGCCCCTCGACAGCCTGCCGCCGAGATCCAAGAGCAGCGACAGCGTCAGCGGCAGGATCAGCGCCGCGCCCAGCAGCATCGCGCCCAGCGCCGCGAAACCCGCAACGAGCCCGGTTCCCAACTGCGCGGCCAGCCATGCCACAACGAGCAGCAGGAGGCCGCCCACGGCCTGAAGGCGCAGCGCGCTTTCCGAGGCGAGGCTCCAGGCGCGTGGTCTCGCGGGCGCCAGCAGCGGCATGGAGGCGATGCGCCACAGCCGCGAGGCCGCCGAGGCCAGCGTGCCCGCCACCGCAATCGCCAGCCCCAACCCCCACACCGAAGGCCGGATTGACAGCGCGCCCGGCACCTCCGCGCCATAGAGCCCGCGCAGGCTCGCCGCCACATCGGGCAGCAGCAGCGAGGCCACGCCATAGCCCAGCGCCACGCCGGCCAGCCCCGCGGCGGTGGACAGCACGAGAAGCTCCGCCACCATCAGGGCGATCAGCGCGTTGAGCGGCAGGCCCACCGCGCGCAATGTGCGGATCGCCGGCAGGCGCTGCTCGAAGGCAAGCCCGATTGCCGAATGCACGATGAAAAGCCCCACCGCGAAGGCGAGGAAGCCGAAGGCCGTGAGGTTGAGGTGAAAGCTGCCGGTGAGGCGCGAGAGATCGCTCTCCACTGCCGGCGCGCGCCGCACGAGATCCGGCGCCACCGCCGCCAGCGGCCTTGCATGTGGCGGCTGGCGGGGCACAATCAGCAGGCGCGAGACCTGCCCCGGCGCATCGAGCAATGTCTGCGCGATGCCGATGTCGGTCAGCGCCGTGCCCGGCGGCAGCGCATCGCTGATGCGCAAGGGAGGCGTATCCATACCCTCCAGCCGCTTCGCCGTCTCGGGCGAAACGATGAACACGCCGGGCGGGGTGATGAAGCGTTGAAGGCCAATGCCGGCCGCGCCCACATTCACCTGCGCGGCCTCGGAAGGCAGTGTCACCGGGTCGACGCCCAGAATGCGCAGGCGTTCAGCCCCGAAGCGCTTCTCGCCTTCGATGACGGGCGAGACGAGCCAGCCCGCCTTGCGCAGCGCGATGTAGCCGGATTGCGGAAAGCGCGCGCCATCGGCGCGGACGAGCTGCTCCAGCCGGTCCTGCCCCACCACGGCGGCGGCGCGCGCATAGCTGGCGCGGGCCTCCTCATTGATGGCCTGCACGGCAGACCACAGGGCGGTGGCCAGCGCCAGCCCCGAGAGCAGCATGGCGAACTGCAGCTTGTGCCGCCACCAATGCGAGAGGAGAACGGCGAAACCCTGTGCGAGCATCAGGAAAGCTTTCCGGCCGCAAGATGCAGACGCCGCCCGAGGCGCGACGCAAGCCTCGTTGAGTGCGTCACCATCAGCAGCGCTGCCCCCGTCTCGCGCATCAGCGCCAGCATGAGGTCCAGCACCGCATCCCCCGTCGCCTCGTCTAGATTGCCGGTGGGCTCGTCGGCAAGGATCAGCCGCGGCCGTCCTGCCAGCGCGCGCCCGATGGCGACACGCTGCTGCTGGCCGCCGGAGAGTTGCTCGGGGTAGCGGTCGAGGAGGCTCGCCAGCCCCAGCCGCTCCGTCAGGCGCCCGGTCCACGCCGCATCGTATCGGTCTCCTAGCCGCGCCTGGAAGGCCAGGTTGGCGCGCACATCGAGCGACGGGATGAGGTTAAACTGCTGGAAGACGAGGCCCACGCTCACCCTCCGGAAGGCCGCCAGCTCCTTGTCGCCCAACCGGGCAATGTCTTTTTCCTCAAAGCGGATCGCGCCTGAATCCGGCCGGTCGAGCCCGCCCGCGAGGTGCAGCAGCGTGCTCTTGCCGCTGCCGGACTCGCCCGTGAGCGCCAGGCTCTCACCCGCGTCGAGCGCCATGCTCACGCCGCGCAGCACCTGCAGCACGCCTTCGCCGGTGGGGTAAGACTTGCTGACTTCCTGGAGGGCTAGAAGCATCACGGTTCCTGTTGTCGTGCGCTGTACTTACGCATGAGGCGCGGCTTCGGACCCGTGGTTCCTTGCCGCAAGCATTGCCGGTCCGTCACTTCCGCCATCATCCGGCATGGTCTAGTCTTGTGGCATCGACAAGGGGGAATTCCGATGCCGGCCGAGCCAGACCAACACGCGCGCATGCCCTACCAGCTGCCATTCCCGCCCGATGCGCTGGCCGAGATCGTGGTGCCGGACGCCATTCCCCAGGACGAGCGCTTGTGGGTGCCACAAGCCGAAAATGTGTGGTTCCGCCCGCTCTGCCTCAATCGCAGCCAGGGCTATTGGATGAACCTGCTGAAGGTGCGGAAGGCCGGCGTTCTCTCCCGCCACCGCCATCCCAATCCGGTGCACGGCTTCGTGCTCAAGGGCCGCTGGCACTATCTCGAGCATGACTGGGTGGCCACCGCCGGAAGTTATGTCTTCGAGCCGCCGGGCGAGACGCATACGCTGGTGGTGCCAGACAATGTGGAGGAGATGATCACCCTCTTCCAGGTTCACGGGATCATGTATTACGTCGACCCTTGGGGAAGGAACCTTGGGTATGAGGATGTTTTCACTAAGATCGACATGTGCCGGGCACATTTCGAGAAGGTGGGGCTGGGAGCGGACTACGTGGTCCGCTTCATCCGATGAGCATCTGGCCCAGCGGCTGCTTTGCCGGGAAACAGGTGCTCGTCACCGGTGGCACCTCCGGCATCGGTGCGGCCATCGCAGCGGCTTTTCTCGATGAGGGCGCCATCGTCACCGCCACGGGTGTCTCGCTCGAAGAGCCAGCGCTGGCGGCCCAGTCCATGCCCGGTCTGCGCACCACCGTGCTGGACGTGCGCAATGCCGCCGATATTGAAAGCCTCGTCGCCTCGCTTCCCGCGCTCCATAATGTCGTGAACTGCGCCGGCGTCATCAGGCGCGGCGCCGAGCATGATCTGGACGTCTTCGCCGACGTCATTGACATCAACCTCACCGGCGCCATGCGCATCTGCACGGCGGCGCGCACCAAGCTCGCGAAAACGAAGGGAACCATCGTCAACACCGCCTCGGTGCTGAGCTTCTTCGGCGGCGGGCTGGTGCCGGGCTATGCGGCATCGAAGGGTGGTATTGCGCAGCTCACCAAGTCGCTGGCGATTGCCTATGCGCCGGACGGCATCCGCGTCAACGCAGTGGCGCCGGGCTGGATCGAAACCCCGCTCACCGCCGCCCTGCGCGAGAACGCCGAGCGCAACGCGTCCATCCTCGCCCGCACGCCCTTGGCGCGCTGGGGAAAGCCGGAGGATATCGCGGGTGGCGTTCTCTACCTGTCCTCCCCGCTCGCCAGCTTCGTCACCGGCACGGTGCTGGCGATCGACGGCGGGTATATGGCGGCGTGATTCGCGGAGGTCTCCGCCCCTGCCCCCGGTCTCAACACCCGCGAGGGGTTTTGATTCACGGCGGCCTCACGTCTCCAGCAGCAGTTCCGCCATGGTCTCGTTGGTGATCAGTCCATTGATCAGCTTGCCGCGTATCGCGCCCTTCACCGCGCGCAGGCGCGGAGTTGCCATGGCGACGCCGATCACCTTTTTTTGCGCCGGCTGGTCCAGCGGCACGCTCAGCACGCGGTCATTGGTGAGGCCCTCGATCAGGGCCCCTTGCGCATCGAAGGCCCAGCCGGTGATCTCGCCCACCGCGCCTGCGCGCATCAGGGCGCGTATCTCGTCATGGCGCACGAAGCCGTCGCGCAGCAGGGCGGCTGTTTCGTCCACAGTGCCGATGCCGATGAAGGTGACATCGGCCTGGCGGGCGAGCTCGATCACGTTCCTCAGCGTCTTCTGCGACAACAGCAGCGTCTTTTCATGCACCGTCGGCGCGATGACGGGTAGCGGCATCGGGTAGTGCGGCGCCTTCACCCGGTCGCCGATGCGGCTCACCACGTCGAACAGCGAAGCCGATCCATCGGGCGCGATGTTTCCGACAAGGGAGACCATCTTGTGCTGCGGGCAATCCATGGGGCTCACCTGCTCCACCATGGCGCGCAGCATGCGCCCCGTGCCCATGGCACAGATCACCGGGTGCTGGGAGACGAGATAACGCTCGAGTTCGGCCGCGGCTGCTTCGGCGACACCCAGCGTGTCGGACGTCGAGGCGGGGTCGGCTGGCGCCACCTCGCACATGATGAGACCGTAGACCTGCTTCAGCCGGCCGGAGAGTTCGATGCAGCGGCCGATGGGATGATCGAGCCTCACTTTGATCAGCTTCTCGCTCACCGCGAGCGACACGAGGCGCTGTGCGGTCTGGCGGGAGACGCCCAGCTTCTTCGCGATCTCGTCCTGCGTGTTGCCGGCGATGTAATAGAGCCAGCCGGCGCGTGCCGCATCGTCGAGCCTGTCGCTGTCCGCGTCGATCTTCCGGGTCATGCCGTCACCTTTCAGCGCTACAACTAAGGCGAGGCGGCGGAAGAGGAAAGCCCCAATTCGCGGAACGCCGCGCCCAGCTCCGGCATGCCCGCCACCACGCGTTGCGGCGTCACGCCGCCGGGCAGGCGATAGCCCGCCAGCACGTGGCAGCCACCGGCGAAGTGCCACACCTCCATTCCCGCCGCGAGTCCGCCCCTCACGCCCAGCTCGCTGTCCTCGATTACAAGGCACTGCGCGGGCGCAACGCCCATCCTCGCGGCGGCATGCAGGAACAGGTCCGGCGCGGGCTTGCCCCTCGGCACCTCGGATGCCGTGAAGCAACGCCCCTCGAAATAGGAAGCGAGGCCGGACGCGTGCAGCGACAGCGCCAGCCGCCGCGGGCTCGAACTGGTGGCGAGGCAGAAGGGCACACTGAGCGCCCCCAGCACCTCCGCAACTCCGTCCATCGGCTTCAGCCCGGCCGCGAGCGCCGCGAACAACCGGTCGCGGTAGCGCGCCTCGAAATCCTCAGGCAGCGGCCGCCCGAAGCGCTCCTTCGCGCGCAGCGCAGCGGCGGCGAAACTGCGGCCCAGGAAATCGCTGCGGAAGGCCTCTTGCGACAGCGGGAAGCCCTCCTCCGTCATCATGGCCATCAGCACGCCGGCGCTCAGCATCTCGCTGTCGACCAGCACGCCGTCGCAATCGAAGATGACGAGCTCCGCCGCGCTCACCGCGCCCTCATGCGCCGCCCTGCGCCGCAGCGATGCCGCGGGTGACGCCGATCACCGCTCTGACCGGCAGGTGGTCGGAGGCGATGCGCGAGAGTTCCGTCTCCACCGCCTGCATCTCATAGACCGTCACATGCCGGTTGGTCAGCACGCGGTCGAGCGGCCACAGCGGAAAGCGCGAGGGGAAGCTGGCGATGGTCATGTCGACGTCGGAGAGATGCGGGTCGAACGGCCTCAAGGCCGAGCGCCCGCCGGTTCGCCACTCGTTGGTGTCGCCCAGCAGGATCACCGCGCGGTCGTCCACCGGGTGCGCCGCATGGAGGATTGCCTCCGCCTGCCGCGCGCGGGAGGACTTTAAGAGCCCCAGATGCGCGCCGATGATGCGCAGCGGCAGGCCGGAGAATTCGAAATCGACCAGCACCGCGCCGCGCGGCTCGAAGCCCGGCAGCGTCATCTTGTGGACGTTGGCGACGTTCCCCGCAGTCTCGCGATAGAGGATCACATTGCCATGCCAGCCGTGGCTCAGCTTGCGCGAGCCCTGGTCCAGCACCGAGCGGTAGCCGCCTTTCTCGTACAGCGCCTTCAAGTCCAGCAGGCCCTTGCGGCTGCCGAAGCGCTGGTCCGCCTCCTGCAGCGCCACGATGTCGGCCCCGAGTTCCAGCACCACATTCAGAACGCGGCCTGGGTTGAATACGCCATCGGTGCCCACGCATTTGTGCACATTGTAGGAGGCAACCGAAATGGTGAGAGCAGGCTCATGCCCGTCATGAGTGGGGCGCTTCTGGCCCTTGGGCGCGGGCTCCCGGCCGGCCGCGTGTGTGAGGTTCCGGCGCAGTGCAGGAACGATATGTTTCATCGTTTATTCATCCTTGCCATCAGGACCCTGCTCCGTCCCGGATGACATATGTTTCGCAGCCTGACAAGGTGCCTAACCGCCACTGCAGGTTCAAGAGCCTTCTTGGCGCAATGATGACGGCAGCGGGCCGCGGGTCACGCTATCGCCGGGGCTCCCAGCAGCCACAAGCCGAAGCCCGTGTAACCTACCATGCACAGCGCCAGCGGCAGTTCGAGCCGCATCACGCGCGGCGCGGAGAGCCCCTCCTGCACCGCGGCCGAATGCGCCACGGCCACGCCGATCACGTGGCCGATGACCAGTGCCGAGGTCTGCGTGGCATAGATCGCGAAGGCGCCCGAGGCCGTGTTCTGGAATGACATTATCACATGCGCATGCCCGATGCCGAGGAGATCGGCGCCGGTTTCCAAAGGATCGTTCAACGCCAGCAGCAGGTATTGCGACTTCACGATCGTGTCACTCAGATAATGCGCGGCGTGATAGGCGATAGAGATCGGGATCAGCGAATAGACCAGCCGCCCGCATAATCTCCCCAGCGAATCCGGCTTTCCTGACCATACCCATCCGGCCCACACCGCCGCGAAGAAACCCGCCGCCAGCACGCCGCTCACTAGCAGGATTCCTGCCGTGTTCGCACCCATCAGCGGCGTGCGGCCGGGATAGTCGAGCGGGTTGATGCCGATCATCGAGAGCCACAGGAAGGTGTTGGCGAAACCATCGAAGGTGATGGCGCCGAGCGTCAGCAGCACGAAGATGACGCCGCTCACCGGCAGCACGGGAAGCGACAGCAAGCCCGCGCCAGGCCAGCGCAACCCACCGCGCCCGAAGGGTGCTGCCGCACCGAGCTGGGCGAGGAACACCGCGAAGGGGTCGGCCTTGCCCAGCCAGTCCTTCACGCCGAACACCAGCAAGCCCGCAAAACTCACCGCAAGATAGATGCAGACGGCCGCCGCCAGGATCGCCGGGTCCTCGGGCGCGGGCCACACCAGCTGAAACCACGCGAAGCCGAAAAAGATCAGCACCGCGGGCCAGTATGAGGCCCATGCCGGATAACGCAGCGGCGGCGGGCCCTCCTCGCGTCCGAAGCGCCCCGTCAGCAGCGCGTGAGGCCCGGTGAAGGGATTGAGCGCCTCCCACAGATTGCCGAACAGCGGATGCAGCATCACGATCCCCACCCACCACAGCGTCCAGATGGCGAGCGGCAACAGGTTCTCGACCGGGTCGCGCGGCCCTGCGAAGCCCAGCACGATCAGTCCGCCAAGCATGAGCGCCGAGATCAGGCTCACCCCTTGCGCCACGGCCGGCCACAGCGGCAGCACGGGCGGCGGGGCCTTCATGGCCAGCCGCGGCAGCAGCGTGACGGCGATGAAGGAGACGAGCACGGCGGCGGCACCGCCCGCGATCACCCAGCCCGTCGGCAGCAGCATCACGAAACCGCGCCCCGCGGCATGGGCGAAGGCGGGCAGCGTGAAGAGGCAAAGCGCGGCAAGGGCGAGGACCAGCCGACGCATGATCAAATTCCCACGTAGCGGTCGATGAGCGCGCGGTCCTTGGCGAGGTCCGCCGCACTCTCGAGCCCCGTGACGCGGCCGTTCTCGACGAAGGCCACGCGGTCGGCAACCGGCAGCACCGCATCGACGCGCTGCTCCACCAGCAGCGTCGTAACGCCATGTTCTTTGAGGTCCAGCACGGATTGCCGGATACGCGCGATCATCGCGGGCATCAGGCCCTCGGTGGGTTCGTCGAGCAGCAGCAATTTCGGTGCAATGCAAAGCGCGCGCGCCATGGCCAGCATCTGCTGTTCACCGCCGCTCATGGTGCCAGCGCGCTGGGTCAGGCGGTCCTTCAACAGCGGGAACAGGCTCAGCACATGTTCCAGAACCTCCGGTCCCGAATTGCGCGTCATCAACCCGACGCGCAGGTTCTCCATCACGGTCAATTCCGAGAACAGCCGCCGCCCCTGCGGCACATAGCCCACGCCATGGCGCGGAACCTCATGCGCCGGCAGGCTCGAAAGCTCCGTGCCGTCGAGCACGATCGACCCGCCACGCGCCGGAACGAGCCCCATGATGGCCTTGAGCGCCGTGGTCTTGCCCGCCCCATTGCGCCCGAGCAGGCACAGGATCTCGCCCTTCCCGGCGGCAAGCGAGAAGGAGCGCAGCACCTGCGCCTGTCCATAGAAACAGTCGACGCCACACATCTCGAACATTAGCCGGTTCCCAGATAGGCAGCCTGCACGGACGGATTGGCGCGGACCTCCTCCGGCGTCCCCTCGGCGAGGATCATGCCGCGGTCCAGCACGGTGATTCGGCTGGCGAGTTCCATGACGAGTGGCATGTTGTGCTCGATCAGCAGCACCGTCCCGTCCTTCGCCAAATCGCGCACCAGGCCGATGAAATCAACGATCTCGGCATCGGAGAGGCCCTGCGTGGGCTCGTCGAGAATGAGCAGCTTCGGCTTCAGCGCCAGGCCCATCGCCACTTCCAGCAGGCGCTGGTGGCCGTAGGCCAGTGTCCCGGCGATCTGCGAGGCGCGACCCGCCAGCCCAACCCGCTCCAGCGGCTCGAGGCTCGCCCTGCCGCCAGGCTGGTGCGCAGCGAGCGCCACGTTCTCAGCCACCGAGAGGTTCTGGTAGATCGAGGTGATCTGGAAGGTATAGGCAATACCCTTTTGCACGCGGCGGAAAGCGCGAAGAGCCGTGATGTCATCGCCCTCGAACAGGATTGTCCCGGCACTGGGTGCGATGCGGCCGGATATGAGGCTCACGAATGTGGTCTTGCCCGCGCCATTGGGCCCGATCACGGCGCGCACCTCGCCCTTCTCGACGCGGAAGTCGACACCGCTCACGGCCTTGAGCCCGCCGAAGCTCTTCGACAGCCCACGCGTTTCGAGCAGCACCGTCATGGCAGCCATCGCCAGTATCGCTGCCGCAATGTGCCGAGAATCCCCTTGGGAAAGAACAGCACCAGCAGGATGAGCGCCACGCCGACGAAGAGAAGACTGGCCGAGGTGAAGCCAGACGCGAAATCGACGAGCAGGAACATCAGCGCCGTGCCCAGAACCGGACCCAGTACGGTGGCGGCCCCGCCCAGCAGCGTCCAGAGCAGCGGGTGGATCGAATACTGGATCGAGGCCAGTGTGGAGCCCGCATAGGCGAAGAGCAGCGCATAGGCCGCACCCGATACGGCCGCGAAGCTCCCCGACAGCACGAAGGCAATGAGCTTGTAGCGCTTCACGTCATAACCCAGCATCGCTGTGCGGCTCTCGTTCTCGCGGATCGCCACCAGCACGTGGCCGATCTTCGAGCGCACGGCGATCAGACACAGGACAATCGCCACCGCGAGGAAGGCCAGGGCGATGTTATAACGCAGCACCGGGTCCGCGAGGTTCATAGGCACGCCGAACAGCGGGAACATGCGCTGGCCGTCCTTGATGACGATGCCCTCGTCTCCGCGCGTGATATCGCCGAAATAAAGTACCGCGAGGAAGGCGGCCTGGCTGAACATCAGCGTCACGATCATGAAGGCCACCCCGCTTGCCCTGAGCGCGACGAAGCCGATCACGATGGAGACGATGACGCCACAGAAGGTAGCGAACAGAAAGGCCTCCGGCGCCGCCATGCCGAGCCGCGTGACGCCCAGAGCTGCGCCGTAAAGCCCGGTGGCGAAGAACATCGCATGGCCGAGGCTCAGCAGCCCCGCATAGCCGAACAGGATGTTGTAGCCCAGCGCATAGACCGCCAGCACCATGATGCGGGTGATGGTCAGCACCGCATAGTCGCTCGCCACGAACTGGGCGAGGAACAGCGCCACGATCACCGCGCCATGCAGAGCCACGATGCGCGCGGTCATCGGGCCGGAACCCCGAACAGGCCTTGCGGCCGGAACACCAGAACCAGCGCCACGGCGAGTGTCGCGATGATCGAGGCCAGTGTCGGCGAGAAGAAAATGGAGATCACGCCATCGCTCAAGCCGATGATGACGGCGGCAATAACGCTGCCCTTGATCGAGCCCAGCCCGCCGATGATGACGACAATGAAGCTCATCAGAAGGGGATCGAGCCCCATCAGGTAATGCGCCTGCTGGATGGGCACGATCAGCACCGCGGCGATGGCGACGAGCGCCGCCCCCGCCACGAAGACAGCGGAATATACCTGGTTCACCGGAATGCCGAAGGCCGTCGCCGTCTCGCGGTCGAACTGGGTGACGCGCATGATGAGGCCGAGCTTGGTCTTTGCCAGCACCCACCACACGCCGAGCAGCAGCGCCACGGAGGCCACCACCACGAACAGCTTGTAACCCGAGAAACCGAACCACGGCAGTGCGATGCGATAGCTGAAGGGCGCCGGCACCGCCTTGGCATCGGCGCCGAACACGCTGAGCGCCAATTGCTGGATCACGAACATCAGCCCGATGGTGGCGACGATGGTTGCCTCGGGGTCATAGTTGATCCGCCGCAGCAGCAGACGCTCGGTCACAAAGGCCAGCGCACCCACCAGCAAGGGCGCCACGATCAGCGCCGCGAGGAAGCCCACCGCCGGCCCGCCCGGCGCCATTTTCGCCACGAACCAGGCCAGCATGGCGCCCAGCATGAAGAATTCGCCATGCGCCACGTTGACGACGCGCATGACGCCGAAGACCAGCGACAGGCCCAGCGCCGAGAGCGCGAGGACGGCAGCGGCCACCGTGCCTTCGAGAAGGGCGAGCAGGAGGTGCGGGAAGAAGGCCAAGCTTTACGCCGTGCGCGAGGAAAAGGATGGCCGGGGCAACGCCCGGCCATGATGACCGTATCAGAGAGGCATCGCCGTATAGTCGGCCTCGGGCTCGTACATGCCTTCCTCAATGGTCGTGCGATAGACCAGTTCGCCCACGCCGCCCTTCACCTGGGTGATGTTCTGGTGGCCGAAGACCTGGTGGATCTTGCCGTTGAAGACCTTGTCGCCCTGCGGGTGCTCGTTGCCCTCGGGAATGGTGGTGATGGCTTCCGCGGCCTCGATGAGCTTGGCGCGATCATCCGGCCCCTTGTAGCCCGCCGCCTCCATCGCCTGCTTGATGATGTAGAGCGTCTCCCAGCAGCCGAACATGTGGGAATAGGTCGAAACATCGTTGGGGTCGGACACGCTCGAACCATACTGGTCAACGCCCACCTTGCCGCGATAGAAGGTGTCGGCGTCGGCCGGCTTGGCGCCGGCATTACGCGGATACGCCTCCCAGAAATAGGAACCCTCGAGGAATTCGAGGCCCGGACTCTTGAGGCTCACTGCCTCGAGGCTGTCGATGAAGCCGAAGAGCGGCGGGTGGTTCGAGCCATAGAACTCGCCCAGTTCCTTGACGAAGGTCAGCACCGCGGGACCCACCATCACGTGGTAGATCACTTCGGTGCCGGACGGGATCTGCGCGAAGTAGCGCGAGAACGAGGTTTCGGTCGGCGGAATGGGGATCAGCGCATTCACCTCGCCGCCTTGCGCCTTGATGGCGGCGGAGAAATAATCGCGGTGGTCATAGCCGAAGGCAAAGTCCGGGAAGATCATGGTGACCTTCTTGCCCAGGTTCTTGGCGATCCACGGCGCCATGGAGATGACCTGGCTCCGCACATCGGTGATGCCCGGCTGGAAAGTGTAGCGGTTGAGCTTGCCGGACGCCACGTGATGGCCCTCGGACACGACGAAATAAGGGATCTTCAATTCGCCGGCGCGCGGCGCGGAGCCCATCACCACATGACTGAACAGCGTGCCGAAGGCGACGTCGCATTTGTGCTGCGTGGCGAATTTCTCGACGACTTCAGCACCGCGGCCGGGGTCTGTCGCATCGTCCTCGGCGACGATCTCGACCGGCCGGCCGCCGATGCCGCCCGCCTCGTTGATGAGTTTCACCGCGGCATTGGTGGTCTGCTCATACCACTTTCCGTAGGCAGCGCCGATACCTGTCTTGTGCACCTGGAAGCCAATGCGGATGGGTTCGGAAGATTGCGCCTGCGCATAGCGCATGAAGCCAGGCCCCATCGTCGCGGCAGCAGCACCCGCGCCTGCAAGCTTCAGGGCGGAGCGGCGCGAGATGAGCTTCTTGTCAGGCACGATCAGCTTACGTTCCGGCATGATTTCCTCCAGTGATGTGTTTGCCCCCAAGGGGGTCCGGTCTGACGCCGGGCAGGATCATATCAAAAGAAACGCGGGCGGATAGGGGCTTGCTCAGCCAATGCGTTTCAGCAATTCCACCAATCGGCGGCGCTCGGCGGCGTCCAGCGGCTTCAGCGTTTCGGCTGTTATGGCGGTTGCGGCGGGAGCGCCGCGTTCCACCGCCGCGAGCCCAATGCGGGTGATCGACACGCGCATGCGCCGTGCATCGTCGGGGTCGGGGGAGACGGCCACAAAACCGCGCTTCAGCAGGCGGTCGACGACCCCCTTGATGGTGGCGGCATCCATGGCCGTTTCGCGGCCGAGCAGGTTCTGGGAGAGCGACTCGAATTCGGCAAGCTTCACCAGGGCGGCCCATTGCGTGGGCGTCAGGTCGTCGGTGATGCGGCCGGCGAAGATCGCGGCGTGGCGCTGAGCCGCACGGCGCAGATGAAAGCCCACCTGATCTTCGAGGCGGTAGCCGCCAAGGGCGGCCGCCTTCGCTCGCGCCCCGGCCATGGCCTATTTCTCCACGAAGGCTTTTTCGATGACGTAGCTGCCCGGCCCGTTGCTTGAACCCTCGCTGAAGCTCATGCCCTTCAACAGGCCCACGATGTCGGCGAGGAAGGCAGGGCTTCCGCAGATCATCACCCGGTCATACACGGCATCGACGGGCGGAAGCCCCAAATCCTGAGCCATCTTGCCGTTGCCCATCAGCAGCGTGATGCGGCCACGGTTGCGGAAATCCTCGCGCGTCACGGTCGGGTAATAGAGCAGCTTGGCGCGCACCAGTTCACCCAGCAACTCGTCGTTCGGCAGATGGTTCTCGATCTCGCCGGCATAGGCCAGTTCCGCCACGGTGCGGCAGCCATGGACGAGGATCACCTTCTCGAAACGTTCATAGACGGCGGGGTCCTTCACCAGGCTCATGAAGGGCGCAAGCCCCGTGCCCGTGCCGAGGAGATAGAGGTTGCGGCCCGGCAGCAGGTTATCGAGCAGCAGTGTGCCCGTCGGTTTCTTTCCCACAAGGATCTTGTCGCCCACCTGGATGTGCTGGAGCTTGGAGGTGAGCGGACCATCCGGCACCTTGATCGAGAGGAACTCAAGCTCGTCGGCGTAGTTCGGGCTTACCAGCGAATAAGCGCGCAGCAGCGGCTTGCCGTTCACCTCGAGGCCGATCATCGTGAATTGGCCGTTCTCGTAACGGAAGGCTGGCGAACGGGTGGTCTTGAAGCTGAACAGCCGGTCGGTCCAGTGGTGGACGCTCAGCACTTCTTCCTCGTACAACGCACTCATGGGCTGCCCCGTCCTGAAATTTGTTTGTATACATACAAAAAATATGGGATCATAGGAGTCCTGTCAACAGCCGTTTCGCAGTTGCGAAGGATTGCCATGGACACCCTGACGGACAAGATCCGCTGCGATGCCTGCCCCGTGCTCTGCTACATCCGGGAGGGCATGTTGGGTGCCTGCGACCGCTATGCCAACAAGGGCGGGGTGCTGACCCGTGTCGACCCCCACGTGCTGCTGGAGCGCACGGTGCAGAAAGGCGGCAGCCTGGCGCCCTTCCTCCCCGCCTCGCAGGACTGGGACGGCCGCGTGGTGCGCGAGCCTGAAACCTTCGTCACTGCCGTCGGTGCGGGCACCACATACCCCGACTACAAACCCGCGCCCTTCATCGTCTCCTCGGAGGTTGATGGCGTCGACATGGTCACCGTGGTGACGGAGGGCATCTTCAGCTACTGCGGCCTCAAGGTGAAGATCGACACCGACCGCCACCTCGGCGCGGAGACCGCCGCCGTGCGCGTCGATGGCGAGCAGATCGGCCATGTCACCACTGCTGAATACGGCTCGCAGATGCTCTCGCTCGGCGGCGTGCGCCACCTCACGGGCGGTTCCAAGAAGGAGGGCCGCGTCACCTGCGAGGCCATGCTGGCGCTTGCCAATTGCAAGCCTGTGGAAGTCTGCGTCGATGGTGGCGCCACGCTCATCATCGAGGCGGGCAAGGCGCCGATCATCAATGGCGTCAAGGAAGAGCGCATGCGGGTGGGCTGCGGCTCCGCCACCATCGGCATGTTCGCGAAACAATGGATGGGCCTCGTCGATGAGGTCGTCGTGGTGGACGACCACATCACCGGCGTCCTCTCGGAGCACCAGGCCGGCAAGTTCCTTGGGCTTCCGGACACCGGCATCAAGATGAGGGGCCACCGCTCCACGCCGGGCCGCTACTTCAAGGTGGCGCAGCCCGGCGCCGGATGGGGCGGCACCGACCTCACCGACCCACTCGCCATCCTCAAGCCCTTCGACCCGAAGGAGGCATGGCCGGGCCTGCGGCTGCTGATGGTCTCCACCACGGGCGAGCATTACGCCTACTTCGAACTCGATGGGGCGCTGGCCCCTATCGAGAAGGACCTGCCGCCGGCGCTGAAGCTCTCTATCGACCGCATCCAGGAAAACTGCGAGCCGGCCCTGTCCTCCGTTCTCTTCATGGCGGGCGCCGGCGGCTCGCTGCGCGCCGGCGTCACCGAGAACCCTGTGCGTCTGACGCAATCGGTGAAGCAGGCCGTCACCCGCGTCACCGCCGGCGGTGCGCCCTGCTACGTCTGGCCCGGCGGCGGCATCACCTACATGGTGGATGTCACCACGCTCCCGGAGAATGCCTTCGGGTCGGTGCCCACGCCCGCCCTCGTCGCCCCCATCGAGTTCACCATGACGAAGACTGCTTACGGGTCGCTCGGCGGCCACATGAACGAGCTGCGCGCGCTGGCCGACATTATACGCGACGGCACGAAGAAGCGCATCGCCGTCTGAGGCGCGAAGGGCCGATCGTTCAAATGTAATCGATTTGCTCAGCAGGCCCTAACCACCCGCCCAGCTGCCACTTGCCCGTTTCGTCAGGAAACCGTCAGCTTGACCCATCTAATTGGCAGCCGAGACGAGAGGTTGCACCGCCGCAGCCGGTCCGGTGCGGCACGGCGAAACGAAGGGACAGGCATTGATGGCGCAGATTTCATTCAAACTGAACGGCGTGGCGAAGACCGTCACGGTCGACTCACCGGAAACGCCTCTGCTCTGGGTGCTGCGCGACCAGCTCGGCCTCACCGGAACCAAATATGGCTGCGGCATTGAGGTCTGCGGCGCCTGCACCGTGCTCATCAATGGTGAGCCTGAGAAATCCTGCGACGCATCCATCGGCGAAGTGGCGGGCAAGTCGGTGATGACCATCGAGGCCCTCAAGACCGATCCGCTGGGCGCCAGGCTGCAGGCGGCCTGGCTCGAGCACCAGGTGCCGCAATGCGGCTTCTGCCAGTCCGGCATGCTGATGGCGGCTTTCGGGCGCCTCAAGGCCGGCGAGTCGCGCGCCTCGACCGCATCCTCGCTCTCCAACATCTGCCAGTGCGGCACCTTCCAGCGCATGAAGGAGGCAATCCTCGGCCTCCCCGGCGTCGCCTGAACCACCCCAGCGGGAGATCACACCATGTCCGCCAAGCGCACCACTGACACAATGGTCCTCGACCGCCGTAGCTTTCTCGGGGGCGCGGCTGCCGCCGTCCTGATGCCGGTCACGCTCGGCTTCGCCGCCGGGCGGGCCGATGCCGCCGCCGCGGTCGGCGCCTATATCCGCATCGACGCCTCGAACACTGTGACGCTCATCACCGGCCAGACCGAAATGGGCCAGGGCATCGGCAGCGGACTTGCCCAGATCATGGCCGAGGAACTGATGCTGGACTGGGCGCAGGTGCGCTTCGAACATGCCCCCGTCAACCCCGCGCTCTATGGCTTGCCCGGTTGGGGCCTGCAGCTCACCGGCGGCTCGACCTCCACCATGATGTGGTACGCGCCGCTGCGCAGTGCCTCCGCCATCGCGGCCTGGCGGCTGCGCGCCGCGGCCGCCCTCACCTTCGGCGGCCTGGTGGAGCAATGGACTCTCGTCGCCGGGGGCAATGTGAAGCACGCGAGCTACGGCGTCAAAACCTTCGCCTCGGTCCTCGGCAAGGTGGCCAGCACGCCCGTCCCGGGCAGCGCGCCCTTTGCCGGCACCAAGCGCATCGTCGGCCAGCGGGTGCGCCGCATCGACCTCGCGGCCAAGGTGGACGGCTCGGCCAAGTTCGGCATGGACGTTATGCTGCCGGGCATGGTCTTCGCCAGCGTGGTTCATTGCCCCGCCCTCACCGGCACGGTGAAGAGCTGCCCCACCAGGGCCAGCGGCGCGCTGGCCGTGGTCAATCTCGGGAACGCCGTGGGCGTGGTGGCCAGCAACACATGGAACGCCATGCGCATCGCCAGTACGTTGCAGTCCAAGATCACCTGGACACTGCCCGCCAACCCCGCCTTGCTCGATTCCGGCTCCCTCGCTAGCGCCGCGCAGGCGCTGCAGGCGGCGGCCACCCCCGCCAACCTGAAGGTCTTCGAAACCGCCGGCAGCCCCGATGGCAAAACCGGCACGATCGACGCCACCTATATCGCTCCCTTCCTCGCCCATGCCTGCATGGAGGTGATGAACGCCACCGTGTCAGTCACCAAGACCAACGGCGCAGTCACACTGGTAGAATTGTGGCTGCCGACCCAGGGCCAGAGCTTCGTGCCGGGCACCGTGCGCAGCGTGCCGGGCCTCGCCAACCTCGCCGACGCGCAGATCAAGGTCAATTCCATGCTCTGCGGCGGCGGCTTCGGCCGCAAGATCGAGCAGGACTACGTGCTGCAGGCTGTGAAGCTGGCGCTCACCGTGGGCAAGCCCGTCAAGCTCACGTGGTCGCGGCCGCAGGACTTCAAGAACGACAAATACCGCCCCTATGCCTCGATGCGCGTACGCCTCGGCGGCGACGCCAATGGCATCGGCGGCCTCGTCTACCGTAACGTGTCGGCCTCGATCAGCTTCCAGCAAGGCGCCAACCCGGAGGACACGGGCGCCGTGGCGGGCGCGGTGAAGCTGCCCTATGCCATTGCCAACCGCCGCATCGAATTCGCGCCGCTGCCCACCGCGATCCCGCTTGGCTACTGGCGCTCGGTTGGCGAATCCTACAACACCTTCGCCATCGAGAGCGCCATCGACGAACTGGCGCTGGCGCTGAACCAGGACCCAATCGACTACCGCCTGCGTATGCTCGGCGCCGACCCGCGCGCTAGCCGCGTGCTGCAGACGCTGAAGGCCTCGCCGCGATACACGGGCATGGCGGCGGCAAAGCGCGGGGCCGCTTTTCTCAAGGGCTTCAACAGCTATGTGGCGCTGGCACTCGAGATCGCGCCCGACAATGGCTCGCGAATCCGGGTGACGAAGGCGCATTATGTTATCGACTGCGGCCTCGTCATCAACCCGGATGCGGTCGAGGCGCAAATGCAGGGCGGCCTCGCCCACGGCCTCTATTCCGCGCTCTACAACCGCGTGACCTTTGCCAACGGCGTGCCGCAGGTGCAGAATTTCTCCAATTACCGCGTGCTCACCGCGCGCGACATGCCGCAGGTGACGGTCGACATCATCGAGGGCGATCCCACCACTACAATGCCGGGCGGCGTGGGCGAAACCGGCGTGCCCTGCGTGGCGCCCGCCCTCGCCAATGCCTATCACCGCCTGAGCGGCACAAGGGTGCGGGAGCTTCCCTTCTACCCCGGCGCCACAATGTCGGAAGACTGACCGGGGGACCGGGGGACCGGAACCCGCTCGCGCTGCGCGCGCTCAGGGCGCCTCGGCCGGCGGCAGCACATCGACATTGACCGCCAGCACCACTGCCACCACCGCCCCGCCGATCACCAGCCCGTTCTTGCCCAAGCGATTCTTCCCGAGGCCATGTTTCAAACGGCGCGACACTCCTAATTGCGGAGCAGACGTGTCATCATCGCAAGACGCGCGCACCGCCCCTCTTGCGAAGCTTGACACAAATTTGATGCAACTTAACGTATAGTTTGATAGCGTTACAGAATGAATACCTCACGGAGCCCGCAAAATGACTTGCTTCCCGCGCCCTCTTGCACTGCCAGCCGCCCTCTCCGCACTGGTGCTGGCTGCCGCCAGCCTGCCGGCGTCGGCAGGCACCCCCGCCCCGGTGAGCGGCCCCAGCCCATTCGCCGCCTGCAAGATCAGGGGCGAGAAGGGCAAGAACTACCTCAATGCCGTGGTGGAGCCGTGGGTTGACGTTCACCCAACCGATTCCACGCGCCTCGTGGCGGCCTGGCAGCAGGACCGCTGGAGCAATGGCGGTTCCCGGGGCATCGTTTCGGCCAATTCCACCGACGGCGGCGCGAACTGGACCAGGGTGGTCGTGCCCGGCATCAACAAGTGTTCCGGCGGCACGGGAGACTTCGCCTATAACCGCGCCAGCGACCCCTGGACGGCCATTTCGCCCAACGGCAACGCCTATGTGATGAGCCTCACCTTCACGGATCCCGTAGGCAATAAGCCGGGCGTCAACGCCATGCTGGTCAATCGCTCCACCGACGGCGGCGCCACTTGGGGCAACCCCACCGTGCTGAGGCGCGACACCGACCCCACAATCTTCAACGACAAGAACGCCATCACCGCCGACCCGGCGGATTCGCGCTATGTCTATGCAGTCTGGGACCAGTTGAAGGGCGGCGTGGACGCCGATGGCGGGGAGGGGGCTGGCGGCGCAGCCGGCGTGGCCGGCGCGCCTGACGGCTACCCAGACGGGGTGGTGATTGCCCGCGAGCGCTTGCGCGCCAAAATGGCCGCAAAGGCCAGCGGTATGACGCCCGCCACAAGCGCCTCCACCTTCGGCCCTACCTTCTTCACGCGGACCATCGATTCCGGCCAGACTTGGGAAACTGCCAGGATCATCTATGATCCCGGAGCCAATGCCCAGACGATCGCCAATCAGGCCGTGGTGCTGAACAATGGGGATGTGCTGGTGTTCTTCACCGACATCCCAGAAACCGGCCCCGTCAAGATCCGCTACGTCAAGTCGACCGACCATGGCGCCAGTTTCGGCGCGCCCGTCGATGCCGCGGCGATCAATGGCAGCCTCACCGGCACCATCACGCCCGACCGCAAGAAATCGGTGCGCGACGGAAGTATTCTCTTCGATGTCGCCTATGACCGCAACAGTGGCCGGCTCTATCTGACCTGGCAGGACACTGGCGGCGGCGGCGTCGAACGGGTCGCCTTCGCGATGTCGTCCAACTCCGGCGCCAGCTGGTCGCCGCCGGCGATTGTCAACAAGACACCGCCCAGTCCCGACAAGTACCGCACGCAGGCCTTCGTGCCCTCGATCGCGGTCGATGGCAATTCCCGCGTCGTCATCACTTACTATGATTTCCGCAACGATCCGCCCAGGAGCAGGAGTAAGGAATTGGCCGACTACTGGGCCATTTCCTGTATGCCCAGCGAGGCGGATTGCCGTTCGGCCGGAAGCTGGGGCAACGAGACGCGCCTCACCTCAACCTCCTTCAACATGCTGAATGCTCCCTATGCCAATGGCCTTTTCGTGGGGGATTACCAGGGCCTCGTCAGCCAACCCGCCAGACTCCGCGCTGTCTTCGGCATTGCGACCAAGCTGAACAAGACGAGCATCGTGACCAGCGTTGTTCCCTGACACGTTGCCTCCCTGCGCGTCTTTATCTTTCCCATCCCTCCCACACGTGTGTATAGACGGGGAGATGGCGGGAGTGCTTGCCAGGTAGGGCAATCACGTGCATTCCGGCGCCATAACTCCGGAGTGCCGTGTTCATGTTCACGCCCGCCCTACTCGATACTGTCCGCGCCCGTTTCGCGCATGTCGAGGCCTGCCCCTTCTCCGGGCCCCGCGTGTTTTTCGAGAATGCCGGGGGCGCCCTCACACTGAAGTCGGTGGTGGAGACCTCCGCGCTCTATGCCGCCATCCCCGACAATCAGGGCCGCGACAACCCGGCGTCCAAGGCCCTGATGGCGGCGATCGACAAGGCCAAGGCCGACATGCGGCTGTTTTTCAATGCTTTTTCCGGGCAGGTCTTTGTGGGCGAGAGCGGCACCGAAGTGCTGTTCCGCCTCGTCCGCACGGCAGCGCTGGGTGCGGCCCCCGGCGGTATCCTGCTGTCGACGACACTGGAGCACCCCGCCTCGCGCAGCGCCATGGCGCGCTGGGCGGAGGTGACGGGACGTGCCCATGTGCTTGTGCCGCATGAAGATGCCACAGGATGCGTCGAGGCTGCCGCCTATGCACGCTACATCACGCCGGATGTCCGCGTCGCCACCCTCGTCCACACCTCGCCGGTCACCGGTATGACCGTGGATGCCGGCGCCATCGCTGCAGCCATCCGCAAGGTATCGCCTGATTGCTTCATCATCGTCGATGGCATCCAGCATGCGAGCCATGGGGCAGTGGACATTGCCGCCCTCGGCATCGATGGCTATGCGATTTCGCCCTACAAGGTGTTCTCGCGCCACGGCTATGGCGTGGGCTGGGCGTCGGACCGTCTCACGGCCTGCACGAAGGAAACCGTCATTGGCGGCCCCGCGACCAGCTGGGAGATGGGCACGCGCGACACGGGGAGCTATGCCACCTTCTCCGACGTCGTCACCTACTTCGACTGGCTCGGCAGTCACTTCACCAAGAGCGATGACCGCCGCGCCCGCCTCGAGGCCGCGGCGCAGGCCATCCACGGTCACGAGCATATGCTCGCTGAGGCCATGGTCAACGGCACCGGTAACCTGCGGGGACTGAAGGACATTCCCGGCCTCCACATCATCGGCGGGGCGGATAATGCTCGGCGCGAGGGCGTCGTTTCGGTATGGCTCGAGGGCATCACCAGCGAGGAGGTGGTCAGCTTCCTCAACGGCCGCGGCATCCGCACCCACACCCGCAAGGCTGACCATTACAGCGGCAATGTGCTGGCCCCGATGGGCCTCAAGGACTGCATCCGCATTTCCTTCAGCCATTACAATTCGCCGGCCGAGGTGGGGCAGTTCCTCACCGCAATCGACGAGTTCACCTCCGCCCGGTGATGGGCTAGCCTGCCCGGAGCAACCGGGACGGAGCGCCATGATCGATTTTCCCATCACCGATACCCATGTCCACCTGCTCGACACCTCCAAGTTCAAGTATGGCTGGGCGAGCGGCGCGCCCAAACTGGGGCGCGACTGGACGATCCACGATCTCGAACAGGCGGCCAAACCCTATGTCATTGAAAACATGGTCTTCGTCGAGGTCGACGTCGACTATCCCCAGCACATGGAAGAGGCCGCGTGGGTGCAGGAGTTGGCCCGCAGCGACTTGCGGCTCAAAGGCTGTGTCGCCTCCCTGCCGCTCGAAGAGGGGCTGAAGCTCGAGGCCGATCTCGAAAAGCTCTCCCGCTTGCCCGTCGTGCGCGGCATCCGCCGTCTCATCCAGAACAAGTCCGACCCCGAATTCGTGTTGCGTCCGGACTTCATTGCAGCAACAAAACTACTGCCTAAGTATAACTTTAGCTTCGATATTTGCATTTACCATCATCAGTTCGGCAACGTCATCGAGTTCGTCCGCCACTGCCCCGAGGTGTCTTTCATCCTCGACCATATCGGCAAGCCAGGCATCAAGGACGGTCTGATGGAACCGTGGAAGCGACACATCCGCGAGCTCTCGCAACTGCCCAATGTGATGTGCAAGCTCTCTGGCCTAACCACCGAAGCTGACCACGAAAACTGGAACCGCGAACAGCTGCGGCCCTACATCGACCACGTCATCGGCAGCTTCGGGTTCGACCGCATCATGTATGGTGGCGACTGGCCGGTGGCGGAGCTGGCAGGAAAATATACCGATTGGATTCAGGTGCTTGACTGGGCAACCGCGGGCTGCACTCCCGAAGAAAAGCGCAAGCTGTTCCGCGACAATGGGAGACGGGCCTACCGGCTCTGATCAGTTCGACGGCGGCGGCGATGCGAGGGTTACGTCCTTGCCGGTGCAGATGGGCGGCAAGTCCTTGTCGCCGAACCAAATTTCGAAGGTGTTGGGGCGCACTTTCCTGGCGCCGTCCCAGATCTTGGTGAGGTTGACCACCTGGATGTCGAAGCCGATGTTGCGGAGCCATTCGGCAATGGCCTCGGCCTTCGGCACGTCATGGTCGTTCATGGCGCGGATTTCATTCACCTTTCCGTCCCACTTCGCCATGGCGATGGAGGGCACGGTGATGGCGGCTCCATCATTGTCCTTGAGGCCAGTCAACAGCTTCGAGAAACAGGCGCGCTGCTGCTCGTTGAGAACATTGACGAAAACCCGAGACGGCAGGCGCTCGACCGCTTCTTTGAAGACGGCCTGAACATTGGCGTTGGACTGCGCCGCCTTGGTCAGCGCGCGCTCCATGGCGGGCAGCAGCTGCGGGTCGGAGGCGTTGTTGGCATAGTCAAGCTGAGCCGCCACGAACTCGACCGGCACCTTGTCGTTCTTCAGCAGGTACTCGAACATGGCGATGCCGTATTTCTGGCGCTCCGGCTTGTTGTCCGAGACCAGATCGATCATCGTCTTCAAATCATTCACATTCTGCTGCCAGCGGGTGTAGTAGAGGCCCATCCCGGCAATGGTCAGCGGGATCATGATGGTGGCCGTCATCTGCAGCATGATGTCACGCCAGGCGCGGGCGCGCTCGCGGATCTCGGATGCCTTCTGCGATTCAGCCATGGTGATCCCTGATATTCCCGGCCGCCGTAACACCAAGCCATTGCAGCGAAAACGTGACGGAACCCCGACTCCTGGGCTCCGGCCACAGGCTTACACGGTTTGCGGGCGCATGTCCTTGGCGTCAATGCCGGCGACCGCGACCGGCTTCTTCATGGCGTCGCGGCGGAAGGGCTCGCCCAGTTCCTGGTTGATCATCGCCTCGATCAGCGTGGTCTTGCCGTGCTTCATCTGGTCCTCGACCGCCTTGGCGAGGGCATCGCGCAACTCGTCCATGGTATAGGCGGCAACTCCTTGAAGTCCGCAGGCTTTTGCAATGCCGGCGTAGCTCACCTGTGTGTCGAGTTCGGTGCCCACGAAATTGTCGTCATACCAGAGGGTCGAGTTGCGCTTCTCGGCGCCCCACTGGTAGTTCCGGAACACGACCTGGGTGATGGCCGGCCATTCCTTGCGGCCAATGGCGGTCAATTCCGTCACCGCGATGCCGAAGGCGCCGTCACCGGAGAAGCCCACGACCGGCACGCCGGGACAGGCGATCTTGGCGCCGACGACCGATGGCAGGCCGTAGCCGCAGGGGCCAAAAAGGCCTGGCGCCAGATACTTACGGCCCTGCTCGAAGGTCGGGTAGGCGTTGCCGATGGCGCAGTTGTTGCCGATGTCGGAGGAGATGATGGCCTCCTTGGGCAGCGCCGCCTGGATGGCGCGCCAGGCCATGCGCGGGCTCATCCAGCCGGGCTTGGCCTTGCGGGCACGCTCGTTCCAGGTGGTGCCCGGATCGTCGTCCTCGTGGTCCATGGAGGAGAGCTGCTGGGCCCAGCGCGACTTGGTCTGGGCGATCAGGTTCTTGCGCTCTTCCCGGCCGGAGTCGCCGGCGGAGGGGGACAGCTTGGCCAGGATACCTTCCGCCACCTTCTTGGAATCGCCCACGATTCCGACCGTGACCTTCTTGGTGAGGCCGATGCGGTTGGGGTTGATGTCGACCTGGATGACTCGTGCCTCCTTGGGCCAGTAGTCCAGGCCATAACCGGGGAGGGTCGAGAAAGGGTTGAGGCGGGTGCCGAGTGCGAGCACCACGTCGGCCCGGCCGATCAGTTCCATGGCGGCCCTGGAGCCGTTGTAGCCGAGCGGACCGGCGAAGAGCGGGTGCGAGCCCGGGAAGGCATCATTGTGCTGGTAGCCCACACAGACCGGGGCAGAGAGCCGCTCGGCCAGCGCCTTCGACGCTGGAATGGCATTGCCGAGGACGACGCCCGCGCCATTGAGGATGACCGGAAACTTGGCCTCCGACAACTGCTTAGCGGCAGCCGCAATAGCGTCCTCACCGCCCGACGGGCGCTCGAAGACGACAACGGCGGGAAGCTCGATGTCGATGACCTGGGTCCAGAAATCGCGCGGCATGTTGATCTGGGCCGGGGCCGAGAGGCGCTTGGCGTTCATGATGACGCGGTTGAGGACCTCCGCCACGCGGGAAGCGTCACGCACCTCCTCCTGGTAGCCCACCATGTCCTTGAACAGGTCCATCTGCTCCACTTCCTGAAAGCCGCCCTGGCCGATGGTCTTGTTGGCGGCCTGAGGCGTGACCAGGAGGAGTGGTGTGTGGTTCCAATAGGCTGTTTTTACAGCGGTAACGAAGTTGGTGATGCCCGGGCCGTTCTGGGCGATTATCATGCTCATCTTGCCCGACGCCCGGGTGTAGCCGTCGGCCATCATGCCGCCGGAGCCTTCGTGGGCGCAGTCCCAGAAGGTGATGCCGGCCTTGGGGAAGAGGTCCGAGATCGGCATGAAGGCGGAGCCGATGATGCCGAAGGCATGCTCGATGCCGTGCATCTGGAGAACCTTGACGAAAGCCTCTTCGGTGGTCATGCGCATGGGGTCAGTCCTCGCGTGAAATCGGGTTGGGTGCCTTCTAGCGCCACCGTCCACCTGGAGCCTAGAACCAGAGGGCGGGGACACCGGGGTCCATAACCGGGGAGATCGGGTGATGCAAATGCGGTGCTGCGTGTTGCCGGCGGACGCTTTTTGGGATGCAAAAGCGTTGTCGCCGTTGACACGGCTCCGGCGCGCACGGTGCAACCGCGGAGGGTTGCGAAATTTTGTTGCGCGACGCGGGAAGCCGGGATGCGGACACGAAAGGGACATAATTGGGCAAGCGTTGCGGAATTTTGTTGCCCAACCAGGCGGCCACACACTCCCTGCCGTCAGCCCGGCGAAAGCTGGGATCCAGCTCTCCGCAGGGCCGATGCCCGAAGCTGGACCCCAGCTTTCGCTGGGGTGACGGTTCTTTGGTAAGAGACTGGCCCTATTGCCCTGCCCCGCCCCCTGGCCTAGAGGTGAAGTCGCGTCGATGCCGTCACCGGGTCCGCTTGGGGCCGGCGCGATCTTGCACAGGAGTTTTCCGATGACCTTCGATCTGCGCGCCGGCGGCCTGGCGCTTGCCATCATGGCCGCCTCGAGCGGTCTGGCCTGGGCCGATGCCTATCAGGACGGGCTCACCGCCTTCCAGGGCGAGGACTATGCCAAGGCGCTGTCGCTGCTGCTGCCCTATGCCAAGGATGGCAATGCGGAAGCCGCCTACCTCATCGGCGAAATGTATGGGCCGCGCAGCTGGGGCCAGAAGGGCGAGAACCGCAACGGCGTGGAGCTGGACAACAAACAGGCCATCTTCTGGTGGGGCGAAGCCGCCAAGACGGGCAATGTGGAAGCCCAGCTGAGGCTCGGCTGGTGGCTGATGAAGGGCCAGGACGTGGTGAAACAGGACGAGGCGGCGGGCATGAACTGGCTGCTGCTGGCGGCGAACCAGGGCGAGCCGCAGGCCCAGTACGAGGTGGGGCTTGCCTATTGGAAGGGCCGCGGCGTGAAGCCGGACCCGATCGCCGCCTACATGTGGCTCGACCTCTGCGCCAACGAGCCGGGCTTCGACAATGCCGCCAGTTACCGCGACCAGATCGCCCAGGGCATGACGGAAGACCAGGTGAAGCAGGCCAGGCTGATGGTGCAGGCCTTCACGCCGAAGATCGCGAAGTAATGATCCTGCATCAGTTCACCGCCAGGCACTGGGTGATCGCCTGCATCATCATCCTGATCGCGGTGGGAGCGTTTGCGGCGAGCTGGGCGTAATCATCTTCTCCAGCGCCAGCGGGAGAAGACCCCGCTGCGATCAGCAGCGGGAGATGAGGGGGAGTGAAGCCTGCTGCTGGTGACTGCCTGACTTCCCCTCACTGGCCCCAACTGCGTTGGGGCGTTCTCTCCCGCTTTGCGGGAGAGATTGTTGTGGGGGGCTCAGGGCAGCGCCGGTGTGCGATAGAGAGAGACCCGCAGGCCGCCGTTGAGGACGGGCGGCGCGATAGGAAGAAATGGCAGCGCCGTGGCCCGCGCCAGCGCGGCATCGGCGGTGATGAGGCCCACGCGCCAGCCGGAGAAGCGCTGCTTCAGCACCTTTCCCAGCGCGCCGTAGAGCGCGAACAAGGGTTTCTTGTCGCCGATGCGCGCGCCATAGGGCGGGTTGACGATGACGAGGCCGGGCGGGCCTTGCGGGGCCACGAGATCGCTCACCGATTGCTGCCTGAATTGCGTGAAGGCGGAGACGCCGGCGCGCTTCGCGTTCTCCGTTGCCATGCGGATGGCGCCCGCATCGCGGTCGCTGCCGAAGAAGGTGAAGGTTGGCTGGCGGGGCGAGGCTGCTGCCTTCATCGAGTCCCACATCGCGGCATCGAAGGTGGCGAGCTTCTCGAAGGCGAAGGACCGCGTGCGGCCGGGAGCGAGATGAGCCGCGATCTCCGCGGCCTCGATGACGAAGGTGCCGGAGCCGCACATCGGGTCCACCACCGGCTCATCTCCGGTGAAGCCGCATTGGCGCAGGAAGAGAGCCGCGAGCGTTTCACGCAAGGGCGCCTTGCCCACGCCCGCCTTGTGGCCGCGCTTGTGCAGCGACTCTCCCGAGCTGTCGATGCTCAGCGTGCACAGATCGTCCTCGATGCGGGCCTTGACGATCACCTCCGCATCGTCACGGAGCGGTGCGTCGAACTCCTCCGCGATGGCGCGCGCGATGCGCTGGACCACCGCGCCCGAATGATAGATCTTCGAGCGTGAGCAGCTGGCCTCGACGCGCACCGGAACATCCTTGCGCAATACATTGCCCCAGGGAAATGCACGCGCCAGCCGGTCGAGCTCCGCCAGATGCTGGACGCGGAAGGACCCGATGCGGGCCAGCACATGGCCGCAGCCGCGAAGCACGAGATTGGCGCGCCACACGTCCTTCCACGCGCCCTTGATCATGACGCCGGCCGCCACCTGTTTTGCGGCCTTGAAGCGGTGCTGGCGCACTTCCTCGTAAAGTGCTGCCTCAAGCCCGGGCGGGGCCATGAGGAAGATGTCGAAGTCTGGGGGCGTGGCCATGCCGAGCGCTTATCGCGAAAGCCCCGGCGGGGCGACTGTTTTTCAAATGGGATTGAACGGGCAGCTGCGTCAATCGCGGGGCGGCAACCCTAGCATGCGGCGCATGTGGGCGAGGATCAGGCCGCGGCCGCGCGCGCCCGTTTCGGCAGAGGCGTCATGGGCGCTGGCGGTGTACCAGCGCTCGGTGTCGCGTTTTTCCATGTCCACCGCCTCCGGGCACAGGGCGAGCATCAGCGAGGTCTCGCCCTCGCCCGCGTGGTCGAAGGGATATTGGTCGATGGTCTCGCGCGTCATGAGGGGGTGGATCTTGATCCAGTTGAAGGGATCGCTGCCCCACGCCTGGTGGGCGTAGTAACCCGCCATCT
Source organism: Aestuariivirga sp. (assembly GCF_020252395.1). GTDB lineage: Bacteria > Pseudomonadota > Alphaproteobacteria > Rhizobiales > Aestuariivirgaceae > Aestuariivirga. The sequence continues at coordinate 97,848 of NZ_JADCDB010000021.1, forward strand.
TCGCATCGCCCCACCAGCCTTCGCCGCGCGTCTTCTCGAGGAAGGCAAAGATCGCCTGGCGGGCGCCGAATTTGAAGGCAAGATCAGTGGGCATGCCGGTGGCGAAATTCTCCGTCTGGTGATGGATGAAGGCATGGATGTTGCGGAAGCCGACGCGCATGAGACCGGTGAACAGCTCGCGCGCGAAGAGATGAAGGGCAGTCGAATCGACCTGCACCGAACCGGTGCCCTCCGGCGGCTCCACCGCATAGCTCGCCGCGCCATAATAGAAGGGCGGCAGAATGACGATTTCGGCCTCCTGTTCGAGGAGGTCCAGCGCGCGGGTGACGGCCAGCGTATCCATGCCGACGGCCATATGCTCGCCGTGATATTCGAGCACGCCCAAGGGCAGGACGACGGGTGTATTGGCCGCGATCGCCGCGCGGATCTGGTGGGGGAGCATCATTTCATAGCGCATGGAAATCCTTTGGCGAGGAAGCACTCGACGGAGTGGAAAAGCTGCCCTAGTCTCCGCCCTCGGCAAGCGGGGCGCAAGACCCCAGGCAGGTTCAAGGGGGGCGTGACTTGGCTTCGGTCGAAATCATAGACGTGCGCAAGAGCTATGGCGACCAGGCGGTCATCCATGGCGTGTCGATCCCCATTGCCGATGGCGCGTTCGTGGCCCTCGTCGGGCCCTCCGGTTGCGGCAAATCAACCCTGCTGCGCATGATCGCGGGGCTGGAGGAGATCACCGGCGGCGACATCAAGATCGGCGACAAGGTGGTGAACGCGCTGCCGCCCAAGGACCGCGACATCGCCATGGTGTTCCAGAACTACGCGCTCTACCCGCACAAGACGGTGGCCGAGAACATGGGCTTCGCGCTGAAGCTGCGGAAGACGCCCAAGGCGGAGATCGATGCGCGGGTGAAGCGCGCGGCCGAGATCCTGGACCTCATGCCCTATCTCGCGCGCTATCCGCGCCAGCTTTCGGGCGGGCAGCGCCAGCGCGTGGCCATGGGCCGCGCCATCGTGAGGGCGCCCCAGGTGTTCCTGTTCGACGAGCCCTTGTCCAACCTCGACGCCAAGCTGCGCGTGCAGATGCGCGCCGAGATCAAGGAGCTGCACCAACGGCTGAAGACCACGACGATCTACGTTACCCACGACCAGGTGGAGGCCATGACCATGGCCGACAGAATCGTGGTGCTGCATGACGGGATCGTGGAGCAGATGGGCTCGCCGCTCGAGCTTTATGACCGACCGTCCAACCTCTTCGTCGCGGGCTTCATCGGCTCGCCCGCCATGAACATGTTCAAGGGCACGATCCGCGGCGGCAGCCAGCCGCATTTCGAGGCAGCGGACGGCACGAAGCTGCCGCTTGCGTCAGCCCCGCCCGGATCGGATGGCCGCGAGGCGGTCTATGGCATCAGGCCCGAGCACCTGGTGCTGGGCGGGGATGTGAGATCGCAGGTGACGGTGATCGAGCCGACGGGCGCCGAGACGCAGGTGGTGGCGAAGCTGGCGGGCGAGAAGATTACCGGCGTGTTCCGCGAGCGGGTCTCGGTGGCGCCGGGCGAGATGATCGCCATGACGCCGGATGTTTCGCTGGTCCACCTGTTCGATGCGAAGACGGGCAGCCGGATATAGGAGAGGAGCGAATAGCGAATAGTGGGTGAGGCACAGTGTTCGATATTTCATCTCCGGGATTTGAAAACCCTATTCGCTACCCGCTATTCGCTCCCAACCCCGCCGCTTGTGCGCCGCACATATTGCGGTGCACGACAAGTTGACCGCGGCGTGCCTGTTTCGCGCTTGCGCTTCGTTGACTTTGCAAATCGCTGTTGCATAGTCGGCGCGGCGTTCCACCACGATCCCTGTGAGCCTCATGAAAAAAGCGAGGCAGCCGGGAGAGATATCGCAACAACCTGCAACGGACGCTCCAGGGAGGACCCGAACTCATGAGAATCGATCTCTACAACTACATGCTGAGCCGCCGCGCCATGCTGAAGGGCGCGGCCGGTGCGGCCGCCATGGCCGCCGTGGGCGGCCCGGCGCTGAACGTCTCCACCGCTTTCGCGCAGGACGACATTCGCGCCGCCATCCTGAAAATCCCCGGCGTGGGCAAGGGCCAGCCGACGGATGCCGACTGGCAGAAGGTCGGCGAGATGACCCTTGGGCCGACGAAGCAGAACGTGCAGGAAGGCGAGTTCAAGGGCGTCGAACTGTCGTTCATGGGCCTCAACAACCAGAACGTCCATAACGTGCTGTTCCGCGGCCTGTCCAAGGCCTGGGCGGACTACACCGGCGCCACCATCAACTGGATCGACCTGGCGCAGGCCGACTATAACGCGCGCCTGCAACAGTCGATCGCCACCGGCACGGTGGACTTCGACGTCATTGAAATGGGCGCCCCCTTCGAGGGCGACGTCTGCGGCAAGGGCCTTGCCTCCGAGATGCCGGACTGGGTCAAGAAGCAGATCGACATGGATGACTATGTCGGTTACCTCAAGGCCCCCGTCGGCACCTGGGACGGCAAGACCTATCGCGTCTCCTGCGACGGCGACTGCCATAACTTCAACTACCGTTCCGACGTGTTCGAGAACGCGGCGCTTGCCGAGGAGTGGAAGAAGGCTGGCGGCCAGGGCGACTGGAAGGCGCCGCGCACGTGGCAGGAGGTCAATGCCGCGACCAAGTTCCTGAAAGGCAAGCAGATCGACGGCCAGGACCTTTATGGCTATCTCGATCCGGCCAAGGGCTGGGGCGGCTTCGGCTTCTACTTCCTCGGAAGCCGCGCCACGGCTTACGTGAAGCACCCCGACTCCAAGGCCTTCCTGTTCGAACCGGACACGATGAAGCCGATGGTCAACAACCCCGGCTGGGTGCGCGCCATCCAAGACGTGCTGGACTGCCTGCCCTTCGAGCCGGCCGACCAGCTCAACGCCGACCCCGGCACCACGGGCTTCCAGCAGTTCCTCGCCGGCACGGGCTCCATGCTCTCCTGGTGGGGCGACATCGGCTCGAACGTCAACACCAATGACAGCTCCGTCATCCAGGGCAAGACGGCCTTCGACATTCTGCCCGGCTCGCCGGATGTCTATAACCATGCCGCCGGCAAGTGGGAGACGCTCGCGTCGGGACCGAACTACGCGCCGAACATGGCCTATATCGGCTGGGGCATCTATGTGATGGCCCGCGTCGATGCCGACCCGAAGAAGCAGAAGGCAGCCTGGTCGCTTGCGGCTCACTTGGGCGGCAAGGACATCTCGCTGTGGATGGCGGCCTATCCGTCGGGCTTCCAGCCCTACCGCCAGAGCCACTTCAACATTCCGGAGTGGGTGGGGGCGGGCTATGACGAGAAGTTCATCGCGAACTACCTCGCCTCGCAGGCCAATTCCTACAACCACCCGAATGCCGCGATCGAGCCGCGCATCCCCGGCATCTTCCAGTATTATTCGGAAGCCGAGGATATTCTCTCCAACATCTACGCCGGCAAGATGACGGCGCAGGCGGGCGCCGACGCCATCGCCGCCGCCTGGGAGAAGCGCACCGACCAGCTCGGCCGCGACAACCAGATCAAGCTCTACAAGAAGTCGCTCGGCATGTAAGCCACGCGAGGGGGCCGGCAGCGCGCCATGCTGCCGGCCCTTTTTCATTTCTCGGAAGGACCTTTTTTCCGCTCCATGACCTCTTCCGCCGCAGCCACGGGCCACGAGGCCGTCGCACAGCATGTCCCGCCCGGACGCCAACGGCTGGGGAGCCTGCTGATCCGCGGGGCGACGCTGCTGCTCTGTGCGATTGCGGCCGTGCAGCTTCTCTATGTGACGGGATATTTTTCCTGGGGCTTTTCCAACTGGCAGCCTGTGTTTCTGGCCTATATCGCGTGGAGTATCGCCTTCTGCTGGGGTTTGGTGCTGCGCGACGGGGAGGCAGGCTGGCGCGCCGTATTCGTGCTGCCCGCCGTGTTCTTCACGCTCGCCCTCGTCATCTTCCCCACATTTTTCGGATTCTACATCGCCTTCTCCGACTGGAACCTGCAATCGGCCGGCGGGCGCAGCTTCAACGGGCTGGCCAATTTCTGGCAGCTGATCGCCGATCCCTATTTCTGGAACGCGCTCGGCAACATGGTGTTCTATGTGGCGACCGTGATCGTGCAGTACGCGATCGCCTTCGGCCTTGCCATGCTGCTCAACGCCGACATCAAGGCGCAGAAGTTCTTCCGCGTCGCCTTCCTGCTGCCATTCATGCTCTCTCCCGTTGCGGTGAGCTGGATGATCGGCAAGTCGATGCTGGAATACCGCTTCGGCCCCGTCACCAACCTGCTGCGCTGGCTCGGCTGGGAACAGCCCACACTGCTGACCACGCCCTGGCTCGCCAAGACGACGATCGCGCTGATGGATGCCTGGGTGTGGATCCCCTTCATGATGATCATGATCCTGGCCGGCCTGCAGGCGCTCCCCAAGGACGTGCAGGAGGCGGCAAAAGTCGACGGCGCCACCGGCTGGCAGGGCTTCTGGCAGATCACATTCCCGCTGATGCTGCCGGTCTCGGTCACCACCATCGTGCTGCGCATCATCTTCCAGCTGAAGCTTGCCGACATCGTGATCAACACCACATCCGGCGGTCCGGGCGGGGCCACCGACACGATCTCGAGCTATATCTTCCGCGTCTACAAGGACCGCTCCAACGTCGGCTATGGCACGATGATCGCCGAGGTCTATCTGATCCTCATCATCATCTTCGTGGCGCTGCTGCTGAAGTTCACCAGCCGCTACATGCAGAGGGCAACGTGATGCCCCATGCCCTGAAGCGCATCCTCATCTATGCGGCGCTGATCCTGTGGACGATCATTGCGCTGTTCCCGATTTTCTGGACCTTCTCCACCACCTTCAAGGTGGCGAAAGACGTGCAGATGGGCAACATCATCCCCTGGGTGGACTACAAGCCCAACTGGCTGGGCCTGCGCGCCATCGGGCTTTCGCCCGACACGATCTTCACCGAGTCGACGCCCCGCGCCGAATTCATCAAGCGCTTCTGGAACTCGATCCAGGCCTCGGTGGGGGCTTCAATCCTGGCGCTGATCCTGGGCTCCATGGCGGCCTATGGCCTGAGCCGCTTCTCCTACCGCTGGAAGATCTGGAAGAACCGCGACATCTCGTTCTTCTTCCTCTCCCAGCTCATCCTGCCGCCCGTGGTCCTCGCGATGCCCTTCCTCGTGCTCTACAAGGAGCTCGCACTCCTCGACTCCATGGTGGGGCTGATCCTCATCTACACGCTGTCGGTGCTGCCCATCGTGATCTGGATCATGAAGGATCAGTTCGACACCATTCCGCAGGAGCTGGAACAGGCGGCCCTGGTCGACGGCTGCTCCACCTGGGGCGCCTTCTTCCGCATTATCCTGCCCATCGCATTGCCAGGCATGGTGGCGGCCTTCATCCTCTCCGTCATCCTGTGCTGGAACGAGTATTTCTTCGCCGCGCTGCTGACCTCGAGCTACGCCAAGACGCTGCCGGTGATGGTGGCGAGCCAGACGGGCTCCCAGGGCATCTCGTGGTGGTCGATGGCCGCACTGTCGTCCGCCGCCATCCTGCCGCTGATCGTCATCGGCGTGTTCCTCGAGCGCTACATCGTGAAAGGGCTGACCTCGGGGTCGGTGAAGTAGGCCGCCTTACGCCTTGAAGCGGCCGTCCGGTTCCACCTGCAGCGCATGGGCCAGCGCGTTGGTCTGGCTGGCCAGCGCCACCACGCGCAGGAGCTCCGCGTGCTGGCCCGGCGTCATGCCCCTGGCGCGTGCCGCTGCCGTGTGGGAGTGGACGCAGTAGCTGCAGCCATTGACGGTGGAGACCGCCACATAGATCAGCTCCTTCACCAGCGGGTCCAGCTCGCCCGGCGCCATTACCTCCTGCACGCGCTCCCAGGTGGATTTGAGAAGGGCCGGGTCATGCGCGAGCGCGCGCCAGAAATTGTTGACGTAATCCGTGTTGCGCCTCGCGCGGATGTCGTCGAAGACGGCGCGGGCTTCCGCCCCCACCGCCTCGTCGTCGAGCAAGGGAAGCGTTGCCATCAGAAGGCCGCCATCACGCGCGCCGGGCCACCGGTGCCACCGCGGTGCTTGGGCGCGCCCACGAAGATGGTGGCGCCCTTCACCGGCAGGAGATCAAGATTGGCGACATTCTCGATGCCATAGCGCCCGCCGGGCAGCCAGGTATTGTGCACGGCGAAATCCTGCGAGTTGCCGGGATCGAGCGACAGCGTGTCGACCGCGATGGCCGCGGCGCCGGCCTCCGCCAGGAGTTCCACCGCCTCCTTCGAGAAGCCGGGGAAGGCGAACTTGCCATCGGGCAGCGTGCGGTAGCTGGGGTCACCCACCCTGGCGGACCAGCCGGAATTCATGGCGACGCAGGCGCCCTTGGGGAGCGCGCCATTGGCCGAAACCCAGGCCTCGATATCCGCCTTGCTCACCATGGCGTTGGGATCCTCCTTCGCCTTGGCCTTGATGTCGACGATGCAGAGCGGGCAGACGAGGTTTTCCGGCGCGAGATCCGCAACCGATGTGCCATCGGCCGTGAAATGCAGCGGCGCATCGATGTGGGTGCCCGAATGCTCGAAGATGGTGAGCTTGAAGATGGTGTAGCCGTTGGTCTTGAAGTCCTCGACCTTCTCCATGGCGATGCCGGGCTTGCCATCGAAGGTGGGGAACTTGTCGTCGAAGGTGTGGGTGAGGTCGACGACCTTGCCCGAACTCTGCGCCAGCGTTTCCCGCGCGCTCACGGCGCTGGCGGCGAGTGCCGCAACCCCCGCCGCCGCCGAGCGCGCGAGGAAGGACCGGCGTGACTGGGCCTGCTGCCGCACGCCCTCGATGATACAGGCATTGCACATGGTGTTTCTCCGTTGATGGACCAAGATTAAACTAGGTCAGGACTGGGGCGGTGGCAACGGGTTCACGCCCCTCCCCTCCCATTCGTCATTCCAGCGAAAGCTGGGACGACGGAACATCGAGGCTTCAAAGAAACCCCTTCGTCGCCGGATAGAGACCGCGGAACACGGCGTGCTGGCGGTCGTACATGGCCTTGAGCTCCGGCCTGGGCGTGATCGACGAGGCCACGGGGTTCCAGTTCTCGATGTCCGCGGGCGTCACATCGCCCAGCGCCAGCGCCGCGAGGAAGGCGTCGCCGTATGACGCGCCGATGGTCTTCTGGCGCAGCACCTGGGTGCTGCCGGTGATGTCGGAGGTGGCTTGCCCCCACACGCGGTTCTTCGTGCCGCCGCCCACGGCATAGACAATCCGCGGAGCCTGGCCCGCTTCCGCATAGGTTTCGAATACATGGCGCGTGCCATGGGCGATGCCTTCGAGCACGGCGCGGAACATGTCGCCGCGATCATGCGTGAGGTCGAGACCGAAGAGGATGCCCCTGGCCTTCGTGTCATGGATGGGCGTGCGCTCGCCGGAGAAGTACGGCAGCAGCACGAGGCCCTTGGCGCCGGGGGGCGAGGCTTCCGCCTCTTTTGCCAGTTCGATCACCGCCGTCTCGCGCGGCAGGTCCTTTGCAAAATTGCCGCGGAACCAGTGGGTGAGCGTGCCGCTGGTCGAGAGGCCCGCCATGGAGCCATGCTGACCGGGGAACAGCCATGGCGCATACCACAGCCGCCCATCGCGCACGCGGCTCCCGGTGATGAGGATGATGAAGATGGTGGAGCCATACATCAGCATCAGGTCGCCAGCGTTGAGCACGCCGACGCTGACGGCCTCGGCTGCCGCATCGATGGTGCCGGCGATGACGGGCGTTCCCTCCGCGAGGCCGGTCTCGGCTGCGGCCCTGGTGGTGACGTGACCGGCGATTTCGGTGGTCCACATCAGCTCCGGCAGCTGCTCCATGGCGATGATGCCGGGGGCGAGTTCGCCGCTCCAGCCCTGCCTGTCGACCAGGTAGAAGGGGCTGAAATTGCCCGCCGAATAATGGTCGATGGTGTAGCGCCCGGTGAGGCGGTGAACGAGGAAGGAGCTGGAGTTGAGGATCTTGCGGGTCTTCGCGAAGACCTCCGGCCGGTTGCGCTTGAGCCACAGCATCTTGGGGCCGACGGCCTGAGAGGTGAGCGCGTTGCCGCAGCGTTCGAGGATGACGTCCGCGCCGATCTGGCGCGTAAGCTCTTCGATCTCCCGCGCGGCGCGCGTGTCGACGCCATAGAGCACGGCGTTCATCAGCGGGCTGCCCGCCTCATCGACCGGCAGCATGCAGGGGCCGATGCCGCTGGCGCCGATGCCGGCGACGGAAGAGGGCGCGATGCCGCTGTCAGCCAGCATCTTCCGCGTCACATGAACGAAATCGCCCCACCAGTCCTGCTCGGCGTCATGCTCGGCCCAGCCGGGCTGCGGCACCTGCATCCTGTGGGCGCGCGCCGCCTGCGCCACGATCTCGCCGGTGGCGGAGACGATGACGCCCTTGGTTTCGAAGGTGCCGATATCGACGCCGAGATAGTGTTTCATGCGATGTAATCGTCGCGGTCGAGCGAGAAGCGCGTGCCGATGCGCCGCAGCGCGGCGATGAGCAGCTTCGCCAGGCTTTCGAGGTCGGCGAGGTCGCAGACTTCGAGTGCAGAGTGCGTGTAGCGGGCGGGAAAGCCCATGTCGATCGCGGCCACGCCTTTGCCCACGAGCTGCACATAGGACGTCTCGGTCAAGGCGCCGATGTGGGCGGAGCGCTGCAGGGTGATGTTCTCCTGGTCCGCCGTCTGCTGGAACAGCTGCACGAGGGCGGGATGCGGGATGCAGCCGTTGAGCGTGCCGCGGCCGTGGAAGCTGAACATGCTCATCACCGGCCCGGCGCCAAGGCGCACGTCGCCGCGCTGGCCCATGTCCGGCGTATCGGTGGCGAGCGCCAGATCGAGCTGGATGCAGATATCAGGCTGCAGCACCTGGGCGGCCGTCACCGCGCCACGCAGGTTGAATTCCTCCAGCACCGAGAAGACGAGGTGCACCGTGGGCAGCACGTCCTTCGCGGCACGCGCCAGCTCCAGCAGCACGGCGCAGGCGGCGCGGTCATCGACCGAGGTGCCGCCGATGCGGCCACCCGCCAGTTCGACAAAGTTGGGCGCATAGACGATGGGTGTTCCGACATTGATGCCCGCTGCAAGCGCCTCCCCGGCACTGGCAAAGCCGCAGTCGATGTAGAGCTCCTGATAGGGCACCACGCGGTATTTCTCCTCCGGCGTGGTGGCGTGATGGCTCTTGTTGGCGATGATGCCAGGGAGCGTGCGCCCGCCGCCCACCGACAGAAGCACCTCCTGTGCCGCCAGCGCCCGCTCCGGCACGCCGCCCACCCGCTCGGCCCGGATGAGGCCCGAGGCCTCGATCTTGCGGACGATGAGGCCCAGCTGGTCCATGTGGGCGATGAGCATGACGGAGGGCAGGCTGGTATCGCCCTCGACGGTGGCGATGAGGTTGCCCAGCATGTCGGCGCGGGACTCGATGCCGAGCTTCGAGAGCTCGCCCCTGATGTAGCGCCTGACCGGGCCTTCGAAACCGGAGAGCCCGGGGATCATCATCAGCTCCCTGGTCCAGCGCTTGATCCGCTCCTGCATGGCTGCCACGTTCCCTTTCAATTCCTCGCCTGAATTGGTAACGGAAGGGCACACCCGCCGCAAGCCAAGAGGCCCCCGTGACTGCCGAGAAGACCCGCTTCGCCTATGCCACGAGGCTCAACGGCTTCAGGGCCGATGCCGCGTCGGTGTGGCCCGGCCGCAACCGCATCACCGCGCTGGACCTGATCGAGCGCGCCGCCACGGTGCCGGGGCTGTCCGCCGTGGACTTCAACTTTCCGGACCACCTCGAGGGAACCACCGCGAAGGACATCCGCGCCAAGCTGGACAGCCTGGGCATCAGTCTCAATGGCTTCGCCATGCGTTACTACTCCGACCCCGGATTCAAGAAGGGGGCGCTGACCCACCCCGACAAGGCGCTGCGGGCCAAGGCGCTGGACCTGACGCTGCGCGGGCTCGATGCGCTGGCGGAAGCCGGCGGCGGCCTGATGACGCTGTGGCTGGGCCAGGACGGCTTCGACTATGCGTTCCAGGCCGATTACCTGCGCCTGTGGGACGAGACTGCGGAGGCACTTTCGGCGATCGCCGCGCATAACCCGGCCATCGACATTTCCATCGAATACAAGCCCAACGAGCCGCGCGCCTTCTCGCTGCTGCCCGATGTCGCCACCACGCTGCTCATGGTGTCCGACGTGGGGGCAAAGAACATGGGCGTGACGCTCGACTTCGCCCATGTGCTTTATGCCGGCGAGATGCCGGCCTATGCAGCGGCGCTGATCCACCGGCGCAGCCGGTTGCTGGGCGTGCACCTCAATGACGGCTATGCCAAGCGCGACGATGGCCTTGTGGCCGGCAGCGTGCATGTGATCCAGACGCTGGAGCTGCTCTATACGCTGGAAAAGCTCGGCTATCGCAATGCCATCTATTTCGACACCTTCCCCGATGCGGTGGGGCTCGACCCGGTGGCCGAATGCTCGGCCAACATCTCCGCCGTCGAAGGCATGTGCCGCGTGCTCGACCGCCTGCGCGGCAATGCAGCGCTCGATCAAGCAATTGCGGCGCAGGACGCGGTGGCGAGCCAGCGCATCCTGCAGTCGGCCTTGTATGGTGGCGCATGATCGACGTCGCCGTCGCCGGCAGCCTGCACCTCGACATCATGGTGGCGGCCCCGCGCCTGCCGGGGCGTGACGAGACGCTGATCGGATCGTCGTGGCATTACAAATGCGGCGGCAAGGGCGGCAACCAGGCGGTGGCCGCGGCGCGCTTCGGCGCACGGACAGCGTTTGGCGGCCAGACAGGCGCGGATGATTTCGGCGAGCGCCTGCGGGCCAACCTGGTGGCGGCGGGGGTGGACATCGCGCATGTCGGCATCGATGCCGCGCAAGGCAGCGGCATGAGCGTCGCCATCAGCGAGGCGGGTGGCGAATATGGCGCGGTGGTGGTGTCTGGCGCCAATCTCACCATCGATGCCGGCAGCGTGGCGGCGCGATGGGCGCCGCTGTGGGACGCGAAGGTGCTGCTGCTGCAAAACGAAATCCCGGAGCCGGTGAGCCTTGCCGCGGCACAGGCGGTGAAGGCAAGGGGCGGACGCGTGGTGCTCAACGCCGCGCCGGCGCGAAAAATGTCCGCGGCGTTCCTCGCCCTTGCCGATGTGCTGGTGGTGAACCGCGTCGAGGCCGCCATGCTGTCGGGCGCTGAGGACTTGGCGCAGGCGCTCGCCTTGCTGCATGCGCCCAGCCGCGACGTGGTGCTGACGCGCGGCGGCGACGGGTTGATGCTGATGACGCGCGATGGGTCTCGCGTGGATGTCCCCGCCCTGCCCGTCAAACTGGTTTCCAGCCATGGCGCGGGTGACTGCTTCTGCGGCGCTTTGGCCGCGCGGCTGGCGGCGGGGGACGGGATCGAGGCTGCTTGCAGGTTTGCAACAGAGGCGGCAGGCCGGTTCGTGTCGGCGGTGCAATCACCCTAGGCCCGTTTCGTCTTCTCCCGCTTCTTCAGCGGCAGAGGACACTCAGGGCTTCTCATCTTCCGTCGAAAATCACGCCCATGGTGAACAGGAAGCAGCCGTAGGGGCGGAACTCGCTGGTGCGCACCACGCAAAAACCCTTCTTGGCGGCTTCGTAGAAGGCGAAGCGCTCCAGCGCCTCCATGCCAACGTCGCGGCCTTCCGCGTCCTTCGCGATCTGGTGGACTTCCGCCTGCATCGGCAGCAGCTTCTCCGGATCGCCCACCACCTGCATGCGCGAGACGGGATCGGGGATGAAGTCGTCGAGCGGCATCACCGAGAGGATGGCGCGGGCGGCCTGCGGAATATCAAGGCCGGGCAGTTCGATGAGCTTGCCGGTGGAGGTATGCCGCGCCACGTCATGGGCGGGGAAGTTCCGGTCCACCAGCACCAGGCGCTCGGCATGGCCCATGGAGGCGAGGCACCACAGGAGATCGGGGCTGAGGGTGGACGGAATATTCCTGAGCATGCGCCATGGTGCCGTTCAAACCCGGGCGAGCGCAAGCGAAATTCCCTGCCCCACGCCCACGCACATGGTGGCAAGCGCCAGCTTGTGCCCACCGAGGCTCAGGTCCAGCGCCGCCGTGCCGGCAAGCCGCGCGCCCGACATGCCGAGCGGGTGGCCCAGTGCTATGGCCCCGCCATTGGGGTTCACATGCGGCGCATCATCGGCAAGGCCGAGCTGGCGTTGCACCGCGAGCGCCTGCGCGGCGAAAGCCTCGTTGAGCTCAATGACGCCGAACCGATCGGCCTTGAGGCCGAGACGCGCGCAGAGCTTCTGCGTGGCGGGCACCGGCCCCAGCCCCATGATGCGCGGCGCAAGGCCCGCTGTGGCCGCACCCAGGATGCGCGCCAGCGGCTGCAGACCATGACGCTTCACCGCTGCTTCCGAGGCGATGATGAGCGCGGCCGCGCCGTCATTGACGCCCGAGGCATTGCCCGCCGTCACGCTGCCGCCTTGCCGGAAGGGTGTTGGAAGCTTTGCCAGGGACTCGAGGCTGGTGGCGCGCGGGTGCTCGTCCTTGTCGAAGATGACCGGGTCGCCCTTGCGCTGCGGGACGGTGACCGGCGTGATCTCGCGGGCGAAGCGGCCATTGCCTTGTGCGGCCAGCGCGCGCGTCTGCGAACGGAGTGCGAAGGCATCCTGATCGGCGCGCGAGATGGCGCAGCCGGCGGCGACGTTCTCCGCCGTCTCGGGCATGGAGTCGATGCCGTATTGCGCCTTGATCACGGGATTGACGAAGCGCCAGCCGATGGTTGTGTCATGGATCTCGGCATGGCGCGAGAAGGCCTCGGTGGCTTTGGGCATCACGAAGGGTGCGCGCGACATGGATTCGACACCGCCCGCGATGGCGAGATCGATCTCGCCAGCCTTGATGGCGCGCGCGGCCATGGCGACAGCGTCCATGCCGGAGCCGCAGAGTCTATTGACGGTGACGCCAGGCACGCTCTCGGGCAGGCCCGACAGCAGCACCGCCATGCGCGCCACGTTGCGATTGTCCTCGCCTGCCTGGTTGGCGCAGCCGAGGATCACCTCGTCCACCGCCGTCCAGTCGAGCGAGGCGTGCTTCTGAATCAGCGCCTTGATGGAGATCGCCGCGAGGTCATCCGTGCGCACCGAGGACAGCGCGCCGCCGAAGCGGCCGATGGGTGTGCGCAGGTAATCGCAGATGAAGGCGTCCATGAAATGTCCTTTCAGCCGCCGATGCGTGGCGCGAGCGCGGGGCTTGGCGTGTAGCGGCCCTTGAGATGTGCAGGCGCGGCGGACTCGCATGCGGTGAGCGTTGAGAGGATTGCGGCGGCCCCGTGACTGCGGGCCGACTCGAAGGGGCCGCGCGGGAAGTTGAGGCCGAGCTTCAAGGCCGTGTCGATGTCGTCCGGTGCGAGACCGCTCTCCTGCGCGAGGAAGGCCGCCTCGTTGGCGAGCGCCGCCTCGATGCGGCGCGCGATCGCCTGCCAGTCGGCAGGCGCTTCACCGGGCGTTGCGGGGTGGAGAAAGCCCCGGCCGGACTTGCGGCCGAGATGGCCCTGCTCCACCTGTTTCACGAGCGCGTCGAAGACGTGGTAGCGCGGGTGGCCAGCCATCGCCGCCGACAGCCCGCGCGTGGCGGCGAGGTTGATGTCGGCGCCGATCAGGTCGATGAGGCTGAAGGGGCCCAGCCTGTATCCCGCCTTCAGCATGGCGGAATCGATGCCGGAGGCGGAGCGCCCTTCCTCCAGCATCGCCAGCGCCTCGCCATAGTAAGGCCTGGCACAGCGGTTGACGATGAAGCCCGGCGTATCGCGGCAGGCAATCACCGTCTTGCCGGCGGCTTGCGTAAGGCTGCGCGCCAGTTCGGTGGCTTCATCCGATGCGCCCTGCGGCACGGCGAGCTCGACGAGCTTCATGACAGGCGCGGGATTGAAGAAGTGCAATCCGATGCCGCGCGCCGGACGGGCGAGCCTGGCCATGATAGCGGCGACGGAAAGGGAGGAGGTGTTCGTGGCCAGCACTGTCTCCGCTGACACATGGCGCTCCACCTCGGCGAACAGCGCCTGCTTGACGGCAAGGTCTTCCACCACCGCCTCGATCACCAGCCGCGCCTTGCTCAGTTCAGCCATGTCATCCGTGACGGTGAGGTTGCCGAGCGTCGCATCTCGCTCTGCCTCGGGCAGCTTGCCAGCCTTCACCCGCGCATCAAGCGACTGTGCAAGCCGGTCCTTCGCGGACTCGCGCGCGGCTGCAACGGCGTCGAATGCGATCACCCGGCGCCCGGCCTCAGCATAGAGCTGGGCGATGCCGAGACCCATGGTGCCCAGGCCCAGCACGGCGATGACGGGCTTGGTCATTGACTCTTGAACTCCGGCTTGCGCTTCTCGCGGAACGCGGCGATGCCTTCTGTCTTGTCGGCGCTGTCGAGAAGCTTTTCGAACAGCGTGCGCTCCAGCGTGAGGGCCGCGGGGTTATCATCGCCATTAACCAGCGCGCGCTTGGCGGCCTGCAGCGCCAGCGGCGCGCGGGTTGCGAGTTTGGCCGCCAGCTTCTCACCCTCGGGGATGGCCGAACCTTCGCTCTTCCACGCCGCGATGCCCCAGGCCTCCGCCGTGGCGGCATCGATGATCTCGCCCGTCAGCACCATGCGGCTGGCGCGCGCCCGGCCGGCGAGCGACATGAGGCGCTGGCCGCCGCCGGCACCCGGAATGAGGCCAAGGTTGGTTTCCGGCAGGCCGAAGCGCGCCGTCTCGCCGGCGATGACCAGGTCCGACATGAGGGCGAGCTCGAAGCCGCCGCCCAGGGCGAAGCCATCGACGGCAGCGATCAGCGGCTTGCGGAAGCCGCGGATCGTCTGCCAGTGCGCCTTGCGCGGGTCAGCCGCACCTTCCGCACGGGTCTTGTGCTCGATTTCGCCGATGTCCGCCCCGGCGGCGAAGTTGCCCTCCGCCCCGCAGAGCAGCACGGCGCGGCAGGAGGCGTTCGCCGCCGCCCCCATCAGCGCCGCGGCGAGCTGGCTCAACAGTTCCGTGTTCAGCGCATTGCGGGCGGCGGGGCGGTTGAGCGTCAGCTTCAGCCAGCCTTCATGGCGGTCGATCAGCAGGTCATCCATGCCCGCATGATGCCCGCGCGTGGAGAAATTTCAAGTTCGAATATTTTGAACTTGAAATACTACCGGCGCCATGCCAGCCTCCCAATGCCCTGCAGTCCCGGGAGATTTTCGCATGCGCATTCTGTGTCTCGGCGGCGGCCCCGCCGGCCTTTATTTCGCGATCTCGATGAAGCTGCGCGACCCGGCGCATCAGGTGACGGTGCTGGAGCGGAACCGCGCCAATGACACTTTCGGCTGGGGCGTCGTCCTCTCCGACGATGCCCTCTCCCGCATGCAGAAGAACGACCCCAAGAGCACCGGCGCCATCCGCAGCCATTTCGCCTATTGGGATGACATCGCGGTGGTGCACAACGGCCAGCGCACCGTCTCCGGCGGCCACGGCTTCGCCGGCATTGGCCGCAAGCAGATGCTGATCCTGCTGCAGGCGCGGGCCCGCGAGCTGGGCGTCGACCTGCAATTCCAGACCGAGTTCAAGTCGGCGGCGGAATACGCCAAGGACCATGACCTGGTGGTCGCCTGCGACGGCATCAACTCGCTGGTGCGCACGGAATTCGCCGAGGTGTTCAAGCCCGATATCGACATGCGGCTGTGCAAGTTCATCTGGCTCGGCACGCACCAGAAATTCGACGATGCTTTCACCTTCATCTTCGAGCAAACCGCGCACGGCTGGGTCTGGGCGCATGTCTACCAGTTCGATGCCGATACCGCGACCTTCATCGTCGAATGCCTGCCCGGGACGTGGAGCCGCTGGGGCTTCGCGGAGATGTCGAAGGAAGAGACCGTCGCCACCTGCGAGACGATCTTCGCCAAGCACTTAGGCGGCCATGCGCTGATGTCGAATGCCGCGCACCTGCGCGGTTCCGCGGTGTGGATGCAGTTCCCGCGCGTTATCTGCGAGCGCTGGTATCACAACAATGTCGTGCTGATGGGCGATGCGGCGGCGACGGGGCATTTCTCCATCGGCTCCGGATCGCGTCTCGCCTTCGACAGCGCGATTGCGCTGGCGGACTACCTGCACTCGGAACCCACGATGGAGCAGGCCTTCCAGCGCTATCAGGACGAGCGGCGCGTCGAGGTGCTGCGCTTGCAGTCCGCCGCGCGCAACAGCCTCGAATGGTTCGAGCAGGTGGAGCGCTACCTCGATCTGCCGCCCTTGCAATTCGCCTATTCGCTGCTGACGCGAAGCCAGCGCATCAGCCACGAGAACCTGCGCCTGCGCGACCCGCAGTGGCTGCGCGCGGCGGAGGACTGGTTCCAGGAACAGGCCGGTGGTAGCAAGGGCCGTGCGCCGATGTTCGCGCCCTTCCGGCTGCGCAACATGCAGCTCAAGAACCGCCTCGTCGTCTCGCCCATGGCGCAATACAAGGCCGTGGATGGCTGCCCCACCGACTGGCACTTCGTGCATTACGCCGAGCGCGCCAAGGGCGGCGCCGGTCTGGTCTATACCGAGATGGCCTGCGTGTCGCCTGAGGGCCGCATCACGCCCGGCTGCCCCGGGCTTTATGCGCCGGAGCATGAGGCGCAGTGGTCGCGTCTCGCCGATTTCGTGCATGCCGAGACCACGGCGAAGATCTGCTGCCAGATCGGCCATGCGGGCCGCAAGGCCTCGGTGCAGGCGCCGTGGGAGGATGACGAGATGCCGCTGGTGACGGGCGGCTGGGAGACGATCGCCCCGTCCGCCATCGCCTGGTCGCCGAAACACAAGGCGCCGCGCGAGATGACGCGCGCCGACATGGATAAGGTGACGGCGCAGTTCGTGGCGGCGACAGAAATGGCGAAGCGCGCGGGCTTCGACATGGTGGAACTCCACGCCGCACACGGCTACCTGATCTCAAGCTTCATCTCGCCCACGTCGAACCGCCGCACGGATGAATATGGCGGCAGCCTCGAGAACCGCATGCGCTGGCCGCTCGAGGTGTTCCGCGCCATGCGCAAGGCGTGGGGCGAGGCTAGCCCCATGTCGGTGCGCATCTCCGCCAATGACTGGGTGGGGGCCGACGGCATCACGCCGGGCGATGCCGTGGAGGTGGCCAAGCTGTTCCACGCGGCGGGGGCGGACATCATCGATGTTTCCGCCGGCCAGACCAGCATCGCGGCAAAGCCCGTCTATGGCCGCATGTTCCAGACGCCGTTCAGCGACCGCATCCGCAACGAGGCTGACATTGCCACCATGGCGGTGGGCAACATCACCGAGGCCGACCAGGTGAACTCCATCCTGCTCGCTGGCCGCGCCGATCTCGTCTGCCTCGCCCGCCCGCATCTGGCGGACCCCTACTGGACGCTGCATGCGGCGGTTCAGATGGGGGACGAGGCGAGCGAGTGGCCAGCCCCCTATCGCGCCGGGCGCGACCAGGCCTTCCGCCTGCGCGGGAAATCTGCTGAGGCGATCCGCGTATGAACGCACCCGATACGGATCCGCTCTCCAAGCGCCGCCTGAAGATGTGGATCAGGCTCTTGGGCGTCGCACGCGCCGCAGAGAGCAGCCTTCGCGAATATCTCCGCGTCGAGCACGGCACCACGCTGCCGCGCTTCGACGTGATGGCGGCCCTTTATCGCCGCCGCGACGGCGCCACCATGTCGGAGCTGAGCCGCATGCTGCTTGTCTCCAACGGCAATGCCACGGCGGTGGTGGACCGGCTGGAGAAGGACGGGCTGGTGCGCCGCACGGCCTCCGAAACCGACCGCCGCACCGTCCATGTGGCGCTGACACCCGAAGGCCTGCGCCAGTTCGAGCGGCTCGCGGCGGACCACGAGCGCGAGATCAACACGCTGTTTGCCGGCCTGAGCGACAGTGACGTCGAGCAGGTCACCGCGCTGCTGAAGCGCATGAGCAAGGGAGACAAGCCATGACGACGCTTGCCGCTTATCAGCCGCAGCATTTCCTGTGGGAGGTGACGGATCGCGTCGCCACCATCCGCCTCAACCGCCCGGACCGCAAGAACCCGCTCACCTTCGAAAGCTATGCCGAGCTGCGCGATACCTTCCGCAGCCTCGCCTCTGCCGAGGACGTGGACGTCGTGGTTTTCGCCTCCAATGGCGGCAACTTCTGTTCCGGCGGCGACGTGCATGACATTATCGGGCCGCTGATCGGCCTCGACATGAAGGGCCTGCTCGCCTTCACGCGTATGACGGGTGATCTGGTCAAGGCGATGATCTCCTGCGGCAAGCCGATCATCGCAGCGGTTGATGGCGTGTGCGTGGGCGCGGGCGCCATCGTCGCCATGGCCTCCGACCTGCGCCTTGCGACGCCGGAGGCCAAGGCGGCCTTCCTCTTCACCCGCGTGGGCCTTGCCGGCTGCGACATGGGCGCCTGCGCCATTCTCCCGCGCATCATCGGCCAGGGCCGCGCCGCGGAACTGCTCTATACCGGCCGCGTGATGACGGCGGCGGAGGGCGAGCGCTGGGGCTTCTGGAACGCGCTGCATGATGCGGCGTCACTGGAGGCGGAAGCAATGAAGCTCGCGCGCGCCATCGCCGCGGGCCCCACCTTCGCGCATGGCATGACCAAGACGCAGCTGAACCAGGAATGGAACATGGGGCTGGAACAGGCGATCGAGGCGGAGGCCCAGGCGCAGGCCATCTGCATGCAGACGAAGGATTTCGGGCGCGCCTACCGGGCTTTCGTGGCCAGGCAGAAACCCGTGTTCGAGGGGAACTGACATGGGTGACACCAGCTATCTCGACTGGCCCTTCTTCGAGCCGCGCCACCGGGCTCTGGCGGTGGAGCTCCATGGCTGGTGCAAGGAACACCTGACGGGACATCATGCCGATGTGGATGCAGCCTGCCGCTCGCATGTGAGGAAGCTCGGCGCTTCGGGCTGGCTCAAATACACGGGCGCTGGCGATGGCGAAAAGCTCGACGTGCGCACGCTGTGCCTGATCCGCGAGATCATCGCGCAATATGACGGGCTCGCTGAATTCTCATTCGCCATGCAGGGCCTCGGCATGGGAGCGGTGACGCTGTTCGGCACGCCCGAGCAGAAGCAGTGGCTGGCCCGCACGCGCAGCGGCGAAGCCATCGCCGGCTTCGCCATCACCGAGCCCGAAGCGGGCTCCGATGCGGCGGCAACGAAGATGACGGCCACCCGCGTGCAGGGCGGCTTCGTGCTGAACGGCGAGAAGACCTATATTTCCAACGGCGGCATCGCCGATGTCTATGCCGTCTTCGCCCGCACCGGCGAGGCGCCCGGCGCCAAGGGGCTCTCGGCGTTTCTGGTGCCCGCCGACACGAAGGGCCTCACGGTGGCCGGGCGCATCGACGTGATGGCGCCGCATCCCCTCGCCCTGCTGAACTTCGAAAATGTCGAAATCCCCGAGGGCGCGCTCATCGGCAAGCCGGGGGATGGATTCAAGATCGCCATGTCGGTGCTCGACGTCTTCCGCTCCACCGTGGGCGCCGCCGCTGTCGGCTTCGCGCGCCGCGCGCTGGATGAAACGCTGGCGCGGGTGAAGGCGCGCAAGGTGGGTGGGGCACCACTCGCCGAGCTTCAGATGGTGCAGGGCCACATTGCCGACATGGCGCTCGACATCGATGCCTCGGCATTGCTCGTCTACCGCGCCGCCTGGACCAAAGACATGGGGCAACCGCGCATCACGCGCGAGGCCTCCATGGCCAAGCTCAATGCGACGGAGGCCGCTCAGCGCGTCATCGACATGGCGGTGCAGCTCCATGGTGGCGATGGCGTGAAGCACGGCGCCGTGGTCGAGCGTCTCTACCGTGAAATCCGCGCGTTGCGCATCTATGAGGGGGCGAGCGACGTGCAGCGCGTGATCATCGCCCGCGCCGTGCTGGGAGGCTGAGCATGACCGGATCGCCGCATGAATTCCTCCACCCGCGCGACTGGAAGCCGGCGCTGGGCTATGCCAATGGTGTCGCCGCCTCGGGCCGCATGATCTTCTGCGGCGGCCTCATCGGCTGGAATGCCCAGCAGGAATTCGAGTCCGACGACTTCATCGACCAGGTGGCGCAGACGCTGAGGAACATCGTGGCAGTCTTGGCGGAGGCGGGCGCCGGGCCGGAGCACATCGTGCGACTCACCTGGTATGTGACCGACAAGCAGGAATATCTGGCGCGGCTGAAGGAGCTGGGCCGCGTCTACCGCGAGATCATCGGCAAGCACTTCCCCGCCATGGCGCTGGTGCAGGTGGCGGCGCTCGTCGAGGACCGCGCCAAGGTGGAGATCGAGGCAACGGCGGTGGTCCCGCAGGCCTAGCCGCATGTTCCGATGAGATGGAATCATCTCATCGGAACATGCGCCAGATCAAAAGCTTGAGCATGATCTTATCGCAAAAGTGGTTCCACTTTTGCGGATCATGCTCTAGAGCATCGTGCGAGCAAGTGGAATCGCTTGCGAAGCGAAAGATGCTCCAGAGTCAAAAGCTGGCGCAACTTTACGCCCTCAAGTGCGAATGCACTTGAGGGCCCGTTGCGCTAGCCGCGCTTCACCGGCTGGTGCGGATTGGCGTCTTCGTCCTTCGGCAGAAAGCTCATCAGCTTGGCGCGCACATCGTCGGGCCAGCTCATCGACGTGTGCTTGTCCAGCCAGCTGGCGGCCAGAACCTGATTGACCGTCCAACGCAATTCATCGCCGCACCAGATTTCATGGTCGAGCGCCACCGAGGAGCGGCCCACCTTTTTCACCGTGACGCGGAAGGTGAGCTTGTCGCCGAAGAAGGAGGGCTTGGAGAAATTGCAGGTGAGGTGCACCGTGGGCGTGCCCCAGCGCTCCTTCCAGATGATCTCGTGCCAGGGATAGCCGATCCAGGTCCAGAACTCCTCCACCACGCCGTTGAGCAGGTTGAGATAGGACGGGTAATAGGCGGTGCCCGAGATATCGCAGTCGCCGAAGCGGAGCATGCGGTCGGTGGTGAAGCTGACAGCCATGGCGGGGTCCCGAATGTGAAGAGCCGGGCATGCTGCCATGCCCAGCCCGACTGTAACATGGGCTATCGTAAACGCCAGCTTACTTGGCCGGGTCCTTCGGCGACCACAGCACCGGGCCACCGTCTTTCTCATAGGCCATACCGCTGGGATAGGTGATGGCCTCGAGCTGCAGGCCCCAGGGCGACTGGAAATAAAGGATGGCCTGTCCGGCGGCGGGCCCCTGGTCCACCGGCAGCGGACCCAGACGCGTGGCGACACCCTTCTCGTCGAGGAAGGCCTTCGCCGCCTTGATGTCATCGACATAGAAGGCGATGTGGAAGGCGCCGATGTCGCTGTTCTTCTGGTTCAGCGTGCGCTGGTCTGGCGCCTTGTACTTGAACAGCTCGATGTTGGAGCCGAAGCCGCAGCGCATCATGGTGATCTGCTCGATGACGGCCTTGGAGTCGACGCCCAAGAGGTCGGTCATGAAGGTGCCCTTGTCATCGGCGAAGGGGCCGAAGGACATGGCCTTCTGGCAGCCGAGGATGTCGCTGAAGAAAGTGACGGCCTGGTCCATGTCAGGCACGGTGATGCCGGTGTGGTCATGCCCGCGCATGCCGGGCATGGCAGCGTGGGCGGCAGAGAGGCTCAGCAGCAGCGCAGAGGCTGCCAGCAGGGCGCGCTTCATCATGGGTGGTTCCTCCAATCGGTGGCCGGCCGGCTTATCTGCAGGCTCGCCGGCAATTCGGACACAAAACATCCATTTGCACAAGATTGATTCTGCAATAACCTGAATTATGTGCAGTGCAATATGGCGTTTCCATGCACTTGCACGAAATTTCGGATTGACCCTCCAGGCCCGCTGTTGGAAGCTTCGCGCAAAGGACGGAGCATCCGGCATGGCGACTTCCACATTCGATGCGGCGATCATCGGCGCGGGCCATAATGGGCTGTCCGCCGCGATCCACCTCGCCAAGCGCGGATGGCATGTCGGCGTCTTCGAGGCGAAGGCGGAGGCCGGCGGTGCGGTGAAGACGCGTGAGGTGACGCTGCCCGGTTTCCGGCACGACCTCGCCGCCATGAATCTCTCGATGTTTGCGGGCTCGCCCTTCCTGCGCGAGCATGGCGAGGGGCTTGGCCGCCACGGCCTCGCCTTTGCGCCTGCCGCGCATTGCTTCGCCTCGGTATTCCCGGACCGCACATGGTTCGGCGTGTCGAAGGACGCTCGCCTCACCATGGCGCGGCTCAATGCGCTGGACCCGGGCGATGCGGAGGCCTGGGACGCGATGATGCAGCGCTTCGGCAAGGACGCGCCGCATATCTTCGGGCTGCTCGGCAATGTCATGCCCTCCTGGGCCATGGCAAAGCTGATCTACAAGGCCTGGCGCGAGAACGGCACGGCCTGGACGCTGGACATGCTGCGCTTCCTCACCATGTCAACGCGCAGCTGGGCCGACATGCATTTCCGCAATGACAAGGTGAAGGCAACGCTCGCCGCCTGGGGCCTGCATCTCGACTTTCCGCCGGATGTTTCGGGCGGTGCGCTGTTTCCCTATCTCGAGTCGATGACCAACCAGGCCTTCGGCATGGCGATCGGCCAAGGCGGAGCCGGCATGATGATCCGTGCGCTGACGGGTTATCTGAAGGAGCTGGGTGGCGAGCTTCACCTCGATGCGCCGGTGGCGGAGGTCATCCAATCCGCCGGCAGCGCCAGCGGCATCAGGCTCGCCAATGGCCGGACCATCACGGCGCGCCGGGCGGTGATTGCCAATGTCACGCCGCACGTGCTGTTCGGCAAGCTGCTGCCCAATGGCACGGGCAAGCCTGCGGTGGACGCCAAGTTCAAGGCCTTCCGCCCCGGTCCCGGCACCATGATGGTGCACCTCGCCATGGACGGGCTGCCGGACTGGGCGGCGGGAGCCGAACTCAAGGACTTCGCCTATGTCCACATCGCGCCCGGCTTCGCCTACATGAACCGTGCCTATGGGGAGGCGATGGACGGGTTGCTGCCGGAGAAGCCCGTGCTGGTCGTGGGCCAGCCGACCGCTGTCGATAAATCCCGCGCGCCCGCGGGCAAGCATATCCTCTGGGTCCAGGTGCGCGTGCTGCCGAAGCTCGTGAAGGGCGATGCGGCGGGCCTCATCAAGGGCACGCAGTGGGCCGCAATCAAGGAGGCTTACGCCGACCGCGTTGTCTCCATCATCGAGGACTTTGCGCCGGGCACGCGGGCGAAGATCCTCGGCAGTGCGGTGTTCTCACCGGATGATCTCGAAGACGAAAATCCCTGCCTCGCTGGCGGCGACAATCTCTCGGGCAGCCACCAGCTGGACCAGAATTTTCTGTTCCGCCCCGTGGCCGGTTACTCGCGCTACAAGATGCCGCTGGAGCGCCTCTACATGTGCGGCGCCGCCACCTGGCCGGGGGCCGGCACGGGGGCGGGCTCGGGCTATCTGCTGGCCAAGATGCTGGGCGGCGGCTGATCTGTGCCCGCGCATGGATCATGTTGTTGCGATTGCGAAAACGCGAGGCCTCGGGCCCGTCCCGATGCTTGCGTTTTCATGGGAATGAAATAGCTTCCGGCCATCAACCAACGAGGAAAAGCCCATGTCCAACCCCGTCACCGAACTTGCTTCCGCGCTGCTGTCGGGCCGCGTCGAGGTGGTCGATCTCACCGCCGTGCTCGGCCCCGAGACGCCGCTGATCAAGCTGCCGCCGCAGATTGGCCTCAACACGCCGCAGGTCGAAATCCACACCATTTCGCATTATGACGACAAGGGTCCCTTCTGGGCCTGGAACTGGCTGAAGCTGGGCGAGCATTCGGGCACGCATTTCGATGCGCCGCAGCACTGGATCACCGGCAAGGACTATCCGGATGGCGCCACCGACACGATCCCCGCGCGGAACTTCGTCGGCCCCGTCAACGTCATCGACTGCAGCGCCGAAGTGGCGAAGAACCCCGACTTCCTCTTGACCGTCGATCACATCAAGGCCTGGGAAGCCAAGCACGGCGAGATCGAGAAGGGCTCCTGGGTCGTGATGCGCACCGACTGGTATAAGCGCAATGGCAGCGAGAAGGACTTCCTCAACGCCGACGAGACCGGCCCGCACTCGCCGGGGCCGACGGCCGAGGCGATCCAGTACCTGATCGACAAGGGCATCATGGGCTGGGGCTCCGAGACGGTGGGCACCGATGCGGGCTCCGCTGGCGGCATGACCCCGCCCTTCCCCGCCCATAATCTGATGCACAAGAACAACCGCTACGGCCTCGCCTCGCTGTGCAACCTTGACAAGCTGCCGGCCAAGGGGGCCGTCATCATTGCCGCACCCTTGAAGATCAAGCATGGCACGGGCAGCCCGCTGCGCGTTCTGGCGCTGGTGGGCAAGTAAGACGCAAGGCAAGAGAAGGAACGCGGCATGGCCGACTATGTGATCGCCGGCAGCGGCATCAACGCGCTCGTCGCCGCGTCCCTTCTCGCTCTCAAGGGCCGCAAGGTTCTGGTGCTGGAACGCAATGCCGTGACGGGCGGCTGCATGCGCACGGAAGAGGCGACGGCGCCCGGCTTCACGCATGACGTGATGGCGACGACCTTCGTGCTGTTCCTGCTGTCGCCGGCCTATGCCGCACTCGGCAAGGAGCTGGAGAAGCGCGGGCTTTCCTTCGCGCATCCGGACATCCCCACGGGCGTGCTCCGCCCGGATGGTTCGCACCTCGTGCTGACGCGCGACCGGGCAAAGAACATCGCGGCCTTCAACGCCCTGGCCGAGGGCGATGGCGCGCAATATGCCGCCGACATGGATGCGCTGGGCGCCAATGCGCCCTTCCTCTTCGCGCTGCTGGGCGGCAAGCTGTGGTCCTGGGACATGGCGAAACTGGTGGCGCGCGAGGCGTGGAAGCGCGGGCCGGCTGGACTTTCCGCCTTCTTCGGCGCGGCGCTGATCCCGGCGCGGCGCTGGCTGCAGCCCTATTACAAGTCCGACCGCTTCCACGCGCTGATGGCGCCCTGGGTGCTGCATTGCGGGCTGGGGCCCGAGAGCACCTATTCCGGCCAGATGGCCAAGGTAATCGCCTTCGCGCTGGAAGCCGCGGGCGCGCCCATCGTCAAGGGCGGTGCGCGGACTATCATCACGGCTTTCGAGCAGCTGATCCGCGACCATGGCGGCGAGATCCGCACCGGAGCCGACGTGGCGGAGGTGACTGTCGACGAGGCGGGCCGCGCCACCGGCGTGGTGCTGGCTTCGGGGGAGCGCATCGCGGCAGCCGAGGGCGTGATCTGCTCCATGACGCCCAACCAGCTCTATGGACGCTTGCTGAAGAACTGGCCCGGCGCCGCCCCACAGCGCGAGGAGACGCGCGGCTTCGTCTATGGCAAGGGCAACATGCAGATCCACTACGCGCTGAAGGCGCCCCCGCAGTGGAAAGACCCGGAGCTTGCGAAGGTGGCGCTGCTGCATCTCACCCCCGGCCTCGACGGCGTGTCCAAGGCGGTGAACGAGGCGGAGCGCGGCATGCTGCCGGCGGAACCAACCATCTGCCTCGGCCAGCCGGCAAGCTTCGACCCCTCGCGCGCGCCCGCAGGCCGGGCAATCCTGTGGCTGCAGCTGCCCGAATGCCCCCGCCACATCAAGGGCGATGCCACAGGCGAGATTGCGGCTCCCGCCGACGGCCGCTGGACGGAAGCTGTGCGCGAGGCCTATGCGGACCGCATCGAGGCGATCCTTGCCCGGCATATTCCCGATTTCAAATCACTGGTGCTGGCCCGGCGCTGCTATTCGCCCGCCGATCTCGAGGCGATGAACGTCAATCTCGTGGGCGGCGATCCCTATGGCGGGGCCTGCACCATCGACCAGTTCTTCCTGTGGCGGCCGCTGCGCGGGCTCAAGAACCATGAGACCCCGGTGAAGCGCCTGTGGCAGATCGGCGCTTCCACGCATCCGGGCCCCGGCCTTGGTGGAGGCTCCGGTTTCCTGCTGGCCTCGTCGCTGAAATGACGCGCGACCTCGCCTTCCTCAGCGGCGTGCTGCACCGCGAGGCAGATGGCGACACCTCGCTCCCGTCGCTGGCCGAGATTGGGCTCAATTACTTCGTGCCCTATCTCATCAACCGCATTGCGGCGACATGGAATGCCGGTCTTGCGGGGGAGCTCCGCAAGTTCGGCCTCACCACGCCGCAGATGCGGGCACTCGCGGTGCTCGGCATCAATTCCGGCCTTACCATCAACGAGCTCTCGACGCTGACGGTCACCGAGCAGTCCACCATGAGCCGAACGCTCGATACGCTCGAGGCCCGTGGCTTCGTCGGCCGCCGCCCGCGGGCGAGCGACCTGCGCGTGCGCGAAATCGAGATCACCGCGGCGGGCCGGGAGGCCTTCGATGCCTTCTGGCCGGTGATGTTCCAGCACTACGATCAAATGTTCCGCGGCATCGGCGAGGAGGAGTTCTCGCAGCTTGTGGCGACATTGCAGAAAGTGCTGCGGAATATCAGGCTGTCTGGCGAGACCGAGGGGTGACGTCTTAAAGCTCGCGCAGCGTTTTCAGCGCGCCGTCGAGCGCGTCGCCGTTCTCGTCCTTCAGCGCCGCGGAGATCAGCCGGTCCATCCATGCGCCGCCGTCAGCGCGGGCTTCGAGCAGCGGCGCGGCTGACAGCACGCGGTCGAACTTCGAAAGCCCGCGGGCATGGGTGTCGGAATAGCCCTTGATGAGGCGGCGCGCTGCGAGGATGGCGCGGGCGAGGCCGTAATTGTTAGGCAGCGTGCGCGTGGCGAGACCGAGCCAGGCTTCCATGTGGCGCATCTCAGCCTCGTGGCGCAGCAGCTTGCGGCGGAAGCGGCGCAGGCCCGCCACAATGTGAAACTGCAGGAAGCCCCGGACGGAATGCGTGCGGATGCGCCGGTCGCGGTTCACCAGCCAGTCGATGCGGGCCATCCAGGCGCGACTCGCCATAACTTTACGGCCCCATGCCGCAGGCAGCAGGCTCACCACCTCATCGCCGCGCGGATGCACGAATTCGGTGAGTTGCAGCGGGTCCTCCCCCGCCTTCATCTCGGTGGCGATGCGCGCGAAGCGGGCGGAGCGGATCTTGAGGTCGGCCACGCCGATCACGTCGTCATAGGCCATGGCATTGGCGACATGCTTCGCCGCGGCGGCGGTGAAAGCGAAGCCATGGGCTTCGCCGCCCTGAGCCCCATCGAGGCCACGCAGTGCTTCCAGCCGCGACAGATATTCATCGCCATAGGCGAGGTCCTGATAGTCGATGCAACGCTTGAGGCCGGCGAGCGCCGCCGTCTGCGCCGGCGCCGGCAGTGCACGGACGCGGGCGAGGCGCCGGTCGAGTTCGGCTGCGCCCAGCGTGTCCGGGATTCCCTGCACCTTCTTGCGTGAGATGCGCGCCTCCGGCAGTTCGTTCACCGTCGCGCGTGCGAAGCCCTCGGCAAAGCCCTTGAGCGAGGCCTTCACGCCGCGCCCGCCTTCCGAGATCACCGCCTCGAAACTCGCCCGGCCGAAGGGCAGCGCACCGGAACCTGCCAGCGCGCCAAATAGGGGTGCGGAGATCACTGTGCCTGACTCACGCGCCGCCTCGTCCTTGTCGAAGGCGATGACGCGCCGCGCCGCGATGCCGGCGGCGGCATTCACCGCCTGCGGGTCGGCAATCGACTCGCCGGGCTTTTCCTTTTCCGCCACGGCATAGGCGCGGTGGGTGGAGGTGATGAGCAGTGTCCGATCCGGCGTGACGAGGCCGCGCAGGATGGAGCGGCCAGCCTCCATCAGCTCCGCCGCGATGACGATATCGACATCGCCCGGTGACGGCATCAGCGCCAGCACGGGCGCGCGGCCATCCTTCGGCGGCAGCATCTCGATGTAATAGAGCGTGGCGCCGGTGCGCTGGGCGACGCCGGGCACGGAGGTCGACTGGGCGTGCCAGCCATTGGCCTCCGCCACCGAGACGATCCAGTCCGACAGCACGCCGCCGCCCTGGCCGCCCATGGCGAGAATGGCGATCGTCAGCGGTTTGTCGCGCGGGATCGAGGCGTCGAACATCAGGCCTCAACCCGCGCGAAGAGGTGGCGGCCACGCTCACGCCGGCGCTGCAGGAAGGAGATGACATTGGCACGCAGCTTCGCCTTGAAGCGCACCCAGCCGCTCGCATTGCGCAGCACGTCTGCGCGGTAGAAGGACGGGCAGAGGATCGCGGCCTCCGCCACCTCGCCGCAATTGCCGCAGGCCACACAGCTGTTGTCGATCGCCGCCACCGGGTCATCACGCAGCGGATCGTCGAGCTGCTTGACCGACAGCGACGGGCAGCCGGACAGCCTGATGCAGGCATGGTCGCCGGTGCAGATGTCCTCGTCCACGCCGAAGCGCTGGCGGACAACGGGTTCGCCGCCCTGCTCCGCCTTGTCGATCAGAGGCTTCACCCGGCGCTGCTTGTTGAGCATGCATTCGGAGGAGGCGACGATGATCTTCGGCCCCGGCTCCTCCGTGGTCAGCGCCTCGCGCAGGGTGTCGCGCATCTTTGCCACATCATAGGTGTGGTCGATCTGGCGCACCCATTTGGCGCCGACACCCTTCACGGCATCGACGATGGAATTGTTGGTCGCCCGCTTCTTATTTTCGGCGCGGGATGACAGAATGTCCTGCCCGCCGGTGGCGGAGGAATAGTAGTTGTCGACGATCAGCATGACGCCGTCATGCTTGTTGAACACGGCATTGCCGACGGAGGACGACAGCCCATTGTGCCAGAAGCCGCCGTCACCCATCACCGAGATGACACGCTTGCCGGCCTTGACGTTGAAGGCGGAGGCCGCTGCGGGGCCAAGGCCGTAGCCCATCGTCGTGGCGCCGATGTTGAAGGGCGGCAGGATGGAGAAGAGGTGGCAGCCGATATCGGCCGAGACATGGTGGGCGCCCAGTTCCTTCTCGACCAACTTCATCGCCGCGAAGATCGGCCGTTCCGGGCAGCCGGTGCAGAAACCCGGCGGGCGCGGCGGCACCACATTCGCCAGCGCCTGGACTTCCTGGCTGCCGAGAACGGGCGACGCGTCGGGCAGCGGCGGACGGTTGCCGAGAAGGCGCGGCGCGTGCTTCTCCAGAAAGCCCATGAGGCCCTTCTGCATCACGGCCGCGGTGTATTCGCCGGCCATGGGGAATACATCCTTGCCCGAGATGCGCGTGTTCATGTCCCGCCTTCTCAGCAACGTGTTCAGCGCCTGTTCGATGAATTCGGGCTGGCCCTCCTCCACCACCACGACCGCCGGCTTGCCCGCGCAGAACGAGACGACCTCTTCATCCACCAGCGGATAGGTGACGTTGAGCACATAGAGGGGCACGCGGGTATTGCCATAGGCGTCCGAAAGGCCCAGCTGCTGGAGCGCGCGGATCACGCCATTGTACATGCCGCCCTGCAGGATGATGCCGACATCGGCCTCGGCAGGCCCGAAGAATTCGTTGAGCTTCTGCTCGCGGATGAAGTTCACCGCGGCAGGCCAGCGCTTCTCGATCTTCAGCTTCTCGTGGATGAAGGAGGCCGGCGGCAGCACGATGCGGTTGACGTCGCGCACCGGGTTCTCCAGCGCCTGCTTCAACGTATAGGCGGGCCTCTTGTTATCCTTCGTCTTGAACCGGCCATGCACGTGGCAGCCGCGGATGCGCACCTCGACCATCACCGGCGTGTTGGAGGCCTCCGACAATTCGAAGGCCTTCTCCACCATGTGCACCATGGTGGGAAGATCTGGCCGCGGGTCCATCAGCCAGATCTGCGACTTCATCGCATAGGCGTGGCTGCGCTCCTGCATGATCGAGGAGCCTTCGCCGTAATCCTCGCCGATGATGATGACCGCGCCGCCATTCACACCGCCCGAGGCGAGGTTGGACAGTGCATCGCTTGCGACGTTGGTGCCGGCCGTCGACTTCCACGTCACCGCCCCACGGATCGGATACATGACGGAAGCCGAGAGCATGGCGGCGGCGGTGGCTTCCGACGCCGAGGATTCGAAATGGACGCCGAGTTCCGCCATATAGTCCGAGGCATCGGCCAGCACGTCCATCAGATGCGAGATCGGCGAGCCCTGGTAGCCGCCCACATAGGAGACACCCGACTGCAGCAGCGCCTTGGTGATGGCGAGAATGCCCTCGCCGCGGAATTCCTGGCCGTCACCCAGCCGCAGATCCTCCACCTCACGCGCAAAAGACCGTTCCGCCATCTTCCGCTTTGCCCCGAATTACATTCGAATGCATGTATTCTGGTGTTGACGGCCGGCTTCCGGCAGCCTGCCGCAACCCCGGAATACTGACCTTACTTGGCCTGTTTATCAAGCAGTATCGAAATTCTTGTGCAGCGCATCATGACTTCTATGCGTTTGCATGGTCAAACCGCCATGCGGCCCGAAAAATGCACTTGAATATTTTCCACGCTCAGCCCCAAAATGCTGTTCAATCCGGCGTTAACCAAACGCACGGCACAACAGGGAGGACACCATGATCGACGTTTCACGCCGCCAGCTGCTGCAGGGCGGCCTGGCAAGCCTGCTGCTCGGACCGGGAGTGATGGTCACCGCGGCCCATGCCGAGGGCAGCACTGTCACCATTGCCTACAACGTGAATCTGCCCTCGTGGGATCCCACCACCGGCCTGTCTGCCGTGAACCCGACGATCCAGGCGATCTACCGCTCGGTGTTCGACCAGTTCATCGGCCAGAAGCCCGACCTCGAATTCCAGCCGGGCCTGCTCACGGAGTGGGGCTGGTCCGACGACAAGAAACAGGTGCACATGACGGTGCGCGACGGTGTCAAGTGGCATGACGGCACGCCCTTCACCGCCGAGGACGTGGTGTGGTCGCTGGAGCGTGCGGGCAAGATGGATGGCGGCAACCCCATCGCCTTCATCTGGTCGAAGATCGGCAACTTCAAGATCGACGGCAACAAGATCACCGCGGACGTGCTGCAGTTCGAGCCCACCCTGTTCAAGTGGATGGCCTTCCTGACGGGCTATGTGATGCCCAAGGCCTATTACGAGAAGGTGGGCGCGGAAGGCTTCGAGGCGAAGCCCATCGGCACCGGGCCCTATATGGTGGACCAGTTCGAGCGCAACGCCTTCGTGCGCCTCAAGGCCAACCCCGATTACTGGGGCGGCAAGCCCGCCTTCGACACCGTGGTGTTCAAGTTCGTGCCGGACGCCACGAGCCGCGTGGCCGAGATCGAGTCGGGATCGTCCGACGTCACGGTGGATGTGCCCTTCGAGGAGTATGACCGCCTGAAGGCCAAGGATGGCCTGGCCGGCGTGGTGACGCCCGTCTCCGACATCGGCATGATCTTCCTCAACAACGATGGCCCGATGCTGGACAAGAACGTGCGCATGGCGGCTGCCATCTCGATCGACAAGAAGGCCATCGTCGACAAACTGCTGCGCGGCTATGCAACGCCCATCAGCACGCTGGAAGCGCCGGAATACACCGCCTTCGATCCGTCGATCGTGGTGCCTTATGATCCGGAGAAGGCCAAGGAGCTGCTCAAGGCATCCGGTTTCGGCCCGGACAATCCGGTGAAGTTCGCCATTCAGACCACGCGCGGGTTGAAGCCCAAGGACTACGAGATGGTGCAGGCCATCGTCGGCATGTGGCGCAAGGTCGGCATCGAGGCCGAGATCGAGGTCTACGAGATCGCCAAGCACTACGAGCTGCGCGCCGCCGATAAACTGGCGCCGGCCGCCTTCTACAACTGGGGCAATGCCATCGGCGATCCCACCACCTCCACGGGCTTCGCCATGTTCGGCCCGAGCCCGCACTCGGTGTGGAACACGGATGACCTTGACGGCATGATCGGCCCGCTGTGGGGCGAGGCCGACGAGCAGAAGCGCATCGGCGGCTGGAAGGCGGTGGACAAATACATCGCCGAGAATGCCTATGTGATCCCGCTGATCCAGTATCAGCAGCCGATCCTGTTCAAGAAGACCGTCAAGGTCACGCCGAACGTGGCGGGCTCGCCCGAGCCCGCGCAGATGTCGTCGGCGTCCTGATCCGGCCGACATGGCGCGAGGCCCGGTGTCCTGCCGGGCCTCGTTGCTTGCAGAGACGAGAATGCCGTTCAGCCTCATCCTCTCCCGCGCGCTCTCCGCCCTCGTCACGCTGTTCGGCGTGATGGTGGTGGTCTTCGTGCTGGTGCGCGTGGCGCCGGGCGACCCAATTTCCATGATGATCGCGCCGGGGGCGACGGACGCCGACATCGCGGCGCTGCGCGCGCATTATGGCCTCGACCTGCCGGTCTGGCAGCAGTTCTGGATCTGGTTCGGCCAGGTGCTGCACGGCAACTTGGGCACCTCGATCTCGATGAAGCAGGGTGTCATCACCATCATCGGGCAGCGCCTGCCCGCCACGCTGGAACTGGCCATCTTCGCCCTCGCCATGGCGGTCGTGTGGGGCGGCTTCATCGCGCTCGTCTCCACCGCCTGGCGCGGCGCCTGGGTGGAACGCCTCATCGACAATTTTAACGGCATCATGCTCGCCGTGCCGGACTTCATCTGGGGCCTCGCCTTCGTCCTCGTGCTGGGCGTTCTGGCGCCGGTGCTGCCGATCTCGGGCCGCAGCGATCCGTCCATCGACGCCGGTCTCACCACCCAGTTCTACATTCTCGAGGGCCTCCTCAGGGGCAAGTTCGCCTTCGTGTGGGACGTTCTGAAGCACATGCTGCTGCCGGCCTGCGCGCTGGCCTTCCCGCTCGCCGCCGTCATCGGCCGCGTGCTCAAGAACACCATGATGGACGTGATGGTGCAGGACTACATCACGCTCGCCCGCATCAAAGGCCTCTCCAGCCTCCGCATCCTGCTGCAGGAGGCGCTGCGCAACGCTGCCGTCCCCGCGCTAGCCCTGACGGGGGTGCAGTTCACCTTCCTCATCGGCGGCACCGTGATCACCGAGCGCATCTTCTCCTACCCCGGCATCGGCAACCTCGCGATCGACGCCGTCATCAACCGCGACCTGCCGCTGATTCAGGGGCTGGTGCTGACCTTCGGCATCATCTTCATTACCGTGAACATGCTCGTCGATGCGCTGACCGTCTGGCTGAACCCGAGGCTCCGCCATGCCTAGGGACCCGCGCATCTGGCTCGGCGGCGGCTTCATCCTGTTCCTCGCGCTGGCCGCGATCTTCGCGCCGCTCTTGGCGCCCTTCGATCCGCTGGAACAGGACCTGATGGCGGCAACCGCCGCCCCCGGCGCCGAGCCCGGCCATTGGCTGGGCACCGACAGCCTCGGCCGCGACCTGCTCTCGCGCCTCATCCATGGCACGCGCATTGCGCTCACCGTGGCCTTCGTCGCTGCCACGCTGGCCTGCCTGCTCGGCACCACGCTTGGGCTGCTTGCAGGTTACTACCGCGGCTGGGTGGACGCCGGCGTGAGCCGCCTGATCGACATCTGGATGGCCTTTCCGCCGGTGCTGCTGTCGATCCTGCTCGTGGCCGTGCTGGGCGCCGGCCTCACCTCGGTGATCGCCGCCATCGTGGTCATCGACTGGACGCGCTTTGCCCGCGTGGTGCGCGCCGAAACGCTGCAGCAAGCGCGGCTCGAATATGCCGAGGCCGCATCCGCGCTGGGCATGGGGCGCGGCGCCATCTTGTGGCGCGAAGTGCTGCCCAACGTGCTGCCCGTGGTGCTGGTGCTGCTGTCGCTCGAAATGGGCATCGCGGTGATCGTCGAGGCGATCCTGTCCTTCGTCGGGCTCTCGGTCTCGACCGACACGCCCACCTGGGGCGGCATGATTGCGGAAGGCCGGCAGATCATCTATCAGGCCTGGTGGGTGCTGGTGTTCCCGCTGGGCGCATTGTTCCTCACCGTGCTCGCCTTCAACCAGCTGGGAGACGGATTGCGCCAGTGGCTCGATCCGATTCTGAAGCGATGAGCCCTGTGATCGACATCCGCAATCTCTCCGCCCGCACCGCGGCGGGCCCCATCCTGCGCGACGTCTCGCTCCCGGTGAATGCCGGGGAGGTGATGGCGCTGGTGGGCGAGAGCGGGGCCGGCAAATCCACCATCGCTAAAGCGGTGCTCGGCATCCTGCCCGCCGGCATCAAGGTGACCGGCGGCAACATCTTCTTCGAGGGCGCCGACCTTCTCGCGCTGACGCCTGCAGGGCTGCGCGAGCTGCTGGGCGTGCGCATCGCGCTGATCCCGCAAGACCCCCTCACGTCGCTGAACCCCGCCCGCCGCATCGGCGACCAGCTGACGGATGGCCTGCGCCTGCGCGCCGGCATGAACTTCCGGGCCGCGTGGGACAAGGCGCTTGGCCTTCTCAACGACGTCCACATCCGCGAACCGGAGCAGGTGCTGAAACGCTATCCGCATGAGCTCTCCGGCGGCATGCGCCAGCGCGTTCTCATCGCCCAGGCCTTCTCGCTGAACCCGCATGTGATCATCGCCGACGAGCCGACCACGGCGCTGGACGTGACCGTGCAGAAGCAGGTGCTGCGGCTGATCCGCGACATGCAGCGCGAGCGCAAAACCACGCTGCTCTTCGTCACCCATGACCTGGGCGTCGTCGCCCAGATCTGCGACCGCATGACGGTGCTCTATGGCGGCAAGGTGCTGGAACAGGGGGCCACCGCCGAGATCCTGCGGAACCCGCGAAGCCCCTATACCAAGGCCCTGCTGGCGGCGAGCCCGCGCTATGACCAGCCGGAGCAGAGCCTGAAGCCCGTGCCAGAAGCCCTCATCGCCGAGCTCAAACGGGAGATCGGCGCGTGACGCTGATCGAGGCCCGCAACATCTCGCTCGACGTGCCGGACATGAGCCATCAGGCGCTCATCGGTCAGCGCCGCAAGCTGCGCATCCTGAAGAACGTGTCGCTGTCGCTCAAGAAGGGCGAGACGGTGGGTCTCGTGGGCGAGTCGGGTTCCGGCAAGACATCGCTCGGCCGCTGCCTGCTGCGCCTCCATGAGCCCAGCGAAGGCACGCTGGCCTTCGACGGACAGGACATCACCCATGCGTCGCCCGCGCAACTCAAGCCGCTGCGCCGCCGCATGCAGATGATCTTCCAGGACCCGCAGTCCTCGCTCAACCCGCGGCACACCATCGGCAGCATCCTCGCCACCGCGCTGAAGCTGAATGAACTCGATGCGGGCGAGACATCCATCGCCGCCATCCTCGGCCGCGTGGGCCTGCCCGCCTCCGCCAGCCGCCGCTATCCGCACCAATTATCGGGCGGCCAGCGCCAGCGCGTGGGCAGCGCGCTCGCGGTGGCGCTGAAGCCGGAATTCGTGGTGGCGGACGAGATCGTCTCCGGCCTCGATGTGTCGACCCAGGCCCAGGTGCTGGACCTGCTCAAGGGCCTGCGCGACGAAATGGGCCTGGCGCTGGCCTTCATCAGTCACGATCTGTCGGTGGTGCGCTCGCTGTGTGAGCGCGTGGTAATCATGAAAAATGGCGAGATCGTCGAGGAAGGCCTAACGGCAGATGTCTTCGCCAACCCGAAGACCGGCTTCACCCGAACGCTGATCGCCTCCATTCCCCTGCCCGAGGTGCGGCCCGGCTGGCTCGACCAATAGATGGCAAGGATGCGATGCCCATTCCGGGCGTCAACCCCTCATGCCTGGCGCATCCCCGGACGGTCGGTCCTGTCTTAACCTTGCATCTGCCCGTCTACGAAATTGCGGGAACGCAGTGGTCAACAAACGATACATGAACATGCGGCCACGGTTTCAGGCCGATGAAAACCCAACCGAAGCCGCCATCGCCTGAAAACATGTGCGAAAGATTCTGGACACTACGTTCCTATCTCCACTGAAGCGCCAGCAGGCCTTCGGCGGACGCCTCGTCGGTGACAAGCACTCGCGCCAGACTCTGCTGCAATACAGCATGCATGACGGGTATCTTGTAGGAACCGCCTGCTGCAAGAATGGTGTTCGGGATCTGGCGCATATCCTCGATCCCGATACCGACGACCCTCTCGTTGATCGGGTGATCTATGGGCTTTCCGTTCTTGTCGACGATGGTGCCTAGAACATCGCCCACGGCGCCGGCCCTGATCAAGTCCTGGGTCTTGACATCGGCCGGAAGACCGTCCCTCACGAGGAGAGACCGCTGGGAGATGTCGCTGCAGGCCACCGCCATGCCGTCGATTTTCCTGATCTTTGACAGCACCTCGTTGAAGACGTCCAGATGCATTATCGTATCGCGCGACCGTCTCGATCCAGCATAGAGAGGCGCCGGAAAATAACTGTGCTGCGCCCCAAGAAGGTCGGCCAGTCTGGTGGTGATCTCGAAGCTGTTGAAGTCCGATCCGCGCGTCAGACCGCCCATGACCGAGATGATTTCCAGGTCGCCGCGCTTGAAAGAAGCCACGAACCTCGTTGCAAGATTGAGCGTGTTTCCCCAGCTCAGGCCAAATCTCCTGACTTTTGGATTCGCGAGCTTGCTGGACAGGACTTGCCCCAGGGCGGCGCCCACGATCATCTGAAGGTCCTCAGGCCGCTGCGGCGAAGGCGCAACATAGGCCTGATCCAAACCGTAGACCTTGCAAAGCCTTTCTTCCAACTCAGGACAGGCGGAAAAGGGTGTGTTGAGCGTTATGCGCACCATGCCGTTCTTGCGCGCTTCAGCCAAAGCCTTGTTGACACGCAAGCGCGTGACATCGAGCTTGGCTGCAACCTGCTCCTGTGTCAGACCCTCGATGTGATAGGCCCAGGCCACCTGGGCCATCAGGCGCTCTTCCGCGTCGATCCTCGGAAGCTTCGGAGCACGGGACATTCGCCGGCCGCTACTTCACGGCGCCCATCGTCAGGCCTCTGACGAGATGCCGCGACACGATGATTGCAAAAATCAGCACGGGCACCACGATCAGGGTCGCCGTGGCCATGATCTTTCCGTAGGGCACGTCATAGCCCTCCATGAAGGTGATCGCCATCGCCGGCGCGGTCTTCGCGGCTTTTGGAGCGAGGATGTAGGCGAACAGCAATTCGTTCCATGAGAAGATAAAGGAAAAGATAGCGGATACCGCGACCCCAGGCATGGCGAGAGGAAGGCAGATCGACCAAAAAATGCGCCAATGCCCCGCGCCCTCGAGGCTTGCAGCCTCGTCAAGGTCATAGGGAATCGAACGGAACTGGTCAGTGCAGATCCAAATGACGATCGGCAGACAGAAGGTGATGTACATGAGCACAAGCGCAAGGTGGGTGTCACGCAAGCCGACCTGCCGGGCGATCAGAAACACCGGGAAAACCAGGACAACCGGAGACACGAAGCGGTTGGTGATGAACCAGAACCAGAGATCCTTCTTGCCGCGGAATTCGAAACGCGCGAGCGCGTAGGCGGCGGGGCAGCCGAGCCCGATGGACAGCACCGTCGTCGCAACCGCCACAATGAGCGAATTGATCAGAGACGCACCGACCCTGTCCTCGAACAGGACCTCCCAGTAGTTCGCGAGCGTCGGCGTGAAAATCCAGGCGGGCGGCGACTGCAGCGCAACCACCTGCGTCTTCAGGCTCGTCGTCACCATCCAGTAAAACGGAAAAACGCAGAACAGGCAGATCAGGCACAGCACGATTGCCTCCGCCGCAACTGGCTTTCGCGGTCCATGCCGGTTGGGCCGGCTGAATTTGCCCGCCATCAGCGCACCTCCCTGTAGAACAATCTGATGTAGGCGCGCGCCAGAAAAACGGTCAGGACGAGAAGGATGATGGCCTGCGCCGAGGCGAGGCCGATATCGAACTGACGGTTACCGGTCCGCTCGATCAGGATCGCGATGAACTCGGTCGCCGACCCGGGTCCGCCGCGCGTCATCGTAAAGACCATGTCGAAAAGCTTCAGGGTATCGGCCGTTCGAAGAATGAGCACGGCCACGAGACCCGGCACAAGAAAGGGGAGCTGGATATGGCGGAGAATGGTCCACCACCTGCCGGTTTCGAGCCGCGCGGCCTCCTCGATCTCCGGCGGAACGCTGGAAAGACTGGCGAGCATCACCAGCGCCACAAATGGAGTCCATTGCCAGACATCCCAGAAGATAACGGCGATGTAGGCATTGACCGGATCCCCGATCCAGTTGACTGGCGCAATTCCGGCAAAGCCCAGAAACTGATTGATGACGCCGTACTTGATGTTGAACATCACCTGGGCGAGAAGCCCCACCACCGCATAGGTCGTCGCCATCGGAAGCACCAACGCCAGGCGGGTCAGCGCCCGCAGGGCGCCGAGTCCCGGGCGGTGGAGGAGCAAGGCGATCCCCACGCCTAAAACGATCTGAGTGGGAACGGAGACGAAGAACAGCACGGCAGTTCGGTACATGGACTGCCAGAAGACGGGATCGGTCAGAACCGTGGCATAATTCGCCAGGCCGACGAATTCCTGCTGGTTTGCCTTCGTCAGATTGAAGAAGTGAAGGCTCTTCCAGACACCGTAAAGCAGAGGCGCAATGCCCACGAGGGCAAGCGCAAATACGGAAGGCCCAAGGAAGGCGGCAATCGTCGACGCTCTCACGCGGGTCGTCATGACATGTTTTCCCCGGGGGTCCGCAGTTCGCTAAACGGCGGGGGTGGCGCCCCCGCCGCTGCCGTCCTGCCGGCGCAGCCTTACTGCGCGAGAGGCTTCTTGCCGTCGTAGTAGCCGGCCTTCTGAAGCACTTCTTCCATCTTGGCGCCGATGGTCTTGGCGCCCTCCTCGACCGAGACTTCGCCCAGCATCATCTTGGAACCCCATTCCTGGACGATTTCCGTGATGGTCGGCCACTCCGCGAAGCGCGGGCGGAACTCCGGAACGCCATCCTGCCAGCTCTCGACAAGGGCGGGGATGTAGGTGAACCTCTTCGCGTTGTCCGCATTCTGATACACCGACTGCCGCGCAGGCACGCCACCCTTCTCGAGATAGGTCTGGGCGTTGGCCTTCGAGGTCAGCCACTGGATCATGAGCCAGGCAGCGGCCTTTTCATTGTCATCGGCCTGCGTTGCAACGGCCAGCGAGAAGCCGCCCAGCGCGGGCTTGCGGCCCGCGGGGCCTTTCGGCTCGGGAGCGATCGCGAGGCAGTCGCCGATCTTGGACGTGTCCTTGTTGGTGAGCGTCGAATAGAAGGCCGACCACTCCGTGATCATTGCGACATCGCCCTGCGCAAGGGCGTTGACCGCTTCGGCATGATCATAGGAGACGATGCCCGGGGGCATGTACTTCATGAGATCCTGGCGGAAGTTCAGACCGGCCTGGCTCTCGGGCGAGTTCAGGTTCGACTTGAAGTCCTTCGTCAGGAAGGAACCGCCGAACGGCCACAGCATGCGGGCAAAACTGTCCGCCGACTGGGTCTCGTTGCGCTTCGACTGGAGAGCGAAGGCGAACTTTCCATCCTTCGTCAAAGCCGGGCCGTATTTGTCCTTGAGATCGGCCCAGGTCTCCGGCGGACCGTCGAAGCCTGCATCCTTCAGCATGCACTTGTTGTAGAAGAGAAGGCCGGAGTAGTTGTCGAACGGCAGGCCGTAGATCGTCCCGTTCCAGCCGCCGAATGCATTGAGCACAAGCGGGAAGAAATCGTTCATGTCGAGATCCGGATCGGCGAGCTTCGGATCCTTGGTAAAGGTGTCGGCAGGAACGATCCAGCCGTTTTCGGCGAAGTTTCCGATCCACACAAGGTCGATCAGCGCGGCGTCGAGGTCTCCCTGCGCAACGAAGTCGCGCACTTGCTCGCCGAGAGCGTTTTCGTAGGGAAGCGTGGTGATGTTTACCTTGATGCCAGTCTTCGACTCGAACTCTGGCAGCATTTCCTTCGCGGCGTTGTAACCCGGACGGTCGAGGAACACGACGTCCACGGTCGTTCCCGCATAGGGCTTGGCGGCCTCCTCCAGAGACCAGGCGGATGCCGCTTGCGAGCCGGCAGCCAATCCCAAAGCCATGAACGCAAATGCGCTGACGCAATTTCTGAGCTTCATGAAGTTTCTCCCTTTGAGCGACCAAAGCATCTGTTTACATTTGTATCGCTATCCATATAAATGTATTTCCGGGAAGCGAAGTCAACTGATTTTTGGAAAGCATTGCGGGAGGCAAGCATGGCGCGGGTGGAATTGTCGAACATCGACAAGTCGTACGGCCCGCAGCAGGTTTTGCACGGCGTCTCTCTCGAGATCGCCGACGGGGAGTTCACGGTCTTCGTCGGACCCTCCGGTTGCGGCAAGTCCACACTGCTTCGCTCGATCGCGGGGCTGGAAGACATATCGCGTGGCAGGATCGTCATCGGCAGCGAAGACGTGACGCAAAAGCTGCCCTCCGAACGCGACATTGCCATGGTGTTCCAGTCCTACGCGCTCTACCCCCACATGACCGTGCGCGAGAACATGGAATTCGGCATGAAGATCAATAACTTCCCTCCGGCGGAGCGGAGCCGCCGCGTGGCGGAGGCGGCGCGGATCCTCCAGTTGAACGACTACCTGGACCGGAAACCGGGCCAGCTTTCCGGCGGCCAGCGGCAGCGCGTCGCGATCGGGCGCGCCATCGTCAAGAATCCCAAGGTCTTCCTCTTCGACGAACCCCTCTCCAACCTCGACGCAAAGCTCCGCGTGCAGATGCGTGTCGAACTCGAGGCGCTGCACCGGCAGTTGCAGGCGACCATGATCTATGTGACCCACGACCAGGTCGAGGCCATGACCATGGCGGACAAGATCGTCGTTCTCAACGCGGGCCGCATCGAACAAGTGGGAACGCCAATGGAGCTTTATCACCACCCGCGGACCCAGTTCGTGGCCGGTTTCATCGGCGCCCCGGCCATGAACTTTCTCGACATCGGCTCGATTGGCTTCGCAGCCGGGGGCAGCCTTGGGAACCGGCTGCCGCAAATGGCAGGCGCAGCCGTGACCGCCGGGATAAGGCCGGAACACATAGCACTGTGCGAGGCCGGAAAAGGCGATGTCGATGCGACGGTGCGGCTTCGCGAGACGCTCGGCGGCGATGCCTACCTCTACGCCAACCTCAAGGACGGCTCCAGCGTCACCGTCCGTACCGAGGGTGACACAGCGATCGACGCTGGGCAAGTCATCGGGCTGGGTCTTCCCCAACACAGACTGCACGTCTTCGACAGGCAGGGCCTGGCCCTGGGTTCCGGAGGGGCACGTCATTGAGCAACGCACAGGCCGTCATCGAGCGCGGACTTCGTTCCTCGAAATCGGTCGCCGAAATCGCCCTGGACCAGGGTGTCCTCGCGCGGGCGCCTCAGCTGCTGTCAACGCATTTTGGCGCATCCGCGGCATGCCTCGTGGCCGACGAGAACACCTGGAAGGCTGCAGGCGCGGCGGTGGAGAGCCATCTTGCGGCGGCAGGTAAAGCCGTGACGAAG
Organism: Aestuariivirga sp.; assembly: GCF_020252395.1. Classification (GTDB taxonomy): domain Bacteria; phylum Pseudomonadota; class Alphaproteobacteria; order Rhizobiales; family Aestuariivirgaceae; genus Aestuariivirga. The sequence goes on from NZ_JADCDB010000021.1 coordinate 139,092, forward strand.
ATCGTGCTGCCGGCCAGTCCCAAGCCGAAGCCGTCGGTTGAGCTTGCGTCGGAACTGGCCAGCTTCCTGACGTCCTCCGGGGGTGTTCCCGTCGCTGTAGGTTCTGGCGTGATCAACGACGTCGTGAAACACGCAGCCTTCAGCTTGCAGAGACCCTATCTCTGCGTCGCGACCGCAGCCTCGATGGACGGTTACACCTCGGCGGGCGCGCCGCTGTCGGAGAAAGGTTTCAAGAAGACGATCCAATGCCGCCCGGCGCGCGTCATCGCCGGGGACCTCGAGGTGCTACGCAACGCACCCAAGAAGATGTCAGGATGGGGCTTCAGCGACCTCGCCGGCAAGATTCCTGCCGGCGCGGACTGGATCCTGGCCGACGCCCTCGGGATCGAGCCGATCGACAACGCCGCCTGGCCAATGGTGCAGGAGCACCTGAGGGAGTTCCTGGCCGATCCGGAGGACGTGGCGCAAGGGCAAGCGCAGGCCATCGGGAAACTGTTCGCAGGGCTTGCGGCCGTCGGGCTTGCGATGGAGGCGCACGGCTCGTCGCGCCCGGCCTCGGGCGCGGATCATCAGATTGCTCATCTTTGGGAGATGGAAGGGCTTTCGCATGGTGGCGAGCCCGTCAGCCACGGAGCCTGTGTCGCCATCGGCTCGCTTGCGGTATTGCAGCTCTACCAATGGCTTCTGCGGCAAGACTTGAGCAGCCTTGACGTCGAACACGCCCTGCACCGCGCCAAAACCCTTCCAGAGAAGGTTGACGACGTCAGGCGGGCGTTCGGCTCCAGCGAGATTGGCGAGCGGTCCATCGAGGAAGTCCGCATGAAGCACGTGGAACGCGATGAACTGCGCGCCAGACTTTGCCGGTTTAAGCACGACTGGACCGGCCTCAAGCCGCGTCTGCAGCGCCAACTGATGACCCCGGACGCGTTTGCCACGATGCTTGCCGCGGCCGGCGCACCCAACTCTCCCGCGGCGATCGGCGTCAACGGCTCCCGCCTTCGCAAGACAGTGCTCGAAGCGCGCTTCCTTCGCAGCAGATACACCATTCTCGATACACTTGAGGAAACAGGCCTGCTGCACCGTGCCGTTACGGAGCTGTTTCCGGAAGGAGAGGACTTGCGCCTGGTGTCATAGGATCTGACGGGGACCAGGCGCCCATCAAGAGGAGCAGAGGATCATGCTGGACTATCGCGATACCGTCGTGAAGGCGGCCGACGAGATGAAAGCCGCCGCAATGGCAGCCAGCGAGGATGAACTCGACAGGCTGGCGCGTGAAATCACCCGGGCAAAGCGGATCGTGCTTCACGGCGTCGGCCGCGAAGGCCTGATGATGCGCGCGCTGGCCATGCGCCTTTACCATCTGGGTCTGGACGCCCACGTTGCAGGCGACATGTCTGCCCCGCCCGTGGGGCGCGGAGACCTCTTGCTGGTCAGCGCCGGGCCTGGCCACTTCCCGACCATCCAGGCGCTTGTCGATGTCGCGGCGAAGGCAGGCGCCCGGACAGCGTGCATCACAGCCCAGCCGAAAGGGCCGGTTCCGCGAGCTTGCGATGTCATCTTCACGATACCGGCCCAGACAATGGCGGATGACACAAAACCTAAAGCGGCCTCGGTGCTGCCCATGGGGTCCCTCTATGAAGGCGCGCAGTACCTGGTTTTCGAGGCCCTGATCCTGCTGCTGCGGGACAGGCTCAAGGTTTCTCCGTCCGCTATGCGGAAGCGGCATACCAACCTCGAGTGAGAGGAGCAGTCCTGACGGCGGCCGGCGACCGCGTCTCGATCGCAGACGGAAAAAGCCCTCGTGACAGGAGCCTCGAAGGGAATGGGCGCGGAGACATGCCGCGTCTTTGCCGGGCGGGGGCGGATATTGTGGCCGCGGCGCGCGAAAGCCCCGTCCACCCGCCATCTAGCTTACAAGGCAGGAACCTGTTGCGTCATGCAATGGATGGCGCCTCCCTGCCTCGGCGCGGCTCTCATGGTGACCGGCACGATTTCCCGGCCGCCAAGAATTGTTCCGAGGTAGGCAACAGCTTCGCGGTCCTTGTCCGGCTCTGCACCAGCAACGGGCACGATTGCAGCTCCGTTGCAGAGATAGAAATTCATATAGGGAGCAATAATCCACCGATTCTCGTCGAGAAACCCGGACATGTAAGGAAAGTCCACCACCTCGATGCCTTCGCGTTCGAGCTGCGCCCGTGATGCCGACAGATGCGGTTCATTCGGATCGCCGGCAGCGGGCCTGAGCATCAGGGCCCTGCGAGGAGCAATAAAGCAGAGGAACATGTCAGCGTGGCCATCTGTGCCGTAATAAATACGGTCGGGGTCACGGACTGAGTCTTCTGCTAGGCCCTGGCCCAGCCAGATGATCTTCTCGAGGCCGAGCGCATGCTTGATGCGGAACTCGACGGTTTGCTTGTCAAGGTACCAGTTCCTCGATGGATGCATCACACAGCCCTCCGGCGCCACCATCAGGCCCGCGCCGTCGACGGCAACCGCGCCGCCTTCGAGAACGACATCCACATCATCAACCGGAATGCCGAGATCCTCCGCAAGCGTGCGCCCGAGACGGGCGTCTCGGTCTCGATTGGCATGACGCTCGCCCCACGCATTGAAGCGGAAATGCCTGGCGCGGCGTGTCTTCCCATCGGTCACAAACAGTGGCCCGTTGTCACGCAACCAAGATCCATCCATCGGACGGACGACGACGGTTACGTTCGCGGCCAGAACCTTGCGAGCAGCGGATGCCTGAACCTCATCCGCGCAGACCATGGTGACGGGTTCAAACTGCGCAATTGCATTTGCGACCGCTGCAAACTCGCGGCGGCCCTGCTCAAGCGTATGGCCCCACGAGGACTGGCGGCAAGGCCAACCCATCAAGGTGCGATCATGACGCTCCCATTCGGCAGGCATATGAAAACTGTTTCGCATGTCCTGCTCCCTACTGGCGGCCGCCGGCCACTCCTTTCAGAATGAGGTTCTTCGTGAGTTGGAGATGGCGGGTGAGCGAGGCCGCTGCGGCTTCCTCGTCGCGCTTCAGCGCAAGATCGACGAGCTCCTGATGCTCCGCGGTGACGTCCCTCCTCACCACCTCGAAGGGCATCGACCAGCGCCGGTAGACCTCCGCGGCAGCACGCAGCGACTCCGCAATGCCGATGAGGCGCTTGCTCTTTGCCGCGCTCAGAAGGGCCATGTGGAAGTCATGATGGGCCCTTGCCCAGGCAGCAGTCACCGGCGATCCCTCCTCGGGATCATGCTTGGGAGTGCGCTCCATGCGGTGATGGGCAGAGACGATGCGAGCCTCCCAATCGATGTCGCCATTCCGAATAGCATCCTTGAAGACCAGGCTTTCGATGGTGCAGCGCGTTTCCGTTAGGTCAATCAGATCCTCGAGTGAAAGGGTCATCACCTTGAAGCCGAGCTGGGACTGGTTCACCGTCAGCCCTTCTGCCGTCAGGCGCATGAGCGCCTCTCGCAGCACGCCCATGCTGGCGCCATAATCCGTCTTGAGCCTTGCGAAGGGCAATTGGCTGCCCGGTTCGATATGGCCACCCAGTATGTCGGCCTTGATGCGATGGTAGACTTCTTCGGTGCGGGTCTGGTTTGTCGCCATTTCTCTATTGTCCTAGTGGGCCGCGTTCGTGAGGAAGCGATCGAACCTGGCCGATTGTCCGCGCCGGAAGTCATCGGAGGGCTTGCCCTCCAGTTCAACCTGCCCCTGATGCAGAAACACTATGCGAGATGAGACATCCCGCGCAAAACCGATCTCGTGGGTAACCACCATCGTCCGTCCCTCCTCCGCCAGTCCTCGCATGACGCGGAGGACCTCACCCAGAGGCTCCGGAGCCAGGACGGATGTAGGTTCTGCGTCACGATCAAGCGCGACCAAAGATTGAAGCTCCGCAAGATAAAGCCGGTACTGCGCCGCAGCGAAAGAACCTTCTCCTTGCCCGCCCTGCCTGACGGAGGACCAGGAAGATCTATCCCGATGCCATTCACCTCCATGTGCCCGGCATCCCCCGTTTTCAGGAAGTTGATGCAGCAGAGAAACGCGCTCCTGCCCGACCCCGAAGCCCCGGGGATGGAGATCGCCTCCCCCTTGTGGGCCTCGACGGTCACACCCTTTAGGATTTCGAGGCCACCGAAACTCTTGTGGAGATCCCGGGCCAGCAGCGCGCGTTTTGGCGGGGCGGCTTTAGCCATTCCGGATCCCATCATATCAATTGCGTCTGGATGCGATTTGTAGCGCTTCGCAGAGCCAAATGCTTGAGAGTTTTGCGTTCGACGAATCCGAGAATGCGCGTGATGCCGAAGACAAGGACCATGTAGATAACCGTTGCCGCCAGGAAGCCCTCATAGGCAAGATAGTACTGGGCATTGAATCTGCGGGCGGCACCCAGAACGTCGATTACGGTCAACATGGAGGCTATGGCAGAGCCATGAAGCAGGAAAATCGACTCGTTTGCCATCATCGGTAGACAGCGGCGCAAGGCGGATGGAAGGATGATCCGGCGCAGCGCCATGGTTCGCGACATACCGATCGCTGCCGCGGCCTCAATCTCCCCTCTTGGCACGGCGTTGAGGCCTCCACGGTAAATCTCGACCTGATAGGCGGCCGAATTGATCGCGAAGGCGATCGCGGCACAGAACCAAGGGCTCTTCAGAACGGGCCAGACAACGCTCTCCCGCACGGCCTCGAATTGCGCAAGTCCGAAGTAAAGGATATATGCCTGCACCAGCATGGGCGATCCGCGTATGACATAGACGAAGCCAGCAATGGCTTCGGACAGAATCGCTATCCGTCGCCATCGGGCAATAGCCATCGGCAAGGCAACGATAGCCCCGAACACGAGGCCAAACAGAACCAGCAATATGGTGTTCTTGATACCGGTGAGGAAGATGTCCCAGTGCGAAAGGATCAGGACGAAGTCGATAGGCGACTGTTTCTCAGAGAACTCCGCGATCAGCGCCAGCAGTTCCGGCGGGCTCATACCTCCCGCCTCCGTCCACGCGTATAACGCGCCTCGAGTGCACGAAGGACCGCTTCTGACGCTGCGGTGAAGAGAAGATAGATCGCCATGATGGCGAGGAGAAAGATGAACGGGTTACGCGTGGTGTTTCCGGCCGACATGCCATAGGAGACGAGGTCTTTGAGCCCGATGACCGAGACCAACGCCGTTGTCTTGAGGAGCACCATCCAGTTGACGCCAATAGACGGCAGCGCGTAGCCCATGAGTTGCGGAAAGGTAATGAGCCGGAACACCTGCCCATGGGTCATGCCGATGGCGTGTGCGGCCTCAAGCTGTCCGGGAGGAATGGATACATATGCGCCACGGAAGGTTTCGGTCATATATGCACCGAAAATAAACCCGATGGTGATGACGCCCGCAAAAAATGCATTCAGCTCGACATAGTCCCACCAGCCGGTGACGGTACCCAACTTGTTCAGGAGCGTCTGGCCCCCGAAATAGAGGAGCAGCATCATACAGAGGTCGGGAACAGATCGCACGAAGGTCGTGTAGCAACCCGCAATACGCCTGAGTGCGGAGCCGCCGCCGATCTTCGCGGCGGCGCCAGCAAGGCCGATCACCAGGGCCAGGCAAAGGCTGCAGATGCCAAGCAGAAGCGTTATGCCGCTGCCCTGAACCAGAAGCCATTTGTAGTTCCATAGGCTGTCCATCTGGACGTATCCTGTCTGCAGAATTGCGACGCCTCGCTGGTGGAGCAAAACGGCACCGGATGGGTCTCCGGCGCCGCCGTGCTTCAATTGCCGTAGATATCGCGGCCAAAGTATTTGTTGGACAGGGCGATGTAGCTGCCATCCTCGCGCGTCTTGGCGATGGCGGCGTTCAACTTGCCCTTGAGCGCTTCATTACCCTTACGCAGCGCAATTCCGCTACCGACTCCGAAGCACTGATCGTCATAAAGATCTGCCTTGATCGGGGCGAATTTATCCGCGTTCTTGGGATCAGACTTCAGCCAGACTTCGCCCGGTATGGTATCGACAAGCACGGCGTCGATGCGGCCAGCCTGCAGATCGAGATAAGCCTCTTCCGAAGTCGTGTACTGGCGCATATCGGCATTCGCCATGTGCTTCTTCAGATAGCATTCATGCGCCGAGGCGCGAAGAAGGCCGATGGATTTTCCTGCCGTGCCTGCCTCATCGGCAGTGAAACCGGCATCCTTGAGAGCAATGAGAGCGGAGGGTCCCTTATAGTAGGGATCGGTGAAGTCGACCTGCTTCATGCGTTCTTCGTTAATCCCCATGGAGGAGATGATGACATCGAATTTCTTGGCCAAAAGCCCCGGAATGATGCCGTCCCACTCTATGTCGACGAATTCGCACTTGCGGTTGATGCGCTCGCACAGAAGATTCGCATAATCCACATCGAATCCACCGAGTGTGCCGTCAGAATTGAGCACGTCGAAGGGTGGATAGCCCGACGAGATGCCGACCCGCAAGACGTCCTCGGCTTGAACGATGGGCGGCATCAGAGACATGGCGGCTGCTGCCAGAACTCCAAGGAAGGCAATGCGTCGTTTCATGGGTTTTCCTCCTGTTGCTTATTCTTCAAGTCAGCTTTTCATCCTGCTCGCAGTGGGATCGAATGCCGCGGCGGAGAGCAGTCTTACGCTGCGGCGCTTTCCAAGAATGTCGATGCTCAGGGGTTCAGCGGTTCCCGCATGGGTGCCCTTCATGTAACCAAGCGCGAGGCTCCTGGAGACGCGGAAGCCATAGGCCGCTGATGACAGAAAGCCGACGACCTCCTCGCCGGCGAGGATTGGCTCGTCACCCCACGGATCGGCATCGTCCGCGTCGATTTCGAAGAGCGAATAGACATATCGCTTGGACCGGTCCCGCAGCTTGAGCGCGGCCTCGCGGCCCACGAAATCGGGCTTGTCGAACTTCACCAGGGCACCCATGCCCGACTCGAAAGGGGTGTAGTCGAGGGCATATTCCAGACCCCACGCGCCATAGCCCTTTTCGATGCGGAGACTATTGAGGGCACGGATGCCGGCGAGGGACACACCGAGGTCCTTGCCCGCCTCGATCAAAGCCTCGAGCAGCGGCAGGTGTGACTCTGGCCGAACATAAATCTCGTAGCCAAGTTCACCTGTATAGGCGACCCGGAGAAGAATGGCTTCGGCCGCAGGGCCCATCTGCACGCGACCGGTCCGGCGATAGGGCCATGCATCGCCCGAAAGGTCTTGGTCACAGAGCCTGGACAGCAAGCTCCGCGCATGAGGGCCTGAGACCGAAAGACCACAGAGGCCAGAGGTCATGCTCTCGACCGAAACGTCATGGCTCGGCAGAAACTGTTCCCACCAGCGGTGATGGTAGCGGTCGACGACACCCGACCCGATCAGCAGGAATTCCGCTTTGCCCAGCTGCGCGACGGAGAACTCTCCCATCAGATGCCCAGTGTGGCTGAGCATAGGCGTCAGGACCAGCTGGCCATCGCGGGTCGGCATCCTGTTGGCCATCACATGGTCGAGCCATGCCCGGGCGCCGGCGCCTTTGACGACATGCTTTCCGTAAGTGGAAATGTCGATGATGCCCACACCCTGCTGAAGCGCCAGGCACTCCCCTTTGACAACTTCAAACCAATTCGGGCGCCTGAAAGTGAGGCTCTCCTCGGGCTTGGTGCCACTGGGCGCAAACCACAGGGGGAACTCCATACCATCGCTCGCGCCGAAGACCGCTCCCTTTTCACGGTAGAGTGCATAGGCAGGCGTCGTGAGGACAGGCCGTCCTGCACTGCGATGTTCGTAGGGATAGAGTGTCTTGAAGCGCGTGGCGTACATGTCGCCCGTCCGCGCCTTCACATAGGCCTTGCCCGCCCATCGACCGTAGCGGGCCACGTCCCACATGAAAACGTCGAAGAGAGGCTCTCTCTCCTTCATCCAGCCGGCGAGCACCATGCCGATCGCGGCAGACTGACTGAAGCCGGTCATCACCCCGCAGGCACACCAGTAGTTTGGCACTCCCGGGTAAGGGCCGATGAGCGGATTGAGGTCAGGCGAGAAGATCATCGGGCCGTTGATGATGCGCTTGACGCCGGCTGCACCCAGCACGGGCACGGCTTCGACAGCCTGGAGGAAGTTCTTGTCGATGCGCTCCAGTTGGTTTGGCAGCAGTTCGTGCCCGAAATTGAGAGGCGTTCCCTTCTCGGCCCAATGCGTGCAGGGGTCCTCATAGACGCCGAGGAGAAGACCTTTTCCCTCCTGGCGCATGTAGTATTCCGAATCGGCATCCCCGATGAGGGGAAGTTCGAAATCTAGGCTCTCGATCTCGGGAATGCTCTCGGTCACGAAATAATGGTGCTCGACGGGCATGAGCGGGAGCTGGATACCCGCCATGGCCGCAACTTCGCGGGCCCATAGTCCAGCCGCATTCACGACCCGGTCTGCCCGGATGGTTCCATTCTTGGTGACGACATCCCAGCTGCCATCGGGCCTCAACCTGGTGTCGATCACCGGGTTGTGCCGCACGATCTCGGCGCCCATGTCCCGGGCGCCTTTGGCAAAGGCCTGAGTCACGCCACTGGGGTCGACATGCCCGAAATGTGGTTCGTCAAGAACACCCTTGATGGTGGAAGGATCGAGAATGGGGCAGCGCTTCAACGTTTCTTCGATCGTAAGCCAGCCAGTCTCGAGACCCGCACGGCGCGCTGCCATGTGATGCCGCTGCAACTCATCCATGCGCTCGTCGGTACGCGCCAGAGCCAGGGCTCCGACATGATGGAAACCACAGGACTGGCCTGTTTCCCGCTCGAGTTGCGGATAGATGCTGAAACTGTAGTTGTGGAGATAAGTGGCATTGGCACCACCTCCAAATGCGCCCGTTCCGCCCGCAGCATGCCAGGTGGAGCCCGCCGTGAGCTCAGCGCGTTCGATCAGCAGCACATCCTTGAAGCCTGCCTTCATAAGATGATAGGCGATAGAACAGCCCGTTACCCCGCCGCCAATGATCGCAACTTCGACATGGGATTTCATCACACGGCCTCTGCAATGCGATTGCGGAGCAAGCCTATGCCCTCAATTTCGACCTCGACGACGTTGCCGCTCTTGAGGAAGCGCGCAGGCTTGTGAGCCGAGGCGACCCCCGCAGGTGTGCCTGTCGCGATGATGTCCCCTGGTTCAAGTGTCATGATGCGTGACAGAAAGGCAATGATCTGAGCTACGGAAAAGATCATCGATGAGGTATTCCCGTCCTGCAGCACATCTCCGTCCACGCGAGTCCTGACGGCAAGATTCTGGATGTCGGCGATCTCGTCGAGAGTGACGAGCGCAGGGCCGCAGGGGCCGAAGGTGTCGATCGCCTTTCCGCCCGTCCACAGTTGATTAGCCAGCTGCAGATCGCGAGCGCTCACGTCGTTGAAAGCCATGATGCCTGCAACATGATCGAGCGCCGATGACTCTTCGATGTAGCGGCCACGCCTTCCGATAATGACGGCGAGCTCGGCTTCATAGTCGACCTTGCTGGTATCGCGCGGCGGGACGACCTCATCCTTCTCTCCCACCAGCGAGTTGGGATACTTGGCGAAGAAGATTGGTGCCGTGGGAGGTGTTGCTCCTACCTCCTTTGCATGATCATGGTAGTTGAGGCCAATGCAGACGATCTTCTGCGGATCAGGGATTGGAGGCCCAAGTCTCAGACTTGCGCGGGCCATTGACTTCAGATGCCCGCTCTTATTGCGGGCGACGCCATGGAGTTGGTGCACTGCATCGAGCCCAAGTTTGAGAAGCGTCCGGTTTGTTCGCGCCGCGGCAACGCCTTCCGCGTTCCAACCCGCGAGCCTTGCGACTTCGGCGGTGTCCACAACGGAACCTTCGAGCTCGATTCCACTCGTCCAGGCTCCGGGCTTTCCATAACTGACAAGACGCATCCCGAGGCTCTCAGATGAAGGTCAGATCAATGGCGCCCAGGGGGCCAAATCCCGCGTGCAACCGCGAGCCGGACTTCACTTCGACTGAACGGACAGGTGCGCCCGTGATGACAATGTCACCTGCCTTGAGGTGGCCGCCGAGACCACGAAGTTCCGTGAGTTTTCCCGCCAGAAAGGCCAGCGGTGCGGCGGGATGGCCCATGACATCTGTCGCAGGCGCAGCCTGGTGCTGGCCGTCCACATCCATGCTGAGCGTAAGGGCCGTCAGGTCTACCTGGTCTGGCCGCAGCGCTGTCTTCCCGAGGATGACCCAGCCAGCCCCGGCATTGTCGGCGAGCGAGTCATTGGCCCTCGCCTTCATCGCGCCAACGCGGCTGTCGATAACTTCTACAGCCGCCCTCAGGCACGCCGTGGCGGCAAGTACATCAGGCACCGTAAGGCCTGCCCCTTCGAGAGGCCTCGCAAGCTCGAAGGCGATTTCGGGCTCGGCACGCGTGTTGGAGAGATGCGTTACGCGCACGGGCTGATCTTCCGGCGCGAACATATTGTCGAGAAGGATGCCGAAGTCCGGACCAGTCATGCCGTACATCTTCTGCATGGCTTCGGACGTGAAGCCGATCTTGTGGCCTTTTGGCCTGCCGCCAGCGGCAATCAGGCGGTCGACAAGCCGACGCCTCACTTGGTAGGCATCCTCGAAGTCGTAATCGATGGTGTTTGATGGCGGATCGATTCCCTGACCTCTCTTCAGGGCCTCGAACAGCCGGTCAGCAAGTGCCTGTTGCTGTTGCGCGGTAAGCTTCATCAGGCAACCTCCACCCAGCTTGAATAACGCGGGTCCTCACCGCGCACCGCGTTCCTGAAGGCCTGTCGCACCGCGGTTCCCACTGGTCCCGGATATCCGACGCTGCGGTCATCGACCGATTCCACCAAGTTGACTTCCGAAGCCGTTCCGCAGACGAAGATTTCATCTGCGATGTAGAGATCCGAGCGTGAGAGTTCGGTGGCACGCACCTCGTAACCTAAATCGCGTGCGATGGTGCGTACGGAGTCATGCGTAATGCCCTCCAGACCACCGGCTGAAAGCGGTGGGGTGTGGATGACGCCGTTGCGGACCACGAAAATGTTCTCTGCAGTGCATTCCGCTATGAAACCCTGCGGGTTGAGCATGATGCAGTCGTCATACCCAGCCTTTCGCGCCTCGGCCTTGGCAAGCGACGAGTTGACATAGTTGCCGACCGTCTTTGCCTCCGGGGGCATGATGTTGTGGTCATGCCGCCGCCAGCTTGACACCTTGAGCCTCAGGCCACGAGCATCCGTTGCCGCGCCGCGAACCGAAGCCCAGCCCCAGGCCATGATGGCGATGTCGACCTCGCAGGGCCCGGTATCGAGACCCATCTCGCCGTAGCCGTAGTAGGCGAGCGGCCGGACATAGCAACTGTTAAGGCCCGTGGTGCGCACGACCTGCTTGGTGGCTTCAACGATCTCGAAGACCGAGAAAGTCATCGGCATTCCGAGAATGTGTCCGGAGCGGTAAAGCCTTTCGATGTGGGGCGTCAGACGAAAGAGGCCAGGCCCCTGAGCGGTCTCGTAGGCGCGCACGCCCTCGAAGATGCCAGTTCCATAGTGCAGCGTATGGGTACCCACGTGCACCATTGCCTTGTCCCAGTCCACGAGCCTTCCATTCATCCAGATGCTAGGTGTGGGCGTGATCGGCATGAGGACCCCAAGTGCTATAGGCGGATGCGCATCCGATTATTCAGCATATCTTCGACATCTCAATGCATTTTCGACATTACGGCAATCTACTGAAATCACGTTCTTTTCTGCTATCCGGATGTCTGATTGATGTTCAAGGGCGGAAAATCGAAGAGTTCCGACATACCCTGCCCCCGCCTCTCGTTAGGTCGCCAAGCAACCTCGTCCGCTGGTTCTATTCTCCTGGCTGCTTAACGTCATGCAGCAGGCAATAGCCACCTTTTCTCTCACGCACGGAACTGGATCCAGCAAGAGAAACTAAGGCGTTCGAACCTCTTGGGTGGGTGCCCAGAAGCCGCCCGGTCCTCGCATCGAAGATGGTCGTGATCAGGTCCTGATCCTCGTCCAGCGCAATGGCCTTGCCATTGGCGAGGAAGGGGAAGCGGCCCACTTTCAGCTCATGGCCCGCCGCGCCATGTCCATCGAGGCATCGAAGGCGCGGCAGCGGTTGGCGAACTTGATGTCGTTGGTGCCGAGCGGGATGATGACGAGGTCCAGCGGCGTGTGGGTCGAGAGCAGAACCGCCCGCGCCTTCGCTCCGTTGCGGTGATCCAGCGTGGTCGGATCGCCGGAACACCGTGGTGCGCCCATTGTGGCCCTCCTCGATGACGCGGGCCTTGCCGTCCAACCGGGCGGCCAGAACGTTGGGCCAGCAGCTTGTCGAGCCGGCAGCCGGCGCTGAGGTAGAAATGCGGCACCGTTCTCTTCGCCTCGACGGGGCGGCGGGCGATGGCGAGGCGCATCTTGTCATGCGCGATCTCGCGGCAGGAGTTTTCGGCGAAAAGCTTTCGCAAGCCTGCTTCTGACGCGCCCGGCGCCTCCATGGCCTCCGTTACACGCGGTTCCAACCGGTTCTTTCCGTCCATGCTCCACCTCCGTCTACCGCGCATTGCCGGTACCCAGTGGCCAACAATACGGTGCATGAACATGCGGCCGTTGTTTCAAGCCGATGAAAACCCAACCGGAGCCGCCATCGCATGAAAAAATGTGCGAAAGAATCTGGACACTACAGCCGTTCCCACTGATCGTCACGAAGCTCATCACGATTCATGGCCGACCTCCACTAATCATGCTTGAATCTGATATGCGCCCTACTTGGACTCCCCATTACTTAAATGGTCACCACAGCCTGGCGGGAGAGGACGATACTCCTCACGCCAGCTTCTTCAGCTCGCCGAGGATCGCGGCGCCCATCTGCGTGGTCGTTGCATTGGCGGGCTGGCTGCCGGCGATGTCCTTGGTGCGGATGCCCTGGGCCAGAACCGCGGCGATGGCCTGATCGAGCTTGTCCGCCCAGTCGCCGAGGCCCAGAGAATAGCGCAGCGCCATGCCGAAGCTGGCGATCATGGCGATGGGGTTGGCAGCGCCCGTGCCGGCGATGTCGGGGGCCGAGCCATGCACCGGCTCGTAAAGCGACTTCCGCCGCCCCGTCTTCGCATCGGGAGCGCCCAGCGAGGCCGAGGGCAACATGCCCAGCGAGCCCGTCAGCATCGCCGCCACGTCGGACAGCACGTCGCCGAAGAGATTGTCGGTGACGATCACGTCATATTGCTTCGGCCAGCGGACCAGCTGCATGGCGCAGTTGTCGGCCAGCACATGCTCAAGCTGCACGGAGGGATATTCGGCGGCATGGATGCGGGTGACCACCTCGTTCCACAGCACGCCCGTTTTCATCACGTTGCGCTTCTCGGCGGAGGACACCTTGTTGCGGCGGGTCTTCGCCAGGTCGAAGGCGGCGCGGGCGATGCGCTCGATCTCGTAGGTCTCATAGACCTGCGTGTCGATGCCGCGCTTCTGGCCATGCCCAAGATCGGTGATAGTCTTGGGTTCGCCGAAATAGACGCCACCCGTCAGCTCGCGGACGATCAGGATGTCGAGGCCCTCGACCACCTCGCGCTTGAGGGAAGAGGCATCGGCAAGTGCGGGATAGCAGATGGCCGGGCGCAGGTTGGCGAAGAGGCCCAAGTCCTTGCGGAGCCGCAGCAGGCCCGCCTCGGGGCGCACGTCGTAAGGAACCTTGTCCCACTTCGGTCCGCCGACGGCGCCGAACAGCACGGCGTCCGACGCCATGGCCTTGGCCATGTCTGGTTCCGAGATGGCCTGGCCATGGGCGTCATAGGCGGAGCCGCCGACGAGGCCGCGGTCGACCTCGAACCTGGCAATGCCTTGCGCATTGAACCAGGCGATGATCGCCTCGACTTCCGTCATCACCTCCGGGCCGATGCCGTCGCCCGGAAGCAGAAACAGATTGTAACTCGCCATGAAAAACGCCCCGATGGATTAAAATCGGGGCGATGGGTAGCGGCTCAAGCTACAGGACGCAAGTGCCTATTGGACAGGCTGCACCCGCACCACGCGGAAGGTGCGCAAGCCGTCCTCCTCGCGGATCGAGACATATTCCCCCAACTTGAAGGCGTGGTCGCCGAAGCGGTAGCCGGCCTCGTCGTCGTCCTCGTCGGAGGCGATATCATAGTGGAAAGCCCAGCTGCCGCCGCCCTTGCGGATCAGGTGGCCGATATCGTCCGCCTCGCCCGGCCGGAAACGCACCACGCGGCAATTCTCGCGGCGCTTATGCCATTCGGCGGGGTCGATCTTGCCGTTGCCGTCCAGCGGCGCTGCGAACTCATAACCGATGGCATGGGAGCCCTCGGGATGGTCATGATCGCGGGCCAGTTCGAGACGGATCTTGGTCAGCATTTCATTCTCCTCAGTGAGACATCAGCACGGGGCAGACCAGGCGTTCCAGCACGAAACGCGTGGCGCCGCCGAAGATGAACTCCGCAAGCCGGCTGTGTCCATAGGCGCCCATCACAATGAGGCCTGCGCCCGCATCCTCGGCACAGCGCATCAGCGCCTGGCCCTCGTCCTGGCCGTCGGTGGGGTAGCCCTGCGCCTCCGCCTTCACGCCATGGCGGGCCAGGGCTTCGGCCAGATCGGCGCCGGCGACGCTGCCGCGCAGGTTCGGGTCCTTCTGCGGGTCGATGCGCACCACGCGCACCTTGGCCGCTTTCTTCAACAGCGGCAGCGCGTCAAAGGCGGCGCGCGCCGCTTCCCGCCCGCCATCCCAGCCGACGATAACTTCGTTGAACGAGATATCCGCCTTGCCCTTGTAAGGCAGCACGATCGCCGGCCGGCCCAGCGCCATCACCGTCTGCTCGACGAAATCGCGCTCGACACCGGTGACCTCCTCCGGATCGGAGGCGGACAGGATGACGAGATCGGCCACGCGGCCCGAGGCCACAACCTCGTCGGCGATCACCGGCGTGCGGGCGTCAACCAGATGGAAATCGTGCGGCAGGCCCTCGCGCTGCATTGCCGCTTCGAAGGCCTGCTTCACACGCCCGGCGTTGTCCTTGAAATAGCTGCGGTTGCCTTCGAACACCTGGGGTGCTGCCTCGAAGCCCACCGACGGATATACCTGCACGGCGGGCACCACATAGAGGCCCGAGACATGCGCGCCCGTCTCGCGCGCAAGGACGACGGCGGCCGCGACCAGTTGGGAGAGGCGGCCCACTTCGTTCAGGGAAACCAAGATCGTCTTGTAACTCATCGCTTCATCCTCCAGTTTGCATTAAAATTATGGGGAGGAGCCTGCTCCCGGTCCTTGACCCGGATCAATGCCGGTGGCTGTCCTGTCCGGCAGCCTGCGCAAGGCGGTCGAGGTCCGGCACCATGATCAGGCGGTTGGTGCTGAGCTTCACGACATTCGACGTCTTGAGGCGCGTCAGCTGGCGGCTCACCGTTTCGATGGTGAGGCCAAGATAGTCCGCGATGTCGGAGCGGGTGAGCGGCAACTCGAATGCCGCGGCGCCGGGATTGGCCTTGTGCACGCAACCGGTCAGCAGACTGCGGCGGGCAAGCATATAAAGGAAGCTCGCCACCTTCTCCTCCGCCGTCTTGCGGCCGAGGAGGAGCATCCAGTCGCGCGCCGCGTCGAGTTCGTCGAGCGTGTGCTGGAACAGGCGCTGCTGCAAGCCGGGATATTCGCCCACGAGGCGCTCGAAGGCGGCATGGGGGAAGGTGCAGATTTCGACATCCGTCGCCGCTTCCGCCGTGTACGGATTGTTCTTGGAATAGGCGCGGCCGAGGAAATCGGGCGCAAACAGCAGGCCCACGATCTGCTGGCGGCCATCGGGCAGCGTCTTGGTCAGCTTGATGGCGCCGGAGATCACATTGGCGAAGAAGTCGACCGGCTCCTCGTCCGAGATGATGGTCTGCCCGGCGGGCACCTTCTTGCGGTGGGCGATCTGCGCCAGCTTCCTGACTTGCACGTCGTCCATGGCGCCGCAGACAGCCTGATGCCTGACCCCGCAGTGCTCGCAGCGCTGCATCACGTCGGGTAGGGTGCTGGTGGGCGTCCCGTGCATGGTGTCAACTTAGCGTGACTTGTGGCCACCGGCAAGCGCTCGTCCCGCCGGCGTCAATATCCTCGTGAACCGCGCCTCCCGTGCAATACGCTCGCGGCTATTCCGCGGCCTTCAGCGCCATCGGGTTATTGGGGTGGGTTGTCCAGTTGGCATAATCCGGGTTGATCTTGCGGCGGGTGCGCGGGTCAACCCCCTCGGTCTGCCGCACCATGGTGATGCAGTTGTCCACCGGGCAGACTTCCACGCAGAGATTGCAGGCCACGCATTCGGCGTCATTCACCTCGAAGTGGCGCTTGCCGTCCTTTTCCTTGAAGATGGCCTGGTGCGAGGTGTCCTCGCAAGCGGCATAACAACGGCCGCACTTGATGCAGAGGTCCTGGTCGATGTGGGCCTTGGTCACATAATTCAGGTTGAGGTACTGCCAGTCCGTGACGTTCGGCACGGCCCGGCCGCGGAAGTCCTCGATCGTGGCATAGCCCTTCTCGTCCATCCAGCGGGCCAGACCTGTCTTCATTTCCTCGACGATGCGGAAGCCATAGGTCATGGCCGCCGTGCACACCTGCACGGTGCCGGCCGACATGGATATGAACTCCGCCGCATCGCGCCAGGTGGTCACACCGCCGATGGCGGAAATCGGAAGTCCGCGCGTCTCGGGGTCGCGTGCGATCTCGGCCACCATGTTGAGGGCGATGGGCTTCACCGCGGGCCCGCAATAGCCGCCATGGCTGCCCTTGCCGTCAATCGTCGGCACGGGCGCGAAATTGTCGAGGTCGACGGAGACGATGGAGGAAATGGTGTTGATGAGCGACACCGCATCAGCACCCCCCTTCTTCGCCGCACGCGCGGGGTAGCGGATGTCGGTGATGTTGGGGGTCAGCTTCACGATCACCGGCATGCGCGAGTACTGCTTGCACCAGCGGGTGACCATCTCGATGTATTCGGGCACCTGGCCCACGGCGGAGCCCATGCCGCGCTCGCTCATGCCATGCGGGCAGCCGAAATTGAGCTCGATACCGTCGCAGCCCGTCTCCTCGACCTTCGGCAGGATGGCCTTCCACGAGTCCTCGTTGCAGGGCACCATGATCGACACGATCATGGCCCGGTCCGGCCATTCGCGCTTCACCCTTTTGATCTCCTGGAGGTTCACCTCCAGCGGCCTATCGGTGATGAGCTCGATGTTGTTGAGGCCGAGGAGCCTGCGGTCCGCCCCATGGATCGCACCGTAGCGCGGGCCATTGACGTTGACGATGGGCGGGCCTTCTTCTCCAAGCGTCTTCCACACCACACCGCCCCAGCCCGCCTTGAAGGCGCGCACCACATTGTATTCCTTGTCGGTCGGCGGCGCGGAGGCCAGCCAGAACGGGTTGGGAGACTTGATGCCGATGAAATGCGAGCGAAGGTCAGCCATGGCTTCGTCCTTTACGCCTTGAGGAAGAGGTTGATCGATTCAGCAGCGCGGCGGCCGTCGTCGACGGAGGCCACCGTCAGGTCCTGGCCTCCCGCCACGCAGTCGCCACCCGCCCACACGCCGCGCACACTGGTGCGCTTCTCGTCGTCTACCTTGATGCGCCCGCCCTCGAGCGCCAGCTTGCCGCCGGTGAAATCGACGTAAGCTTGCCCGATTGCGCGGAAGATCATGTCGGCGGGAAGGTCGAAAGTCTCGCCCGTGCCGGTGAGCTTGCCGTTCGCCTCGCTGGTATATTCGCAGGTCAGGCCCACGGCCTTGCCGTCCTTGACGATCACGGCCTTCGGCATGGCCCAGTGCTTGATGCGCACGCCGCGCGTCTGCGCGACCTCCTGTTCATAGGCGCTGGCCTTCATCTGCTCAGGTCCGCGGCGATAGACGATGGTCACGTCCTCGGCTCCCAGCAGCTTCGACTGCACGGCAACGTCCACTGCCGTCATGCCGCCGCCGATCACCACCACGCGGCGGCCTACGGGGAGGGCCGAGAGATCGGAGGCCTGGCGGAGGTCCGCGATGTAGCCGACAGCGTCCTCGACGCCCGCCGCATCATCGTTCTGCGCGCCAAGGGCATTCACGCCCTGAAGGCCGATACCGAGGAATACGGCATCATAATCCTTCTGCAGGTCGGCGAGGTCGAGTCCGGCGCCGAGCTTCTTGCCGTTCTGCACGGTGATGCCGCCGATGCCAAGAATGAAGTCCACTTCCTTCTGCGCGAAGTCATCCGTGCTCTTGTAGGCGGCGATGCCGTATTCGTTGAGGCCGCCGGACTTCGGCCGCGCCTCGAACACCGTCACCTCATGGCCATGCATGGCGAGGCGGTGCGCGCAGGCAAGCCCAGCCGGGCCGCCGCCGACGACGGCCACCTTCTTGCCCGTTGGCTTGGCGCGTTCATAGGGCTGCCCGCCATCGGCCATGAAGGCATCGGTGGCGTAGCGCTGCAGCAGCCCGATCTTCACCGGCTTGCCCTCGGCCTCCATGCGCACGCAGGCTTCCTCGCACAGCGTTTCGGTGGGGCAGACGCGGGCGCACATGCCGCCGAAGATGTTCTGGTCGAAAATGGTCTTGGCCGCTGACTTCGGATGCCCGGTCTGGATCTGGCGGATGAACATCGGGATGTCGATCGCGGTCGGGCAGGCCACCTGGCAGGGCGCGTCATGGCAGAAGTAGCAGCGGTCCGACTCGACCAGCGCCTCATGAGCATCGAGAGGCGGGTGAATATCGCCAAAATTCACGGCATAATCCGATTGGGACAGCCGTCCGCCCGAAATCCCGGGCTTCACATCCGCCATGGTCGCTCCCTCCAAGAAGCTTGTGTTTTGTCGTTTTGCGGGAGGATGACAGGATTTGTTCAAATGGTCAAATTTTGGTCGCTGTGGCCGGGATGTGAACCAGAACTTGCGGCTTGAGAAACTTCCTCGCCGGTGCCGCCTCTACACCGCCACTAGCTCGGCTATTTTCTCAGCGACGCCTTTCATCGATTCTTCTGCGGTGCTCAAGCCACTCCGGGAGGCAAGCAATGGGCTTACCTCGCGGAGGGCTTCGTACGTGGTGTCGTGGACGACTGGAACCAATCGTTCAGTGTGGAGCAGTGCCGAAAGCTCTTTCTCCGCAACTCCTTCATGTGCGATGCGATTTAGCAGCGCCGGAGTGACCAACACGATGCCAATTCGCGAATTTGCCAGGCCTTTGTCAATGGCACGAAGTAGCGGCACTCCCAGCACCACATCCTTTTCGCTAAACCATACCTTTACTTTCAAGCCCTCAAGTAAGTCATGAAGGTCCTTGGCGGGGCCTTTCCGATCATCCCAGGCGTGACAGAGAAACACGTCACGGCGGTCCAGATCTGCAAGCCTTTCCACGGATTCGCGGATCGGTGTGAGCGCCCTGACTTGAGCATCTGTGTAAAATACGCCGGAGCCAGTTTTGGACCAGCGCGGCTTCGCGCTCCTGCTAGTCCCCCCACTGCTTCCGCCGCTTGTGGCGGAAACAGTCGCAGGGGAGGAGTACGACTGATAGGGAGAGGAATAGCTCGAGTAGGTGCTATAGCCTCGATACCCATACCCTCCGCGACATGCCGGACAAGCCGCCGCTGCGCTTGCAGTTCGATGGCCATAGACAGGTGCCGTGCATCTCGCCATGTTCGCCTAACAGCCCGCTTCAGTTGAGTTGGTCGCAGGATATGGGTGACGAGAGTGCATTTTCAAGGGGCAGGCAAGAAGTTGTTAACGCTGCATTCGCCGAGGCCGCCGGGCACACTGAGTATTCCGAACCAATCGTGATGATGCATTTATCTGCTGAGTTGCGCTGAACGCCAAACCCCGCCTGAGCATTTCTGCTGAGGCAGGGTTATGTGGTTGAGAAGGTATTGCGTGATGAAGGGATTGTCTCTGTTCTTTGCGGGCCTGGCAGCGGCCTACTCTTCCGCGTCTTGAGACGAAGTACCATTGGCGCTGGGGCGATTTACGGCCGAGTTCGGGATGGGATCGGGTATGGACGCCCCGCCAGAGCCA
>NZ_JADCDB010000022.1 GCF_020252395.1 Aestuariivirga sp.
CGGCCAAAAACGCTCATGAACTTCATCATTCGCACAACCCTTCGGGCTTCCGTCCGGCTCATGCTGACCCCCAAAAAAGGGCCAGCCTACCGGACAGATCGTGTGCTACTTAAACCGGTCATATCGTGTGCTACCGACACGAATGGCCACCCATGTTGCAGCCCCTGCCCATCCCCTCTATACGAGCGCGTCATGACCAGCATTTTCATCGATGGCGAGGCCGGCACAACCGGGCTGCAAATCCGCGAGCGGTTGCAGACCCGCTCCGACGTCACGCTCGTGTCCATCGAGCCGGACCGCCGCAAGGATGCGGAGGCCCGGCGCGAGCTGCTGAATTCCGCCGACATCGCCATCCTCTGCCTGCCGGACGACGCGGCGAAGGAGGCGGTTGCGATGATCGACCCGGCATCGCGGACCCGCGTCATCGACGCCTCGACCGCCTTCCGCGTGGCCGACGGCTGGGCCTATGGCATGCCGGAAATTTCCGCCCTGCACCGCCAGAAGATCGCGGGCGCCACGCGCGTCTCCAACCCCGGCTGCTATCCGCAGGGGCTGATCGCGCTGGTGCGGCCCCTCGTCAACGCCGGCATCATGTCGGCCGATTATCCCGTCACCTACAACGCCGTCTCGGGCTATTCCGGCGGCGGCAAGAAGATGATCGAGGATTATGAGGCGAAGGGCGCTGACGCGTTCCCCTATTACCCTTACAGCCTTGGCTTTTCGCACAAGCACCTGCCTGAGATGCAGGTCTATTGCGAGATCGCGCACGCCCCGATCTTCCAGCCGGCCGTGGGCAACTATGCGCAAGGGATGATGGGCTGCGTACCGGTCTTCTCCGAGCTGCTGCTCAAAAAGGTGACAGGCCAGGACATCCGCGACTGCCTGTCGCTTGCCTATGCCAACCAGCCTTTCATCACGGTCGCCCCCTTCGAGCCGATCGAGCGTGCGCCGCACATCAACCCGGAAGCGCTGAACAACACCAACCGCATGCGCCTCCATGTCTTCGCCAATGATGCGCGCGGGCACGTGCTGCTGATGGCCATCTACGACAATCTGGGCAAGGGCGCTTCTGGCGCCGCCGTGCAGAATCTCAACATCATGATCGGCGCGGAGGAAACCCTCGGCACCGATCTCCTTGAAGACGCCTGAGGACAAGTCCATGCAGAAGTTCGAAACGCTCACCGGTGTTGCCGCGCCCCTCAACATCGTCAACATCGACACCGACATGATCATCCCGAAGCAGTTCCTGAAGACGATCAAGCGCACGGGGCTCGGCAAATCGCTGTTCTTCGAAATGCGCTACACCCAGGACGGCAACGAACTCCCCGAGTTTGTGCTCAACCAGCCGGCCTATCGCAAGGCCGAGATCCTGGTGGCGGGCGATAATTTCGGCTGCGGCTCCTCGCGCGAGCATGCGCCCTGGGCGCTCTTGGACTTCGGCATCCGCTGCGTGATCTCAACGTCCTTCGCCGACATTTTCTACAACAACTGCTTCAAGAACGGCATCCTGCCGATCAAGGTCTCGCCGGAAGACCTGAAGAAGCTGATGGACGATGCCGGGCGCGGCGCCAACGCCACCATGACCATCGATCTCCCCAACCAGGAAATCCGCGGTCCCGATGGCGGCACCATCACCTTCGATATCGACCCCTTCCGCAAGCACTGCCTGCTGAACGGGCTCGACGATATCGGCTTGAGCCTCGAGAAGGCCTCCTCCATCGACGCCTTCGAGAAGAAGCAGGCGGCGAGCCAGCCCTGGCTGTGATGCGCGTCTTCCTTACGTCTTCTCCTGCTCCTTCAGCGGGAGAAGACACCGGCGGCTCGGGGCGCTAAGTGGACTCGATCCTCAACACCGTCCTGCCGGTCTTCGGCATGATCGTGCTGGGCTATGGCCTGACCAAGGCGCGGGTCTTCGATGCCGCCGCGGGTCGTGGCCTGTCGCTCTTCGTCTTCAACCTCGCCATTCCCGCACTGCTGTTCAAGACGGTGGCCACCATGGGCGCGCAGCAGGGGGCGCCGTGGCAATTGTGGATCGCCTTCTTCGGTGGCCTCGGCATCACCTGGGTCACGACAGCGCTGGTGTCACGCGTGGTGCCATCGCTCAACGTCTCGGGCGGTGCAGCGGCCTCCATGGCGGCGGGCTTCGGCAACCTCGCACTCCTCGGCACGCCGCTGGCGCTCTCCCACTTCGGCCAGCAGGTGGCGATACCGCTCGGCATGATCCTGTCGATCCATGCGCCCATCCTGTGGTTCACCGCCATGCTGCACCGGGCGCTGTTCCAGACCACCGGCGGCTTCTCGATCGGCAAGACAGCGTGGGAGCTGTTCCGGCACCTCGCCACGAACGCGATCGTGCTCGGGCTGCTTGCCGGCACGCTGTGGCGGCTTGCCGGCTGGGGCCTGCACCCGGTGTTCGGCACCATGCTCGGCATGCTGGCGGATGCCTCCGTTCCAACCGCTCTCTTCGCGCTGGGCGTCTCGCTGGCGGGCTATTCGCTCCGGGGCTCGTGGAGCGGCATGTTCACGCTGATTGGCCTCAAGATGGTGCTGATGCCTTTTCTGGTGTTCATTCTCGTGCATTACGCGGTGTCGATCCCGCCGCTCTGGGGCCATGTGGCGATCCTGTTTGCCGCCATGCCGACGGGGGCCAATGCCTTCCTGTTCTCGCAGCGGAACAATGAGGCGACCGCCGCGGTTTCGGGCGCCATTGCGCTGGGGACGGCACTGGCGGCCCTCTCCGCCTCGATCCTGCTCTATCTGATGGATGGCGGCGTGATCTAGGCCCGTCAGGCTTGATTTTACGGGTGAACAGGTCCATTTTCCGCGCAATTTTCAGAACCCCCTCCAAGGAGCCACATGGCCAAGGAAGAACTGCTCGAATTCGAAGGTACCGTGACCGAACTTCTGCCCAACGCAACCTTCCGCGTGAAGCTCGACAACAATCACGAGATCATCGCCCACACCGCCGGCAAGATGCGCAAGAACCGCATCCGCGTGCTGGCCGGCGACCGCGTGATGGTCGAAATGACGCCCTATGACCTGACGAAGGGCCGCATCAATTACCGCTTCAAGTAAAGCCAAGGGCGCGCGGGCCCCGACGACGGCAAGCGTCAAGCTGGTGCTGGCCAGCGCCTCGCCGCGCCGGCTGCAATTGCTCGAGCGCGCCGGGCTGACGCCCGACCTCCTCAACCCCACCGACATTGACGAAATCCCGCACCGGCGCGAAACGCCGCGTGCTCTCTCCATCCGGCTCGCGAAAGAGAAGGCCCAGCGCGCGCTGGAAATGCCGCTGGTGGAGGAACTGGGGCCCAATGCCTATGTGCTGGCGGCGGATACTGTTGTGGGCCTCGGCCGCCGCATCCTGCCCAAGGCCGAGACGGTGGACGAGGCGCTGGACTGCCTGTCGCTCCTCTCCGGCCGCTCGCACTGGGTTTATTCCACCGTGTGCCTGATCGCGCCGGGAAAGCGCATGTCCACCCGCTGTGTGGAAACCAAGCTGCGCTTCAAGCGCCTGTCGCGCGAGGACATGGGCAGCTACATCGCGTCGGACGAATGGCGCGGCAAGGCGGGGGGCTATGCCATCCAGGGCCGGGCCGAGGTCTTCGTGCGCCTCCTCACCGGATCCTACTCGGGCGTGATCGGCCTGCCGCTCTACGAGACGGTGCATCTGCTCGAAGGGGCGGGCTATCCCGTATTCCAAAGCTGGATGTCGGCGCCGCAGTCGGAGGTCTGAGATGACCGAGCCAGTCCGGCTCCGCCCCCGCCGCCCCTGCCCGATCTGCAAGAAGCCCTCGCAGCGGAAATATCATCCGTTCTGCTCGGCACGCTGCGCGCAGGTGGATTTGAACCGCTGGCTCGGCGGCAACTATGCAATCCCGGCGGAAGAGGACGAGCCGGGCGGGGACGGGAGCCGCGAGGGCTGAACGTTCTCCTTCTTCGGCCGCCAGCCCATCACTGCATAGACACACGGCACCACAAAGAGTGTCAGCAGCGTGCCGAGGCTCATGCCGCCGACGATCACCCAGCCGATCTGCTGGCGGCTTTCCGCACCGGCTCCTGTTGCGATCGCCAGCGGAACCGCGCCGAGGATCATCGCCGCCGTGGTCATCAGGATCGGCCTGAGCCGCAGCTGCGCTGCTTCGATGATGGCCGCGCGCCGCTCGAGCCCCCCGAGCTGCAGCTTGTTGGCGAAGTCGACGATCAGGATGCCGTGCTTGGTGATGAGGCCGATGAGCGTCACCAACCCGATCTGCGAATAGACGTTCAGCGTGCCGCCCGTCAGGTACAGCGCACCGAGGGCGCCCGTCATCGACAGCGGCACCGACACCATGATCATGAGGGGATCGCGGAAACTCTCGAACTGTGCGGACAGCACAAGATAGATGAAGGCCAGCGCGAGAGCGAAGACGAGGAACAGGTTGGAGCTCGCATCGCGGTATTCGCGCGCCTGGCCAGTGAGATCGGTGAGGGTTCCCGGCGGCAGTACCTCAGACGCCGCCTGCTGCACGTCTTTGATCGCCTCGCCCAGCGTATAGCCGGGCGCGAGATTGGCCTGAATGGTGATGCCGCGCAGCTGGTTGAAGCGGCGCAGGTCGCGCGGCGAAACGCCGGCCTTGGCGGTAACGATGTTGGAGAGCTGCACCATCTCGCCGTTCTTGCCCTTGACGAAGATGTTGGCCAGCGTCTCCGGCGAGGTGCGTCCTGCGGCGGGCAGCGCAACGGTGACGTCATATTGCTGCGAGCCGATCTGGAAGGTTGTCACGTTGCGCCCGCCCAGCAGTGTCTCAAGCGTGCGGCCGATCACCGAGATATCGAGGCCTAAGTCGGCGACACGGTTGCGGTCGATCTGGACGTCGACCTCGGGCTTGTTGAGCCGCATGTCGGTGTCGAGGTCGGTGAGGCCTGGATTGTCCTTCAGCTTCTCCACCAGCTTCTGCGCCAGCGCATTCAGCTCCTCATAGGAGGCCGAGGACTGGATCACGAACTGCAAGGGCTTGCCGAAGCCCCTCACGCCGAGCGAGGCCGGGTTGGTGGCGAAGGCCTGCACGCCAGCGATCTTGCGCAGCTTGGGCGACAATTGCTGAACCACCTGCTGCTGCTTCACGTCGCGCTCCGACCAGTCCTTCAGCCGCGCGAAGGACAGGAACTGCGTGACGTCGCCCGAACCCACGATCATCAGATAGGACTGCAGCTCCGGCGCCTGTGCCAGCAACGCCTCGGCTTGTGTGGCATAGCGGCTAGTATAGCCGAAGCTCGCCCCCTCCGGGGCGCTGGCGTTAATGATGATGGTGCCGCGGTCTTCCGTCGGCGAGAGCTCCGACTTCATCTGGGTGAACAGCCAGCCGCCGGCAGCCCCCACACCCAGCGCCAGCAGCAGCACCGGCCAGCGGATGCGGAGCGCCCCGGACAGCAAGCCGCCATAGCCGCGCTCAAGCCCGCCGAGGAGGCCCTCGATCATGCGGACGAAGACGTTGGTGCGCTCCGAACGCTTCAGCAGCTTCGAGCACATCATGGGCGTCAGCGTGAGGGCCACGAAACCCGAGACGATGACAGCACCTGCCAGCGTCACCGCGAATTCGAGGAACAAGCGCCCGGTGCGCCCCGGCGTGAAGGCGATGGGCGCATAGACGGCGGCCAGCGTCAGCGTCATGGCGATCACCGCGAAGCCGATCTCGCGCGAGCCCTTGATGGCGGCCTCGAAGGGCTTCATGCCCTGCTCGATGTGGCGGTAGATGTTTTCCAGCACCACGATGGCGTCGTCGACCACGAGGCCTATGGCCAGCACCATGGCGAGCAGCGTCAGCGTGTTCACGGTGAGCCCCGTCGCATACATGATGGCGAAGGTGGCGATAAGCGACACCGGAATGGTCACGATGGGAATCACCGCCGCGCGGAAGGAATGGAGGAAGAGGAGGATGATCACCAGCACGAGGACAATGGCCTCGAGGATGGTCTTGAACACGTTCTGTATGGAGCGGTCGATGAACACAGTCGAATCGAAGCCGACCGAGATCGACGTGCCCGTGGGCAGCTCCCCGTTGAGCCGCGGCAGCAGTGCCTTCACCTCGCGCGCCACGTCGAGAGGATTGGCCACCGCCGTCTTGACGATGCCGATGGAAATTGCGGTGACACCATTGAAACGGCTCTCGCGCCGTACATCTGCCGTGCCGAGTTCGACGCGCGCCACGTCGCCGAGCCGCACCTGCAGCCCGCCGCCTTCCTTCAGCACGATATTGGCGAATTCCTCCGCCGTGCCAAGCCCGGTCTTGGACAGCACGGTGAATTCGCGGTCGGTGCTCTCGATGCGGCCTGCCGGGATTTCGGCATTCTGGTTGCGGATGGCGCTCTCGACATCCTGCACGGTGAGGCCCTGGCCGGCGAGCCGCGCGGGGTCGATCCACACCCGCATGGCATAGGTGCGCGCCCCGTTGATCGAGGCATCGGCCACGCCGTCGAGGTTCTTGAAGCGGTTCACGATGTTGCGGTCGGCATAATCGGTCAAGGCCGCCGCATCCATCGAGTCTGACTGCATGACCAGATAGATGATCGGCTGCGCGTCCGCCTCGACCTTGGAGATGTTGGGCTCTGTGATCTCGTCCGGCAGCTGGCGCCTGACACGGCTCACGCGGTCACGCACGTCAGAGGTGGCGGCATCGATGTTGACGCTGGAGCGGAAGGTGACGGTGATGCGGCTCTGCTCGGCGCGCGAGGTCGATTCCAGCGTGTCGATGCCCTCGATGCCGGCGAGCGAGCCTTCGAGGATCTGCGTCACCTGCGATTCGATCACTTCGGCCGAAGCGCCAGGATAATCGGTTTGCACCGAGACCTGCGGCTGGTCGATGTTCGGGTACTCGCGCACCGTGAGGCGCGAGAAAGACATGAGGCCGGCCAGCAACAGCAGGAGGCTGAGCACGGTGGCGAAGACGGGCCGCCGGATGCAGAGTTCGGCGAAACCCATCGGCCCTACCCGGCCGCCGCGGCGGAGGAGACGACCTCGACCTTGGCGCCGTTGGAGAGCTGGGCATTACCGGCGGTCACAACCGTGTCGCCCTCCTTGATGCCTTCAACGATCTCGACCTTGCCCTCGAGGCGCTTGCCGAGCTTCACCTTCACTTCCGAGACCTTGCCGTCAGCGACCGTATAGACAATCGCGCCGCCGGCGCGCTGTACGATGGCGGATTCAGGAACCAGCACCGCATCGCGCTCCGGTCCCTTTACGGTGACGCGCACGAGCAGGCCCGGGCGCAGCCTGCGGGCGCTGTTATCGAATTGGGCGCGTACCTGCAGCGCACGGCCGTTCACGTCGATGGCCGGGTTTAGGGCGGAGATCTCGGCGGTAAAGCTCTGCCCCGGCACGGCATCGGCGGTGAAGGTGACTGTCTTGGCTGCCTGCACCGCTTGCTCTTTGAGCTCAGGAACGGAAAAACTCACCTGCAGCCGGTCTGTCTTGTCGAGCTGCACCAAGGCCGTTCCCGCCGTCACATAAGCACCCTCGGAAACGGTGCGGAAGCCGAGCGTGCCGGAAAAGGGCGCCGGGATCGTCAGCTTGTCAAGCCGCACCTGCGCGGCCACCACCGCGGCGCGGGCCACGTCGCGGGCCGACAGCGCCTCGTCAAAGGCGCTCTGGGCCACGTTGCCGCTCTCACGCAACTTTTTGTTGCGCGTGAAACTCGCCTCGGCAAGCTGCAGCCTTGCCTTGGCCTCGGCGAGATCGGACTGGGAGAGATCGGTATCGAACTGGAACAGTGGGGTGCCCTTCTCCACCGACGCCCCGTCCTTGAACAGAATTTTCGCTACCCGTCCGCTGGTTTCTGGCGCGATGGCGACGCTCTCTTCCGACAGCAGCGTGCCAAGGGTCGCAACGTCATCACTCAATCTTGTGGTGTACGTCTTCGCTGTTTCAACCGCCGCGGGACCACGGGTGGGCTTTCCGCCAGCTTCTTGCGCCATGCTCCCGCCAGCCGCCACAGTGGTTTTCACCGGGCCGTTAAGGCCGGCGAGCGACACAACGTCGATCCCGTGGTACCGCACGCCAAAGACCGCTGCGGTCATAATGGCGATGCCCACCAACAGATAAACTAAGGCTTTCATCAACACACATCCTGTCCCGGGGGCTAAGCCTAAGCCGAAACCCATCCCGCTTCCATATGGGGCTCTGCATGGCTGCGGATTGAGGACGGATGAAGGCATGCCGGTCTGTTGCGTCCCTCTGGCCTTGCGCGCCCGCCCCCGGCATGTGCTTCGGCCAATCGCCTTTCTTGGAAGGAACCCGCTGATGAACATCCGTGCCGCCGTCGCATTCCACGCAGCAAAGCCGCTTGAGATCGTGGAGCTGGACCTCGATGGGCCGAAGCCGGGCGAGGTGCTGGTCAAGATCAAGACAACCGGCGTCTGCCAGGCCGGCGAGGTCACCCTGTCGGGCGCCGGCCCGGAAGGCCTCCTCCCCGCCATGAGTGCCCCTCCGGCCCGACGCGCAAAACCAACCTGTGCACGGCGATCCGCGCAACGCAGCGCCAGGGCGTGATGCCCGGCGGCACCTCACGCTTTTCCTAGAAGGGCCAGAAGGTGCACCACTAAACGGGATGCTCCACCTTCTCTAAGTTCACCGTGCTCCCCGAGATCGCGCTGGCAAAGGTCAATGACCAGGCTCCCTTCGACAAGATCTGCTACATTGGCTGTGGCGTGACCATGGGCGCCGGTGCGGTGCCTCAACACCGCCAATGTCGAGGCTGGCGCCATCGTTTTCGGTCTCGTCGGCATCGGCCTCAACGTCATTCAGAGCCTTAGAATGGCCGGCGCCGGCATGATCATCGACGTCGACATCAACAAGGACTAGAAAGCCTGGGGCGAGCGCCTCGGCATGACGCATTCCGTCAATCCGTCGGACATCTCGGGCGACACCGTAGACCACTTCGTCAACATGACCAAGCGAGGCGCCGACCAGATCGGTGGTGCCGACTACTTCTTCGACTGCGCCGGCAACGTCTGGGTCATGCGCATCGCACTGGAAAGCTGCCATAGCGGCTGGGGCCAGTCGATCATCATAGGCGTCGCCGGTGCAGGCCACGAAATCAACACGCGAGCCTCGGACGCAATAGCACTGATCGAGGGCGGCGCCCGCCCGCTCGAATTGCTGGCCGATCTAGGCGCCGCGGACTTTTTGCTGCGGGAGGGTCTGCGGCCGTGGCTTCTGGAGGCGGCCTGCTCAGCGGCGTCCGCGCCGCTCACGCTCCGCATGCAGGAGGGCTACGACCACTCCTACTTCTTCGTTTCCAGCTTCATGGCTGAGCACATTAGCCTGACATGCGGAACAATTCCCGGTGTGAGGCGCACAACTTCTGCGCGCAGCGAAAGAATAGGTCCTATTATGCGACGTTCCGACGCAGGCGAAACATGGGAGGTGAAAAGCGTGATACAACTTTTAGTAGTGTATTTTAAAGCATTATTTTTCATATAGTTAAGCGTGGAGACCGTGACCGCTAAGCCAACCCGAACTTCCCTTGGGATGGTTCCAGATTTAAAGGTAATATCAGTCCAGTTAACGGACTGTGAATTTTGTCAATTTGAAACGCTTAAGTTGTCATTTACCTTGGCCGAGTAAACCATTTCGGGTTGAATCATGCGACCGACTTTATCCGATGTTGCCAAGCTCGCAGGAGTGTCCGTGGCCACGGCCTCCCGGGCACTGTCCAATCCTGACCTCGTTGCCGATGGCACCCGTCGCGCTGTCCGCGATGCCGCCGCCTCCTGTGGCTATAAGATCAACCTCGTGGCCCGGTCGCTGCGGGTTCAGCGCACCGACACATTGCTGGTGCTGGTCCCCTGCATCGACAACAGCTTCTACCCCGACCTGGTGCGCAGCATTGAGGATACGGCGCTGGCGATGGGCTATGCCATGATCGCCGGCTTCACCCGGAAGCCGGAAAAGCACCGTGAAGCCTATGCCGAACTGCTCAGCGCCGGCCGGGTGGACGGCATGGTGGTGATGGATGGCGGCGCCGGAGTGGATCGTTTGACCGGACCGCAGCCTGACCTTCCCGTGGTGCAGGTCTTCGACCGGATTTACGGCTCTCCCGTGCCGATGGTGCGGGTGGACGAACAGCAGGTGGCGGACGTCGCTGTGCACCAGCTCGCCTCCATGGGCCACCGCCGCATTGCCCACATCGCGGGCGCCGCCGACCAGCACTCGGCGCGCGAACGCCGGGACGGCTACCGCGCCGCCATGGCGAGGCTGGGCCTCCCCGTGGATGACCAGCTGATCGAGACCGGCCACAGCACGCGCGAGGGCGGAGCCGAGGCAATGAGGCAGCTCCTCGAAATGCCGCAAGGCCCCACAGCCGTGTTCTGCGCCACAGACACCATGGCATGCGCCGCCATGGACGTGTGCCGCGACCGCGGCATCCATGTGCCGGGCGACATCTCCTTCATCGGCGCCGATGGCACGGCGGACGGGCTGTTTGCCTTCCCCGCGCTCACCACGGTGGAGGTTCCGCGCGCCGAAGCCGGCACGCGGGCGGTGGAAATGCTCGTCGCGCTGATCCGCGGCCAGACGGTGGCGCCTGACACGGTGCTGCCTGTGGAGCTCAAACTGCGCGGCAGCTGCGCGCCGACACGCACCGCCGTCGCCGCCTGAGGCGCCTCAGCCCTCGTAGAACCTGTTCACCAGCCGGTCCAGCAGACGCACGCCCCAGCCCGGCCCCCAGCTCTGGTTGATGGAGCTGCGCGGGCCGTCCATGGCCGTTCCCGCCACGTCGAGGTGAGCCCAGGGCACGTTGTTCACAAAACGTTGCAGGAACTGCGCCGCGGTGATCGAACCGGCATGACGGCCGCCGGTGTTCTTCACATCGGCCACATCATGGTCGATGATCTTGTCGTATTCGGGCGCCAGCGGCATGCGCCACACCTTCTCGCCCGTGGCATAACCCACCTCGGACAGGCGCTGGGCCAGCTCGTCGCTGTTGGAAAACAGGCCCGCATGTTCCTTGCCCAGCGCCACCAGGATGGCGCCGGTCAGCGTGGCAAGGTCGATCATGAAGCGCGGCTTGAACCGGTCCTGCACGTACCACAGCACGTCGGCGAGCACGAGCCGGCCCTCGGCGTCGGTATTCAGCACCGCAATGGTCTGGCCGGACATGGAGGTGACCACGTCGCCCGGCCGCTGAGCCTTGCCGTCCGGCATGTTCTCGACAAGGCCGATGGCGCCGACCACGTTGACCCTGGCCTTGCGCTTGGCCAGCGCCATCATCAGGCCGGCCACGCAGGCGGCCCCGCCCATGTCGCCCTTCATGTCCTCCATGCCGGCGGCGGGCTTGATCGAAATGCCGCCGGTGTCGAATGTGACACCCTTGCCGATGAAGGCCAGCGGCGCCTCATTGGCCTTTCCGCCCTTCCACTCCATCACCACCATGCGCGCCTCGTGCGCCGAGCCCTGGGCGACGCCGAGCAGTGCGTTCATGCCCAGCTTCTTCATCTGCGCCGGGCTCATAACCGATATCTTGAGGCCGAGCTTGGCGAGCGGCTTCATGCGGCTGGCGAATGCCACCGGGTGAAGGTGATTCGGCGGCTCGTTGACCAGGTCACGCGCCAGGTGCACGCCGTCCGCGACCGCCTCAAGGGGTGCAAAGCGCTGCCTGGCCCCCTTCGCATCCGGGGTGAGTATCGTCACCTCCCGCAGTTCCTTCGCCTCCGGCTTCTTCGACTTGTAGTGGTTGAAGCTGTAGACGCGGAGCTTGATGCCCGAGGCGATCAGGGCCGCCGTCTCACCCGGCGGGAGGCCTCCTGCCGCCAGATCGGCCGCTATCGTCATCACATCGGTCTTGAGCGCCTGCGAAATGCCCGCAGCGGCCCCGCCCAGCAACTCCAGGTCGAGCGGACGCAGCGCCGCGGGCTGGCCGAGGCCAAACAGCACGGCCCGGCTGAAGCTTCCGCCGGGGGCGACGATGTCGAGCGTCGAATCCCGCCGTCCGGTGAATCCGGCGGCCGTCATGGCCCGGCGGATCTGGCCGCCGGTGCGGCGGTCGGCCTCCGCGGCCAGCCCCGAGAGCGCCTGTCCCTCTGTCACAAGCAGGATCAACACGCCGGACTTCGGCAAGCTGGCGGGGGAGAAGCTGATTTTCATGCGATTCCTTCCGGATGGGGCATCCTGTTCTTAGCGGGTTTTCAATAGCTTGGGAATTGCGGGTTTGGAAATTGCGCAACGCAGCCTGCCATCT
Source organism: Aestuariivirga sp. (assembly GCF_020252395.1). GTDB lineage: Bacteria > Pseudomonadota > Alphaproteobacteria > Rhizobiales > Aestuariivirgaceae > Aestuariivirga. The sequence goes on from NZ_JADCDB010000022.1 coordinate 12,213, forward strand.
TACGCAGTGTTAACCATGCGCTGTCACAGTTTCGTGCGCTGGTGGTTTCCCTGTCCGAAGCCCACTCGGGGGGGCTTCCCGTACTTCCTGAAAGCCGTTAATACTCGCTTTGTGACGTGAGTTGTCGGGGTCAGGTGCGAAAACACCGTTTCAACCAGCGCTGTGCACGGGTGCGGGGGATGCATGTCTGCCTCCTCGGACTGATGGCGGCTGGCGGCATCGCACTTTCCGCCGGTTCCAGCCTTGCCGGCATCGACAACCAGCCGGTCTTCGTGGCGCCGGAGGACAAGCCGATCCCCAAGGGCACCCGCGTCGACGTCATTGCCGACACCCTGACGTATGACGACAAGACCAAGATCGCCACCGCCACCGGAACGGTGCAGCTGACCTATGGCCCCTATGTAATGACCGCCACCAAGGTGGTCTACAACATGCAGACCAAGACCTTCTCGGCCAACGGTTCCATCGTCCTGAAGGAGCCGAACGGCAATGTGCTGGAAGCCGATTCCGCAACGCTGAAGGACACCTTCAAGGAGGGCTTCGCCGACCATGTGAGGGCGTTGCTCACCAACAACGTCACCATCACAGCGCAATATGCCCGCCGCTACGCCAACGGCATCACCATCTACGAGCACGCGAGCTACACGGCCTGCAAGACCTGCGTGACGCAGGACGGCACGCCGGTGTGGCAGATCGTGGCGCGCGAGGCCAAGCACGACAGCAAGGGACAAACAATCTACTACAAGGACGCACAACTGAAATTCGGCAATGTTCCGGTGTTCTTCTCGCCCTATTTCGAATACCCCGACCCCACGGTGAAGCGGCGCACCGGCTTGCTGCTGCCGTCGATTCGCTGGGGCGAGTACGGCTTCGGCGTGACCACGCCCTATTTCTGGGCGATCGACCGCAGCACCGACATGACCTTCTCGCCCATGTGGACCACCCGCAACGGCCCCCTGGCCGACCTGCAGTTCCGCAAGGCTCTGGCCGCCGGCGCCGTGAGCTTCGAAGGCTGGGGCATCTACGAATTCTCAAAGCTCGACAACAATGCGCACGATACGCCGTGGCGCGGCGCGGCGCGCGCGCAGTCCGACTTCCGCATCAACGATAAATGGACCTGGGGCTGGGACGGAACCGTGGTCAGCGACAAGCAGTTCATGTCGGACTACGGCATCGATCCGCGCAACATGCTGGCCAGTTACGTGCAGGCCACCGGCCTCGACGACCGCAACTACACCAAGGCCCAGATCATCGGCTGGCGGTCGCTGGTCGACGGCGAAGACCAGGGCAACATGCCCATTGCCACACCCTTCATCACCGGCGACTACGTCCTGCCGGAAGAAGTGCTGGGTGGAGAGTTTTCCTACGGCTTCAACTACTACACGCTGGAGCGCCGCAACGCGATCGACACCATCTCCTACAACCAGAGCAGCTATTCGCCCGGCGCCAACACGCTCAACCTCGACCTTGGCACCAACCAGACCCACATGATGGCCTATGCCGACTGGCAGCGGCAGATGATCTCGCGGCAGGGCGTGCTGGTGACGCCCTTCGCCTCCGTCCGCGGCGACGGTTTCCTGTCGAAGAACGTTCCCACGGCCGAGGATGACAGCACCTCGGACTTTTCCGTTCTGCCAACCGCCGGCATCGACACGCGCATGCCCTTCGTCACCTCGATGGGCGGCTACGAGAGCGTTCTCACTCCCGTGGTGCAGTTCATCGCCTCGCCCTCCGAACCCAACCAGCGCAACAATGGTAATGAGGATGCGATCACCTTCAACTTCGACACCTCGAACCTGTTCCTCAGCGACAAGTTCACCGGCTATGACCGTTGGGAAGGCGGCGTCCGGGCCAATGCGGGCGTCCAGTACACGCTGCTCTCCCCGTCGGGCGGCTTCCTGCGCGCCAGCCTCGGCGAAAGCTTCCACATCGCCGGCGATAACAGCTATCTCGTGGGCTCCGGACTCGACGGCACGTCGTCGGACATGGTCGGCGCCATCGCGCTGCAGTTCAATCCCAACATCTCACTGGGCTATCAGGCCCGCTGGGAGGAGGACTTTTCCCGCGTCAATGTGCAGGAAGCCTCGCTCGGCCTCAATTTCAGCAAGTTCTCGGGGTCTATCAGCTATGCTGATATTTCGAAGGCCGCCAATTACGGCCGGCCTGATAACGAAAAGCAGGTGTGGGGCAACGGCCGCTACTATCTCAGCGATGCCTGGAGCGTCTTCGGGAGCGCCCGTTACGACGTATTCAACGGCAAGCCGATGGGCGAGAGCCTGGGCGTTACCTTCGACTGCGACTGCATGAAGGCGGAACTCGTTTACTCCATGTCCCATACCGACCAGTTTGGCGTCAGCGACAACGGCACCGAATACCGCATAGACCTCAGCGTGGAACTGAGGACGATCGGCACACTGGCAGGCGGGTTCGTGCTCTGATGAACTTGCGCCGGCCCGCTTCCGCCGCGCTTCTGGCGGCTCTTCTCGCCTGTGGCCCCGCCATTCTGTCCGCCCATGCGGCCACAATCATTGCTATCGTCAACGACCGGCCGATCACCGAGATCGACCTCAAGCAGCGCATCGCCCTGCTCGAGATCATGGACGATGTGCCGCGCGGCGGCATGGACGACAAGAAGGCACTGCGCCAACTCATTGACCAGACCGTGAAGATTCAGGAAGCCAAGCGCTACAACCTGCTGCCCAGCGACACCGAACTCAACGACCGAATCAAGGTCCTGGCCAAGAACATGAAGCTCACCGCCGATCAGCTTTATGCCAAGCTGGAGGAAAAAGGCGTGAGCCGGATGGCCTTCATCGAATATGTGAAAGCCGGCATGGGCTTCAACCGCATCATGCAGGGCAAGTACGGCCAGCAGGTCAAGGCGAGCGACGCCGAGGTCGACGCCAAGATGGCGGAGCTGAAGAACAACATCAGCCAGGAAACCGCGAAGATCATGAATGATCCGCGCATGAAGCCAGTCAACGTCTTCACGCTGATGGAAATCGTCCTGCCGGTCGACGGCAATGACCCGATGCTGATGCAGTCGCGCGCTATCGAGGCGGCGCAGGTGATGCAGCGCCTGAAGAGCTGCGACGGCCTGAAGGCGGCCTCGGAGGGCGTCTTTGACGTCAAGAAGGGCAAGACCTTCGAGGCCGATGCAGCCAAGCTGCCGCCGCCGATGAAGGCAGCCCTGGAAAAGGGCGGCGTGGGCCGCGCCATCGGGCCGATGCGCGGCAAGGACGGCATCCAGCTCATCGCGCTGTGCGGCGTGCGAAAGATCACCCCGCCCAAACCCAACTTCGCCGTCCCGACGCGCGAGCAGGTGGAGCGCGTGGTGATCAACGAGAAATACGATAAGCTGGAAGAGCAATATCTCAGCACGGCGCGCGACAAGGTCTATGTCGAGTACCGCGACCAGAGCTACGCCCAGTAGGGTCCGCGATGACGGGTCCGCTTATCCTCACCTCCGGTGAACCGGCGGGCGTCGGGCCGGAGATCACCGCCGCCGCCTGGGCAGCACTGCGGCAAGAACCCGCCTGCGCCTTCGCCCTGCTGGGCGACGCCACCTATTGGCGGAGCCGCAATCCGGGGCTCGCCATCGCCGAAATTGCGACACCGGGGGAGGCCGGGGCGGCGTTCGCCGCCGCCCTGCCGGTGCTGCACAGGCCCCTGGCCGTACACCCCACGCCCGGACTCATCGCGCACGGCACGGCGCCGCAGGTGATCGCCGCCATCGATGAAGCGGTGGACATGGCCTTCAGCGGCGCAGCGGGCGGCATCGTCACGAACCCGATCCAGAAGGAAGCTCTCTATGGCGCGGGCTTCCGCCACCAGGGCCACACGGATTACCTTGCGCACCTCTCCGCCCGCCACGGACAGCCCGTGCAGGAGGTGATGATGCTTGTGGCGGACGGCCTGCGCGCCATTCCGGTGACGGTGCACATCCCGCTGAAGGACGTGCCCGCTCAGCTCACGCGGGAGGCGATTCTCGGCCAGGCCCGCGTGACGGCGCATGGCCTTGCACGCTATTTCGGCATCGCGAAGCCGCGGCTTGCCTTTACCGGCCTCAACCCCCATGCCGGCGAGAACGGCGCCATGGGCCGCGAGGAGATCGAGGTGATTCGCCCCGCCATCGACACGCTGCGCGCAGAGGGGTTCCATGTGCTGGGTCCGCTCTCCGCCGATACCGCCTTCCACGCCGAGGCGCGTGCCGCTTATGACGCGGTCCTCTGCATGTATCACGATCAGGCGTTGATCCCGGTGAAGACGCTGGACTTCCACGGCGGCATCAATGTGAGCCTCGGGCTTCCCTTCATCCGCACCTCGCCGGACCATGGCACGGCGCTGGGCATTGCCGGCACGCACACCGCAAACCCGAAGAGCCTCATCGCCGCAATCCGCCTCGCCGCCCAGATGCGCAAGGCCGCGGCGTGAGCGGGGACGGGCTGCCGCCCTTGCGCGAGGTGATCGCTCGCCATGGGCTGGCCGCCAAGAAGGCGCTCGGGCAAAATTTTCTCTTCGACCTCAACCTCACCCGCCGCATCGCGCGCGCCGCGGGCCCGCTCGAAGGTTTCACCGTGATCGAGGTCGGCCCAGGCCCCGGCGGCCTCACCCGCGCGCTGCTGATGGAGGGCGCCACAAAGGTCATTGCCATCGAGCGCGACGGCCGCGCGCTGGCGGCACTCGCCGATATCTCGGCTGCCTGGCCGGACCGGCTCACCGTCATCCCCGGCGATGCGCTGGAGACGGATTACGCGAGGCTCGCGGACGGCAAGCCCGCCAAGATCGTCGCCAACCTGCCCTACAACATTGCGACACCGCTGCTCGTCGGCTGGATCGCGGGCGAAGCCTGGCCGCCCTTCTACGAGCAGCTCACCCTGATGTTCCAGAAAGAAGTGGCCGAGCGCATCGTGGCCAGGCCCGGCGGCAAGGACTTCGGCCGCCTCTCGGTGCTCTGCCAGTATCGCGCCACGGCAAGGAAGCTGTTCGACGTCAACCGCTCCGCCTTCACCCCGCCCCCCAAGGTGACGTCGTCAATCGTGCAGCTCATTCCTAAGCCGAAGCCCGAACCCCAATGCCGCCTCGACGTGCTGGAACGCGTCACCGCCGCCGCCTTCGGCCAGCGCCGCAAGATGCTGCGGGCAAGCCTGAAAAGCCTTGTGCCCGAACCGGAAGCCATGTTGCGGGACCTCGGCATCGACCCGCAGCTCAGGGCCGAACAATTGCCGGTGGAGGACTTTGCAAGGCTGGCGGCCAGACTCAGGACATAACCGCAGGTGCTTCTTCCGTTTACAAAGCCGATGGGAGAAGGACTCCCTATAGCCCTTTTGTCAGCCGGCGGACGAAATCGTTGAGCCCCACGCGCCGCCTCCGCTTCAGGCGTTCGGCTTTGAGGATCGCCTCGATTTCGGCATGGGCCACATCGATGTCGTCGTTGACGATGACATAATCGTATTCCGGCCAGTGGCTGATCTCATCCGCCGCCTTGGCCATGCGCTTGGCCACGGTGGAACTTGAATCCTGGGCGCGGCCGATCAGCCTGTCGCGCAGCTCATCCGCCGAGGGCGGCAGGATGAAGACGCGCACCAGGTCCTCCTCCATCGCGGCACCCAGCTGCTGGGTGCCCTGCCAGTCGATGTCGAACAGCACGTCGCGGCCCGCCTGCAGCGCCTCGACGACGGGGCGCTTCGGCGTGCCGTAGAAATTGCCGAAGACCTCGGCATATTCGAGAAGCTCGCCCCGGTCGCGCAGGCGGCCGAACTCCTCGTGGCTGATGAAGTGATAGTCCTTGCCGTCCACCTCGCCCGGACGGGGCGCGCGCGTCGTGACGGAGACCGACATGGTGATGTTGGCATCGGCGGCCAGCAGGCGGCGTGACAGCGTGGTCTTGCCGGCCCCCGAAGGAGACGACATCACGAGCAGCAGGCCGCGGCGGGGAATGACGGTCATGATGGGTTCTTCACTCGATATTCTGGACCTGCTCGCGGAGCTGGTCGATGACGGTCTTGAGGTCGAGGCCGATTGCGGTGAGTGAACGGTCGAAGGCCTTCGAGCACAGGGTGTTGGCCTCGCGGTTGAACTCCTGCGCCAGGAAATCGAACTTGCGGCCCACGGCGTCATTCGACGCGAGCAATGCCTGCGCGGCCTCGACATGCGAGGCAAGCCGGTCGAGTTCTTCCTGGATGTCGGCGCGTGCCGCGGCGATCACCGCCTCCTGGTGCAGCCGGTCAGGGTCGAGCGTGGCGCCCGTCTCCATGAGGCGCTGCACCTGCCCGGCAAGCCGCGCGCGGATTGCTTCAGGCGTGCGCGATGGGTTGCGCCACGCCGCATCGGCCAGTCCGGCGATGCGCTGCACCTGGGCGGATACGATGGCATGGAGGCGGTCACCCTCCTCACGCCTTGCGGCGGCGAGGGCCTTGAGCGCGTCATCGAAGCTTGCGAGCATGGCGGCGTTGCGGGCCTCCGCCTCGCCCTCGGCTTCCGGCTCGGTGGTCACCTCCACCACGCCCTTGATGGTGAGCAGCGCGTCGGCGCGCAACGGCTCGCCGCCGATGCGGTCACGCAGCGACTCTCCCGCTTCCACCAGACGCTCGAGAATCTCCTGGTTGAGGCGCACCGTCTCACGGCCCATCTGACCGCTGACCGAAAGCGACACCTGCAGATTGCCGCGTCTGAAGGCCGAGGCCAGCGCCGCGCGCACCGGCGTTTCCAGCGCCTCGAAACCGGCCGGCATCTTGAGGCGCACGTCCAGCGCCTTGCCGTTCACGCTCTTGATTTCCCATTGCCAGAACAGCCCCTGTCGCTCGCCCGAGGCGCGGGCAAATCCGGTCATGCTGGAAATGGGCATCGATCCATCCCTGAAAGTGAATCAGTGGGGAAGCATTAGAACGTTTCCGGCGGAGGGGAAACGCCTCAGGGGCGGAGCCGGGGGATGACCGTCTTGCGCCCGTTCACCATCAGCACAGTGCCCGGCTTCGGCGCCACCCCCGGTGTGGCCGGCGCTGCCGACTTAGACGCCGTGGCCGACGGCAGTTTTGTCTGCGGCTTCGGGACTTGATCCGCAGGGACGGTTGGGGCGGCGGGCGGGGCCGCAGGCGCGGCGGTTTCGGATGCTGCGGGGGGCGTGCCGGGCATGCTGCCGGCCGCCGCCTCCGGCTCGGGCACCACGTCCGCCAGCGGCACCTGGGTGGCCGGGGTGGCCGGGGCGTCCGGCGCCGGAATGGTTGCGGGCGCTGTGCCATCCGCCGCGGGGGGCGCGGGGGCGTCTGGCTCGCCGGCATCCGCCGCGCTGGCGATCTTCCGCCAGGCCTTCACGTTACGATTGTGTTCCTCCAGCGTTGCCGCAAAGGCATGGCCGCCGCTGCCGTCCGCCACGAAATAGAGCTTGTCCGTCTCCTCGGGGTTCAGCACAGCCTCCAGCGCGGCGCGGCCGGGATTGGCGATGGGCCCGGGCGGCAGGCCCTTGATGCGGTAGGTGTTGTAGGGCGTATCGCCGTCGATGTCGGCCTTAGAGAGCGGACGGTCGAGCCGCCCCTTGCCGCCGGCGATGCCATAGATGATCGTCGGGTCGGACTGCAGCCTCATGCCTTTCTCGAGGCGGTTGATGAACACCGAGGCGATCACCGGCCGCTCATCCGCCCGGGACGTTTCCTTTTCCACGATCGAGGCCAGCGTCACCGCCTGTTCCGGCGTTTCGATCACCGGCACGGGCTTGCGCTTGGCCCAGAGTTCTTCAAGCAGCCTGGCCTGCGCGTCCTGCATGTCCTGCACAAGCTTCTGGCGCGTCATGCCGCGGCGGAACACATAGGTGTCCGGCAGGATCGAGCCCTCGGGCGGCGCCGGCACGGGATCGCCCGCCAGCACCTCGCTGGCATTGACGCGTTCCACCGCCATCTGGCTGGTGAAGCCTTCGGGAACCGAGATCTTGTAGGTAACGGCCTTGCCGCTGGCGATGAGCGCCATTGCCTCGGCCATAGTCGCTCCCTTGGCGAAGGCATATTCCCCGGCCTTGAGCCGCGATCGCTGTCCGGTGATCTGCGCCATCAGCGCGAACAGGAGGCCATCGGACACCACGCCGCTCCGCTGCAGCGCTTCGCCTATCTGCGCAACAGACTGTCCAGGCTCCACCACAACCACCTTGCCGGCATCGAGCGGCCCGGGGGCGGTGAATTCATTATAGGCATAAAAGCCTGCAACGGCGGAAAACGCCGCCCCGGCGAACAGCAGCAGGAAGGTCCAGCCCAGCACGCGTGAAATCGCCGAACGCCGCTGCCTGACAGGGCGCGGCTTAGGAAACTTCACGCTTGGCTGCAGTACCGGCAACCCGTATCCCCTGCTGCTCAGGCCGCAAAGCGGCGCATGATAAGTGAAGCGTTGGTACCACCAAAACCAAAGGAATTCGACAGAACTGTGTTAATCTCTTTCTTCTTCGCCACCTTGGGCACAAGGTCGATGCGCGTCTCCACGGAGGGATTGTCGAGGTTGATGGTGGGCGGCGCGACATTGTCGCGGATGGCGAGGATCGAGAAGATCGCCTCCACCGCGCCCGCCGCGCCCAGAAGGTGCCCGATCGACGACTTGGTGGACGACATGGTGAGTTCCGCCGTGCGGTTGCCCATGAGGCGTTCGACGGCGCGCAGCTCGATCTCGTCGCCCAACGGGGTCGAGGTGCCATGGGCGTTCACATAATCGATCTCATGCGCCTGCAGTCCAGCGCGCTTCAGCGCATTGGTCATGCAGCGGAATGCGCCGTCGCCGTCGGAGGAGGGCGCCGTCACGTGATAGGCATCGCCCGACATGCCGTAGCCCACGATCTCGGCATAGATTCTGGCGCCGCGCGCCTTCGCATGATCGAGCTCCTCGAGCACGACGACGCCCGCGCCCTCGCCCATCACAAAACCGTCGCGGTCCCTGTCATAGGGGCGCGAGGCCTTCTGCGGCGCATCGTTGAACTTGGTGGCCAGCGCCTTGCAGGCGATGAAGCCGCCGATACCGATGCGGCAGATCGCCGATTCCGCACCGCCCGCCACCATGATGTCGGCATCATCGAGCGCGATGAGGCGCGCCGCATCGCCGATGGCATGAGAGCCTGTCGAACAGGCGGTGACCACCGCATGGTTCGGGCCCTTAAGGCCGAATTCGATGGAGACGAGGCCGGACGCAAGGTTGATCAGCGAACCCGGAATGAAGAACGGGCTGATGCGGCGGGGCCCCTTCTCGTTCATCAGCGTCGTTGTGTCGGCGATGTTGGAAAGCCCGCCGATTCCGGATCCGATCAGCGCGCCGGCGCGATACTTCTCGTCCTCGGTCTTGAGTTCGACGCCTGAATCCCTCATCGCCTGCTTGGCTGCGGCCATGGCGTAGACGAGGAAGTCGTCGTAGCGGCGTATCTCCTTGGGGTCCATCCACTGTTCGGGATTGAAGGTGCCATTTGTGCCGTCGCCACGCGGCAACTCGCAGGCGATCTGGCAGGCCATGTCGGAGGCGTCGAAACGGGTGATCCTGCCACCGGCCGAGTGGCCCGCGAGGAGCAGGGTCCAGGTCTCCTCAACGCCGCAGGCGAGGGGGGAAACCATACCGAGTCCAGTGACGACGACACGCCGCATGCAATGCCCTTTCTATGCGAAAACGCGGCGGCAGGCCCGTCTCTTAGCCTGCCTCCGCGCAGAAACTTCAGGTGGCCGCGCCCGTGGCGCGGCACGGCGCAGCGATCAGGCGGCGCTCTTTTCGATGAACTTCACGGCATCGCCCACGGTCTGGATCGACTCGGCGGCGTCATCGGGAATCTCGATGCCGAACTCTTCCTCGAAGGCCATGACCAGCTCGACGTTATCGAGGCTGTCAGCGCCGAGGTCGTCGATGAAGCTCGCTTCCGCCTTCACCTTCTCGGCGTCAACGCCGAGATGCTCGACGACGATCTTCTTCACCCGCTCAGCAACATCACTCATTGTCATTTCGTCCTTGCTTGATTTATCGTGTCCGGCAAGCCAGCAGGACCCCCTGCAGCCCCCCGCGCCGCCGGTTTCCCTAGCACAATTCGCGGGCACGTCAAAAGGGGGCTTGGTGAAACCGCGCCTCGGCGGCCGAGCCGGGGGTTGCGTCCGGCACAGGGGTTGGGCAGCCTGCCACCATGCGCAAGATCATTTTCAGCCTTCTTGTTTTCGCAACCGCAACATCGCTGGCGGTGGCTGACGGCACTCTCGACAAGCGCTTGACGCCATTCGACAAAGACCGCCTTGCGAAGCGTGACGCCAGCATCGCCTCGGCGCTGGCGGAAGCCCGCTCTGGCGGATCGGACGAGGACGTGGCCATCCTCGACGCGGCGCTGGCCGGCAAACCCCTGCCGCTGGCCGAAGCCTATGACCCCACTGGCAACTGGAAGTGCCGCAGCATCAAAGCCGGCGGCGCCCTGCCGCTCACCGTCTATCCATGGTTTACCTGCCGCATCAGCGAGGACGGCACCGGCTGGCAGTTCGAAAAACTCACGGGCTCGCAGCGCACCAAGGGCATGTTCTATACTCTTTCGTCAAACCGGCTCGCGTATCTGGGCGCTGGCTACGTCACCGGCGAAAAGCCGCGCGTCTATGGCCAGGACGCAAAAGAGAACCAGGTCGCCGTGGTCGAGCGCCGCGGCAAGAACAAGCTCGTCTTTCTGTTCCCCTCACCTCAGTACGAATCGAAACTCGACGTGCTGGTGCTGGAGAGATGAAGGTTCTCGTCCTCACGCATGTTCCGATTAAGCGGAATCGCTTAATCGATAAGAACATGCGCCAGATCGAAAACTTGAGCATGATCTTATCGCAAGAGTCGGTTCAACTTTTGCGGATCATGCTTCTAGCGCGCGAAGCGGGGAAAAGACGTTACGTCTCAGATCATCGCCATGCCGCCATTGACATGCAGCGTCTGACCGGTCACGTAGCCCGCCTCGTTGGACGCGAGATAGAGCACCGCCGCCGCCACGTCATCGGGCGCGCCGAGTTTTCCGGCCGGAACGCGGCCGAGAATTGCTTCCTTCTGCTTGCCGTTCAGCACATCCGTCATCGGCGTGGCGATGAAGCCCGGCGCCACGGCATTCACCGTGACGTTGCGCGCGGCAAGCTCCTGCGCCAGCGACTTGGTGAGGCCGATGACGCCGGCTTTTGAGGCCACGTAATTCGCCTGTCCCGGATTGCCGGTGACGCCCACCACGGAGGTGATGTTGACGATGCGGCCCCAGCGCTTCCTCATCATGCCGCGCATCGCGGCGCGGGCCAGACGGAAGGAGGCGGTGAGATTCACGTCGATCACCGCCGACCAGTCCTCATCCTTCATCCGCATCGCAAGCCCGTCCCTGGTGATGCCGGCATTGTTGACGAGAATGTCGAGCGAGCCCATGGCGGATTCCGCCTCTGGCACCAGCTTCTCCACAGCCGCGGCATCGGAGAGATTGCACGGCAGCACGAAGACGCGCTCGGCCCCGAGCTCTGCCTTCAGCTCCTCCAGCACAGCGGCGCGCGTGCCGGAGATGGCGACGGTGGCCCCCGCCTTGTACAGCACCTTGGCGATCGCCGCGCCAATGCCGCCCGTGGCGCCGGTGACGAGGGCGGTCTTTCCGGTCAAATCGAACATGGTGCTCATCCTTTGATCTGGGCTGCCGCTGCGGCGATGTCTTCGGCTGAGTTGATGGCGAAGGCCGCGGCCTCCGGCGCGTTCTTCTTCGACAGGCCCGTCAGCACCTTGCCGGCGCCGATCTCGTAGAAGCGCGTGACGCCATGGGCCGCCATGTAAGCAACGCACTCGCGCCAGCGCACGATTCCGGTGACTTGGGCGACGAGGCTGTCGCGGATCGCGGCAGGGTCGGTCAGCGGCGCTGCGCCGACATTCGCCACCACCGGCACCACCGGCGCCTTCATCGCAACCTTTGACAGCGCTTCGGCCATCACATCGGCCGCAGGCTGCATCAGCGTGCAGTGGAAGGGGGCGGCGACGTTGAGCATCACCGCGCGCTTGGCGCCCTTGGCCTTGGCGATCCCGGCACAGCGCTCGACGGCGGCCTTTGTGCCGGAGACGACCACTTGCCCGTCGCTGTTGTCATTGGCCGCCTGGCACACCTCGCCCTGTGCGGCTTCGGCTGCGGCGGCGGCGGCAGTGGCGAAATCGAGCCCCAGCAGCGCCGCCATGGCGCCGGTGCCGGCGGGGGTAGCACTCTGCATCGCCTGGCCGCGCGTCCTAAGGAGGCGCGCCGCATCGTCCAGCGTGAAGGTGCCCGCGGCAGCCAGCGCCGAATACTCGCCGAGCGAGTGCCCCGCCACGAACTTCGCCGCATTGGCAACGGTGATGCCGTGCTCCGTCTCGAGCACGCGGACCACCGCCATGGAGACGGCCATCAGCGCGGGTTGGGCATTCTCGGTGAGGGTAAGGTCGGCCTCCGGGCCCTCCCAGATCAGCGTCGAGAGCTTCTGGCCCAGCGCCTGATCGACCTCCTCAAAGACGGCACGGGCGGCGGCGAAGTTCCCGGCCAGCGCCTTGCCCATGCCGGCCGCCTGGCTGCCCTGGCCGGGGAAGATGAAGGCCATTGTCATCCTGAAACCTCGTGTGATTCCTGCAATTCAGGGGCACGAAACATGCGGTGGGGCCTAAGTCAAGGTTGACCGCCGCGGGATGATCGGCCTTACTCGCCCCCATGTCCCAGCCGATCTACACCGCCGGCGAGCTCGAACAGGCCAGCCGCATTGTCTATGCGGCCATGCCGCCCACCCCGCAATACGCCTGGCCCCTGTTGAAGGAGGCCACCGGCTGCGAAGCCTGGGTGAAGCACGAGAACCACACACCCACCGGCGCCTTCAAGGTCAGGGGCGGCCTGGTCCATATGACGCTCCGGAAGGAACGCGGCGAGACCAATGGCGTCATCACCGCGACGCGCGGCAATCATGGCCAGTCCATCCCCTTCGCTGCGGCCCGCGTCGGCATCCGCTCCACCATCGTCTGCCCCATCGGTAACTCGCCTGAGAAAAACGCCGCCATGCGCGCGCTCGGCGCCGAGCTGATCGAGACCGGCCACGACTTCGACGCGGCGCGCGAGACGGCGATGGAGATCGCCAGGGAGCGCGGCCTCGGCTTCATCCCATCCTTCGGCAAGGAACTCGTCATGGGTGTCACCACCTATGCCCATGAGCTGTTCCGCGCGGCAGGCGAACTCGATGCCGTCTATGTGCCCATCGGCATGGGCTCCGGCATCGTCGGCGCCCTTGCGGCGCGCGACATGCTGGGGCTCAAGACCCGGGTGATCGGCGTGGTGGCGGAAGGCGCGAATGCCGTGGCTCTCTCCTTCGCGGCGGGCAAGCCCATCTCCACCAACACGGCTTCGACCTTCGCGGACGGCATGGCCGTGCGCGTCGTCAACCCCGAGGCCTTCGCCCACATCCACGAGGGCGTGGACCGCATCGTCACGGTGAGCGACGAAGAGATCGCCGGGGCCGTGCGCCTTTATTTCCGCTGCTGCCACACCATCGCCGAGGGCGCCGGCGCCGCGCCGCTCGCAGCCTTGATGCAGGAGCGCGACAGGATGAAGGGCCAGCGCGTGGGCGTCATCCTCTCCGGCGGCAACATCGACATGCCGAAATTCGCCGAGATTCTGGAGGGCAGGACGCCGGCGGCGTGAGGATGCTCACATCGTCACCGACAACCCGCCATCCACCGCCAGCACGTGGCCGTTCACGTAAGCCGCCGCATCCGATGCGAGGAATACCACGGCGCCTCCCAGCTCCTCGGGCTTCGCCCAGCGCCCGGCCGGCGTTCGTCCCTCGACCCAGGCATTGAACACCTTGTCCTCGAGCAGCGCGGTGTTCAATTCCGTCGCGAAATAGCCCGGCGCTATGGCGTTGACCGTGATGCCCGAGCGCCCGAGCTCGGCCGCCATCGATCGGGTGAGGCCATGCAGCCCCGCCTTCGCCGCCACATAGGCATGAATCGTCGGCCGCGCGAGAATCCCCGCGATGGACCCGATGTTGACGATGCGGCCATGCTTGTTCGGCAGCATCAGCCGCACGGCATCGCGCGCCAGCCGGAAGCAGGAGGACAGGTTGACGCTGACAACCCGGTCGAAATCCGCGTCCTCCCAGTCGGCGATGGGGCGGCGGTGCTGGATACCGGCGTTGTTGACGAGAATGTCGAGCTTGCCATGGCGCGCCGCAATGCCTTCGAGAGCGGCACGCGCCGCCATCGGGTCCGTCACGTCAAAGGCCAGCGCCTCCGCGCCGATCTTCGCCGCCGCTGCGTCGAGTTCACCCTGCGTGCGGGCATTGACGATGACGGTCGCGCCATTGCCGGCGAGGGCCTTGGCCATGGCGAAGCCCAGGCCCCGCGAGGCGCCGGTGACGAACGCCACGCGGCCTTCGAGCGAAAACGGACTCACGGCTTCACACCGTTCACCTTCATCAACACATCGATGAGGCGCGGGATGAAGCGCTCGCCATAGCCCATGTTGTCGGCCATCACGGTGATCTGGTGCGCTGTTTCGGCGAGAAAGGAGGTGACCGGCAGCTCCTCCGTCATGTTGGTGTAGTAGCGCAGGTCCTTCCTCGCATTGCGAATGGCGAACTTGGCGTGGCTGTCGTCATCGGCCAGCGGCACGTTGATGAGGCGGCCGAACATCACCGAATTGGCGCCGCCCGACATGACGATGTCCTTCAGCGCCTGCATGTCGACGCCCGCCTTGGCGGCAACCGTGATCGCCTCCGCCGCCACCGCCGCATGGCAGATTGACAGGAAATTATTGATGAGCTTCAGCTGGTGCGCGGAACCCACGGGGCCGGCATGGACGATGGTGTCGGCAAAACAGTCCAGCACCGGGCGGATCTGCGCCATTACCTCTTGCGGTCCGCCCGTCATCAGCCCCAGCTTGCCGGCCTCGGCCTCCTTGGGGGTGCGCGTCATCGGGGTATCGACGAAGTGGCCGCCTTTGGCCTCGACATCGGCGGCGAGGCGCTTTGTCGAATCCGGCTCCGCCGTCGAGCAGTCGGCGATGACGAAGCCCGGCCGCACGGCGTTGATGAGCCCATACTCGCCATGCACAATATGCTCCACCTGCGGCGTGCCGGTGACGCAGAGGATCACGAGGTCCGAGTCCTTCGCCACGGCGAGCGGGTTATTGCGCTCATGCGCGCCCCTGGCCACGAGATCGTCGATCGGGGCGCGGTTCCGGTGCGCCATCACGGTGAGCTCATAGCCCTTTTCGAGAATGTTCTTGCCGATGCCGTGGCCCATGAGGCCCACCCCGATGAGGCCGACGCGCTTGATGGTCATGACTGTCCTCCCACGAATTCCATGAACTTATCCTGCTCCAGAATGTGGAGCCTGTCTTCCGCCTTCTTGCTGAAGCCGAGCCGCGCATAAAAGCGCCCGGCGCCAACGTTGGTCTCGTCCACCTCGAGCTTGATGAAGCTTGCGCCGCGGCCTGCGAAGCGCCGGGCGGAGCAACGCAGCAGGTCCAGCCCCACATTGCGCCCCCGGGCCTCCGGCAGCACGAAGAGATCGACGACATAGAGCCCCGGCGCGCCGCGCCAGGTGGAGAAGGTCATGAGGCCGAGGCAGGCGCCGATCAGCCGGCCGCCGTCATCGGCGACGACCACGTCGATGAGACCGGCCGCACTGCGCAGTTTCCCGCCGGTCAGCGCCGGCACGAAATCCGTGCCGATGTGCTCCGCGAGGCCGCGCACCATGCCCGCCACGGCTTCCGCCTCATCCGCATGCATCGGCCGCACGGCAAGGCTCATGGAGAGAGGCCCTTCAACAGCTGTTCGAGGTTGAGGCCCAGGTTGGGCGAGGGATAGCCCCCCTCCTGCACCACCAGCATGGGCAGCCGCAGCGTCCTGATGTGACGGCCGATCTCGGCGAACTCCGCCGTCTGGATTGCGAAGCCCTCGAACGGATCGTCGACCGCGATGTCGAGACCCGCGGCAACCACAACGGCCTCCGCGCCGAAAGCGGCAATGCGCTTCAGCGCAACTTCGAGCGAGGCGAGATATGGCTTGATCGTCGTGCCACGCTCCATCGGCAGGTTGAGGTTGAAGCCTTCGCCCTCACCGCGCCCCACCTCCTCCGCATAGCCCCAGAAGAAGGGGTAAAAGCGCTTCGGGTGCGCGTGCAGCGATATGGTGAGCACGTCAGCACGGTCATAGAAGATCGCCTCCGTGCCGTTGCCGTGGTGCACATCAATATCGAGAATGGCCGTGCGCTTGCCGGCCTGCGTAAACAGTGCGGCGGCCAGCGCCGCGTTATTGACGTAGCAGAACCCTGCGGCCACGTCGGCCGCCGCATGGTGGCCGGGCGGACGGCACAGCGCATAGGCGATGCGCTCGCCTTCCAGCACCAGCTTCGCACCATGCGCGGCTGTCGCCGCACTGGCTCGCGCCGCTGCCCAGGTCTGCGCCGTGATGGGGGCGGAGCCGTCGCCCAGATGCCAGCCGCACTGGCCCACCACGCTGTCAGGATAATGCGCCGGCGGCAGGCTCGGGCGGCCCAGCGCGAAGACATTGGCGACGGGCGTTTCCGCCGCGCCGGCCAGGCGCTTCCAGCGCTCCCACACGGTGGACAGGAACTGGATGTAACGCCGCTCGTGCACCAGCGCGATGGTGTCACTTGAGATTTCAGGGGGCGCGACGACCGGGCCACCGAGGCGGTGCACGCCCTCCATCAGCATGCCGATGCGCTCGGGCCGCTCGGGGATTGGCTGCGGCTTGCCCGAGACGATGAACTCGCGCGGTGCATGGGAGCGTTGCATGTCGTCGAAGACGGTGATCACCGGTTTGCCGCACCTGTTGTTTTGCTGCTAGGACTTTGGGCGAGCGTTCACAGCAAAGCAAGGCTTAGCCACCATGCCCTCCGTCCTTCCCGAGCATATCCACTCCACCGGCGACCTGCCGAAAGTCGCCTGGGCCAAGGGCGCCTACGTCTATGATGTGAACGGCAAGCAGTATATCGACGGCTCCGGCGGTCCGGCTGTCTATTGCATCGGGCATTCGAACGAGGAGGTGAATGCCGCAATCGCCAGCCAGCTCGACCGCATCGCCCATGGCTATCGCTACAACTTCACCTCCGGCGCTCTCGAAGAACTGACCGGGATCGTCCGCAAACGCTGCGGCGGCACTCTGAACAACATGGTCTATGTGACCGGCGGCTCCGAGGCCGTGGAGTCCTGCCTCAAGCTGGCGTTGCAATATCACGCCGCGCGGGGCGAGATGAGCCGCCGCCGCTTCATTGCCCGCGAGCGCTCCTGGCACGGCAACACGCTGGGGGCACTCTCCGTCTCGGGCTTCCTCGAGCGTAAGCGCGCCTTCGAGGGCTCGCTGCTCGACGTCTCGCGCCTGTCGCCGGTCAATGCCTACCGGCCCATTGCCGGCTCGACGCCGGACACGGTGGGCGAGGCAGGTGCGAAGGAACTGGAAGACGAGATCCTGCGCGTGGGGCCAGAGAATGTCTGCGCCTTCATCTTCGAACCTGTGGTGGGCGCCGCGGGCGGCTGCGTGCCTGCCCCCAAGGGCTATGCCAAGCGGGTGCGCGAGATTTGCGACACATACGGCGTGATCATGATCTCCGACGAGGTCATGTGCGGCGCGGGCCGCACCGGCGCCTGGCGCGCGCTGGAGCAGGATGGCGTGGAGCCCGACATCATGTCGGTCGCCAAAGGCCTCGCCGCGGGTTACCTGCCGCTGGGAGCGGCCATCTACAATGACAAGGTGGCCGATGCGATCCACGAGCGGCATGGCGCGCCGATGACGGGCCACACCTTCACCGCCCACACCGCCTGCTGTGCCGCGGGCGTCGCCGTGCAGAAGATCGTGGAGCGCGAGAAACTCGTCGAACGCGTGAAGACCAAGGCCCCGCAGTTCCGCGCCATGCTGGCGGAGGCGACAAAGGACATCGAGGCGGTGGGCGACATTCGGGGGCGGGGCTATTTCCAGGCCCTGGAGCTGGTGGCGGACCGCGAGCGCAAGACGCCCTTTCCGGGCGGGCACAAGCTGTTCATGAAGATCAGACAGCAGGCCTTCGACAACGGCCTGATCTGCTACCCCGTGGGCGGGAATGTCGACGGGATCAACGGCGACGTGGTGATCCTGGCGCCGCCCTACAACGCGTCGGATGCGGAACTGCAGGAAATCGTTGAGAAAACCGTCAACTCCATCCGCCAGGTCCTGAACGCCGGGGGGCTGGCGTGAAAATATATCGATTTCGGTGTAAAATCCTACTTGCTTTTCTTCCTATGATGTGCTATGCAAGGGGTCTGCTGATTGATATTGTGAATATTTTTCCCGGCCCGGCGGGCGCGCCGCCCGGATTCGGCCCGCCCTTCACTGCGGCCAGGGCAGCGACCACGTCTTCACGTTGGTGAAGAACTTCATGGCCTCCATGACGCCTTCCTTCACGCCGTTGCCGGAGTCCTTGATGCCGCCGAAGGGCGACATTTCGATGCGGTAGCCCGGCACTTCCCAGATGTTCACCGTGCCGACGTTCAGACCCTCGATGAACTTGGTGATGCGCGAGAGATTGTTGGTGCACACGCCGGACGAGAGGCCGAAGGGCGTCGAGTTCGAAATCTTGATGACCTCGGCATCGTCGTTCGGCACGCGGACGATGGGGATGATGGGGCCGAAGGTCTCCTCGAAGACGAGTTCCGACTGGTGCGGCACGAAGTCGACGGTGATGGGCGGCAACAGCGCACCCTGGCGGCCGGGGTTGTAGAGGATCTTGGCCCCTTGCCCGGCCGCCTTGTGGACGCGGTTCTCGAAGGTCTTGGCGGCAAGCTCGTGCACGACGGTGCCGAGGTCGGTGTCGGGGTTCATCGGGTCGCCGAACTTGATGGCCTTGGCCCTTGCCAGCACCTTCTCGACGAATCTGTCGGCAACACGCTCCTGCACCAGAATGCGCTTGACCGCGGTGCAGCGCTGGCCGGAGTTGCGCGTGGCGCCGGCCGCGGCGAGTTCCGCCGCCTTGTCGAGGTCCGCGTCCGGGAGATCGTCAAGGATGATCAGCGGATCATTCCCGCCCAGTTCAAGCGCCGCGCGCTTGTAGCCTGCCTTGGCGGCAATGATCTTGCCGACGCGCACACCGCCGGTGAAGGTGATGATGTCGATGTTGGCATTCGTCACCATCTCGTCGCCGATGTCATCGGGCCAGCCGGTGACGACCTGGAACATCTCCGGCGGCAGGCCGGCCTCGTAGAGGATATCCGCAAGTGCAACACAGGTGAGGGGCGTCAGCTCCGTGGGCTTGGCGACCACGCAGTTGTTCGTGGCGATCGCCGGGGCCACCTTGTGCGACACCATGTTGAGCGGGTGGTTGAAGGGCGTGATGGCGGAGATGACGCCCACCGGCTCGCGCTTGGTGAAGATCTTGCGCGGCTTGCCCTGGGGCGTGAGGTCGCAGGAGAATATCTGGCCGTCATCAAGGATGCAGAGCTGGCCCGCCAGCGAATAAACGTCGTAGGCGCGGCCCACCTCGTAGAGCGAGTCCTTCTTGGAGAGGCCGAGCTCCAGTGTGATGAGGTCCGAGAGCTGGTCCTTGCGCGACTTGATGAGTTCCGCCGTGCGGAACAGGATCTGCTGGCGCTCGTAGCGGGTGAGCTTGGGGTTGTAGTTGCGGGCGATCTCGAAGGCCCTGGCCGCGTGCGCCGCAGTGCCGGCGGGCACTGTGCCGATGATTTCATTCGTATACGGATAATGAACCGGGACAACGCCCTCGGCATCGACATGTCTGCCGCCGATGCGCATGGTTTCCTTGATGATGGGGCGCTTGCTTGCAGCGACGTTCATGTTCAGGCCTCCACTATGTTGTTGCAGCCCAGCGCAAAGGCATCGAAATTGCGCAGCTGTGCGGGCGCGTCCTTGAATTTGCGGTTGGCGATCACCGGGATCTCCTGCTCGGTGAGCCCGCCATGCGAGCGCAGCGGCTCGTTCAGCCCCGAGAGGTCGTGCTTGCCGCGCGATGCGCCAATGACCTTGGAGCCCTTGGGGCCGCCGGAGACGACGATGATGTCACCCATCCGGTCCTCCGGCAGCTCGAAGCGGGCGCAGCCGTCCTTTTTGCCGAGCACGGCGTCAATGCCAGGTTGGTTGGAAATCAACGCCATTATCTCCTTCAGGTCCGGACCATAGGCATAGACGGTGGCGAAGCTGCCCAGCGCCCCGTGATGCACCACATAAGGGTCGGTGATCGGCAGGATGACTTTCGTCTTGCCCGCGCCAAACTTGGCGTCGAGTACGTCCTGGAGGTACAGCACGTCGGGCTCGCCATTGGCGAGATGCTTGTCCTTCATGCCGTGGTCGGCGACGATGACGATGATGGCGCCGCTGGCGTCAAGTTCACCCAGGTACTTGTCCATCATGGCATAGAAGCGGTTGGCGCCTTCCGAGCCCGGCGCATGTTTGTGCTGCACGTAGTCGGTGGTGGAGAGATACATGAGGTCAGGCTTCATCGATTT
This sequence comes from Aestuariivirga sp., assembly GCF_020252395.1. Taxonomy (GTDB): domain Bacteria; phylum Pseudomonadota; class Alphaproteobacteria; order Rhizobiales; family Aestuariivirgaceae; genus Aestuariivirga. Next base: position 32,668 of record NZ_JADCDB010000022.1, read on the forward strand.
CAAAAGCTTGACGCCCGCCGCGAAGACGAACTCGGAAAGCTCCGCCGAGTAAACATCCGGCACACCCATGCCCACCAGGCCACAGACGTCTTCGATGCCGTTGTCCTTCAGGTTCACCTTGCTGGCCTTTTCGGAGGAAAAGGCGACAGCGGTGCCGTCGAAGACGAGGCCCTTGCCGAGGAGCAGGCGCAGCTTGTCCTTCGCCGTCACCATCGCGATCTTGGCGCCCGCCTTCTGGAAAGCTTCGAAGATCGTGGGTGCGCGCAGCCACTTGGGGTCGTTCATCATCGTTTCCTGGCCGGTGGCAGGGTCGATGAGGTAGTTGCCGCAGATGCCATGCACCGCGGGCGGGCGGCCGGTGACGATCGAGAGATTGTTCGGGTTGGTGAAGCTCGGGATCACCGAGTGGCCGCGCCGGTTCTCGCCCTTGGCGATGATGCGCTTCAGATTCGGCATCAGTCCCTGCTCCATGGCGATCTCCATGTAGGCGGGCTCGGAGCCGTCGCAGCAGATGACGACGAGGGGGGCGGACGGCCAGTTGTAGCTACGGCCGTTGACGGTGACGGTTTTCATGCCATGCATTCCAGATCAGCCTTCCAGCGGTGCGAGGTCGGTGACCATCATGTTGGTGAGAACCTCCTTAATGGCCTTCAACACGCCGTTCATCACCGCCTCGTCCACCTTGCCGATGGTGCCGATGCGGAAGGACGGGCGCTTCGTGAGCTTTCCGGGGTAGATGGCGAAGCCGCGGCGGCGGAGCTCCTCGTAGAAAGTTTCGAAATGGAAGTTCCTGTCGCGGGGCGTGAGGAAAGTCTGGATGATGGGGCCCGCCTGGTTGTCGGGCAGCAGAGTCGAGAAGCCCATGTCGCGCATGCCCTTGATGAGAATCTGCGCATTCCTCCGGTAGCGGGCGCCGCGCGCCGGGACACCGCCTTCCGCCGCGTGTTCCTTCATCGCCTGATGGAAGGCGACGAGCGCATGGGTGGGCGGCGTGAAGCGGAACTGGCCGTTAGTCTCCAGCCCCCTCCACTGTTCGTGGAGATCGAGCACCACCGAATGGCTCATGCCCCTGGAGGCCTGAAGCATGTCGCGCTTCGCCAGCGCATAGGAGAAGCCGGGCACGCCCTCAATGCACTTGTTGGAGGATGATACCATCACGTCTATGCCTGCGCCCATGTCGAGCGCGATGGCGCCGAAGGACGACATGGCGTCCACCATGCAGGTCTTGCCACGGGCCTTCACCGCCCGGGCGATCTCCTCGATCGGGTTCACGATACCCGAGGTCGTCTCGCAATGAACGATCCAGACGTGGCTGATCGCCGGATCGGCGTCGAGCGCGGCGGCCACCTCATCGGCGCTGGGTGCGGCGCTGTCGCCCTTGTCGATCTTCACCATCGGGCGGCCGAGGTGCGAGAGAATGGCGGCGGCGCGGTCGCCATAGGCGCCATTGACGACCACCAGCGTCTTGGTCACGGCTTTCGGGCAGAAGGCGCCGAGAGCCGCCTCGATGGCAAAGGTGCCCGAGCCCTGCATGATGACGCATTCATAGGAGTCGTTGCAGCCGGCGAGGCCGAGCAGGCCTTTGCGGATCTCCGACACCACGCGCCGGAACTCGACATCGCGCGAGCCCCAGTCGGCCAGCATCGCGGCCTTCACGCCGCGCGAGGTGGTGAGCGGGCCAGGGGTGAGGAGATAGGGCATGTCTTCCTGGCCGGGGGGGCCAGCGAAACGGTGGGGCTGCTTGTCCATGGGGTGACCTCTTGAAACTGCAGCAGAAAATGAGCGCTTGACCCCTATCAGTCAAATCGTATGTTCTTATGTGCCACATAAGTGTGACTGATATGCGACATGCCCAAATAAAGGCCTTCCACGCCGTTGCCGTGCACGGCGGATTCTCGCGCGCGGCCGAGGCCTTGGGGCTGACCCAGCCCGCCGTCTCCGACCATGTGCGGAAGCTTGAGGAGACCTATGGCGTGCAGCTGTTCACGCGGAGCCCCTCGGGCGTGGCGCTCACCGGCATGGGCCGCAAGCTCTTCGCCATCGCCGAGCGCCAGTTCGAGGCGGAGGCGCAGGCCCTGGAACTGCTGTCGCGCGGGCGCACGCTGGAAGAAGGTCAGTTGACCATCGGGGCGGACGCCGCCGTGCACATCCTGCCGGAACTCGCCCGTTTCCGGGTAAGGCACCCGAAACTGTCGGTGCGCCTCGTCACCGGCAATTCCGCGCAGCTGGTGAGGCGTTTGGAGGATTTCTCCATCGACATCGCCATCACTGCCGGGCGGCCGGCGGAGCCGGGCTTCCTCGCGCGGAAGCTCAGGAGCGACCGGCTGGTGGCCGTGGTGCAGCGCAGCTCCAGGCTTGCGAAGCTGAAGGAAATGACCTTCGCGCAGCTCGTCAAGCTGCCGTTGATCGTGCGCGAGGAAGGCTCGATGACGCGCAGCCTGCTGCTGGAGGAGGCGCGGAAGCGCGGGCTGGCGCTGTCGGTCTCGATCGAGATCGAAAGCCGCGAGGCCGCGCGCGAGGCCGCGGCCCAGGGGCTGGGGCTTGCCATCATGTCGCAAGGCGAGATCGCGCCCGACGGGCGGCTGGCGGTGCTCGCCATTCCGGACTGGACGACAGAGATGGAGGAGTGGATGATCTGCCTGAAATCGCGCAGCTCGCTGCACGTCATCCGCTCCTTCTTCACGGCTGAATCATCTTAAGCGCGCGCGCCTCCGTCTTGCCTCGGCGAGACGGAGGCCTCATAGTCCTCAGCGGCGCTGACAGGGAGCACAGGGGCATGTTCGGCTATGGACTTCTGGGACTGATCGTCGCCATCGGCGGCTATCTTGTCTGGGCTTATAATGCGCTGGTCAAGAACAAGAATCTCGTTGCCGAGGGCTGGAGCGGCATCGACGTGCAGCTCCGCCGCCGCGCCGACCTGATCCCCAACCTGATCGAGACGGTGAAGGGCTATGCCGCGCATGAGGACAAGCTGTTCCACGACATCGCGGATTTGAGGGCCAAGTCGATCTCCGGCGGTTCCGTGGCGGAACAATCCGCCGTGGGCCAGGCGATGAGCGCCGCGCTGGGCAGGCTCTTCGCCGTGGCCGAGGCCTATCCACAGCTCAAGGCGGACGCGAATTTCCGAGACCTGCAGGACAAGCTTTCCGGCATCGAGGACGAGATCCAGATGTCGCGGCGCTACTACAACGGCGCGGTGCGCAACCTCAACACCATGATCGAGAGCTTCCCCACCAATCTGATCGCCAGCCCGTTCGGCTTCAGCAAGGCGGAGTTCTTCGAGATCGGCGATGCCGCGGCGCGCGAGGCGCCGAAGGTGGACTTTACGAAGCGCTGAGATGCGCCGGCTTCTCGCCGTCGTCCTTCTGGCGCTCGCCTTCGCCTCCCCGGCGATTGCCGAGGAGCGCATCCAGAGCTTCATCAGTTTCGTGACGGTGAATGCCGATGGCTCCATCGATGTGCGGGAGACCATCACCGTCAAATCCGAAGGCAACGCGATCAACCACGGCATCTTCCGCGACTTTCCCACCACCTATACGGACACGAACGGCCAGCGGGTGATCGCCGGCCTCGACGTCCTCGGCGTGACGCGCAACGGGCGCGATGAGCCCTATGTTCTCGAATCGCTCAGTAACGGCATCCGCATCAAGATCGGCGACAAGGACGTCTGGCTCGATAACGCGCTGCACCGCTACGAGATTCGCTATCGCACCACCCGGCAGATCGGCTTCTTCGACAACTATGACGAGCTCTACTGGAACGTCACCGGCAATGGCTGGGAGTTTCCGATCGACCTGGCGCGGGTGACCATCACCCTGCCGCCGGGGGCCAGCATCATCCAGCACGATGAGTTCACCGGCGGCTATCGCTCCACCGACAACAACAGCCGCGTGCTGTCCATGAGCGGCAAAGTGTTCACGGCGGAAACCACCGTGGCGCTGGAACCGGAGCAGGGCTTCACCGTGGCCGTGGCCTGGCAGAAGGGTCTGGTGGCGCCCCCGTCGGATGCGCAGAAATGGGTGTGGTGGGCCTCCGACAATGCCGGCTTCTTCACGCTGGCGCTGGGCCTACTTGCCTCGGCGCTCTATTTCCTTTTCGCTTGGCACAGGGTGGGGCGTGACCCGCCCAAGGGCACGATCATCCCGCTCTTCGCGCCGCCGAAGGGGCTCGGCCCCGCGGCGCTGCGCTACGTCAGCCGCTTCGGCGCGGATGATAAGTGCTTCGCCGCGGCGCTGGTGGGGCTGGCGGTGAAGGGACGCCTCAATCTCGCCGATGATGACGGCAGTTTCACCATCACCAAGCTGGCGGGCACGGGCAAGGAGCCACTGACGGCCGCCGAGAACGCGCTCTATGTGGCACTCCCCCCGGGCAGCTTGCCGTTGACGCAGTCAAACCATGCCTCCATCAGCGCCGCGCGCAGCGCGCTGGACCGAGCGTTGACGAACGAGTTCGAGGGCACGGCCTTCCTCAGGAACCTCGGCTGGTTTGCCGTGGGCCTTGCGATCTCCGTCCTCTGCCTCGTCACCGGCGCCTTCCTGATGCCGGGTGCTGACGGCATGCAGGGCCTGTTCGCCTTTGGCTGGATGGGCGTGTGGTGGGGCGTGGTGCTGTCGATTGGCTGGGCCAGCTTCAAGGGCCTGTTCGCGGCGCGGGGCCTATGGGCCAAGATCACCTCGCTTGGCGCGCTGGTCTTCCTCATTCCTTTTACGGGCGCAGGCGTCATCGCGCCGGCCATGATCTTCTTGCAGGGCGGCGGATCGCCCGGCCTGCATGCGCTGGTGGCGGCCGCAGTGCTGCTGGGTCTCTTCAATGTCATCTTCTACCATCTGCTGCGCGCGCCAACGCAATCGGGCCGCCAGCTGATGGACCAGATCGAGGGCTTCCGCCTCTATCTCTCCACCGCTGAGGAAGAACGCCTCAAGGTGCTGCATCCGCCGGATAAGACGCCGGAGCTGTTCGAGCGCTACCTGCCTTACGCGCTGGCGCTGGACTGCGAGAACGAGTGGAACGCCAAATTCGCAGCCGTGCTGGCCGCAGCCGCGGCCGCGGGTGCCGCAGCGCCCGCGTGGTATTCCGGCAGCAACTGGGACTATGGCCGCACGGGTGGCTTCACAGACAGCCTGGGGCGCGGCCTGGCATCAAGCGCGGCATCCGCGGCGACGGCGCCTGGCAGGACATCCGGCTCTGGCGGCGGCGGTGGCGGGTTCTCCGGCGGCGGCGGGGGCGGCGGGGGCGGCGGCGGGTGGTGAGGGAGGCGAAGAAAGCGCCTTAACCCTCCAGCATCTCGCGCTTCATTTCGAGTTCCAGCCACTGCTCTTCCGAGTTCGCCAGCTCATCGCGCGCCGCCGTCAATCGGGACGCCGCCCGGTCGAAGGCCTTGGGATCGCGCGCGAACAGCGAGGCATCGGCGAGCTTCGCTTCCAGCGTGCCGATCTCGTTTTCCAGCATCTTCATCGTTGCCGGCAATGTTTCCAGCGCGTGCTTTTCCTTGAAGGAGAGCTTGCGCCGGGCCTGCGGGGCCTCTGCCTTCGGCGCGGAAGACGCCTTCGCCGGCTCCGCCTTCGCCTTGCGGACCTCGACGCCGGTGCCGCGCTGAGTCACCATGTCGGAATAGCCGCCGGCATATTCGGTCCATTTGCCATCGCCCTCGGCCATCAGCACCGAGGTGGCGACGCGGTCGAGGAAGTCGCGGTCGTGGCTCACCAGCAGGATGGTGCCGGGGTAATCCGCCAGCATCTCCTGCAGCATGTCGAGCGTCTCGAGGTCGAGGTCGTTGGTGGGCTCGTCGAGGATCAGGAGGTTCGAGGGCTTGGCCAGTTCGCGCGCCAGGATGAGGCGGCCGCGCTCGCCGCCAGACAGCACGCTGACGGGCGTGCGCGCCTTGTCCGGCGGGAACAGGAAATCCTTCATGTAGCTCACCACATGCTTGGTCCCGCCATTGACCGTAACGGAATTGCCGCGGCCATCGGTGATGACGTCGGCCAGCGTCGCGTTGGGGTCGAGGCTCTGGCGGCTCTGGTCGAGCGTGACGGTCTGCAGGTTTGTGCCGAGGCGGATGGCGCCGGAATCGGGCTCCAGCACGCCGGTCAATAGCTTGATGAGCGTGGTCTTGCCCGCGCCATTGGGGCCGGCGATACCCAGCCGGTCACCGCGCATGACGAGGAGATCGAGGTTCGAGACGATGGGTCTTTCGCCGAAGCTCTTGGACATGGCCTTGGCTTCCGCCACCAGCTTGCCCGGCATGCCGCCCGAGGTGGCGGCCATGCGCACGGCCCCCTGCTGGCCCTCATGTTCCTTGCGCTCCTTGCGCAGCGTTGCGAGCAGGTCGACGCGGCGCATGTTGCGCTTCCGTCGCGCCGTGACGCCATAGCGCATCCAGTGCTCCTCCGCCTCGATGCGCTTGGCGAGCAGGACCTGCTCCGCCTCCTCCTTCGCCAGCACCTCGTCGCGCCAGGTCTCGAAGCCGGCGAAGCCGCGCTCAAGGCGGCGCGATTCCCCTCGGTCGAGCCACACCGTGCGGTTGGTCAGCGACTGCAGGAAGCGCCGGTCATGGCTGATCAGCACGAAGGCGGAGCGCAGCGACTTGAGTTCGGCTTCCAACCATTCGATGGCCGGGAGGTCGAGATGGTTCGTCGGCTCGTCGAGCAGCAGCACGTCGGGTTGCGGCGCCAGCGTGCGGGCGATGGCCGCGCGGCGGATCTCGCCGCCGGACAGGCGCTTGGGGTCTTCCTCACCGGTGAGGCCAAGTTCGCGCAGCAGATAGGTGCAGCGGTGCGGGTCATCCGCCGGGCCGAGGCCTGATTCCACATAGTCCAACACGGTCTTGTAGGCGGAGAGGTCCGGCTCCTGCGGCAGATAGCGGATCGTGGCGCCGGGCTGCACCCAGCGCTCGCCCTTGCCGGCCTCGATCATGCCTGCCGCGATCTTCAAGAGCGTCGACTTGCCCGAGCCATTGCGCCCGACCAGCGCCACGCGTTCGCCCTCCGCCACGGCCAGTTCGGCATTCTCGAGAATGGGACGCCCGCCGAAGGTGACGCCGATGCCGCGAAGGTGAAGGAGGATCCTGCTCATGTGGCCCGAGGCTCTAGCCTAAAGCCCAGTACTTCTCCAGTCCCCGAGATAGGCTTCGAGCCCGGGCAGGTCACGCGCGGCGAAGAGTTCCGCAGTGGAGCGCAGCGCGAGGATGCGGCCGTTCTCGAGATAGGCGGTGTGGCTGGCAGCGGCCAGCGCATCCTCCGGCTGGTGGGTGACCATCACCACGGTGAGGCCCCGCGCCTGCTGCATGGATTTTACGAGATCCAGCATGTCGCGCCGCAGCGCCGGGCCGAGCGCCGCGAAGGGCTCGTCCAGCAGCAGCACCGGACGGTCACGCACCAGGGCGCGGGCAACGGCAACGCGCTGGCGTTCACCGCCCGAGACCTCGCCGGGCTTTCGCCGCATCAGCGCGCCGAGGCCCACGCCGGCGAGGGCGGCGTCGACGCGCTTTCGCTGCCCGGCATCGAGCTTCAGTGAAGGCGCGATGCCGATCGCCACGTTCTGCCACAGGTCGAGATGAGCGAAGACATTGTTGTCCTGGAAGATCATGCTCACCGGCCGCCGGTCCGGCGGCAGCGCCGTGACGTCCGCGCCCGCGATCAGCACCCGGCCCTGCTCCGGCGCCTCGAAGCCGGCGATAAGGTTGAGCAGCGTCGACTTGCCGCCGCCCGAGGGGCCGATCACCGCGGTGAAGGAGACGCTGGGGAAGTCCACATCGAAGCGCATCTGCAAGTCTTCGTAGCGGAAGGTTACGTCATCGAGGCGGATCATTGCCGGCCGCTCCAACGTCTGGCGAGGGTGGAGAAGGCGAGAACCAAGGCGCTCAGAACCAACGCCGTGCCGATGGCCTCGTCAAAACGGTAGCTGCCCATCTGGCGGTAGATGAGCGCGGGCAGTGTCACGAAGTCCTGCGTGCCGAACAGCGAGATGGCGGTGAGGTCGCCCAGAGACAGGATGAGCGCCATGACGAGGGAGAGGCCGATGGCGCGCTTCACCACGGGCAGCTCCACCAGCCGGAAACGGCTCCAGCCGGACAGGCCGAGGCTCATGCACAGCCGGTCATGCCCCTCCGCCGACTGGGCAAGTGCAGGCATCAGCACGCGGGCGACGAAGGGCAGCGACATCAGCGCATTCATGGCGATCACCAAGAAAGCTGCAAGCCCTGTCATACCGGCATAGGCGATGAGGCTGATGAACCAGCCGGTGGCGAGCGCGGCCGGCGGAACGATCCACGAGGCGAGCACCGCAATGGTGGCGACCTTCCGCCACGCGCCGCTCCGCACCGCCAGCACGGCAAGCGGCCACACCACCGCGAAGGCCAGTGCGGCACTCGCGGCGCCGAGGCCGATGCTCGTCGCCAGCGCCCGCAGCAGCAACGCCGATGGGTTGATGTGGAACAGCCCTGCGCCGGCGAGCGCCACCAGCGGCGGCAACAGCAGCAATATGGCCAACGCCACGATGCCGCCATCGAGCAGGCGTGACGTCATCGAGCGCCCATCATAGCGCTTCGGCTGCAGCCGCAGCATCGGCCAGCCGGCAGCAAGCCCGCCCCAGGCCTGGGCAATCAGCGCCAGAGTCGCGCAGAGCGCCAGCTGCACCAGCGCCAGCATGGACGCGCGCTGCGGATCGAAGTCGGAGCGGAGCGACTGGTAGATCGCCACCTCCAGCGTGGTGGCGCGCGGGCCGCCGCCCAGCGTCAGCACCACCGCGAAGCTTGAGGCGCAGAGCAGGAAGACGAGGAGTGCGGCGCCCGCGACGCCGCTCCTCACCGCGGGCCATTCGACGAGCCGCCAGATGGCGCGTGGGCCGAGACCCAGTTGCGCCGAGAGCTTCCAGCTTTCGGCCGGAATGCGCTCAAGGTCCGACAGGATCAGCCGCGCGGCGAGCGGCACGTTGAAGAACACATGCGCCAGCAGGATGCCCTGCAGGCCATAGATGTCGAAGAGCCCGCCGAGCCAGCCCCTGGCGCCATAGACCTCGATGACGCCGATGATGACGACAATGGCGGGGAGCGCCAGCGGCAGGTTGAGAAGCTGGAGCAGCAGCCCACGGCCCGGGAAGGACGATTGCCGCGCCAGCGCCCGCGCCAGCGGAAGGCCGAGGGCAAGCGAAAGGAGTGTCGAAAGCCCCGCCTGCAGCAGCGTGAAGCGCAGCACGCGGAAGACATAAGGATCGAGGCCCGAAAGCCCCTGCTCGAGCCCCATGCCCAGCACGGGCAGAAAGCCCGCGGTGAGCGCGACAACGAGAAAAGCGAGCGCCGCATAAGCTGGCGCCCGCGATGGTCGGTAGGCGATCACTCCGCCCCGGTCACTTCGCCGTGGCGTTCAGCCACTCGTCGATCCAGGCGCGGCGGTTCTGGTCCACCTCTTCCGGCGAATAAAGCAGCGTCTTCACCGGCTTCACCAGCTGGTCGAAGGCGGCGGGCAGCGGGGCCGAGGTGGCGCCCGCCGGGAACATCCAGTTGTTGGTCGGGATCTGGTCCTGGAAGCCAGGCTGCATCATGAAGGCGAGGAACTTGGCCGCCAGCTCCTTGTGCTGGCTGCCCTCGACGAGGCCGCCGACTTCCACCTGTATGTAATGGCCTTCCGAAAAGGAGGCCGCCTTGTAGCGATCGGTATTCTCGGCGATCACGTGATAGGCGGGGGACGTGGTGTAGGACAGCACCATGGGCGCCTCGCCCTTGGTGAACAGCGCATAGGCTTCGGACCAGCCGGGCGCCACAGTGAGGATTCGCGGCTCCAGCTTCTTCCAGGCATCCGCTGCCTTGTCGCCATAGACCTGCTTCATCCAGAGGAGGAAGCCGAGGCCCGGCGTCGAGGAGCGCGGGTCTTGCAGCACGATCTTCTGGGAAGGGTCGCCATTGACCAGCTCGTCCAGCGACTTCGGCGGGTTCTTCAGCGTCTGGCTGTCATAGACCACGGCGAAATAGCCGTAGTCGAAAGGCATGAAGTATTCGTCGGTCCACGGCATCGGTGTCTTCGTCTGGCTGACGTCGAGGCCGTGCTTTGCGAACAGGCCGGTCTTCGCGGCTTCGGTGGTGAGGTTGGTGTCGAGGCCCAGCACCACGTCGGCCTTGGTGTTCCCGCCCTCGAGCTTCAGGCGGTTGAGCATGGCGACCGCATCGCCCGGCGCCACCCATTCGATGGTGCAGTCGCAGGTCTTCTCGAAGGCTTCCTTCACCTTGGGACCGGGGCCCCACTCGGCGGCGAAGCTGTCATAGGTGTAGATGGTAAGCGTGTCCTTCGCCATCGCAGGAGCGGTCAGCGTGAGGAGCGCGAACAGGGCTGTGAGCGTTTTTTTCATAATACTACCTCCATTCGCCGTTGGATGGAGGTTTGGACATGGCCTTCCGGAATGTCCGCCCGCAATCCCTCCGCCGGCATGATCCGGATCAGGTTCAGCGGGTCCGGGGCGTAAAGCCCCGTCTCAGCCGCTTGCACGGCACCCCGTTGAGAGCAGGACAAGAACTAAGGCTTCCCGCATGCGCTGGCAAGAAGCTTTTGCTAGAAGTGGGCCATGACAAGTTTTGCAATCCTGCTCGGCGGCGACCTGACGGTGACGCCGCGGCTGAAATCCCAGATCAAGGGCGCCCGGGTGATCGCCGCCGACAGCGGCATGATGCATGCCGCCGCACTGCAAATCATGCCGGAGCTCTGGGTGGGTGACTTCGACAGTGCCGGCTCCGAGCTCACCATGCAGTACCGTGACGTGCTGCGCGAAACCTTCCCCGCTGAAAAGGATGCCACCGACGGCGCCATCGCGGTGGACGAGGCGATCCGCCGGGGTGCGGCCGGAATCATCCTGCTGGGGGGCCTCGGCGGGCAGACCGACCACACGGCGGGGCTGCTCGGCCAGAGTATCCGGATCGCGCGGCGGGGCATCTCCTGCCTGCTGACCAGCGGCGTCGAGGAGGCCTGGCCGCTGATCGCCGGCCGCCTGCATTTGGAGCTTCCGGCGGAGACGCGTCTCAGCATCATTCCGTTCACGGATCTCCAGGGGCTGGACCTCGCCGGTGTGAAGTGGCCGCTGAGCAAGCGCGATGTGCCCGTGGGCTCCACCCTCACCCTTTCCAACGTGGCGCTCGGCCCTGTCGAGATCGGACTTGAGGGCGGATATGGCATCGCCATCGCCTATCCGCCGCAGGCCGCCGATGTCTGAGACCAACCTGAGGATCGACGGTTTAGGCAAGCGCGGCGAAGGTGTCGCCACGCGCGAAGACCGCATCGTCTTCGTGCCCTATACGCTGCCCGGTGAGGTGGTCAGGGCGAGTGGCGAGGGCGGCCGGCTGTCGCTGGTGACGGTCGACACGCCATCGCCCGACCGCATTGCGCCCTTCTGCCAATATTACGGCCGCTGCGGCGGCTGCGCGCTGCAGCACTGGCGTGCGGAGCCCTATCGCGACTGGAAAGCCTCGCTCGTCAGCGATGCGCTGAAGGCGCGCGGCATCGATTTTCCCGTCACCGGCTGCATCGACGCCCATGGCGCCGGCCGCCGCCGCGTGGCGCTGCATGTGAGGAAGCGCGGCAGCGTGGTGACGGTGGGCTACATGGAGGCGCGCAGCCATACGCTGCTCGGCATCGGCCACTGCCCCATCCTGGAGACGGCCCTCGGCCCCGCCTTCGACATCGGCCGCGCGCTCGGCGCCAAGCTCGGCGACTGCGACGTGGCGGTCACGGCCACGCTCACCGGGCTCGACGTGAGCGTCAAGGCGGAGCGCGCGGTGCTGGAGCGCGAGCATGGCAATCTCGCGGGCCTCGTGACGGCGCTCAAACTGGCGCGGCTGTCGGTCAATGGCGAGATCATCGCCACGGCGGCGCCGCCACGTCTGCAGATGGGCAAGGCCACGCTCGCGCTGCCGCCCGGCGGTTTCCTGCAGGCGACGGCGCTGGGCGAGGAGACGCTGGCGCGGCTGGCGGTCGAAGCGCTCGGCAAGGCCAAGAGCGTGGCGGACCTGTTTTGCGGCATCGGCCCTTTCGCCTTCCGCATCGCCGAGCGCGCCCGCGTCGAGGCCTATGATAACGACCGCCCGGCGATTGCCGCGCTGAATGCCGCGGCGAAGGCGGCATCCGGCCTCAAGCCCATCACCGCCGTGGTGCGCGACCTGTTCCGCGAACCCCTCGTACCCAACGAGATGAAGGAACTCGACGCCGTGGTCTTCGATCCGCCGCGCGCCGGCGCCGAAATGCAGGCGAAGCAACTGGCCCGCAGCACGGTGAAAACGGTGGTGGCCGTGTCCTGCGATGCCGCGACATTTGCGCGTGATGCGGAAATACTCGTTGGCGGTGGCTATGCCCTCGGGAGGGTCACGGCGGTGGACCAGTTCAAATGGTCATCGCATGTGGAGATCGTGGCGCAGTTCACGCGCTGAGCTGTTGCAGCCGCGCAACAACCGGCTTTTCCAATAAGGTCATCAGCCGAACAGCTGGCCGAAGACATCCAGCGGCGTGTTGGCGCCGCAGACGACAACGCCAACACGCTCGTCCCTCTCCGGCTTGTAGGCGCCGGAGAGAAGGGCCGCGAAGGCGGCAGCGCCGCCCGGCTCGGTGACGAGCTGCGTCTCCCGCCACAGCTGGCGCTGCGCGTTGCGAATGTCGTCGTCCGGGACGAGCGCCACCTCGGCGATGTGGTTCTTCGCAATATCGAACATCAGTGTGCCCACCATGCTGGCGCCGAGCGAATCATTTGCAAGGCCCGAGGGCGTCACCTTCACCCGTTCGCCCGCGGCCATTGAGGCGTGCAGCGCGTTGCAGGTGGCCGGTTCGACGCCCACGACCTTCACGCGCGACTGGTACCACGCCGCAATGCCGCCGATGAGCCCACCGCCACCCACTGCAACGAGCAGCGTGTCGATGCCCGGGGCCTGCTCTTCCAGCTCGCGGGCGAGCGTGCCCTGGCCTTCAAGCGTCGTTTCCGCATCATAGGCGTGGACATTGGTGGCGCCGCTCGCGGCGATCCAGTCCTCGCACAGGGCGAAGGCCTCGTGGTAATTCGCCCCCTTCTGCACGATCTCCGCGCCAAGTGAGGCGATGCGCGCCACCTTGGCGGGCGACGCGATTTCGGGCACGAAGACCTTGGCGCGGTGGCCAAGCTGGCGCGAGGCATAGGCCACCGCCGCACCGTGGTTGCCGCCCGAGGCCGTGGCCACGCCGCCTGCGCCCACCTGCGCCTGAAGCAGCGTGTTGAAGGCGCCGCGCGGCTTGAAGCTGCCCGCATGCTGCAGCAGTTCGAGCTTCAGTGTGACGGGAAGCGCCACGCCCGGGACCGCCACATCGATGACGGGCGTGCGGCGCACGTGGCCGGCGATGCGGGCAGCCGCCCGGCTGATGTCTTCGCGCGTGATCGTTCGGCGGGAAGCGGTGTGGGCGGTCATCGGCGGCTCTTTCCCTCGATTGCGCGTCTCTTTCTCATGCCGAGATCGCCATGCGCAAGCCCCTTGCATCGCATGGCGGATCGGCAGGAAAGGTGACGGCGCGGCCTTCCAGGATGCGGCGCGCACTCCACGCGCAGGCGCAGGCGTCGATGAGATCATCAGTCCCCACGTCGGCGCGGCGATAAGAAGGGGATGGAAGATCGACAAGGGGGAAGCCTGCCGTGGCGAGCAGCACCTTGCGCAGCTCAAGGCCGGGCGCGTGTGGCTGGCCCTTCACCTTCTTGGGCAGCGGCGAGGGAATCTCTCCATTCATGGCCCAGAAGGCGAGCTCCGGATGGACTTCGGCGATGCGGGACTGCAGTTCCGGCGTGATCAGCGCATCGATCTCGCGCATCTTCGGGAAGATGTGGAAGATCTGCTTCGAGACCTTCTTCGGCGGATCGGAGGCGGCGAGGTTCGCCGCGCAGGACTCGCGATAATCCGTGCACATCACCGCAGCGCGCGAGGGCACGGAGAAGACGCTCGACTGCCGCTCACCAAGCCGCGAGCGCACCTCGCGCTCGGCCGCACGGCCCGAGCCCAGCGGGAAGCCGATCGGCATATCCACGGCGATCACCGCCGCATCCATCGTCATCACTTGCGCGAAGTTGCGGCAGAGGTGATGCGAAACGGTCCCGGCCCAGCGCACGGCGATCCAGCCGCCGGGGCAGCCATCGACACCGAGGACGGGCGTCATGATCCGTGCAGCGCGTCGGCGACATCGAGCACGGAAGACCCCGCACTGCGCCGGATAGCGCGCGCCAGCGTGTCCATCGCGGAGGCAAAGGCGTGATGCGGCGATTGCGTGAGGCGCTGGGCGAAATAGAGCCCGCTGAGAAAATCCCCCGTGCCATTGGGCACCGTGTCGAGCTTGGGGCCGACCACGCGATGGCTCTGCCCCGGCGTCACCAACAGCGTGGCAAGGCCTTCCGCACAGGGCACGGAGGTCACCACCACTTCCGGCACCAGCAGCGCATGCGCGGCGGCGATGGCGCTTGCCTCATCCGTCACCTCGCGGCCGGTGAGCCAGGCGAGCTCGAAGGCATTCGGCATCACGCAGGCCGCGCGCGGCAGCAGGTGGTCGCGGATCGCCTCCGCCACCTCCTGCGGGATATAGAGCCGGCCATGATCGCCCATTACGGGATCGACCAGCAGGAAGGGCACGGGCACGCGGTCGAGCAGCTTCGCCACCTCCTCCACCTGTCCCACCGTTGCGAAATAGCCGGTGAGCATGCCGTCGAGATCGGACAGCGCACCCAAGGCTTCCAGTGCCGCGAAGATGCGCGCCATGTCCTCCGCCGGCGTGCGGAAGCCGGCCGGCGCACAATGGCCCGGATGGTTCGACAGCGTGATCGTCGGCAGCGCCAGCACCTCATGGCCCTTCGCCTGGAGCGCCGGAACGGCAGCGCTATTGCCGACGGGGCCCCAGACGACCTGGCTCGAGATGCTGAGCACCTTCATCAGATCACGTTCTTCTCGAACAGCGGCCTGTTGTTGCGGATGCGCGCGAAGCCGAAGCGCGTGAGATCGATGGTCTTGTAGCGGCCATCGATGACGAGTTCGGAAATCGCATTGCCCGCCGCCGGGCCCTGCTGCAATCCATGGCCGGAGAAGCCATTGGCGAAGAGGAAATTCGTGACCTCCGGGTTCGGGCCGATCACCGCGTTCTGGTCCAGCGCATTGTAATCATAATGCCCCACCCAGGCGCTGATCACCTTGATCGCCTCGAACAGCGGCACGCGCCCGGCGAGAGCCGGCCAGATAGTCTCCTCGAACCAGCTGTAATCCACCTCCCAGTCAAGGATGTCCGGCTCCTGATGTTCTTCCGGCGAAAGACCGGCGAGGAAGTTGCGGCCCTCGGGCCGGAAATAGACGCCGCCGGGAATGACCGTGAGTGGTGCTAAGTGCAGCGCCTCGGTGGCCGCCGGACAATCGAGCACATAGACATAGCGCTTGCGTGGACCCACGGGCAGCTCGATCCCCGCCATGGCCGCAAGCCGGCCCGCACCCGTGCCAGCGGCATTGACCAGCGTGCCGCAGGCGATGGCTTCGCCCGAGGCGAGCGTCAAGCCGGTGATGCGGTGGCCATCGCGCGTCACACCCGTCACCTCGCCCTGGACCAGTTCTGCACCCTGCGCGATCGCAGCCTTCCGGAACAGGGCCGCGAACATATAGGGGTCCACCCAGCCCTCGCCCGAGAGGCCGAAGCAGCCTGCGGCGATCCCCTCCGTCACCAGCCAGGGAAAGCGCGCGGCAAGCTCCTCGCCGCGCAGCAGCACGTTGTCCGCGCCATGCGCGATCTGGACGGCGTGGTTCTCCTCGAGGGTCAGCAGGCCTTCGGGCGTGGCGCAGATCAGGTAGCCCTGCTCCTTGAAGCCGATATCGGCATCGGGTCCGAACTCCTGTTTCAGGTTCTTGACCAGTGTCACGCCGAACTTCGAAAGATGGATATTCTCCGGCGTCGAGAACTGCTGGCGCAAGCCCCCGGCCGAGCGTGCGGTGCAGCCATGCGCCCAGCTGGTGTCCTTCTCGACGATGGCGATCGAGCCCGTGAAGCCATTTTTCCGCAGGTAGTAGGCGCTGGCGCTGCCCACCACGCCGCCGCCGACGATCACGACATCATAAGTTTTCATGGGGGCGGACATTGCCCAAAGCGGCTCATCCCCACAAGGGCAGAAGCCATGCGGCCCCCCAAAAGTGGGCTTCCCCTGGCGCATTGCGGCGGCTAGCTTGCAGCGCAGCAAGAGACGGAAAACACAAGATGTTCAGAGCCAGACGCAGCGTCCTCTACATGCCCGGCGCCAATGAGCGCGCCCTTGAGAAGGCCCGCTCGCTCGCCGCCGACTCACTCATCCTCGACCTCGAGGATTCGGTCGCCCCCGACGCCAAGCCGCAAGCCCGCGCCAAGGTGGCGGCGGCGGTGAAAGCGGGAGGCTTCGGACGGCGCGAGCTCGTCATCCGCATCAATGGCCTCGACACGCCCTGGGGTGTCGACGACCTCAAGATGGCAGCCGAAGTGAACCCCGATGCCATTCTTGTCCCGAAGGTGGCGCGGCCCGGCGAAATCGTGAATGTCTCGAAGATCCATGCCGGCATGGGCGGCGCGGAAAAGACCCGCATGTGGGCGATGATGGAAACGCCCATGGCCATCTTCAACGTGCGCGAGATCGCCTCAGTGCACCAGGTGGCGCGCCTCTC
Source organism: Aestuariivirga sp. (assembly GCF_020252395.1). Lineage (GTDB taxonomy): Bacteria > Pseudomonadota > Alphaproteobacteria > Rhizobiales > Aestuariivirgaceae > Aestuariivirga. The sequence continues at coordinate 49,310 of NZ_JADCDB010000022.1, forward strand.
CTGCTTTGTTCTCGGCACCAATGACCTGCTGAAGGAATCGCGCGCGCTGGCCACCGGCGGGCGCTTCGCCATTCTGCCCTGGCTGTCGATGACGCTGCTGGCGGCGCGCGCCTATGGCCTCGACGTGATCGACGGCGTTTATAACGACTTCCGCGACGAGCGGGGCTTCCGTGCGGAATGCGAGCAGGGCCGGACCCTCGGCATGGACGGCAAGACGCTGATCCACCCCGGCCAGATCGCCGCCTGCAACGAAATGTTCTCGCCAGCACCCGGGGAAGTGGCCTGGGCGCGCAAGATCATTGCGGCATTCCAGCTGCCGGAGAACTCAGCCAAGGGCGTGATCACGGTGGACGGCAAGATGGTGGAACGCTTGCACCTTGCCATGGCGGAACGCGTGGCGGCCATTGCGGAGGCAATTTCGTGAGCATCAAGACCAACCCCGGCAATTACTTCGAGGACTTCCGCCCCGGCCAGAAGATACGCCACGCCACGCCGCGCACGGTGACGGCGGGCGACGTGGCGCTCTACACCGCGCTCTACGGCTCGCGCTTCGCGGTGCAGTCATCCGATACTTTCGCCAGGGCGGCGGGCTACCGCCAAGCGCCGGTCGACGATCTCCTCACCTTCCACGTCGTCTTCGGCAAGACCGTGCCGGATGTCTCGCTCAACGCCGTGGCCAATCTCGGCTATGCCGATTGCCGCTTCCTCAAGCCCGTCTATCCCGGCGACACGCTGTCGGCGGTCTCCGAAGTGATCGGCGTCAAGGAAAATTCGACGGCCAAGACCGGCACTGTCTATGTGCGCTCGGTGGGAACGAACCAGCAGGGCGAAGAGGTGCTCTCCTATGTGCGCTGGGTGATGGTGCGGAAGCGCGACGAGTCAGCACCCGCACCGGAGGCCGTTGTCCCGACGCTTCCGAAGCGCGTCGACCTCGCCGAACTTGGCCGGGCCTGCCCGATCGTCGACCGCGCCAGGTGGGATGATGGCCTCGCCGGCTCCTCCCATCGCTTCGGCGACTACAGGGCGGGCGAGAAGATCGACCATGTCGATGGCATGACGGTGGAGGAGGCCGAGCACATGCTGGCCACCCGCCTCTACCAGAACACCGCCAAGGTGCATTTCAACCAGCACTCCGAGGCGCAAGGCCGCTTCGGCCGCAGGCTGATCTATGGCGGCCACGTCATCTCGCTGGCGCGCGCGCTCAGTTTCAACGGCCTCGCCAATGCCTTCCACATCGCCGCCATCAATGGCGGCCGCCACGTTGCGCCGCTGTTTGCCGGCGGCACGGTCTTCGCGTGGTCGGAGATCATCGAGACGGCGGAGGTGCCGGGCCGCGGCGACGCCGGCGCGCTGCGCATCGTGACGCGGGTCACGCGCGATGTTCCGTGTGCGGAGTTCCCGGTGGAAGACGGCGCGCCGGACAAGCCGGGTGTGATCCTGGAACTCGATTACTGGGCGCTGATGGTACGGTAATGAGATGCTCGTCATCCCTGCGAAAGCCGGTTGACGGATGTAAGGGTGTATGAGGGCGGGGTGCGAGCTAAGCAACCGGCGTCCACAGCACCTGGTCGATCCGCGTGGCCCCTGCCGCCAGCATCACCAGACGATCCAATCCCAGCGCCACGCCCGACGCCGGCGGCATCATCGCCAAGGCTTCCAGCAGCTCCTCGTCGATCGGGTAGCGCTCGCCATGGACCTGTTCCTTGACGTCCATCTCGGCCACGAAGCGGCGGCGCTGTTCCTCCGGGTCGGTCAGCTCGCCGAAGCCATTGGCAAGCTCCACACCGCAGGCATAGAGCTCGAAGCGTTCCGCCACGCGCCTGTCATGCGCCGTGGTGCGGGCGAGGGCCGCCTCCACCGAAGGATATTCATAGAGAACCGTGACGCGGCCATTGCCCAGTTGCGGCTCCACCTTCTCCGACAGGATGCGGCTGAAGATGTCTGACCAGCTCTCGCCCTTGCCGAAGGCGACAGGAGAGATCGCTGCCAGGGCATCCCGGTCGGCCGTGCCGTCGGCGCGCAGTGTCGCCAGCAGGTCCACCCCGGCATGGGCCTTGAAGGCTTCATTCACCGTCAGCCACTCGGCCGCGGCGAAGGGGTCGGCCGCGCGGCCCCTCCAGTTGAACTGCCGGGTGCCGGCGGTGCGCGCGGCAAGCTGCACGAGGTCCAGCGTGTCGGCGATGATGGTTTCGTAATCCTCCCGCGCCCGGTACCATTCCAGCATGGTGAACTCCGGGGAGTGCGTCGGCGTGCGCTCCCGGTTCCGCCAGACGTGCCCCAGGTTGAAGATGCGGGTTTCGCCCGCCGCCAGCAGCTTCTTGCACGCAAATTCCGGCGAGGTGTGGAGATAGCGCGTCTCGGTTGTGCCATCGGGCTGGATCAGCCCGGTGGCAAAGGCATGGAGATGGGCCTCGTTCCCGGGCGAAACGGCCAGTGCGGCACAATCCACCTCCACGAAATCGCGCTCGGCGAACCACTGGCGGATCGCCGCCACGATGCGGTTCCGGGCCAGCAGGAAGGGCCGGCGGTCAGCGTGGCGAGAAGTATCGAACCAGCGGGACGGGGTGGCCAAGGGCCTGACCTCCTGGGGGGTGTCGATAGCTAATTAACTTGTCCGGTTTTGGTAGCACATCAAATGTCCGCTTCTTGTCTTTTGTTCTCCTGTGGGACTGTGGGCAAGGCGGAGCCTTGTCCACATTTCCACAGGTGTTGCGGCTGAGCGGATTTAA
>NZ_JADCDB010000023.1 GCF_020252395.1 Aestuariivirga sp.
GATAGAGCGCAGGGGCCGCGCCGTGCGTGCCCATGTGGCCCATCATGATCGTGTAGCCGTCCGGCGCGGCCGTGGCGACCCGGGTCGTGCCGGTGGTGCCGCCTGCGCCGGCGACGTTCTCGATCACGATCTGCTGGCCCAGCGTGCGCGACATCGGCTCGGCGACGATGCGTGCAATGACGTCGGTCGGTCCGCCCGCGGCGAACGGGACGACCAAGGTAATGGGCTTGTTCGGATAACCCTGGGCCAGCGTAGAGCCGGCGGTGAGGGCGAGTACGGCGGCAGCCGCGAAAAGCGCTTTCATCGGATTATCTCCCACGTTTCTCATTTCAATACTGGATCCCGCCTCCCGGGCGGGCTTGCGGCTGTCGCGGCATATAGGAACACGAGGTGGTCAAAAAAAGGTGGCGCGAGCCGCTAATCTACGAAGACTTCGTCCCGGCTCTTGCGGATGGAGGGCAGCAAGGCAATCACCAGCAGCACCGCCGCGACCGCGAGGAGGCCCGCGGACACAGGGCGGTCGATGAAGGTCGAGAAGCTGCCGCGTGAAAGAATGAGAGCCTGCCTCAGCTTTTCCTCCATCAGCTTGCCGAGCACGAAGCCGAGCAGCATCGGCGCCGGCTCGAAGCCAAGCTTGAAAAGCACGTAGCCCACGAGGCCGAAGAACGCCGTCGCCATGACGTCGCTGGGATTGTTGTTGATGGAATAGATGCCGATGCAGCAGAAGATCAGGATGGCGGGGAACATCAGCCGGTAAGGCACCTTGAGCAACTTCACCCACAGCCCGACCAACGGCAGGTTGATGATCAGCAACATCAGGTTGCCGATCCACATCGAGGCGACCATGCCCCAGAACAGGCTGGGGTTTTTCTCCATGACCTGGGGGCCGGGGATGATGCCGTGGATGGTCATCGCGCCGACCATCAGCGCCATCACAGCGTTCGGCGGGATGCCGAGGGTGAGCAGCGGGATGAAGGCGGTCTGCGCGCCGGCGTTGTTCGCCGCCTCCGGCCCGGCGACGCCCTCGATCGCTCCGCGGCCGAAGCGGGAGGGATCCTTCGCGAGCTTCTTCTCGACCGTGTAGGAGGCGAACGGCCCGAGAACGGCTCCGTTGCCGGGCAGGATGCCGAGCATCGCGCCGAGCCCCGTGCCGCGCATGATGGGCTTGATGGACTGCTTCATGTCCTCCATCGACGGCAGAAGCCGCCCGATGGACGACCGCACGACGTCGCGCGCCTCGGGGTTCTCGATGTTGCGCAGGATTTCGGCAAAGCCGAACAGGCCCATGGCGAGGATGGCGAAGTCGATGCCGTCGGCGATGCCGGTAAGGCCCAGCGTCAGGCGCTCCTGACCGGTCTCGAGGTCGGTGCCGACCGTCGACAGCAACAGGCCCAGAAGGATCATCGCGATGGCCTTGACGATCGATCCCCGGGCCAGCACGACGGCGAAGACGAGGCCGAGAAGCATCAGCGAGAAGTACTCGGCCGGGCCGAAGATGAGCGCGAGCTTCGTCAGGGGCACGCCCAGCGCGGCGATGACGAGGGTCGCGAAGGACCCGGCGATGAAGGACGAGATGGCGGCCATGCCCAGCGCGATGCCGGCCCGGCCCTGCTTGGCCATCTGGTGTCCGTCGAGCACGGTCACGACCGAGGTCGCCTCACCCGGGATGTTGACGAGGATGGCGGTCGTCGAGCCGCCGTACTGCGCGCCGTAATAAATGCCTGCGAGCATGATCAGCGCTCCGGTCGGATCGAGACCGAAGGTGATCGGCAGCAGGATGGCGATCGTGGCGATCGGGCCGACGCCGGGCAGCACGCCGATCAGCGTGCCGACCAGGCAGCCGATGAAGCACAGGGCGAGGTTCTGGAAGCTGAGCGCCGTGGCAAAGCCGAGGGCGAGGTTGCCGAAGAGATCCATCGTCGTCGCCTCACATGAACGCGACGACGGGGATCGGAAGACCCAGCGCCACCTTGAAGAGAAGGATGCAGAAGGCCGTCATGCCGGCGGCGAAGATGATGGTCTCCTTCCAGCGCATCTCCTCGGACGCGAACGAGCCAATGATCATGGCCAGCGGTCCGGCGAAAGCCAGGCCGAGCGTGCGAATGGTGAGAGCGAAGACGACGACGCCGCCGAGGATGAAAATGGGACCGCGCAGGTGCCAGCGGCTGAGCTTCTCGCCGTCCTCGAAAAAGGACGTGACCACAAGCACGATGCCGGCCACGCCGACCAGCACGGCAAGGGCCCGCGGCAGCATCCCCGGGCCCATGGCCCGCAGCGTGCCCATCGGAAGTTCAGTCGACTGCCAGATCGCGAAACCCGCAACAAGAACCAGGAACAGACCGGCTGCGATGTCCTGAGGCGAGCGCGCGCGCAAGCCGCGGTCGCGCCCTGGGCCCTTTTCCGTCGTGCTCACGCCGACACCCTCCCCACCAGAACTCTGAAAACACAGGCGGCGAGCGCCTTTTTGTTGTTGTCCCGATCTTGTTGCCTTAGAGACTGCGACAGATCAAGCCTGCACCTGCCCGTGGCGGACTTGTTATGACGGAACGGGCCCCCGAAAGACGAATCATGGGTAGCAACAGGGTCCACCGGATCGCGGTGATCGCGGGCGCCGGCATCGGC
>NZ_JADCDB010000024.1 GCF_020252395.1 Aestuariivirga sp.
GACGCTCAGAACACGTTCACGCAGATCTTGAGAATAGGCAACTCCCATCGCAGGTCTCCATGCCGAATCAACATGAACACTGAATCACCAAACAGGCCCTAAGAAAATCCGCGATTCCGCTAAGCGTGAAAATGCTCTAGAAGGCCCCGGTCGTCACCCGTCTGATCGCCCGCCGCGCCCCGTCGGCGATGGCGCTTGCCCAGTCGCCGGCCTCAGTCTGGTAGACGAGTTGCAGGCTTGGGTACCACAGGCTGGGGCTCTCCCCGCCCCAATACCAGTGGCGGCCGTTGCCGGCGGGCGCCAGCACAACGGCGGGCTTGCCCAGCGCGCCCGCCAGATGGGCCGTGACATTGTCGATGGTGAACACCACGTCGCATAGGTCGATCAGCGCCAGCAGGCCCTCAATGTCGTGGAACACGTCGACATCCGCGGCCACAGGCACCGCAATGCCGAAGCGGTTCTCCACCTCCGCGATCGCCTCCGCCACTTCGCCATATTGCAGATTGACGAAGCGCAGGCCCGGGCTCTGCAGCAGCGGTGCGAAATCGGCCAGCGTCACGCTGCGGTGCCGCCCCAACTTGGGGTTGCCGCTGCGCCAGGACACGCCGCAGACCGGGCCATGGGCCAGGTCCGGATTGGCATCGAGCACCCGCGCGCGCCGGCCGGCATCCGCCGCGAAAACCGGATAGCGCCGCGCGGCAATCCGCGCCGCATCGAGTTTCAGCAGGTGGCCGAGGTCGCCCATCGGCGCCTGTGCCGCAAAGGGACCGGCGATGGTTTCGATCATGTCCTTCCGGTCCAGCAGCGTGAGCTGCGGGAAGGCGCGTGACAAGGCGGGGTGCAGCCGCCGGTCCGCCGACAGGGCGAGCTTGACGGATGGGTCGATCAGCGGCAGCAGCGTGGCGAAGAACACCTCATCGCCCAGGCCCTGTTCGCCCCAGATCAGAAGTTCGCCGCCGACTGCGCCTCCGTCCCAGGCGGGGATGGCGGTCTGCGGCTTGGCGCCCTTGTCTTCCTCGGCGGCCCAGCGCTGCAGGTAGCCCGCAAAGCCCCGCGCGAAGTCGTGCCTGCGCAGCAGCAGCAGCGAGGCATTGTATTGCGCAAGCGCCAGGCCGGGCTTGAGGCTGATCGCCCGCTCATAGCTCGCCAGCGATTCGTCCAGCCTTTCGAGATCGGCCAGCGCATTGCCGCGCGCGCACCAGGCCTCGGCGGAACCGGGCTTCAGCGCCACGGCCTTGTCGTGCTCCGCCAGCGCCTCCGTCAGGCGGCCCATCTGCTCCAAAGCGCCGGCACGGTTGGTGTAGGCCTCGGCATAATCCGGCTTCAGGCTGATGGCCCGGCCGAAGCTCTCCAGCGCCTCCTCGAAGCGGCCCAGTTCCTTCAGTGCATTGCCGCGGTTGCTGTGGCCCTCGGCATAGTCAGGCTTCAGCTTCAGCGCCTTGTCATGGCTTTCCAGCGCCTCGGCGTGGCGGCCCAGCCTCGCCAGGGCATTGCCGCGGTTGCTGTAGGCTTCGGCATAGTCGGGTTTCAGCTGAAGGGCGCGGTCATAGCTATCCATCGCCTCGCCATAGCGGCGCAGCTCCTTCAGCACATTGCCGCGATTGCCATGGGCCTCGGCATAGCCGGGCCTCAGGCCGATCGCCCGGTCATAGCACGCCAGCGCCTCCGCGAAGCGGCCCTCCTCCTTGAGCAGGATGCCCATGTTGTTGTGAGCCTCCGCAAGGCGCGGCGCCAGGCGCACCGCCTGCCCGAAGCCCGCCAGCGCCTCTGCCGTGCGCCCCAGCTCCTTCAGCGCGTTGCCGCGCTCCAAGTGATAGAGCGGTTCGGCTGCGGCAAGCGCCAGGGCGCGGTCGAAGCTTGCCAGCGCCTCCTCCGGATGGCCGAGACTCAGCAGCGCATGGCCGAGATTGTAATGCGCCCCGGCAAAATCGCTCCGTACACCGATCGCCTTCCGGATGAGGGCCACACCCTCCGCCAGCGCGCCGGACTGGACGAGAACGAGGCCGAGCAGGTGCAAACTGTCGAAGTGGCGGGGGTCCTTCTTCAGCACCTGCGCGTAAAGCGCCTGCGCGGCGGCGAGGTCGCCCCGCTGGTGAAGGGCGAGCGCCATTTGAAAGTTGTTCTTGTCGTCAAGCGGCATGCAAAGTCGTCAATGAGAACGGTTCCAGCTCGTCAGTTTCGGGTTCGCCTCATGTGCCCAGCGTGTATTGATATGTGTCGATCTCTTCGGCGAAGATCGAAAGGATCAAATCCTTGCCTTCTTCAAACCCAGTGAACATCGTCGCGGCCGTGGCTGACGCCGGACGGTAGCTGCCCTTCGCACGGATGTTTCCGAATTCCCGGTAGAGGGAACCTGGCAGTCCCACCCGCTCGGCAAAAGCAGCGATGTCCGCTTCAAACTTCTCATAGCGAATCATGACGTCGACCGCGGTTTTTCCACCGATATGGGTTATGGTGCGGTTCGACGCGAAGAATCCGGGATTGGGCCGGATATTCCTGACATAGGCTGCTTGGATCTCCGTCCGTTTCGCAAATTCTTGGATGAGCCAGCGTCGGAAATCCTCCTGGGATGTTGGCCCTGAGCGCGACCGCTCCCAGAAATACCAGCTTACGGCGCTATCGAAGGGATTGCGAATGATGGAGACCTTCAGGTAGGCGTCGAAGAGTTCCTGACCCATTATGAACCGAACCTTTGCGGCTTCGATATGGTTGCGGTACTGCACCTCAGTTCGATCCGCAAACTCGAAATCCATATCGGCCTTCGGCCGCGCGAGGTAGTTCTGCGGCCCTCGATAGCCAAGCGACGCCCGGATGGCTTCGTCCGAGGGGGCAATGGGGGTAACCACGTCCTCGGGTGCGGTGTATTTCGACAGCAAGATCTCGAAACTGGTGCCGGCCGTCTTGCGCGTCTTAAGAAAGATAAATCGCTTCGCGTGGCAGATAATCATGCCCATTACCCTAACTTCAGCATTGAATATCATCGCCGATTGCAACATTGCTGTCTTAGCAATTCCAATCCATGCTCGTCGACCGGAAACTACCTGTTCCGGCTCGGGGCGGCACGGACGGGAAACGCTTCCATTATAAGGAGATAGGAACCGATGGCTGACTACCGGAATGGCTATGCGCCTTTCCCAGATACGATGATTGTCTCGGCGGAGCGATCCGGCCTCAACCTTGTCCGCCACGCCTGCGAGGCGTTGAGCGGCCGGCGCACGCCGGGGAAGATTCATCTCGTAAAGGAAGGCCCGCTGCTGTTTCACCGCACCCACTTTGCCGGCCACAGCGGGCCGCCCATGGGCCCCTTTGCGCCACTCTTCAATCCCGAAGGCACGAGCAGCTATTCCAAGGCGATCTTACTTCTGCGCGACCCCGCCGAAAGCTTCGTGCGAGCGTTCGGCAAGAACTTGCTGCAGATGAAGCAGTATTGCCGGAACATTCAGCTGTTTGACTCTTTCGCCGGCAAGAAGCTTCTCGTCACCTATGACGATCTTGTGAGCGGTGACGATTCGCTGCGCACAATTTTCAAATTTCTGGGGATTGCCGACACCTTCGATTCCTCGAAACTCGACAAGATCAGAACGGACGGCATCGAGTGGTACAACAAGAACCAGCCATCTGGATCGCAGACCCGAGGTGATCCAAGACTCCTCCGGGCGCACCAGGCTGCACTCGAACCTGCCGAGCGCCAGGCACTCGACATATTCCTCCGGGCTGATCTCGGCCCGCTCGCTTCCGCTTATCTGTCGCGCTGGAACTTCGGCTAACGAAATCCCCTGGCTTGCCGGGCGCAACGGTGCATGACGTGCGCCGCTCTAACGATGTTTCTCGAGCCACTTCACACAGACGTCGTAGAACACCATGTCGCGCGCGTACCAGCGCTGCAGATTTTCTTTGGCGAGATCGCTGAGATCGGGAGTATTCGAGTAGTCATTGCTGTGAGCGCTCGCAGAATCCTTGGCTGGCCGGAGATCCCGGAGCGCGACTTTCATGCCGAAACGCGCCAGGAGCGCGTCGAAATCGGCGGCGAAGTTTTCCTGACGGACGATCCAGACAGGCGGCCGCGCGTCGAGAAAGCCGATACGTTCGAACCAGTCGATCTGCTGCATTGACGTATGCCGGATGGCGCTGATGGCCTGCGCCGCGATCAGCCCACGCGCATCTGTACGGAACAGCGCCTCGGCAAGGTCATTTGCATGTTCGAAGGCGCCGAAGGCCATGGTTTCTGCCCTGGACCACTCGACATAGATACGGGGCTGGCCTTTTCGCTTACGCGAGTAGAAGCCTGACTTGAAGCGGGTGATCGGGTTGCGGATCGAGAAGAAATAAGCGATCTGCTCTGGCACCACATAGAGTTTTGTCGCATGAGACAGCTGGCGGATAAACAGGCCATGCACCGTCAATTGCTGCGCAAGGTGCATGATCTGGGTGCCGGCATTCTTGCCGATGTGCAAGAACGCAAGTTCTCGCGCCCGATTGGCATTCGTTGCCGGCTGCTGGTCTGGCGGCTTACCGGTCATTGCGCGCTCCCCTGTCAAGTGTCGGCGCCGGCGCCATAACCGAAAGCCTCGAAATCCTCGGCATAGACCTCGCGGATCAGCGCGATGTCGGCGGCATTCGGCTCCACCTTGCGCGCCGATGACGTGTTCACGACCGGCAGCCTGAGCTCGCCCTGCGGCGCGAAGCCGACATCGGCCAGCACCTGGCGCACGATGGGCTCGAGTCCGGCCTCGTACTTGAAGATTTTCGTCACCTTCTCGCCGACGAAGCGCACCTGCGGTTTGAAGTGCCCGGCGGCGATATTCTCGTCATTGCGGTATTCGGCGAACATGTGGCGCAGAAAGTGCCCGAAATCCAGCTTCGCCAGCGTCTCCGCCTGGGTGGATTTCTCCACCGCCCACTTGTACTGCGAAACCATCCGCTTCACCGGGTCGCGCACGATGGCGAAGCTGTATAGACGATTGAGCTCGAACAGGCGGCTCAGCATCTCATAGTCGTAGTGCGCCGGGGGCACCTTGATATAGGGCCGCACCGGCATGTAGGCCGGCGGATCGAAATAGCCGGCAAAGCCCACGCCGCGGAAAAAAGTCTCAACCGCCGTGCCCCCCGTCTTGGGGACGTGGACGAACAGGAAGGTCTTTTCGAACGCGTCCTTGCGGTACTGGTAGAGCGGCATTCCGGCGCTTCCGTTGTGTCACCGGCACATCTAGCGCGCCAGGCGCGCTGCGTCGAGGCCGCGGATCAGCCGGCCGGCCTCGGCCAGCGCCGCGTCCCATTCGCCGATGCGCTGCTGGTAGACGAGGCTGAGGCTCGGATACCACAGGCTCTGCCGCTCGCCGCCCCAGTACCAGTGGCGGCTCTTGCCGCGCGGCACGAGGACGATCGCGGATTTGCCGAGGGCGCCGGCGAAATGCGCCGTCACATTGTCGATGGTCAGCACCACGTCGCACAGGGCGATGGCCGCCGCCAGCCCGTCGAGGTCGCCGAACAGGTCGAGGCCCTCAAGGCTTCGCACGTCGAGGCCGTGCTGGCGGCGCGCCGCGTCAAGCTCCGCCGCCACGTCACCATACTGCAGGTTGACTAGGCTGAAGCCGCTGCCGGCGAGAACGGGCGCCAGCGCGCCAAGACCGAGGCTGCGCGCCGCACCCAGCTTCGGATTGCCGCTGCGCCAGGACAGGCCGCAGACCGGCCGCCTTGCGAGAACCGGATTATCGGCGAGCAGCTGCTGCCGGCGCTCCGGCGAGGCGATGAGATAGGGCATGCGCCGCCGGGCGCGCGCTGCGCCATCCACCCCGAGCAGGTGCCCCAGATCGCCCAGCGGGGCCTGCGCGGCGAAATTGCCGGCAATCTCCTCGCGGATGTCCGCGCGGTCGCACAGCGGCAGGCCCGGGAAAGAGCGGCGGTAGAGCGGGTGGAGCCGCCGGTCCGCCGCCACGGTGACGGCGGACAACCCCGGATCGAGCAGAGACAGCAGCGAGGCATAGAACACCTCGTCGCCGACCCCCTGCTCGCCCCACAGCAGCAGCGGGCCGCCGGGTGCGCCGCCGTCCCATGCGGGGATGGCGGTCCGCGGCATCAGCCCCACGAAATCCGGCGTGTTCCAGCGGGTGCGGTGGAGCGCGAAGCCGAGCGGGAGATCCTGCGCCTCGAGGGCGGAAATCGATTTGTTGTAGCGCATCGCGTCGGCTCCGGGGTTGAGCGCGATGGCGCGGTCGAAGCTCGCGTGCGAATCGTCCAGCCGGCCCAGCTCGCGCAGCACGTTGCCGCGGTTGGAATAGGCCTCGGCATAGTCCGGGCGGAGCGCGATGGCCCGGTCGAAACTTTCCATTGCCTCCTCCAGGCGGTTCAGCTCCTTCAGCGCGCTGCCGCGGTTGAGATGGAATTCGGCGCCCTGAGGCTTCAGCGACACGGCCCTGCCGTGGCTTGCCAAGGCCTCCTCGAAGCGCATCAGCCCGGCTAATACATTGCCGCGGTTGCTGTGGGCCTCGGCGAAATCGGGGTTGAGCGCAAGGGCGCAGTCGAGGCTCTCCAGCGCCTCGTCCATCCGGCCCAGCTCGTTCAGCGCGGCGCCGCGGCTGCTATGCGATTCGGCATGGTTGGGGTTGCTGGCGATGGCCCGGTCAAAGGCCGCCACCGCCTCCGCAAGGCGGCCCTGCCCGCGAAGCAGCTTGCCGAGATTATATTGCGCCTCGGCCGAGCCCGGCTCGAGCGCGGTGGCGCGGCGCATCCACTCCTCCGCTTCCGCGGGGCGCCCGAGGGCGGCAAGCGCGATGCCGCGGCCCATCTGCGCCTGGAAAAAGCCCGGCGCCAGGGCCAGCGCGCGGTCATAGCCGGCGAGCGCCGCCGCCGTCTCGCCCTGTTCCATCAGCGCGTTGGCGCGGCCGCAATGGGCTTCGGCGAAATCGGGCTTGAGCGCGATGGCGCGGTCATAATCGGCAATGGCCTCGCCGCCGCGGCCCAGCGCCGCCAGCGCATCGCCGCGGTTAACATAGGCCGGCGCGAAGCCTGCGGCGCGGCCGATCGCCTCGCCGAAGCTCGCCACCGCCTCCGCGCCGCGCCCCAGCCGGCGCAGCGCCAGGCCGCGGTTGTTCCATGCCATGAGCATGGCCGGGTCGAGCCTCAAAGCCGCGTCATAGCGTTCGACGGCGGCGGGAAGCCTGCCCAGATCCTGGAGACAGTTGCCCAGATTGTAATGCGCCTCGCGCGATTTCGGATTGAGCTTCGCCGCCTTGCCGAAGGCCTCCGCCGCCTCGGGCTGGCGGCCGAGCGCGCGCAGGATCATGCCATGGGTGTTGAAGGCGTCGGCCATGTCGCGCCGCACGCCCAGCGCCTTTTCGATTTGCGCCAGCGCGGTGTCGAGCTCGCGGCGGTGAAAGCTCGCCAGCGCCACGATGTGCAGGGCATCGAAATTGCGCGGCTCCGTGAGCAGGATCGTCCGCGCCGCGGCAATGGCGCCGGCCAGGTCGCCGCCCTGGAGCAGCCCCACCGCCTGGCGCAGCCTGGTGAGCGTGTTGGACATCAGCGGCTGCGCCTATTTCCCCAGGCCTTCCTCGGTGCGGCTGAGCGCCGCGTGCCAAAGCTCCGCCATGTCCGTGCCGCGGTAGCCGGCAAAGCATGGCGTGCCGAGCGTATAATGCACCAGCTTCGCCGCCGGATTGGCGTCATATTCGATGGCCAGCCAGTTCCATTCCTTCGGGATTTCGCCGATCAGCTCGTCGCCGAGCCAGGTGAAACGGTGCAGGAAGGCTCCGTCCTTCGCTGCGACAAAGCCGGGGTCGAGCTGGCGGTTGGCCGGATGCGCGCAGTTCCACAGGATAACGCTGGACCAGTTCTTGCGCGGATAGTTCTCATTCTTATTACCGAGATACTTGGTCGTGGCCTTGGTCTTGTAGTCGTGTTTGGCCACCATCACCGCCTTCGAAGGGTCGCGCAGCCGCCACAGCTCGGCGATGTCGGCGTTGCAGACCATGTCGCCGTCGGCGAAGATCGCCCAACCCTGGTAGCCCATCAGATAGGGCGTGAGGAAACGCGTATAGATGAACACATTGCTGCCGTCGCGGTGGCGCTCGGTATAGCCCGCGATGACCCGTGGATTGAGCGGCAGGAACTGCACCGGCAGGCTCGCCTTTTCAATCACGCTCTGGCAGAACACGTGATAGGCGATGGCCTCGCGCTGGTCGAAGCCGACGATGAGATTGATGCGCTCTGTCATAGACTGTCCTTTACCGCCATCACCGCCGCTGCGATGGCGGCCTGCCATTGCCCTGGACTGTCCTGGGCGATGCGCCGCAGGCTTGGATACCATAGGTTGTTGGGTCCACCCTGCCAATACCACAGGCAGCCTTTGCCAGAAGGCACCATCGCGACGCCCTGTTTCGCCAGGGCGCCGGCAAGATGCGCCGTGACGTTGGAAGTGGTCAGCACCGCGCCGCAGAGATCGACGAGGGCGAGGAGCCCGTCGATGTCGTTGAGAACGTCGAGCCCTTCCGCCCGATGCACGGTCACGCCGAGGGCCGCCCGCACCTCGGCGATCTCATCCTCCACCTCGCCATACTGCAGGTTCACGAAGCTTACGCCCGGCGTGGCCAGCAGCGGGGCCAGATCCATCAGGCGGAGGCTCTTCTCGGGGCCGAACTTCTTGTTCGCGCTCTTCCACGACAGTCCGCACGCCGGATGACGCGCAAGAAAGGGATTGTCGCGGCGCAGCGCATCGCGACGTGCTGCATTGGCCACCAGGAACGGCATGCGCCGCGCCGCGATCAGCGCTGCATCGACGTTTAGCAGCGCGCCGAGATCGCCCAGCGCTGCCTGCGCGGTGAAACGCCCCTCGGGCGGCAGCGCGCCATCGATGAACGTCAGGTGCGGGCAGGAGCGGCGCAGAATGGCGAGGAGCCGCCGGTCAACGGCCACGGTAGCGCTGAGGCCCTCCGGCAGCAATGACAGCAGCGAGGCATGGAAAATCTCGTCGCCGATCCCCTGCTCGCCCCACAGCAGCACATGGCCCTCCGGCCGCCCATCCCAGGCGGGCAAGTCCGTCACCAGCTTCGGACTGGTGAAGGCCGGGCTCCTCCAGCGCCAGGAATAGAGGCCGAAGCCCTCGCCGAAGCGCCCCAGCCCCAGCAGCAGAAGCGACTTGTTGTGCTGCGCCTCGGCATAATCCGGCCGCAGCCGCAGCGCCGCGTCAAAGCTCTCCAGCGCCGCGCCGGAACGCCCCATCTCAACCAGCGCATTGGCCCGGTTGTAATGGGCTTCGGCATAGGCCGGGCGCAATGCGATGGCCCGGTCATGGCAGGCCAGCGCCTCTTCAAGCTGCCCCAGCTCCTTCAAAGCATTGCCGCGGTTGCTGTGCGCCTCCGCATAGCGCGGGCGGAGCGCGATCGCCGCATCATAGCTCGTCACCGCCTCATCCAGCCGGCCGGTGTCCCTGAGCGCGATGCCGCGGTTGTTGTGTGCTTCCGCCAGCTGCGGGTCCAGCCGCAACGCGGCATCATAGGCGGCGATCGCCTCGCTGTCGCGCTTCAGGTCCTTCAGCGCATTCCCGGCTTCGAGGTGATATTGCGCATCGCCGGGCTTGAGAGCCAGCGCCTGGCGCAAGCTGTCCAGCGCCTCGGCAGGCCGCCCCAGCGTCAGCAGCGCATTGCCGAGATTGTAATGCGCCTCGGCGAAGCCCGGCCGCAGCGCAATGGCGCGGCGGATCAGCTCGGCGCCTTTCTGCGCCTCATCCGACTGAACGAGGGTGAGCCCCATCAGGTGCAGGCTGTCGAAATGCCGGGGGTCCAGCGCCAGCACCTGAGCATAGAGCGCCTGCGCCGCGGCAAGCTTGCCGCTCTGATGCAACGCCAGCGCCTTCCGGAAAATGTCGTTCGGCGCGGCCACGGTTTTGGGTCCAGTCCTTCATGCGGCGGTGTTGCGGGGTCCTCTATCACCCACGGCCGGACAGCGTCCAGCGTGACGGACTAACCACCGAGCGCAATGGTGAGCGCCACCAGCACCGCGCCGAGGATCACCATGGCGCCCGCCGTCCACCACGGCGAAAAGCCCGAGGCCCGGCCATAGGCATGGCCGATCAGCGCCAGCATGGCGAGGCCGATGCCATTCGATACCCGCATCGCCGAGTCCAGGTCCGACATGAACACGAAGGGCAGGATCACCGGAAAGGTGGAGGCGACCACGATCAGGAACACGCTGAAAGCGCCGCGCAGGTCGTCGCGCGTTACCGGCGGCGCTGTTGATTCGAGCGGAAGATCCGCGATACGCTGGCGGATGCGATCCGTCATCTCGTCCGTCAACTCGCCGCTCACCAGCGGCGGCAGGTTGTCGCGGATCAGGGCACGCGCCTCGGCATGGCTGCGCGCCCGCTTCACCGCCAGCACCGTCTTGCGGCCGCCGCCGCGGTCGTTGAGCCGCGCCATCACGAACATGATGGCGTCGATCAGCCCCCAGGCGATGTTGCAGCCCAGCGCCGCGATCAGCATCACCCGCACCTCGCCGTGATCCGCCGTTGCCACGCTCAGAGATCCGGTGAAGCTCATCACCATGATCAGGCCGAACAGAATTTCTGCCAGCCGCTCGCCAGGTTCGAGCACAGGGTTGCGGGGTTGCGGGGCAGCTTCAGGCATCGCCGGGAACCTCAGACGGGTGGCATGACATAGAGCGTCACCGCGAAGATCGCATAGATCATCAGCATCAGCAGGCCCAGAAACCATGCGGCATGGCCGCTCGCCGTGGTCAGCGCCGCGGCGAGCGTGGCGACGAAGATCATCACCACCGCGCCGGGCCAGAACTGCAGCGACATGGGCGCGGGGCCTAGCACATGGCTGAGCAGCACCAGCACCGGCGCCACGAACAGCGCGATCTGCGCCGCACTGCCGAAGGAAATGCCGAGGCTGAGGTCGAGCCGGTTCTTGCGCGCCGCGCTGAAGGCGGCCGTCATCTCCGCCGCCGCGCCCACGATGGCCACGACCACGAAACCCATGAAGGCCGGCGACAGGCCAAGTTCCGCCGACGCGCCGGTCAGCGAGGCCACGAACACCTCGCTCGCCAGCGCCACCGCCACCGTGGCGCCGACCAGCACGCCGATGGCGAGCCCCAGCGGCCAGGCCTCGCCCTCTTCCGTCTCATGCGCTGCGGCGGAGAAATATTTGCGGTGTGTGCCGAGCGTGAACACCAGACTGAATCCATAGGCCGCCAGCAGGATGACGGCGATGGCTGGGCTGAGCGCGGGCGGCAGCGTCTGCTGGTCCATGCCGGCGAGCGCGGAGGGGACCATCAGTCCGAAGGCCGCGAGGAACAGCAGGCCCACCTGCAGCCGCGTGCTGGCACGGTTAAAGTCCTGCACATGGTGGCGCAGCCCGCCGAGCAGAAAGCACATGCCGGTCATGAACAGCGCATTGGTGACGATGGCGCCGGCGATCGTCGCCTTCACCAGCAGATATTCGCCCGCCTGCAGCGCGGCGATCGCGATCAGCAATTCGGTGAGGTTGCCCAGCGTGGCGTTGAGCAGCCCGCCGATGGCATCGCCAGTGCGCACCGCCACCTGCTCCGTGGCAAGGCTCAGCAGTGCGGCCAGCGGCACAATGGCGAGAATGGAGAGAAGAAAGGTTAGCGTATGGGCAGCGGGCGCCGCGGCTTCCGCGATGAGCGGGGCTGGAACCGCCGGCAGAAGCCACAGCACTTTGTTGCCGCGAATGGCGTCGAGCAGATTACCCATGCACTTTTCCTCCTGCCGCGCCGCCGCGGCCGTTCATGCGAAGCCACTCACGCTGCCCCCGCGGCCGAGGTCATCCACGCCTGCGCGAAGTGGCGGATCACGATCGAATTGTTGCGCTGCGCGTCGGGTCCCGGCCCGCGGTTGATGCGGCCGAGGCTGGTGCGGCCATAGAAACCGCGGTGCAGCTTGGGCTGGTAGTTGGCGCGCCGCGACGGAATGACGAAGCGCCGCGCCCGGCAATGCGCGCTGATCCACACGTCGTCGACGAAGAAGGCCTCCGGCGGGGCCTGGCTGTAATCGGTGACCGCGGTAAGATCGAAGAAGGCGGGCCGCACGAGATAGCCCGAGAGGCCCTGTACGATGTCAACCTCAACCGGCTGGCGAAGCCGTCGCGCCCGCACCGGCGCCGGTGGCAGCATGTTGAGGTTGCTCCACAGCGTGGTGGGCCGGTCGATCAGGTCGGCCGGCACCACCCAGCCGCTCATGCAGAAGGCGGCATCGGGCTGGCGCTCCGCCGCCGCCACCAGGCCGGCCACCAGATTGGCGGGATAGATGCGGTCGTCATCGACCACGATGACCGGCGTCTGCGGCGCCTCCGCCGCGAGCGTCGGCAGCAGCTTGGTCGCCGGGCCTGCGTCCTCGCACCAGCGGATGTGCACGCCTGCAAGTCCCTCGAGAAAGGCCGGCGCCTCATAGTCCACCGCCTCGCGCTTCGAAAAGCGGGGCAGGTTCAGCACGATGCGCTCCGGAGCCAGGCTCTGGCGCAGCAGGCTCTTCAGCGTGCGCCCGATCAGCGGCAGGCGGCTGGGGATGGAGGTGAGCGAGACCACGGCGGGCGTGCGCCGCGGATTCGCCGCCCAGCGGGCATCAAGTTGGGCGAGGCTCATGCGGCTCAGCGCAAGCTCGTCCGCCACGTCGCGGATCAGCGTCTCGCCCTCGAAGAAATCATGGATGCCGATCGCCGCCGCGGTTCCGCCAAGGCCCAGCAGGGCGGCCCCGATGCCGCTCAGCATGGCGAAAGTTTTCTACGTGCCCACATGGGCTTATGTTAAGAGAACGACAGCAGAAAGTCAGCGGGAAACTTCGTGCGCAGAGAGTTTCGGGGGCCGGCATGAAGGCGGAGTTTCGTCACATGGCGAAGCCGTCCGTGGCGCTGGCGCTCAGCTTCGGCCTTGGCCTTGCGCCGTGGATGCCGGGCACCTTCGGCGCGGCTGGGGCCTTCCTGCTCTATCCCCTGGTGATTCATCTGCCATGGCTGCTGCAAGGCGTTCTGGCGCTGGCTCTGCTGGCGCTGGGCTGCCTCGCCTGCGGCCGCGCCGCCGCCGTGCTGGGAAGCGAAGATCCCTCCGCCATCGTCTGGGACGAGACGGTGGGCATGCTGATCGTGCTGGTGCTGACGCCGGCAACGCCGCTGTCGTGGCTCCTGGGCTTCCTGGCCTTCCGCGTGCTCGACATCAACAAGCCCTGGCTCATCGGCCGGGCGGAGGAGAGTTTTTCGGGCGGTGCCGCCATTATGGCGGACGATGCGCTGGCGGGCGCTGCGGCGGCCGGCATTGTGTGGGCGGCCCTCGGCCTCCTTCAGGCCGTCACGGTATGAAGCTTTCCATCACCGGCTTGCCGGTCGCCAGCGAATAGCCATAGAGGTCCACCTTGCTGACGCTCGGCACGCTGCCGCTTTCGTCGAGGTGCAGATAGGCATAGCCGAGCACGCTGGGCTCGCCCGCCACCTTCGCCTCCAGGCGCGGCACGCCATCGACGAGCTTCAGCAGTGCCGGCCGGTTCTGATAGGATACGACGCGCACAAGAAAGCTGCCGGGCATGCCCTGCGCCGGCTCGGATTTTACGCCGAAGGCGAAGTTGCGCTCGATCGTCGAGAGGTCCTTCTTCTCGCCCTCGTCGTTGAAGCGCCGCCAGAACGCCTCCACCGGCTGCCTGGGGTCGAGCTTGCCGCCGGCGAGGCGGGCAACATAAACGATTGTGTTGGAGTTCATCGAGCGCTGTACATAGAATACTTGGTTAGGCTCGCGCGGCACGGGGTAGCTGTCCCCGGCCGCAGCAGGCATGAGCGCGGAGGCAAGCAGCAGCAGCGCCGCGGCTGCCCGCTTCATCCTTTCTCCTGCAGCAGCTTCTTCGCCCGCAGGAAACGCTGCGCGGCGGTGAGGTGGGTGAGGATGGCAAGCAGCCATAGTGCCCAGGGGATGACGCCGGCATGCGCGCCCACCAGGCTCTGGCAGACCAGCGCCAGGCAGATGAAGAAGATCCGCTCCTGGCGTTCGAACAGGTCCGGCCAGGCGGCGTTGTCGACCTTGGTCTCCATCGCCGCGCGGGCTTTCATGTAGCTCGTCAGGAAGGCGCCGGACAGCGCGAAATAGCCCGCCGCCCAGGCATCGCTCACATAGGCGAGTGCGGCGAGCGCGATCATTTCCTGATAACGGTCGGCGATGGCGTCGAGATAGCCGCCGAACTTCGAGCTCTCGCGCCTGATGCGCGCCACCGCGCCGTCGAGCGAGTCGGCCGAGAAGGCGATGGCGAGGCCCACCGCATACCAGAACGGCGCGCGGTGCCAGACATAGGCGAGGCTGACGAGGGCGATCAGGCCAAGCCCCATCAGCGTCACCTGATTGGCGGTAAAGACGCGCGCCAGCGGCCGCGCCGGCGCTTCCCACAGGGGATCGATGTATTTCTTGAACAATCCGTCGATCATCTGCCCGCATCCTGGAAGGCTGAGCGGAACCACCGCGCGTTGTTCTTATAGGCGTCGAGGAACAGCGCGAAACGCCGGTCGAAATAGGCCCTGCGCGAGGGATCGGGCCGGTAGACGGTTTCGGACGAGCGGTCGAAGCTTTTCGCCGCCTCCCACACGCTGGCGCGCCAACCAAGGCCGGCGGCGGCGATCGCCGCGGCGCCGCGCACCCCGGCATTGCGCGGGTCGCGCGCCACGGCGATGTCAGCGCCGAGGCAATCGGCCAGCGCCTGGCACAGCGTGGCGTTGAGCGCGCCGCCGCCCACCGCGCGCAGCAGATGCGCGTGCCTGGTGCCCTTTTGCCGGGCCACCGATTGCCAGGCCCAGCGGGTGTTGAGCGCCACGCCCTCGGTCACCGCCTGGCGCAGGCTGTCGCGCCCGTGCTGCAGCGAAAGGCCGAGAAAGGCGCCGCGCAGCCGGTTGTCGTCGACGGGCACGCGCTCGCCGGCGAGCCACGGCAGAAACAAGGGCGGCGCCACGCCGGGCGTCTCTTCCTCCAGCTCCGGGCCCATCACGCGGGCCAGCCAGTCGAGGCAGGAACCGGCACTTTCCTGGGTGGCGATGAGCAGCGGCCGGTTGCCGAAGGGGCTCAGAATGGTGGCATAGCCCTCGCTGGCCGACAGCCGGCGGCCCGGATAGAAGCCGCTGATCCAGGAGCTGGTGCCAAGCGAGATGTGCAGCTCGCCATCCTCAACCGCGCCGCTGCCGATGGCGGCGGCGCAGACGTCGCCTGCCCCCGCGAAAACCGGCAGGCCCTCGGCCAGGCCCAGCTCAGTTGCGGCGGCCGCGGTGAGGCCGCCGGGCGAGGCCGTGCCCCCGATGATCTCAGGCAGCAGCTCGCGCGTCAGGCCGAAGCGCCCGATCAGCGCATCCGACCAGCCCTCCCGGCCTTTGCGCGTGTCCATCATCCAGGTGACATTGGCGAGATCGGCGGTGGTCACCGCATGGCCGGTGGCCCGCAGCAGCAGCCAGTCCTTCACGTCGAGCAGCTTCCACGCCTTTGCATAGACCTGCGGTTCATGCCGCTTCAGCCACAGCATCTTGGCCGGCGGATCCATGCCGTTGAGCGACGGCGCGCCATTGGTGAGGCGGATCGAGTTCAGCAGCTTGAACAGGCCATAGCCGATGACCTTGGGGAACCCGCCCATCACCTCGCGCGCGATGGCGGCGGCACGCTTGTCGAGCCAGATCAGGCAGGGGCGCAGCGGCTGGCCTTCGCGGTCCACCGCCACCACGCCGCACATCTGCGAGGCGATGACCATGCCCGCCGCCCGCTCGCGCAGGCCAGGGCAACTGCTGGAGAGCTTGACCAGCGCGAGGCGCAGCGCCAGCCACCAGTCCAGCGGGTCCTGCTCGGCGCAGCCGGGGCCGGGATAGCTGACGGGATAGGCATGATCGGCGGAATGCAGGACGTCGAGACCGGGTCCGATCAGCCCCACCTTCAGGCTGCCGGTGCCGACGTCCACCGCAATGATGAGGTCTTGTTTCACAATGCGCCGGAAACGAATTGAGGCTAAGGAGCCGTTATCGGGAATATGCCGGCAAGGTCAATTCAATTGTTCCAAGCACACAACAAGGCGGACGCCGCCGCAAGGCCGGTCGATGCGGTGATCACCTGGGTCGACGACCGCACGCCGGGCTACCGTGACCTTCTGAAGACCTATGCGAAAGCCGTTCCCGACCTCGACCCTTCGCGCACCCGCGACAATCTGGAGATCCTGCGTTACAATCTTCGGCTGCTGGAACGCCATGCCCCCTGGGTGAACCGCGTCTTCCTCTTCACCTGCCGCCCGCAGGTTCCGGCTTGGCTTGACACGGCTCATCCGCGCCTCACCGTCGTCCATCATGACGGGGTGATCGCGCCGGACCTGCTGCCCACCTTCAACTCCTTCGCCATCGTCAGCCACCTGCACCTGATCCCCGGCCTGGCGGAGACCTTCCTTTATCTCGAGGATGATATGCTGTTGCTGCGGGACGTGAGCCTCGCCGATTTCCGGGCTGCGGACGGCCGCCTCCTGGTGTTCGAAAAGCCGGCGGCAACCCCCACTTATGAGGCGATCCGCGACCCCGCGAAGGAGCGCCCGTGGAACCTCGCCCTGGCGGAATCGAACCGCCTGCTTGATGACGCCTACGGCCCGGCGCGGCGCGGCTATGTCAACCACGTGCCGCTTCTGATCGACAGGGAGCAATGGCGCATCATGACGGAGCGCTTCGCCGAAGCCTTCGCCGCCACGCGCCAGGCGCGCTTCCGCGCTGCGGGCAATATCGCGCCGGAATATCTCTATCCGCAATTCATGCTCGCTGAAGGCAAGGCTGAACGCGCCAGCCCCGCGCAGCTCGCCGCCAGTTGCGGCTATGTGCCGCTTGAGGATTTCTGGCCGGTCACCGCGCTCAGCCTGTGGCGGGTGCGGCGCAGCCTGCCGAAATGGGTGACCCTCAACGACAATTTCGGCAACAACCCGAGCCGCGTGACGGAGCGCATGGCGCAGAATTTCCTGCGCCGCGTGGCGCCTCAGCCCTCGGCCTTCGAGCGCGGGTGACGCGTGGCATGGCGCGCCACTGCGTCACGGTAGAAGGCTTCGAAATCGCCGATGCGCGCCGTCACGTCGAACTGCCGGGCATGGCTGCGTCCCCAGTCCGCAAGTTCGGCGCGGAGCTCCGGATGGGCGAGAAGCTCGATGATTTTTTCTGCCAGCGCTGCAGCATCGCCCGCCGGCGTCAGCAGCGCCGCACCGCGCCCGGTCAGCACCGTGCGGTAGCCTGCATTGTCAGCCCCGATCGCCGGCGTGCCGCTGGCCAGGGCTTCCGCCAGCACGATGCCGAAGCTCTCGCCATAGAGCGCTGGCGACACCGCAAGGCGCGCGCCGCGCAGCAGCGCCAGCTGCGCAGTCTGCGAAGGCGACGGGATGACGTCGATCCAGCCCTGCCCAAGCCTCTCCTGCATCGCCAGCACGGCGCCACGCAGGTCGCCGTCGCCTGCCACCACGAAGCGTGGCCGCGGCAGGCCCGGCGGCAGCGGCGCCTGGCCGCCGGCGATGCGTGACACAGCCTCGAGCAGCACCTCCACGCCCTTGCGCGGCTCCAGCCGGCCGAGGAACAGCACATCCGCACGCTCTCCCTGCGGTGCCTTGTCGAGTGCGAAGAACGGCGACAGGCCGGTGACCGGCGGCAACACCACCGGCGTCACGCCGGAGGCGCCGGGGCGCAGATGGGCCAGCGGCGCCTCCGACACGGCAATCGCGCCGTCCAGGCGGGCCAGCAGATAACGGCTCAGCAGTTTGAACAGGCTGCGCAGTGCTGCCCCCGTGGCGCCCGGCGGCGGCGTGTCATGAAAGGTGGCGACGCGGGCCACCCCGACGCGGCGGAACAGCTGCCACGGCATCAGTGGGTCCCAGGGCGTGTGGAAATGCACCACATCGGGGCGCCAGCGCCGCAGTTCGGCGGCGACCCGCGCCAGCTCCGCGCCGGAGGCCCATGTCACCTCGAAGCGCGTGCCGCCAAAGGCCACGCTGCGCATGCCGCCTAGCCGCCACAGGCCGCCGTCACTCGGCTTGCCCGCACCCGGTGCGATGATCAGCGTCGCGTGGCCGCGCGCCGCCAGCGCACCGGCCAGCGCATGCATGTGGCGCTGCACCCCGCCATGGCGATCTGGGTCATAGGGGCAAACCTGAACGATCCTCATGCGCCGGACGGTTCCGCGCTCGCGCAACGGGCCCTCAAGTGCACCTGCACTTGAGGGCGGAAAGTTGCGCCAGCTTTTGACTCTGGAGAATCTTTCGCTTCGCAAGCGATTCTAGACCTTGTACTCATAGGCCTTGCCCGGCTCGCGCTCGCAGTCGGGCGGGAAGCTCTTGCGTTTGTCGGCATAATATTGCACCCGCCAGTTGCCGTCGGCGGCGCGGTTGTAGGTGATGTAAAGCACCCGGCGCGGCTTTGCCGTCATGTTGGGCGCGGAGCGGTGCGGCGCATAGGAATCGAAGAAGATCGCGTCCCCCGGCGCGGTGGGCACGGAAATGAAGTCCATGCCCTTCATCTGCTCCGCCGTCAGCGGTTTCCACAGATCGCCGATCAGGCCGCGGTCGTGGTGGCCCGCCACCATCTCCAGACAGCCGTTTTCGGCGGTGCAGGGATCGACGCTCACCATGGCCGTGAGATGGAAGCCGGAATACTTGCCCCAGTCGGCCTGCGCGTCCTGGTGCGGCTCGAAGCCGGCGCCACCCGGCAGCTTGAAATTGATTTTCTCCTTGAACAGCACCGCCTCGTCACCGAGCAGCTGCGCGCTGACGCCCTTGAGTTCCGGCCCGTCGCACAGGGCGCGGAAGCCGTCATGATAGGGATAGAAATTCTCGATTCGTTGCAACAGGCGCGCGCCATCGCCGCGCGCCGTCTCGAAATATTTCATCGCCTGGCCCGGCGTTTCGGGCCAGGCCTCCACTTCGCCGGTCCAGGCGATGAGGCGGCTGAGCGCAGGTCCCGAAAACAACTTGCGGATAATGATATAACCGGTGCTGCGGAACTGCTCGATGTCCTGTTTGGTCAATTGCATGACAGGCCTCGATCTTGACTCGACGGCCCGCAATGCTACAGGCGGCGGATGTTTGTCGAGCAGTTTCTTTTTCCGCAACCGCATGGGGTGAGGGTGGGATGATCAGCCAGGCGCTAATCCTTGCGGCAGGCCGCGGTGTGCGGATGGGCCCGCGCGGGCAAAACATTCCCAAGGGCTTCATCGCGCTGGGCGGCGTGCCGCTGGTGGCGCGCTCGCTGGCCCTGCTGGCAGGCGCAGGCATCCGTGATGTCACCATCGTCACCGGCCACCTCGCCGAATTCTACACACGGCTATCGCCTCCCACTGGCCTGTCGCTCACCCTTCTGCATAATCCGCTCTATGCCGAAAAGGGCAGCTTCGAAAGCCTGCGCATCGGGCTTTCGGCCATGCGCGGCGATTTCCTGCTGCTCGAGTCGGACATCGTCTATGAGCCGCGCGCACTCGCCACGGTTCTCGCGTCGCCGCATGACAGCCTGATCCTCGCCTCCGGTCCCACCGGTGCTGGCGACGAGGTCTATGTCTGGGCGGACGGTGCGGCCGGAACCGCGCGCTTCCGCGCCATGTCGAAGTCGCGGACGGCGCATGCCGATGCGCCCTTTGGCGAGCTGGTGGGCATCTCGAAGCTGTCGCGCCAGCTCTCCGCCAAACTGGCGCAGCACGCCGCCGAAGCCAGACCCGAGGCCGATTACGAAAGCGCCATCGTGCGGGCCGCGGGCCACATTGTCATCGCCTGCCAGCGCGTCGATGACCTGCTGTGGGGCGAGATCGACGACGAGGCCATGCTGGCCCGCGTCGAAACGGCGCTGTGGCCGCGTATCCTGGCAGCGGGCTTGAGTTGAGGCTGCTATGACGCCGCCGCGCTGGCGGCCCTGGCCGGCGGCAGCGCCTCCTCGGTCATCTTGCCATTCTCGAAGGACAAGACCCGGTCGCAGCAATTGAGCCAGGCCAGGTCATGAGTTGACACGATCACCGTCTTGCCTTGCTGCTTCAGCCACGGCACCAGCACGTTGAAGAAATATTTCCGGCGCTCCGGGTCCTGGTCGGCCACGAACTCGTCGAGCACCAGCACGTTGCGGTCTTCCAGCAGCGCCACGGCCAGCGCCAGGCGCCGCCTTTGCCCCGCGGAGAGGTCGATGCGGGTGATGCCGTCGGGCTGGATCCGGGTGATGCCGTCGAGATGGACCTTCCTGACCATCTCGTCGGCCGTGTCCTGCGTCACGTCCTCGAGGCCATAGAGCTGGCGGAACACGTGGAACTGCGTAAAGACGGCGGAGAACTGCGCACGGTAGGCATCCATGCTGGCGAAATTCACCGGCGCGCCATCGACTTCGATGCTGCCCGCGGTGGGCTCAAGCAGGCCTGTCAGCACGTTCATGAAGGTCGTCTTGCCGGAACCGTTGCTGCCGACGAGGAACACCACCTCGCCGCGCCGGAGCTCGAAATCGAGCGGGCCGAGCGCGAAGCTGCTCGTCTCGCGCGCGGCATAGCGGGTCTCGATGCCGCGGAGCGCGATCTTCTCGAACTTCGGCGCTCTGGCGGGCAGGGTGTAGCCCGGGCTTTCGCCGGCGGCGCGCTCGATTTCGGCCAGCTCGCGCGCCAGGTCGTCGATGCGCATATAGGAGACAAGCGTGCCGATGACCGCGGGATAGCTCGATACGATTTGCTCGAAGGGTGTGAGCGAGAACAGGACGAGGGTCAGAACCTGGAAGGTGACGACCGATTCGGTGCGCACCAGATAGGGCACCAGGAACACGATGCCGGCGAACAGCAGGAACTTGAGCGCGTGAACGGAGGATTCGCCGGTTTCGTAGATGATGTTCACGCGAATGAGCACCTTCCGCAACCGCTCCAGCACGCGGTCGATGTCGCCGCTGAAACTGTCGCGGCGCCGCCGGTGCAGGCGCAGTTCGCGAAAGCCGCGCAGCATCTCCGACACGCGCTCGAAATAAGCAACCTCCAGCGCGCGCCCATCGTCGTTGAGGCGCGCCATTTTTTTCTGCTGGAGATGATAGGACAGCGTGCCGCCGATCATGACGAGAATGACGAAAAAGCCCGCCACCAGGGAATAATAGAACACCTGCGGCACGGCGATCGTCAGGAAGATGACGGCCGGCATCATGTTGAGGACGGTGTTGGTGAAGCCCGCCACGGCGCTCACGTCGGTGGTGAGGATGTGGTAGAGCGCGCCATGCTCGCGCCGGTCGATAAGGCTCGGCTGGGCCTTCAGCAGACCTCGGATCAGCCGCAGGCGGACGTTGTTGATGACCTTTGTCGTCACCACCGTGGCGAGGATCTGGTACAGGAAGGTGGCGGCGATCACGGTGACGAACGTGGCGATGAACATCGGCAGCCATACCGACATCGTCTCGTGCACGGGCGACGCTGCGGCCTTGTTCACCACCATCATCACCCAGTCGCGCGACAGACCGGCGACCAGCGCCAGCCCCAGCACGAGGTACTTCAGCCGCTGCGGCGCATGCGACCACAGGAACTTCAGCATGGGCATGAGGCTGTTGAAAATGCTGTTCACGATCGGGACGCCGGCTCTGCCTGTTGACGTGCTGCACGCCGGCAACCGTGGCTTGCCGAACTGTGCGGCACTTGATAGACACAGCCGCGGATGGCCACAATAGGAAGTTGATTTGACCGGTCCTTCGGACATCCCCCCGGCCAGCACATGACGGACGCTTCGTCAGGCCAGCCGTTGGTCGTGACTGCGGCCGATCGCCGTTTTGCCCGCACCCTGTCGCAGTTCCTGCTGTCGGCCGAGCGCCACGGCGAGCACCGGCGCTGCCGCTGGGCCATCTACGACTTGGGCCTTCTCGACGCGGACCGCGCCCTGCTCGCCCGCCGCTTTCCCTGGGCCGCGCTGCGGCCTTTTGTCTTCGCCGGCCTGCCGCCGCACGTGGCGCTGGCTGCCGGCAGCTATGCCTGGAAGCCGCTTGCCATCCGCGAGGCTGCGGCCGGCGAGGCGGGGCCGGTGTTCTGGTTCGACAGCGGCACCGTCCTGCGCCAGCCGCTGGAGGCGGGCCTGCAGGCGCTGCGCGCCCAGGGCTTCTGGGGCCTGCGCAGCCAGATGCCGCTGGCCCAGAAATGCGATCCGCGCGTTCTTGAGGCGCTCGCCGTGCCGCCCGAGGTCCGGCATTTTCGCGAATATGCCGCTGGTGCGGTCGGCTTCGACCTGTCCTCACCCCTGGGCCGCCGCCTCGTTGACGGCTGGGCCCGCCACGCCCTGATCCCGGAGCACATCGTGCCGGAGGGTTATGCGCCCTTCCACAAGCATGACCAGGCCCTGCTCAACTGCCTGCTGGCGCGGGAGGCTTTTGCCGGCGCCTTCGCCCCAACGACGGCGGAGATCGACATCAGCTCGTTCTCGCCGAGTCCCATGGTATCGACCCGAAACTTCGTTTCGGACCATATGCCACTTGCCGCCGACCCCCTGTTGCGCGCCCGCCAGCATCTGTACAAGGCCGCCGACCGGGCCTACCACCGGCTGCGCCACTTCGACGATACCCGCATCGACGGGTTATGCCGCCGTTGGAAGGAGCATTTCTCGGTCAGGCTCAGGGATGCCGCAAGCGGCCGTGACACCCCGATCCCCGGTCCGGCCGGAGGCTACTACGCCGATCCCTTTGTCTGGCAGCGCGATGGCAGGACCTGGCTTTTCGTCGAGGAGTTCGTCTACGCCCGCGACCGCGGCCACATCAGCGTGCTGGAGCTTGATGGCGGCGGCCACGTCGCCTCCGCCCGGCCGGTACAGTTCCTGCCGTCTTTTGCGGCACTGGACTGCCATGCCTCGTTTCCGTTCATCTTCAGCCATGGCGGCGAGATCTGCATGATCCCGGAGACCCATGAGCGACAGGCGATCGACCTCTTCGTCTGCGACCGTTGGCCGGACCGCTGGCAGCTGGCCCGGCGGCTGCTCTTCGGCATCGACGCGGTTGACACCATGGCGGTCGAGCATGAGGGGCGGTGGTATCTCATCACCTCGGTCCGGGGCGGGGCATGGCCTAACCGCCACCTCGAGATCCACCATTCCGCCGGTCTGTTGTCCGGTTGCTTCGAACCGCATCCCGTCAACAACCGCGGTGTCTACGGCGACAACGATTTTGGCACCGGCCGCAACGCCGGACTCATCACGCGCAATCACGACGGCAGCCTCATGCGCCTCATGCAGCGGAGCAGCCGCTACTATGGCGAAGGTCTGCAACCTATGCGGATTACCGATCTTTCTCCAGCAAGCTTCACGGAAGTCGCAGCTACGTCAATTGATTTCCTGCCCGGAATTCCACAGAATTTCCCCTCGCACCACATGTCGAGAATGGGTGATGTAATCGTTTACGACACCCGCGATCGCGCCCGGTGACGGAGCTTTCCAAGCGTCCGGCAGCTTTCCAACGACGCCGATGATCCGCTTGTCTAACCACAAATTCTGTGACAGTTGTCCCAGTAACTCGAATTTGAATTGTTCTTGCGGGGGATATCGTGATTCGCACCGCGATCGTGGGTGTTGGGAACTGCGCCAGTTCACTGGTTCAGGGCGTTCATTATTGCCGCGCCAAGGGCGCGTCCGCCCTCGGCGTCCCCTTCCCCAAGCTGGGACCTTATACCCCTGAAAACATTGAATTTGTTGTGGCCTTTGACATTGATGGACGCAAGGTGGGGCGTGATCTGTCGGAGGCCGTGTTCGCCGCGCCGAACTGCACCGCCGTCTTCCACGCCGACGTGCCGAAACTCAATGTCGCGGTGGGCCGCGGACCGAGCCTCGACGGCATGACGGCCTTCCTCGGAAACCAGGCGTCCCAGCGCAGCTTCGTGCCCAGCCCGGCCCCGGAAATGACGGCCGCTGAAGTGGTCTCTGCCCTCAAGGCGGCGCGGACCGAGGTGGTAATCAGCTTTCTTCCCGTCGGCTCGCAACAGGCGAGCGAATTCTATGCCAGCTGCGCTCTCGAAGCCGGTGCTGCCTTCGTCAACGCCATTCCGGTGTTTCTGGCCAGCAACCCCTCCTGGGCAAACGCCTTCAAGCAGCGCGGACTGCCGATTCTCGGAGATGATTTCAAGGCGCAGGTCGGCGCGACCATCGTCCACCGCATGCTTGCGCATCTGTTCGACATGCGGGGTGCGGTTCTCGACCGGTCCTACCAGCTGAATGTCGGCGGCAACACCGACTTCCTGAACATGATGGACCACAACCGCCTGCTCAGCAAACGCGAATCCAAGACGGAAGCGGTGCAGTCCGTGCTCGAAAACCGCCTCAGCGACGACAATGTGCGGATCGGGCCCTCCGATTACGTTCCGTGGCTGAACGACCAGAAGGTCGGCTATGTCCGTCTTGAGGGCCGGCTGCTCGGCGGCGTCCCCATGAACATGGAGGTCAGGCTTTCGGTGGAGGATTCGCCCAATGCCGCGGCCATGGCGTTGTCGGCGATCCGCTGCGCCAAGATTGCGCTCGACCGCAAGCTGTCGGGGGCGATCTGGGAGGCTTCCGCTTTCCTGTTCAAGCACCCGCCCCGTCAGCTCCAGGATGACGAAGGCATGCGACTGCTCGTGGACTTTGCCGACGGAAGGCTCTGATCCGAGACATGCCGGGGCACGCAATTATCACGGGCGGAAGCAGCGGCATCGGTCTGGCGGCCGCAAAGCAGTTGTGCTCGCGCGGTGTTTCGGTTTCCCTCGTTGCCCGCAATCGCGACAAACTGGCCGCGGCACGGGAGATGTTGCTCGCCGCAGCAAACGGCCAGGTGGCCGTTCAGACATTCTCGGCAGATGTGCGCGACCCCGATGGTTTGAAGCAGGCGATTGCCTCCGCAGTGGACAGCCTCGGCCCGCCCGGCTGGGGCATTTGCTCGGCCGGGATCGTGATCCCGGGAACCTTCGTCAAGCAGACACTGCGCGATCATGAAGACCAGTGGCGAACCAACTACCTCGGTTCGCTGCAGTTCGCGCATTTCATTCTGCCGCATCTGGAGAAATCATCGAGGCCCAGGCTGGTGCTTATCGCATCGGGTGCGGCCTTCGCCGGCCTGTACGGATACAGCTCCTACGGCCCAGCCAAGTTCGCGGTGCGCGGACTGGCGGAAAGCCTGCGGGTGGAACTCAAGCCGCGCAATGTCTCCGTCACCATCGCGTTTCCCGGCGATACCGACACGCCGCAACTGCGCTCGGAGTTGAAGTTGCGGCCGAAAGTGACGAGCCAACTGGCCAGCGGCGTCGGGGTGATGAGCCCCGATGCCGTTGCAAAGGGCATCATCGCGGCAGCAGAGCGCGGCGATTTCCAGGTCACATTTGGCTGGCAGCTCCGCCTGCTGGCGCGAACTCACAGCCTGATCGCCCCGCTTCTCCGCAGCTATCAGGATCGGCTGGTCAAGCGTTCCGGCGAGGACTTGTGACGCCACTCATCACCGTCGCCCTGCTGGCGCAGGCGATCGGGTTTGCCTTTGGCTTCGGCGCCCTGCTTCTCGGAATTCTCACCGTCCTTCCGGGCAGCCGGTCTGTGGCGCGTCAGCTTTGGCCCGTTCTCGCGTCGGAGGCCGCAATCCTGGCCGTTGGCGTGCTGCCGTGGTTGTTGCCGCGAGACTTCCTCTTGCCCCTTATACTGATTGCCGCTGCACGCATCGGCTATGAAAGCGGCTGCGTGCATGGCGTGACAGCCGGAAGGAACTTCAACGCCGGCTATCTGCTTGCACTCGTTGCAGCCAGCGGACTGGCATGGTTCATGACGTCCGCCTATTTTCTTCCGGCTGCGGCATTCTTGGCTGGCGTGGCGCTGGCGGCAACACGTCTTACAGCAGGAAAATCCGTCATCGGAAGTCTGGCACGCTTCTCCGTGTTCCCACTCCTGCCGCTTGCTGCATTCAGCCACGCCGCGCATGATGCAGACTCTGCACCGCTGCTTGTGCTGGCTTTCTTCCTGGTGGAGATCCTCGACAGTTTTTCCCTGCTGGGCGGAAAGCTTCTTGGCAGAACGCCGCTGGTTCCGCGTCTCAGTCCGCGCAAGACCTGGGAAGGGCTCGCGACCGGACTTTCTGCGATGCTCATCGCCGTGCTGTCTCTTGCCATGTGGCTGGATCTGCCGCTATTGCAAGGGCTCGTTGCCTGCGGGCTTGTGGCGATTGCGGCCATCGCAGGCGATTTGCTGGGTTCCCTCGCAAAGCGGCACGCCGGCGTGAAGGACTATCCGGCCGTCATGACCGTCCAGGGCGGTCTTCTCGACATCGCCGATTCGTGGATCGTCGCTGGCCCCTGTCTGGTGGGGTTCTTCGCATTGCTCGGCTGGCGCTAGCTTTCTGCGCCGACGCCGCCGTCCAGCTTCACGAGGCGCGCATCGGCGACCGCCACGAGAACGCCCGTTCCGTCATGTGCCATAAGGCGAAGATGAGGCAGTCCTCCGGCTGGAGCGATTGGCCTTGCGGAAATAGTCAAGCAAGAGCCCACGGCAACAGGGCGGGTGAAGTGCACGCGGAATTCGCCGATCCGATGCCCCGGGATCCTTTCAAGAAAGGCCTCGAAACGGCCTGCGATGAACATGCCGTGCAACACGGCGCCCCGGAGGCCTGCGGCACGCGCACTCTCATCGGAAAGGTGGAGCGGGTTCGTATCGCCCGAGGCCACGGCGAATGCCTGCACCTGCGCGGCCGTCACCGGGGCGGTCGTTTCCGCATCGGGGAGTTCAAGCGGCATGCTTCGGGTCCGGCGCAAGAACGATCTCCGAGACAAGGACGGCGCAGCATCGTCCGGCTGTGTCCCGCAATGTCTGCTCGATCCGCAATCGATCATTGCCGAGGTCCAACAGGCGGATGTCGCAGCAGTAGTCAGCGGCGCTGCGGAGCGGCCGGTCTGCCCGGTATTCCTGCGCGACGTGGATGGGCAAGCGGTCCCGGCTGAGTTCCGTCAGGGCCGCCACCACCGTTTCCGCCGTTGCAGCGCGAAGCGCCATACCGAGCATCGCGCCACCGCTGCCGACACCGAGCGCCATGCGGTAAGCTTCGACCTCTTCCGGTTCCATACGGAACGGGAAGGTTGGCACGGCGAGCCATCCTCCAGCATCAGTCACGGCCCACTACGCCCTGCGCAGGATCAGGCTGGCATTGATGCCGCCAAAGGCGAAGGAATTCGACATCGCAGCAGGAATGTCGACGGCTCGTGCGACGTTCGGCACCGGATCGGGAATGCAGTTACGGTCCGGTCCGAGCCAATTGAGGGTGGGCGGTGCAATCCCGCTCTCGAGGGCCCGCACGGTGATCAGAAGCTCGAGTGCCCCCGCAGCGCCCAGTGTGTGGCCGTGAACCGGCTTCGTTGAGGAGACCGAAAGCTTATCGAGCCTTCCGCCGAAGACTCGCCGCAGCGCCTCGCTTTCTGACCGGTCGTTGAGAATGGTGCCCGTGCCATGTGCATTGACGTAGGCGATGTCTGCCACATCGAGCTTAGCGTCTGCCAGGGCAAGCTCCATCGCGCCGGCTGCGCCCGCCGCGTCAGGCCGCACGATGTCACCGGCATCGCTGGTCGTACCGAAACCGGCGAGCTCCGCACGGGGACGGACCCCACGCGCACGGGCGGACTCCTCTGTTTCAAGCATGAGCACTGCCGCGCCTTCGCCAAGGGTCATGCCATCGCGCCCTGAGGAAAATGGACGGCATTCGCCCAAGGTCATCACGCGAAGCGTCTCCCAGGCGCGGAAAGTGGCCGGCGTAATGAGACACTCGCTTCCGCCCACCAGGGCCCGCTCGGCCACGCCCTGCCGTAACAGCATCAGCCCAAGACTGATCGCTTGGCTCGCAGAGGAGCACGCGCTGGACACCGCCAGCGACATTCCACGCGCCCCGAATGCCATGGAAAGCTGTGACGCCGCTGCATTGGGCATGACCTTGGGAATGGTCATGGGATCTGTCCGCTCGCGCGTCTGATAGAACTTGAAATGCTCGATATCGGACGTCGTGGCGCCGCCGATGCTGCTGCCGACGAGAACAGCGGTGCGCGGACCCAGAGCCTCTGCCAGAGGCCAACAGGCATCGGCGAGCGCCTCACGCGCCGCCACGATTGCCATCTGCGCGAAGCGGTCCGTCGACCGGACGATCTCGGGCGGCAGCAGACTGGCCGCATCGAAGAAGGGCAGATGCGCTGCCCGCTTGACCAGCTGATTGGCGGTGCGTGGCAGAGCAATTTCCTGGACACCCGTTCGGCCATCCCTTGCGGCCTGCCAGAGAGCTTCCGCTCCAAGGCCTAGGGCCGTGACGGCCCCCAATCCGGTGACGAAGACGCGCGGGCGGGAGATCATCAGGTGATCGTCTTCTCCAGATGCGGCCGCAGCGCCGCCACGAATTCACCCACCGTGCGGGCATCGGACAGCGAACCATCGACAGGGATATAGGCTCCGAACTCCTCCTCCACCGCCATCAGGATCACGATGACGTCAGCCGAAGCGATCCCAAGACTGTCGAGGGTTGCATCAGAAGCGAGTTTCGCGCGGTCAATCAGTCCCTCCCGCGACACAATCGCGAGCAGCCGATCGTCAATTTCGTCTGAAGCATCCATCTAAGGCAAATAATCCCGGCGCAAGAATGGGTTGTAACAAACAATCTAGAAAGGCGCGGATCAACTGTCTACAGACGTTCGCTGAAATCCGGCCGTGTCCGCCGCCTAAACGCGCAGCTCGGCGAGTTTGCCGGTGGCCTCCTCGATTTCGCTTTGAAGACGCTGTCTGAATGCCGCGCGTGGCAGGCCGGTCCCGATCGGCGGCAGGAATTCGAGAACGATGAGGCCTGCGCGGGGCGCCAGCGATCTTGCAGGCCAAACCCGGCCTGAATTCACTGCCACGGGCACGCAGTCGCACTTGAGGATTGCATAAAGGAGTTCGACTCCCCGCTTGTAGTCAGGCGGCGCGCCCACCTCGCGTCGCGATCCCTCCGGGAAAATCAAGACGGGGCGGCCCTGCGCATGGGCTTGGCGCGCCGCACCTAGGAGATGCCGTGCTGATTCGAGGTCTCCGGAGCGGTCGACCCCGATGTGGCCGAGGCGCCGCAGCGCCCAGCCGAACAGGGGAATGGACAGCAGTTCCCGTTTCAGGATAATGACGGGATCTTCCAGAATGTATTGCAGGATGAGGGTCTCGAAGCCGGACTGATGCTTGGCGGCGACAAGGACGGCCCCCTTTGCCGCATTGAGGCTACCCCTGATCTCCCAGCGGAGCCCGAGTACGGCGCGCAGCAGCCAGAGGACACTCCGGAGAAATGATCGCACGATGGCGAGACACCAGCTGCGGGGAGCGAAGAAAATGGGCAGCAACAAGGCATAACACAGGGTGAGCGCGGCCACGGCTGTCCAGAACACGATCAGCTGCGCCACTCTTCGCGGCAAGAACAGGGCCGCATCCGGCGCCATTGCCGTTATGCCTCAGACGGGAGAATGCGCTGTGTCCTCAATGCCTTCTCCAGAGTTTTGCCGTTGGCCGGAAACCGGGCTAAAGATGTTGCTGGCGGCGGTCAAGTCCGTTGGCCCCAAAGGACAAGGATTGGCAGTCTGACGCTGCAGCAAGGCCAGAGTAGTGACGTTCTTCCAGGAGATTTCAGTAGGGTCCGCCCCGCTCGCGGCGCCAGCGATAGGAACACCGATGACAATCCCAAAGAAACTGTTCCAGACGGCGAAGGCCTACGACATTCTGCCGGGCGAGATCAAAGACAATATCCGCAGCCTGAGGGACCTCAATCCCGATTGGGACTACAGCTTTTTTGACGACGCCGCAGTCAAGGCCTATCTGGAAGCACACCTCAGTCCTGAGGACTGGGAGGCGGTCCAACTGGTGAACCCGCGCTTCGGCGTGGTCCTCGCCGATCTATTCCGATATCTGGTCATCTATCGTGAGGGTGGTGTCTATCTCGACATCAAAAGCACTGCACGCAAGCCGCTCACGGCCGCTCTGGATCTGGATTGCGGATTTGTCCTTTCGCAGTGGCCCAACAAGATCGGTGAGAACTATGTGGGCTATGGCCTCCACCCCGAACTCTCGGATGTTCCGGGTGGCGAGTTTCAGCAGTGGAACATCATCGCGGCGCCACGCCACCCGTTTCTGCAGGCGGCCGTGCGGCAGGTGATCGTAAACATCAAGTCTTACACACCCGGGCGCTTCGGCACCGATGCCTATGGCGTGTTGCGCCTGTCAGGACCGATCGCCTACACGCGGGCCATCTATCCGCTGCTCGACCACTTTGCCTACCAGGCGGTCGATCTTGCCCAATGGGGCATCCACTACAGTCTCTATGGCAACGACGGCGGCCTGCAGCAACAGCATCAGTCCGCGGTGCCAGGCCATTATTCCAAGGTCCGGGAACCGGTCGTGCTCAAGGAGGTCTATGTCGAACCACCCCAACCCGTCATCGCCAAACTCGCGGACCTGCTCGCAAAGGAACTTCGCGACAACATTGGTCTCGTGCTGAAGCTTGCCGTTCTCTCGATTGCCGCGACGCTTGCACTGGTGGTTGCCCTCGTGTTTCTGGCGGCAGTTGCCATATTTCGCTAGCAGGGACTGGCCGGTGGATGTTTCATGCAGTTCGGGCCATTGCGGCGGGTGAGGCGGGTGACGGATGACCGATACGGTAACGCGCACAAGCATTGCCATACTCGTATGCACGTGCGATCGTCCCGAACTCTTGCGGCGCCTCCTGGGCGCATTGGCGCGGGAAGTGAAAGACTCGGACTGCTTAACGCTGGCGGTGGTCGTCATCGATAATGGTGCAATTCCGGTTCGGCACATTGCGGAGCAATTCGGACACGTCCTGCCTGTCAAGTACCGGCGTCTTGAGCGGAGCGGGCTTGTTGTCGCCCGCAATGCAAGTCTCGGCGTGGCATTGGCGCACAAGCCGGAATTCCTGGTCTTCATTGACGACGATGAGGTGCCGATGCACGGCTGGCTGGGCAATCTCGTGGCGGCGGCCGTGACGGGGCAGCTGGACATTGCGACAGGACCCGTCGTTCCGGATTTTGCGGCGCCGCCACCTGATTGGGCGATCGACTTCTTCCGCAAGTCAGGCAGCACATACTGCACGTCCAATCTCATCCTCCGGACGTCCATGCTCCTGCCTGGCGAAGAAAACTGGTTCAATCCGGCATTCAACCTCACGGGTGGCGAAGACAACGAGTTCCTGAACCGGCTGGCGCGGCAGGGAGCGGTCCACGGCATTGCCGGGAATGCAATCGTCAGCGAAACCATCCCCGGCGGGCGCCTGACACTCGGATTTGTGCTGCGGCACGGGCTTCGAGACGGCGTGGTTGTGGCACAGAAAGTGATGATCGGCAAAGAAGGCCCCGCGAAAAAGATGTTGCTCTGCCTCGGCAAGGCGGCGCAGAAGGCGGGCTTCGGACTGAATCACCTTTTCTGGTCTCTCACCGACCCAGCCAGATTCTATCGCGCCGCTGATGATTTCGCGGCCTGCGGTGGCATCCTGTCACGGCTTGCGGGTGTGCCGTTCGCCTTCTACGGCACAGCAGGCAAGCGACGAGAATTCATCTGAACTTTCACTTCAACACAGACGACGCCAGCTGACCTGCCACTGAGCTTTCATCTATTGGCTTCTAGAGCCTTGACCTGTTGTATGCCCTGTGGGGCGGGTTGAGCAACAAGTTGGCATGCGGAGCCCCGGAGGGGTGCAGCGTGCCAGCCTGTTGCGGCGAACTTCGCGGCGAATGCCGCGGGCGTCTCGTAGGTCAGCGACGAATGCGGCCTTGTGGTGTTGCAGTCCTCAGCCCACGAGGCGGCCGCTTCCCGGGCTTGGTCGAGGCTGAAGAACAGCGTCTCATTCAGCAGCCAGTCCCGCATCTTGCCATTGAAGCTCTCGACATAGCTGTTCTGCATCGGTTTCCCTTGCCTGATGTAGCGCCACTCGACGCGCTGGTTCTTCGCCCAGGTGGAGATGGCGTGGGAGGAGAACTCTGTTCCATTGCCGCTGACGATCATGCCGGGGCGGCCTCTCCGCTCGACGAGAGCCGTGAGCTCTCTGGCAATCCGGTGGCCGGAAATCGAGGTGTCCGGGATGGCGGCCAGACATTCGTGAGTGACGTCATCGACGACGTCGCGGACCCTGAAGCGCCGGCCATTGGCCATATGGTCACGGACGAAGTCCGGCGGCCAGCACAGGCATTCGGCTTCGCCTCTCCGGGGAAGGGCACCCGGACGCCAACGGCCCACTTGCGGCCCTTGCGCTTTTCTCACGCCAAGTCCTTTCTTCCGTGAACCGCTTTCTCTTCATCGTCTGTTTCCGTCTCTTGGGCTGGACTCTAGATCTGTCCGGAGGAAATCTGCAGGAGGAGGTCAGAGGCACTCAAGGCGGCTAACCCTTAGGAATTGACCCAAGTTGATGGTAAATGGGGGTCGGAATAAAGGAAATCCGTTCACGATCCGGCTACGCCAGAATACTCCTAAAACGGACCCGGTCGCCCGAAGACGATTTTCTAAGTCAGTTATTTTCGTTGAGAAATTGGAGCGGGCGAGGCGAATCGAACGCCCGACCCTAACCTTGGCAAGGTTATGCTCTACCCCTGAGCTACGCCCGCTTCCATGGCCTGACCGGACGCCGCCGGTGGGTGGCAGGCTTATTGCCTAACTCGCCGCGAAATGCAAGAACAAGATCATTCCGATCTTTCACTAGGGACATTCGGCCGCCATGCCTGCGACCCGCGACGATCTGTTTGCCCGTTTCGAGGCCTTGGGCCTTGAGACCACCACCCGGGACCATGCCCCCGTCTTTACCGTGGAGGAGGCCCGGGCGCTGCGGGGCGAGATTCCCGGCGGGCACTGCAAGAACCTGTTCCTGAAGGATGACAAGGGCAATATCTGGCTCATCGTCTGCCTGGAGGAGGCGCAGGTGGACCTGAAGGCGGCCCCGGCCAGGATTGGCTCCCGGCGGCTGTCCTTCGGCAAGCCGGAGTTGCTTCGGGAGGTTCTGGGGGTGGAGCCAGGCTCAGTGACGCCTTTCGGGTTGATCAATGACACCGAAAAGCGCGTTAACGTTGTGCTGGACGCCGCCATGATGGCGCATGAGCTGGTCAATTACCACCCGCTGGAGAACACCGCGACGACCACCATCCGCCCGGCGGACCTCGTCACCTTCATCCGCTCCTGCGGGCATGAGCCGAAGGTAGTGGCGGTGGCCTGAGGCGCAGCGTCATTGAAAAGAAGAAGGGTTTGCTCCACATAGGGGGCAGAGACAGTTTCGAAGGGCAGTTCCATGAGCATGACATTCGGCGGCCAGTCCGCCGGCGGCCCCGCCCCGTCCGCGGCGGGCGAGCTGATCAAGGACTCCAACACCCAGGCCTTCATGAAGGATGTGATCGAGGCGTCGCGCCAGCAGCCCGTCATCGTTGATT
This sequence comes from Aestuariivirga sp., assembly GCF_020252395.1. Classification (GTDB taxonomy): domain Bacteria; phylum Pseudomonadota; class Alphaproteobacteria; order Rhizobiales; family Aestuariivirgaceae; genus Aestuariivirga. Next base: position 33,355 of record NZ_JADCDB010000024.1, read on the forward strand.
TCTGGGCGCCGTGGTGCGGGCCCTGCAAGCAGCTTGGTCCGGCGCTGGAAAAGGTTGTGAAGGCCGCCAATGGGAAGGTGCGCATGGTCAAGATCAATGTGGACGAGAACCAGCAGCTCGCCCAGCAGATGCGCATCCAGTCCATTCCCGCGGTCTATGCCTTCGTCAACGGCCAGCCGGTCGATGGCTTCATGGGCGCGCTGCCCGAGGGCCAGATCAAGCAGTTTATCGACCGCCTCGGCGGCCAGGGCAGCATGGCCGAGGAGATCGAGGCAGTTCTGGCCGATGCCCGCGATCTTGCCGGGCAAATGGATTACCAGAACGCCGCCCAGCTCTTCGCGCAGATCCTGCAGGCCGACCGTGAGAACGTGGGCGCCATCGCCGGTCTCGCGCGCTGCGAAATGGCGCTGGGTGACCTGAAAAATGCGCAGAAGACACTCGCCCTCGTTCCGCCCGCCAAGGCCAACGATCCAGAGGTGCTGAGCGTGAAGGCGCAGCTCGAACTGGCGCTGAACCCGGTCGATACTTCCGAGATCGGCACGCTCAAGGCGAAGGTGGAGGCGAACCCGGATGACTTCCAGTCGCGGCTCGAGCTCGCCATGCTGCTCAACGGCGCCAACGAGCGCGAGGCGGCAACCGACCAGTTGATCTACATCATCAAGAAGATGCGGGCGTGGAACGATGAGGCGGCGCGAAAGCAGCTCGTCAAGTTCTTCGAGGCCTGGGGCCCGAAGGACGAGTTCACCATCGCCGGCCGCCGCAAGCTCTCTTCAGTCTTGTTCTCCTAATGGGCATCTTCGACCGCTATCGCGGGCCGCAGGAACTGCCGCAGCGCATTCCGGTGTTTCCGCTCGCCGGCGCGCTGCTGCTGCCACGCGCCGACCTGCCGCTCAATATCTTCGAGCCGCGCTACCTCGCGATGATAGAGCATGCGCTCGCCAACGACAAGCTGATCGGCATCATTCAGCCGGCGGCCGCCGAAGCGGCGGGCGATGTTCCGCCGCTGATGAAGGTTGGCTGCGTGGGGCGCATCACCTCATGGGCGGAAACGCCCGATGACCGGATGCTGATCACGCTCACGGGTGTCGCACGCTTCCAGATTGTCGACGAGCTCGACGCCGGAACGCCGTTCCGCCAGGTGATCGCCGACTACCATCCTTTCGCAGCGGACCTTGCCATGGGGGCGGGCGCTGCCGAGGTGAACCGCCCGGCGCTGCTCAAGGTGTTCCGCGACTATCTCGACGCCAACAACATGAGTGCCGACTGGCAGGAAGTGGACCAGGCCCCGACCGAGGTGCTGGTCAACACGCTGTCGCTCTTGGCGCCCTATCCGCCGCAGGAGAAGCAGGCATTGCTTGAGGCGCCGGATTTGAGGACGCGCGCGGACGTGCTTGTGGCCTTGACCGAAGTGGCGCTGAGCAAGATGGGCAAGGGCGCCAAGCCGCGCCTGCAATAGGGGTTCACCATGGCCGATATCCGCACCGATCCGCGCCTTTTAGAATTGCTCGTCTGCCCCGTCACCAAGACCAGACTGCAATATGACGCCGGAAAGCAGGAGCTGATCTCGCGCGCGGCCGGCCTCGCCTACCCGATCCGTGATGGCATTCCCATCATGCTTCCCGATGAGGCGCGCGAGATCAACCGTGAATGAACCCTGGCCGGAGGAGCTGCGGCTCGCGGACGGCGGCAGCGACTTGCACGTGCGCTTCGATACGGGCGAGCAGGTGGCGCTGGCGGCGGAATATCTGCGCGTCGAGAGCCCCAGTGCGGAAGTGAAGGGTCATGGCCCAGGCCAGGAGCAGCTGGTCTGGGGCAAGCGCAATGTGAAGATCGCGCGGCTCGAACCCGTGGGTACTTACGCGGTGCGCATCGTGTTCGATGACGGGCATGCGACGGGCCTCTATACTTGGCCCTATCTCCTGAAGCTCGGGCGCGAGCACTGCACGCTGTGGCCCGCCTATCTCGGAAAGCTCAAGGCGGCGGGTTTCAGCCGCTAAACTTTCTCACCGCGCAACAGCCGCGGCAGGTCTCCCGAGATGCCGGCGGCTTCCGACACGAACATCGACTTCATGCCGCCCATGCGGTTCACGGTCATCAGGCCGGCGCGGCGGAGGAGCGTCAGCACCGGGTTGGTGTTGGCGAAGAGCCGGTTCATGCCGTCCATCATGGCGCCCGTCGCCACCGTGTCGAAGCGGCGCCACTGGGTGTAGCGGTCGAGCACCGGCTCGCTGCCGATGTCGAGGCCAAGCGCCGCCGCATCATGGATGCAGTCGGCGAGTGCCGCCACATCGCGAAGGCCCAGGTTGAAGCCCAGCCCTGCCAGCGGATGCAGCACATGCGCCGCATCGCCGGCGAGGGCCAAGCGCGGGCCGGTGAAGGTCTCGGCCAGATACATGGCCAGCGGATAGCCGTGGCGGCCGGAGATGAGCCTCACCTCGCCCAGATGGTTGCCGAAGCGCAGCTTCAGCTCGTCCTCGAACTCTTTCATCGGCAGTTTCAGCATGCGCTGTGCCGACTCCGTGCGCTCCGACCAGACGAGCGATGAGCGGTTGCCGGGGAGCGGCAGAATGGCGAAGGGGCCGGACGGCGTGAAGTGTTCCTCCGCACGGCCATTGTGCGGGAGCTCGTGCTCCACCGTGGCGACGAGGCCCATCTGGTCATAGGGCCAGCCGATCAGCTTGATGCCCGCCGCCTCTCGCGCCGGTGAATTGCGGCCGTCGGCGGCGGCGATGAGGGGCGCCTTCAGCACCGTGCTGTCGGCAAGCTTCACGGCGGCGAGCCCGGGCTTGAAATGATAATGCTCCACCGCCTGCCCGACGCAGAAGCGGATGTGGGGCGATTTCTGCGCGTCCTCCAGCATGGCGCCATAGAGGAAGCGGTTCTCGATCATGTGGGCGGAGGGGCCGCCCTTCATGTCGGCCTCGCCGAACTGGAGGAGCACGGGGCGCGCGCCGCCGGGAATGGCGCTGTCGGTGACGATGATCTCGGCCATGGGCTGGGCGTGGTGCGCCACCTTGTCCCAAATGCCGAGCGATTCGAACATGCGGCGCGCCGCGGCGGTGATGGCGGAGGCGCGGCCGTCGAAGGCATTGGTGGAGAAGGAGCGCGGGTCCTTCAGGTCCACTACCACCACATACAGCGGGCGCTTCACTTGCGTGCCGCCCAGAGCCAGGGCTGCGGCCAGGCCGTTCAGCGCGGCGCCGATGACGATGACGTCGGGAGACTTGCTCATGAACCCTGTTTCGCCGGTTTGCGGCGGGAAATACAGGTGGTTCAGCGTCGCGGATCAACTGCCTTAAGTTTAGGCAGGTGAATAGATCACACCGAGAGATGACCGATTTTTAATCAGGATCGCAAAATGGTGACTCATATTTCACCACAGAATCAAGGATTTAGCTGCAGCGCAGAAGTGGCATGAAACTTGTGATGGCTCTTCTACACCAACCACGGGGAGTAGGCATGAAATTCATCATTGCAGTGATCAAGCCCTTCAAGCTTGAGGAGGTGCGCGAGGCGCTGGGGGCGCTGGGCATCCAGGGCATCACGGTCACCGAGGTGCGCGGCCATGGCCGGCAGCGCGGCCACACCGAATTCTACCGCGGCGCAGAATACACCGTGAGCTTCGTGCCCAAAGTGAAGCTCGAACTCGCGGTCGACGAGCACATGGCCGACAAGGTCATCGAGGCGATCCAGACCACCGGCCAGACCGGCCAGATCGGCGACGGCAAGATCTTCGTGCTGCCGCTCGAACAGGCCGTCCGCATCCGCACCGGCGAGTCCGGTACGGCGGCCCTCTAATCACAGCATCAAGGAGCAGTTTCCGATGATTTCTCCGACCATCACCAAGAGGCTGGCACTCGCAGCGGCGGGACTGGGCCTCACCCCGCTTTTCGTCACCGCTGCGGAGGCCGCGGCCACCGTCAACAAGGGCGACACCACCTGGATGCTGATCGCCACCTGCATGGTGGTGCTGATGACCGTGCCGGGCCTCGCGCTGTTCTATGGCGGCCTGGTGCGCGCCAAGAACGTGCTGTCGGTGCTGATGCAGGTGCTGACGGTGTTTTCGATCGTCTCCATCCTGTGGGTGATCTACGGCTATTCCGTCGCCTTCACATCGAATGCCAGCGCGGCGCTCAACCCCTTCTTCGGCGGCTTCTCCAAGCTGATGCTGGGGGGCGTCACGGCCGCCTCCGAGGTTGGCACCTTCTCCAAGGAAACCAACATTCCGGAACTGGCCTTCGTCATCTTCCAGATGACTTTTGCCTGCATCACGCCGGCCCTCATCATCGGCGCCTTCGCCGAGCGCATGAAGTTCCAGGCCGTGCTGCTGTTCATGGTGCTGTGGTTCACCTTCGCCTATCTGCCCATGGCGCACATGGTGTGGTTCTGGGCCGGACCTGACGCCTACACGCTGTCGGCGGACAATCTGGCGTTGGTCAGTTCGCTCGTCGGCGAGGATAAGGCCAGGCAGCTGCTCGACGCGCTGGCCGCCGCAACGACGGATGACGCCAAGGCCGCGGTGCTCGGCGAATATGCCGCCCTCGTCAATGCCGGCAATGGCTATCTGTTCAGCCTCGGCGCCCTCGACTTCGCGGGCGGCACGGTGGTGCACATCAATGCCGGAATCGCCGGCCTCGTCTGCGCCCTGTTCCTCGGCAAGCGCGTAGGCTATGGCCGCGACCCGATCACGCCGCACAACCTGACCTTTGTGCTCACCGGCGCCGGCCTGCTGCTGTTCGGCTGGTACGGCTTCAATGCTGGTTCGAGCCTGGAGGCCAATGGCCTCACCGCGCTGATCATCCTCAACACCACCATCGCGGCGAGTGCGGCGGCACTGGCCTGGATGGGTGGCGAATGGATCTTCCGCGGCCACCCAAGCCTGCTCGGCGGCGCCTCGGGCGCGGTCGCAGGCCTCGTTGCCATCACGCCGGCCTGCGGCTTCGTCGGCCCCGGCGGCGCCATCCTCATCGGCATCGCCGCGGGCTTCCTCTGCCTGTGGGCGGTGGTCGTGCTTAAGGCCAAGCTCGGCTATGACGACGCGCTCGACGTGTTCGGCGTGCATGGCGTGGGCGGCATCCTCGGCGCGCTGCTGACCGGTGTTTTCGTCAACCCGGCGCTGGGCGGCACGGGCGTCACCGATTATCTTGCGGCGGGTCCCACCGCGGCGGTTGCCGCCTATTCCTTCGGCAGTCAGATGTATGCGCAGGTGATGGCTGTAATCGTCGCCGTTGTCTGGACTGCGGCGGTTTCTGCCGTGGCGCTGTTCATCTGCAAGGCGGTCACCGGCCTGCGCGTCAAGGAGCAGGAGGAGCGCGAGGGCCTCGACCTCGTCGATCACGGCGAACGCGCCTACAATTGACCTGATCTATCCTGTATCGGCATCGGACCCGGCGGGGGTGCCTCCGCCGGGTCTCTTGATACCCCCTTAAACCCAGCCTTAACCACGGCCCGGCGAGAATAGCCTTAACCATGTGTTAGGGCCGGCGGAGCGTCTGCCCGGCGGAGGCTTTGTGATGGCTTATCAACCGTCCTACGACACCGACGACAGTGCGGTTCCCGCCGCGGTCCGGATCTTCTTCATGCGCCGCTTGTTCGAGGCGGCCGGCGCCATTCTGTTCCTCGGCCTCATCGCCGCCAGCCTGTCGCTGGCCTCCTGGTCCGTGGATGACCCCTCCCTCAACCATGCACTCGACCGCACGGCGCGCAACTGGCTGGGTTATCCAGGCGCCGTCGCCGCCGACGAGCTGATGCAGTTTTTCGGTCTCGGCGTGCTGGTGCTTCTGGCGATCCCCATGCGCTGGGCGATGGGCTTTCTGGCCCATGACGGACTGCCGCGCCCGCTGCGTCAGTCTATCTCGTGGATCCTGTGCACACTCGCGGCCTGTGCCACGCTTGCGGCCGTCCCTGCTCCGTCCAGCTGGTCGCTCACATCGGGCCTCGGCGGCAATGCCGGGGACGTCATCCACAACCTCCTGATGATGGTGCTGGCGATAGCCATCTCCGGCTGGGTCCCGACGCTCGCCACCGGCCTCCTCATGCTGGCGATGACGGTGTTCTTCGGGCTGCGTGCGCTGGGCGTCAGCCGCGCCGCCGCCGTCGAGCAGGCCGCGGCTGCGCCAAGCCGAAGCCGCAAGGCCTTGCGCGCCGCGGGCTCGGGGATTGGCGTGGCCCTCCGCTCGCTTGGCGGACTCTGGTCGCGCTGGCGCGAGCTGCGCCGGGCGGAAGCCCAGTACGAGCAGCAGCAGGGCGATGCCGACGATATCATCCGCCGCCTTGCCCCGCAGACCGAAACACCGCGCCGCGGCCGGAGCCCGACGGCGGCGCGCATCGAGCCCACTTTCTCCGCCCGCCGTCCTGCCCCTCTCCTCGAGGATGAGGAGCCTGCGGCGGAAGACTACGCAGGGGAGGAACAGTCCTCCGCCGGGGAAGACGGCTACGAAACCGGACCGGAGTATGCCGGGGAAGAGGAGGCCGCGGAAGACAGCACCCGCGCTCCCAAGGTGACGCGCTCCAACAAGCCTCTGAAGCAAGGCAAGCGCCTGAAGAAGGACATGCAGCCGGGCCTCGGCTTCGGCGCCGCGCCGGAATACGAGCTGCCGCCGCTCACTCTCCTGGCCGAACCGAAGCGCGTAGGCAAGCCCGCCGAACTCTCCGACGAGGCGCTGGAGCAGAATGCCCGCATGCTGGAAGGCGTGCTCGACGATTTCGGCGTGAAGGGTCAGATCCTAAAGGTGCGCCCGGGCCCGGTGGTGACACTCTACGAGCTTGAACCTGCACCGGGCATCAAATCGTCGCGCGTCATTTCGCTGGCCGACGACATCGCGCGGTCGATGAGCGCCATCTCGGCGCGTGTCGCCGTCGTTCAGGGCCGCAATGCCATCGGCATCGAACTGCCCAACGCCAGGCGCGAGACGGTGTTCCTGCGCGAGATGCTGGGCTCCGAGGCCTTCGAGAAGACCACCCTTAACCTCGCTATGGCGCTCGGCAAGAACATCGGCGGCGAACCGGTATTCGCCGATCTCGCGCGCATGCCGCATCTGCTGATCGCCGGCACAACGGGCTCCGGAAAGTCGGTGGGCATCAATACCATGATCCTGTCGCTGCTCTACAGGCTGCCGCCGGAGCGCTGCAAGCTGATCATGATCGACCCCAAGATGCTGGAATTGTCCGTATACGAAGGAATTCCGCATCTCCTCGCCCCCGTCGTCACCGATCCGCGCAAGGCGGTGGTCGCCCTGAAATGGGCGGTGCGCGAGATGGAAGAGCGCTATCGCAAGATGTCCAAGGTCGGCGTGCGCAACATAGACGGCTACAATGCGCGCATGAAGCAGGCCGCCCAGAAGGGCGAGGAGTTGCACCGCACCGTCCAGACCGGCTTCGACCCCGAGACGGGCGAGCCCGTCTTCGAGAAGGAGGCGATGGACCTCTCGCCCATACCCTATATCGTGGTCATCATCGACGAGATGGCCGACCTTATGATGGTGGCGGGCAAGGATATCGAGGGAGCCGTGCAGCGCCTGGCCCAGATGGCGCGTGCTGCCGGGATCCACGTGATAATGGCAACCCAGCGCCCCTCCGTCGATGTCATCACCGGCACCATCAAGGCCAATTTCCCCACCCGTGTCTCCTTCCAAGTCACCTCCAAGATCGACAGCCGTACGATCTTGGGCGAGCAGGGGGCAGAACAGCTGCTTGGCCAGGGCGACATGCTCTACATGGCCGGCGGAGGGCGAATCTCGCGTCTACACGGCCCCTTCGTGTCGGATGACGAGGTGGAGAAGATCGTCGCTCACCTCAAGGCGCAGGGCGATCCGCTTTACGTCGAGGCGGTTACCGAAGAGCCGGAGGACGGCGCCTTTGGCGAGGGCGGCGGCATGGCGGGTGAAGGCGGCGGCTCTGGCGACGACCTTTACGACCAGGCGGTGCAGGTCGTGCTGCGCGACAAGAAGGTCTCGACCTCCTATGTGCAGCGCCGCCTGCAGGTGGGCTACAACAAGGCTGCAAGCCTCATCGAGCGGATGGAACGGGAGGGGCTGATCTCGGCTGCCAATGCCACGGGAAAACGCGAAATCCTGGCGCCGGGGGACAGCGCCCGGGACTGACATTTGCGTTATCTCCGGCCCTTGCCTCAAAATTGGCCCGTTCTTGCAGAAAAGCCTGCCATGACCTAGAAGCCCGGGCGATTTGCGCCGCCCCCAATCCGGAAAGAACAGGATGACCAGTCCCTTGCAGCTCTCGCGCCGTGCCTTCCTGGGAGTGGCCTTCGCCACTGCCGCCGCCCTTCCGGCTCAGGCCACGGAGCCGATCGAGCTGAGCGCGGAGCAGAAGACGGCGATCGGCGCTATTTCCGGTTATCTGAACAGCTTCAAGACCTTGCAGGGCGAGTTCACGCAAATAAGCCCGAAAGGCAACATGTCGCAGGGGATTTTCTACATCGCGAAGCCGGGCAAGATGCGCTTCGAATATGCCCCACCCAATCCCTTCCTGATCGTGGCGGACGGCACCTGGCTCACCATCAAGAACGTCAAGAAGGAGAAGGGCGACCAGTTCCCCCTCTCCCAGACGCCGCTGCGCCTCGTGCTGGGCGACAAGGTGGACATCCTGGGCGATACCAACATCATCGACTTCCAGGACCAGGACGGCATTACCACCGTCACCGTCGAGGACAAGAAGAACACGCTGGGCAACGGCCAGTTGACACTGGTCTATGACCAGGCCCGCAAGGCGCTGCAGCAGTGGATCGTCACCGACAGCAAGGGCCGCAAGACCACCGTTTCGCTCGAGAACCTGCAGGCAGGCATCGATCCGGATCCGAAGCTCTTCGTGGTCAAGATCAAGCGCGAGAGCAAGAATGGTCCGTAGCGCAGATTATCCGCGCAGGCGGGCGCCTTCTCGCGCTTTCGCCGGTTGGGTGTTCTCTGCGTCTTGGCGGCCCCGGCCATCCGGCAAATCGTTCGGCTGTTGCGAGAGGGCCTCATGAATTCGATTGCCGTCAACGTTTTGATGGACCCCGACCCGCGGACGGCCGAACGGGCGCGCGCCGTGAACGCGCGACTCAGGGCCGATTTTCCGCGGGGCTTCGCGCTCGACGGCAACCACGCTCCGCATGTGACGCTGGTGCAATGCTTCATCGACCGGGCCAGGCTTGGCGAGGCGGCGCAGGCCGTGTCCGCCGCGCGGTCCGGTGAACTGGCACAGCAAGGCAACGGGCCTCTATGCCCTGAGCGACGGAAAGCTTGGGCTGGCCGGCATCGTCATCACGCCGACGGATGACTTGCGGCGCGTGCAGCAGCAGGTCATCGGCGCGATCTCTCCATTCGCCACGCCGGAGGGAACGGCCGCCGCCTTCGCGCCCCGCCCCGATGGCGAAGAGATCGGGGCGGCGACGGTCGACTATGTGAAGGGTTTCATCGGCGCGCGCACGGGGCAGAATTACAACGCCCATCTGACGGTGGGCATCGGGACCCACGATTTCGTCGAGACGCTGAAGGCGGAGCCCTTCGAGAGCTTCCCCGTCCGCGCCGTATCGGTGAGCCTCTATCAGCTCGGCGACTACGGGACGGCCCGTAAGAAGCTGGAGCACCTTCATGACTGCTGATCCGCTGCCGTCGTGGAATGACTGCGCGGCAAAGCGCGGCATCGTCTCGTTTCTGGCGCACGTGACGGATGACGCCTCGCCCGGCTTCGTGCCGCTGCCGGAGCGTGTGGCGGTGTTCGACAATGACGGCACGCTGTGGCCGGAGAACCCGATCCCCTTTCAAGCGGCCTTCGGCTTCCACGAATTATGCCGGCGCGTTGCGGCGGAGCCGGAACTTTCCGCATCGCCCATGGTTCAGGCGGCGCTGGCGGGCGACTTCGGCGCTCTGGTGGCGGATGGCTATGCCGGGCTGAGAGAGGTGATCGCGCTCAGCCATGCGGAGATTACCACCGATGCCTTCCGCGATGCCGTCGAAACCTGGCTTGCGGCGGCGCGGCATCCGCGCTTCGGGCGGCGCTACGACGATCTGACCTACCAGCCGATGCGGGAGTTGCTGCGCCTTCTCGATGACGCGGGGTTCAAGAATTTCATCGTGTCCGGCGGCGGCGCGGATTTCATGCGGGTGTGGGTCGAGCGCGTCTATGGCATTCCGCACGAGCGCGTGGTGGGATCGGCGGGACGAGCATCCTTCGCGTTGCGCGACGGGGTGCCGGTGCTGACCAAGTCGCTGGACCACCTCTTCGTCAACGACAAGGAGGCCAAGCCCGCGGGCATCCACCAGTTCATCGGCCGGCGGCCGGTCATCTGCTGCGGCAACAGCGATGGCGACCATGCCATGCTGCAATACACCACCATCGGCAACCCGCGCCCGAGCTTCGGCCTGATCGTGCACCATACGGATGCCGAGCGCGAATATGCCTATGACGCGGTGACGAAGAGCACGGGAAAGCTGGTTGCAGCGCTGGCGGAGGCGCCCGGGCGCGGCTGGCAGGTCGTCGACATGAAGCGGGACTGGAACACGGTGTTCGGCCCCGCCGGCTCGTGACGGCTTGCCAGCCAGGCTGTCCCGCGGCCGGCGCAACGGGCCATCGAGTGCATTGCGCTTGATGGCGGAAAGTTGCGCCAGCTTATTGAATTTGGAGCATCTTTCGCCTCGCAAGTGAGTCCGCTTGCTCGCACGATGCTCTCGCGCATGTTCCGGTCAGACGGACTCACCTGATCGACAAGAACATACGCCAGATCAACAGCTTGAGCATGATCTTATCGCAAAAGCGGTTCCACTTTCGCGGATCATGCTCTAAGACCGGAGCATGAGCCTCAAGGTCGCCACCTGGAACATCAATTCTGTCCGTCTCCGCATCGGGCTGGTCGGCAAGCTTCTCGATCGCTGGCAGCCGGACATTCTGTGCCTGCAGGAAACCAAGTGTCCGCAGGGCCAGTTTCCCTCAGGTCCCATCCGCGACGCGGGCTACGAGCACATCGCCGAGTTCGGCCAGAAGGGCTATCATGGTGTTGCCATTGTCTCGAAGCGGCCGTTCCTGGCGCAGTCCACGAAGCCGTTCTGCGGCAAGGAGGATTGCCGCCACATCCAGGTGACGATCGCCGGCAGGAAGCCGGTGACGATCCATAATCTCTATGTGCCGGCGGGCGGCGACGAGCCGGACCCCAGGATCAATGGGAAATTTGCTCACAAGCTCCAGTTCATCGACGAGCTCGAAGCCTGGTTCGGCAAGGGCTGCGTGCCGAAGGGGCATGAGAGCATTCTTGCCGGCGATCTCAACATCGCGCCGCTGGAACATGACGTTTGGTCGCACAAGGATCTGTTGAAGGTCGTCAGCCACACGCCGGTCGAGACAGAGGGCCTGCTGCGCATCCAGAAGAAGGGCAAGTGGGTTGACCTGTTGCGCCAGCACGTGCCGGCGGATCAGAAGCTCTATACCTGGTGGAGCTACCGCGCCAGGGACTGGCTGGCGGCGGATCGCGGCCGCCGGCTCGACCACATCTGGTCGACGGCGGGCTTGGCGCCTCATTGCAAGAAGATCGACATTCTCAAGGAAGCGCGCGGCTGGGACCAGCCCTCGGACCACGTGCCGGTGATGGCGAGCTTCACCGCCGCCTGATCAGACCGACTTGAAGGAGCGCGCCTTCTCGAACTGCCTGCGGGTGGCTTCGAGATCGCCCATCACCAGGTCGAGCCGGCGTGACAGCACGCCGAACACGGCGGTGCCGAATTCGGGAAATTCGCGGGCAAGCCGCATGAACAATTCACGGTCGATGCGGGCGGTGGACATGCTGTTGACCGCCGTGGCCGTGACTGAATAGGGCCGATCGCCGATCATCGCGATCTCGCCCAGGAGCGAGCCTTCGCCAAAGGAGCCGAGTGGCCCCGCATCGGTGGATGAAAGACGGGCCTCGCCGCTGAGAATGAGGAAGGCTGCCGCGCCCTTGTTGCCCTGACGGATGAGGAACTCGCCGGCGGAGAAGTTCTGCCGCGGGGCGGAAAAGGCCAGCAGCTGCAGGTGAACGGCATCGCACTCCGAGAAGATCGGAATGCTGCGCAAAGTCTCGACGTCCGCCCTAACGCTCATCAAATCCCAGCCCGGCCCCGCTTGTTTTCGTCCTTGGCGCATGATCCGATCGGGTGCAATCGCCCGATCGACAGGAACAAGCGCCAGACTCTTCGAGGTTCGTTTACATGAGGCGGGGCGGGCCGCCAAGCTTAGAGCATCGTGCGAGCAAGTGGAATCGCTTGCGAAGCGAAAGATGCTCCAGAATCAAAAGCTGGCGCAACTTTACGCCCTCAAGTGCGAATGCACTTGAGGGCCCGTTGCGCTAAGGGGCTGGAGCTCAGGGGACGAGCTTGTAGCCACCCCCTTCGGTGATCAGGATCTCGGCACGCGATGGGTCGCGCTCCATTTTCTGGCGGAGCCGGTAGACATGGGTTTCCAGCGTGTGGGTGGTGACCCCGCCATTATAGCCCCAAACTTCCTGCAGCAGCACGTCGCGGCCGATGGTCTGCTCGCTCGAACGGAGCAGGAACTTGATGATGGCGGTTTCCTTCTCGGTCAGCCTGATCTTGCGGTCGCCTGCGCCCAGCAGCAGCTTGGCCGAGGGCTTGAAGGTGTAGGGGCCGACCTTGAAGGTGGCGTCCTCGCTGTGCTCGTGCTGGCGGAGATGGGCGCGGATCCGCGCCAGGAGCACGGCAAAGCGGAACGGCTTGGTCACATAGTCATTGGCGCCGGAATCCAGCCCGAGGATAATGCCCGCCTCGGAGGCCTCGGCAGTCAGCAGGATCACCGGCCCCCGGTAGCCGTTCTTGCGGATGATCTTGCAGGCCTCGCGGCCGTCCATGTCGGGGAGGTTCACATCGAGGATGACAAGGTCCGGCGCGTCCGCCTTGACGGCCTTGACGCCGGCTGTGGCTGTGGCGGCCTCGATGACAGTGAATTCGTCATGGAGGGAGAATTGCTCGGTCAGCGTCTCGCGCAGCATGTCGTCGTCATCGACGATGATGATCTTCTTCGTGCTGCCCATCGCTACCTCTTGCCCCGAAGTCTTTGAAATCGCTTGCCCCGGCGAGGCTGAATGTTAAGGTGTCACATGGCCTTTTCAAGGCCGAAGTGCCGGAAATTCCGCCCCGTGAGAAGAACTCTCCAGACCATCCGCGTCCTCACCCGCAACGCGACGGCGGCAGCGGGCCTGCTGAAGGTGGGCGAGATGACCTTTCCCTGCTCTATTGGCCGTTCCGGCAAACGCTTCCTGAAGCGCGAAGGCGACGGGGCGAGCCCAAGGGGCGACTGGCAGGTCCGCCGCCTGTTCTACCGAGCCGACAAGGGCCTGCCGCCGCGCACCGGCATTAAGGCGCAGGCGATACGCGATTGCCATGGCTGGTGCGAGACGGTGGGCGACCGCAACTACAACCGCCTCGTCCGCATTCCCTATGCCACGTCGCACGAGACGATGAAGCGGCCTGACCAACTTTATGACGTCGTCATCGAACTTTCCCACAATGAGCGGCCGCGGGTGCAGGGGCATGGCAGTGCGGTGTTCTTCCATCTCCGTCAGCCCGGCGGCGGCCCCACGGCGGGCTGCGTCGCGGTGTCGATGCGCGACATGCGCATCATCCTGGGCCTGATCGGGCCGCAGACGAAGATCCGAATCTAACCGCGCGTTCCGAAGATGGCGGAACCCACCCGCACATAGGTGGCCCCGCAGGCGATGGCCGTGGCGTAGTCGCCGCTCATGCCCATGGAGAGCTGGCTGAGGCCGTTGCGCCGGGCGATTTCCGCCAGCAGGGAAAAGTGCGGGGCCGGGTCCTCCCCGGCGGGGGGAATGCACATCAGCCCTGAGATCTCGAGGCCGTGCAACTCCCGGCATTCGGCGAGGAACGCATCGGCCCGATCCGGGTCAATCCCGGCCTTCTGCGGCTCGCGGCCGGTGTTGACCTGGACGAAGAGCTTCACCGGCTTGGCCTGCTTGCGCATTTCCTTGGCAATCTCCGCCGCGATCTTGGGGCGGTCCACCGTGTGGATGGCGTCGAAGAGCTGCACCGCCTCGGCTGTCTTGTTGGACTGCAGCGGCCCGATCAGGTGCAGCTCGACGTCTGGCCAGTCCATCTTGAGGGCCGGCCACTTGGCCTTCGCCTCCTGCACGCGGTTTTCGCCGAAGACACGCTGGCCTGCCTCGATGACCGGGATGATCTCCGGCCCGTCGAAGGTCTTGGACACGGCGATGAGGGTGACGCTGTCCGGCGCCCGGTGAGCCTGCCGGGTGGCCGCCGCCACCCCGTTCAGCAGCTTTTTCAGACCCTCGTGGACCATGCCGGAAACTCCTGTCAGCACGCTGCTTTAGGCCAAGCTTGCAGGGCTTTTCAAGGACTGGTACCAGCGTGGCGACCGATCCCGCCCCGTTTCGACAGGATGACTGCCGTGAGCACCGAACGTTACAACCCGCGCGACGCCGAACCGCGCTGGCAGAAGCATTGGACCGACGCCAAGAGCTTCGAGGCCAGGGAAGACGCCGCGCGCCCCAAGTATTACGTGCTCGAGATGTTCCCATATCCCTCGGGCCGCATCCACATGGGGCACGTGCGCAACTACACCATGGGAGATGTGATCGCGCGCTTCCGCCGGGCGCTGGGCTACAATGTGCTCCACCCCATGGGCTGGGATGCCTTCGGCATGCCGGCGGAAAACGCCGCTATCGACCGCGGCGTCCACCCCAAGTCCTGGACCTATGACAACATCGCCACCATGAAGCGCCAGCTCCAGTCCATGGGATTGGCTCTGGACTGGAGCCGCGAGATCGCCACCTGCGATCCCTCCTACTACCGCCACGAACAGGCGATGTTCATCGACTTCATGAAGGCGGGCCTTGTCGAGCGCAAGGTGTCGATGGTGAACTGGGACCCCGTGGACCATACGGTGCTTGCCAACGAGCAGGTGATCGACGGGCGCGGCTGGCGCTCGGGCGCCTTGGTCGAGAAGCGCGAGCTGGCGCAGTGGTTCCTGAAGATCACGGCTTACTCGGACGAACTGCTCTCGGCGCTCGACGGTCTCACGAAGTGGCCGGAAAAAGTGCGGCTGATGCAGAAGAACTGGATCGGCCGTTCGGAGGGTATGCGATTCTCCTTCGCGCTGGAGGACGAAGCTGGCCAAGCGCTGGACGAGCGCCTCACCGTCTACACCACGCGCCACGACACGATCTTCGGCGCCAGCTTCTGCGCCATTTCGGCCGACCATGAGCTGGCGCGGCGCCTGTCCGGGAAGGACGCCGGGCTCGCGTCATTCCGCCGCGAAGCCGCGGCACTCGGCACGTCCGAAGAGACGATCGAGCGCGCCGAAAAGAAGGGCTGCGCACTGGGCCTTTATGCCCGCCACCCCTTCCGCCCCGGCGTGCGGCTCCCGGTCTATGCCGCGAACTTCGTGCTGATGGGCTATGGCGAGGGCGCCATCTTCGGCTGTCCCGCGCATGACCAGCGCGACCTCGACTTTGCGCGCAAGTATGATCTGCCGGTCATACCCGTGGTGGCGCCGAAGGGCACGGACCCGGCGACCTTCGAAGTCGGCACTGAAGCTTTCCTCGAAAAGGAAGGCGACAACACCGTTCTCATCAACTCTGAATTCCTCGATGGCATGAGTGTGCCTGAGGCCAAGGCCGATATCGCCGCGCGCATGGAGAAGATGGGCATCGGCGAGCGCAAGGTGAATTTCCGCCTGCGCGACTGGGGCGTCTCTCGCCAGCGCTACTGGGGTTGCCCGATCCCGGTCATTCACTGCGCCTCCTGCGGCATCGTTCCGGTACCGAAGGACCAGCTGCCGGTGACGCTACCCGAGGACGTGACCTTCGACAAGCCGGGCAACCCGCTTGAGCACCACCCGGCGTGGAAGCACGTCGACTGCCCGAGCTGCGGCAAACCGGCGAAGCGCGAGACGGACACCTTCGACACCTTCATCGACTCGTCGTGGTATTACGCGCGCTTCTGCTCGCCGCACGCGGCGGACCCGGTCAGCATGCCTGCATCGAAATACTGGATGGGTGTGGATCAGTATATCGGCGGCGTGGAGCATGCGATCCTGCACTTGCTCTACTCGCGCTTTTATGCGCGCGCCATGACGGCGACGGGCCACCTCGCCGTCAAGGAGCCCTTCGAGAGCCTGTTCACGCAAGGGATGGTCATCCACGAAACCTTCCGTAAACGGAATGGCGAGTGGGTGCTGCCGGCGGATGCCGTCCACAAGGACGGCAAATGGGTGCATGCCGGGACGGGCGAACCGCTCGAGGTGGGCGGTGTCGAGAAGATGTCGAAGTCGAAGAAAAATGTGGTCGACCCCGATGACATCATCGCCCGCTATGGCGCCGACACGGCGCGCTGGTTCATGCTGTCCGATACGCCGCCCGAGCGCGACATTGAGTGGACGGAGGCCGGCGCCGAGGGCGCCTGGCGCTTCACCCAGCGCGTCTGGCGTCTCGTCAACGACTCCGCCGCCTATGCCGGAGGCAGCGATGCCGCGGCTTCGCTGGAACTGCGCCGCGTGGCCCACAAGTCGCTCGCTGCCGTCACGGATGATCTTTCCTCGCTGCGCTTCAACCGCGCCATCGCGCGTATCTATGAGCTGGCCAACGCGTTGGGTGCGGCCCTCTCCGCGGACAAGGCTGACGCAGCCTCGGTGAAGGAAGCAGCCGAGTTCCTCGTCCTCACCTCCGCCCCCATGATGCCCCACCTCGCCGAAGAGTGCTGGCAGGCCATGAAGAAACCCGGCTTTGTCGTCGACACCGCCTGGCCCAAGTCCGATCCAGTTCTGCTAGCGGATGACCAGGTGACCATTGCTGTACAGGTGAACGGTAAGCGCCGTGACGAGATCACGGTGGCCAAGGACTTGGACCCCAAGGCGGTGGAGGAACTGGCGCTGAAGCTCGGGTCGGTGGCGCGCGCGCTGGAGGGCAGGCCGGTGAAGAAAGTGATTGTGGTGCCCGGCCGTATCGCCAATATTGTCGGCTGATGCCGAGGCTTCCTGCCATCCTGCTGACGGTAGCCGCGCTGGCGCTGGCCGGCTGCGGCTACCGTCCCATGTATGCCTCCTCGGCCGGCAATCCGGGCGTTGCCGGCAGCCTGATGGCGATCTCCATCCCCGAGGCCTCCGACCGCACAGGGCAGCTTATCCGCAACGAGCTCATCTCCTCGATGCAGACCGGCAAGGGCGAGGAGGAGCGCTACCTCCTCAATCTCACCACCACCCTGGCCGATAATGAGGTAATCCAGAACAAGCAGCCCAATGTGACGCGGCAGGCCATCCTGATCACCACCAATTACGAACTGGTGGACCGCACCACCGGCAAGGTGGTGACCAAGGGCACGACTTTCTCCCGCGTGCCCTACGACGTGGTCCGCCAGCCCTTCGCCGACCTGCAGGCCCAGAGGGACGCCACCGAGCGCGCGGCGCGCGAAGTGGGCGGCGACGTCCGCACCAGGCTCGCCGCCTTCTTCGCCAAGCAACAGCATAGCTCATGACAGCCATTAAGCCCGCGGGGCTCGATGCCTTTCTCCGCAAACCCGATCCCGCCATCGCCGCCATCCTGATCCATGGCGAGGAGGGTGATGCGGTGCACGAACTCGCCCAGCGGGCTGTGAAGAAGGTGGCGGGCTCGCTCGACGACCCCTTCACCGTGGCGGCGCTGACCGATCAGGATGTTGCCTCCGACCCGGCCCGGCTCATCGACGAGGTGCAGTCGATCTCGATGTTCGGCGGCTCCAAGGCGGTGTGGGTGAAGGGCGTGGGCGAGGGCTTCCTCAAGGCCGCGCTGCCGCTGCTCGAGGGCAAGGCCAAGGGCAATCTGGTGGTGGCGGAAGCCGCCGCGCTGCCCAAGAACTCGCAGCTCCGCGCCCAGTTCGAGAGGAGCCCGCATGCGCTGCTTCTTCCGCTCTACGAGGCGGAAGCGAGCGAGATCGCCGCCATGGTGGAGCAACTGCTCCAGAAGGATGATCTGAAGATCGGGCAGGACGCACTGGCGCGCTTCATCGAACTCGCCGGCCCGGCGCGTGGCCTCGCCAGGCGCGAGGCGGAGAAGCTGGCGCTCTATTGCCTCGGCCGCGATCGGGTGAGCGTGGAGGATGTGGAGGCGATCTGCGGCAACGACACGGGCTCGACGCCTGACGCGCTGGCGGATGCGGTGTTCGGCGGCGAGGTGGAGGAGGCGGACCGGTTGTTCCACGATCTCGTGCGCGGCGGGCATGACGCCGGGCGGCTGCTCGGCGTTGTCCACGGTCAGGCGCTGAAGCTTGCCGAATTCCGCATCGCCATCGACCGCGGCGCAACGGCCGATCAGATGGTGAAGCAGGCGCGCCCGCCGGTGTTCTTCCGCCGCCAGCGGCTGGTCATTGCGCAGTTGCGGGCCTGGGGCCTGTCCGACCTCGTCACGGCAGGCAGCACCTTGTCCGCCAATGTGCTGGCGGCGCGCCAGAACAGCGAACTGGCGCAGGCCATTGCCGGGCGCTGCCTCCTGTCGCTGGCGCGCAAGGGCCTTGCGCTGCGGCTCGACCGCTGAAGCGTCTCTCAACGCTGGCGCAAGCTGGCTGGCGCACAGTGCGCTCAGGGGGCCGCGGCGCGCAATGGCAGAGAAACTCACCGACATTCTCACCTATGTTTTTTCCCTGGCGCTGGCGGCCGGGGTCATCGCCTTTGCCGCCTACAAGGTGGTGGCGCTCAACGGCATGGATGACCCGCCCGCCAATCTCGGACTCAATTTTCCGGCGCCCAAACGCAAGGTGATCACGGATGGCCCGGCAGGCGCTGATCCGCTCACCACGCAGTCGCTCGGCGCGGTTCCTCGCGCCGGCGCCGGCGATACGCCCGGCGCCGTTCTCGCCTATGAGCTTCTCACCGTGGTGGATAGCGTGGCCTTCGTGGCGGTCGACAGCGATGCGGGCAAGACGCTGGTGCCGGTAACCATCGGCAGCAAGCTGCCCGGCGGCCTCACCGTGTCCGGGATGGGCCGCCGCGGCGGGCGCTGGTGGCTGGCCGCCGGCCCGCTGCGGATCGAGCAGGGCCTGCCCGCTCAGTAAAGGCCTTTCAGCAGCCGGTCGATGTAGTCGCGCTCGATTTTCGGCAGGTTCGATTCGCCGGCGCGGGAGCGCAGCATCTCGAGGATTTGGCGGGCGCGCTCCATGGCGAGCTCGGAGGGCAACATGTTCTTGGCCGGACCCTGGTCCTCGCCGCTGCTCGGCAAAGGGCGGCCCAGCGGGTCACGGTCATCGCCGCGCGCCTCGCCGTTCTGCCCTTGCGAATCCTGCTGGCCGCGCGACTGCTGCATCAGCTGCTCGGCCATGCCTTTGGCGCCTTCCCGCAGATTCTGCATCGCCTCGCCCTGTTCGCCCAGCGCCTGCTCGCGGTCGCCCTGGCGCAGCGAACCTTCGGAGCGGTTCATGTTCTTGCCTGCCTGGCCGAAGGAGCGCGGCGCCTCCATGCCGTTCCGGCCGAACTGATTCATCAGGTCTTCCAGCATCCGGCTCAGCTCCTGCTGGCGGTCGCCCAGGCTTCCCGTGCCAGACTGATTGCCCTCGCCCGGCTGCTGGCCGGTGTTGGGCGGGTCTTCCCCGCCCATGCCCTGCTGCGGCATGCGCTGGGTCTCGTCCATCAGCTTCTGCTGCTGGCGCATCAGGTCGGTGAGCTTGTCGAGCATCTGGCCCAGCGGGCTCTCCTGACCCTGGCCCTGGCCCTGCTGCGGCATGCCCGGCCTCAGGTTGCGGAGAATGTCCTCGAGCTGCGAGAGCAACTGCTGGGCGGCTTCGTTTTTGCCGCTCTTCGACAGCTTGTCGATCATGTCCAGCATCTTCTGCAGGTCCTGCGGCGTCACCATTTTGCCCGGGGGCGGGCTGGCCTCTTTCTGCTGGCCTTCGGCGAGGCGCTTCTGCGCCTCCTTCATCATTGAGTCCATGTAGCGGTTGAGTGCCTGGCGCAGCTTCTCCGTCAGCTCGGCGATGCGCTCCGGCGGCGCACCTTGCTTCAGCGCCTTCTCGAGTTCCTTGCGCAGCGCTTCGAGCTCCGCCTTGGCGTCGGCATAGGCGCCGTCCTCCACATTGACGGCGATCTGCCAGAGGTCGCCGATGGCGGTGTCGATGCCGGCGCGATCCTCCGCGGCGCGCAGGTGCGAGCGCACGGCGGCAATGGCGATCTGCGTGCCGGAACGGTCGATCAGGCCCCTGGGATAGGTGAGGATGGCATCAAGCATCTCGGCCACGCCGCCCGCCTCCTGCGGGTTGAGAATGAGGCGGCGGCGCTGCTCGATGAGGGCGCGGGCCAGCGGTTTGGTGAACACGCGCTCTGGCAGACGGAAATTGCGCTTGGCGCTTTCGGTGGTGTGGCCGGCGGCATCGCGCGCGGTCAAGCTCATCTCCACCATGAAGCCAGCCCAGGGGTGCTCGGCCACATCGGCTTTGGATTCGCCCGCCTCGTCCTTGGGCGAGGCTTTGCGCAGGCCGATCTTGAGCTTCGGAGGATCGAACTCGAAGATGCCGGGGCCGGTGAAGCCCACGCCCTCGTCCTGATCATCGGCAAGATAAATGTCGGCGGTGACGCCGGTGACGCCATAATCGTCCGCCACCTTCCATTTCGCCGTCAGCATGCCGGAGGAATCGCCCGTCGGGGCGGCCGTGACCTCCACCCTGGGCGCGGCATCGGGAATGAGCGCGATGCGCCAGGCGCCGAGGTCGCGGCCGCCATCCGTCACCTTGACATTGGCGGGGCGGGTGAGCGTCACGTCGGCCTGGAACAACCCATCCGCGATATTCACCTTCGGCTTCAAGCCGGTGATCTCGGGCGTTGCCGCATCGCCGTCGAAGAGTTCATGGAAGCTGAGCTGGGGCGCCTTCGCCCCGGCAATGCGCAGCGACAGCACGGAATTCTCCGGCACGTGCAACTCCGGGTCCTGCTTCAGGCGTTCGGCCATGGCGGCGCTGGTGAGCAGCAGGGGCGGCTTGCCGGTGTAGGCAGGAGGCTTCAGCCAGGCATCCAGCGCCAGTTCCGGCTGCGCACCGGGCGGCGCGAACGTGAAGCTGCCGTAAAGGCTGCCACGGATGTCGCCCGGACCCAGCAGGATCGCAGCGGCCAGCGCCAGCGCAACGGGCAGGCGGAGGGCGCGCGGGTCGATATCGCGCCAGCGGGAGCGCGGAACACCGGCCTCGAGATCGCCCAGGCCCTTGAGCTGGCGCAGGCGGTGCTCCTCCCACAGCGCCTTCTGTACAGGGCCGTCGGCCCCGCTGGGGAGCCGGTCATCGCGCGCCGAGACGGGGCGGTGGGAAAGGCCGGATATCTGCTCGACGCGGCGCATTGCCTCATGGCGGCTGGGCCAGCGGAGGCCGAAGACGGGCCGGAGCGACCAGAGGAAGGCCAGCGCCCAGGCCACCATAGGAATGGCCCGCACCCAGGCTGGCAGCATTGGCAACAGGCCGGCGATCACCAGGGCCGCGGCGGCAGCCAGGAGCACCAGCGGCCAGTGCAGCGCCGCCCACACGCGCTCGAAACCCAGGGCCAGGCGGGCCTGGGCAATCTTGTGGTCGACGTGGGTCGCGCGGGGATTTGCCATAATCAGCGGCAGCATAGCACGGATGACGGCCAAAATGCGCCAAGGCGCGGATCACAATCGCGACAAGCTCCCGAAACCGTCACTTTTTCTCCTGCCAGGCGGCCAGCCGGTCGAGCCCGATCAGCTCCTCATAGGTCTGGCGGGGGCGGACGAGGGCCCATTTGCCGCCCTTCACCAGGACTTCCGGCACCAAGGGCCTCGTGTTGTAGGTGCCGGACTGCACCGCGCCATAGGCCCCCGCCGTCATGGTGGCGAGAAGGTCGCCCGGCTCGACCTTCGGCAGCTTGCGGCCCTTGGCGAGGTAGTCGCCCGACTCGCAGACGGGGCCGACGACATCGGTCATCATGGTCCCGCCGCCGGTGGGCTCCTCCACCGGGATGATCTCGTGATAGGCATCATAGAGGGTGGGGCGGATCAGATCGTTCATCGCCGCGTCCTGGATGACGAAGTGCTTCTCCGTCCCGTCCTTCACATAGATCACGCGGGAGACCAGTACGCCGGCATTGCCGACGATCATGCGGCCGGGCTCCAGCACGAACTTGAGATTCAGGTGGCCCAGCGTTTTCTTGACCATGGCCGCATATTCGTCCGGATGCGGAGGAATGTCGTTGTCTCCGCGATAGGGCACTCCCAGGCCTCCCCCTAAGTCGAGGTGGCGGATGTTGTGGCCGTCCTTGCGCAGCTCCCCGGTCAGTTCGTCCATCAGCCGGAAGGCCTTCTCGAAGGGTTCGAGCCCGGTGATCTGGCTGCCGATGTGCATGTCGATGCCGGCAACGTCGATCGCGGGCAGCGCCGCGGCGCGGGCATAGACCTCGCGGGCGCGCTTGTAGGAAATGCCGAACTTGTCCTCGGCCTTGCCGGTGGAAATCTTGTGATGCGTCCTGGCATCGACGTCCGGGTTGACGCGGATCGACACCGTGGCGCGCTGGCCGACGCGCTTGGCGACTTCGGAGAGGAGCTCGAGTTCCGGTTCCGACTCGACATTGAAGCAGGCGATGCCCTCGCGCAGCGCCAGCGCCATCTCGCGCGGCGTCTTGCCGACGCCGGAGAACACGATCTTGCGGGCGGGAACTCCGGCGGAGAGCGCACGGCGCAATTCGCCTTCCGAGACCACGTCCATGCCCGCCCCCAGCTCCGCCATGGTGCGGATCACGGCCTGGTTGGAATTCGCCTTCATCGCATAGCAGATCATGTGGTCGGCGCCGGCGAAGGCATCATGCATGACCTTGTAATGGCGTTCCAGCGTGGCGCTGGAATAGCAGTAGAAGGGCGTGCCGATGTCCTCGGCCAGCGCCTTGAGGCTCACGTCCTCGGCATGGAGCACGCCGTCGCGATAGGCAAAATGATGCATTGTCTATTGGGCCTGTTGCGTCTCGGTGGGCGTCTCGGTTGACTTGGGCGGCTGCGGGTCGCCCTTTATGCCGCAGCCGGCAAGGGCGAGAGACATCGCGGCAAGCAGGAGAACGGTTTTCATCTCAGTCATCCTTTCAGCAGCTTGAGCCAGCGCTTCGCCTCGCGCGTCACGTTTTTCGGCGAGGTTCCGCCGAAGCTCGTGCGCGAGGCGACGGAGGCTTCGACGGTGAGCACCTTGTAGACGTCTTTCGTGATGCGCGTCTCGACCGACTGCATCGCGGCGAGCGGCAGTTCGGGCAGGCCGCAGCCGTGCCTTTCGGCCAGCGCCACGAGGCTGCCCGTCACGTGGTGCGCGTCGCGGAACGGCATCTTCAGTGTACGGACAAGCCAGTCGGCGAGATCCGTCGCGGTCGAAAAGCCCGCGGCCGCGGCCTTGCGCATCTCGTCCTCGTCCGGGGCCATGTCCTTCACCATGCCGGTCGTGGCGGCGATCGCCAGCGACATGTTGTCGAAAGCGTCGAAGGCAGGCTCCTTGTCTTCCTGCATGTCCTTCGAATAGGCGAGCGGCAGGCCCTTCATCGCCGTCAGGAGCGACAGGAGCGCGCCGATGATGCGGCCGGGCTTGGCGCGCACCAGTTCGGCGGCATCCGGGTTCCGCTTCTGCGGCATGATGGAGGAGCCGGTGGTGAACTTGTCCGACAGCTTCACGAAGTTGAACTGGCTCGTCGACCAGATGACGATTTCCTCCGCCAGCCGCGACAGATGCATCGAGCAGATGGCGCAGGCCGAGAGAGTCTCGAGCACGAAGTCGCGGTCGGCCACCGTGTCGAGCGAGTTGCGCGTCGGGCGGTCGAAGCCCAGGGCGGCAGCCGTCATGTGGCGGTCGATGGGGAAGCTCGTTCCGGCCAGCGCCGCCGCACCCAGCGGATTTTCGTTCATGCGCTTGCGCGCATCGGCCAGGCGCGAACGGTCGCGCGCCAGCATCTCGACGTATGCCAGCATGTGGTGGCCGAAGGTCACGGGCTGGGCGGCCTGCAAGTGCGTGAATCCCGGCATGACGGTGTTCGCATGCTGTTCGGCCTTGGCCGCGAGCGCCAACTGCAGCTTCTTCAGCTGGGCATCGAGGTGGTCCACCGTGTCGCGCACATAGAGCCGGAAGTCGAGCGCCACCTGGTCATTGCGCGAGCGTGCCGTGTGCAGGCGCCCGGCGGCTGGGCCGATGATGTCCTTCAGCCGGGATTCGACGTTGAGGTGGATGTCTTCCAGCGCCCGCGAGAACGTGAACGTGCCCGCCTCGATCTCGGCTTGCACCTGGCCGAGGCCCTTCGTAATTTCCGCGGCATCGGACTTCGAGATGATTCCCTGGGCGGCCAGCATCGCGGCATGCGCCTTCGAGCCTGCAATGTCCTGGGCGAACAGGCGCTTGTCGAAGCCGATCGAAGCGTTGATCTCCTCCATGATCGCGTCCGGCCCAGACTGGAAACGCCCGCCCCACATCTTGTTGGTCATCGAAAATCCTTCATTGCGTCCGAGACAGACTGTCCATGAGCACCAAGAAGAAAAACTCCAGCCCCCTGGCGCAGATTGCCGCCGGCGTTCTCATTCTCGCAGCGATTACGGGCTATTATCTGTATGAGGCCGCCGGGCGCAAGGCCGGACCTGCGGAAACGGCGAGCGAGGCCGCGGCCCCGCCGCCCGCCGCCACCGGCGGCCTTTCGAGGGACCTCGCCACGGGTCCGCTGGCGGCCTTCCTGATTCACCCCGCGCCGAAGCCGCTGCCCGGCTTGAGCTTCCAGGACGGGACGGGCAATCCGCTGACGCTCGCCGACTGGAAAGGCCGCGTGGTGCTGCTGAACCTGTGGGCCACCTGGTGCGCGCCGTGCCGCAAGGAAATGCCGGACCTCTCGAAGCTCGAAAAGGAGCTGGGTTCCGGCGAATTCGAGGTCGTGGCCATCAGCGTCGACCGCAAAGGGGCGGAGGCCTCCGCCGCCTTCCTCCAGGAGACGGGCGTCGGCAATCTGAGGCTCTATGTCGAACCCTCGACCAAGATCGTCACCGATGTGCAGTCGGCGGGGCTTCCGGCGACGCTTCTCATCGACCGACAGGGTCGCGAGCTCGGCCGCATCCTGGGACCCGCCGACTGGGCGAGCACGGAAGCCGTGGCGCTCATAAAAGCGGCGCTGGCGCAGAAATAGACAGGTCGCCGGGATGGCTCAGGACGGGCATTCGGCCGATCGGCTATGGGGGAGCGCCCTGTCCTGATTGGCGGAAAAGCAATCGTTACAAAGCCCAGCAATGAGCCTTAATCCCGGCGAGGGCCGGGATCGATCTTTGGTTCGGCATGTGCGGAGAGAAGGCGCGGTCCCGGCTTCCGCCGGCGCGGCGGTCTGAGCCGAAAGCCGATCTCAGTTGACCGCGCGCTGCTCCAGCGGCTGCCGCATCAGCACCGTAGACATTTTGAGAGCGCCAACATGCTTGAGCCGCTGACCGGGGAGTTCAAGCAACGCACCTGCGTCGTTTGTATTTTCCCCAATGCGGCCTCATGCTGCCGCCAAATCCGGGCGCTCGCCGCCGAAACCTGCGAAGACTGGCTGGAGGACACCCGTTATACCGCACGGCAAAACATCATAGAGCGCAAGATGACCAGCTGCGCCACGCCGCTTTACCTCAATTCTTAAAGAATTCGCTGCGCCGAACCAGCCCACGGACATAACACAGGCTTCGTTTTGACCAGTTTTCCGACAGTGCAGTTGACCTTACGAAAACCCTGGTCAATCTGCAAACATCGCCTTGCGGCCGGAGGGTGCTTACATGATGCAAAATGGAAAACGGGAGGGGGACCAAACCTGCTCCATCGATAGGTATGTGGGCAGCCGCCTGCGAGCCCTGCGAACCTCCCGGCGCCATTCGATCCTTCGTCTGGCGAAGCTGATGGGACTGCCGCCATTCGACCTTGCCCGCATTGAGAGCGGAACACGGCGGCTTTCCATTCCCGAACTGTGGACGTTGACGCGCATTTACGATGTCGAACCCCGTTATTTCTTCGGGGCCGATAGGCGTGGAGAACACAAACTTTGGAATTACTAGCGCATGTTCCGATTAGGCGGAACCGCCTAATCGAGAAGAACATGCGCCAGATCAAAGACTTGAGCATGATCTTATCGCAAAAGTGGATTCCACTTTTGCGGATCATGCCATAGGCGTGAAACGGTCGGTCAGGGCGGTGACGATGCATGCACGGTTGACTTCGAAGGCCAGCGGGGAGCAAGAACCGCGGCGAGGCTGAGCAATGCCGGGTAAACGAGGTTCGATCCCTGCCAAAAACACAGCACGGCGACGAGCACGACGGCAGCCGCCGCAAGAAGGCGAGGTCCCGTGCCGGGCATCAGGCGGAACAGGGCCGCCCCGGCAATGCCATAGAGAATGAAGAAATTCTGTCCGGCTAAGGCTAACATGCGATCAAGGCCGAAATGCCAGATTTGGTCAGCCAAGAGCACGCACAGCAAGGTCGCAACCGTCGCCAGCGCGGCTCGAACAGGTCTGCCATTCGATGTCCCAGCGAACCAACCCGGACATTGTCCTGACCGCGCGAGACTGAAGACAAGCCGGGAGACGCCCCATACCGCGCCTGTGAGATTGGCGAAGACGATCAGACACGCTGTAAGGCCCACAGCGCTCGGCCCCATTGGCCCAAGCACCGGCCCCACGACGCTTACGAAGGGTACTTCATAAATCCCTTCGAGGTCGAATCGGCTGGCGGTAAACGCTGCTCCTCCATAGAGAGCGCACACCAGCAGAAATGAGCCAACCATCGCCTTCGGGAAGTCGGCTGCGGGGTTGCGGAACTCCTCCGCAATCCCTGCTCCGATTTCCCAGCCGGTAAAGGCGAAAAAGATCATCATGAACGGGGCGAAGGCGACCGTGATCGGATCCGAAATCCGATCAACCGCGGACCTGGCGGGTGGCGCCGTCACGATTCCTATGACGATCAGCACGGCGACCACCAGAACAGTCGCGGAGGCCAGACCTGTCATTACGCGTGCCGCCCCGTCACCGGGAAGGAGATGCGGCACAAGAGCGAGCGTCACCAAGGCAATAGCATAGAGCGACGCAGAGCCTGGCAAGACTTGAGCCATATAATGCCCGCCCACGAGAGCGATAGACGGCAGACCGAAGGCAACCGCGCCCAGCAGCAGAAAGGCTGCGACGCGTTGCGCCGCGGGTCCAAAAGCCTTCTCGGCATAAGAGGCGATGCCGCCAGCGTCGGGATATTGGCGGCCGAGGAGAACAAAGACAAGAACGAGCGGCGTCGCGGCGATGGCGCAAATGGCCCAGGCGATGGGCGCTTGAGGCCCCGCCACCTTCTGGGCCAGGCCGGGAAGTGTCAGGAGCCCAGCGCCCACGACAATGTTGAGAAGAATGGCGGTGCCCCGGGTCGCAGTCAGCGTGCGCCCAAGAGCCTCACCCATTGTGCGAAACCTGCTGGCCCGATGCCGCCGGTATGGCGTTTGGCTGTTCTGTGTCTTCAAGAGCAGCATCTCTCCGCATCTTGAAGGGGCAACGGTCCGTCCTTGGTTCATTGGACTCCATCAGGCCGTATTGCCGCCATTCGATCTCGCCCGCCTCATAACTCCCAAGCGCCGGGCTGTGCGCCAATCCGTCATAGGCCTCAATTCGCTCGCGGATCCGCTGGCGTATCTTCCAGCCCGCCGGCGTATCTCCCGCCACCTTATCAAAGCGCTCCCGCGGATTGATCACGAGTGTGAGGGCCGGCCCCAGGTTCCGGCTGCGCCGCCGGCGATGGGCGGGATTGCTGATGTTGACGAAAATCTGCACGCCTAAGAAACACATGGTCCAGTGCGGCGTGTGAGGATCTTTGGCAACCGTGCCGGGCCACGGCGCCGGATCGACATCATGCCAGAATTGAAGCACGCTCCACGCGATCTGGTGATAGCTGGCAACGCTCGGCGCAGCTACGCGTTCGGGATGGAACACCATGACAAGGGGCTCCGCCGTAGCCGGAGAACCATCCCAGCTTGCGGCACGCTCAAGATACTCAGCGAGATCAGATGCAGACTTCATGAAGGACGCCTTGCTAAGATCATCTACAAAGGAGAAAACAAGACGCTCGGTGCGGCTTGCGTGCTGAGCAAACAGGCAGGGAAACTGGCCTGTTCGGGTAATATGTTCGACTATAGAAGATGCCACGTCCTTCCGCTACGGAAGATTTGGCATGATCGCGTCAGCCATTTCAAGCTGATCTTGCATGATTAGCATCGGAAAGCTCCTTATCCGCCGGAATAAAAGGCTTCACGAGCCAGGAATTTCGGAGCATCATTTAGACGGCGAGACCTTGACCAATTCTGATTGGCCAAAAACGAGATGTTCGCGAGCCACTGTCATGCAGGATGAACCCGCGCCGATACGTCCCTTCAGGCTGAACGCCAATGACCGGGCCATTCTGGCCCTGCTGGAGGAAGACGCCAAACGAACAACCACCGAGATTGCGTCGATTCTCGGAATCTCACGCACGACGGTCAAGAACCGCATCGACCGCATGCGGGATCACGGCGTGATCAAGCGTTACACGATTGAGCTCGAAAACCCATCCGCTGAGGAAGGGCGTCCGTCAACGGCGTTCTTCGTTGTGCAATTGAAGCGTCCGATCTGCCGGATTGTCTACCAGTCCATCCGTGGCTGGCCCGAGCTGCTGCAAGCGTGGTCCGTGACCGGGGAAACAGACTTCCTGGTGCTCGTCCGCACCACGGACAGTGAGCGGATCGAGCACCTGCGGGAACGTCTCATTCGCCACCCGGAGGTGCGCAACGTGACCAGACAATTGGTCTTGCAGGATTGGGTCCGCCGAGTTCAACCTTCGGCGGATTCCATGGTCGCGCCATAGACTGACGGCGTGACGTGACGACGGTGGCGGTCAGCGCGTCGGCACCGGCGTTTCGCCCCTGTAGTCGTAGAAGCCGCGGTTGGTCTTGCGGCCGAGCCAGCCGGCTTCGACGTATTTGACCAGCAGCGGGCAGGGGCGGTATTTCGAATCCGCCAACCCGTCGTGCAGCACCTGCATCACGGAGAGGCAGGTGTCGAGGCCGATGAAATCGGCAAGTTCCAGCGGACCCATGGGGTGGCGCGCGCCGAGCTTCATGGCGGTGTCGATGGCTTCCACGCCGCCCACGCCTTCATAGAGCGTATAGATCGCCTCGTTGATCATCGGCAGCAGGATGCGGTTGACGATGAAGGCGGGGAAGTCCTCGGAGACCGCGATGGTCTTCTTGAGCGAGGACGCGAATTCCTTGGCGACCGCGAAGGTTTGCTCGTCCGTGGCGATGCCGCGGATGAGCTCCACGAGCTCCATCACCGGCACGGGGTTCATGAAGTGGATGCCCATGAACTTTTCCGGGCGGTCGGTCGCTGCGGCAAGGCGCGTGATCGAGATCGAGGAGGTGTTGGAGCCGACGAGGCACTCAGGCTTCAGATGTGGGCAGAGCGCGGTGTAAATCTTGCGTTTGACCTGCTCGTCCTCGACAGCACTTTCGATGACGAGGTCATAGTCGCCGAAACCTTCATAGCCGTGCACCGGCTTGATTCGGGAGAGGGCAGCATCACGGCCGGCCTCCGACAGTTTGCCGGAGCGGACGCGCCGGGCGAGGTTGCCGTTGATCGTGGCGAGGCCGGCCTCGATCCGTTCCTTGCTGACGTCATAGAGACCCACGTCATAGCCCGCCAGCGCGCAGACATGCGCAATGCCGTTTCCCATCTGACCGGCGCCGATGACGCCGACTTTCCTGATCTGCATGATATCAAAGTGCCTGAATTCAACTGCCTCTGGAGCCTATATCGCGCCTGTTTGCAGGGCAAGAGCGTTTCGCATCTGCAGCAATAGCACTTTAGATTGGACTTCGCGGCGCCCTGCACGGATGAGCGGCACATTGATGGTTTCACATCAGGAAATGAGCGGCTTCTTTTCGTCCGTGTAAAGAAAAAGGGCGGCCAAGGCCACCCTTAACTCACCTTGATGTGAAGCGATCACCTGCCCAGCTTGGCGAGTTCCGCGTCGAGTTCCGGGACCGCAGCGAAAAGGTCGGCCACCAGGCCGTAGTCCGCCACCTGAAAGATCGGCGCCTCTTCGTCCTTGTTGATGGCGACGATGATCTTCGAGTCCTTCATGCCGGCCAGATGCTGGATGGCGCCCGAGATGCCGACCGCAATATAGAGGTCGGGGGCGACCACCTTGCCGGTCTGGCCGACCTGATAGTCGTTTGGCACATAGCCCGCGTCGACCGCGGCGCGCGAGGCGCCCACGGCGGCGTTGAGCTTGGAGGCCACCGATTCCAGCAGCGTGAAGTTATCGCCGTTCTGCATGCCGCGGCCACCGGAGACGACAATCCTGGCCGAGGTGAGCTCCGGGCGGTCCGACTTCGACAGGTTCTCGCCCTGGTAGGAGGAGAGGCCCGGATCGGCGGCAGCATCCATCTTGACGACGTCCGCCGAACCACCCTCACCCGCAGCCGGGAAGGAGGCGGTGCGCACGGTGATGACCTTCTTGGGGTCGGTCGACTGCACGGTCTGCACCGCGTTGCCGGCATAGATCAGGCGCACGAAGGTATCGGGCGATTTCACCTCCGAGATGTCGGACACCTGCATCACGTCAAGCAGGGCTGCAACGCGCGGCATGAAGTTCTTGCCATTGCCGGTGGCGGGCGAGACGATGTGGTCATAGGCCGGAGCCAGCGAGACGATGAGGGCGGCCATCGGCTCGGCCAGCGGGCGCTCAAGCGAGGCCGAGTCAACGTGCAGCACCTTCCTGACGCCGGCAAGCTTCGCGGCCTGCGCGGCTGCCGCACCGGCGTTGTTGCCGGCGACCAGCACGTGGACATCGCCGCCCATCTCGGCCGCGGCGGTGAGCGCCTTATGGGTTGCGTCCTTGACCGACGCATTGTCGTGTTCGGCAATGAGGAGGACAGCCATCAGATTGCTCCCGCTTCCTTGAGTTTGGCGACAAGTTCGGCGGGCGAGCCCACCTTGATGCCGGCCTGGCGCTTCGGCGGCTCCTCGGTCTTCACGACCTTGAGGCGGGGCGCGGTGCTGACGCCGTAATCGGCGGGCGTCTTCTCATCCAGCGGCTTCTTCTTGGCTTTCATGATGTTGGGGAGCGAGGCATAGCGCGGCTGGTTGAGGCGGAGGTCGGTCGTCACCACCGCCGGCAGCTTCACCTTCAGCATCTGCAGGCCGCCGTCAATCTCGCGGGTGATCTGCGCTTCGCCCGAGCCGGGCTCGAGCTTCGAGGTGAAGGTGGCCTGGGCCCAGCCCAGCAGGGCTGCCAGCATCTGGCCCGTCTGGTTGCAGTCGTCGTCGATCGCCTGCTTGCCGAGAATCACGATCTCCGGGCCTTCGGCCTCGACCACGCCCTTGAGGATCTTGGCGACCGCCAGCGGCTCGACCAGGTCGTCGGTCTTGACCAGGATGGCGCGGTCGGCGCCCATGGCAAGGGCGGTGCGGAGCGTTTCCTGCGCCTGGGCCGGTCCGATGGACACGGCCACGACTTCCGTCGCCACGCCTTTTTCCTTGAGGCGCACCGCCTCCTCGACGCCGATTTCGTCGAAGGGGTTCATCGACATCTTGACGTTGGCCAGTTCGACACCCGAACCGTCGGCCTTCACACGGATCTTGACGTTATAGTCAACGACCCGCTTCACAGCGACCAGGACTTTCATTCTGTTCCTCGATTTGTCGGTCTTCGAAAAAGTGGGCGGACCCTAGTGAGGGGAAAACCTCAAGTCAATTCCGGCAACGCCGCTTGATGGCCGAATGCGACCTAGCCCTTGGGCAAATAGCCGCTTTTGGGCTCCAGCTGCATCCACAGGCGGCGGCGGATGGCATAGGTGAGCCCCGCCCCGGCGAGGAAACCGCCGATATGGGCCGCCCAGGCAATGCCGGACTCGGGGTCCGCCCGCGCGATCCACCAGGAATAGACCTGCAGCAGGAACCAGCCGCCCAGCACCCAGAAGGCGCCAATGCGGATGGGGATGCGCAGGAACAGCAGGATCCAAACGCGGGCCCTGGGGAACAGCACCACATAGGCCCCGAGGATGCCCGAGACGGCGCCCGAGGCGCCCACCAGCGGCATGCGCGAACCGGGACCCAGCATCACATAGAGCAGGGCCGCCACGACGCCGGACATCAAGTAGAGGAAGGCAAAGGCGGCATGGCCATAGGCATCTTCGATATTGTCGGCGAAGACCCAGAGGAAGAGCATGTTGGAGATCAGGTGCCACCACCCGGCGTGGAGAAACATATAGGTGATCAGGGTGAAGGGCTCGGGAATGGGGTTATGGTTCAGAACGGGCGCGGCGCTGTGGGTGAGTTCGCCCGGAACCACGCCCCAGCCCGAGGCGATCTGATCCAGCACGGCCTCCGAGTTGAAGGCGCCGGTGGTGAGATACATCGCCACGTTCAGCGCGATGATCAGAATGGTGACGGCCTGGAAGCGGATGACCTTCAGCGGTGTCGAATCGTGAAGGGGAACGAACATGGGCTCTCTCAGGCGCCCCTGGTCTTGCCCGGCACCCACAGCACGTCGCCCGCGCCTGACGTGGCATTGGCCCAGCGGCTGGCGACGAAGAAGAAATCCGAAAGCCGGTTCACATAGGCAATCGCCCCCTCGCTCACATGCTCGCCCTCATGCGCGGCGAGCTCTACGATGAGGCGCTCGGCGCGGCGGCACACGGTGCGCGCGATGTGGAGATAAGCAGCCGCAGGATGGCCGCCCGGCAGCACGAAGGAGCGTAGGGCCGGGAGCTCGCAATTGAGCTCGTCGATCTCGGCCTCGATGCGCTCATACTGCCTGGGCAGAATGCGGAGGGGCTCGTAGCCCAGGTCCTTGCCGGTATCGGGAACGCAAAGATCGGCTCCGAGGTCGAACAATTCGTTCTGGATGCGCGCCAGCATCTGGTCGAGCTTCTGAATCCCGGGTGCGTTCGTGTGGAGCCGAACCACGCCGAGGGTGGAGTTGGTCTCGTCCACCGTGCCATAGGCCTGGATGCGTAAGTGCGCCTTGGACACGCGCTCGCCGGTGCCGAGGGCGGTTTCCCCGGCATCGCCTGTGCGGGTGTAGATGCGATTGAGAACGACCATGGAACCTGCCTAACGCGTGCCGGTGACGATTTCTACTCGTTTCTCAGGAGCGGGCCTGGCTTGGCCGAAAGCGCACGCCAGGTGACGGCGAGGCCGCCCGTTACCGTCACCGCCATGGCGATCGACGCCGTGAGAATTGCGGTGGGCGCGGAGAAGCTCCACGGGATCTGAAGGATGAAATTCGACAGGAACCACGAAGCGGCGGAGCCGGCCGCAAGTCCGAAGACGGCGGCCGCAAGGCCGAGGCCTGCATATTCGATGACGAAGGCGCCGATGAGCTGGCGCTTGGAAGCGCCATAGGTCTTCAGCACCACCGCCTCGTAAAGCCGTTCCGAGAGGCCGGCGGCCAGCGCGCCGGCGAGAACCAGCACGCCGGTGAGCAGGGTGAGGATGTTGGCGCCGCGGATCGCCACCAGCATTTTTTCCAGAAGCCCGCTCACTATGCCGATGGCGTCCTTCACCCGCACCGCGGTGACGGAGGGGTAGGCGCGCGCCGTGGCGTTCAAGAGCTTCGCCTCGTCGCCGCCCTTCATCTCCACGGTCACGAGATGGTTGTGGGGCGCGCCCTTCAGCGTGCTGGGTGTAAAGACCATGACGAAGTTGATGCCGAGGCTCCTCCAGTTCACGGCGCGCAGGTTGGCGACCTTCGCGGTGATGTCGCGGCCGAGCACGTTGACGGTGATCTCGTCGCCGATCTTCACGCCGATGCCGTTGGCAATCTCGTCCACCAGCGAGATGAGCGGCGGGCCGCTGTAATCGGCGGGCCACCATTCGCCCTCGACGAGGCGCGAACCCTCCGGCAGTGTTGCGGCGTAGGTGATGCCGCGGTCGCCGCGCAGCGCCCAGCTGGATTCAGGCGAGGCCTTCACCTTCTCCGCGGGAACGCCCTTCACCGCGGCGACGCGGCCCCTGAGCATCGGCGTGTTGTTGACGTGGGTGACGCCCGGCTCCTGCGACAGCTGGTCCTTGAACTGCTGCAATTCGCCATTGGGCACGTCGATAAAGAAGAAGGCGGGGGCACGCTCGGGGATGGAGGAGAGCAATTCCTTCGAAATGCTGCGGTCGGTCAGCGCAAGTGTGACGAAAAGCGTGAGGCCGAGGCCGAGTGCGAGAATGACGGAGGCCGCGGCGGAGCCCGGGCGATAGATGTTACCCACCGCATAACGCCAGATGGCGGAGCGGCTGCGCGGCAGGTGTTCGGCGCCCCAGACGATGAGGCGTGCGAGCGCCAGTAACACCACGAAGCTGGCGACGAGGCCGCTGAGGAAATAGGCCGTCACCTTGACGTTCTCGAAGGCATAGAAGGTGAGTGCGGCCATCAGCAGCAGCGCGGCGAGGATGACAAGGAAGGGGACAAGCCCCGGCCAGCCACGCACCGGCACGATGCGCGAACGGAACAGGGCCGAGGCCGCCACCTGCCGGGCATGGGCGAGCGGCCACAGCGCGAAGGCCAGCGTGGTGAGAAGCCCGAGCAGCCCGGCGAAGACCAAGGGCCAGGCATTGAAGTGCTGCGACATCGGAACGGGAATGATCTGGCCGAACAGCGCGGTGATGACGGGCGGTGCAACGGCGCCCGCCGCCAGCCCGAGCGCGATGGCGATCAAGGCAACGAGGATGATCTCGGTGAGATAGATGCCCATCACATCGGCTGACGAGGCGCCGAGGCATTTGAGCGTGGCGATCGAGCCCATCTTGCGCGTCACGAAGGCCTGCACCGCGTTGGCGATGCCGGCGCCGCCGACGATGAGCGAGGCAAGCCCCACCAGCGTCATGAAATAGCCGAGACGCTCGACGAAGCCGTCAGCCCCGGCGGCGGCATTGTTGCGGGTGCGGATGCGCCAGCCGGCATCGGGAAACTTCGCCTCCGCCTCCTTCTCCACCGCCTTGGCGGCGGTGAGGTCGGTATCCGTCAGCTTCAGACGATAGCGATAGGTGACGAGACTTCCGGGCTGCACGATGCCGGTGGCATCGAGCGTCGCGGGCGAGATCATCAGGCGCGGACCCAGCACCAGCGTATCGGAGAGGCGGTCAGGCTCCGTCTTGATCAAGGCACGGACTTGCACCTGCGTGTTGCCAAGCTTCACGCTGTCGCCGAGCTTGATGCCAAGCCGGCCGAGCAGGAGGGGATCGGCGGCGGCGCCTGCCACGCCATCCCTGGTGGCGATCGCGTCGCTGAGCGGCAGGCCGCCTTCGAGTTCCATCCTGCCATAGAGCGGATAGTTTCCGTCGACGGCCTTCACCTCGACCAGCGCGGTGTTGTCGCGCGTCAGCGCCATGCCGCGCACGGTGACCACCTTGCTCAGCGCGCCCTTGGACGCGATGAAGGCCAGCTGCGGGCCAGTGGCCTGCTGGTGGATGAGCGAGAATTCGAGATCGCCCCCCAATAGCGGCTGGCCCTGCTCGTCGATGCCGCGCTGGACCGATGCGGACAGCGCGCCGATGATCGCGATGGCGCCGGTGCCGAGTGCGAGGCAGGTAAGGAAGATCCAGAAGCCTTGCAGGCCGGAGCGCAGGTCGCGCGCGGCGAAGCGCAGCCAGAGGGCAATGTTCACGGCGTCGCTCCGGCGACGATCCTGCCGTCCAGCACCTCCGCCATGCGGTCGCAGCGCTGGGCCAGAGCGCGGTCGTGGGTGACGAGGATGAGCGAGGTGCCGTTCTGTTCCTTCACGTCGAACAGCAGCTTCATGATCTGTTCGCCCGTGACGTGGTCGAGGTTGCCGGTGGGCTCGTCGGCGATGATGATCTTCGCACCCGATGCCAGCGCGCGGGCAATGGCCACGCGCTGCTGCTCGCCGCCCGACAGCTGGCTCGGATAATGGTCCAGCCGGTGGCCTAGGCCGACGTGCTTCAGCCGGCCGGCGGCGGTCTGCATCGCGTCCGCCGCACCGCGGAACTCCAGCGGCACGGCGACATTCTCCAGCGCCGTCATTGTGGGGATCAGATGGAAGGACTGGAAGATGATGCCGACATGGTCGCGGCGGAAGGCGGCGAGTTCGTCCTCGCTTAAGCCCTTCAGGGACTTCCCCGCCACGGCGACGTCGCCCTTGGAGGCCTTCTCCAGCCCGGCGATCACCATCAGCAGCGTGGTCTTGCCGGAGCCCGAGGGGCCGACGATGCCGAGCGCCTCGCCGGGTCGCACGTCGAGGTCCACCCCGCGCAGGATGTCGACATTGCCCGCACGGCTGGGCAGCGTCAGGTGGACGTTCTTGAGGGAGACGGCAGCGGTGGTCATCGTATCGAACATGGCTCCCGTTACGTGTGAAGTCGAGGACCGGATGCTTGAACCGGACAACCATGGCGCTTAAGTGACCAGCATGCTGAAACTTTTCGCCTCCCTCGCACTTGTTATCCTTATGGCTACTGGCGCCGCTGCGGCGCCTAAGGTCATCCTGGCGCTGGGCGACAGCCTGACCGCCGGTCTGGGGCTGGGTCCCTCTGATGCCTTCCCGGCCAGGCTGGAGGCCGCCTTGAAAGCGAAGGGGCATGACGTGAAAGTGATCAATGCCGGGGTCTCGGGTGACACCGCGGCCGATGGCGCGGCCCGCCTGGATTGGGCGCTTTCCGAGCCGGTCGATGCCGTGATCGTCGAACTCGGCGCCAATGACGCGCTGCGCGGGCTGCCCGTGGCGCAGGCGGAGCAGGCGCTGGACGGGCTCCTCACCGCGCTCGACCGGAAGAACCTGCCCGTGCTGCTCGCGGGCATGAAGGCGCCGCCCAACATGGGGGCGGAGTACCAGAGCCATTTCGATGGCATGTATCAGCGCCTTGCGGCAAAACATCCGGAGGTGCTGCTTTATCCCTTCTTCCTCGACGGCGTGGCGGCGGAGCTGAAATTGAACCAGGGGGACGGCATGCACCCCAACCCGGCGGGTGTTGACGTGATCGTCGCCCGCATCCTGCCCAGCGTTGAGCAACTTCTGGGCAAGGCTGGCGGAAATTAGGACTTGGGATTGGTGAAATTCCCGATACCGTCAGCCAGTCGCGATTCGCTCATCCTTGGTGACAAAGGAGGCCCCGCATGCCACGACTCTTCACCGGCGTCGAAATCCCGGATGATGTGGCCCTTGACCTAGACCTGATGCGCGGCGGCATCAGCGGCGCCAGGTGGATCGACCGCGAAAGCTATCACATCACGCTCCGCTTCATCGGCGACATCGGCGAGGCGCTGGCCCGCGAGATCGGCTATGAGCTTGAGGGCGTGCAAGCGCGGCCGTTCAAGCTCAGGCTTTCGGGCTGCGATGTGTTTGGCGGCAACAAGCCCCATTCTCTGTTCGCCGCGGTGGAGGAAAGCCCGGAACTCCGCCGGCTGCAGTCGATCCATGAACGCATTTGCCAGGCGCTGGGTCTGCCGGCCGAACCGCGCAAATTCGCGCCGCATGTGACGCTCGCCCGCCTCAGGGAGCCGGACCTCCGGGCCTTGCACGCCTTCGTTGCCTCACATAACCTGTACAGGAGCCGGGTCTTCGAGGTGGGGCGCTTCGTCCTGTTTTCGTCGCGCCCGTCGTATGGGGGCGGTCCCTATGCGGTCGAGGAATCTTATCGTTTGCAGGCGGGTTCATGACGGACAAGGCACTGGTCGGGGTCGAACGCGCCAAGGCGCTCCATGAATTGCACGGCTGGGCAGAGGCCAAGGGGCGGGACGCCATCACCAAGACCTATCAGTTCAAGTCCTTCTCCCAGGCCTGGGGCTTCATGAGCCGGGTGGCGCTCTTCGCTGAGAAGACAGACCATCACCCGGAATGGACCAATGTCTATGGCCGGGTGGAGGTGACGTTGACAACACATTCCGCCGGAGGCGTCACGGAGAAAGACGTGGCGCTGGCCAAGAAGATGGAAACGCTCGCGAATTCGTGATCGCGTTGTGGCCTACTTAAATTTCCTGTAACTTGCGGTGGAATTGGCGCCAACCCATATTCGCACCGAGACTTACTGGAGGAACGAAACTATGGCCGACACTCGCTTTCAAACTCAGGTCAGGACACAGTCCCGGGCAGAGATCGACCAGGGGCTGCGCTCCTACATGCTGGGCGTCTACAACTACATGTCGCTTGGCGTGGCGGTCACTGCCATCATTGTCCTGGCGACCTACACCATCCCTGCCCTCGGTGCGGTCACCAACGTGCTGGCCTTGCCGGCCATGCTGGGCCTGATCGCCATGGGGTTCTTTGCGCCCCGCCTGCTGCTCGGCGGAAGCGTGGCGCGCGCCCATATCGTCTACTGGGCCTATGTTGCGCTGTGGGGCATCGGCATTGCGCCGATGGTGAACCGCTATCTCGGCATCGACCCTTCGATGGTGATGACCGCCTTCCTGTCCGCAGCGCTCACCTTCGGCGCGATGAGCCTGTGGGGCTACACCTCGAAGCGCGACCTCTCGGGCATGGGCGCGATCGCCGGCATGGCCTTGATCGGCCTGCTCATCGCCGGCCTGGTTAACTTGGTCGTGGCGATGTTCACCGGCATCACGCCTGCTGCGATGATGTTCAGCATGGTCATTTCCTTTGGCTTCGTGATCTTCGTCTCGTTGATCACCGCGTGGGAAACCCAGGCGATCAAGGAAATGTATGCCGATGCTGATGGCAGAGAGTCGGTCGCCCGCAAGTCGGTGTTCGGGGCCTTCATGCTCTACGGCAGCTTCATCAGCATCTTCATCAACATCCTGCAGATATTGGGCTTCATGAACCGGGAGTGACCGGGACGCCGAAGGATGTTGACATGCATTGAGCCCTGGTTCTCGCGGACCGGGGCTTTGTGTTTTCACCCGCCGTTCAGATGGTGGAGAGCGTCGGCGTTCTTGCCAGCACCCGCAGCAC
Organism: Aestuariivirga sp.; assembly: GCF_020252395.1. Lineage (GTDB taxonomy): Bacteria > Pseudomonadota > Alphaproteobacteria > Rhizobiales > Aestuariivirgaceae > Aestuariivirga. The sequence goes on from NZ_JADCDB010000024.1 coordinate 72,223, forward strand.
GTTGGCCAGGTCATGGCCACGCTTGAGGATCAGGCCAGTCTGCGCCACCACGGAATACATGCCCTGTTTCCGCGTCAGCGCCGGGTCCTTGACGATCCTGTAGAGCGGAACTTCGGAGGACCGGCGGAACACCGAGAAAACGGCTTCGTTACGCCCGAAATCCATGGCGTAGTCGCGCCATTCGCCCTCGGCAACTTTGGCGCCGTAGAAACCCAGGATGGTCTGCAGCTCCTTGCGGTCAAAGGCGACGCGCCCCGGTTGTTTCTGCTGGTGCGGATGGCTTGAGAGGTTTTGGCCGGCCGGGGCTTTCGCCTCCCAGGGCCGGAGCGGAATTATGCCGTCGGTCTTGTCCAAACTTCACCCCGCAGCGTCGTGACAGGCTGATGACGGATGGGAGGATGAACCCGTTCCGCCGCCTTGGCAAGCGGTGAGCAGAAATCACGTTTTGGCCGCATTGCGGGCAAGCTGCCGCCCCAACCCACCTCCATAACCGCATCGTTGCCTCTAGCGGCCCGGCTGGTGTTGAGATTCGGAAACTCAGCCCCCCAGCCCACCGGATCTCGCAAAGCCGGCCGGGCCACCCCTCCACGTTCCAGTGAGTTCGAGGCGTAATCTCGAGAGAGTCCGGAAGGCCGGAGCACCCCCCTGCTCCGGCCTTTTCTCTTGTGTTTTTGACCCCTTGACCATCGGGCAGCGGCACCCGATATGGCATGCATCAATCGAACACATGCTCCTGAAGAGGGTGACATGGCCACTGATACGGCGACCAGCGGCGCCACCGCGACCCCCCATCAATTCCAGGCGGAGGTGGCGAAGCTCCTCCACCTCATGGTGCATTCGGTCTATTCCGACCGCGACGTGTTCCTGCGCGAGCTGATCTCGAACGCCGCCGACGCGCTCGACAAATTGCGCTACGAGGCGATCGCCAACCCGGCACTGCTGGAAGGCCAGCCGGACCTCACCATCACCATAACGCCCGGTAAGGCGAAAAAGACGCTCACCATCGCCGACACCGGCATCGGCATGAGCGAGCAGGAGCTGATCGACAATCTCGGCACCATCGCCAAGTCGGGAACGCAAGCCTTCGTCGAGCAGGTAAAGGCCAGCCAGGGCGACGTGCACCTGATCGGCCAGTTCGGCATCGGCTTCTATTCGGGCTTCATCGTCGCCGAGAAGGTCGACGTGATCTCGCGCCGGGCGGGATCGGACAAAGCCTTTATGTGGTCGTCCGACGGCTCGGGCAGCTTCACCGTGACCCCCGTCGAGAGTGCCCCGCGCGGCACCTCCATCATTCTGAATCTTCGCGAGGATGCACTCGAGTTCCTCGAGGACTGGAAAATCGAGAGCGTGGTGCGAACCTACTCCGACCACATCGCGCTCCCGATCATGCTGGCGGTTGGCGACGAGACGGCGAAGCAGATCAACTCCGCCAATGCCATCTGGACGCGCGCGAAGTCCGACATCACGCCGGAGCAGCACAAGGAATTCTTCGGACACATTTCAGGGAGCTATTCCGACCCGGCGCTGACGCTCCACTACCGCGCCGAAGGCCGCAACGAATACACCGTGCTGCTCTATGTGCCCAGCGAGAGGCCCTTCGACCTCTATGACCCGGAGCGCCGCGGCCGCCAGAAACTTTACGTAAAGCGCGTTTACATCGCCGACGACGTGGAACTGCTGCCCGCCTATCTGCGCTTCGTGCGCGGCGTCATCGATTCGGAGGACATGCCGCTCAACATCTCCCGCGAGATGCTGCAGAACAACCCGCAGGTTGCCGCCATTCGCAAGGCGGTCACCAACAAGGTGCTGAGCGAGCTGAAGAAGTTCGGCGAGACGGATGATGCCGCCTATCGCAAACTCTGGGACATCTATGGCCCGGTGCTAAAAGAAGGCCTCTACGAGGACATGGAGCGCCGCGATCAGCTCTATGAACTCGTGCGCTTCAAGTCGACCAGGGGCGACTGGGTGAGCCTCAAGGATTACATCGCGGGCCTGAAGGAGAACCAGACGGCGATCTACTATCTCACCGCCGAGGATGAGGCGAAGGCCAAGGCCTCGCCGCAGCTTGAGGGCTACAAGGCGCGCGACGTGGAGGTGCTGCTGCTCACCGATCCGGTTGACAGTTTCTGGGTGCGCACCGCGCTGGGTTACGAAGGCAAGCCCTTCAAGTCGGTGGCACAGGGCTCGGCCGATCTCGACCTGATCGCGGCGAAGGACGAGGCGAAGCCCGATGCAGCCGCGGATGCCGGGACGGCTGTGCTCACCGCCGCGCTGAAGCAGGCGCTGGGCGAACGCGTGAAGGACGTGCGGTCGTCCAAGCGCCTCACGGAGAGTGCGGTCTGCATCGTCAACGACAGCATGATGGACCGCACGCTGGAGAAACTGCTGTCGCGCCAGAAGGACTCCGGCATCTCGGTATCCGCGCCGATCCTCGAGGTGAACCCCGGGCATCCGCTGATCAAGGCGCTGGCCGCGCAGGTGAAGGCCAAGGGCGCGTCATCGGTGGAAAATGCCGCCCAGCTGCTGCTCGACCAGGCCTTCATCATCGAGGGCGAGCAGGTGCCGGACCCGGCCGGCTTTGCGAAACGTCTGGCGGATGTCATGCGCAAGGCGTTCGGGTGATTTTTGTCCTCTCCCCCTGAAGGAGCGGGCGAGGACATAGAAATGGCCGGGACGAGCCCGGCCATTCCGAACATCAGCGGTGCAAGACCGTCAGTCTTTCGCGCGCTCCACATAGGCGCCGTCTTCGGTCTGCACCACGATGCGGGTGCCGGACACGATGTGGGGCGGAACCATGGTGCGCACGCCGTTGGAGAGGACGGCGGGCTTGAAGGAGGACGACGCCGTCTGGTTCTTGATGGCGGGCTCCGTCTCGACGATTTCAAGCGTCACGCGCTGCGGCAGTTCGATGGAGATGGGCGAACCGTTGAACAGCGCGATCTGGCACTCCATGCCTTCCTGCAGGAAGGGGGCCTGCTCGCCCAGCATGTCGGCCGAGACCTGGATTTGCTCATAGTTTTCGGGATTCATGAAGATGTAGTTGCCGCCGTCCTGGTAAAGGTAGGAGTGGGCGATCGTCTCGACAAAGGCGCGCTCGAGCGGGTCGGTCGTCTTGTAACGCACCACCGTCTTCACGCCGTCCGAGATGCGGCGCATGTCGATCGTGGTGGTCGGCGTGCCTTTGCCGGGGTGCATGGATTCGGCCTTCAGCACGACATAGAGCTTGCCGTCCTCATGCTCGATGACATTGCCCTTGCGGACACCGCTTGCGATTACCTTGACCACGTTGTTTCCCGTTTCTCTCGAATTGCCGGATTGGGTTGCGCGGGGTATTAGCAGCGGCCATTCCGGAAGCCAACCCCCCAGGAGGTCAGTGTCGGTAGCACACGATATGACCGGTTTAAGTAGCACACGATCTGTCCGGTAGGCTGGCCCTTTTTTGGGGGTCAGCATGAGCCGGACGGAAGCCCGAAGGGTTGTGCGAATGATGAAGTTCATGAGCGTTTTTGGCC
>NZ_JADCDB010000025.1 GCF_020252395.1 Aestuariivirga sp.
CCTGTTGCGCAAGACCGCAGCACGAACGCTCGACGACCTCACCACTGCCGTCGCCAACGCCCTCTCAGGCTTCACACAAAGCGAATGCGAAAATTTCCTCACTCATGCAGGATATCGAAGCTAACTGTGAAAATGCTCTAGCGCAGCGTGGCGAGGTGAGCCGTGAACTTGTGATTGTCGAAGAGAATCCAGCGCCAGATCTCGCGCCTGTCATTCTTGTTCGCAGCGCCATACTTGCCGGTGATCCCGGCCAGATAATCGAGGATCACTCCCGACTGGCTCAACCGCTTGACGGCATGTTCCAGGATCGGCGCTTCGCCTATCCCGGCGAGCTTCCCGCGGTAGTCCGCGTGCGCGTCCCGCCGTGGAAGAAATCGACCCACACCGGCTGCCACGGCAGGCTGCAGAGTTGCATCATCAACGCCACTTTATAGGCGTTGCCGGACTCGCCTACGCACCAGAGCTTGTAGTCCGCCATCTTCTGTCTCCCCGCTTACCGCACATCGAGCACGCTGGTGCGGGCCTTGCGCACGACTTCCGTTGCCGTCGAACCGCGCGCCAGCCTTTCAAGCCGCGATCGTCCCTCGTCGGTTACCACGATCACCTTGTAGAGCGAACCGGCCTCCACGATCTCTTCAGCGGGCTTTCCGACTGCAACGCGTGTCTCCGCCACCGGGATCTTCATGGCCTTGAGAAGCGCCCGGGCATTGGCCACGGCCTCCTCCGCCGCGGGCTTGCCGGAAGCTGTGTCCGCAACCGAGAAAAGCGTGATCGGTTCGCCCGTCACCTGCGCCAGCACGGCGGCGCGGCGCACCGCCTGCATGGAGCGCGAGGAGCCATCGGTGCAGATGAAAAAGCCGTTTTTATCAAAACTGTTGCGGGCAACCAGCACGGAGCAGGGGGCCATGGTGGTGACCGTCTGCACGATGCCGGAGCGGAACACCGCCATCAGCTCGCCATGCCAGCGCGAGGGCTGGCCCATGATGATGAGGTTATAGGGGCCGAGCTCATACTGGTCGAGGATGCCGTTGGCGACGTCGGGCGCGGTCTTGAGCTTCAGCACCACCGCACGGCCCTCGGGGCTGCGGAATTCGAGCTTGTTATCGCCGGCGGGGTCGCCCCAGGCCTCGCGGCGCTGGGATTCCTTGGGCCAGCCTTCGACGTCGATCCCCTCCTGCTTCAGCACGTCGAGAGCTTGCTTGAGGTGGGTGACGCCGGGAAGCTCGAAGCCCGCCTCCAGCATGTTCTCGCGCGCCAGCTTAACCTGCAACCCGCCGGATTGGAGCCCCGAGTCGATGGGGCGCACGAAGAGCACGATGAGGTCGCAGTTGTCCTGCACCGAGAAGTGGGCGGCGAAGCGCACGGTGACGAGAGAGTCTTCCGTGCCATCGATGCAGGCGAGGATGCGGAAACGGTTGCGCCGCTGCGAACTGAGGTTTTGCAGCGTCTTTTGCACGGCCGCTTCCTGCCGCCTGGATAATGTCGAGCGCCTGAACAGCATCGCCCTAGTTTAGGGAGCCAGCAGCGGCCAGTACAGCACGGAAATGGCCATCAGCACGATGAAGGACAGCACCATCATGCGGATGCCGACCTTGAAGAAGTCGCTGCCCTTCAGGAAGCCCGAGGCATAGATGATGGTGAAGGCCGGCTGGGCGGCAGGTGTGAGATAGCCGAAGGCGGATGAGATGGCCGTGATGAAGCCCGCGTCGATGGGGTCATGGTGGGCGGTGACGGCAGTCTTGAGCACGATGGGGGCGAGCACGGCCACGGCGGCGCCCGCGGTCATGGTGTTCGACACCGCGATGGTGAGCAGCGAGATGACCGCATTGAAGCCCAGCGCATCGGAGGCCCCGATCTCGCGCATCACCGTGAAGACGCTGCCGGCCACCCAGGCGGCGGCCCCTGTCGCCTTCATCTCGACGCCGAGCGAGATCGCCGCCGCATAGAGCAGGACGACGCCCCAGTTGACGCCGGAGTTTATGTCCTCCCAGCGCACGAGGCCGAGAATGAGGAACAGCGAGGCGCCGCCGATTGCGATGACGCCGAGGCCCAGCTGGTTCGACAGCGTGACCCAGCCCACGATGGTGAGCGCGAAGATGAAGATGGTGAGCCATTCCGAGGCGCGCATCGGCCCCTGCATCGACACCTGGGTGCGCAGCCGCGCGATGGCGCGCGACATGTCGGTTTTTTCCGGCTTGAAGGTGAAGATCAGGATGGCCGTCACGATAGGCAGCCGGAGGAGGAACATCGGGAAGGCGTAGACGATCCACGTTACGTAATCCATAAGGAAGCGGCGCGTGGCGGGATCGGCGGGATTATAGAAGAAGTCTTTCCAGTAGCTGATGATGATGGCGTTGCGGGCGCCGCCCGAGGGTGTGGCGACACCGGCGATCGAACAACCATAGGAGATCGAGAACAGCAGAACCGCTGCAAGGTTGTGCACCTTCTTGGGGTCATTGGACGTGAGCGTGATGAGCGTGACGCCCACGGGAAGCATCATGGCGGCCACCGTGTGCTCGCCGATGAAGGCGGCGATGATGCCGCAGACCGTAGTGATGCCGAGGCTGATCCAGTAGATGTTGGTGCCGGTCACGCGCACGATCCACCAGGCGATGCGCTTGTCCAGCCGCTGGCGGACGATGGCCACGGCGAGCATCAGCGAGCCCATTATGAAGAGGACCGAGTCCGTCATCAGGCTCTGCGCCACCTTGGTGGGGTCGACCTTGAGCAGCACCACCTGGCCGACGATGATGAGCAGCGGCACGGTGGGCAGCGGGATGGGCTCGGTGATGAACAGCATGGTGGCCATGATCGACATGACCAGCACGATCTGGCCCTCATGCGTCAGCCCTGGGGGCGTGGGCAGCGCCATCAGCACGAAGCCGGCGATCATGGTTATGACGAACCAGCGGCGCTTCCAGAAGAAGGCGAGATCGATATCGCCCATGAAGGCAATGAAGCGCTGGTAACCGCGGCGGCGGAAGCGGCGCAAGCCCGCCGCGGGCTGCTGCGCCTGAAGGCTGTCGCGCGCCAGCGAAAACTGGTCAGGCTTCATGCCGCGGCCCTTGCTGCCGGGGCATGGGACGTGACATTGTCGCCTCGAGTCATCTTAGTGGTGAAATCTTGCTCCATCCCGCGACAGTTCTTGCAGAAATAGATCAACAATTCCCTGAGAGCCTGGAGCGGCTGTTCGAGTTGCTGCGGTTTCCGAGCGTCGGCACCGACCCGGCCCATCACAAGGATTGCCGCGCCACCGCGGACTGGCTGGTGGGGCAGCTGAAGGCGATGGGCTTCAAGGCGGGCCTGCGCAAAACCACGGGGCAGCCACTGGTGCTGGGACGCTATGTGCCGCCCGGGGGCGGTAAGCTGCCCCATATTCTGTTCTACGGCCATTACGATGTGCAGCCCGCCGATCCTCAGGAACTCTGGACGTCGCCGCCCTTCGAACCTGAAATCCGCAAGGGCAGCAGGGGCCAGGATGCTGTTTTCGCGCGCGGCTCGGCGGACGACAAGGGCCAATTGATGACCTTTCTGGAAGCCAGCCGCTGTTGGCTGAAGGTGCATGGGGTGCTGCCCTTCCGCCTCACCGTGATGATCGAGGGCGACGAGGAGAGCGACCCCGCCCATATCGATCGCTTTCTCAAGGATCACGCGCGGGACTTGCCCGTCGATGCTGTGTTCATCTGCGATACCGGCATGTGGGACGCGAAGACACCCGGCATCGACACCAGGCTCCGCGGCTGCATGGGGATCGAGTTCACCGTGATAGGCCCTAAATTCGACCTGCATTCCGGACTTTATGGCGGGCCGGTGCGGAACCCCATCAAAGTCGTGAGCCGCATCATCGCGACGATCCATGACAAGCGCGGCCGCATCACCATTCCCGGCTTCTATGACGGCGTGAAGCCGATCCCGGCCAAGCTGAAGAAGCAATGGGCGGCGCTGAAATTCCCGGCGAAGAAATTCCTCGGCGACGTGGGCCTTGCAATCCCGGCGGGGGAAGAGGGCTATTCGGTGCTGGAGCAGATGTGGGCGAGGCCCACGGCGGAGGTGAACGGCATCTGGGGCGGCTATCGTGGCGTAGGCAGCAAGACCGTGCTGCCCGCCGAGGCCAGCGCCAAGCTCACCTTCCGCCTCGTCGAGGGCCAGGACCCGAAGAAGATCCGTTCCGCCTTCAAGGCCTTCGTGAAGGCCCGCCTTCCCGCCGACTGCAGGGTACGCTTCGACGACAGCGGCGGGAATTCTTCTGGCATTGCCGTCTCGGAGGATACGCCGTGGATCAAGGCCGCGCAGGCCGCCCTCAAGGCCGAGTTCGGCCGCGAGCCGGTGCTGATGGGGGCGGGTTATTCGATCCCGGTGGTCGAGTCCTTCAAGAAGCACCTGAAAGTCGACAGCCTGCTGACGGGTTTCGGATTGCCCGACGACAATGCCCATTCGCCGGACGAGAAATACGATGTGGCCGCTTTCCACAAGGGCACCCGCGCCTGGGCCCGCATTATCGCGCAACTTGCCAAAGAGTGACTGACATGACTGGACTGAACGCCGTGCTCGACGCCGCCACGAAGGATTTCGGCAACAGCCTCGAAAGGCTGTTCAAGTTTGTTCGCATCCCCTCGATCTCGACCGACCCCGCCTATGCGGCGGAGTGCGAGAAGGCGGCCAATGCCATAGTCGATGACCTGCAGGCGCTGGGCTTCAAGGCGCAGGCGCGGCCCACACCCGGCCGGCCGATGGTGGTGGCGCATTACACACCAATGGAGGCGACGAAAGATACGCCGCATCTTCTGTTCTACGGTCACTATGACGTGCAGCCGGCCGATCCGCTGGAGCTGTGGAAGACGCCGCCCTTCGAGCCGGTGATCAAGACCGGCGGAAAGGTGAAGCGCATGTATGGCCGCGGCACGTCTGACGACAAGGGCCAGTTCATGACCTTCGTCGAGGCCGCCCGCGCCTGGATCCGGACGACCGGCACGCTGCCCATCCGCGCTACCTTCCTGATCGAGGGGGAGGAGGAGAGCGGATCCCCTTCGCTGGTTCCCTTCCTCAAGGCCAATGCCAGGGAGCTTTCCTGCAACGCCGCCTTCGTCTGCGACACCAACATGTGGGACCCGAAAACGCCCGCCATCACCACCAGGCTGCGCGGCATGGTGCGCGAAGAGGTGACCATCACCGGCCCCAAGATCGATCTCCACTCCGGCATGTATGGCGGCCCGGCGATGAATCCGATCCGTGTGCTGAGCAAAGTGATCGCGGCGCTGCATGACAAGAACGGCAAGGTCACCATCCCTGGCTTCTATGACGGTGTCCCGGACCTGCCGAAGCAGACCAAGAAGCAGTGGCAATCGCTGAATTTCTCGGAAGCGAAGTTCCTCAACGACGTGGGGCTGAAGCATGCGGCGGGAGAGAAGGGCAAATCGGTGCTGGAGCAGATCTGGGCCAGGCCCACGGCTGAGGTGAATGGCATCTGGGGCGGCTACACGGGTGTGGGCACCAAGACGGTTCTTCCCTCCCAGGCCCATGCCAAGTTCACCTTCCGGCTGGTGGGCAAGCAGAAACCGGACAAGATACTCAAGGCCTTCCAGACCTTCGTGAAGGGCCTGATCCCGAAGGACTGCAAGGTGGAATTCGCCGGCGGCGGGGGAAGCCCCGCGACCGAAATCCCCGAGGACAATCCGTTCATTGCAAAGTCGGCGAAGGCACTGAAGGACGAGTTCCGGCGCGACGCGGTGCTTATGGGCTCGGGCGGCTCGATCCCCATCTGCCGCTTCTTCAAGGACATTCTCGGCATGGATTCGATCCTCGTCGGCTTCGCGCTGACGGATGATGCGATCCACAGCCCCAACGAGAAATACGATCTCGAGAGCTATCGCCGCGGCATCCGCAGCTGGGTGCGCATTATAGGCGAATTCGGCCGATGAGCCTCGACCCCGTGGCGCTGCTCAAGCACTACCATGCGGCCCTCAACGCCTATGACGCGTGCAAGGTGAAGGCCATGTTTGCCGAAGAAGCGGTCTACGTCTCGCCCGGCGTGAACGGCCGGATCGCGGGGCGCGACGCCATCATCGCTGCCTTCACGGCCTATTTCGCAGAGCATCCCGGCCAGCGCGCGGTCGATGACGAGGTGTGCCGGATATCAGCGGATACGGCCCGCTCACTGTGGCGGCTCGAAGCCATCGCGCGCTCCACCGGCCAGCGTGTGAACCGGCCAGGGACCGAAACCGTCCGCTTCGGCGGCGATGGCCTCATCCGTCATGTCGAGGTGATCGACGCATGATCGCGCAGTTGGCCATCGGCACCTTCGTGATCATGATCAATGCCGTGATTCAGGCGGAAATGTTCGCCGCCTTCGCGCAGCATCTGGAGAGGCTCATCCAGCACCTCCGCCGTTTCTTCCGCCGTTTCACAAATACCGCGACCATCGTCGTCGGCGTGCTGTTCGTGATGGTGGTGCAGACCATCAACGTCTGGGTCTGGGGCGTGACATTCTATCTGGCGGGGGTGTTCCAGCAGTTCGAGCCCGCCCTCTATTTCTCGCTCGTGTCGTTCTCGACCCTCGGCTTCGGCGACATTATCCTCGATGAAAAGTGGCGGCTGCTCTCCGGCCTCACGGCCGCGAACGGCCTGCTGAGCTTCGGTTGGTCGACGGCCTATATGGTGGAGCTGGTGCGGCGGACTCAGTAGGCGGGAGAGGACGACAGGAACTCAACCAAGCTTGAAATCCGTGATGTGCCGCGGCGGCGTGAGGCCGGGTATCAATCGTGGATCGTCCACCGGCGCCAACACCTCCATGCGTACGGGGATGACGCCGGCCCAGATGGGGAGCGCATAATCCGCCTCGTCGTCACCCGGAGCGCCGGTGCGCACCTTGGCGGAGGCTTCGGTAAGCGACAGCTTCAGCACGGTCGTGGCCTTCAGTTCCTGCGCCGTCATCTTTCGCAGCATGTCCCAGCGGCCGGGCCATAGCCCGTCGGTGAAGGCCTTGAGCCGCAACTCCTTCTCGGCCGCATCGGCGATCTTGTGCGCGGTGCCGAAGATCATCACGGAACGATAGTTGCAGGAGTGGTTGTAGGCCGAACGCGCCATGACGAAGCCGTCGATCACCGAAACAGTGAGGCAGACCTCGGCCTCCGTGCAGGCTTCCAGCATGCGGCTGGCTGAGGATCCGTGCCAGTAGACGTGGTCCTCTTCGCGCCACTGCAGCGTGGGCGTCACGTATGGCGCGCCGTCGAAGACATAGCCGACATTGCAGATCGGCATGGCGTCGAGAATGCCGTGCACCGTCCCGGCATCATAGGCGGCGCGCTTGTTCATCCGCTTCACGCGGGTTCTCTCGCTGGGGGCGTCCATCTCAGTCACTCCATTGCGCCCTTCGAATGCCTGCGATATGGTCTGGCGGAAAGGACCAAGTGCGGCCCCAATGAGCAGACCACTTCCCGGCGCCTCGGCCAGCGAGATCGGCATCGACCGCGATGATCGCGAGCCGATCCAGTCGCAGATCGCGCGCCAGCTGCGCTCGCTGGTGCTGAGCGGCCGCCTGAAGCCGCAGACCAAGTTGCCCTCCACCCGCGCGCTCTCCGAGGAGCTGAACGTCGCCCGCGCCACGGTGGTCGAGGCCTATGAGCAATTGGTGAGCGAGGGCTATCTCGAAACCCGCTCCGGCTCGGGCACCAGGGTCGCCGCCGAACTGCCGGAGACGCTGCTCACCTCGTCGCCGAAGGAGCGCGCCCGCGAACCGTCGCGCGCAGCAGGAAAGCGCGAGCCGGCGCGGCCCTTCCGCTCCGGCCTCGTCGACTGGGAGAATTTCCCGCATGACGACTGGGGCAGGCTCCTGGGCCGCTTCTGGCGCAATCCGCCGGTGACGCTGCTCGAGCACAATGATCCTTTCGGCTGGCTGCCGCTGCGCGAGGCGATTGCGCGCCACCTCTATGAATGGCGCGGCATCGGCTGCGCGGCGGAGCAGGTGATCGTGACGGCGGGCGGGCTCGATGCCTTCGACCTCATCGGACGTTCGATTCTGAACGCAGGCGACGAGGTGTGGTTCGAGGAGCCCGGCTATCCCACCGCGCGGCGCATCTTCTCATTGGGCGGCGTCACCGCCATTCCGGTGCCAGTCGATGCCGAGGGCATGGTGGTGACGCGCGGCTGCGAGCGTGCGGCCGGCGCGCGCGCGGCCTTCGTCACCCCGGCGCGGCAATACCCCACGGGAGTCACCATGCCGCTCGCCCGCCGCCTCGAACTGCTCGACTGGGCGGCGGAGGCCGATGCCATCGTGATCGAGGACGATTACGACAGCGAGTACCGCTATGTCGGCAAGCCGCTGCCCGCCCTGATGAGCCTCGATAAGCGGGCCCGCGTCATCTACACTGGCACCTTCTCCAAGGTCTTCTCGCCCATCGTTAGGCTGGGCTACATCGTGGCGCCTGAAGCCCTGGTGAAGCGCTTCCGTGAGGAGCGCCTGTCGCATGGCGCACCGCCATCGCTGATGGCGCAGCCCGCATTGGCCGAATTCATGGGATCCGGCGCTTTCGCCATCCACATCCGCCGCATGCGCCGCATCTATGCCGCGAGGCGGCGCGCGCTCATCGAGGCGCTAAAGCCGGGGGAGGGGAAGCTGTTCACGGTGGATGCCTCGCCCGCGGGATTGATGCTGCTGCTCCGATTGCCGCCTGGCGTCAGCGATGAGGCGACGGTCGAGAAACTCGCGGCCAGGGACATCGAGACGCAGTCGCTGTCCAGCCACTATGCCGGCCGCAAGCGTGAGCAGGGACTGCTGCTCAGCTTCGCCGGCTTCAGCGAGGATGATTTGCAAAAGGCCGCCGCCAGACTGATTGGAGTTTTGAGATGAGCGAAGCTGCACGCACCGACGCCGTCCACTGGGTGGAGGAGAAGCATGCCGATCGGTCGGCGTGGAACAGCCGCATCTGGCGCCTTGCGGAAACGGCATGGCGCGGAAGGCTTCACGGTGGAGGAGGGTTCGGGCGGCATGCCCACAGCCTTAGACGTGGCTTCGGGAAGTGGTAACCTAAGCGGAGCCCTGGTGCGACCACGCGCCGCCCATCGATTTTCCGTAGCCGGAATATGTGGAAATGCCGCGCGGGGCGGAATGGTGGATCCCCGCGACGGCCGCGGACCGGGCGATGATGGCGCGGGCAGGGCGGGACTCGCGGAGGAGGTCTGGCGCCGCGTAACGGCCTCACGACGCCAGCGGCCGCAGCTCCTTCAGCAGCTTCGCCCTGATCGCCCGGGCATAATCCGTGAAATCGCGCGCCGGCTCTACGAAGCTCTCGGGGCCGATGATGACGCGTTTCTTGTAGTACTCCGCGAGGTCTGGGCTGTCGGCCATGATGGGGAGCCCGTTGATGATGATGCCCTGACGACGCGCCGCCTGGCGTGCCGCCTCAAGATCTGGTGCACCGTTGTCCTCGCCGTCACCCGCCACGTCGATCACCTTGCGCTGGCCGTCGAATTCGTTGCCCTCGATCAGCGCAGCGCTGTCGCTGATGCCTGTCGCGATCGAGGTGACGCTCGCCCACATGAAGCGGTGGATGAGCGCCAAGCGGAAGCCGAAGGCCTTGGAGTCCCGCGCGCTGTTCAATTGTGTGAAGGGCAGCACCACCTGGGTCTCGCCCGGCCCACCCCATTGCACGACCGCGATGGCCGCACCCAGCGGCTGCAGGTCCTCGACCGCGCGCTGGACATCCGGGTCGCGGAAGGCGGCGGCGAGTCCCTGGACCTGCAATGCGAATTCTTGGCGGTCGACGCTGGCCGAAGCATCGAGCGCGAGAACGAGTTCAACGGCGACGGGAGTTTCCTGTTGTGCCTGCACGGGTGCCGCCAGCATGGCGAGCAGCAGGCATTGCGACGCCATGGCGCGTGACAGGCCGCTCCAGCCGCGCCAAAACGCCCGCACGGAGGTTCCCATGCGCAAGCCCTTGATCGAAGTTGCCGCCGCCATCGCGCTCACCCTTTTGGCCTTTCTAGCACCGGCCCCGGGGGCGCATGCCAGTAGCGTTATGGTGATGCAGGCCTATGCCCGCGCCTCCCCCACGCCCACCGCAGAGGCGGGTGCGGCCTATGTGAGCCTGATGCTGCATGGCGATGCCGACAGGCTTATCGCAGTTTCCACCCCTGCCGCGAAGATGGCCGGGCTGCACAAGACGGTGGAGGCCGATGGCGTGATGAAAATGGAGCATGTGGACGGCATCGACATTCCCGCCGATGGCGTGCTGGAGATGAAGCCCGGCGGCTATCACATCATGCTGATGGGGTTGACGCGGCCGCTGAAGGAGGGCGACGAGATCGGCCTCACGCTCACTTTCGAGAAAGCGGGCGAGGTGAAGGTGAAGGCCAAGGTAGGCGGCGTCGCCCAGATGAACTAGGCCTCGGGCGTTTCCTCAGCAGGTGCCGGCTCCTCGCGCAGCGGCTTCAGCGCCTCGTCCTCCGACCGCATGCGCCAGAACAACAGGACGAGATTGAGGATGCCGAGGGCGAGCGCATACCAGATAAACCCGAAGGCCAGCGGCAGGATGAAAATCTCGGCCGCCACCACGAAGTAGTTGGCGTGACGGATCCAGCTGCGGATGCCTTCGTCCGGCAGGTCTTCGCCTGGCACCACCATGAGCCGCGTCGTCCAGCTGCTGCCCAGCGCCGCCACGATCCAGCCGCGCGTGGCTTCGAGCACCACATAGGCATAGATCCAGGGCTGGTCGATCGGCGGCAGGTGGGTCAGCACCAAATACCAGAGGCCTGCGAGCCACACGACCTGTAAGGCGACCACGAAGCCATATCGGTTGGAGCCCACCTCGAAGCCGCCGCGCGCCTCGATCTTCTTCGTGTTGCGGTGGGCGATGACGAGTTCGATCACCCGCTGCAGGGTAACGAGGGTGAGGATCAGGACATGGAGCCACATGGACGCAGTGTAGGGGCATTCCGGTGGTGAATGAAAGGGGTACACAGCACGCAAGGTTCATCATGCCCGGCGATGATGGGAGGGGAGGGTTGAGGCCAGCGACCTTGCGAAATTCGCGCCAAGCCCGGCATAAGACATCACACCACCTCACGAGTGCCGCCCCCTTTGGACCTTCTCCACATCATCCTGCTCTTCGCCGGCGGCCTGCTGGCGGGCTTCATCAATGTGATGGCGGGCGGTGCCGGCTTCATGACCTTCCCATTGTTGCTCGCCGCCGGCATGACGGAGATCGAGGCCAATGCCTCGAACTTCGTCGCGGTGCTGCCAGCGAATGTCGTAGGCACCATCGTCTACCGACACGAGCTGAAGAAGGTGCGGAGACACCTCTGGCTACGCCTCTGCCTCGCGGCGGCGGGTGGCGTACTGGGCTCGTGGGTCCTCATTCACACAGGCCAGGCGGCCTTCGAGCGGGTGATTCCCTGGCTCCTTCTCTTCGCCACCACATCCTTCGCGATGGGGCCGTGGCTGAAGGACCGGCTGGAGCGGAACTTCGCTTTCGACGGCACGCGCTGGTTGTGGCTGTCCTTCGTGCTGGAGTTCATCGTCTTCGTCTATGGCGGGTACTTCGGGCTCGGCATGGGGATCGTGATGTTCGCGATCTACGCGATCTTCAGCCAAATGAGCGTGCACCAGGCCAATGCAATCCGGAACATCACCATCACGCTGATGACGGTGATTTCGATCATGATCTTCGCGCAGGCCGGTGTCATCCGCTGGGCGCCCTCCCTCGTCATGATGACCGGGGCGATGATGTCGGGCTATTTCACCGCCAAGGTGGCGCTGCGCATTCCGCACCACTATGTGCGGCGGGGCATCCTCGTCTGGGCCGTGTGCCTCACGGCGCTGGCATTTCTGCGCTATCACTGAGCGCCCGGGCGCGCTTGGCTTCACGGTGCGCGGCATAGAGGCCGCAGACCACGATCAGCGCCATGCCGAGAATGGCGATCCAGTCCGGGAACTCACCGAAGACGAGGATGCCGGAGATGATGGCGAAGACCATCACCGAGTAGCGGAAGGGCGCCGTGGCGGCGAGCTCGCCCAGCCTGAGCGTTGCGACCATCAGGAGATAGCCCGACGATAGGAAGCAGGCGGCGAGCGCCAGCATGCCGACCTCCCACCATTCTGGCCTCGTCAGGCCCTGGAAGGCGATCAGCGCGAGGCCGCCCATGGTGACGAAGCCCGCATTGGCAAGCGCCACCACGAAGACCGGGATGCGCGCGGGGATGGTCTTGGTGAGCAGGTCCCGCACCGCGACGAAGAGCACGATGGCGAGCGCCAGCACCTCGTAGATCGAGAAATTGGCGATGGACGGCTTGACGATCATCAGCACACCGATGAAACCGCCGATGATGGCGATCATGCGCCGCCAGCCCACCTCCTCGCCGAGGAAGAGCATTGAGAGCAGGGCGACGGCCAGCGGCACGGCCTGCATGACGGAGGTGAGGTTGGCGATCGGCATGTGGACCAGCGCGGTCACGAAGGAGATGGTGGCGAAGAGATCGCAGGTGGAGCGCATCAGCACGTTCTTCTGCCGGATGCGGGGCAAGTCCTTCAGCAGGCCCTGGCTGGCGCAGATGGCGGTGAGAATCGCCATGGCCATCACGCCGCGCAGTGCGATCAGCTCGCCCACCGGCAAATGCTTGCCGACGATCTTCACGATCGTGTCGTTGCAGACGAAGGACCCCATGGCGCAGACCATCAGGACCCCGGCGCGGAGGGCCGTATTTTGCGGCAGGCGGAGCATCAGAGATGGGGAGCGCGCTTCAGTCCTGCGCCGCTATGCCGGAATTGCAGGGCTCAGCCGCCGGTGACGCTCATGTGGCGGGCGACAGCCGGCTTGTTGTGGCGGCGGTCGATGACGAAGTCGTGTCCCTTGGGCTTCCGCCCGATGGCCTCGTCGATGGCGGCATTGAGCAACGCGTTGCCTTCCGAGGCGCGCAAGGGGGCGCGCAGGTCGGCGGCGTCCTCTTGCCCCAGGCACATATAGAGCGTGCCGGTGCAGGTGAGGCGGACGCGGTTGCAGCTCTCGCAGAAATTATGCGTCATCGGCGTGATGAAGCCGAGGCGGCCACCGGTTTCCTTGACCCTCACGTAGCGGGCCGGGCCGCCGGTCTTGTAGGGAATGTCCTCCAGCGTGAACTGGTCCATCAGCTGCGCGCGCACCACGGAGAGCGGCAGGTACTGGTCCGTCCGGTCGCCATCGATGTCGCCCAGTGGCATGGTCTCGATCAGGGTCAGGTCCATGCCTTGCGCATGCGCCCAGCGCAGCATCTCTGGGATCTCGTGGTCGTTGACGCCCTTCAGCGCCACGGCATTGATCTTGATCTGGAGCCCCGCCTTCTGCGCGGCCTTCAGGCCGTCCTTCACCTTGGGCAGGTCGCCCCAGCGGGTGATCTGGCGGAACCTGGCCTCGTCCAGCGTGTCGACGGAGACATTGATGCGGCGCACGCCATGGGCGGCGAGCTCATCCGCGAAGCGGGCGAGCTGCGAGCCGTTGGTGGTCAGCGTCAGCTCCTCCAGCGCGCCACTCTTCAAGTGCCGGCCGAGGCTCTTGACCAGCGTCATGATGCCTTTGCGCACCAGCGGCTCGCCGCCGGTGAGGCGGATCTTCCTGACACCCTTGTCGATGAAGGCCGTGCAGAGGCGGTCCAGCTCCTCGAGCGACAGCAGGTCGCGCTTGGGCAGGAAGGTCATGTCCTCCGCCATGCAATAGACGCAGCGGAAGTCGCAGCGGTCCGTCACCGACACGCGCAGGTAGCTGACGTAGCGTCCGAAGGGGTCGATGAGGGCGTTTGCGGCGGTCATGATGCGTCATATTTGGGCGTATATACCGGGAAGGTCAACCTGCAGCTTGCGCGGCTGTCGGTAGCACACGATATGACCGGTTTAAGTAGCACACGATCTGTCCGGTAGGCTGGCCCTTTTTTGGGGGTCAGCATGAGCCGGACGGAAGCCCGAAGGGTTGTGCGAATGATGAAGTTCATGAGCGTTTTTGGCCG
>NZ_JADCDB010000026.1 GCF_020252395.1 Aestuariivirga sp.
CACCTCAGAGCCAAAGCAGCACGCACCATCGATGATCTCTGGAAGGCCATCGGAAACATCTGCTCGCTCTTCACTCCAAACGAATGCGCCAACTACTTCGCCGCTGCAGGATATGGATTCAATTGACCGCCCGATGCTCTAAAGGTTGTGGATTAGTGCGCGATTAATCTTTCCTTAACGCCGAGAGCCCAGCATAGTCCGGAAACCTGTAGGGGTGTGGAACATGCTTTTCGAAATCCTCGGCTTTCTGTCCGGCACGGTCGGCATCGGCGCGGCCTTCTGGATGCTGTACCGGCGTGACAGCAGCCGGGTGGTGGAAGGCATTTACGGCGTCCGCCGCAGCCGCCATCGTTTCTGAATTGCCTTGATCTTGCCTTGGGGCTGATCTAGTCCGCTTCTCAATCCTTTGGCTGATATGAGGAGCCGCGCTTTGAGCGACGAAACCCTGTTTCGCGAGGTGGACGAAGAGGTCCGCCAGGAACAGTTCAGGAAATTATGGGCCCGCTATGGCAATGCTGCCATCGGTGCCGGCGTTCTCATAATCCTTGGTGTGGCCGGAATGGAAGGCTGGCGCTATTTCCAGCTGAAACAGTCGGAAGCGGCCGGCGACCAGTTCTTTGCCGCCGCCGCGCTGGCGGATGCCGGCAAGACTGCCGATGCGGTGAAGGATTTCGAAGCCATCGCCCAGACCGGCTTCGCCGATCTGGGCCGCCTGCGCGCCGCCGCCGAACTCGTGGCTGGCAACAAGGCGGAGGATGGCGTCAAGCTCTATGACGCCATCGCGGCTGATGCCGGCGTCGACAGGACGCTGCGCGACATCGCGCGCATCCACGCCGCCGCCGCCCTGGCCGACAGCGCGGCTTTCGCCGATGTCGAGGCGCGCCTGAAGGAGTTTGCCGCTCCGGGCAACCCCTGGCGCCATGTGGCGCGCGAGATCATGGCCGGGGCGCAGTTCCGCCTCAAGGACTACGCCGGCGCCGGCAAGCAGGTGCAGGCGATTCTCGCCGATCCGGAAACGCCCGCCGCGCTGCGCAACCGCGCCGAGAAGATGTCACAGCTCCTCCTGCCCATGGCGCCCCCGAAATGAGGCTTGTTCCCCGGGTGCTGCTGGCGGCGGGCGTCCTGACGCTGCTCGCGGGCTGCAGCTATCTCGACACCATCACGGGGCAGACCAACAGCAAGGTGCTGCCTGGCCAGCGCGAGGACGCGATCCCCGGCCGCCCCAGCTTCCCCGAGAAGCCCGATCCGCAGGTGGGCACTGCCGCGCCGCCGTCGGCCGGCGGAGGCTCGGGCTGCGCCAGCAATGACCCGGCCTGCAAACCTCCCTCCACCACCAACGACACGTTCAAAGATCCGCAATGACCGCCACCGTCGCCATTATGGGGCGGCCAAATGTCGGCAAGTCGACCCTGTTCAACAGGCTCGTCGGCCGCAAGATCGCGCTTGTCGACGACCAGCCCGGCGTCACGCGTGACCGCCGCGAGGGCGAGGCGCGGCTCGGCGGCCTGCGCTTCCGCGTCTTCGACACGGCAGGCCTCGACAACATCAAGGGCGACAGCCTCGAAGCCCGCATGAGTGCGCAGGCCGAGACGGCGGTGGACGATTCCGATGTCGTGCTCTTCGTCTATGACGCGCGCGCCGGCGTCACGCCGGCCGACCGCGAATTCGCGGGGCGCGTGCGCCGCCGCGGCAAGCCCGTCATCCTCGTCGCCAACAAGGTGGAGGGCAGGGGTCACGAGGGCGCGCTTCTCGAGGCCTTCGAACTGGGCTTCGGCGAGCCGCTCGCCATTTCCGCCGAGCATGGCGAAGGCCTCGACCAGCTCTATGACGCGCTTCTTCCGTATACGGAGGAAAAGGAAGGCGAGGTTCAGGAGGGCGAGGACAGGGGCGATGGCCCGCTGCGCCTTGCCATCATCGGCCAGCCCAATGCGGGCAAGTCCACGCTCGTCAATACCATCCTCGGCGAGGACCGTATGCTGACTGGCCCCGAGGCCGGCATCACGCGCGATGCCATTTCCTCCGAGTTCGAATGGCGCGGCCAGAAGATCAAGCTGTGGGATACCGCCGGCATCCGGCGTAAGTCGCGCGTTGTCGGCAAGATCGAGAAGCTGGCCGTGTCGGACGCGCTGCGCGCCATCCGCTTCGCCGAATGCGTGGTGGTGTTGATCGATGCGTCCCTTCCCATCGAACGCCAGGATCTCTCGCTCTGCGACCTCGTGGCGCGCGAGGGCCGTGCGGTGGTGCTGGCGCTGTCCAAATGGGACCTCGTCGAGGAAAAGCAGAAGAAGCTGAAAGAAGTGATCTCCGACCTTGAGGACGTGCTGCCTGAAATCCGCGGCGTCTCGGTCGTGACCCTCTCCGCGAAGCAGGAAAAGGGCATAGACAAGCTGCTCGAGACCGTGCTGAAGGCCATGGAGCGCTGGAACCGCCGCATCCCCACATCCCAAGTCAACCGCTGGCTCGAAGCCGCCATTGAGCGCAACCCGCCGCCCGCGCCCTCGGGCCGCCGCATCAAGATCCGTTACGCCACGCAGGCCAATGCCCGGCCCCCGACCTTCGCCATCTTCGGCAACCAGCTTTCCAAGATGCCGGAAAGCTATGTGCGCTATCTGATGAACGGCTTGCGCGAAAGCTTCGACCTGGGCGGCACCCCCATCCGCTTCAGCCTGCGCGGGGGAAAGAATCCGTTCGACAAGGACCGCTGAGGGAAGAGACCCTCAGAACCTCACCGTCACCAGTCCGAGGTGCTCGAACCGCACCGTGATGTCATCGCCCAATCCCGCGGAAAAGAATTCGGTGATCACGCCCGTGGTGACGATCTCGCCTTCCTTCAGCCCCAGCCCATGTCCGTTCAGGTGATTGGCAAGCCAGGTCAGCGCCAGGTCGCCGCCGCCGAGCGCGTTGGACCCGGCGCCGCCCTGCATCTCGCGGCCGTTCCACCACACCTGGCCGTAGAGCGATGCATATCCGGCGCGTGAGAGCGGCTTCCTCGCTTCGCCCAGCACGATCCCCTCATTGAGCCCGCCATCGACGATGAACCATGGCGCCTCTTCGCCGAAGCCCTTGGGTGTCCTCGGGTTGACGACCTCGATCGCCACGCAGACATGGGCGACCGCGGCCATCACCTCGTCAACGGAATAATTGCGCCCGCGCGGGGCCAAGTCCTTCGCCATGGTGAAGCAGACCTCGGGCTCCACCACGCGCTTGTTCTCCGCTATGGTGGGGAAGGTTTCGCCGGAACGGTAGATGCGGTTCGCGAACATCGTGCCGGGAAAAGGGCCCGGTGCATTCAGCGCCTTCTGGGCGCGCTCCGAGGTGCAGCCGATCTTCCAGCCGGCCTGCTCCCAGCCCAGTTCCTTTGTCACCGCGCATTGCAGGCGGAAGGCGCGGGCATAGTCGGGCGCGCCGGGCTCGGGAAGGTGGCTCAGGGGCGACTGGGACTTGCGGGCGGCGGCGAAGGCCGCGATCACCTGGCTGTCGCTCATGGACTCCACCTTTCTCAGAATTGCTTGAACAGGCCCTCGGGCGCGTATTTCCACACCCCGCCATTGTCGTTGAAGGAAGGCTCGCACATCGGCACGATCTGGGCCGCCACTTCGTCGGGGTGCGGCAGGCTCATCGGGTCCTCGCCCGGCATGGCGGTTGCCCGCATGTGGGTGCGCGTGGCGCCGGGGCTGAAGCAGTTGGCCCTGATCTTCGTCGTGGCGACTTCCGCGGCATAGGTCTTCACCATTGCCTCGAGCGCCGCCTTGGAAATCGAATAGGGTCCCCAATAGGCCCAGCACTTGTGGGCGAGGCCGGAGGTTACGAACACCGCGCGGCCGGCATCCGACTGGCGCAGCAGCGGGTCCATGGAGCGGATCAAGCGGTAATTGGCGGTGACATTCACCGCCATCACGTCGTCCCACATTTTCGGCTCCACATGCGAGACGGGCGTCAGCTTGCCCAGCACGCCGGCATTGCCGATCAGGATGTCGAGCTTCTTCCAGCGCTCGAAGATCGCCGCCCCCAGCCTGTCGATGGCCGCAAAGTCCTTGATATCGACGGGGACCAGCGTGGCCGCACCGCCGGCCTTCTTGATCTCGTCGTCGAGTTCGGTGAGACCGCCCTCGGTGCGCGCGGTGGCGATGATGTGGGCGCCCTCACAGGCGAGCGCGATCGCGGCGGAAGCACCGAGCCCCCGCGAGGCGCCTGTCACCAGGGCGACGCGCCCTTCAAGCCTGCGTGTCATGCGATATCAGCCCGCTTCCGCCAGCAGCGAGAGCTGCTGCTTCCTGGTTTCACCGGCGAGGTCGGTGAGGTGGGTGGGATAATCCCCGGTGAAGCAATGGTCGGTGAACTGCGGCCTGGCATTGTCCCGGCCCGGGTAACCCACCGAACGGTAGACGCCGTCAACCGACAGGAAGGCCAGCGAGTCGACGCCGATGTACTGGCGCATCTCCTCCAGCGTGTGGGTGGCGGCCAGGAGCGATTTCTGCTCCGGCGTGTCGATGCCATAGAAGTCCGGGTGCTTGATGGGCGGGCTCGAGATGCGCATGTGCACCTCCTTCGCACCCGCCTCGTACATCATGCGCACGATCTTCACTGACGTTGTGCCGCGCACGATCGAGTCGTCGATCAGCACCACGCGCTTTCCCTGCACGACGGCGCGGTTGGCGTTGTGCTTCAGCTTCACGCCGAGCGAGCGGATCGTTTGCGTCGGCTCGATGAAGGTGCGGCCCACATAATGGTTGCGGATGATGCCGAGCTCGAAGGGAATGCCCGTCTGCTGGGCATAGCCGATGGCGGCGGGAACGCCCGAGTCCGGGATCGGCACGATCACGTCAGCCGCGGCGGAGGATTCCCTGGCGAGTTCGCGGCCCATGGCCTTGCGCACGTCATAGATCGAGCGGCCGCCCAGCATGGAATCTGGCCGCGAGAAATAGATGTATTCGAAGATGCAGGGCCGCGCGGGCGCCTTGGGAAAAGGCCTGAGGCTTTCGATGCCCTCGTCCGAGATCACCACCACTTCGCCGTTCTCGATCTCGCGGATGTATCTGGCGCCGATGATGTCCAGCGCGCAGGTTTCCGAGCACAGGATGTAGGCGCCGTTCAGTTCGCCGAGGATCAGCGGGCGGATGCCGTTGGGGTCGCGCGCGCCGATGAGCTTCTTGTTGGTGAGAGCCACCAATGCGTAGGCGCCCTCCAGCGCCCGCAGCGCATCGATGTAGCGCTCCACCATTCGGGCTTTCGGGGAGCGCGCCACGAGATGCAGGATCACCTCGGTGTCCGACGTTGACTGGCAGATGGCGCCCTGCGCGATGAGTTCGCGGCGCAGCGTCAGTCCGTTGGTGAGGTTGCCGTTGTGCGCGACGGCGAAGCCGCCGGCGGCCAGTTCGGCGAACAGCGGCTGCACGTTGCGCAGAATGGTTTCGCCGGTGGTCGAATAGCGCACATGGCCCAAGGCCGATGAGCCCTGAAGCCGGTTAATAACCTTCTCGGAGGAGAAGTGGTCGCCGACGAGGCCTAAACGGCGCTCGGTCTGGAACCGCTCGCCGTCGAAGGACACGATGCCCGCCGCCTCCTGGCCGCGGTGCTGCAGCGCGTGCAGGCCCAGCGCCGTCAGGGCCGCCGCGTCGGGGTGGCCATAGATGCCGAACACGCCGCACTCCTCGCGCAGCCGGTCGGCGTTGATCTCGCAATCGAGGTCCATGCTCATTGGCTGTTGTCCTGTCCGCTTGGCGGTTGCCCGGTGTTGCCGCCAACGTCCTGTCCGGCAGCCGGCAGCTGGTCGTTGCCGCCGCCCGTGCTCTCCATCAGATTGTCCAGCTGCTGGCTGTCGTTGCTCCTGTAGCCGGGGTCTGTCTGCCCGGCATCGCCGGGGGCCGAGGTCTTGCCGCCGCCCGTGGCGAGGGCCGTGTTGTTCAGCGTGTCCGCAATATCCGGCGGCATGAAGGCGAGGAGGCCCGCGCCGGCCGACTTGATCATCGGCAGCGAATAGGCGGTCCGGACCCAGCTTTCCTGCCTGTCGAAGGGCTGGAGCCAGCCATAGAACAGATAGGCGATGGCGACGAATATGAAACCCCGCGCCACGCCGAACATGAAACCCAGCGTGCGGTCGAAGGTGCCGGCCGCCGAATCGACCACCCAGTCCGAGATCTTGACGCTGATGACGGAGATGACGATCAACACGATCAGGAAGGCCGAGGCTCCCAGGGCGATCTGGGCGATGTTCTCCTTCTCGAGATAGGGCACGCTGGCCTGAACCCAGCTCACTAAACTCGGCTGCTTGATGGAGAAATAGGCGGCCACCGCCGCCGCACCCCACGCGACCAGCGACAGCACCTCGCGGGTGAAGCCGCGCATCAGCGCGAGGAGGCCGGAAACGAGCATGATGGCGATGAGAATGAAATCGAGGAGCGTCAGAGGCATCTCGTGGTCCTGGAGGGGTACGGCGACCCGGTTTCGGGCTTCTTATAGAAAGAATTCCCGCTTGAGCCTAGGCGATTCTCCGTTGTCCGCGGTCCTGTGCGGCTGACCACGCCACGAGGTCCATGATCGTTTCGAGGCCTTTCACCTTCAGACCCTTGACGCCCGGTTGCTCCGTAGTGGCGGCGACCACGGCCTCCTTCAATCCCAGCTTCTGGGCTTCCTTGAGGCGGGCTTCGGTCTGGCCCACGGGGCGGATGGCGCCAGACAGCGCAATCTCGCCGAACACCGCCGTGCCAGGCGGGATCACCGTGCCGGTGAGGGAGGAGAGGAGCGCCGCCGCCACCGCGAGGTCGGCCGCAGGTTCTCGCACTTTAAGCCCGCCGGCGACGTTAAGATATACGTCGTTCTGCCCGGTCTGCACGCCGGCGCGCGCCTCCAGCACGGCAAGGATCATGGCCAGCCGGTTCGAATCCCAGCCGACCGTGGTGCGTCGCGGCGTGCCGAGCGGCGAGGGCGAG
Organism: Aestuariivirga sp.; assembly: GCF_020252395.1. Lineage (GTDB taxonomy): Bacteria > Pseudomonadota > Alphaproteobacteria > Rhizobiales > Aestuariivirgaceae > Aestuariivirga. The sequence goes on from NZ_JADCDB010000026.1 coordinate 6,930, forward strand.
ACCAGCGCCTGCACCTCGATCAGCAGCGGCCTGGTGCCCTCCATGCCGGCGAAAACCGCCGTGCCTGGCGTCGGCCGCTCATCCGAGCCCATGAACAGGCGCGACGGGTTGCTGACTTCCGCCAGCCCGCCGTCGGACATTTCGAAGACGCCGATCTCGTCGGTCGGCCCGAAGCGGTTCTTGACAGCGCGCAGGATGCGGTACTGGTGGCCGCGGTCGCCCTCGAAATAGAGCACGGCATCCACCATGTGCTCCACCACCTTAGGTCCGGCGATCTGACCGTCCTTGGTCACATGGCCGACGAGCAGGATGGCCGTGCCCTTCTGCTTGGCGAAGCGGATCAGCGCCTCGGACCCAGCCTTGAGCTGGGAGACCGTGCCGGGCGCCGCCTCGATCGGGGGTGCCCACAGGGTCTGGATCGAATCGATGACTGCAATGGACGGGGGCTTCTCCTCCGACAGCGTGGCCAAGATGTCGGAGACGTTGGTCTCTGCCGCCAGCAGCACTGGGGCGTCGTCGAGGCCCAGCCGCTGGGCCCTGAGCCGCACCTGGGCAATCGCCTCCTCGCCGGAGATATAGACCACCCGCTCGCCCCTGCGCGCCAGGGCGGCCAGGGCCTGGAGCAAAAGGGTGGACTTGCCGATCCCCGGGTCGCCGCCGATCAGCACGCCCGAGCCCGCCACGAAGCCGCCGCCCGCCACGCGGTCCAACTCGGCAATGCCGGTGATAATGCGTGGCGGTGCGGGCGACTCGCCGCGCAGGCCGACGAGCCTTGTTGCCCGCCCCTTGGGCAGGCCGGCGCCCTTCGCGCCAGACAGTGGGGCTGCTGCCTGTTCCTCGACGATGGAGTTCCACTCCCCGCAATTGTCGCAGCGGCCGGACCATTTGGAAGAGGTGGAGCCGCAGCTCTGGCAGACGAATTGGGAGGACTTAGCCATGTCCCTTCATACCGGAACATTTCTGGAACGGAAAGGCCCAGCTTGCAAATTACGCGAGAATGCCCCGGATCTTGGACATGTACTCGACCCTTACATCGCCGTCGATCTCGACCGGACGCCTGCTGGCTGGATAGAGCCTGTCTTTGCCGTTGCGGCGCGGTCCGGAAATCCAGTATTCGTCGCCGTTTTCGACGTCGAAGCAGTTGCACTTATACCCCTTCATCTTCTGGAACTGCCGGCCCCGGTACGTCATCGTTCGGCCGGACTTTGAGAAGGTCACGCGGCCGATCCAAGCCGGCCCGTTGAGGCCTTCAGCCTTTCTTTCGATATACATGATGCGGGATTTCGGAGTGCTCATAACGTAGCATAAACCCATTGGCGCCAGGAAGCGCGTCGGTCCCGGAGGGGTGGGGTTCCTCCGGGACCATTCGGAAAACGCGCTCTTTATGGGAAGGCATGAGGCCCACTCAAACTGCCTCAAAACTCCCCGCTAACTGGCACGCCCTGCAAGGCGCCGGGGCAGGCAAACCGTTGCATACCGCTGTCCTGCTGTCGTCAGAATGACTGGTGGAAAATCAGTAATCCCGTAGAGTTCGTTAAATCAAATTAAATCTTCTGCGATCTGCACTTTACGTCAAAGTTTGGTCGCCTGGCGCCGCGTTCCCGGCCAGACGCCCGGCACCACAAAGGTCGGCCCCACACGAACGCCAGAACAGCATAGGTCACAAGGTGACGCTACTTCACGGGCCTCGGGGATTCGGCGGTTGGAAGGGTGCGGCACCGCCCCCCGCTCTGTCCTTTGGCTTCTTCACCTCACGCCTCGAAGCTTACGCGGCCATCGCAGATCGTCGTGACCGGCCGCACATTGGCAACCTGGTCCTTCGGCGTCTTCTCCATGTCAGAATCGAGCACCACCACGTCGGCGAGGAAGCCCTCTTTCAGCGTGCCCTTTCTGTCCTCCATGAATTCCATGTAGGCCCCCGCCGCGGTGAAGCTGTGGAGCGTGTCCATCAGGCTCTGCGCCTGCGGCGGGCAGTTGGGTTTCAATGGCGCCGCGGTCATCGCCGCCTGCATGCCGAGGAAGGGGCTTAAGGGCGCCACCGGCCAGTCGGAGGAGAAGGCAATCACCGCCCCCGTCTCGCGCAGCGTCTGCCAGGCATAGGCCCATGGCAGCTTGGTCCCGACGCGCGACAGAATCGGCTCATGCGGCGAGCCGGGCACGCCCACGCCGGCGATGGGCTGCAGCGAGGCGATAACGCCCAGCTCCTTCAGCCGCTTGATGTCGGCAGGGTCGATCATCTCGATATGCTCGATGCGGTGGCGCGAGTCGCGTTTGCCATTCACCTTGATCGCATTTTCATAAGCATCGAGCGTGCGCCTGACGCCGCCGTCGCCGATAGCATGGGTTGCCACCTGCAGCCCGTGCTTGTCGGCGCGGCGTACGATCTCGTTCATCTCCTCCGCCGTGAACAGCGGTGCGCCCATGTTCTCAGGCTGGCCGGGATAGCCCTCGAGCATCAGCGCGGTATAGGTTTCGAGCACGCCGTCGACGAACACCTTCACGCGGTCGCAATGCAGCATCTCGCCACCCGGCCGCGTGCGGCCATATTTGGCGCGCATCTCGGCTGCCTCCTCGACGCGGGCGATCTCGAAGGTGTTCTTCTGGTGGAAGGGAATCTCGACGCGCGCATACATCTCGCCGCGGTCCAGCAGCGCCTGCAGCAGTTCGAGCTGATACCAGTTGCCATCCATGTTGTGCATCGACGTGATGCCGAGGGACGCCGCATGCGCGATGCCTTTCTTGAAGAAGCCGATGTCGAGTTCGCGCTGTGCGGCCGTTGCCGGCGGCTCTGGATTCTCGCCCGTGGTCATGCCCAGCCATTCGCGCCCGCCCGTGGGGGTCAGCGCCTGGACAAGCATATAGGCGGCGGGCTCGCGCAGTTCGCCCGTGGCGATGCCATTGTCGTCGAGCACGATCTCATTGCCGGTGGGCAGTTCACGACCCTTCATGATGCCGGCTATCTCCAGCGCCTTGGTATTGGCCCACATGGTGTGGTGGTCGAAGCAGCCCATGATGAAGGGAATGTCGGAGACCATGCGGTCCAGCATCTGCCGGGTGATCGGCTCGCCGAAGGCCTCATGCGCGATGCCGGTTGCCAGCAGCACGGGCTCGCCCGGCCGCTGTCGGCGGAACAGGGCCACGGCTTCGGCCACCGCCGCGAAACCGGTCATGCCATTCAGCATCAGCGTGTCGAGTTCGACGGCCCCGCCGAAGAGGTGCACATGGCCCTCGATGATGCCGGGCATCACCGTCTTCTGCGCGGCATCGATGACGCGCGTGTGCTTGGCCTTGAGTCCCGCCACGTCATCCATGGATCCCAGCCGGATGATCCGGTTCCCGGCAATCGCCACCGCTTCTGCCTGCGGCCGCGCGGGGTCCATGGTCAGCACACGGGCATTGGTGATCAGAATGTCGGCGGCGGTCATGTCAGGCGTCCTTTGAGTTGCGCCTGTGAAATTGCCCTCTTGACGAAACCCCGGCAAGCCCTCACCTTGGACGCAGTGTCAACAACGAAAGGAGGTGATCCGATGTCGAGTGAGTTCACTGTGCCGGCGGGCCGGATCGTTGCCTCCGCGAGCGTGCGGAGCTGACGCAACGGTGTCGAGACCGCTTCCCGGCGCATCTCACGGAAAGGCCGCCAGCTCTGGCGGCCTTTTTCGTTCCACACGTCTCTCTTTCCTCTCCTCCACCGGGGGATAGGAAAAGGTGAGGGGGGCCGTGAGTCCGCCGCTAAGGCTTCAGCACATCCATCTGGATCGGCCCTTCGGCGCGGCCGTGGATGAACTGGTCGACGTAAGGATTGCCGCTCGTGTCGATGGTCTTCGCGGGCCCCTGCCAGACGATCTCGCCTTTGAAGATCATGGCAATGTCGTCGGCGATCTTGCGGGCAGACGCCATGTCATGGGTGATCGACACGGTGGTGGCGCCCAGCCTTTTCACGCAGTCGACGATCAGGTTGTTGATGACGTCCGCCATGATCGGGTCGAGCCCCGTCGTCGGTTCGTCGAAGAAGATGATCTCGGGGTCCGCCGCAATGGCGCGGGCAAGCCCCACGCGCTTCTGCATGCCGCCCGAGAGTTCCGCCGGATAGAGATTGCCGACGTCCGGAGTGAGCCCCACCTGACCCAGCTTCTCGATGGCGATGTCGCGGGCTCGCGAGCGTGCCATGTGGCGGCCCTGGATCAGGCCGAAGGCGACATTCTCCCACACGGAGAGCGAGTCGAAGAGAGCGGCCCCCTGGAACAGCATGCCGAAGCGCGCCAGATATTCGTCGCGCGCGCTGCCCCGAAGGCCCACGGCCTCTTCGCCCGCGATGCGGATCGAGCCAGAATCGGGATGCAGCAGGCCGAGGATGCATTTCAGCATCACCGATTTGCCCGTGCCCGAGCCGCCGATCACCACCAGCGAATGGCCCTTGGGCACCGACAGCGTCACACCGTTCAGCACATGCTTCGGCCCGAAGCTCTTCGTCACGCCAGCAAGTTCGATGTATCCCGCTTCGGCCATGATCAATCCGCGAAGAGCAGCGAGGTGAGGGCGAAGTTGGCGGCGAGGATCAGGATCGCCGAGGACACCACCGCGTTCGTCGTGGCGCGGCCCACGCCTTGCGCGCCGCCCTTGGAGTTGAAGCCGTGGTAGCAGCCCATCACCGCGATGATGAAGCCGAAGACGGCGGCCTTGATGAGGCCCGAGGTCACGTCGTCAATTTCGAGGAAGTCCGCCGTGTTGCGGATATAGGCATAGCCGTTGAGGCCGATGGAGCGAGTGCCGACGATGTAGCCGCCCATGATTCCGATGATGTCGGCGATGCCAACGAGAATGGGCAGCGTCACCACCGCCGCGATGATGCGCGGGCCCACGAGATACTTGAACGGATTGGTGGCCAGCGTCACCAGCGCGTCGATCTGCTCCGTCACCCGCATGGTGCCGAGTTCCGCTGCGATCGAGGCGCCCACGCGTCCCGCCACCATCAGCCCCGCCAGCACCGGCCCCAACTCGCGCGTGATGCCAAGCGCGACGATCGAGGCCACCAGGCTTTCCGCGTTGAAGCGGGAGGAGCCGAGATAGATCTGCAGGGCCAGCGCACCGCCGGTGAAGAAGGCGGTGAGGCCGACCACGGGCAGCGAGAAATATCCGATGCGCATCATCTGCTCGAGGATCTGGCGCAGAAAGATCTTCGGCGTCAGGCCCTGCAGCAGCGCGTCCTTCAGGAAGATCGCGACGCGGCCGGTTTCTTCGAGCAGCGCAAGCGTCGCGCGGCCGATATGGGCAAGGATGTTCAAGCTCTGCCGTCCGATTCGAGACCCGTGTAGAGCCTTGCATAGCGGCTGCCCAGCCTCGTCAGCAACTCGTAGGATATGGTGCCGGCCCAGGATGCCGCCTCGTCGATGCCGATGTGCCGCCCGATGAGCTCCGCCCGGGTGCCGCGCTTCACCTCATCCTCAGGAAGGCAGGTGATATCGATCCCCATCATGTCCATTGAAATGCGCCCGATAACCGGGCAGCGGCGGCCATTGATGAAAACCTGGGCAGGGCCGCCGGGTTCCCGCGATGACAGGGCGCGGGGCACGCCATCCTTGTAGCCCGCGCCGAGCACCGCGATGCGCGTCGGCCGTGTTGCTTTCCACGTCGCGCCATAGCCAACCGTGTCACCGGCGGCAACCTCACGCAGTTGCATCACCGCGCCTTCCAGAATGGCAACGGCATGCATCGGATTCGCAACATTCGGCGTCGGATTTCCGCCGTAAAGCGCGATGCCCGGGCGCACCAGATCATGCACGAAACCGCCGCCCAGAAAGATGCCGCTGGAGTTGGCAAGGCTCGCCGCCACCTCCGGCAGCTTGGCCCGCACCGCCGCAAAAGCCGCGCGCTGGCGCAGGTTCAGCGGGTGGGAGGGCTCGTCGGCGCAGGCCAGATGGCTCATCAGCAGCGTGACGTTCAGCCCCGCCATGGTGAAATTGTCCGCGAGCAGGGCCTCGAACTCCGGCATTGAGAATCCCAGCCGGTTGATGCCGGTATCGACATGAATGGCGCAGGGCAGTTTCCGCCCGTAAACCCTTCCAAACGCTGCCCATTCCCGGGCTTCCTCGATGGAAATCAGGGCCGGGCAGAGAGCGAGCTTGGCATAGAATTCGGCTTGTCCCGCAAACAACCCGTCGAGGATATAGATGGTGGCCTCGGGCAGCAGCCCGCGCAGCTCTTCCCCCTCCTTGGGCCGCGCCACGAAGAAGGAGCGGCAGCCGGCCTCCCACAGCGACTTCGCTACGGGTGCGATCCCCAGCCCGTACGCGTTGCCCTTCACTGCGGCGCCGCATTCCGCCTTTCCGGCCAATGCGTTAAGCCGGCGCCAGTTGTTCTTCAGCGCCACCAGGGCAATGGTCAGCACCGCGCCGGCGAGGTCCTCTGGAGTGGGGGTCATCTTGCGGGCCAAGTCCTTTCGGCGATTGCCATAAGCGGCGCGCGCGCGTGGATCAAGCCTTCCCTTGTGGCAGTCGAGACTTCGACGGCCGCCTCCCTTCTGGCGCACCACGCATCTGCGTCTTGCCGCTATTCGAAGCGTTCCGGCAGGTGGTCGGCGCGCGCCAGGTTCTGGAACTTGGTGAGGCTGGCCTCGAACTGCAGCTCGACGGTGCCGGTGGGGCCGTGCCTCTGCTTGCCGATGATGACTTCGGCGACGCCGTTCACCCGGTTCATCTGCTCCTGCCAGTCGAAGTGCTCCTGCGTGTTGGGTCTGGGCTCCTTGCGGGCAAGATAATATTCCTCACGATAGACGAACAGCACCACGTCGGCGTCCTGCTCGATGGAGCCCGATTCGCGCAGGTCGGCGAGCTGCGGGCGCTTCTCGTCGCGGTTCTCGACCTGGCGCGACAGCTGCGAGAGGGCAACGATCGGCACGGAGAGTTCCTTGGCGAGCGCCTTGAGGCCCACGGTGATTTCGGAAACCTCTTGCACGCGGCCTTCGGCGGCGCGGCGCGACGAGCCGGAGAGCAGCTGCAGATAGTCGACAACCAGAAGCCCCAGCCCCCGCTGGCGCTTGAGCCTGCGTGCGCGCGCCGCCACCTGCGCGATGCTGATGCCGCCGGTTGCGTCGATGTAGAGCGGCAGCGACTGCATCTCGCGCGTCACCTCGACGATCTTGGCGAACTCGTCCTCGTTGATCTTGCCCCGGCGGATGCGCTCCGAGGGGATCATCGCCTGTTCGGAAATGATGCGCGTGGCCAGCTGCTCGGCTGACATTTCGAGCGAGAAGAAGGCAACCACACCGCCATCCGTCACCTTCACCGAGCCATCGGCATTGTGCTCGGCCTTATAGGCCCTGGCGATGTTGTAGGCGATATTGGTGGCCAGCGATGTCTTGCCCATGGCGGGCCTGCCGGCGATGATGATGAGGTCGGAGGCCTGAAGCCCACCCATCTTCTCGTCAAGGTCCCGAAGGCCTGTGGAGATGCCGGAGAGGCCGCCGTCACGCTGATAGGCGTTCGCCGCCATGTCCACCGCATCGGTGAGCGCGCGGGCGAAAGGTTGGAAGCCCTGGCCATATTTGGCCGTCTCCGCCAGCGAATAGAGCGTCTGCTCGGCGCGCTCGATCAGTTCGCGGGAGGTGTCCTCGATGTCGGGTTCGAAGGCCTCGTTGACGAGATCGGTACCGATGCCGATGAGCTTACGCCGCTGCGCCAGCTCATAGATAGTGCGGCCATATTCTTCCGCATTGATGATGGTGGTGGCGCTCGCCGCGAGACGAGCGAGATATGCCGTGCCGCCGATCTCCTTCAGCGTCGCGTCATTCTCGAAATGGGTCTTGAGGGTGACGGGGCTCGCCAGCTTGCCGATCTTGATCAGCGTTGTGGCCGCTTCGTAGATGCGCGCATGCAGTGGTTCGAAGAAATGCTCCGGTGCCAGGAAGGCCGAGACCTTGTCGGCCGCCTCGTTGTTGACGAGGATCGCGCCCAGCAGCGCCTGCTCCGCCTCGATGTTGTGGGGCGGGGTGCGATAACTCCCGTCGTCCGGTGCGGGTTCGACGGCGCGGAGGGCAGGGGTCTGAATCATGGCGCGACCCTAGGTCGTTGCCGTCCCTTTGCGGCGCTTTTATGCGCCTTATGCCCGCTATCCACAATAACGCTGCGGAACGCCCGGAATGAAAGGGCGCGGCACCCCTTCGCCCTCACTCCGCCGGCAGCACCGATTTGAAGCGCGGCAGCTTCGAATCGATTTCGCGCAGGCGCTCTTCTTCGGCGAACATGTAGTTGCGGGTGAGCGGCAGGGCATGCTGGTTTTTCACGAACTGGATCTGGAAGTTGTTCATGCCCATGTAGCGGAAGGCGCATTCGGACGCCGCGAGATAGAACTCCCACATGCGGCAGAAGCGCTCGTCATAGAGTTTCCTGGCGCGCTCGCGGTGATCGGCGAAGCGCAGGAACCATTCGCGCAGCGTCTTGGCATAGTGCAACCGCAGGATTTCGATGTCGCTGACATAGAGGCCGGACTTCTCGATATGCGGCAGTACTTCGGAAAGAGCAGGGATGTAGCCGCCGGGGAAGATGTATTTCTTGATCCAGGCCGACGTGGCGTCGGGCCCTGCCGAGCGGTTGATCGAATGCAGCACCGCCACGCCATCATCCGCGAGGAGCGCGTTCACCTTGTTGAAGAACTCCCTGAAGTGGCCAACCCCCACATGCTCGAACATGCCGACCGAAACGACGCGGTCGAACTTGGCGTCGAGGTGGCGATAGTCCTTGAGCAGGAACTTCACGCGGTCTGAAACGCCGCGCTGCCTCGCGCGCTCGTTCGACAGTTTGTGCTGTTCTTCCGACAGCGTGACGCCGGTGACTTCGGCGCCGCAGATTTCCGCGAGGTAGAGGCCAAGCCCGCCCCAGCCGGAGCCGATGTCGAGAATCTTCATGCCAGGCTCGATGGCGAGCTTGGCCGCGATGTGGCGCTTCTTGGCCAGTTGCGCATCTTCCAGCGAGCCGTCATCGGTCTCGAAATAGGCGCAGGAGTATTGCCGGTCGCGGTCGAGGAACAGATCGTAGAGCGCGCCCGACAAATCATAATGGTGGGCAACGTTATTCTTGGCCTTGCCGACAGGGTTATATTGGTCCACGCGCTTCAAAGCGATGCGCACGGCGTTCGCGGCCTTGGCGATCTTCGGCATCTTGTGCGTCTGGGCATTGTCCATGAGGATTGCCAGCGCATCGTAGATCGTGGAGCCGCCCGAAACGTCGAGCGTGCCGTCCATGTAGCATTCGCCGAGATAGAGGTCGGCATCGGCAGCGATCCTGGCGGCGGCGAGCGGCGTCATGATCGAGATGTTGACCGGCGTGCCTGTGCCATCGCCGTAGTCACGAAGCTTGCCGTCTGGCCCGGTCACCCGCAGCGTGCCCCTTTCGACGACCGTCTTCAGTGCCCGATCCAGAAGTGCATACATGGTCCTGCGCTCCTAACCCCTTCCGCAATGGAAGTGCTGTTCAGCATCTCCCCCAGGCGCCATACTTGTTAACAAAACTTTAATGTCAGCGGGAGGCCTGCGCAAGGGGTTGGTTTCACGAGGGTTAACGGAGCCCGTTTCTCTGGCGTCAGGCTGGGTTTTCCGCCTCCGGCGCGCAAATGACAAAGGGCCGCCCGCAGGCGGCCCTGTCCTGTGTCGAATGGCGGACTGCGTCAGGCGTTGTCTTCCCTGGCGGCTTCGGCCTGGGCTTCCTCGAAGAGGGCCTCGGCGGCAGCACGGATTTCCGCACGGTCCGAGGTCGGGCCGGTGAGGTCTTCGCCGCGCGCCTGGGCGGCGGCTTCCTCGGGCGAGCGGGCGACGTTCACCGTGACCTTGACCTCGACTTCCGGATGCGGCGAAACGACAACATCGTGGAGGCCGATGGTCTTGATCGGGTTGGCCAGCATCACATGGCCACGGTCGATCTTGACGCCCACGGCGGCAGCCGCCTCGACGATGTCGCGGGGGCTGACGGAGCCATAGAGCTGGCCCGACTCGCCCGCCTGGCGGATCAGCGTGAACGTCTTGCCGTCCAGCGACTTGGCTTCTTCGCCGGCGGCAGCACGGCGTTCGGCGTTGCGGGCCTCAAGTGCCGCGCGCTCGCGCTCGAATTTGGCCCTATTTGCCTCGGTGGCGCGCAGCGCCTTGCCCTGCCGGAGAAGGAAGTTACGGGCAAAGCCGTCCTTGACCTTCACCACCTCGCCCATGTGGCCGAGTTTGGAGACGCGCTCCAGAAGAATCACTTCCATGTTGCTTACTCCTTACTTCAGCACATAGGGCAGCAGGCCCAGGAAGCGAGAGCGCTTGATGGCCTTGGCCAGCTCGCGCTGCTTCTTGGCGCACACCGCGGTGATGCGGCTCGGCACTATCTTGCCGCGCTCGGAGACATAACGCTGCAGGAGGCGCACGTCCTTGTAGTCGATCTTCGGCGCGTTATCGCCGGTGAAGGGGCAGCTCTTCTTGCGGCGGAAGAAGGGGCGGCGTGCTTGCGGAGCGGACATCAGTTGCTCTCCTCAGTGGCTTCGACACGGTCATCACGGCGCTCGCGGTCTTCGCGGCGGCGCATCTGGGCCGAGGGGCCGTCCTCATGCGCTTCGACCTTCACGGTCATGAAGCGGATCACGTCTTCCGAGATCGACATCTGGCGCTCCATCTCCTGCACGGCGGCAGAAGGGGCATCGATGTTGAAGAGCGTGTAATGCGCCTTGCGGTTCTTGCGGATCCGGAAGGTGAGGGACTTGAGGCCCCAGTATTCGGTCTTCGTTACCTTGCCGCCATGGGCGGCGACAAGCGCCTTGTACTGGTCCGTCAGGGCATCGACCTGCGCGGGCGCTGCGTCCTGACGGGTCAGGAACACGTGCTCGTAGAGAGCCATATGGATTATGCCTTTCGTTGCGTTTCAACAGTGCAAGTCATCCGGCGCAGAGCCTCTTTCGAACCCAGAAAGGCTCGAAAGACCGGTCAAACGAAAGAGCGGAGACACGGGAAGACGGGGCTTCGCCCCTAGCCAGCCGCTGATGCGCGACTGACCCTTCCGTTCAGCCCCCAGCCGGGTGCCTTACAGCGACGCGGCTTATGGCGGAAAACCGCGGCCAATGCAAGACATGGCTTCCGGCCGCCCGCCTTCCCATGCGGAACGTTGACAATCGATGAGCGCTGTCGGAACCTCACTGTGAAATTCTTTTTCCCCTGGGTATCGTGAGCGACACGTCCAGCGTCATCGAATTCCGCAAGGTCACCAAGCGCTTCGGCGATGTGGTGGCGGTTGCCGGCAATGACCTTGCGGTGAGGGCGGGCGAGTTCATGTCCATTCTGGGCCCATCGGGCTGCGGCAAGACCACCTCGCTGCGCATGATGGCGGGTTTCGAGCAGCCGAGCTCCGGCGAGGTCTTCATCCGCGGCGAGAATGTCACCGGCGTCCCGGCCTACCGGCGGCCCGTCAATATGGTGTTCCAGCACTATGCGCTGTTCCCGCATCTCTCGGTTGCTGACAATGTGTCCTATGGCCTGCGCCAGCGCAATCCAAAGCCGTCCAAAGCCGAAATAGACCGCGCGGTGGACGGGGCGCTCGCCATGGTCCGCCTCGAAGGCTACGGCAAGCGCCGCAGCTATGAGCTCTCCGGCGGCCAGCAGCAGCGTGTGGCGCTGGCCCGCGCCCTCATCAACCGCCCCGCCGTGCTGCTGCTCGACGAACCGCTCGCCGCACTCGACCGCAAGCTCCGCCGCGACATGCAAATCGAACTCCAAAACCTGCAGCGCGACGTCGGCATCACCTTCCTTCTCGTCACGCATGACCAGGAGGAGGCGCTGTCGATGTCCGGCCGGGTCTGCGTCATGCGCGAGGGCCGCATCGTGCAGACGGGCTCCCCGCGCGAGCTCTATGACCAGCCGGTCAACCGCTACGTGGCGGATTTCGTCGGCAAGACCAATTTCTTCGCCGGCCCGTCCCCGGCTGAAGTGCTGAGCATCCGGCCGGAGCAGATCGAGATCGCAACCAGCCTCAGCGCCCTGCCGGAGGGGCTCATGGCCAGGCTTCCGGTCAGGGTGCTGAACCGCATCTTCCTCGGCGAGCACACGGAATATGTGGTGGTGAGCGAGAAGCTCGGCGAGTTCATGGTAATGGCCCCGCGGAAATCGGAGCGCGACGCAGGGGTCTATGACATCGGCGACATGATCGCCGCGGGATGGCGCGCCGAGGCAGAGCGTATCTTGCCGAATACGTAACGGTATAAACACAAACACAGGGAGGAGAAGACGCATGACCAAGACACCTGACTATTTCCCGGCGCGGAATTTCATCGACGAGCTCCGCCGCTACCAGAAGGGCAGCGTCACCCGCCGCCACTTCCTCGGCGTTACGGGCCTCGGGCTGGCCACCGCCGTGCTCGGCGGCGCCGTGCCGGGCCTGCGCCCCCGCAAGGCCTATGCCGGCCTCACCGGCACGCTGAATGTCACGACCTGGCCCAACTACTTCAGCCAAGAGAACTACGACAACTTCACCAAGCAGACGGGTGTGCCGATCAACATCAACGTCTTCGGCTCCAACGAGGAAATGCTGGCGAAGCTGCAGGCGGGTTCCACCGGCTGGGACGTGCTGGTGCCCACCAACTATACGATTTCCACCTACAAGAGCCTCGACTTGATCGAGCCCCTGGACCTGAAGCTCTTCCCGAACTACGACCCCGCCCAGCAGGATCCGCGCTTCCTCGGCCCGGGCACCATCGACGGCGTCACCTATGCCGTGCCGAAGGACTGGGGCACCACGGGCTTCATCGTCAACACCAAGTCGACCACCGAGAACCCGGCCAGCTGGAAGGATTTCTTCGCCCTCGCCCAGGGCCCGCTTTCGGGCAAGGCCACGGTGCATGACTATCAGCTCACCACCATCGGCAGCGCGGCCAAGTCGCTTGGCTATTCCTTCAACACCGTGGACCCGAAGGAACTGGCCGAGATCGAGAAGCTGCTGGTTGCCACCAAGCCGCATCTCTTCGCCGTCACCTCCGACTATCAGCCCGCCATGCGCAATGGCGATGCCGCCATGGCCATGTGCTGGACCAATGACGCCGCCCAGCTCAACCGCGACCTCCCTGAGATGAGCTACCGCCTCGGCAAGGACGGCGGGGAAATCTGGGTCGATCACTATGCGGTCATCAAGGGCGCGCCCAACCGCGATGCGGCCTATGCCTTCCTCGACTTCATCCTCACGCCGTCGATCAACGCCAAGGAAATCGAGGCCCACGGCACGCCGACCACCGACGCGCGCGTTCTCAAGCTGCTCCCCGAGAGCATCCTCAAGAACCCGATCCTCTATCCGGCGGCCGGCCAGCTGTCGGTGCTGGAATATGGCGCCGCCGAAACGCTCACCAACCCGGATCGCGCCGAGTTGATGGCGCGCTTCAAGTCCGCGTGACGCACTTCGTCTTCTCCCGCTTCAGCGGGAGAAGAAGGGCCCCGTTGCGCAAGCAACGGGGAGATGAGGGGAAGTCAAAGCGCTGCATTTCATGTGCAGCACACTTCCCCTCACCTACCCCAGCTGCGCTGGGGAACTCTTCCTCTCCCGCTGAAAGAGCGAGCGAGGACGCATTGAGCAAACCCAGGAACCGATGACCACCACCCCGCGCCCCAAACTCGTGACGGCCCTGCTGCTTGCGCCAGCGGGGCTGTTCTTCGTGTTCCTGCTGCTGGCGCCGCTCGCGGTGGTGCTGCTCTTTTCCTTCGGCGAGCGCGCACCGGCGGGCGGCTACGTGCCGGCCTTCACGCTGCAGAACTACATGGACCTGCCGGCGCGCGGCAAAGCCTTCTTCAACACACTTACGCTGGCGCCGTTCGGCACGCTGCTGACGGCGCTCTTCGCCTTCCCCATGGCCTATTTCCTGGCGGTGAAGACCAGCCCTGGGTGGCGCGTGGCGCTGCTGATCCTCGTCATGGCGCCGTTCTGGACCAGCCAGCTGCTGCGCTACTATGCCTGGATGATGATCCTCGGCAACAAGGGCATCCCCGGCTGGCTTGCCACGCTGGGCATTGCCGACGTGCGCATCATCAACACGCCCTGGGCGGTGCTCATCGGCGCCGTCTACGGTTTCCTGCCGCTCATGGTGCCGCCCATCTATGTGTCCCTCGAAAAGCTCGACAAGCGCCTGCTCGAGGCCTCTGCCGATCTCGGCGCAACGCCCATCCGCACCTTCCTGCAGGTGACATTGCCGCTGGCGCTGCCGGGTGTTGCCACCGGCTCCATGCTGGTCTTCATCCTGCTGATGGGCGATTACATCCTGCCGCAGTTCTTGGGCGGCGGTAAGGTGTTCTTTATCGGCAATGCGCTGGTGGATCTGTTCCTCCAGTCGCGCAACTGGCCCTTCGGCGCGGCGGTTTCCGTGGCCCTCGTCGCCATCATGTTCGTCACGATCTATGTCTATATGCGCTTCGTGCTGTCGAAGTCCGGCACGCGGCGCGCGGCACTTGTGTGAGGTGACATGATGCTGCGCGCCTATGCCATCTGCATCTACATCTTCCTCTATTTGCCGATCAGCCTGATCGTGTTCTTCTCCTTCAATGCCGGCAAGTATGCCATGGCCTGGGAGGGCTTCTCGCTCTTCTGGTACGGCAAGGCCTTCTCCAACCCTCTGATTATGGGCGCCCTCAAGACCTCCGTCATCATCGCGCTGTCCACCGCCTTCCTCTCCGCCATCATCGGCACACTCACGGCGCTGGGGCTTGAGCGCACCAAAGGCTGGCTGCGCGTCACCTTCGATGCGCTGATCTATATCGCCATCATGGTGCCCGGCATCGTCATTGGCATCTCGACCTTGATTGCCTTCGTGAGCTTCTTCGATCTCGTCAATCCTTCACTCGCGGGGCTGGGCATCAAGTTTCAGATGGGTACCTGGGCCGTCATCGCGGCGCATGTGCTGTTCAACATCGCGGTGGTGGCGCTGCTCGTGCGCGCCCGCCTTCAGGGCATGGACCGCAGCCTCGTCGATGCCTCGGAGGATCTTTACGCTACTCCGCTCGGCACCTTTGCCCAAGTGGTGCTGCCGCTGCTCGCCCCCGCGATCCTCGCCGGCTTCCTGCTGGCCTTCACCTTCTCGTTCGAGGACTTCATCATCGCCTATTTCGTGTCAGGGCCGGACACGACGCTGCCGATCTACATCTTCTCCTCGATCCGCCGCGGCGTCACGCCGGAGATCAATGCCGTGGGCTCGGTGGTGCTTCTCACCTCCTTCGTGCTCTTGATCGCGGCGCAGGCGGTGCTGAGACGGGGGGAGAGGACGGCGCGGGCGGAATGAGAAAGGGCTCCGGCCATTCCGCCGGAGCCCCCATGTACCTTTGACGTTGTTACTTACTGGAGAACAGGCGACGCGAAGGTCACCCGCAACGCCTTGTTGCCGTCGCCCTCGATACCGAAGTCAGAGTCGTTGAACACGATCATCTCTATGGGGCTCATCACCGCCACACCCTCGATCTTCTTCGGCAGGCCCTCGACGTCGTCCGAATTCAGGACCAGGGTCTTGACGACCGGCTTGATGCCCTTTGCCTTTATGTCCGCAGCACTCATCTGTTCGAGCGACGGCGAGGTCTTCGCATCGTCGAAGGACGGATCGACCGGCGTCGCCGTGGCAAGGTCGATCACATAGAACTTGGTCGTCTTGCTGATGCGCTCGTCCACCAGCAGCCTGTCGTTTCCGAGTGCCACCATTTCGCTCATGCGCACCGCGTTCTGCTTCTGCGGCTCCTTCTTGTTGTCGGCAGCGAAGGAGGCGGCGTCATCCATCACGTAGACATATTCACCCAGCACCTTGCCGGTGGCGCGGTCGATCTTCCACAGGCGGGTGTTGGCGCTCTTCTTGTAGGCATCGCTGTCCGGGTTCGCCAGCGGGCTCTGCATCAGCGCGTAGATGGTGTTGCCATCGGGCGAGAGCGCCAGGTTCTCGAGACCGCGGTTGATGTAGCGCTTAGCCATGATGGCAGGGAGCGTGCCCACAACCTCGACGCCGTCATTGGCCAGCGCCGTTTCGAGGCCCGCCGGAACATGGCGCTTCACCAGCGTGCCATCCGCCGCCACTTCGACGATCGAGGGCGCATATTCGTCCGCAATCAGGAAGCCGCCGCCCGGAAGGCGCACCAGCGCCTCGCTGTCGAGGCCGTTGACGCCGGTGAGCGGCTTGCCGTTCATGTCAAAGGCGGCTTCCATCTTGATGCCATCGGCCGTGAAGGGCAGGCCGCCCACCGCCTTTCCGGTCTTGTCCTTGAGCGAAATGGTCTCGGTCACCTTGGCCGTGCCGTCTGCCCCAGCCTCGACCTTCTGGATGGTGATATTGAAGTCCGGCATCGGGAAATTCTTGGCCTTGCCGTCGCCGGCGCACAGCGTGTCGATGCCGAGGCCCGTCAGTTCCTCGATGCCCTCGCAGTCGAGATTGGGGCCGCGGTCGGTGAGCGTCCAGACGACGCCGGCCGGGTCATTCGGGTCGCGGAAGGCGGCGGAGCCAATGCCGCGCACCAGTGTCAGCGTCTTGCCACCGGGGTAGGTCACCTGGCCAAGCGGGAGGTCATCGAGCTTGAATTCGGTCACCGTCACGTCGGCCGCCAGGGCGGCGGTCGCCGAGAGGGCGAATACGGTGCTGAGCAGGAAGGCGCGCATCGGGTTCTCCTTGTTGGGAAATCGCAACCCTTCGCGACTACGGCTCCCTCTTAACGATTATGTGACACCCGGCCTCTCAGAAACGTGAAGGCGCGCATCACCCAAGATATCGCCGTTTCAGGTGCGCCTCGAAATATTTCGCATTCAACGGCTCACCGGTCGCCTGGCGCATGATCTCAGGCGTCGAAAGCATCGAGGCCTTCGACCAGATATTCTCCTTGCGCCAAACATTGATCCCTGAGAAGTCGCCCTTCGCGATCTGCGCTGCCGCATCCGGCACGGCGCGCTCCACCGCCACCCATTGCTGCGCCGCCATCATCGCGCCCAGCGTATAGCTGGGGAAATAGCCGAAGGCGCCGGACGGCCAATGCACGTCCTGCATCGGCCCATCCTTGTAATTGCCAGCGGTGGAGAGGCCGAGGTACTCCGTCATCTTGGCGTTCCATGCCTCTGGAACGTCCTTCGCCGCGAGCCTGCCCGTCACCAGCTCCTGCTCGATCTCGAAGCGCAGGATCACATGCAGCGGATAAGTGGCCTCGTCGGCATCCACGCGAATGAAGCCTCGCTCCACCCGGTGCACATGGGCCAGAAGATCGTCGATCGTAACGTCCTCAAGCCCGAGGATCTCTCGCGCCTTCGGCAGCGCGAATTCCCAGAACTCCGGCCGCCGCGACAGCTGCATTTCCTGGAACAGGCTCTGGCTCTCATGCATCGCCATGCCGCGCGCCCTCGTCGAGGGCCAGTGCGACAGGTCATGCGGCAGGTTCTGTTCATAAAGCCCATGACCCGTCTCGTGCAGAATGCCCATGAGGGATGAGAGGAACTCGTCCGTCCGGTAGCGCGTCGTCATGCGCACGTCGGAGGGAACGCCGCCGCAGAAGGGATGGTGCGAAATGTCGAGGCGGCCATGGTGGAAATCGAAGCCCGCCGCCTTCATCAGCTCGAGGCCCAGCGCCTTCTGCTTCTCGATTGCGAAGGGGCCGGCAAAGGCCTTCAGCGGGTGCTTTGAGCGCCTTTGCGCCTGCGCCTCCAGGGCCTCGGGAATGAAGCCCTTGAGAAAGGCCTTGAGATCGTCGAACACGGCTGAGATGTCGGCGGACCGGCTGCCGGGGTCATATTGCTCCACCATCGCATCATAGGGAGAGAGCTTCAGCACCTCGGCGCGCCGCGCCGCTTCCTCTTGCGCTAATGCCACGATGTTCTCGAAGGAGGGCAGGAAGTCGTTCCAGTCGTTCTTTGCCCTGAGCTGCCGCCACAGCTGCTCGCAGCGGATCGCGGCATTCACCTGGCGTGCCACGAAGCCGGAGGAGAGGCAGGTGCGGTTGATGTAGACGCGCTTGAACTCCGCCACCGCAGCCCTCTGCGCGTCATCGAGGTCTTCCGTCTCCGCCTTGGCGATCCAATCTCCGATGTGCGGCGCCGTCGCCATCTCATGCGCCATGGAAGCCAGCACGCTCATCGCTTCGGCGCGCTTCTCTCCGCCGCCTTCGGGCATGTTCACGGCCTCGTCCACCCCCAGCATGGCCTGGGCATGGCCAATGGCTTCGAGGCGGCGGCAGAGATGGTCGAGTCCGGCGAAGGTCATCAGCCCTTCGCCTTTTCCATGTAGCCGGCGAAGCGCTTGAACAGGTAATGGCTGTCCTGCGGCCCCGGCGAGGCTTCCGGATGGTGCTGCACGGAGAACACCGGCCTGTCCTTCAGCGCGATCCCCGCATTGGAGCCGTCGAACAGCGAGACATGAGTCTCGACGACGCCGGCGGGCAGAGAGTCACGGTCCACTGCGAAGCCGTGGTTCATCGACACGATCTCCACCTTGTTTGTGGTGAAGTCCTTCACCGGGTGGTTGGCGCCATGGTGACCCTGGTGCATCTTGACCGTCCTGGCGCCGAGCGCGATCCCCAGCATCTGATGGCCGAGGCAGATGCCGAAGACAGGCTTGCCGGATTGCACGAGCTTCCTGATCTCCGGCACCGCATATTCGCCCGTGGCCGCCGGGTCGCCCGGGCCGTTGGACAGGAACACGCCATCCGGCTTCATGGCGAGAATATCCTCGGCCTTGGTGGTGGCGGGCACCACGGTCACATCACAGCCCGCCGAGGTGAGGCAGCGCAGGATATTGCGCTTCAGGCCATAATCGACGGCCACCACCTTCCACGGCGATGACATGGCGGTCCGATAGCCATTCTTCCAGTCCCACAGCAGCTCGTTCCAGTGCATGCGCTGGGTGAGGCACACGTCCCTGGCGAGGTCGAGGCCGGCGAGTCCCGGCCAGTCTGCCGCCATCTTCTTCAGCTTCTTGAGGTCGAACTTACCCCTGGCATTATGCGCGATGACGCCATTGGGCATGCCCTTCTCGCGGATGCGGGCAGTCAGCGCGCGCGTGTCGATGCCGGAGAGGCCGATGATGCCCCGCGCCTTCAGCCACTTCTCGAAATGCTTGGCCGAGCGGTAATTGGCGGGCTCGGTGATCGCTTCCTTGATCACGCAGCCGACGACGCCCGCGTGTGCGGCAAGGTTGGTCGTTTCGGTGTCCTCGTCATTGGTGCCCACATTGCCAACATGTGGGAAGGTGAAGGTCACGATCTGCCCGGCATAGGAGGGGTCGGTGAGTATTTCCTGATAGCCGGTCATGGCAGTGTTGAAGCACACTTCGCCCACCGCCTCGCCCTCCGCCCCGATGCCGAAGCCCTCGATCACCGAGCCGTCCGCGAGCACCAGAAGGGCCGTCACGCGCGGCTGGTCCCAGTCGCCGAACGGGCGGCGTGCGGGTTTCCTGGCCTTGGCAGGCTTTTTTGCGCTCGGCATGGCGGACTCCTGGGGAATTTGAGGCTGGTTAGGGGAAGGGGGCCGGGCCGTCAAGGTTGCGGTGCAGCGTTATCCGCCCTACATGTGGCCGGAACCCCTGATATTCGAGAGGAACAGGCAGAATGGCCCTGCGCGACGACATTATGGCGGCAGTCAAGGATGCGATGAAGTCAGGCGACAAGAAGCGCCTCGGCACGCTGCGCCTCATGCAGGCCGCCATCAAGGACAAGGACATCAACAGCCGCACCGACGGCCACGATTCGGCGCTGACGCCGGACGCTGGCTTGGCCGAGCTCTTCGCCAAGATGGTAAAGCAGCGCCAGGACTCGGTCGCGGCTTACGAGCAGGGCGGCCGCCCCGAACTCGCCCAGGCGGAGCGTGACGAGATCGCCGTCATCCAGTCCTTCATGCCCAGGCAGATGTCGGAGGAGGAAGCCAAGGCAGCGGTGGCGGGCGTCATCGCAGCGGTGGGCGCCTCCTCGGTCAAGGACATGGGCAAGGTCATGGCCGAGCTCAAGGCCAAGTTCGCCGGCCAGATGGACATGGGCAAAGCAGGCGGCATCGTGAAGGCGCTCCTGGGCTAACGGCTGGCTTCGCCCCGGACCCCCTCATGTCCGTCACTCCAGCGCAGGCTGTGGTTTATCCACGCGCCAACCGCCCGAAGCGCGATCCCATCCCACGCCGGGGCGGCGGCGCGGAGGGGATGGCGGCCATGGACGGAATGGGGCCGCACAAAACAGATTCACAATGTCAATCAGCAGAAAGCACGAGAAGCCGATATCTAGCACAGATTAGGAAGAAAGTCAAGATCGAAGAAGGAGTATTTTCCGCAATCCTTTGCGGCGGCCCGCATGGGTGGAGGCGTAACAAAAAGAACAATGCGGGGCCGCCATGCAGCCCCGCATTTCGTGCGCAACCCGCAAGGATACTCAGACGATCTTGGTGGTCACCTTGATGTTTCCCTTTGTGGCGTGGGAATAGGGGCATACCACGTGGGCCTTGGTGGCAATGTCCTCGGCCTTGGCCTTATCGAGGCCGGGCAGGTGCACGTCGAGCGCCACTTCGAGGCCGAAGCCTCCACCATCCTCGCGCGGGCCAACGCCCACATGCGCGGTGACGGAGGCGTCGGGCGTGATCGTCACCTTCTCCGTGCCGGCGACGAAGCGGATGGCGCCGAGATAGCAGGCCGAATAGCCGACGGCGAAAAGCTGCTCGGGGTTCGTCCCTTTGTTGTCGCCGCCCATTTCCTTGGGCAGAGAAAGATTGACGTCGATCTTGCCGTCATCCGTGCGGCCGTGGCCGTCGCGGCCGCCGGTGGAGGTGGCATGGGCAGTATAGGCGATGGGCATGGAGGTCTCCTTCAAGAAGCCGGTTGACTGCTTTCCCCGCCATCTTGGATGCGATGCGGCGGCGGATCAAGCTTTCATCATTGCCCTGGCTTGGCCGCCAGCGCCAGGCCCAAGGACAATGTCTCAGGCGAGTTCAAGCCACACCGGCTTGTGGTCGGAGCCCGCCGCCTCCTCGTCGATCCGGGCGTGGCGGAAGCGGGGAACGAGCGCGGGGCTGAGGAAAATGTGGTCGAGCCGCAGCGGCGGCGCGTGGCCGGGGAAGGTGACGCCCTCGTGCGGCGCAAGGCCGGCCAGTTCCAGCGCATCGGCGAAGCCTTCGGCCCGGATCGACCGGTAGGCTGGCGAGCCCGGCACGCAGTTGAAATCGCCGAGCAGGATTGCCGGTTCGGGCATGGTGGGAAAGCGCCCGTCCGGCAGCACGATCCACTCGTCATCGGGTCCGAGCGCGGTCCGGCCGGGCGCCGTCACCGGCCCGCCGCGCTGTGGCGCCTCTGCGATCATCGCGAGCAAGCGGGCCGCCTGGTCCAGCCGCTGGTCCTCGCCGAGATAGTTGAGGTGGGCGTTGTACAAGCGCAGTTCGCCGATCACCGCCTCGGTCATGGCCTGCTGGTCATTGACCTGACCCTCGACCGGCCAGGAGGGCAGGGGCAGGGTTCGGGTCGATTCAATGGGCGCGCGCGAAAGGATCATATTGCCGATCTGCCGCCGCCGCCCAACCCCGCCATGGAGGTCGACGCCCGCGCCGTAAACCCAGTCGAAGCCGGGCAGCAACTCCGCCAGCCGGGCCGCCTGGTCCGGCCAGTCCTGCTCCCGCCAGTTCCGCTCCACCTCCTGCAGCGCGATGACATCTGCCGCGGCGACAGTCCCGGCGATGCGGCTCAAGTCGATCCGCCGGTCGCGGCCCATGCCCCACTGAATGTTGTAAGTTACAAGCAACATATGGCCATCATGACGGGATTTCCCGCTCTGGACAAACTGTCACAATCAGTGCCTAACTTTGCGCTGTCCTAAATTGGAGAACTGACATGAAACTGCTGAAGATCGCCGCCTTGGCGCTCGGCCTTACCGTGCTGGCGGGTCCGGCGCTTGCCGGCCAGATGAAACTCATTATCGCCACCGAGGGGGCTTACCCTCCCTACAACTTCGTTGCCGCCGACGGCAGCCTGCAGGGCTTCGACGTCGATTTCGCCAAGGCCCTGTGCGTCAAGCTCGATGCGCAGTGCGACATCATCAAGCAGGACTGGGACGGCATGATCCCCGGCCTCATCGCCAAGAAGTATGACGTGATCGTCGCCTCCATGGGCATCCTGCCGGAGCGCGAGGAGAAGATCGACTTCTCGATCCCCTATTACCAGTCGCCCACCGGCCTTGTCGCCAACAGGAACTCTGGCATCACGGCCGGCGCCGATGGCTATGTCGATCCCGCAACGCTCGCCGGCAAGAAGATCGGCGTGCAGCGCTCCACGGGTTACGAGAGCTATGCCCGCAAGACATGGCCGCAAGCCGAGATCGTGGTCTATGACACGTCGGAGAGCGCTGATCTCGACGCCACCGCGGGCCGTGTGGACGCGCGCTTCGATGACTTCATCGTGCTCAAGAACGGCCTGCTGGCGGGCGACTCCAAGGATGATTTCGCGCGCGTCGGCAACACCTGGCCGGAGACCGCCTTCGGCTCCAAGGGCGAGGGCATCGGCGTCCGCAAGGGCGAGACGGAGCTGCTGAACGCCATCAACCAGGCGATCAAGGACATGCGCGCCGACGGCACCTACAAGACGATCAACGACAAGTATTTCGACTTCGACATCTACGGCGGCTGATCCTTGGCCCTCCCGGCCTTTCTTGACCTCAAAGGCTATGGCCACCTGCTGATCGACGGTGCGCTCATTACCCTGTCGGTCGGCGTGGCGGCCATGATGGTGGCGCTCGCGCTGGGCATTCTCGGCGCGCTGGCCCGGCTGTCGGGGAACCGTTTCCTGCGCGGCGCCGGCGCCACCTATACAACCGTTATCCGCGGCATTCCCGAACTCGTGCTCATGCTGCTGGTCTATTATGGCGGCACGGTGCTGCTGCAGTGGCTGCTGTCGCTGGGGGGCGCCGAGGTGCGCGTCGACATCAATGCCTTCATGGCGGGAACCCTGGTCGTCGGCTTTGTCTATGGCGCCTATGCCACCGAGATCTTCCGCGGCGCCTTTCTGAGCGTTCCCAAGGGCCAGAGCGAGGCAGGGCAGGCCTTTGGCATGTCAAACCGTCAAGTGTTCCTCCGCATCGAACTGCCGCAGGCCTGGCGGCTGGCCATTCCCGGTCTCGGCAATCTCTGGCTCACGCTCCTGAAGGCCACCTCCATCACCTCGGTGATCGGCGTCACCGAGCTCGCCCGCCAGGCGGACCTGATCAAGGCGCCGACCCATATGCCCTTCACCGTCTTCTTCATCGCCTGCATCATCTACCTCGCGATGACGGCGGTTTCGGACCTTGCCCGCATCCGCGCCGAGCGCTGGGCCTCCTCCGGCTTCCGGCGGAGCTAAGGCAATGGGCGGCTTTGATCTCACCCTCATCTGGACCAGCCTGCCGGACCTGTTCTCCGGCCTTGTGGTGACACTGCAACTCACCGTGCTCACCGTCATCGGCGGCATCCTGCTCTCGGTTCCGCTCGGCATACTCCGCACCTCGCCCAACAAATTCATCAGCGGGCCGATCTGGGCCTATACCTATTTCTTCCGCGGCACGCCGATGCTGATCCAGCTGTTCCTGATCTATTACGGCCTCGCCCAGTTCAAGGCGGTGCGGGCCTCAGGGGTCTGGTTTATCCTGCGCGATGGCTATTGGTGCTGCCTCATCGCCTTCACGCTCAATACCGCGGCCTATACGATCGAAATCGTGGCGGGGGCACTCCGCAATGTGCCTCTGGGCGACATCGAGGCGGCGCGAGCCCTGGGGATGAGCCCCTTCGCCATCCTGCGCCGCATCAAGTTCCCGATAGCGCTCCGCATCCTGTTCCCAGCCTATACCAACGAGGTCGTGTTCATCCTGCAGTCCACTTCGCTGGCGAGCCTCGTCACCGTGATGGACCTGACGGGAGCCGCCCGCGTCGTCATCGCCCGCACCTTCGCGCCCTATGAGATGTTCATCACCATCGGGGTGATCTACCTGATCCTCACCTATCTCACTCTGTGGGGCTTCCGGGGAATCGAGGGGCGCCTGTACCGCCACTTGAAGAGCCACAGGGAAGTGGTGTCGGAGGTTCCGCTTCTGCGGTGAGTTCCGATATTGCCGTCACCCTGGCCCTCGCTGGGGTGACGGCGCCTGGGGGAGGATGACGTCAGGAGCAAGGGGAGATTATTCCGCTGCCTTCAACCCCGCCGCACCCAGCCACGCGTCGAACGCCGCCATCGCCCGCGCAGTGTAGGCGCGCTTCCGCTCGACCGCCTGTTCGGAGTGCTTGATGCGCTTGCCGTTGCGAAACCTCACCGTGTCGATGGGCGGGAAGAGGCCGAAATTGACGTTCATCGGCTGGAAGGAGGATTTCTGCCCGTCGGTGGTCTCGATGTGTCCACCGGTGATGTGGTTGATGAGCGCGCCATGCGCCGTGGTGGGCGGGGGCACGTGGAAGGGCAGGCCCAGCGCCTCGGCGGCGGCCATG
Organism: Aestuariivirga sp.; assembly: GCF_020252395.1. Taxonomy (GTDB): domain Bacteria; phylum Pseudomonadota; class Alphaproteobacteria; order Rhizobiales; family Aestuariivirgaceae; genus Aestuariivirga. Next base: position 31,343 of record NZ_JADCDB010000026.1, read on the forward strand.
CGCCCCGCCATCAGCCCCATGGCAGCACTCTCGACATAGCCCTCGACGCCGGTCACCTGTCCGGCGAAGCGCAGGGCGGGCCTCGCCTTCAGCCGCAGCAGGCCGTCGAGCACGCGCGGGCTGTTGAGGAAGGTGTTGCGGTGCAGGCCGCCCAGTCGGGCGAACTCGGCGTTCTCCAGCCCCGGAATGGAGCGGAACACCGTCACCTGCGCGGCATATTTCAGCTTCGTCTGGAAGCCGACCATGTTGTAGAGCGTGCCGAGCTTGTTGTCCTGGCGGAGCTGGACGACCGCATAGGGCTTCTCGCTGGGCTTGTGCGCATTGGTGAGGCCCCGCGGCTTCATCGGCCCGTGGCGCAACGTCTCCGGCCCGCGCTGCGCCATCACCTCGATGGGCAGGCAGCCGTCGAAATAGGGGGTCGACTTCTCCCACTCCTTGAAATCCGTCTTCTCGCCGTCCATCAGGGCACGGACGAATTGCTCGTACTGCTCCTTGTTCATCGGGCAGTTGATGTAATCCTTGCCGGTGCCGCCGGGCCCCACCTTGTCGTAGCGTGACTGGAACCAGCAGACGTCCATGTCGATCGTCTCGCGGTGCACGATGGGCGCGATGGCATCGAAGAAGGCGAGGGAGTCTTCGCCGGTGAGCGAACGGATCGCCTGCGCAAGCGCAGGGGAAGTGAGGGGACCCGTCGCGATGATGACGCTCTCCCAGTGCTCCGGCGGCAGGCCATCGACCTCGCCTTCAACCACCGTTACCAGCGGATGGCGCTTCAGCGTCCCGGTCACCTCTGCGGAGAAGGCGTCGCGGTCCACCGCAAGGGCGCCGCCGGCTGGCACCTGGTGGCGGCCGGCCATGGTCATGATCAGCGAGCCGCAGCGCCGCATCTCCCAGTGCAGCAGCCCCACGGCATTGTTCTCGGCGTCGTCCGAGCGGAAGGAGTTGGAGCAGACGAGCTCGGCAAAGCCGCCGGTGCGGTGGGCGTCGGTTCCAACCTTGGGGCGCATCTCGTGCAGGATCACGGGGACGCCGAGGTTCACCGCCTGCCAGGCGGCTTCGGAGCCTGCCATGCCGGCGCCGACGATGTGGAGGGGCTGTGTCATAGCCCCGCTGGTAGCACGATGGTGCAGGGGCTTCAAATCGCCTCGCATCCGGTCTATGGCTGCGACATGCGCATCACCCGCCGGCAGGTTCTGCTTACCCTCCCGCTTCTCGCCCTCGCCACTCCTGCCCGCGCTGCGCGCGACACGCTGGAATCCGAATGGTTCACCGGCATCATCCCGGATACGCCCTTCAACATCGAGATCGTCAATATCCGCAAGATTCCGCCAGAGTTCCGCCGCCAGGACGTACGCTATTCGGGGCGCGAGCCGGTGGGGAGCCTCGTCATCGACAAGGCCAGCCGCTTCCTGTTCCACATCACCGGCCCGGGCCGGGCGGTGCGCTATGGCGTGGCGGTGGGCCGCGACGGGGCGCAGTGGCAGGGCGAGGCCGTGGTGGGCCGCCGCGCGCGCTGGCCGAGCTGGACGCCCACAGCCAACATGCGCCGCAGGAACCCGAACCTCCCCCGCACCATGCCGGGCGGCCCGCAGAACCCGCTCGGCGCGCGGGCCCTTTATCTTTACCGGAACGGGCGGGACACGCTCTACCGCATCCACGGCACCAACGAGCCGTGGTCGATCGGCAGGGCGGCCTCCTCGGGATGCATCCGTATGCTGAACGAGGACGTCTTCGAGCTTTTCGGCAGCGTGCCCAACGGCACGCGCGTCTTCGTCAGGTGAGAGGTTTCGACCCTTCTACATGAGGCGCAGGCGGGCTAGCATCGCCTCATGAGTACAACCCTCGCCGATATTTCCGCCGAACTTGACGCCATCCGCGCCCAGTCGCTGTGGAAGGTGGAGCGCCCCATCCTCGGCCGGCAGTCCGCCCATATCCGCGTGAAGAGCGGTGAGGTGCTGAACTTCTGCGCCAACAATTACCTGGGGCTCGCTGGCCATCCGGAACTGCTGAAGGCGGCGCACGAGGCGCTCGCCACCCACGGCCTCGGCATGGCCTCGGTGCGCTTCATCTGCGGCACCTCGGACCTCCACCTCGCGCTGGAGCGCCGCCTTGCGGACTATCTCGGCATGGATGACTCGATCCTCTTCGCCGCCTGCTTCGATGCGAATGGCGCGGTGTTCGAGCCGCTGTTCGGCGAGCAGGACGCGATCGTGTCCGACGCGCTCAACCATGCTTCGATCATCGACGGCATCCGCCTCTCCAAGGCCAGGCGCTTCCGCTATGCCAATGGCGACATGAACGGCCTCGAGGCGCAGCTCAAGGCCGCGCGCGAGGGTGGCGCGCGCCGCATCGTCATCGTCACCGACGGCGTGTTCTCGATGGACGGCTATTTCGCCAAGCTCGGCGAGGTCCGCGCACTGGCCGACAGTTTCGACGCGCTGGTGATGGTGGATGACTGCCACGCCACCGGCTTCATCGGGCCGCAGGGCCGCGGCACGCCGCACCGCGTCGGCGTCAAGGCGGACATCCTCACCGGCACGCTGGGCAAGGCTTTGGGCGGTTCGGCAGGCGGCTACATCGCAGCGAGCCAGCCCATCGTGGACCTGATGCGCCAGCGCGCCAGGCCCTATCTCTTCTCCAACGCGCTCCCGCCGCCCATCGTGGCTGCCGGCTTGCGCGCCATCGACATGGCGGAGCAGGGGGACGATCTCCGCGCCCGGCTGTTCGGCAACACGCAGCGCTTCCGCTCCGGCATGGCGGCCGCGGGCTTCACGCTGCTGCCGGGCGAGCACCCCATCGTCCCCGTCATGCTGGGCGAGGCGAAGCTGGCGCAGGAGATGGCGGCGAAGCTCTATGACATGGGCATCTATGTCACCGGCTTCTTCTTCCCCGTGGTGCCCAGGGGCCAGGCGCGCATCCGCACCCAGATGTCGGCGGCGCATTCATCTGAGGACATCGACACGGCGATTGCCGCCTTCACCGCCGCGGGCCGGGAGCTGGGAGTGATCTGACATGCGGGCACTGGTGAAGGCCGAACGCGCCGAAGGCCTCGTGATGCGGGACGAGCCCGTGCCGCGGATCGGGCCGGACGACATCCTCATCAAGGTGGCGAAGACCGGCATCTGCGGCACCGACCTCCACATCTGGAAATGGGACGACTGGGCGCAGAAAACGATCCCCGTGCCGATGGTCGTGGGGCACGAATTCGCAGGGGTCGTGACCGATGTCGGAAGCCACGTGCGCACCGTGAAGGTGGGCGACCGCGTCTCGGGCGAGGGCCATCTGATCGGCATGAAGAGCCGCATGGCGAGGGCCGGGCATTTCCACCTCGACCCCGAGACCAAGGGCATCGGCGTCAACCTGCCGGGCGCCTTCGCGGACTATCTCAAGATCCCGGCCTTCAACGCCATCCATCTGCCTCCGGAAGTCGATGACGAGATCGGCGCCATTCTCGATCCGCTGGGCAACGCGGTGCACACGGCCCTGTCCTTCGATCTCGTGGGCGAGGACGTGCTGATCACCGGCGCGGGGCCGATCGGCATCATGGCCGCCGCCGTCTGCCGCCACGTGGGCGCGCGCCATGTGGTGGTCACCGACATCAACGACTACCGCCTCGACCTCTGCAACCGGGTGACGGACGCGGTGACGGTGAATGTTTCGCGTGAAGATCTCCCGGACGTCATGCACCGCCTGCGCATGAGCGAGGGCTTCGACATCGGGCTTGAGATGTCAGGCGCGCCCAAGGCCTTCGACCAGATGGTGGACCGCATGATCATGGGCGGCAAGATCGCCATGCTCGGCATTCCCTCGGGCCCGACGACGGTCGACTGGAACCGCGTGATCTTCAAGTCGCTCACCATCAAGGGCATCTATGGCCGCGAGATGTTCGAGACCTGGTACAAGATGATCGCCATGCTGCAATCGGGCCTCGACTTGCGGAAGGTCATCACCCACCGCATGAAGGCCGCGGACTATGCGCAGGGCTTCGCCCTGATGAAGCAGGGAAGCTGCGGCAAGGTGGTTCTGGACTGGGGTTCCCCGTAGCGCCGTCATCGCGGCGAAAGCCGGGACCCTGCTTTCCCTAGGCTCCAAAGGCCAAAGCTGGGCCCTGGCTTTCGCCAGGGTGACGGCATGCAGGGGTCCACCTTGCCATTCCCCGCCATGAGGGTTACGGAGGGGGCTCCGTACCCCCGTAACCCAGGTCTCCGAGTTCACCCCATGATGACTGTGTATGGCACGGCCAATGGCTGCCTGACCGAGTTCCCGGCCGATCCGCCGGACCTGCCGCCGGATGCCGTGTGGATCGACCTGGTGGAGCCGACGGCCAACGAGGAATCGAAGGTCGAGGGCGTGCTGGGGATCGACATCCCGACGCGCGAGGAGCTGGCCGAGATCGAGGCGTCCTCGCGCCTCTACCAGGAGGACGGGGCGGTGTTCATGACCGCGAACCTGATCCGCCGCGGCGAGAATGACGAGCCGGAATCCTCCCCCGTCACCTTCATCGTCAAGGACAACACGCTCATCACCGTGCGCTATCACCACCCGCAGGCCTTTCCGGCCTATGTGAAGCGGGCGATGAAGTCGCAGTCCGCCTCGATGAGCGGCTGGGGCATTCTGATTTCGCTCTTGGAAGCGGTGGTCGACCGCGCCGCCGACCACCTGGAGCGCGCCGGTCAGATCGTGGACGAAACATCGAAGAAGACCTTCGGCGCCAAGCGCACGCTGGCCGGCACCCACAAGCAGAACCCGAGAAAGGGCGTCAATCTGCAGGAGCTGATCGAGAACATCGGCGAGGAGGGCGACTTCGTCTCCAAGATGCGCGAGAGCCTGGTTTCCATTGGCCGGGCGGTGGCCTTCATGCAGGCTATCGCCGACCAGCAGTCCGACAAGAAACAGGCCAAGGAGAATGTGGGCCGCATCAAGATCCTGCAGCGCGACATCGTGTCCTTGACCGACCATGCCACCTTCCTCTCCGGCAAGATCAGCTTCCTGCTCGACGCCGTGCTGGGGCTCATCTCGATCGAGCAGAACGGCATCATCAAGATCTTCTCGGTGGCGGCCGTGGTCTTCCTGCCGCCCACGCTGGTGGCCTCGATCTATGGCATGAACTTCGCCTTCATGCCGGAGCTGCAATGGCAGCTCGGCTATCCGCTGGCCATCGGGCTGATGGTGATGTCCGCTGTGCTGCCCTACTATTATTTCAAAGGCAAAGGCTGGCTGTGATGCCGGTGGTGCTGTGGGTGGCACTTGGCGGCGCCATCGGCTCGGCGGCGCGCTATGGCGTCAATGTCTGGTCGGGGCGCATGTTCGGCGCGGAATTTCCCTGGCATACGCTGATCGTCAACATTCTGGGCTGCTTCATCATGGGTGTGCTGACCGCGATGATGGCGCTGAAGCTGAACATGGGGCAGGAGGCGCGCGCCTTCCTCACCACCGGCATTCTCGGCGGCTTCACCACCTTTTCCGCCTTCGCGCTGGATTTCGCCTATCTGGTGGAGAGGAAGCAGCTCGCCGCGGCCGGCGGCTATGCGCTGGCCTCCGTCGTCATCTCGCTCCTCGCCGTCTTCGCCGGCTTGGCCCTCATCCGCGCGCTTTACGCGGCATGAGCGAGGTCAAGCGGCACGTGGTCTCGGCGGAAGAGGCCGGGATGCGGCTCGACCGCTGGTTCAAGATCCATTTCCCGCAGGTGACCTTCGCCTATCTCAACAAGCTCACCCGCACCGGCCAGGTGCGGGTGGGAGGCGCCCGGGCCAGGACCAACACCAGGCTCGAGGCCGGGCAGGAAATCCGCGTGCCGCCCCTGGCCTTCGACACGCGCCCGGCGGATGCGCCCAGGGGTGACGTGAAGCCGTTCACTGCGCAGGAACGCAGGCTGTTCGACTCCATGGTGCTCTACGAGGACAAGGACCTCTTCGTCCTCAACAAGCCGAGCGGATTCGCGGTGCAGGGCGGCGCCAAGACGCATCATCACCTCGACGGCTTGCTGATGGGGCTTGGCGCGGAGTTGGGCGAGCGGCCGTTGCTCGTCCACCGGCTGGACCGCGACACCTCGGGCGTCATCGTCATCGCCAGGCGCCGGTCGATTGCCGCGGCACTCGGCAAGCTCTTCGCCACGCGCGCGGTGAAGAAGACCTATTGGGCCGTGGTGAAGGGGGTCCCTGAGCCGCCGCAGGGGCGGATCGAGGTGGCCCTCATCAAGGCCAAGGGGCCGGAGGGCGACCGGATGCGCGCCTCGCGCGAAGGCGAGGAGGAGGATGAGCAGCGCGCGGTCACCTTCTACAACGTGCTCGACCGCACGCCGCCGGTGGCGGCCTGGGTGTCCTTGAAGCCCGTCACCGGCCGCCAGCACCAGCTCCGTGCCCATATGGCCCATATCGGCACGCCGATCTGGGGGGACGAAAAATATGGCGGGCTCCAGGGCCTGCCGGATGGCATGGACAGGAAGCTTCACCTCCACGCCCGGCGCATCGTCTTCCCGCACCCTCGCGAGGGAACGGTCGATATCTCCGCGCCGCTGCCCGAACATTTCCTGAAGACCTTCAAGCTCCTCGATTATGACGCCGGGCGCTTCGCGGAGGGGCAGGCGTGACATGACGACCCGCCGCCGCTTCTACAAGGACGTGACCGTCACTGGGGATCTCGGCATCGCACTCGATGGCCGCCCGGTGAAGACCCCGATCAAGGCGCCGTTGCGGCTGCCCACCCGGGCGCTCGCCGAGGCGGTGGCCACCGAATGGGCGGAGCAGGGCGGCGAGATGAAGCCCGCCACCATGTACCTGACGAAGCTCGCCAACACTGCCATCGACCGGGTGGGCGCGCACCGCGCGGCCATTCTGCAGGAGCTGCTGGACTATGCCAACTCGGACCTCGTCTGCTACCGCGCCGACCGGCCGCCGCAGCTCGTCGAGCGCCAGGCCAGGGCCTGGGATCCCATCGTCGACTGGGCGCGCACCGATCTCGATGCGCCCTTCGAGGTCACCGGCGGCATCCTCCACCGCCCGCAGCCCGAAGCGGCACGCGCCGCCTTCGGCGAGGCGGTGAAGCCGCTCACCGACTTCGAATTGGCCGCCTTCCACTCGGTCATGACGCTGACCGGCTCGGCCCTGATCGCCATGATGCTGGCCCGCCGGGCGACGGTTCCCGAGGCTGCTTGGATCGCCGCCCATGTCGACGAGGACTACCAGATCGAGCATTGGGGCCATGATGCCGAGGCCCAGGCGCGGCGGGCGGCCCGGTTTACCGAATTCATGGCCTGCTGCCGGTTCATGGCGCTCTCCCGCCCATAGCCTTAAGGCTGATTTGACGGCTTGGACCAAGGGCCTTAACACATGGGAAAGACAGATATTTCCCGGAGTGTGGCCCATGCAGGAGATCCTCGAGAAGCTTGAAGCCCGCCGTGTGCAGGCCAGGGCCGGTGGCGGGGAAAAGCGCGTGGCCGCGCAGCATGCCAAGGGCAAGCTGGCGGCGCGGGAGCGGATCGCGCTGCTCCTCGACGAAGGCTCCTTCGAGGAGTTCGATATGTTCGTCGAACACCGCTGCACCGATTTCGGCATGGAAGACCAGAAGCTGCCGGGCGATGGCGTGGTGACGGGCTGGGGCACGGTCAATGGCCGGGTGGTCTATGTCTTCGCCAAGGACTTCACCGTGTTCGGCGGCTCGCTGTCGGAGGCGCACGCCCGCAAGATCACCAAGATCCAGGACATGGCGCTGCAGAACCGCGCGCCCATCATCGGCCTGTTCGACGCCGGTGGCGCGCGCATCCAGGAAGGTGTCAACGCGCTCGGCGGCTATGGCGAGGTATTCCAGCGCAACGTGATGGCCTCGGGCGTCATCCCGCAGATTTCCGTCATCATGGGCCCCTGCGCGGGCGGCGACGTCTATTCGCCGGCCATGACGGATTTCATCTTCATGGTGCGCGATACGAGCTATATGTTCGTCACCGGGCCTGACGTGGTGAAGACCGTGACCAACGAGACGGTGACCGCCGAAGAGCTCGGCGGCGCCTCCGTCCACACCACCAAGTCTTCCATTGCAGACAAGGCCTTCGAGAACGACGTCGAGGCCCTGCTTCAGATGCGGCGGCTCATCGACTTCCTGCCATCCTCCAACACCTCGCCCCTTCCCGAATTGCCGAGCTTCGATGCCGCGGACCGCATCGACCCCTCGCTCGACACGCTGATCCCCGCCAATCCGAACCAGCCCTATGACATGAAGGAGCTGATCCTGAAGGCCGTGGACGAGGGCGACTTCTTCGAGATCCAGGAGGCGCATGCGAGGAACATCATCACCGGCCTCGCCCGCATCAACGGCCGCACCGTGGGCATTGTGGCGAACCAGCCGATGGTGCTGGCAGGCGTGCTCGACAGCGACGCGGGCCGCAAGGGCGGCCGCTTCGTGCGCTTCTGCGACTGTTTCAACATCCCCATCGTGACGCTGGTCGATGTGCCCGGTTTCCTGCCTGGCACGGCGCAGGAATATGGCGGCCTCATCAAGCACGGCGCCAAGCTGCTCTTCGCCTATGCCGAGGCCACCGTCCCCAAGATCACCGTCATCACGCGGAAGGCCTATGGCGGCGCCTATGTCGTCATGGCGTCGAAGCACCTGCGGGGCGACGTGAACTATGCCTGGCCCACCGCCGAGATCGCGGTGATGGGCTCCAAGGGCGCGGCCGAGATCATCTACCGCTCGGAACTCTCCGACCCGGCGAAGATCCAGGCCCGCATCAAGGACTATGAGCAGCGCTTCGCCAATCCCTTCGTTGCCGCCGAGCGCGGTTTCCTCGACGAGGTGATCATGCCGCACTCGACAAGGAAGCGCATTGCGCGCGCGCTCAACATGCTGCGCGGCAAGGAATTGCAGAACCCCTGGAAGAAGCACGACAATATTCCGCTGTGATTCCGGCTTGACGCAATGTCACAATGCGCTCATTCTTTAGCTTGATGAAGCGGGTATCCGTTTGGGCGCAGCGTGCATCGTAATCGTGCCTTTCACTGCCCAACAAGAGGTGGTCCATGGCTGTCGAACAACTCAATATCAGGCCTTTGTTCCGCGCGACCGAAGTGCCCTGTGACGGGCAGGTCGGAGACGTGCTGATCGTAACGCCGCTGTCCGAGAAGGACATCGATCCGGACAAGCCCGGCAATGTGCAGGTTTTCATCTGCACCCGCGCGTCCAATGCCGAGACAGGGCCAGCCATTTGGTCGCGCCTGCGCTTCGATGGCTATACCACCTGCAAGAGCCCCTTGCCCAACCCGGTTAAGGATATACCCGTGCTGAGGGGCGGTTGACGCGGTGCAGCCCCGCCGGCCCAAGACGTGCAGCCCCATAACGCGCCGATTACCGGAGGATGGCCATGGCCAAGCTGACGATCAGGACTGACACCCAGGAAATAGCGATCAATGCCGTCTCGGACGGACCCGGCCTAGTGGCCGAAACATCGTCGGCGGCGATGGACCCTGCCATCTCTGGCGTGGCCAGCAATCCCGGGGGCGGCGGTGCCGGGCTTATCGGGCAGACCTTCGGCAGCGGCGCGGGCGTGGTCGGCCTCGGCAACGACAGGGGCCTCGGCGGCTTCTTCCAGAGTGTCACGCGCGGGGCGTTGGTTTGCGAAACGCGGTCCGCGGTGGAAGCCGCTGCGGCGGTGTTCCAGAAGAATCCGGCCGGCGTCTCTGCTTTGCATGTCGAACATATCACGGATGGCACGGCCGCCTTCTTCAAGGGCAATGTGATCGTCACCGGCGATGTGTCGTTTCCCGGCGCCGATTGTGCCGAGGAGTTCGTTATTGCCGATGCAGCCCCGGCCGAGCCCGGCAGCGTGATGGTGATGGCGGCGGACGGCCGCCTGCTGCCGTGCACCGAGGCCTATGACCGTGCCGTGGCCGGCGTGGTGGCGGGGGCGGGGGACCTGCGTCCGGGCATCGTCATGGGGCGCGATCCGGCCGACACCCGGCGGCGCTCGCCGATAGCGCTGGTCGGGCGCACCTTCTGCAAGGTCGATGCGGCTTATGGCGCAATCGCCACGGGGGACCTGCTCACCTCCTCGGCCACGCCGGGCCATGCGATGAAAGCTGCCGACCCCGCGCGGGCCTTCGGCGCCGTCATCGGCAAGGCCATGGCCCCGCACGCCGCGGGCACGGGCCTCATTCCGATACTTGTCGCGCTGCAGTGAAGGCTCTGTGCCATGCGCAATGTCCGGGCCTTCGTCAAACGCAGCGGCAATTCCAGCCTGCGGGGCTATTTCGGTTCGGATGCGGTGGACTTCGACCCGCGCAGCCTCAGCCTGCGCCAGAACATCCGGAAGGACCTGGCCAAACGCGTCTATGACCTTGCCTCCGGCGCCACCGGCGACGACGAGGAGGACGAGATCCGGGATCTCATGGCGGGGGCGGACAATTCCTATGAGCTGATCCGCATGATGCAGGCGATCGGCGGCTGGCCGGGGCTGGACGACGAACTGCCCGAAAGCCACCTCGACGATGTCGCGCAGGGTCTCGTGCGTGTACTGGACCAGCGCGACTATGCGCCCTATCGCCTGGGGCGGCGTCACCTTGCCGTGCTCGACTACAACGCGCCGCCCACGCTGGACCAATGCTTCCGCAACTTCCTGCTGGCGTGGCCCGCGCCGTTCCGCGGCGATGAAATCGACTTGATCCTGGCTGACAAGCAGCGCCTGCTGAAGGATGTGACGCGGGCCGCCCTTCGTGAGCGCGTGGTTATGGCGGGCGCTGCCGCCATCGATCCCGCAACGGTTACGCAGTATGCCGGGGCCGGCCTGCACCGCGGGGGCGAACTGGTGGCGCTGATGCATGAGACCCGATACACGCTGCGCATTTGCTCGGCCTTGGCCCGCCTCGATTACTTCCCGCTCTATGACGTTATCCTTGACATGGCGCGGCCGCTGCCAATGACCAATGCACAGCGCATCGCATGCCGGGACACATGCGTGCGGCTGCAGCCGGAATTCGCCGCCGCGGCGCGGCTGGTCGCGCTTGCTGGCAGCGGCGAGGCCAAGGCCACCGTCAACCGCTTCACCAATGCGCTGCAGGCCGCCATCGACAATTTCCCGGCCGCGGCGCCTAACCCTGGGATCCTCAATGCCATTGCGGCGGCGTTGGGCGGTGTCGCTGGCAGCATTACCGATCTGGTGACGCTGGTGTCCAATTTGCCGGAGGCGCTGCTGGGCGAGATCACTGTCGCATCCATTCTTGGCACCGACGATGACGATAAGGCCCGGCTGATCGCAAGCGAGCTCCATGCGCTTTCCCTGCTGGGGCAGGCGCCCTTCCGCATCAAGACCGCGATGATCAACGCGCTCCTCAGCGGCTCGACCGACGATGATGACGAGATCGCCATCATCCGCATCCTGGAAGAGAGCCGCGCCCTGTGCCAGGCCGAAGTCTACCAGTTGTCCACGGCGGCCACCTGGGAGTCGCTCTGGTCATCCGTGGATGGCGACGAATACGACATACTGGAAGGCGTGCTCGACGCCCCAGTCTGACAGCCCGAGACAAGGCAGCGTCGGCTGTTGTAGCATCCGCTCATGGACATCACTTCGCTTGCAACCCGCCTCGGCCTGGCCCTGGCGCTGGGCTTCGTCATCGGCCTTGAGCGCGGCTGGAAGGAACGGGGCGAGGGGGAGGGGAAGCGCGCGGCGGGGCTTCGGACCTTTTCGCTGATCGGCCTGATGGGCGGGATGTTCGGCATGCTGTCGCTGGGGGGCGACCGCATTTTGCTGGCGGCGGGTTTCGTGACGACGGGCGCGGTGATGGCCGCCTTCATCTCGCGGGAGAGCCAGCGTGAGGGCGACTACAGCGCCACGACGCTGGTGGCCGCGCTCCTCACCTTCATGCTGGGCGCCTCCGCCGTGCTGGGCGACATGAAGATCGTAGCCGGGGCGGGCGTGGTCACCGTCGGGTTGCTGGCCTACAAGACGCAGCTTCACGGCTGGATTTCCCGCATCACATGGGACGAGCTCCGCTCCGGCTTCTTGCTCGCCGCGATGACCTTCATCGCGCTCCCGCTGCTGCCCGACCGCCCCATTGATCCGTGGGGCACGCTCAACCTGCATGAGCTCTGGCTGATCACTATTCTCATCGCGGCGATCTCCTTCCTGGGATACGTCGCGGTGAAGATCGCCGGGCCCTCGCGCGGGCTCGTCATGGCGGCGGCGCTGGGCGGGCTCATCTCCTCGACAGCCGTGACGCTGACGCTGGCGGGTCTCGCGCGATCAGGCGCCGCAAGGCTGGGGCTGCTGGCGGGCAGCATCCTTGCCTCGGGGGCGGTGATGATGGCGCGCGTCCTCGTCCTTGCCGGCGTGCTGAACCTTTCGCTGGCGCTGGCGCTCGCCGTACCGCTCCTGGCGGCAGCGCTGGTCCAGGCGATTGCCGCCTGGGTGCTGATCGGCCGGGGAAAGAACGGCGGGGCGAAGGCAGAGGACCTCGCCCACAAGAACCCCTTCCTGCTCTCGCAGGTCCTGCGCTTCGGCGCGATGCTGGGTGCCGTGATGCTGGCCGCGGGCATCGCCCACAGCGTCTATGGCGGGGCGGGGCTGATGGCGGTGGCGGCCATCTCGGGCTTTGCCGACGTCGATGCCATCACCCTCTCTGTTGCCAAAATGGGTCCCGCCTCAGTGACGGGCGCTGCGGCGGTGCTGGTGGCGGCCGGCGTCAATACGCTTGCGAAGGCCGTCTATGCGGGCGTTGCTGGCGGGGTGAAGCTCGGGGCGCTTCTGTTCGGGCTGAATGCCGCCGCGCTGGCGGTGGCGGCGGCGTTTTTCCTGCTGGTTCCACCGTTGCGCTAGCAGCTGGCGCACAGCACCTTGGAGACAGCGGCCTTGATCCCCTCATGAGCATCGGAGACGACCAGCTTCACGCCTCTCAGCGCGCGCCGCGTCAGCTTGCGAAGGAAGGCGGTCCAGATGGGTTCGGCCTCCGCGGTGCCGATCTCCATACCCAGAATCTCGCGCCGTCCGTCGCTGTTGACGCCTGTAGCGATGATGACGGCGAGCGAGACGACACGCCCGC
>NZ_JADCDB010000027.1 GCF_020252395.1 Aestuariivirga sp.
CCTGTTGCGCAAGACCGCAGCACGAACGCTCGACGACCTCACTACTGCCGTCGCCAACGCCCTCTCAGGCTTCACACAAAGCGAATGCGAAAATTTCCTCACTCATGCAGGATATCGAAGCTAACTGTGAAAATGCTCTAGGATGCGCTCCATCGCCAGGTCGAAGACCGACACGATGCCATGCAAGCCGCGCGTCTCTGCCATTTCGAACAGTCCAAGCAGCAGCAACCGTGTCGCGAGGTTGACGCCGTCCGGTCCGTAAGCTCGCGCGGCCTCGGTATCTATGCAGAACCGCGAACTTTCCCAGACCTGCGGGTCTCGGATGACCGAGGCGGTACCCATCGTCTCGGGGAACAGGTCGGCAAGCATGTGCGGCCCGGTGGTCCGGAGCAGGCGCAGCGAGCCGACGAGCCGCCCGCCGTCGGATACTAAGAGAGCGTAGATCGGAACGAGCGCGTCGAAGTCGTCGATCTCCTTGCCGTCCTCGACACGGACTCGCCATCCGCGACGATCCAGGAACTGCCGGGCCCGCAGCCGGTGCATCTGTTCGGTCAATGGAGCAACAGTGTGCGATCTCTCGGAAAATTCTATGAACCGGCACTTCATAATTCCTCCTCAGATATACTATCAGTTACGTTAACCTCACGTTAACGTAAGATCCGTTTTGCACCAAGTGTAGTCAATGCCGGAAATTTCGGGATTGACACATGGTGGTTCATGGAGTAATCCAGATGAAAAAGGATATGTATCGGGCAAATTAGCGTGATCGCGCGGCTTCTTCCGCCGGTGATTCAAGGTCTAGTTGGTCTTAAGCTTCGCCTCCGCGGCTCACAATTTCGTTCGATCATCGAAGCTTATGGCAATGAGCATCCTTATGTCGAGGCGTCCGGTTTCTGATCTGGCTTCGGGACTGAACAGATCCATTGAATGGTCTGTCCGTCTGTGAGCGGCCAAGATGGCTTGGCGAACAGCACAGAAGATGTCGAAGCGACCGCGCCATAACCACAACCCGGCCTTCAAAGTGATAGTGGCGCTGGCTGCCATCGAGGGCGAGAAGACGATCGCCGAACTGGCGCAGTAGTACGACGTCCATGCGAGCCAGACCACGACTTGAAAGTCACAACTCCTCGACGGCGCTGGGTGGTGGGGGTCGAGGCGATCCGTCGCCGTCCGAACAGGAGCAATCCGACGCCCGAGCAGAAGATCTACCCTTACATCCTACGCGGGATGAAAGTCGATCGGTCGGACCACGTCTGGGCGACAGGCATCTTCTACGGTGCACCTCGCCCCAATCTGGAAGGCATATGACTGGAATGCAAACGAGAAAGAAGGATGTGAATACTTGCCTGCCTTCTGCTATGAGGGGGCATGAGCCCGAGCGGCGGCGACCTGCTGTTAAAAGGCAGGATGACGTAGCCCGCAGATAAGGGGGTTAAGGCGAAGCCGTTGCGCAAAAATGGTTCCCCGAAGCTGAAGTATTGGAAGATTGAGGAACACGAACCTGTTAATCCGCATCCGAGGGCCTACCGCACGAAGCGGATGATTCGCCGGAACACGCTCCTCTATATCGACATATGAGAAAAGCTGCCTTATCTCTTCAGCTACGCCGAGCATTCCAGATCGCCCCGTCTTGCAAGACAGACTGAATCTCATCACAATAACAAAATCGAAGAGTTTTCAGCAGCCTGCTAGAGTTCCGATCCGTCGTGGTGATGGCATGTGACGATCAAGTCACTCCCTTTCAAGAACGGATCGAGAGCGTTGCCAACAATGCCGAGACCTTGAGGAAGTCTACGATACCGAGCGGCATCTGCTTTACGTCGCCTGCACGCGCGCCCGTGAACATTTGCTGATAACCGGCGTCGATCCGGTCTCGGAATTCCTGGACGACTTTCTGAAAGGCGATCAGGGCCGAGCCGCACAAGCCCGCGCCTGATCGCGCAACTGAGCGTAGTCCAGCATGGCCCGTTCCAAAGCCGCGCCAGGCGGCAGGCGCTGGATTTCTTCGGCAAGCTGGGCCTGGAAGGCGCGGGTGTAAGCGACCACCGGTGGGCAGACGACCGATGGCCTAGAAGGTGGACACTTCTATTTATGCCGCGACGGGAACCGTGCTGATAAGCGCGGCGTGAGTTCCTTCCGTGCGCAGGGTTCGTCCCTTGGCTGACGATTTACGCGTCGTTTTTTTCCGGCCTTGCTTGCGTCAAGCAGCGGCAGTTCGTTGCAGGAAGAGCAGCCGTTTGATGTTGTAGACGAGATTGGCCATGCCGATCTTCGTCGTCGCCCTCGCGATGCCGATCGTTCGGATGAAGAGATCCATCCGGTCCTTCTGCGCAGCAAAGACGTGCTCGACATGGCTGCGGATCTTTGATTTGGCGCTGTTGGCCCTCCGCACCGGCTCGGGCATGGGCTTGCCCTTCGGCTTCTTGCGATGAACGTTGGAGACGAAGCCGTTGTCGGCCATGAAGGCTTCGTTGGCCTTCGAGCGATAGGCGGAATCGGCCCAGACGCCGCTTGCGGTGTTGGACTTGTCGAGCAGCCCCTGGCGCAGCCGCGCGCCCTCATTGGCTGCGGCGTCTGTCGCCTGCCATTTGCGGATCAGCCCAAACCGCCGATCGATCGCGATGTGGTTCTGGTAGCCGAAGGTCGGGATTGCGATGTCGACCGGGGGCTTCGAGCCGTCGGGCCGCTCCTTTGCCTTGCTGAACTTCACGGTCCATCTGGCGTCCCGGTCCTTCTGCCGGAGCCTGGGCGGCCTGGCCTTCCACTCCTCGGGAATGCGCCCTTCCTTCAGGTCCTTCTTCTCCTCAATCGTGTGGCGCTGCTTCGGCGCGGCGATCAGGCTCGCATCGACGATCTGACCACCCATCGCGAGATAGCCCGCAGCACGAAGCGTGGCGTCGAACCGGTCGAACAGCGGCTGGATCGCGCCGGCCTTCGTGAGCTTCTCCCGGAACAGCCAGATCGTGCGGGCATCTGGCACGCGGTCGGACAGCCCAAGCCCGAGGAAGCGCATGAAGGAGAGACGGTCGCTGATCAGGAACTCCGTCCGCTCGTCGGAGAGATTGTTGGCCGCCTGGATCACCAGCACCTTGAACATCATCACCGGATCGAAAGGAGGACGGCCGCCTTGTGAGCCATCTGAATAGGACAGCGCCTTCACCAGATCGGCGCGGAAAACCTCGAAATCGACCGCGCCGGCGAAAGCCTCGAGCTGGTCGCCCAGGTCGCTGAGCCGCTTCAGCCGCTCATCAATATCGAAAAATCCAGCCTGTCCCCGCATCGCGCCCTCCAATCAACAATCACAGGACGCAATGAATCAAAATCCATGCCGTCTGGCGAGGTTTCTAGAACCGTCCAGGTGCCGTCGCGCAGGCGGCGAGTGAGAGTGTCGCGATCAGAAGGAGCGGCAGCGCCGGCCTCGAGCATCCGGGTTTGGGCATCGGAGACTTCCGTTTGAGATTTGAGTTCGGCCTCGCGGGCTTTTGCCGCCTCGGCGGCGGCCCCCGCGTTGCGGCCGGCGCGGAAGATCACCGCGGTGGTGAGGACCACCGCGGCGATGAGGACCAGTGTGATCCAGGCGCTCACTTGTTCGCCGCCGCGATTCCAGCGCGAAGCGTGCCGAGGCCGAGGGCGGCGAGGAGGTGCGTGAGCCAGTCGGGGCCGACTTCCACGCCCGGCACGTCGATGCCCAGGCCCTTTTCGACAATCACGACGAGCACCAGCACGGCGGCGATGATATAGGTGCGATAGCCCGCACCGAATTTGAGGACGGCGTTCATGGATAACTCCTTGGGTTGATGGATCAGGCCTCGTTGACGGAGAGGCTTCCGCTCGCGGAGAGGAGGATCGGCCGGACATTCGCCGGTTGAGCGCGATAGGCCGGGCGGCGGATGGCCACGAGGCGCCGTTTGGAAAGCCGAGCGATAGAGACACGATCGGCCTGATTGCCGCCGAGAACATGGAAGGCCGAGGCGTCGTGGCCCACATAAAGGCCCACATGCCCGCCGCCCTTGCGCTTGAAGACGAGCACGTCGCCCAGCGCCGCGGCGCCCGTGGGAACCGGCGTTCCAAAGGACGCCCATTCGAGCGCCGAGAGATAGAGGCGGGGTGGATTGCGCTCAGGCCAGCGCTCGATGTTGGCGCGGTGGGCGATGATGGCCATGAACAGCCCGCACCACGGAATTGCGTCGTGGCGATAGAGGCCAGCATAGGAGCGGCCGAGACCGGCCGCTTCGAGCTCAGCCTGCCAGCCGACGATCTTGGGATTGTCGGAGACACCCGGCGCTTCGAGGGTGCCGAATTCCTTCAGCGCAACGCAAATCATGCGCGGGCCGGGCTCGCTTTCGAGCCAGCGGTATTGGGCGGGCAACATATAGGGCTCCGGAAACGGCAAAGCCCGCCGGAAGGCGGGCTTGATTGGGTTTGAGGGATGAGCGCGGCCGATCAGGTGTGTCTTCGCCCGTCCTCGTTGTTTTCCAGGCGGTCGATGCGTTCGCGGAACTCGACCATCGTCGCCTTGATATGGGCAATGTCGGTCCGAGCGTCCGCGACCACCTTGCGGCCGGCGATATCGTTCGAGACGTCCGCCTTGATCGCCAGTATATCCTTTGCATGGGCGGCGAGGGTTGCATCGATCAGCGTGAAGCGTTGCGAAAGCCACCACGTCACGCGGACGAGGAAGACAATCAGAATCAGAAGTTCGAGGACCAGGCTGCCGGCAACGACCCACGTAAGCGTGATCGCATCGGCGCCAATCGAAACCGGCGCGGCGGACATTAGGGGGCATTCTCCATGTTTCACGACGAAGGGGCGGCGAGGGCGAGCGCGTAGAGGACGACGCGGACTCTGCCGCCGGTGAAGCTGCCGCCATTGGCGGTCACGCGGACGGGCGTGTTGGCATAGAAGGCCGTGGGGCCGATCACGCCGACGTTCGAGGAGCCAGCGGCAATTCCCAGCGAGCCGCCGAACTGGCCAGCATTCGCGGCGACACCCACCGAATAGGAGGCAGCGCCGGTGACGGTTTGCGTGGTGCGCGAGGCGACCGCCAGAACGATCATGCGGTCGGCGATCACGGCGGTGGTGGCATCGACGAAGGCACCGGTGAGCGTCAGTTCCTGTTCGATTGCGACGAGGCGGATCGCGCCGCCGTTCGCGGTGCCGATGATCCGGTCGCGCCAGGCGTTATCGGTCCAGGCGACGGTGAGGCGCTCGTCCTCGACATGGACACGCCAACCGACGACGGGCACAAAGAAGGCCCAGGCGTTTTCCCGCCAAAGGGCGATCCGGTCGGCTTGCCCCGCCCATGCGCCGCTGGCGCCCGGCGGAACGATCCAGCGTTCGCCATTGGCCGGGCCTGGCGGTGGCGTGGCGAGAACCCGGCTGCGGACGCTCGCCTGAACCAGCGCGTCAAGCCGCAACAGCGCCTCGTTATGGGTGATCTCCTTTTGCGCCTGACCCTGCGCGAGCGTGGACAGGCCGAGATTCGGCGTTGGCATATTTTGATATCCTTCAGATGATCGCCGCACCCGGCCAGCCGCGGCCCACCGAGGCGGAGAGCTGATAGATGCGCACCGAAACCGTGACTTGCGCCGATCCGAAGTCGGCGATCTGCTGGGCGGCGGTGTAGTTCGCGGCAGGCGCGGTCACGGCAATCATGCGCACAACAACTGCGCCGTCGAGGATATCGACCTCATAGCGTTCGCTTTCTTTATTGAGCGGCACATCGGCGCCGTCGGTCCAGGCGCCGCCGAAGCGGGTGCGCCGAACCCAAGTGATGGAAAGATCGCCGCCCGCATTGCGCGCGCCCGCGATCAGCACCGGTGACCATGGCATCAGCCCGGCGGCTTTGGTGGCGAACACCGTCTGCTGCCAGGCCGGATCGGCAAGATCGAGGCCGGGCGGACCCCAGCGATAAAAGCGCGAGGCGAGGCGTTCGGCGATGCTGCCGCTGAGCGGAACGACAGCGTCGTCGAGCACGACGACCGGCGCGCCGGCGGGCAGAGGCGTCCGGATGGCGTGTTCGGTGCCAAGCCGCCCGCGCAGCAGCATCGAAAGCCGGTAGGTCAGAGGGCCGGTCAGCACCGCATTGGCGAATTGCACGATTTCCCAGTCGCCGTCCGGGGTGCCCAGCGCAAGGCTGTTGGCCGTCCCGCTGAGAATCGTCTCGGGCGTCGCGGAAGCGAGTTCGCCGGAATAAAGCTTCACCTCAAGCACCGCACCTTCATCCCAATATTCGGAAGGGCCGGCAGCGAGCGCGCCCAGCGTTTCGCCAAGCGTTGCCTGCACATCGAGAAGCGTATCGGTTGCGAAATCGGAGCCGGTGGCGCTGTCCATCACCGCCACCCCGCCCCAGGGCGAAGCGGAGGCCGCGGCATAGGGGGCGACGCCATTATCGGTTTCGCGCAGCAGCGGCAGATCCATCAGGCGCAGCAGGGCCGCGCCGAAGACCGGCGGCACCGGGACGCGCGGCGGCGCAATCCCGTTGAGCGCCGGGCCATAGATCGCGGCCTCGGCCCGCACCGCCTCGGCGGCCCGAAGCCCGCTATCGGTGATCCGTTGCAGGCGGAAGGCGCGTGGCCGCCCATTGACGACGAGATCGATGACATCGCCGGGATCAAGCGCGATGCGCGAGGGCGGCAGCGAGAAGCGCGCGGTCTCGCGTTCGATCCATGCTTCGGCCAAAGCACGATCGGCGGTGGTTTGGGCCTGCACCTGATCCATCACCAGCGCCAGGTGGAGATCGCTCTTCCTTTCGGAATAGCCCGCAAGCCGCCGGGCGGCGACAGCGCCGGGCCGGTATTCATCGAGGCCATCGGCAAAACCAAGGCCGATCTCCTGCGGAAGTTCGGTTTCCTGGCCGCGCGTGAGCGTAAGCTCGTCGCCGCCTTGCGGCACGGCGAGATCCCCGGCTATCAGGCTCAGCACAGGCGGCCGCCCGCGCGGAACGAAGCGGATCAGGCCATCGCTTTCGACAGCATCGAAAGAGAAGCCGGCGGCGAGCATTTCGATTTCGGCACGCGGGCTCATCGGCCGATCGCGCAGATAGCCCGTCACGACGCCATAAAGTGCGGAAACATCATAGGCCGTTAGGCCCACCCGGCGGCAGCGTTCGGCGACCAGCGCCGCGAGATCGGCGAGCCCGATTTTGCCGTTCAGCCAATGGCCCAGCGGATAGAGATCGCCATCCGACCACAGATCGGTCCGGCCGGGCCAGGCGGGATAGGGCCGCGCATCCCAGGTCCAGACGCCGATGGTTTCAATCATGCGGCCGCCATAGACGGCAGAAACCGGGTTTCGGGACCCCGAAGGCGCCCAATAGGAGAGCACCGCCTTGAGCGCCTCGCGCTGGATGAGATCGTCGCGCGTGCCCTTCGAGAAGCAAGGCAGGACGCTTTCGGAGGATTTCGGATCGTAGAAGACATTGGGTTGGTTTGCGCCCTTGTCGACCGAGGGGACGCCGAGCTCACAGAACCATATGGGCTTCGACTGCGGAACCCAGGGGGTGGGTGCTGCGGCTTCAACCCCTCCCATGCGGTTGTAATGAGAGTTGAGCCACCAGCTCCGCAGATCTTTGGTGCGGAACACCCAAGGCTTGCCATGCGCGCCATCGGCAATGGGTGTGCGGAGCTGGGCGTTGCGCGCGCTTTCGCTGGCATAGAACCACTCGAAGAACTCACCTCCCTCGATATTGGCTTGCAAATAGGCCCGGTCATAGATCGACGAGAAACCGGCTTGGCCGTCGAGATGGCTTGATCCGTCACGCCAATCGGCGAGCGGCGCATACCAGTCAATCCCCACAAAATCGATGTTGGGATCGGCCCACAGCGGATCGAGATGGAAGAACAGATCGTTCGAGCCGTCCGCGGGGCTATAGGCATTGTAGTCCGACCAATCGGCGGCGTAGCCGATCTTGACGCTGCCGCCCAGTACGCTCCTCACATCGGCGGCCAGCGCCTTGAGCCGGGCGACGGCAGGAAAACTTGCCGGCCCATCGCGCACCGCGCAGAGAGCGCGGAATTCCGAACCGATCAGGAAAGCTTCGACCGTACCGGGATCACTTGCGTTTACCGCAGCGCAGAGCCTGGCATAGTGCAGGATGAAGCGGCGCAGGCCCCATTCCGCCGGACCGGAATAAGACGTTGAGACGCTTCCGCCGGAGCTCACAGACACAGAGATCTGGCTGGCCAAGCAGGAGCCGAGGAATGCAGAAAGCTGGGACCCCGCCGCGGCGGTCTTGTCCACCGTGCCCGGCTGGCCCGCCGCGGGATGGCAGGAGATCCGGCCACGCCAGGGATAAGCGGGCTGACCCGTGCCGCCATAGGGGTTCGGCAGCACGTTGCCTGCGGGCACGTCCACGAACAGAAAGGGATAGAACACCACCTTGTAGCCGCGCGCCCGGAGATCACGAATGGCGCGGACGACCGAATCGTCGGAAGGCGTGCCGCCATAGGCGGGCTTGCCGTCATGAAGCGACATCACCAGCGCACCCGAACGAGAGAGACCATGCACGCGCCAGGCATCGGGCGAGGTGGTCTTGTTGGCCACCTCAACCTTGGGCCGGATGGTGCAGGAACCGCAGCGCAGATCGTCGCCGAACCAGCCCGCCACCAGAAACACCCGTTCGACATTCGGAAGCGTTGTCCTGAGATCGTCGAGCGAGACCCGCCAGTCGGCCATGGCGCGCCCGGCGCTGTCGTTCTCAGGGGGAAAGGAGCCGCCCCCGGCGTTACGCGTCTGAATCTTCGTATCAAAGACCCGTTCGCCAGCACCGGGGATCACGGTGATGGCGCGGACCATATCTTCAAGCCCGCCAGCGGCATCGGGGATCACCCGCCGGAATATCTCGAAATTGAGTTGCGGCAGGCGGTTGCCGAATTTCTCAAGCGGAAGATCATCGAACACCACATAGGCGAGGCCGCGATAGGCCGGTGTCTTGCCCGCCCCTTCGACCCCTTCGATCAGCGGATCGGGCATTTGCGAGGAAGAACCAGGATAGACCCGCATGGTGATGCCGGCGAGCGACAGGGGCTTGCCATCGGCCCAGACTCTCCCGATCCGGTCGATGGGGCCTTCGCAAAGCCCCACCGCGAAGTTCGCGAAATAGGAATAGGTCTTGGTCTTGACCGAGCCGCCACCGCCACGCCCGCCTTTGCCGCCCGTGGTCTTGGTGCTGACGACTTCCTTGAAGCGCGTGGCCCAGATGATCTGGCCCGCGATCCGCACCCGCCCCGCCATCTCGGGGATTGGCGCTCCTTCAGTTGAGGCCTGGACTTGCAGACTATCAAGGCGCGGGCCTTCCTGTTTTATGTCGTCGCCCGCCGGTCCGAACAGACGGCTGTCGATATAGCCGCCGATCGCAGTTGCGGCGGCGGCCGCCGCGATCTGGACAATGGACGAAGCCCCCGCCGTGAGCGCGGAAGCGGCGGCGGTGAGAAGAAGGACGGCCATGAGCCTAGATTTCCCGGCAGGAGATGTATATATAGGAACGCGATACAGGGAGGCATGACATGGTTGATCCAATCCGAAAGCGTGACGTGGCGGTATCGATGCGGTTCCGGGACGATGACCTCGGTATCATCGACCGGGGTGCGGAGTTGACTGGGCTTTCCCGGACGGAGTTCATGCGTAAGGCGGCGATCCACGATGCCCAGATCGCCATTCTGAACGAGACGGTTGTGCGGCTTGAGCCCGGGGCCTTCAAAAGGTTTGCCGCCGCAATCGACGCGCCTGTGGCCCCCTTGCCGGCCAAGATGCGGCAGCGGCTTGCGCGCAAGGCGCCATGGGCGAGGAAGCCGAAAGGATGATATCGCCGCCCGAGCCGCTCAACGCCGGTCACAATCTATCGGCTTTCGATTGCGGCAAATCGGCCCTGAACGATTGGCTCAGAACCTACGCCCTTGCCAATCAGGCGAAGGGCTTCACACGCGTCATGATCGTCCGGGAGGACACCCGGGTGATCGGTTTCTATGGCCTTGCCCCAACAGCGGTTCCGCCATCGATCCTGTCCCGGAAGGTCCGGACTGGACGGCCACCCGATCCTGTGCCGTGCATCCTGTTCGGTCAGCTTGCCGTCGATAAGGCATATGGAGGCAAAGGCATCGGCAGCGCGCTTCTCCGTCACGCGCTTGAGCGTTGCGTTGCCGCATCAGAGGCGATCGGCGGGCGGGCGGTGATCGTCCGCGCGATCGATCGCGAGGCTGAGGCGTTCTGGAGGTCTTGCGGCTTTATGCCGGCAACCTCCGATTCCTCGATACTGTTCCGATCAATTGACGACATCGCCGCGTGGCTTGTAGAGACCGCGCGGGCCTAACGGCCACCGGTCACATCTCCGGAAAGTGGAACGCGAAGCGGAGGCGGCCGCGCCACCACGGCACCAGCGAGACCTCGGCAACGGGATGGGATTCAACGGCGTGCACTATACGATCCGGTGCCACCAGAATCCCGCAATGCTTGGCCGGCGCATCGGCGTTGATTGCGAACAGCAGAAGATCACCGGGCGCAATCGCATCAAGCGCCACCGGGATCATATGGCGGCTTGCGGCCTCGGCCAGCGTCTCGCGGCGGAGCGTTTCGGCCCAATCCCGCGAATAGGCGGGCGGCTGTTCGGGATCGAACCCATAGACGGCGCGCCAGACGCCGCGCGCGAGGCCCAGGCAATCGCAGCCCACCCCCTTGACGGCTGCCTGATGATGATAGGGCGTGCCGA
This sequence comes from Aestuariivirga sp., assembly GCF_020252395.1. Lineage (GTDB taxonomy): Bacteria > Pseudomonadota > Alphaproteobacteria > Rhizobiales > Aestuariivirgaceae > Aestuariivirga. The sequence continues at coordinate 10,706 of NZ_JADCDB010000027.1, forward strand.
TCCACGCACGCGCCTCGGCGATTACCGCGTCACGGAGGCTCATTCGATTCTGCCGCCGTCATTGCCGGCCCCCTGGTTCGGGTAGGAGATCGCAAAGTCGGTGCCCGGCATATGCGGAAAGCCCCCGAAGTTGAGCGTGTTGCCGAAGCTGTCCCGGCAGGTCGAAAAGCTGCAGTCGCAGCCGACCGTCGCGGCGAAGCCATCGCCTGCCGCCACCGGCGCGCCCATCGGCAGGACAAGCGCAATGCGCGCCAATCCGCCGCTTGCGGCATGCGCCTTGATTTCGACAGCCAGCCCCGCGTTGCCGCCCGAGGTCCATACCAACCGCCCCCGGTTGAGCGCGCCCGCCGCAAGCCCGCCAAGCCCCGAGGCGGTGAATTCGAAAGCATCGATCACTTGCGAGACAGCGCCCAAAGCTCTGCGACCCGGCGCGTTGAGATCGACGCCGCAACGGGCATCGCCCAGATCCCAGGCGCAGGAGCGCTGGAACACGCGGCCCGCCGGTTGATCGAGCCTCGCCGCCAGGCCACGGAGTTCGGCGGAGAACGCGAGCTTGCCACGCGAGACTTGGCCCAGATGGCCCGCACGAAGGATCGCCCGTTGCGCCACGTCCGACCAGTTGACGAGATAGATGGTGACCGCCGCATCGTCATAGCGCCCGGCATGGAGATCCTCCTCGGTGAGCGCATCGGCGGAGAGTGCGCCCTGCACATCGAGGTTGGAGACGGCCAAGCCCAGCTGGCCCTCGATGGCGCTTGCCGTGAAGCCCGAGGCCGCCCGATAGGTCACGCCATCGAAGGCGAGATCGCGGTCGAAGTCGGTAAAGCCCATCACCACGCCATCGCGGCGGTCGACCCGCCAGCAGCGGCACAACGTGGTGAACCCGCCCGCGAGGTGCGCGGTAAGTGAGGAAGGCAGCGTCTTCATTCGAGGACTTCCACGAGATCGATGTTGTTGACGATCTGCAAGTCCCAGGCGTTCGCTTGAACTGGCAGGCTGTCGGTATCGAAGCGGACGGGGACGTCGAACTGGGCCGAGGCGGCCGGCGCAGACCCCGGCGCGGAGGCAAAGGTGATCCGACCCGTCAGCGTATCGATCGCGGCGGGTGTCACGGCATTGCCCGCAATCTTGACCGTCACCGATCCGGCAACCGGCTTGGTGATGGTGCGGACGTGCTCATAGCCCGCGCGGCTGTAGCGTTTGACGATCTGCCAGACGGTGGGCGCGATCTGCACCATTGCTTGATCGGCGGCATCGTAATCGTTCCAATCCTTGAAGCGGAAGGAATAGGCGCGGCCCTTGACGACATGGAAATGCGCGATGACCGCAGCCATATCGGCGCGGCTGCGGATTCCGGTCGAGATGTTCCAGCGGCCCCGGCCTTGCGACCAGTTGATATTGCGTTGCTCGGCGCCCGAGGCCAGCGTGACGATCTGGGTCGAGAATCCCGGACCACCGGTAGCCCCGCGCCCGACCGAACCGGGGAAGGCGATATCGAGAAACGGCTGTGGCATTACATACCTCGCATGCCGGACCGAACCGCGCGCGCGAGGCCCGCCGCAAGCTGGGTGCGGCTGGCATCGAAGGCTGCCGGGTTCGGCGTCTGGATTGTCACGTTCACCACAGCACCTTGCCCGCGGCGTGAGGGTCCGCGTTCATAGGCGCGCGCTTCATTCCGGTTCAGCACGCGTTCGCCCCTTTGCAGAATTGCGGGAACTTCATCGGGTTTGAGGAAGGCCCCATCATGAAAGCGCGGCGCGCCCAGAAACAGCGACGCCGGCACAACGCGGCCCACACCGCCCGCCCCCACCAGCCCGCCATCATGGAAGAGGCGCGAGAACAGGTTCATGCCCTGGCTGAAGGTCGGCAGGCTCGATCCGAACAGCAGATTCTTCAGGGGATTGAGAAGCGCCAGCTTGACCATTTCGCGGGTAAGGTCCTGCAAGGCCGAGCGGCCGGCATCGGCCCAGGACTTCCAATCGAGCTTGCCCTGGGAAAGAACCTCGCCAAAGCGATCGAGCGCTGAGCCCACCGCCGTTTCGATGGCGCGATAGGCCGCGTCCTGCGCCTGAAGTTGCTGCGTCAGGCGCTCGATGCGGCCCGCGTTTTCGACGATCGCGCGCCCTTCCTCGCCCGCAAGGTCAATGCCCCGCCGCCGCAGATCCTGCTCGGCCCGGAGCCCCGCGAGCAGCTGATCGCGCTGCGCGGCATCCGCACCCTGAAGTGCTAGCCTGCGGGTGAGGAGGTCAATTTCGTTGCCGTGGCCTTCGCGCAGGCGCCGTGCCGCTTCGGCGGTGGCGGCGGCCTTCCTATCAAGTGCGGACGCGGTGCCGCGCAAGGCCCTTGCCTGGGCATCTTCGGCCTTCGCCGCCGCTTCAACTGGTGGCCGATAGGTTTCGATCCGTTGCGTGATGCGCCGATAGGCGTCTTCGATCATCGCCAGATCGGCCAGCTTGCCGCGGGCCAGCGGATCATCGAGTGCTGATTTCAGGGCGGCTTGTTGCGCCTTGAGCCGTTCGAGTTCGCGGAAGCCGGGCGCGATATCGCGCGCCATTTCGCCAGCCCGGATCGAAAGCTCGTTGGCCGCAATATCTTGCGCCACCAGCTGGGCCTTGCGCTGTTGCCGGTCGAGTTCATTCTGCAACAGGCGGATGCGCTCTTCCACCTGCGGCAGCATGAGCGGCATATCGCCGTCTCTCGCATTATCCAGCAGTTGCTGGCGTTGCCAGCGCAGAAGATCGAGTTCTTCCTGCGAGCTACGGCCATCGACGGCGCGGTCGACGGCTTTGCCAATGGCGTCGAAGGCGTTGGACGCCTGCCGCGCCACATAGGCCCAGGCGCGCCCGAAGGCGTTGGTGGCTTCTTCCGCATCGGCAAGCGCGGGCACGAGAGCGTCGAGAAGCACCTTCTGCGCTTCGGTCTTGTCGTTCTGTTCAACCAGCGTGCGGATCAGTTGCCGGGTGCGGTCGTCGAGGAAGCCCAGCTTCGTGTTGAGTTGATCAGCGCCGCGCACAGGGTCTGCAAGGGCCGCCGCCAGCTGTTCGGCCCCCGCCTTCGCATCAGCCCCGAGGGTGACCGCAAAATCGCGAGCAACAGAAATTGCCCGTCCGATTTCGCCCGCCCCGATCCGCCCGGCGCGCAGCAGCGCCACTTCCATCTCGCGGGCGGCGGTGACCGAGACCCCGCCGGCCGCGGCAGCGTTGAGCGCCACCTGTTCAAGCTGGGCGGTGGTTGCGCCCGAAGCCCGGCCCACGCCGGCAAGGGCCACGGCAACCGCGCGGGTCGACGCATCGTTCGCCACCCAGGCGGCAGTGAGACCCGCCACCGCGGCGGCAACACCCGCCACTGCGGCGCCGGCGACGCCCAGGCCTGAACCCAGCGCCGCGATGGTACCGCGCAGGCCCCCGAAGGCCTGCGTCACTTGTCCGCCCTGTTGCAGCAGGATGGTCATCGGCGACATGCCGGTCGAGAGCGACGCCACCACGTCGTTGAAAGTATATTGCAGCGTAAGGAGCTGGTTGCGGGTCAGGCGGCTTGCCCCGCCCATGCCGCGGATCGCTTGCGCCGTCTGGTCATAGCGTTGCCGCGCCAGCCCTTGTGCTACCGCATGTTCGGCAGACGTGATGGCACCGCGCCCGGCAAGGGCCGCGTATTCGGAAAGTTCCTGATTGAGCCGGGCCTGAGCGGCGTCGAGGGGATCAATCGCCGCCCGAAGTGCCCGGGCGCGGGCCTCGTACCGCTCGGCGTCCCTCGCGGCCTGTTCGAAGACTTCGGCAGAGGCGCGTGCCGAACTCGCCGACTGTCGGTCGACGCCCAAAACCTGATTGAACCACCCCTGCGCGGCATCGGCCTGCGCCGCCATGCGGGCGGCTTCCGCCAGGTGCTTGAACCGGGCGATTTCGCGATCCGTCGCGGCTCCCGTCTTCTCAAGCGCCCGATCGACCTGCCCGAAGGCTTGGCCGCCCGCCTGGCCGACTTCCTCGAAGGCACGCTTGACCTCCGCCTTGCCTTCGACGCCGAGGCGGATCGAGACATTCGTGGCGCTCATGATGCATCAGCGTTCCGGCGATAGGCGTTGACGACGATGGGTTCGATCTCTGGGAGGACATCGACGAGAAGCGGGTTCAGCGCGCCCATGGCGTGGGCGAGCATCAGGACCGCGCCGAAGTCGATGGCGTAGACGCCGCCCATCACGGCGCGAACCTGTCCAACGCAGCGGCGGATGACCTCCCATGCCAGCAGCCCCTCGCTGGTGAGGGGCGCGTGTTCGATATAGGCGCAAGCCCCGCACCGCGATGGACAGGCGGCGCAGTAGCCCTCGCCGCCCTCGAAGTGCCAACGCGCGAGGGCGATCAGACGTTTTTTTCGTCGAGCCTCGTGAGGGCCGGGCCGACATATAGCCGATCGATGGCGTCGAAGGCGGGCCAGACTTCAAGCAGCTGATTGATGGCGACCGGGTTCGGATCGATCGGCTTGCCGCCGGCATCGCCGATGCCCTCCCACGCCACGATGCCGCTCAGCGCGAGCGAGCGCGTGAAGGCCGCGCCGGCTGCGACCGTGGTGCTCCGGTCGAGCGGCTGGTCGCTCTCGACCTTCGTGCCGAGAGACTCGGCGGCGGCGGCGCGGGCGACCAGCATGTCGGCGACGGAGATCGGCCGGAACTGGATGCGCACGCCCGGCAGGATGTCGAGCCAGAACGGATCGCGGGACGGTGTCGAGAGCTTGAGCAAGGGAGCCTCCTGGTGAAGCGGATCAGTAGGACGCGACGTCGTTGGTGAGCACGCAGGTCGCGGCGCGGTTCAGCACCGGATCGATCGCGGCCTGGAATGCGAACGGGGCCTGCACGCCGCCCGGTCCCTGGATCTGACGGTCGCCGCGCGGCAGGAAGACCCGGTGCGCGGTCCAGACCAGCGAAGCAGCCGCGCCAGCCGCCCAGCGGAACTGAAGCTCGCATGGCAGGCGGTTGGTGGCCTGATCGAGAAGGACGCGGTCCTCGAAGCGGGTGGTGATGTTGCCGGTGAGCGCGATGATCCCGGGATCGGCATCGGCGATGCGCCCGTCGCTGCGGATCACCTCGACCGCTTCGAGGTTGTTCGAATAGGTGAGTTCCGCCGAGATGACGTTGCCGAGCGCCACGTTGTTGCGGCGGACCTCGCCCTGGAACTGGCCGAAGCGTTCGAGCACGAACTCCGACAGCGTGCCGGACTGCGCCGTGGCGGCGATGGTCTCGCCCTGCGCCATGATGTTGAGCGATGCGGTGAGCAGCCCGGATCGCTGCGCCTGAACCTGGAAGCTGTTGATGCGCGCCGTAATTCATGCCGAAGAAGGGCACGTCGGGAAGCTGGACCTCGATCGACATCGAGGGGAGAGCCTGCGCGCCCGAGAACCAGGTGTGGCTGTTGGCCCCGCCCGACAGCGTCGCGCCCGACAGGCTAGCGCGCGTCGGCGCGTTCGTCGCCAGCGTCCGCGCATTGCCGCCCGGTCCCAGCGCCTTGGCGGTCAGGTTGACGACCGCGCCAACCGCCGCGGCGGCGACGTTCGCACTCGGATTGATGATCGCGGAGAGCGCTGTGGCGGTGAGCGCCGCCGTGCCGCCGAGGTTGAACTGCTGACCCGTCGCGCCGGAGGCGACGGCGGTATAGACCGTGCCATCGACCGTCACGGTGTCGTTGACCAGAAGGTTCGCGGTCAGCGTGATCGTGGCGGTGGCGGCATTCGCCGCGACGGTCGTCGGCGCGCCCATCAGGCCGCGCAGCCAGACGCCGATGTTGCGGGTATCCACGGGAACGACGAGATCGCCCATGTTGGTGATCACGTCATAGACCGGCGCCAATGGCTCGCGGCCAAAGCCGAGAAGCTCGCTGGCAATCAGGCCCTGTTCCTCGCCGATGTTGACGGAGGCGAACGGCATGCGGCGAAAGCCGGTGCCGGGCGGGGTGCCGTAGGTGCTTTCGAACACGGCGGCGAGAGCCGCGTTCACGCCGCGTGCGCGAGGCATGGGTCGTTCTCCATGTGGTGTGGTGTCGGGGCCTGAACGGGGCTGGACCGTCGATCAGTTCCAAAGGTCCGAGCGCAGTCGAAGGATCGTCATTCAGTTGAGCGGATCGGCGGTGGCGTAAGTCGCGACGATCACGAAATCGGCGAAGCGGCCTGCCTGACTGCCCGTGGTCTCGATGTCCTCGGAGGTCGGGGCTTCCGCCTCGATCCAGTCGACAAGCCCGCCGAGCCTGCGATTGGCGATGATCGCCGCGCCGATGGCGGCAAGCATCTCATCGACCACCTGCTCACGCGTGAGCGTGGCGCTTTCGAAGGCGGCGATCTCGACGGGAATGCGATGGGTGTAGAGATAGGACACCGGCGAGAGCGTGACGTCGGGCTCTCCCGGATCGCCATCGCGGATCACGACCAGCCCTCCCGGGGGAATGCGCTCCGGCTTGGCGAGATTGCGCTTCACCTCCGCGCCCGGGAGCGCTGCGGCGACAAGCGACTTCACCGCGCCAAGGACGGTTTCGCGTTTCGAGGGCATGAGGACGAGCCTTCAGGATCGAGGCCAGTGTCGCGCGATCAGGGTTGGCACGCGCGCGGCTTGCCGCTTCGCGATCGCATCGATGTTGAGTCGCTTGCGCAACATGACCTGGGGCACGAGCAGGAACACGATCACCGTTGAATGACCGGTCTTGCGCCTGTTCGCTGCCGCCAATCCTCGCGTGTTGAGGCGGGCTGTATCGGCGACCAGCAACGAAGGACCACGCTTGCGGTAGACGAAGCGCAGCCGCATGCCGGTGCGCCGCTCCCAGCCGCCGGGCGTGATGCGTGACGCACGCCCGTTCGGCCCGCGCCCACGAGCACCAGCGGCTGGTGTCGGGATCGCCAGCCAGAACCCCCGCGCCGAGCGAATGGTGACGCCACGATCGAAAGCGTCGATGAGCTTCGGGGCCTTCGACCAGACGAAGGCTGCGGCCTCCACACTCTCGCCGACCTCGGGGAAGATCTTGCCCCGCCATGTCCGCGCGAGGCGTTCGCCAAGTCCGGAGACGACAACGTCATCGCGCAAATCCTGCTTAAGGCCGTCGGCGGCATCGCGCATCCCCGACGTAACCGCGCGCTCGATGCCCAGCTGCGTGCCCGCCAGCACCTTGCGCATGTCGGGACGTTCGATGCTGAAGCGCATGGTATCAGACCTTGACGGCCTCGCAGGTGAGGACGAGCCCCATGGGATCGGATGCGGGCATCCCGATGATTTTGAAGGTCTCCGCGCCGATCACGAAGAGATCGCCCTCGTCGATTACCGAGACTTCTGCCCTGCGCAAGTCGAGTAGAACGGTCGCCATCAAGGCGCGGGACGCTCCGAACTCGACCACGGCGTCCGGGCGGCGGCGGATGACGCGAACGGGGACACACGGGCCGACGCCGTCTGCTTGCCAGAGCGCGGTCTCGCCAAGGTTCGGGTCGGCGAACAGGACGTCGGTGGCTGCGGCGAACACGTTCACGTCAGAAGCTGCCGTTCAGCCGAACACGGCCCATCGTGTCGTTGGCCCCGCCTGCCACCGGCTCGGTCGCCGCGCCGATCAGGGTGTTCGATGCGACCACGGTCGTTGCGAGGCGAGCGGTATTGTCCCAGTAGACCCGCACGCCGACAGCCCATGCCTGGGAGGGTGCCTTGCGCAGTTCGACCACGCCCTCGGTGAGGGTTTCGACCTCGGCGTTGATGGCAGCCGATCCGGTCGCGATGCCGAAGATTGCGCCGACCAGCAGTCCGTCGCCGGAGGCCACGGCATAGGGGGCGGGAAGCGTGATGGTGTTGCCGGGCTGGATGTAGCCACGCATGGGAATTCTCCGAATGTGTCAGGTTTTAGGGTGAGTTTCGGTCGCGATCACGCGCCGGGATTGCGGTAGAGCCCGCGCCAGTCGATCGCCTTCGCGCCGAAGTCGAGGCGGCACTTGATCTCGACGCCATCGACGTCAAAGCCGTTGCGCGTCTCGATATAGGCGCCTTGCTGGCCTTCGAGATAGGCATATTCGATGGTGTCGATCTGGGCGGGGTTCGCGGCGAGGTACCAGGCGTTAAGGCTCGCGGCATCGAGACGAGGCTCGGAGATCGGCGTCAGGGTGCGGATCGAGGACGGGACCACGCTGCCGGTCTGGGCAGGCACAAGGTTCTGCGCCATCAGCTGCTCGGCCGCGAGTTCGAGCGATGCCGGCACGATGAGGTAGGCGGGCCGGACATTGAGGATCGTCTTCTTGTCAAGCCCGGTCTGCCGGGCCATGGCCGCGCGCGCGGCACCGATCGCGGTGACGCTCAGAGCGGTGGCCGGGTTCGCCAGATTGCCGTGGGTCTGGTGGAACAGCGCAATGGAGTCGCTCATGGCGGCGTTGGCCAGGATGATGCCCCAGACCACGTCGCTCTCCAGCGTGGCGATCGCCGTGCCATACATCGCCGGAATGCGGGTGAAAGCGTCGAGATCGTCGTTGATGAGGACCTGCCGCGTGACCGCGACGACGCGCCCATAGGTCTCGACCCGGTAGCTCTCGCGCCCTTCGGCCAGGGTGCCGCGCTTGAACTCGCCGCCCTCGTTCACCTTCACGAGCTGCGGCGCTTCTCCGAGCTGAACACGGTGCATCGCCTTGAAGTCGGTCGCGAGCACCTGCCGGCAGAAGGGAACATAGGTGCGTGGATAGGCATCATAGGCCTGCCGCAGCGTCTTGCCCGTCACGGCGGCAAGAACCTCGGGAAAGTCCGAGGTGGAGTGAAGGGCGCGTGTGGCGATCTCGTCGCGGGAAAGCCCGCGCACATTGACGCCTGCGGATGCCAGGAACTCGCGGGCAAGCTCGATCAGGGTCAGTCCGCGATAATCCCGCGCAGGTTCAGCAAGCGGAAACAGCGTTGGCGAGTGACGGTGCAGCAACGCGCCTGCGACAGCTTCGCGCCGCGTGACGCGCTCGTCGCGCCCGCCCATCGGGCTTGCCGCCTGCGCGAACACCCGCGCTTCGTCCGCTGTCGAAGCAAGCGTGTCGAGGATCTCGCGGCGGGCATCGTCGATCGCGACACCACGCTTCACGAGGTCATCCGCTTGGGCACGTTTGAGGCCAAGACGGGCCTGCAGATCGAAGATCGCGGAGACGCGGGAGCGTTCGGCATCGCGCGCACGGGCTGCGATCGCGTCGGGATCGAGCTGCGGTTCGGGACGGTGCGCCGGAGTGTCGGATGCCTTGGGACGAGGTTCGGTATTGGCGCTCTGCTCAAGGGTTTCGGGCGTGTCGTCCATGGCTGTTTTCTCCTCGATGGAAACGTCGGCACGGTGGACGACGCAGGGGTTAAGGGGTTCGTCGGCGCGGAAGCCCGCTGCCGGATCAGCACCAATGGGCACCGCGGAAATCTCGAAGGGCGTCCAATCGACCGCGCGCCACAGCTCGGGCGCGCCTGCCTGCCGGGTCACTTCGAAGCGATGGACCTGGTAGCCGATCGAGACCGCACGGATGTGCCCGGCCTCGACGTCCTTCCAGAGCGGCTCGACTTCCACCCGGTCGGAGAAGCGGACACGGGCGATGCCGCGTCCATTCTCGATGCGGGCGCTGCCCGGCACGACCGAACCGATGATGCTGTCGAGCACGGAGGCGTCGTGCACCTTCAGGAGTGGCGCGCCCGCGTTCAGGCGATCGAGACGGACGGCGCGCGGATCCATCGCCAGTTCCTCGTCGAACGGATCGCCGAAGAAGGGATTCCGGCGCACGCGGGCGCCCGTGGACCAGACCACCTCGATGGTGCGCTCGGCCGCGTCGATCGACGCAGGCAACAGGTCCGCCACCCGCGTCAGCGGTGGCAGGTCGATATGTCGGTTCATGAGAGTGGTCCTTGAGATCAGCCGAGTGACGGGTCGGTTGCCGCCTGCATCACGCCGGTCTTCGTCACGCGCCGCGGATCGCTGTCGAAGATGAGCCCGAGGGCGTCGATCTTGGCGTTCATCGCGGCGATCTCGGTGAGCACGGCGTCGGGGTTGTGGCCCTGGCGGGCGATGGCCTGCGCGAGCGACATGGTGCCCGAACGCAACGCCAGAAGATCGGCCATCGCGTCCTTCAGCGGGTCCACGGCTTCGAAACGCGGCGGCGACCATTCGACCGCGATGTCCGGCCGAGGCAACTTGCCGGCTGCCCACGCGGCCTGACAGAACCAGACCCACATGGGCTGGCAGAGGACCGGGATGACGGTCTGCCATTGGACGGCGTCGATCAACCTGCGAAACTCGACCAGCCCCGCCCGGATCGATGAATAATTGACCTGACTGAGATCGCCGGTCAGCAGCTCGTAGGGCATGCGGAACCCCGCCGCCACGATGTGAAGCTGCGCGCGAAGCCATTCACCGACGCCCGCCGTCGTGGCGGGCTGGTTGAAGCGGATGTCCTTTCCACCGCGCGCATAGGCGATCAGTCCAGGCTCGAACTGCTCGACACGATTGCCGTCGGCGTCGACCACGGAAGGTGCGATGCCTTGGTCCGCCTCGTCGGCGCCAAGCACGATGCCGACGACGCAGGCTTCCGTCTTCTTGCGGACCAGCTCGGCCTGCGTCCAGTCATCGAGATCGCGCAGTGCCCGCATCACCGGCGTGCCCCACGGGACGCCACGGACCTGCGTGCGTTGCTTCTCGTAGAGATGCAGCACTTCGCTCGCCGGGATGGCGAGGCTCTCCAGTCGCCGGCGCATGGTGACGACCGCGTCGCCCGGGTGCTGGGCATGGAGCCAATAGGCGCGGCGTCGGCCCAGAGGACCGAACTCGATGCCCTGAAGCAACCGCCCGCCATCGGCGAGATCGCCGTTGCGGGTGTTGTCCAGCAGATCGGCTTCGATGATCTGGACCTGGAGCGGCACGGCCGGACGATCGCTGAGACGTCGCGGGCGGCGGCGGATCAGCACCTCGCCAGCCTCGATCATTTCCCTTAACGCCAGGGTCTGCAGCCCGAAGATGTCAAGCTGGCCATCGGCGTCGCAGGCGGCTGACCATTCCGTCCAGAGCCGGTCAACCGTCTCGTCGAGCCTGGCGTCACCTGTCGCAGCGCGAGGAATGATGCCGCTGCCGACAATGTTGTTGACCAGCACGGACACAGCCTTCGCCGCGTGCGGATTGTTGCGGGTGAGATCGCGCATGCGGTCTCGCAGCAGGCCACTTGCGGCGGCGATCTCGGCATCAGCCGATGTTCCCGCCGCCTTCCATCCGTCGGTGCGCCGTCCCTTGGCAGCGCCGTCATAGCCACGGGAATTGCCATGGGTTTTGGCGCTCAGCGCCTCGAAGCTGCGGCGGGCGAGCGCCCGCCTCACGCCCGCCTCGGGCGCGGCCCACGCCACCATCCGGTCGAAGAAGGTGATATGGTTCATCGGTCGCCTCGTCCGAACCCGGCATAGCCCGCGTTCGGGCGCGACACGCCGGAGGATGCCGTGATCTCGGTCTCGATGGTGCGGATCCGCTTCAGAAGGTCGTCCGCCGAGCCATACTCGACCGTCTTGCCGTCATAGCTGACCCGGAGCGTGCCGCTGGCATAGGCGCGCTTCAGCGCATCGAGTTCGTCCGTCGTCCAGGCCATGGCATATCCTCAGAACCACTTCCCGCGCGGGCCGAGCCAGTCGCTCTGCCGCTTGGTCGATGGCGGGTTTGGACGGGCGAGACGCCCGGCTTCGATGTTCGAGTGCGTGTCGTCTGTGTCCGCAGGCTGGGGGCCGACCTGATCTTCGAGATCGCGCCACTTGTCCTCGGGCCAGCGATCGGCTCCGGCGATCCAGACGGCGGCGCGGGCGTAGACCCGGCAGTCCAGAGCCTCGTTGCGTTCGCGCACCTTCTGCCATTCGAGCTTCTGGAAGCCGCGCTTGGTCGTGACGGTCACGAGATGCTCGGCGACGAGCTGCTTCACCCATTCGGCGTCGACACCCTGCGGGAGATGCACGAGTCCGGCCGGGCCCTGCGCTCCATCGGCCGCATCCTCGTCGGTGGGCTTCGACAACCGGAGAAACCGATAGGTCTCGGCCTTGAAGGTCGCGACGGCGATCGTCCAGAGCCGCGCGCCGCGTCGGATCTTCCGGCCGCCTTCCGTCGCATCGACGAAGGACGGGCCGGTGACGGGCGCTGCGCGATTGAACCCCTCGACGCCCTTGATGGGAATGACCTGCGCAAAGCCCTGCTGGCGCGCCCATGCGTAGACGGCTGGCGCTTCGAAGCCTGTGTCGATCGCTAGTTTCGAGAGGCTCAGCCGAACGCCATGGGCGTGCGGCCAGGTCTGACCGAGCAGATCCGTCAGAGCCGCCCAAGCCTCGGCGCTGTCCGGGCCGCCGGGAATGACGATATGGTCGACGAGCCAGCTTGCGAGCCCGCGACCCCAGGCCCAGATCGAGACTTCAATGCGATCCTTCTGGATGTCGGCGCCTGCCGTCAGAAACAGGCCGCCGCTCGGCACCGTACCGATGCGCCAGGGCTCGCGCCGCTCATAAAGCCGCTGCCAGTCCGGCGCTTCGCCGGTCTCGATCCATGTCTCGCCCAGAACGCCGTTCTTGAAGCTGCGCTTCGCCTCGTCGCTGGTCTGCGCGGCTTCCCACATCCGGGCGATATCGGCCCATGAGAGCCAGCCCACCGGCGAATAAAGCCCGGAGAGGTGGTAGCCGACCGTTCCCGCGTGCACGCCATCGCGCGTCGGGCGCCATTCGCCGGACATCATCAGAGAGGTCTTGTGATGCTCCTCGATCTGGCCGTCGCAAGACTCGCAGACATAGTGCGCCGTGTGCGGTTGCCCCTTCTCCCAGCGCAGGCGCTCGAAGCGAAGCCACTGGCGATGATAGCAATGCGGGCACGCCACGAAGTAACGCCGCTGGTCGCTGGCCTCGAACTCGCGCTCGATCCGCGACACGCCGTGGATCGTCGGCGTCGATGTCAGAAAGACCTTCGAGCGCCAGGAGAACGTGCGCGTGCGAGCCTCCGCGAGCGCGACCGGATCGCCTTCCTCGTCGGCGGACGGCGGATAGGCATCGACCTCGTCGAGAAACAGGTAGCGCGCCGGCATGGAGCGCAGGCCGACCGCGCTGTTCGCGCCTGTGATCACCAGAAGCCCAGCCGGGAATTCCTTCGACAGAACCGTGTTGCCGGCGTCGCGCGAGCGCTGCGGCTTGACGCGCTCGCGCAGCACCGGGCTTTCCGCGATCAGCGGATCGATGCGCTGGCGCGAGAAGCGCTTGGCCAGTTCCACCGTCGGCTGAACCGCGAGCATCGGTCCCGGCGCATGATGGATGACATAGCCGATCCAGTTGTTCCCGGCCTCGGTCGCGCCGACCTGCGCAGCCTTCATGAAGACGATGCGCCGCGCGGCGTTGCCGGGCGACAGCGCATCCATGATGGCGCGCATATAGGGCGTGCGATCGGTACGATAGCGCCCCGGCTCGGCCGAAGCGCGCGGGCTCAGAAACCGGTGCCGATCCGCCCATTCCGAGACGGTGAGCGCAGGATCGGGCGTGAGCCCATCACGCCAGGCCTGGATGAGCGCATCGACGCCTTCGAAGGCGAACAGCTCCTCTGACCCACGGTCCGCGTCAGCGAAAATCTGTGGCGACCTCGGCGAGATCTGCGAGGTGCGCTCGGACATGGGTCTCCAGAACCTTCTGCATCGCGTGCGCTTCGAGGCCGAGCTCCGCCGCCATCAGTGCCGCGATCCGTGCGGGCCAGTTCGCCCACGCATCGCGCTCCTCGCGCGCCAGTCGAAAGACGAGCGCTGTCGCCCGCGCGCGGTCGATGACCTCGCCCTTCATCCGCTGCAGCCGCAGACGCCTTTCCTGGGCCTTCAGCACCTCGTTGGCGGTCTTGGCCTGGAGGAACGTGGTTCCGCCGCCGACCGGAGACGGCGCGATGCCGCTTTCGCGAAGGGTGTCGCCGACGGCGGACAAGGCCGCATCGGACACGGGCCTCAGCTTGGCCTCGGCTCCATCGCGGCGCTGCTTCGAAGGGTCGGTCATCGACGCGCGGCGCGCATCGCTGACCCGCGCATCGATCGAACCATCGGCATGAAGGACGAGCCGTCCCGACGTCTTCGCCTTCTGGATCGCGCCCCGCGACAAGCCGACATGGGACGCGTACTGGCGCTCGCTCATGCCCTGCATGTCGGCTCCGAAAACTTAATGTTTTGATGCACTTATTGCCTTGATAAGCGCGTCGGACAGAGCCTGTATGGAGTGACGAACCAAGGAGAATTCCGATGACCCGCCAAGCCAATAACGCCCAGGCCCTCGACGCCTTCATCGCCCGCAAGGTCGATATCGACGCCATGCTGGCCCGGCTTGCCGCCCTGAGCGACGAGCATTTCGACGTTCATCCGGACGAAGTGCATTGGGGCCATGTCGGAACGCTCGCCCACTACGCCGAACTCTTGAAGCGCATCACCGACAGCGCCTTTCGCGAAGGCGAACACGCCGAATGATCCGGCCGACCTCCGCGCCAGCCCCGCGATTGCGGGGCTTGGCCTCGTAGAAGCGCCGCGATGGTCGCGGCGCTCTCGAACCGGAGGTTCCGATGACCCAGCTTTCCGACACCCAAGCCATCATCCTGAGCGCTGCTGCGCAGCGACCCGAACGCATCGCCCTCCCGCTGCCCGACAGCCTGCGGGGCGGTGCAGCCGCAAAGGTCGTCAGCACGATGATCGCGAAGGGCCTGTTGCAGGAGGTCGAAGTCAACGCACGACGGGGCGAACTGGTCTGGCGCGAAACCGGCGACGGCCACGGCACGACGCTGGTCGCCACCGACGCTGGCCTTGCCGCCATCGGCATCGAGCCGGATGATGTCGACGTTGCGCGCAAGAGCGCGACAGAAGCGCCGCCGCAGGATCCAGCTCAGGATGGCGACGCCGAAGCCGCACATGCGACGCGCACGCCGCGCGCCGGGACCAAACAGGCCGCGCTGATCGCCATGCTGCGCGCGCCGGACGGCGCAACCATCGAGGAGATCACCGCAGCCACCGGTTGGCAGGCCCACACGGTGCGCGGCGCGATCGCCGGTGCGATCAAAAAGAAGCTCGGGCTCGACGTCACCTCGGAGAAGGTCGACGGTCGCGGGCGGGTCTACCGGCTTCCCGGCACCTGACGAGCATAACTGCAAAGTGGCAAGTACAGCCGCCAACTTTGGCGGCTGTGTTTCTTGGGGCTTACGCAGCTTCTCCCGGAACTGTACCCTTTGCGTGCATTACAGTTAACGCGTAGGGAATGCAGAAAATGACCGATAAAGAAACACAGCGTAAAGTTAGCGGGATCATCACCGCAGGGGCGGATATCGCGGGTGCGGCTGCAGGCGGGGCAATTGGCTTTCTATTGGGAGGTCCAGCAGGAGCCGCAGCGGGTGGCGCTGGCGGAGCGGCGGCCGCACACGCCCTGCGAAACATTGGAGAACAGGCATCGGATCGCCTCCTCAGCCCTCGCGAAAAGGTCCGCGTTGGGGGCGCTTTGGCGATTGCAGCTTCGAAGATCAGTGGTCGGCTAGGGAGAGGTGAGACCCTGCGAACCGACGGTTTTTTTGATCCAAAGTACAATGGACGCAGCGATGCAGAAGAAATCGCCGAAAGTGTTCTGCTTAAGTGCCAAAGGGAAGCCGAGGAACGTAAAGTTCCCTACATGGCCTTTCTTATCGGCAACATCGCCTTCGACGACCAGACCAGTCCGGGTCTGGCGCATCAGATCGTCAAAACAGCCGAAGACCTCACCTATCGACAACTATGTATTCTGAAAATCGCAGCACTCCAGGGGAACTTCAGCCTGCGTTCTGGAGATTATCGTGGGCAGCAAAATTTCGACAGGCCGCTCTACGAAATCCTTTACGAGTGCCTTGATCTCTATCACCGGGCACTAGTGAACTTTGCCGGCGAGGTCGCTTTTGGTCCAACCGATGTAAAGCCGGGCAGCATGAGCATTCAGGGAATGGGAGTGGATCTTTTCAACCAAATGGGCCTCGCAACGATTCCAGATACCGACCTAACTCCCATAGCTGCCCAGCTTTCACGCTAAATCACTAATCGCGGATCGCCTCGAACACGCGCCGCAGGACATACGACCGCGCGATGCTCACCACCGTGAACACCGCGCCCATCTTCAGGTTTTGCGCCAGCGTCGTGTGCAGCCCGAAGACCGGAAAAATCAGGATCTGAGTGACCACCGCAAGCCCGTAGCCGACGATCACGTTGGCAACGGACTCGACCAGCGAGATGAGGCGGGACTGCTTCATGCGGCGGTCTTGCGCTTTGGCGAAGGTTCAGGATCGGGGTCGGTGGCGGGCGGACCGACCGCTCCGTCGCCCAGCCGCTCGGCCTTCACTTGCGCAAAGGTCCGTCCGTTGCCGTTGAGGATCGCGTCGCGCCCGGTGTCGGCCTGCCAGCGCTCGATGGCGACGTCGACATAGGCCGGGCTGATCTCCATTGCGAAGACGCGGCGGCCATTCGCTTCGCCCGCCATGATCTGCGAGCCGGAGCCCGAGAACGGCTCGTAGCAAAGCCCGCCGCGCGCCACATGCTGGCGCATCGGGATGCCGAAGGCATCGAGCGGTTTTGGCGTCGGGTGATCGGGCCGGTCGTCCTTTGCGAAACTCGGCAGCGCCCATGTCGACGGGAGCGTTTCCTCGGCCACCTTCGGCGGGCGCTTGCCCTTGATCCAGCCCATGAAGCAGGGCTCATGCTTCCAGAGGTAGTGCGATCGGGTCAGAACGCCGCGGTCCTTCACCCAGATGATCTGCTGATGGACGAACGCGCCTGCCTTCTCCCAGCAGGCTTCCAGCATCGCCTGGCGACGCGAGGCGTGCCAGCAATACCAGGCGGCGTCTTCCGTGATCGCCTCGGCGACAGCCGCCGCGATGAAGCCGTCGTAAAGCTCGGCCCCCTGTGAGCTGTCGTCCCAAGTGGTGCCGTAGGATGCCGACCAGTCCTTGTTGCGGGTCGGATGGTTCGAGCCGTCGTAGTCGACGAGATAAGGCGGGTCGGCGGCGAACAGGATGGCTCGCTCGCCATTCATCAGGCGACGAACGTCGGTGGCGCTCGTGCTGTCGCCGCAGAGCAGCCGGTGATCGCCAAGCAGCCACAGATCGCCTGTCCGCGATGCCGGATTGCGCGGCGGTTCCGGGATCACGACGGGGGCGACGCCCGCGCCGTCGGATGCCTCGGCGCCCGGTTCCAGCGCAAGCAGCCGGTCGAGCTCGCCATCGGAAAAGCCGATCAGCGAGAGGTCGAATTCATCGGCGACGAGTTCCTGCAGTTCGCCCGAAAGCAGCGCGTCGTCCCAGGCCCCGAGTTCGGTCAACTTGTTGTCGGCGATGCGGTAGGCACGACGCTGCGCCTCGGTCAGATGATCGAGCACGATGACCGGCGCTTCGGTGAGGCCAAGCTGCGCGGCCGCCATGATGCGCCCATGGCCTGCAATGACCTCGCCATCGCTCGACACCAGCACCGGGACGGTCCAGCCGAACTCCGCCATGCTGGCGGCGATCCTGGCGACCTGGTCCGCGCCATGGGTCTTGGCGTTGCGCGCATAGGGACGCAGGCGGTCGAGCGGCCAGGTCTCGATCGCTTCGGGGGCGAAGCTGAGGGTCATGATGTCCGGTGATGGCTGGGCGTGTCGCCGTCGATTGGCCGCTGGATGCCGAATGCCGAGCCGGACTCCGCGAAGGGTCCAGGCATGGCAGCGGCTAGGAGGCAGAAAAGTTTGTGTTCGTCGGGACTTCCGAGCGGCCGTGAAAGGCGCTGGACTCTCGCTGGCTTCCCAAAAAATCCGGCCTGCCGCTAGCGACGTTTCGCGCCGCGCCCTCCCGCATAGGGTATCCGCCGGGAAGGAACCAAACGCGTCAGCCGGGCCGCTTGGGATGCGCCTCTCGCGAACATGCCACCGGGATACGCGAATTCGGGCCGTTCTGTCTCGCCGGGAAATGTCTCACTGAAAATTGTCTCACGCGATGCATTCAGCTTGACACGCGGCGCGTCGCATCGACGACGAACCGCTGCGAGCGCTTCGCGGGTGGCCGGCGTCCATTGAGCCGCCATGTGATGACGCACAGCGCGTATTCCCAGCGGCGGTGCGCCGTGGCGCGCGACAGGCCGAACCGCCAGCAGATCGGCTTCCACGGCGTGCCCTCGGCGCGCGCCCAGACGAGCTTGGCGTCTTCCGGCTCCAGCCAGGCGAGCCAGTCGAAGGTCTTTTCCATCCGGGAGATGGCGGCAGGCGACGGCGGAGGCCGGCGCAGTCGTGGGGGCTCCTGGCCGGCGAGATCCGAAAACTCGTACACGATCTGCGGCCAGGTGCTGAAATACCCCTGACCTTTCGCATCAGGCAGGCGCTTCAGGACATCGGCCGCCTCGGCGAGCCGTTCTTCCACCTGATCACGGGTCCAGACGTCCATGCCGCGCCTCCTTGGTGTATCCGTAGAGTTTGTCTCCGAGTTGCCGCACGAGCTCGCGCTCGGGCCAGGTCAGGCGCGGATCGGTCTCGCTGACCACGAGGACCTTCTGCTCGCGCCAGCCTTCGCGCTTGATCTCTTCCGGCGATCGCCGTTTGCCGCCGAAACCGGGTGGCGCCCATCTCATCGCAGGCCTCCCCTTGTCTCGATGGCCCAGAGGAGCAGCGCGATGGCGTCGGCTTCGTTGTTGTCCTTCGGGCTGAAGCCTCGCGCTGAGACGGCGGCGATGACGGCGTCCTTGCCCGCATTGCCCTTGGCCGTCGCATGGCGCTTGATGGTGCCGACGGGCACGCCCTGATAGGCGATCGACCGATGCTCGCACCACGCAGTCAGCGTGGCGAGGAAGCCGCCATAGAGGTGGGCGGCATCGACGCCGAGGTGGCGGCGGACCTCCTCGAAGTAGATCGCTTCGAGACTGCCGGCGTCGGCGATCAGGGTGTCGAGCCAGGCGGAGAACCGGACGAAGCGCATACCGCCGCCATCGAAGCGGCTCGGCCGGAACGAGACTGAGCCATGCAGGATCTGGCCGGTCGCGAGCCGCAGCGCCCAGCCGGTCGTGGTGCCGAAATCAAGGGCGAGGAGTGGGCCCTTTCCCGGTCGCAGGGGGTCGGTGCCGAGGGGCACCATGGTCGGATCACGGGGTGCGACGAGGACGGGCTGGCACGCTGTTGCCAACGCCGCTGCCGACGACACAGGTCGCGACGGACGAGCGCGCCTGATGGGCGCTCGCTCGTCTCTCCCGTAGGGAGAGCAGGAATTCTGGCAATCTGGCAACTTCTCTAAGTCGTTGAGATAGAACGATCTTTTGAAGTTGCCAAGTTGCCGGAGGGAAGTTGCCAGATTGCCGACCGGCAACTTCGCCGCTTCCTTAAGCGTTTGGAATGAAACGACTTTTCGTGCCGGGAAGTTGCCAGTTGCCGAAGTTGCCAGTTGCCAGGACAGCGCCGTTGGCAACTTCTCGACGGGGAACATCATGGGGTCTCTCCTTCGGGATAGACCCAGACGAGCGGGTTCTCGACGTCGAGCACGGCGCCGGTCTGGGCTGCTTTGTAGTGGGTGGGAAGAACGGGAATGAAGGCGGGCGTCACCTCGCCGGTGTCCGCATCGACGCTCTCGCCCGATGGGAACCGCATGCCTTCGATCACGAGGTAGCCGAGCTTCGAACGGGCGTTGGGCAGGCCATAGGGACCGCCGTCGCGGGTGAACTTCACGTAGCCCTTGGTGGCGAGCACGCTGACACGTTCACAGATCGTCGTGCGCCCGCCGAGCCCCGCCTGGTTCTCGAAGGCCTCGGCGAACTGCAGGGCGGTGAAGAGGTGTCCGGCGCGCGCCTGCTCATCGAGAATGTCGAGGATCACATCGCGCTTGCGCGCGCGCTCGGCATCGAGCCGCTCGCCAAGGTCCTTGCGCACCAGGCGCTCGGATTTCGGATCGAGCATGATCCAGCGGCCTTGCCGCTTGTCGATGAGGATGGGCTCGATCGCGGGGCCATTGCGCAGTTCGAACTCGATGCGGCGCTCGGGGCGCTCCTCATCGGGGCGATGCATGAGGATGCCGGCGCTGTAGAACCCGCGCAGCGCGCTGGCGCCGGCGAGCGCCTGGAACGGATCCTCGGCGATCTGCTTCTTCTGCGCCTTCCGTGTGTGGTGGCAGAGGATCAGCCCGGCTTCGGGGGCGGTGGTATTGCGCAGCGCTTCCACCCGGGCCTGCAGGAAGAAGAGCATCGCATCATTGTCGTTCTCGCTGCCGCCATCCGGTCCGCCGTCGAAAAGGTTGCGGATCGGGTCGATGCAAAGGATGTCCGGACGCTCGCTCTCGAACGCGCCGAGGATCGCGGCTTCCACCAGGCCAAGGCCACGCCCGTCCAGGATGAGCCGGAGCTTCGGCGTCACGACGAGATTGTCGCGCGCGATGGCGAGCACCGGCTTCGGCAGGCTGAGGCCTTGCAGCCGCTCGCGCAGGTAGTGGTAGTCGATCTCCGCCTGGAGGTAGAACACGCGCAGAGGGCGCGGCGGCTTGAAGCAGAGGAACGCGGCCCCCGCCGCCATGTGGGCGAGCAGGCTGATCAGAAAATCGCTCTTGCCGACCTTCGGCGCGCCGCCGAGCACGAGCATGCCACCGGGCGTGAGCACGCGCGGCGCAATGATGTCGGCCGGCATGGGGCTCTTGTCGTCGATCAGCGCGCCGAGCGTGAAAGCCGGGATCGATGCGACTGGTGCGTGGCCAAGCGTCAGGCCGGGCCCGTTGCGGGCGACATGCCGACGCCAGAGCCGATCGAATTCCGCATCGATGCGTTCCGGCGGCCAGGGCGGATCGAGGCAGGCCTGGTTGAACTCCTGGATCGCGCGCCGGGCCTCGTCCTCGGTCTCGCGCCCTTCATGAACGAGCCGGACATGATGGCCGATCGCCATGCTGGCCGCTTCGAAGCGGGTGACGGGATCGACGCCGCCTGCGCGGGTGCGACGGGACAGAACGTCATCGAGCGTCGGCTTGTCAGGCGTTGCGTGCGGCTCGATGGGCGGTGCGAGACCCGGAAGCGCCGGCATCACCTCGACCGCGTCGGCGAATTCACGCAGGTCGCTTTCGGCTGCGGAGCTCTCACGGATGGCGACAAGGCGCGAGGCTCCGCCCGTGAAGTAGATCGATCCTGCGACGCGGATCGGCTGATGTGCCGAGCGAAAATGCGGATCGCCGCCGACCTTGTCGGCGATCAGCCCTCGCAGCGCGCAGACGAGATCGACGTCTGCGCCCTCGACGGGTTCATTGAGCCGCCACCAGACATGCAGCTTCGGCGCGCCGGTCTCGCTGCGGCCGCCGCTTTCGACCACCATCACCGGTGACGGCAGGTACTGCCTGAGGTGAGAGAGCTTTGCTTGCGTCTCGCCTGAGTCGAGGTCGACAACGATGGTCTGGATCTGCTGGACGTCCTCGGCCTTGGCCTGACCCGCCTCGGCGACGGTTCCAGGCACAACATAGAGCGCCGCGCCTTCGCGCGCGGCCCAGATGGCCGAGGTCACGATTTTCGTGGCGGCGTCGCGATCCGCTTCGATCCAGGCGGTGTGGGGGCGGCCCGAGCTTCCTTTCTCGGCAAGGCCGCGCACAGGGATCAGCCCATCACAATAGTCGAAGACGCGGTCGATGAAGAGCGCGATGGTGTCCTGGTCCGGCGTGAGCATGGGCTCGGCCGCGGACCGGGCATCGCTGGATCGCGGGTTCGCGTCAGCGCTCATCCGGGCAGCCTCCAGCAACGCTCGGCCCATGGGCAGAAGCGGCACTCGAAGTGCGTCGGGTCGTGCGCGATGCGCGGCAGCAGTTCATGCGCGTCGGTGGCGCGCAGGATGCGCACGGCGCGGTCGCTCGCGGCCTGAGCCCTAGCGGCGTCGAACGGCACGAGCTCGTGGTGAAGCTCGGCGGTATCCTTGTTGATGGCGGTGAAGAGCGCCGGATGCTCCGAGACACCGGGCAGCGCAGGCTCCAAATAGGCCTGATAGATCGCGATCTGGACGGCGTAGATCGGCTTCGCAAGCACGACGCCCTTGGCGACGGTCTCCCGCCACCCCTTGGCGTTCATCGTCTTGCATTCCCACAGTACTGGAACCTGAAGGGCCGGCATGTCGCGAGCCCCGAACACCACGCCGTCGACATGACCGCGGATACGCCCGCCCGCGACGGAGAAGCCGATCTGTCCGCCGTCCCTTGTGCGCGTGACGAGATCGAGGCCGCTTGCACGTAGCCAGCGAATGGCGACCTCTTCGAGAGCATGGCCGATCTCCAAGATTCGAAGGGTCCGGCCATCGAGGCTCGCGCCGGGATCACGGGGGGTGTCCGTGAACTCGAACTGAAGCGCGCGATCGCAGGTGACGCCGAGGCGGGAGGCTCCGAGATAGCCGCGCGCCGGGACGGCAACGCGTTCACCTGCAAGCGCCGCATCGATGCGCTGGTTCAAATGGTCGGCAAAGGTCGTGCCCGAATTGAAGTCGAGCATCAGAATGGGATCTCCGCGCTCGCCTGCGCGGCGCTCGCCGCCATCGCTTCCTGAAAGCTGCCGATGGCGGCTTCGATCAGGGTCAGCACCTGCGTTTCGGAGAGGCTGTCGAGCGGCGTCGTCCAGCCGATCTCCTCCATCAGCTCGGCGACGGGCCGGAGCGCTGCACGCATGGCGGCGCGTTCCTGTTCGGTCAGATCAACCACGGAACGCCTCCGTGCCGACGAGGACCAGAAGGCCTGACAGCTGATCGAGCAGAACCAGCGTTCCGGGCGCGGCCGGCTTATCGGCAAGGGCTCGCGCCAGCCAAAGCCGCGTGATGGTTTCCTGCAGGCGGCACAGGGGATGCCCTTCGGGTGCCAGAGACGCTCCCGGTCCGACATCGGTTGCGGCGATGGTGTCATGGGCGTCGCCTGTCATCACGCCGCCCTCGCCAGCGCGTCGCGATCGGCCCCGAACACGAGCCGACGGATCGCGGCCTTGTTGAACTGGAAGGCGATCAGCGCGGAGGCTTGGTAGCGGGTCAGACCGAAGTCCTGGCGGTACTCCATCGGCAGCAGCGCCAGCTGTTTGTCGGTCGGGGGCTGCGAGAGCCAGCGGCGGGTCTTATGCGCGGTCTCGTCGCTCTCGTGCTCGTTCAGCCAGTCATCGGCGGAAGCCAGACAGACCATGCGCTCGCCAGTGCCGACGAGCGTGGTTGGTTGGCCCTGCCGGCCGCCCACCGCATACCAGCGCCCGTTCAGGAAGAAGACGCCCGCCCAGGCGGAGAAGCCGGTCGCGACCAGCGCGGCATCGTCGCCAAACAGATCGCACCACTTGAAGCTCGACCGCTTCAGGAGATCGATCTCGCTCATCACGAAGTCGCCGAGCGGTTGCGGCGCATCCGAGGCGTCGTCGCAGGTGAAGGCATGGCCGCAGAGCGGGCAATCCCGCGATGAGAGCGGGATGATCGCATCGCAGGACGGGCACGTCTTGGTCGGCGCTTCCCCGGTCGGCTCGCGGCCGTCGAGATCGACATCCTGCTCCAGCGAGCCGTGCAGCAGCGTGGACGTGCCGAAATCCAGGACGACACAGTCCGTCTTGACGACGCCCGGGTGTTCCTGCGGGTTCACCGTGCGCAAGCCGCGGCCTGCCATCTGGACCATGGTCGAGCGATAGGAACTCGGGCGCAGCAGCACGACGCAGGAGGTCGGCGGGTGGTCCCAACCCTCGGTCAGGACCGCCACGTTGACGATGACGCGCGCTCGGGCCTCGGCGAAGTCGGCGAGAGCAGCCTTGCGGCTCGCCTCCGTCATCTCGCCGGTGACCAGCACCGTCGGCACGTCGGCTTCACGGAAGGCGTTCGCGACAGCGGTGGCGTGGGCGACATCGGCGCAGAACACGACCGTCTGCCGGTAGTTTTCGCCTTTCCCTGTCGCGGCAACGCCGCTCTCCGCCTCTTGCGCCTTTTCGCGCCAATGGCGGATGACGGCCTCCGTCACCGGCGTCCGGTTCATCACCTTGGCGACCTCGGCCATGTCGAAATCCTCGGCGGTCTTGCGGACCCGTCCGAGATCGGACTGGACGCCGACGTCGATCACGAAGGTTCTGGGTGGCACGAGGTGGCCGGAGGCGATGAGTTCTCCGATCCGGATCTGGTCGGCGACATTCGAGAAAACCGGGCGAAGGCCCTTGCGATCGCCACGGTTCGGCGTCGCCGTCACGCCATAGATCAGCGCCTTCGGGTTGCGCGTCTGGACCCGGTCGATGATGCGCCGATAGCTGTCGGCGGCGGCATGATGCGCTTCGTCGATGACGAGAAGATCGAGCGCCGGGAGTTGGTCGAGATTGTTTTCGCGCGCGAGCGTCGGCGCCATGGCGAAGGTGGCGCGCCCTTGCCAGGACTTCTCGCCCGCATCGACCACGGAGGTCGACAGGCCCGGATTGACCCGGGCGAACTTGGCGCGGTTCTGCGCGGTCAACTCGTCGCGATGCGCGAGCACGCAGGCCTTCGTGTCGCGCTCTTTCAGGATCTCGCCGACCACGCCGGACAGCATGATGGTCTTGCCGGCGCCGGTGGGCGCCACGCCGATCGTGTTGTTGTGGCTGCGCAGCGCCGCGACGCTGCGCTCCACGAAGAGCTTCTGGCGGGGGCGAAGCAGCATGGCGTCGCCTCACTGCGCCCACGAGGGACGCATTCCGGCCGCCGGAGCCGCCGCAGGCTGGGCTGCCGTCGGCGGAGCGCCGCCGCTCTGGAAACCGAAGGACTGCGCCACCGGGCCCATGACCCCGGCGTATTCCTTGTGATCGGGCGTGACGGCGGTCCGGATCTCGTTCTTCGAATCGCCATTGGTGTCGGTGCCAACATCGATCTTGGCGACGAACTCGATGCCGTCGAGATCGGCGAAGCCGCGGATGCGCCGGGCGGACTGGGCCTGAGGCGAGACGTCCTTGTCGGAAATGCCGCGCGCCGAGTTGAGGATCGCGCGCACCAGCGCCCGGCCCATATTGCCCCAGTCTGGGCCCTTCGGGCTGTACAGTCCGATCAGCGAGAAGATCTTGCGCCGGGCATACGGGCCTTCGAGCACCGTGAATTCGGCATTGAGGTAGACCGCGCCGGTGGAGCCGCGCGTCGCATAGCCGCCGGTCCACCCCTGGCTCGGATCATCGTAGCCGCCAGGGCGGATCGAGAGGCGAACCTTGGCGATCGCGCCCTTCGGGATGACGCTGGTGGTGGACTTGGCGTCGTTGAAATCACTCCAGTTGGACATGGGGGACTACTCCTTGATCTGGTCGTTCGAGGCGAAAGCGGACGGGGTTGGATCTGGCAGGCGGCCGGAGAAATCGAGCGGCTGGCGCGAGGGCCCGCGGATCTTGCGCATCAGGCGTCCGAGATGCGGCTCCTCGACTATGTCGAGGCGGCCGCTGCGGTCCTTCGCGGGAAAGCCGAACGGGTTCAGGGTCTGACAGATGAAGGCGCGGCGGTTCGCGCCGTCCTCGGCCTTCACCTCCGCCATCGTCAGGACCTCATCGACGATGCCCGGCAGTTCGAGACCGGTCTTGGAGCCGTCGATCTGGGGTGAGAAGACGCGTCGATTGAAGTCATCGAGCCGCTCATCGAGGATGCCGACGAACCAGACATTCTTCGCTCGGGCGTGCTGCAGCTGGGTGAGCCAGCCGATCATCTCCCGGCCATGGAGACCGTAGGCACCGCGTACGTCAGGCTTGCCGGTCTTTTCGGACATCGCCTCGGGTTGCCCGCGACACCACTGAAAGCAGAGCCGGCCGGCGACGGTGATCGAGTCGACGAAGATCGTATCGTAACGATCGAGCACACTCGGCGGCCCGAAGCGCTCGGCGACCGCCGCGAAATGCGCCTCGCCATAGGCCTGGTCGGAGCGGAGCGCCGGGTTCGGCCCGCCGATGAACACAGCCAGATCGCGGCACTCAGCCCAGGTGCGCGGACGCAATGCGTCGCCGGTCCACCCTTCGATGGCGAGGTCTCCCGCCTCGAGGTCGAGGAAGAGCGTCGTCTTCGGATCGAGCGTCCAGAGAAGGCTCGTCTTGCCGATCCCGGACTTGCCGAAGATGCAGCCCTTGACGCCACGAGCTTCGGCAAGGCGCTGGTCGGCGGTGATGATCGGAAGCGCCATGATCAGCGCTCCGCCTTGGCGCGGGCTGCGGCTTCGACCGCGCGATCGGCCCCGACGCCGCCTGCATCACGGGCGATGTGGCTGAGCTTGCGGAGCGCATGCATCCGGTCGCCGATGGCGTTGAACTCGGCTTCGAGTACCCGCAGCGCGAAGGCGATATCATCGAGCGTCGCCTCGGTGATGGGCTTGGCGTCGATCGCGCTCGTACCCGGCGTCGCCAGAATGCGGATCGTCTCTGGCAACGAGCCGAGGCCGTAGTGCGCCTTCTGGAGAGTTTCGAGCGTGGACAGCGGTGCCTCGGGCTTGGTCTTGCCGAACGGGGACATGGGTCGATCCTTTCAATCGCGGAGAAGTCGGAAGGCCGGTTTCCCGGTCCTGAGCGTCCGGGCTGGTTCAAAGTTGCGGCGGATCGCATCCGGCCACGCGCCATAGGCGCGCTCGGAGACCGAGAGGCTGATCTCGACATATTGGCTGGGGTCCTCGCCCGAGGCGCGGATCGTCTCGACAAGAGCGGCGAGCTTGGCCTGATCCCACTCGGTCTTCTTCGGCAGATCGGCAACGACCGTGACCGAGCCCTCGCTGAAGCGGACCGTTCCCGTGTCCTTGCCCAGCGCTGCGCGGGCTTCACGCGCACGCTCGCCGAACTTAAGCGCGATGGCGCCGTCAAGCCAATCCTTCAGCGCCTTCGCGCTCTTCAGCGCTGCATCGGCGTCGTCCTGCAGCACGGCCAGGACCTCGGCCGCCAGGGTTGTGATTTCGGCGATCGGCATGGTGCGGAGCGCGTCGAGCGTCGGCAGGTTGTTGCGAGGATCTGTCATCACGCAACCTCCTCGGCGAGGAGCGCGGAGAGCGAGACAGGCGACGACTTCGGCTTCAACCGCGCCACCGCGAAATAGGAGAAGTCGTCGGGGCCATGACGCCGCTGGACGAGGTGCGCGAGCCCCTGTTCGGCCGCCCACATCGCCCGCCGGCCGAGCTTCAGGAGCTCGGTGCGGTCCTTGGGCAGCAGCCGGGTCGCCATCGGCATGCCGTCAAGGGCGAGGAACCCTCGATGGTATTCGAGGCGGTCACCGGACGTGGCTTGGCCGAGCCAGCCGCAGAAGTCGATCTCCGAGATCCGGAGCCTGACCGTGGGAAGGGGAATGATCGTGTTGCTCATAATTGGCTCCTACTCACCGGCACCGGAAATCGTCTCAGCCAGCCACAAGGCCGTGAGCGAGGAGCGAACCGCGCAGCGTCCTGATGCGGCGATAGAGGCCAGCGCGGGAGCCGCGGCCCTCGGCCGCCACCTCATCGACGCTCTTGGTCGTGAGTGCCGCGCACAGGAGCCCATCTTGCCGATCGAGCGTCCCGAGGCAGCGCTCGACATCGAGCCGGACTTTGGACGTCGCCGCGCCCTTGGTGGTCTGCCCCCAAAGCGCGCAAAGACCATCATCCTCGGGGACGCCGTCGCCGACGGACGCTCCCTCGCCTCCGGGGGCCGGAGCGTCGATCGAGATTGGCTCGAAGCCGAACACGCGACGTTCGGAAACCACCCGGCGTGCAATCCGCGACGCCTTGTGTACCATCACCGTCGCGGCGAATGCCCCGATCGACCCGCGCGCCGGATCAAAGGCTGCCAGCCGCACAAGGGCGTCGATCAGCAGATCCTGCCGGACATCGTCCAGATCATGGCGGGGAAGTCGAAGCTGCCGCACCAAGCGGCGGGCGGCCAGGTCCGCCTCATGCAGCAGGGTGTGAAGCTGATCCGGGGATGGAGAGAAATGCATGGAGCGGTGCCTCGTCATCGCGTTTCGATGGCGGCACAGTGCCGAATGACAGGTCGCCCTTGGTGGGCTTAGCGTGGGAACCGCGTGGGAAGGCTGTGGGTTAAGGTTCAACCCTTGTTACGTCCTGGCAGTCGAGACGCCATCCCCGATTGCCCTCCCTTCGGATGAGCGCCTTGACTTGCGACTGGTCAAGACCGCCTTTCGTCAAGGCATCACGCAGCTCACGAATAATGTCGCGTCCGGGACGTGCCGTGGCGGGCGCCAGCGACCCATAGATAACGTCTTCAACATCGCGAGTCGTAAGATGGGGGGATGGCGTTTTCGCTCGTTCAATCAGAGCAGCAAGGAGCCGCGTCGGCTGATCGCTAAGGACAATCTGCCTCTCACCCCACGTAACGCGTCTTGCCCCGCGATACAGAATGAGTGTTGGATGCACCTTCTCTTCCACCGGTTTTTGGGGAAGCGTTACAGTCATTTTTCCGGCGCCAGACATGCTCGTGGCAGCTGCCAACGATGCGGTTCTGATCCCGGCCCGCGTGAAGCGTATCCGCTCCGGAGCTGATAGTGATGGAGACAGCAGCAAGAGATCCCCTCGCCTTGCTTCCCGAAGCGCTCCCTCCAACCCCGATTGGGCCAGGGTTCTGCGCGATGGAATGATCACGATCGCCGCGGGGTCATCGCTGGACTCGATAAGCCAAACACCGGGCAGATGCAGTGAGAGGTCCTTCCGTCGTGCCAGAGCGTCGGCAATCAGTCCGACGAGGCCATCGGGATGGACCTGGAAGCTGCGAAGATCATCGTCTCCGAGCTGAGTATCGCGATATATGTCGTGCGGACAAAGTGCCCACGACGCTCCCTCGCGGAGCTGGATGATGCGGGAATAGGCGCCGCATGAACAATCGACGCAAGGGTGCCACTCTGCGGCCGGCAGACACTCCTCCAGGACGCCGGACGAGAGCAATCGGTCGAAGGCCGGACCAAAGTGGCAGGCAGCTTGCCGACCCCAAAGCAAGATCGGCTCATCAGCCTCACTCAGCCGCCACAGCAGTGCCAGAAACGTCTCGGTCATGAAGCAGTCCGTTGCGGCGGAGAAGGCGCAAAATGCGACTCTCGAAGTGGATTCGCTTGAAGACGGCGTGTGTGGGTGGCTTCAGTTTGACGATAACCTTCTTGGTTCGTGTGCCTGCCTTCCCGAATTGCACCCGAAACACCAGGTGATTGAGCCGCCAGTCAGCTCCGAGGCTTGCTCCCCGCATTATCTCGCCGAGCCTCGCGAGTGCGTTGTCACGCCCGTCGCGCGCCACGTAGGAGAAAAACGCCCGGGTTTCGCCGGTCTTCGGATCAGCGCCGACCCGGTCGACTTGCACCTCCGTGATCTGGACACGCTGAATGAAGTCGTCGAAGTCGTGGGTGAAGCGGAAGCCGAAGCCAACCTGTTGCACGCGATCGAGGCTGTAGAGGTTCTGCGCATGATCCGATGCGAAAAAACCCGGACGTCCCAAAACCTTGTCAGCGAAAATCTCCGCCAGCTCGCGCCGCAACGCTTTTGCCGTGCCTCCAATCCCGACGATGCCCGTGCCGCTCTGATACTTGAGTACGGCATGTTCAGCGGTTCGGAAACTGATTACCTTCTCCTGCTGGCCATCCACGATCGACGCGGTCGTCACGTGCGATCCATGAGTGATCACCAGCGAGAACTCGTCGTCATCGTACCAGCCGACACGGCAGTGATTACTGCGAAGCCCCTTCTTGAATAGCTCGGCGGCTGCGGTTTCGAATGCCTGACGAGCGACGTCGTCCATCCTTGCCTCAACGCCTTCATCGAGACCGACGAACTCGTCGAGACTCGGCCGCGCTATGATCACCATCATGTCTGACGCTGCGTCGAACACCTCGCGGTGATCGAGGAATGCGCTCACCGCGATATGCTTCGGATCTTGCGCGCGATCGCTTTCGCCTTCTCGTGGCAGAAGGTTGACGCCAAACCGAAGAGCCTGCTGCAACAGAATTTCCAATCCAGCGGCGGTACCCAGTTCTGCGATATGATGCAGATCTGCGATCAGGCCCTCCGAATAGTTCTCATCGGGACCGGCAAAGTATCCTTCGATGAACTTTCGGGCTTCGGCGTCGTCCTTGCCGAAGACCGAAAAATCGAACTGGGGCAGCTCATCCGAGTGGCGTTCGAGAAGCCTGCGCAGGAGTTTGAAATCGATCGTGCGGGTAAACTTCGGATTGACGAATTTCTTATGGTCTCGGGACACGCCAGTCCTCCATACCGCAATGATGTTCTTGCTACGTTCTATCGCAAGTAGGGCAGTGAGTCGATTCCGGCTGCAACCCCTGATACGATTTCTCCACAGAATGAGTAGGTATCCCGGGAGATCACCCACCCGGTAGCCGAATGACTGGCCCCAACGCCCTGCGCCCCGAATTGATGAGCGATGCCGAGCGGCTCGACGAGGCCGCCGAGCTCCTCGCGCGCGGCGTGATCCGGATGCGGCAGCGGCGGGAGCGACGACTCACACCTTTATCTCGCGAGGGCGGAGAGAGTTGGCTGGACTTCACCGCTGACCAACGCCGTCATGCGGAGACTCAACTCGACGGAGAAACCCCATGAATGATCCCGTGCTGGCGCGCGTCGCCGCCATCAAGACCATGCCCACGCCCTCCCTGAGAACGATGTGGCGTGATCTCCATGGCACCGAAGCACCGCCCTACAACCGGCGCTTTCTCGAAAGCCGTCTGGCCTACCGCATCCAGGAACTCGCCTATGGCGGCCTCAAGCCCGAGACTGTGAAGCGGCTCGAGGCCCTCGCGCGCGGCGTCGAGGACACCAATCCCAAGACCCGGCGGATCCGCACCGACCGCAAGCCGGTGGCGGGCACGCGCCTCCTGCGCGAATTCCAGGACGTCGAGCATATCGTGACGGTGACCGTCGAGGGATACGAGTACCAGGGCCGCCCTTACAGATCGTTGTCGGCAGTCGCCCGCGCCATCACTGGCGTGAAGTGGAACGGCTGGGTGTTCTTCGGCCTGAAGAGCGCAGGGAGCGGCACATGAAGCGTGCGGCAACCGGCCATCCTCCGACGACGAAGATCACGCCGAAGGTCCGGTGCGCGATCTACACGCGGAAATCCTCCGAGGAAGGGCTCGACATGGAGTTCAACAGCCTCGACGCTCAGCGCGAGGCCTGTGCCGCCTACATCCTGAGCCAGAAGCCCGAGGGCTGGGTTGCGGTCGCCGACCGCTATGACGACGGCGGGATGTCTGGCGGCACGCTGGAACGTCCGGCGTTGAAGCGGCTCATCGCCGACATCGAGTTCGGCAAGGTCGATGTGGTCGTCGTCTACAAGATCGACCGGCTGTCGCGCTCGCTGATGGACTTCGCCAAGCTGGTCGAGGTGTTCGAGCGGCGAGGCGTCACCTTCGTCAGCGTCACGCAGTCCTTCAACACGACGACCTCGATGGGGCGGCTGACGCTGAATATCCTGCTGTCCTTCGCCCAGTTCGAGCGGGAGGTGATCGGCGAGCGCATCCGCGACAAGGTCGCGGCCTCGCGCCGCAAGGGCATGTGGATGGGCGGCTACGTGCCGCTCGGCTACCGCGTCGAGAACCGCAAGCTGCTCGTCAACGAGGAAGAAGCGGCATCCGTCCGGCTGATCTTCGAGCGGTTCGTGAAGCTCGGATCGATCAAGCTGCTGATGCGGGAACTGCAAGCGGCCAACATCCGCAGCAGACGCGGCTACATGCTCGACAAGGGCGCGCTCTACAAACTGCTCAACAATCGGGTCTATATCGGCGAGGCCGTCCACAAGGGCGAGGCCTATCCCGGCGAGCACGAGGCAATCATCAGCGCCGATCTCTGGCAGCGTACCCACGCCATCATGGGCGAAAGCCCGCGCATGCTCGCCAACCAGACCCGACTGTCGGGACCGTCCCTGCTGCGCGGCCTGATCTTCTCGCCGAATGGCGACGCCATGTCGCCGAGCCACACCCGAAAGGGTGACCGGCTCTACCGCTACTATGTCACGCAGTCGATCCTCAAGCGCGGTCCGGGAACCTGTCCAGTGGGCCGGGTTCCCGCCGCTGAGATCGAGACGGCGGTGATCAAGCAGCTTCGCGGCTTCCTGCGCGCGCCGGAACTGATCGTGCGGACATGGATAACCGCGACCCAGCACGACGATCGCATCACCGAGGCCGAGGTTCGCGACGCCTTCGAGCGGCTCGATCCGATGTGGGACGAACTGTTCCCCGCCGAGCAGGCACGCATCGTCCAGCTTCTGGTCGAGCGTGTCGACGTGAAGGTTGATGGCATCGCGATCCGTCTCCGCACCAACGGGCTGACGAAGCTGCTGGGCGAACTCCAGACCTTCTCTGACCGAAAGGACGCGGCCTGATGGCGAAGGGCGCTCTCTTCCACGATGCGGGCGCTCTCACCGTCACCGTGCCGATGACATTCAGGAAGCGCGGGGGACGCAAGCTGGTCATCGCGCCGAACGGTGCTGACGCATGGGCGCTTCCCCGCGCCCGCATCGACAACACCATGGTCAAGGCGCTGGCCCGCGCCCATCGCTGGAAGAAGCTACTCGATTTCGGTCGCTTCCAGACCGTCCAGGACCTTGCCGAGGCCGAGAGGATCAACCCCTCCTACATCGCCCGTGTCCTGCGCCTCACGCTGCTCGCCCCGGATATCGTCGAAGCCATTCTCGACGGGCGGCAACCGGCGAAGATGCAACTGGATGACCTTTTCGAGCCGTTCCCAGTGGAGTGGGAGCGGCAGAGAGCGGAATTCCTATAGGCTTATGGGTCCGAGTAGTGATGGAAGGCTAGCATTGACAGGCGCAATCTGGCATCCTTTGCCAAACCTTGACCTGAGGCTAAGCGGATGCCCGATGAAATTCTGACTCTGCCGGAAGTGGCTGTCCTGCTGAAGGTCGCGGAGAAGACCGTCTACACGATGGCTCAACGCACTGAAATTCCAGCATTTAAGGTAAGAGGGCAATGGAGGTTCATGCGGGTGGATCTCGATAGCTGGATCGAGGCGCAAAAGGCCTCTCTGAATTCCGCAAAGGCTCAGAATGAGACGCCGCCTTCCGGTACGTCGGCGATGGAACGTGGCGGGAGGCAGGATGATCACTGACTTCCACGCCAGGTATCTGGCCCATGAACTGACAAAACGGTGCCCGCCTGATAGTTCAGAGCGCCTCGCTGGAGCCGTGGCCGGCGCTCAAGTCGATCTCAATCCGCATCAGGTCGACGCAGCGTTGTTCGCTTTCGCATCGCCGCTATCAAAAGGCGCGTTGCTTGCCGACGAGGTCGGTCTCGGCAAAACGATCGAAGCGGGATTGGTAATCGCGCAGCGATGGGCCGAGAGGAAGCGTCGCATCCTGGTAATTGCGCCATCGAACTTGCGCAAACAGTGGCACCAGGAACTCAGTGAGAAGTTCCTGCTTCCCGGCGTGATACTCGAGTCGAAATCCTACAACCAATCCATTCGCGATGGCGTTCTTCAGCCGTTCGAGGTCGAAAACGCAATCGTGATCTGTTCGTATCAGTTCGCGCGTTCCAAGGCATCCGATGTGCATCGGGTTTCGTGGGATCTCGTGGTGATCGACGAGGCCCATCGGCTGAGGAACGTCTATAAGCCCTCGAATGTCATTGCCAACACACTCAAGAATGCTCTTGCTCAGAAGAACAAGCTCCTTCTGACTGCGACTCCGCTTCAGAATTCACTGCTGGAATTGTACGGCCTTGTCAGTTTCATCGACGAGCATGCCTTTGGCGACGTGAAAAGCTTCCGCGAGCAGTTTGCGAATCCTGGCGACAAGCGGGGTTTTGAGGCACTGAAGGAGCGGCTGAAACCAATCTGCCACCGCACACTGCGGCGCCAGGTGACGGCCTACATCCCCTATACGCGCCGCCTGCCTTTGGTGGAGGAGTTTACCCCTGCGGACGGCGAAGACCGCCTATATCAGCTCGTTTCCGACTATCTGCAGCGTGACAATTTGCAGGCGCTGCCCTCCGGGCAACGGTCGCTGATGACGCTGGTTCTCCGCAAGCTACTGGCGTCGTCAACATTCGCGATTGCAGGCGCCTTGAACTCGATCTCGCAAAGGCTGACCGCGAAGCTCGCGGCGCATCCCGTTGCAACGCCTCTGGAGGAGGAACTCTCGGAAGAATTCGAGGCCCTCGATGCGACGGCAGATGAGTGGCCCGAGGATGCAGATGAAGAGCCGCTTTCCGACGCTGACCGCAAAGCGATCGAGGCGGAAATCGCCGATCTCGAAACATTCGCGAAGCTGGCGACTTCGATCGAGCACAACGCCAAGGGCAAGGCGCTGCTCAAGGCATTGGACGTTGCCTTCGCGAAAGCGCGCGAACTGGGCGGTGCGGAGAAGGCGATCATCTTCACCGAGTCACGTCGAACTCAAGAGTATCTCCAAAGGATTCTGTCCAGCAGCCCATACGCTGGTGGCATTGTTTTGTTCAACGGAACGAACACCGACCCTCTGTCCCGCGAGATCTATGCGCGCTGGATCGAAAGGCACGCGGGATCCGATCGCGTCACCGGGTCGCGAACTGCGGACATGAGGTCTGCGCTGGTCGACTATTTCCGTGACGAAGGTCAGATCATGATTGCGACGGAAGCAGGTGCCGAGGGCATCAACCTGCAATTTTGCTCGCTCGTCGTGAATTATGATCTGCCATGGAACCCGCAAAGGGTGGAGCAGCGCATCGGCCGCTGCCATCGCTACGGCCAGAAGCACGACGTGGTTGTCGTCAATTTCATCAATCGCAAGAACGAGGCGGACCAGCGGGTCTACCAGCTTCTTTCCGAGAAATTCCGGCTCTTCGAGGGCGTTTTCGGTGCCAGCGACGAAGTCTTGGGTGCCATCGAGTCAGGCGTCGATTTCGAGAAGCGGATCGCAGGTATCTATCAGGAGTGCCGCCAACCAGAACAAATCCGGGCAGCCTTCGATCAACTGCAGCTGGAGCTCAGCCTCGAAATCGATACGGCGATGAGTCAGACGCGCCAGAAGCTGCTCGAAAAGTTCGACGACGAAGTGCGGGAGAAGCTGCGCGTGCGAGATGAGGACGCGAAGGTTCATCTCGATCGCTATGAGCAATGGTTGATGCGCCTGACCCGCCACGAGTTGGATGGTCAGGCAACGTTCCACAACAGCTCGTCCTTCACCTTGCCTGCTCGGCCGCGATGGGCGAACGGCGCGGCGATCCCGCCAGGGCTCTACGAGTTGCCACGACGTTCTGGCGAGGCGCACACCTACCGGCTCAATCATCCCCTCGGCGAGGCCGTTGTTGCCCGCGCGAAGGCGCGCGAACTCAACCCGGCCGAGGTGCATTTCGACTATGCCAATCACGCCGGCAAAATCAGCATTCTGGAACCCTATGTCGGGAAGGCTGGCTGGCTGGTCGCATCCTTGATGACGGTCGAAGCTCTGGATGAGGCCGAGGATCACATCCTTCTGTCGGGGATCACCGATGAAGGGCATTTGCTGACACAGGAGATCTGCGATCGCCTGATGACGATCCACGGCACACGTCGGCAAGAAGTCACGCCGGATCCCGACGCCATGAGCAGCATCGAAAAGTCCTTGGGGGAAGCCCAGACGCTGATCCGTCGTGGCGTATCGGAGCGTAACGCGCGGTTTTTTGAGGCCGAAGCCGACAAGCTCGATGGTTGGGCGGATGACCTCAAGGTCGGGCTGGAGCGCGAAATCAAGGAAATCGACAGGCTCATCAAAGAGGCGCGACGTGCGGCCACGACCGCCATGACGCTAGAAGAGAAACTTGCAGGTCAGAAGCAGATCAAGACGCTCGAGGCGGCGCGCAATCAGAAGCGTCGTTCGCTGTTCGATGCCCAAGACCAGATCGACCGACAGCGGGCGGAGTTGATCGCCCAAATCGAGTCCAAGCTCGAACAGAAGGTCGAGGTCGCGCCTCTGTTCTCGATCCGTTGGAGGCTGGAATGACAGAGGAAACGCCGTCAGTACGCCTTGCGATGCGGGTCATAGAGGAACTGATCGCCAAAGGCCTCTTGCGCGAGAGCAGTCGCAAGACGTTCTTGGCGAAACTGGCGTCCGGCAAGGTCAAAGATGAGGACTGGAAGCTGGAACTTGAACTCGCCACCCCCTCGGAACCTGCCCCATGACCAAGGTGCGCCTGAAATCACTGACCATTTCGGCGTTCCGCGGCTCGCCCGATCCCTTCACCCTGACATTCGAAACCGACCGCCAGCTCACCATCATCTATGGTGAGAACGGCAGCGGCAAGACAACGATCTGCGACGCTCTGGAGTTCCTGGCCAAGGGTAAGGTCGGCTCGCTCGATGACCGCGGCATGGGTGGCGGGCTGGAAAAGTTCTACCCATTCGCCGGCAAGTCTGCAGCGGATTTGGCGATCCGGCTTGAGACATCGAGTGGCGCTTGCGAAGGCCGGCTGAACGGCAAGAATGCAGTTGTCACTCCGCCGGATGTGGTGCCACGCATTTCCATCCTACGTCAGCGGGACATCGCTCGGCTCGTGGAAGCAAAGCCCGCAGAGCGCTATGAGGCCATTCGCCGATTCATCGACATCTCCGAGTTCGAACAGTCAGAGAAGGTGCTGTCCGACCTCGTCAAGAGCCTGAAGGCCGAAGAGAACGGCGCGCAGACGGCCGAGAACCAGAGCCTCGATAGCTTGCAGGGCTTCTTCGAGGCTGCAGGTAAGCCGGCGGGCTTGAATCCCGTGTCTTGGGCAAAGGCCAGGTTGGCTGATGCGAGCGCTGACAAAAGCGCTGAGGCGGCGGCATTGGGCCAGTTGCGCGCTGCCTATGCAAGACTGGAATCTATGTCGGAGCAGGTGCGGAACCAACAACAAGCGGTCGACGATGTAGAAAGAGAACTCGCCGGGGCTGTCAAAGCCTTTGAGGACGCGGCAGCACTTGTCGGCTCGGAAGCGCAGGACATTCTCGATCTGATGGAGGCCGGAGGCAGGTATGTCCATGCCCATCCCGATCTGACGGAATGCCCGCTGTGTAGCAGCGCGGAGAAGGTTCAAGGCTTAGCAGAGCGCATTACCGAGCAGCTGCAGCGCTCGGCGGCCCTTCGCAGCGCTCGATCGAACAGACAGCACTTTGAGGCAGCGCGCGAGAAGGCGCAGCACGCTCTACAGCAACAGGAGGTCGCGGCTGCCGACGCGGCGGCAGCTCTGCGCCAGATGGCTGCAGGGTTCAAGTGGCCGGACGGCCTCGCTGCGCCAGACAGCACCGTCCCCGCGGCGGTCGCAGATCTCGCCAGCTGGCTGAAGCATACATCGCATCTGGTCGCCTCCTGGCAGGCGACGGAGGACGCGTGGCGTGAGGAAGTGAAGTTCGTCAAGGCTTTGAGAAGCGCAGTCGAGCAGTACGAAAGCAATCTTCACCGTCGCATGACGCTTCAGGAGCTGCGCCCTCGCGCTGAGAAAGCTCTTGACGTCTGTATGCAGCAGCGGCGGTCGTTCACCGATGGCATCCTCACAGACATTGCGACCCGCGTTGGCGAAATCTACGAGAAAGTCCATCCCGGCGAGGGATTGGAGAAGATCGCACTGCCGCTTGACCCGAATAAGCGCGCCTCGATTGAACTGGAGGCGAAGTTCTCGGGTTTGGATGTTCCACCGCAAGCTTACTTCAGCCAGTCGCACTTAGATACACTGGGGCTTTGCGTTTTCCTCGCGCTTGCGACCCGCGACAAGCCGGGCGAGACCGTACTCATTCTCGACGATGTGCTGGGCAGTGTGGACGAACCGCACGTCGAGCGGGTCGTCAGCATGATTTACGAGGTGAGTGCAACTTTCCGCCACACCATCGTCACCACACACTATCGCCCTTGGCGCGAGAAGTTTCGTTGGGGTTTTCTCAAACCGGATCAGGTTTGCCAGTTTGTCGAATTGCGGCAGTGGAATCTTGGGGCCGGCATGACGCTTACCGGCTCCACCCCCGAAATCGCGCGGCTCAGGACACTACTGACGGACCCTAACCCGGACATACAAGCCATCAGCGGTAAGGCCGGGGTGATCTTGGAAGCGCTGCTGGACTTCCTGACCCTGAAATACGCTTGTGCCGTTCCGCGACGCGCCGGCGGCTCATACACCTTGGGTGAATTACTCCCAACCGTGAATGGAAAACTGCTCGCCGCGTTGAAGGTGGAAGCGCTCGATCCGACAGGAAGCGCTCCCGCTGCAGCTACCGAGCTCAAGCCGATCATCGATCAAATCAGCAGCATCGCCCAAACCCGCAATGTGATGGGAGCGCACTTCAATACACTATCCTTCGAGCTCTATCCGCAGGACGGCATCAATTTCGCCAAGCTGGTCGAGCAGCTTGCCGATGCACTCATTTGCCCTGACCACGGCTGGCCCAGCAAGGACAAGTCCGGCAGCTATTGGAACAATGGCGGCGACACGCGCCGCCTGCACCCGCTCAAGAAACCCACATAAGGCCACTCATGGCGAAGAACCAGAAACTCGAACTCACATGGGTCGGCAAAGAGAACAGGCCGCGGCTTGAGCCGCGCATTCTGCTGGAGGACCCGGAGAAGTCCTATCACGCGAAGCATCGCGTCAGCGACGACGACATTTTCGACAACCGGCTGATCTTCGGTGACAACCTCCTCGCGCTGAAGGCGCTGGAGCAGGAATTCGCCGGCAAGGTGAAGTGCGTGTTCATCGACCCGCCCTACAACACGGGCAGCGCATTCGAGCATTATGACGACGGGCTGGAGCACTCGATCTGGCTTGGCTTGATGCGCGATCGGCTGGAAATCATTCGCCGCCTTTTGTCGGAGG
Source organism: Aestuariivirga sp. (assembly GCF_020252395.1). Lineage (GTDB taxonomy): Bacteria > Pseudomonadota > Alphaproteobacteria > Rhizobiales > Aestuariivirgaceae > Aestuariivirga. Next base: position 49,362 of record NZ_JADCDB010000027.1, read on the forward strand.
AGGGCTCTCTTTGGATTACAATAGACGATAACGAGGCGCACTACTTGAAGGTCTTGTGCGACGAAATTTTTGGTCGAAAGAATTTCGTTGCTAACGTCGTATGGCAAAAACGATATGCTCGGGATAACAACGCTGCAATTGGCAGTGCGCATGACCACGTATTTGTCTATGAGAAGACATTTGATGCGTTTCGTAAAACACGAAATCGCGTTGAATTGGATTATAAGACGCGTGCCCCCTATAAAAATCCGAACAACGATCCAAAAGGTCCTTGGCAGTCTATCTCTTTTACTGGTGCTGGCTTTCGCGCAAACATGATGTATCCGATTATCGGACCGGATGGGCGTGAGCATCGGCCACCGGAGGGACGCCATTGGGCGGCGCTTGAGCCTGAGTACCATCGACTTCGAAAGGAAGGCAGAATTTGGTTCGGTTCGGATGGTAAGGGGGTCCCTCGAGTAATCCGATATCTTTCAGAAGTCGAGGGTCTGGTCCCATCCACATGGTGGCCTCATGAAGAAGTAGGACATAATGATGAAGCAAAGAAAGACGCCTACAATCTTCACGGCAAGGAAAACGCTTTTGACACGCCTAAACCAGAACGGCTTCTGGGACGCATAATTCATATTGCCACAGACCCCGGCGACCTCGTCCTCGACTCCTTCGCTGGCTCCGGCACGACCGGCGCGGTCGCGCACAAGATGGGCCGTCGCTGGATCATGGTGGAGCTCGGTGAGCACTGCCATACCCACATCATCCCGCGCCTGACGAAGGTTATAGACGGCGAGGACAAGGGCGGCGTGACCGAGGTGACCGGCTGGCAGGGTGGCGGGGGGTTCCGCTATTTCAAGCTGGCGCCTTCGCTCCTCGAAAAGGATAAGTGGGGCCGTGAGGTCATCAGCAAGTCCTACAATGCCGAGATGCTGGCCGAGGCGTTGTGCAAGATCGAGGGCTTCACCTATGCCCCGAGCGATAGCGTCTACTGGCAGCACGGCACCTCGACCGAGCGCGACTTCATCTATGTGACGACGCAGACGCTGTCGCCCGAGCAACTCGACGCCCTAAGCGAAGAGGTTGGCGAGGGACGAACGCTGCTGGTGCTCTGCGCCGCCTTCCGTGGCAACCCCTCCGCCTGGCCCAATCTGACGGTGAAAAAGATCCCGAACCACATTCGCGAGCGCTGCGAATGGGGTCATGACGACTACAGCCTCAATGTCGAAAATCTCCCGAAGGCACCGCCCGCGACAAAGGCTATCGATAAGGCAACACCTCGTTCCGCCTCCCAGCCGGGCCTGTTTGATCTCGCGGGAGACGATCAATGAACCGTCACGTCAACGCCATCGCCGGTCGTCTCAGCCTCCGCGCTCCGCAGCGGCAATCCCTCGAAATTCTCGATCGCGTCACCGAGCTGGTTCCGCCGCGAAAGGACGCCGATCTTGAAGCCGCGCTTGCTGCGCTTCGCAGCGAGTTCCCAAGCGTCACTGACTTCGAACGCGACTTTCCGAGCCTGTGCTTCGCGTTGGCGACGGGCGTCGGCAAGACCCGCCTGATGGGCGCGTTCATCGCCTATCTGCACCTGGCGCATGGCCTGAATAACTTCTTCGTGCTCGCGCCGAACCTGACGATCTACAACAAGCTGATCGCGGACTTCACGCCCAACACGCCGAAATATGTCCTGAAGGGTATCGCGGAGTTCGCGATTTCGCCGCCCGTCATCACGACGGGCGACAATTTCGAACGACAGATCGCGAGTGGCGGCAACCTGTTCCCCGTCACGATCAACATCTTCAATATCTCCAAGATCAACTCCGAGGTGCGCGGCGGCCGAAGCCCGCGCATCCGCAGCTTCAAGGAGGAGATCGGAGACAGCTATTTCGACTTTCTCGCGGCCCAGAAAGACCTCGTCATGATCATGGACGAATCCCACCGCTACCGCGCGACGGCGGGCGTGCGCGCCATCAACGAATTGAAGCCGGTGATGGGCCTGGAGCTGACCGCCACCCCATTCGTGGAGACGACGCGCGGCCCGACGCCGTTCCAGAATGTGATCTTCGACTATCCGCTCGGCCGCGCCATGGCCGACGGCTTCGTGAAAGAACCTGCCGTCGTTACCCGCGAGAACTTCGTCGCGGCCGGCAAGTCGCCCGAGCAGTTGCAGCAGATCAAGCTGGAAGACGGCGTGCGCCTGCACGAAAGCGTCAAGGTCGAATTGGAAACCTATGCGCGCCAGGTCGGCGATCGAATCGTCAAACCGTTCATGCTGGTGATCGCACGCGACACGACCCAGGCTGCTGAACTGATGACGCTGGTGAAGTCCGCCGCCTTCTTCGAGGGGCGCTATGCGGACAAGGTCATCCAGGTCGATTCCAGCGTGAAGGAAGAGGAGACGATCGAAAGGTTGCTCAAGGTCGAAAGCCCGGATGAGCCGACCGAGATCGTCATCCACGTCAACATGCTGAAAGAGGGTTGGGACGTCACCAACCTTTACACGATCGTGCCGTTGCGCGCCGCCAATGCGCGGACGCTGATCGAGCAGTCGATAGGGCGTGGCCTGCGGCTTCCCTATGGCAGGCGGACAGGGGTCACAGCCGTCGACCGCCTGAACATCGTGGCGCATGACCGCTTCCAGGAAATCGTTGACGAAGCCCGCAAGCCGGACTCGGCCATTCGCCTCCAGCAGGTCATCCTCACCGAAGGACAGTTGCAGCAGAAGACGGTTACGGTCGAGTCCCGCCCGCAGCTTGCCGCCAAGCTTGGACTGCGCTCCGACACACCGGCGAATGGAATGTCGGGCTTCGAGGAAGCGCAGGCTGAATTCACGCACGAGGAGCAGCAGGTTGTTCGGATCGCCTATGACGTGATCCGCAAGATGGAGACCGAGCCGTCGCGCCTGCCCAGCGTCGCGCATCTGCAGAAGCCGGAGGTTCAGGCGGCAGTCCTCCGGGAGGTCCAAAGCCAGTATCGGCCTGCCCAGCTGGAGTTGGAGGGGATTGCCAAGCAGCCCGATCTCACAGCCATCGTCGCCAAGACCGTCGACCTTGTCGTCCAGCAGACGATCGACATTCCGCGTATCCTGGTCACGCCGAAGGGCGAGGTGAGGTCGGGCTTCCATCACTTCACGCTCGATCTGTCGCGCATGCGCTACGAAGTGCCGAACGAAACGCTATGGGCTGCTCACCTCAGGACCGGACAGGTCGATCGGATCGGCCTCGGCGCCGGCAATATCGATGAACAGCGGCTGGAGGACTACATCGTCAGCGGCCTCATCGACTTTGATGACGTGGCCTACGACGAGCACGCCGATCTGCTCTACGACCTCGCGTCACAGGTGGCCAACCATCTGTTGGCGACGCACGCGGACGACGGCGTTCGCAAGATCCTGCGCCTCCACCAGAAGGAAATCGCCCGCTTCGTGCATGCGCAGATGCAGACGCACTTCTGGCAGGACACGGCGGTCGAATACGAGGTCGTCGTCACACGGGGCTTCACTGAACTACGAAAGAGCGCGTACACGGCGGCAGCCGGCGAGGCACCTCTCGATTTCCGCCAGTCCCCCTCCGACAAGGCGAATATGGCGCGTTACCTGTTCGGCGGGTTTCAGAAGTGCCTCTATCCAACACAAAAGTTCCAGTCAGACGCCGAGCGAAAGCTCGCAGTCATTCTCGATCGCGAAGCCCAGAAATGGTTCAAGCCCGCGCGTGGGCAGTTTCAGTTGTTCTACCGCAACGGCACGGATCTGCAGGAGTACCAGCCGGACTTCGTCGCAGAGACGGATGACAGCATCCTGATGCTTGAGCCCAAGGCCTCAAACCAGATGACCGAGCCAGAGGTGGTGGCGAAGCGCGATTCAGCGGTCGAATGGTGCCGGCACGCGAGCAGTCATTCGGCAAGTTATGGCGGCAAACCGTGGCGCTACGCCTTGATCCCACATGACGCGATCGCGGAAAACATGACACTGGCCGGTCTGCTGCGCCAATTTGGTACGACCAAATGAGCATCCCCGACTATCAGTCCCTGATGATGCCGGTTCTCCAGATCGCCGCCAAGGGCGAAACCTCGGTTCCGCTTGCCGAGGCAGAGATTGCGGCCATGTTTGCTCTGTCGCAGGAGGAGCGCGAACAGATGCTCCCGAGCGGCAAGCAGCGCGTCCTTCACAACCGAATCCATTGGGCAAAGTTCTATCTGACCAAGGCGGGATATCTGGAGGCCCCCAGGCGCGGACGCTTCATGATCACGCCCGCTGGGACGGCCCTACTGGCGAAGCCACCAGCGAAGCTCGACACCCAATACCTGTTGTCCGTGCCGGTCTTCCGGGATTTCTATCGTGCCGATCAGCCAGATGAGACCGTCGGTCAAACAGCGCAGAGCACCACGCCAACGGCCACGCCCGAAGAAGTGATCGAGGCGGCGTTCAATGCCACACAGGCAGCACTCCGAACGGAACTCTTGGACCGGATCCTCCAGAATGGGCCAGGGTTCTTCGAAGGTTTGATCGTCGAGCTCCTCGTCGCAATGGGTTATGGCGGCTCGCATCGCAATGCAGCGGCGCAACTGGGTCGAACCGGTGATGGCGGGGTGGATGGCGTCATCAACGAAGACGTTCTGGGCCTCGACCGTGTTTACGTCCAAGCGAAGCGCTACAGTCCCGGCACGTCCGTCGGACGGCCTGACGTCCAAGCATTCACCGGCAGTCTTGTGGGGCTGGGCGCGACCAAGGGCGTGTTCGTGACAACATCGACGTTCTCGCCTCAGGCCATCGAGTTTGCGGCTCGAATTCCGCAACGCGTGATCCTCATCGATGGGAAGAGGCTCACCGAACTGATGATCGAGCACGGTGTCGGCGTTCGGTCGAGCCGTATGCTGGAGTTCAAGCGTATCGACGAGGACTTTTTTGCCGAAGAATGATCGGCAATGCTCGCTCGAACTCCGAGGGCAGCGCAGAAATAAAAACACATTTATTTCAATGCGTTGAGTTCCGTACCGCGGCGGCGTCAGTCCTCGGGTACGGAGAATATCGGGGTAAATGGAGAGAGATGACACTTCAGCACGACCGCCGCAGTACACAGCTCGGCATGGGAAGGCCCCGGAATTGTTTGTGGATTTCAGCAGACGCCTGAATGCGGGAGACGCTTCATTTGGAGGCAATGGCGGAAGAGGAGGGATTCGAACCCTCGATACGCTTTCACGTATGCACGCGTTCCAGGCGTGTGCCTTAAACCACTCGGCCACCCTTCCTTGACGTGGGGCCGGGAATATCGCCAACCCTCTCGTAAATCAAGCTTTGTTGAGTGGCGGCGAGGCGTTTGTCCGCCTATATCTGGCGGGCAACAGAGGAAGGAGCCTCCAGATGTTCTTCAGCCGCCAGAAAGCCCGCATGGTTTCGCCCGCCGAGGCGCTTCCCGGCCGGGCCGAAGCCATCTCCACCGCCGCCAAACATTACGTGAACGGCAACCCGCTCAAGGGCCCCTACCCCGCCGGTTTCGAGACTGCGGCCTTCGCGCTTGGCTGCTATTGGGGGGCGGAGCGCAAGTTCTGGCAGCAGCCGGGCGTGTGGGTCACGGCCGTGGGCAATGCCGGCGGCTTCACCCCCAATCCGAGCTATGAGGAGGTGTGCTCGGGGATGACCGGCCACGCCGAGTCGGTGCTGGCGGTCTATGATCCTGCCCAAGTGAGCTACGCGGAGCTGCTCAAACTGTTCTTCGAATCGCACGATCCCACCCAGGGCATGCGCCAGGGCAATGACGTAGGCAGCCAGTACCGCTCCGCCATCTACTGGACGACTCCCGCCCAGCGTGACGCGGCGCTGGCCGCCAAGGAGATATACGGGCAGGCGCTGGCCGCCAAGGGTTATGGCCCCATCACCACCGAGATCGCCGAGGCAGGGCCGTTCTATTTCGCCGAAGACTATCACCAGCAATATCTGGCCAAGAACCCCGGCGGCTATTGCGGGTTGGGCGGCACCGGCGTCTCCTGCCCCATCGGCACAGGCGTTGCGGCTTAGAGCATGTTCCGATCAGGTGGAATCACCTGATCGACAAGAACATGCGCCAGATCATAATCTTGAGCATGATCTTATCGCAAAAGTGGTTCCACTTTTGCGGATCATACTCTAAAGTCCCTGCACGGCATCCCACCCCTACCCCTCCCCACAAGGGGGAGGGGGACTCCAATAGACGATCTGTCGGCTGTGATTCCCCTCCCCCTTGTGGGGAGGGGTAGGGGTGGGGGGCCACACGGCAAGCCCTCAGCCCACCCTCACCCAGCCACGCGCTTTGGATGAGGAAATCGCCGCCTCCACCACCTTCTGGATTTCATAGGCCTCGCGGAAATCCGGCGAGGCCTTTTCGCCCCGGCCGATGGCCCGCAGAAACTCGCCCATCTCGATGGTCTTGAGATCGTTGAAGCCCAGCTGGTGGCCGCCGGCGATGCAGAACTCGCCGTAAGGCGGGTGCTGCGGGCCAGCCTCGATCCTCACATAGCCATTGGTGCGGCTGTCGCCGCCTGCGCGGTAGAACAGCAGTTCGTTCAGCCGCTCCTGGCTGAACACCAGCGAGCCCTTCTCGCCCGTGAGCTCGAAGCCGAGCTGCATCTTGCGGCCCGTGGCGATCCAGTTGGCCTCGATCGTGCCGCCACAGCCGCGCGCGAAGTTCACCAGCATGCGCGCGGCGTCGTCGGCCAGCACGTCCTTCCGCTCCTTCGCACCGCGCGCCACGGGGCGCGATTTGACGACCGTGCGCACATCCGCACTCACCTCCGCGATGGGCCCCAGCAGGAAGCGCGCCATGCCGATGATGTGGGAGCCCAGGTCCGCAATCACGCCGGGCCCGCCCACGGGGTCGATCCGCCATGTGTATGGGCCCTCGGGATCATGCATATAGTCCTCGGCATGGATGCCGCGGAAGCCGGTGATCTCGCCCAATTCGCCCGCGGCCACCATGCCGCGCGCCATCTTGAGAAGCGGGTTCTTGATATAATTGAACCCCACCTGCGTGACGGCGCCCGCCTTCTCCGCCGCCTCCACCATCTCGCGCGAGTCGCCAAGCGAGGGCGACAGCGGCTTTTCGCAATGCACGTGCTTTCCCGCGGCAATCGCCGCCAGCGCCATCTCCTTGTGCAGGGTATTGGGCGTGGTGATGGACACGACATCGACCCTGGGATCATTCACCAGTGCGCGCCAATCGGCGGTGAAGCGCGCGAAGCCATATTGATGCGCGGCCTTGGCGGCAAGCCCCGCCTCCACATCGGCGATCATCTCAAGGCGGGGGACAGGAATATCGGGAAAGGCCGCAAGGGCTGCGCGGTAGGCGAAGGCATGGGCCTTGCCCATGAAGCCCGTGCCGACGATGCCGATGCCGAGTTCCCTCATCACGCAACAACCTCATATCCCGCGGCCGTCATCACCCGCATCAGCTCCGCGTGGCCCACCTGCGCCATCTTCAGGGGCGGCGCCTTCTTCGGGTCCTGCTCGGCCTCGACCACGAACCAGCCTTGATAGCCATAGGAAGCAAGCTTCTTCACGATTGCCTCGAAATCGAGCGATCCGTCACCCGGCACGGTGAAGGCGCCCTTGATCACCGCATCGAGGAAGCTGTCCTTCGTGCGGTCGAGCTTCTCGATCACCTCCATGCGCACATCCTTGGTGTGCACATGCCGGATGCGCTTGTGATGCTTGTCGATGCAGCGCAGCACGTCGCCGCCGGCGAAGGCCATGTGGCCCGCGTCGAACAAGAGTGCAATGCCGGAAGCCGCCATGAAGGCGTCGAGCTCCGGCTCGGTCTCGACCACGGCGCCCATGTGGTGGTGATAGACGATGGGCATGCCCTGGGCTTCCACCCACTTGGCGAATTCGGAGACCTTGGCGCCATAGGCCTTCATCTCGTCAGCCGAGAGCTTGGCCTTGCTGGCGAGCGGCCGCGACTGGTCGCCCTGGATCGAGAGGCCCACCTCGCCATAGACGATGCAAGGCGCGTTCACCGCCTTGAACAGGTCGATCATCGGCTGGATGCGCTTTTTGTTCACGTCCAGCGACTCGTTGACCAGCGTGGCCGAGTACCAGCCGCCGCACAGGGTCACGTCCGCCTTCTTGAGCGCCGGCAACATCTCGGCGGCCGTCGCGGGGAAGCGGCGGCCCTGCTCCATGCCGGTGAAGCCCGCAGAACGCGACTGGCGCAAGCACTCCTCCAGCGACACATCGTCCGAGAGTTCGGGAAGGTCGTCGTTCCACCAGGCGATGGGCGACATGCCCAGCTTTGCTTTCAACATCTCAAACTCCAATGCGTTGCTTCTTGCGGATGGTCTCGTGGTGCGCGCGCGCCTTGTTGACCTCGGGCCGGTCGGAGACTTCCGGCACGCCCACGTCCCAGTCGGCATCGCCCGGCACCCAGGCATAGGCGTCGGTAACGATGGAGATCACCGTGGTGCGATCCGTCGTCTTGGCCCAGGCGAGTGCCGCTTCGAGATCGGCGAGGCTCTCGCAATGGCGCGTCAGCGCACCCATCGAGGCGGCATGCTGTGCGAAGTTGACAGCGAAAGGCTGCTTCACCCGGCTGTCCTTGATCAGATTGTTGAACGACGGCGTGCCCTTGAAGTTCTGCAGCCGGTTGATGACGGCGAAACCGCCATTGTCGCAGACGACGACGATCATCTTGTGGCCGGTGAGAACCGTCGAATAGATGTCCGAGTTCATCATCAGGTAGGAGCCGTCGCCCACCATCACGATGGTCTCTCCGTCACCCTTCTTGGCCATGGCATGGCCCCAGCCGCCGGCAATCTCATAGCCCATGGCGGAGAAGCCGAATTCGAGGTCAAAGGTGTTGGGGTTCTTGACGCGCCAGCCCTTGGCCGTCTCGCCGGGAAGTCCGCCCGCCGCCGTCACCATCGTGTCGTTGGGGGCGGCCCATGTGTTCACCAGGCCCACGACCTGCGCATAGGTCGGCACTGCCGCATTGGTCGGCTTCTGGTGCTGGTCGACGAGGTCGTTCCAGGCCTTGAAGGCGGTCTTGCCCTTGTTGGTCCAAGCCGCATCGGCCTTCCATCCGCCAAGCGCCGCCGCCAGCTCCGTTACCGTTTCCTTCGCATCGCCGACGACGGCGAGGGCGCGGTGTTTCGTGGCGTCGTAACGCGCCGCATTGATGGAGACGAACTGCGCATCATGCGCAAACACCGTCCAGGAACCGGTGGTGAAGTCCTGGAGCCTCGTGCCGATGGCGACGATCACGTCAGCAGCCCCCGCCATTTCATTGGCAGAGGTGGAACCGATCACGCCGATTGGCCCCACATGCGCGGGATGGTCATGCGTGACGGCTCCTTTGCCGGCGATGGTTTCGGCCATAGGAATGCCGTGCGTCAGCGCGAAGTCCGCGACCTCCTTCTCCGCCCCCGAATACCGCACGCCGCCGCCGGAGATGATGAGCGGCCGCTTGGCGGATTTGATCAGTTCGACGGCCTTAGCCACGCGGTCACGGTCGGGACGCAGGCGCGGGATAGTGTGGACCGTCGGGGTGAAGAAGGCCTCCGGATAATCGAAGGCCAGTTCCTGCGTGTCCTGGCACAGGCCGAGGAAGGCGGGTCCGCAGTCGCCGGGGTCGAGCATGGTGGCCACCGCCTGGGGCAACGAGGAGATGATCTGCTCGGGATGCGTGATGCGGTCCCAGTAGCGTGTCACCGCCTTGAAAGCGTCGTTCACCGAGGTGGTGGGGTTGTTGAAATGCTCCACCTGTTGCAGCACGGGGTCCGGCCTGCGGTTGGCAAAGATGTCGCCCGCGAGGATCAGAACCGGAATGCGGTTGGCATGGGCGCAGCCTGCTGCCGTCACCATATTTAGAGCGCCCGGCCCGATCGATGACAGCGCCACCATGATCTGCCGCCGCCGCATCGCCTTGGCATAGGCCATGGCCGCCAGCGCCATGGATTGCTCATTCTGGCCGCGCCAGGTGGGAAGCTGGTCCTGCACCGCCTCCAGGGCCTCCGAGATGCAGGTCACGTTGCCGTGGCCGAAAATGCCGAAGAGGCCAGCAAACAGCGGCTCGCGCTTGCCGTCGATGATGGTGAACTGGTTGCACAGATAGCGCACGAGCGCCTGGCCCATGGTCAAGCGGACAGTCAGCATGTCGGTTTCTCCAATTGGAATGTGTTTTGGAACATTTCGTCTATCTTTTTCAAGTGATGGAATACGACTTCTATTGGCGCGTCACCCGGCCGTTCTGGGGCCTCCCTGGCGAAATCGCCACCTCCGCCGCATTGATCACCAGCGCGGGGTCCAGCCTGCCGGCGAAGTAGTCGAGCACATTCTGAACCGACGCCACCGCCATGCGGGCCGCGCATTCCGCGGTGAGGCCCGCCGCATGTGGGCTGAGCAGCACCCGGTCATTCGCCAGCAGCGGATCGCCGGCGGCGGGCGGCTCGGCCCTGAACACGTCCAGACCGGCCCCCGCGAGGCGGCCCCCGCGCAGCGCCCGGTCGAGCGCCGCCTCGTCCACCAGCCCGCCGCGGGCGGCATTGACGAGAATGGCGCCGGGCTTCATCGCCTTGATCTCCTCCTCCCGGATCACGCCGCCCGCCGTTGTGCCGGGCATGTGGAGGGAGACATAGTCGGCGCAGCCCAGCGCCTTCGCCAGATCGGCCGCCGGGCGCACGCCATGCTTGGCCATCGCCTCCGGCTTCACGAAGGGATCGTAAGCGCTGACCGCCATGCCGAAAGCGCGGGCCAGTTCCGCCACGCGGCGGCCGATGCGGCCGAAGCCGACGAGCAGCAGGTTCTTGCCATCGAGTTCGACCGTCTCGAAGCGGTTCCGGATGTTCCACTCGCCCTTGCGCACCGCGGCATCATGCTGGGCCGCCTTGCGCGCGGTGGCGAGCATCAGCATCAGCGTGTGCTCGGCCACGGCGCGCGAGTTGACGTCGCCAACGATGCACAATGGAATGCCGCGTGCGGTCAACGCCTTCACGTCCACTGCATCGTAACCGACGCCATGGCGCGACACGATCTTGAGATTGGGCGCCGCGGCGATCACCTCCGCCGTCATCGGCTGGGTGCGCAGGATCACAGCGTCCGCCATGCCCACATGCGGCAGGTAGGAGTCGAGCGAGATCTCGTCCACCAGCGTAAACGTCATGTCCGGCGCGGCTTTCAGCCGCTCGAGGCCCGCGGCATGCAGCTTTCCGGCAACGAGGATATGCGCCATGTCAGTAGCCTGCATTCTTCGGCGCGGGGGCGTCCGCCACCTGCTCGCCGATGAGTTTGCGGGCCTGGTCGACGCTGGCCTTGGCGGCTCCTGCGAGCAGGCGCACGTCGTTCAAGAGCGTCACCATGTCGAAGCCCCAGCCGATGGCGCGTGCGGCATAGGCCGAATTACCGCAATGGATCGCCGCCCTGATGCCCGCCTCGTGGGCGCGCGCCAGAATCTCCTTGATGGCCTCGATCATCTCCGGCTCCTCGCGGTCGAAGCCCGTGGGATATTTGCGGCCGGTGAGGCCAAGCGTCAGGTCTGCGGGGCCGATATAGACGCCGTCGAGGCCGGGCGTGGCCACAATGTCCTTCAGGTTCTTTATGCCGTCCGCCGTCTCGATCATGGCAAGCGCGATCACCTCGCCGTCGGCCCATTTGCCGTAGTCGGCGCCATGCGCGAACACCGCGCGGGTGGGCCCCATGCTGCGCTGGCCGCGCGGCGGATAGCGCATGCAGGAAACGAACTGCCCGGACTCCTCGCGGCTGTTGATCATCGGGCAGATGATGCCCAGCGCGCCGGCGTCCAGCGCCTTCATGATATCGCCCGGCTGGTTCCACGGCACGCGCACCAGGGGGGTCGCCGGACCCTTCATGGCCTGCAGCATCGGCGCCAGCGCCTCATAGCCGAGGAAGCCGTGCTGCTGGTCGATGGTGAGCGAGTCATAGCCCTGGGCCGCGAGAATTTCGGCGGTAAAGGCATTGCCGATCGACAGCCAGCCATTGAGCACCGGCTTCCCTTCGGCCCACAGCCGGCGGATGTTGTTCTGGGTCATTTTCGTTTCTCCCTGCCGTCTTTGATTGGCCAGCAGCCGCCCGCCGTCAAGGGATCGAGCACCGATGTCTGAGCATGGCTGGAGAGGCTGGAATTGCCGGACGGGATGGCGTAACCAGCCTGCTCCTCAGGTTGCGGAGGGATGATGGCGGACGCAGGCATGGTGATCGTGGGGGGCGGCATGGCAGGCGCGCGCGCCGTCGTCAGCCTGCGCGCCAACGGCTTCCACGGTCCGATCACACTGGTGAGCGAGGAAACGCTGCTGCCCTATGACAGGCCGCCCTTGTCCAAGGCCATGCTGGTCGAAGAAACGGAGCCGCAGCCGGTGCATCTTCTGGACCAGGGCATGATCGCCTCGCTTAACGCCAGCTTCGTACGGGGGGTGAAAGCGATCGGAATCGATCGCACGGCCAAGGCGCTGGTGCTGGAGAATGGCCGCACCATTTCCTACGAAAAGCTGCTGATCGCCACCGGCGCCAAGCCGCGCCGGCTGTCGATCGAAGGCGGCGAACTCGCTTACACCCTGCGCGACTTCGCCGATGGCGACCACCTGCGCCACCGCCTGCGGCAAAGCAGGTCGGCTGCCATTGTCGGCGGCGGCTTCATTGGCCTCGAGGTGGCATCGAGCGCAAGAAAGCTCGGCCTCGACGTAACGCTGATCGAAGCCCAGCCGCGCATTCTGATGCGCGGCGTGCCGGAGGAGATTGCCAAGGTGGTGCACGCGCGCCACGTCGAAGCAGGCGTGACCATGCAGGTCGGCACCGCGCTGAAGGCGGTCGAGACCGGCGGCGTGCGCCTCGCCGATGGCCGCAAGGTGAAGGCCGGGATCGTGGTGGCGGGCATCGGCGCCGCACCGGAGATCGCGCTGGCGCAGGCCGCGGGGCTTGCCGTCGACAATGGCATCGCCTGCGATGCGACGCTTCAGACCAGCGACCCGGACATCTATGCCGCGGGCGACTGCTGCTCCTTCCCGCATGGGCTGTTCGGCAACAAGCGCATGCGGCTCGAGGCCTGGCGCAATGCGACAGACCAGGCGAATGTCGCGACCGGGAACATGCTGGGTGCGTCGAAGCCCTACATGGCCGTGCCGTGGTTCTGGTCGGACCAGTATGACCTGTCGCTGCAGATTGCCGGCAACCCGGCGGATGGCCCGGAGGTCGTGAAGCGCCAGACGGGCGAACAGTCCTTCGTGATGTTCCACCGCGATCCCGAGGGCCGCCTCGTCGGCGCGTCAGGGATCGGACCCGGCAATTCCATCGCGCGCGACGTGAAGCTGGCCGAAATGCTGATCGCCAAACGCTCGGCTCCCACGGCGGAGCAGCTCGCCGACCCATCCGTTCAACTCAAAGTGCTTCTCAAGGGCTGAACCTCATGAATTTCGCATCCGACAATGTCTATGGCGTGCATCCGAAGATTCTCGCGGCCCTCACGCAAGTGAATGGCGGCACCGCCCCCTCCTATGGCGGTGACGATCAGACCAGGCGCGCCGAAGAGATGCTGAGGCAAGTGTTCGAGTGCGAGTTGCGCGCCTTCCTCGTCACCAGCGGCACGGCGGCCAATGGGTTTGCGCTATCGACGATCACGCCCGGCTTCGGTGCGATCTTCTGCAATGCAGAGGCCCATATCGCGGTCGATGAATGCAATTCGCCGGAGTTCTTCACCGGCGGGGCCAAGATCATCGGCCTCAACGGTCCCAGCGGCAAGATCACGCCCGGGCAGGTGGAGAAGGCGCTGAACGGCTTCATCCGCGGCGAGCACGACCCGAAGCCCAAGGGCGTGTCACTCACCAATGCCACCGAGCTCGGCACCGTCTATTCACCGGCCGAGGTGAAGGCCTTCTCCGGCCTCATCCGCCCGCGCGGCATGAAGCTGCACATGGATGGCGCCCGCTTCGCCAATGCGGTCGCGGGGCTTGGCTGCACGCCGGCCGAACTCACCTGGAAGGCGGGTGTCGATGTCATGTCCTTCGGCGCCACCAAGAATGGTGCCATGATGCTCGAGGCGGTGGTGTTCTTCGACCTTGGCCTCGCCGAGGACTTCGCCTACCGCCGCATGCGCGGCGGCCAGTTGCTTTCGAAGAGCCGCTATCTCGGCGCGCAGATGATCGCCTATCTGGAAAACGGCTTGTGGCTGGAGAATGCCAGGCGCGCCAATGCGCTGGCGCAGAAGCTGGCCGGGGGGCTGACGGCGGGGGGCAAGCTGCGCATCCCCAATCCGGTGGAGGCCAACGAAGTTTTCGCCGTGATGCCGAAGACGATGTTCGACAGGCTTCAGGCGGAAGGCGCCAAGTTCTATGACTGGATGCCGGACAGCCTCGGTGATGCCATCGCAGCGGACGAGAAATTCGCCCGTTTCGTCCTCTCTTTCGCCACTCCGGAAGAGGAGGTCGACGCCTTCGTGAGGCTGGTGGCACAGGACTGACGCAAAGAGCGCTCCCTTGCGGGAGCGCCCCTCATCCGTTCAGGACGTGACTGGTTCAGGCAGCCTTCCTGGCTTCGATGACCTTGGGAGCCTCGACGCCGTTCACCGGAATGGTGCGCGGCTTGAGGGCTTCCGGCACCTCGCGCTTCAGCGCGACGTGCAGGAGACCGTTCTCCATGCCGGCAGACTGCACAAGCACGTGATCGGCAAGCTGGAAGCGCCGCTCGAAGGCGCGCGAGGCAATGCCCTGGTGCAGGAATTCGCTGGTCTGTTCCTGCTTCTCGGTCTTCTTGGCCGAGACGGTGAGCGCGTTGCCCTTCACCTCGATGGTGATGTCCTCGGGCGCGAACCCGGCCACCGCCATAGTGATGCGGTATTCGTCATCCGAAAGCTTCTCGATGTTGTAGGGCGGGTAGGTGGGGGCTTCGAAGGCAGAGGCCTCGTTCAGCATGCGGGCCAGACGGTCGAAGCCGACGGTCGAACGATAGAGGGGGGTGAGATCGAACATGGTCACATTCTCCTTGAGCAATGTCACATTGGACGCCCGCCGCAAGGGCCGGGCAGGTTCAGGTCGCAGGCCCCGGATGGGCGCCTGCATGGGATGAGATAGGAAGCCCCGCCTCCGTTTCAAGGGCGGCTGGCGGCGAGCTGAACGGCAGATGAACGGCCGGTTCGGACGGGGTTCAATCTGCTTCAGCTAGGGTCTGCCCAACGATCACCGATCAGCGGCGTTCAGATACGGAGCACCACCATGAAAGCCCTTTCGATCAAGACCCTGTTCGCTGCCGGCGGCCTCGCCCTCGGGCTGGCCGCCGCACCCGCCGCCCAGGCCGGCGTTTCCGTCGACATTGGCGTCGGCATCCACCCGCCGGTCACGGCTGGCTGGAACGGCGGCTATGGCGTTTATGGCGGTTATGGCGGTTATTTGGGCGGCTATGACCCGGACGATGACGGCGATTATGGCGTTGACCACGGCTATGACGGCCCCGGTTACGGCCATCGCCCTGTCTATGACGGCTACGTTACTTGCCGAGACGGCCGGCGCATTCTGTGGCGCCGGGGCTATTCCGGCATCGAGGTGCAAAGCTGCCGGCGCGGCGTCTACCGCTACACCGCCTGGCGCAACGGCAAGCAGTATCTCATGGCTGTCGACGCCGGCGGCGGCGTCACCAGGCTGCGCCGGATCTATGACTGACCGCCGCGCCTTGGACAGGGCGGAAGCTTGCCATCGCCGCGCCGCAGAATGGCCATGAAGCTTCACACAATGTGGACGTCAGCGGTTGCGCATGGCCGCGTCATCTGTTTGACTTGACATGCGGCGGCCTTATGGCCGGAAGCCGAGAGGTAAGAGGCAATGTGGGGATCGTCGATCATTCGCGGTGTGAGCCTGGCCGGCGTGGCGCTGCTGGCGCTGGGGACGAGCGGCCCAGCCATGGCGGGCGGAAAACAGGGCGAGCCGCCGCCGGTCAATACAGGGACCTATTCCGGCCCGCCCATCGTCCGCAATATTCCGGGCCTGCGTCTGCTCTTCGGCGACTACACACTGACCGAAGAGGAGTACAACAAGCTCTTCGAAAAGAAGAAGAAAAAGCCGCAGATCGACGAAAGCTATTACGAGCCGCAGCCGGCCGCCCCGGCAAAGCCAAAGCCGGCCAAGCCCGCCGCCAGTACGGTCACAGCTCCGGCGAAGCAAGCGGCGCCCGCCAATCCCGCCCTGCCGCAGAAAACGGCCTCGGCCGGGGCTGCGCCCAATCCCGCCGGCGGCGCTCCGCTCAGCTGCGAGAAGGCCACTGAGGTGGTGAGCGGCTTCGGCTTCTCCAGCGTTGAAGCCTCCTCCTGCTCCGGCAAGCTCTATGCCTTCAACGCCAAGCGCGGCGGCAGGAGTTTTGCGATCAAGCTCGATCCGGCGAGCGGCGAGATCACCGAAGTCAAGAAGCTGCCCTGAGGCATGTGCCCGGCTGTCCTCCATCCCACGCCAGAGAACCCGCTGCCGCCGGGGGCGGAATGCGTGGAACTGGTGACGCGCGGCAGGCTGCGGCTGCGGGCAATGAAGGCCGTGCCGGAGAACCCGCGCGGCACCTTCGTCATTCTCGGCGGGCGCGGCGATTTCATCGAACGCTATTTCGAAACCACACGGGATCTGATGGCGCGCGGCTACGCCGTGGTGGCCCTCGACATGCGAGGTCAGGGCGGCTCCCAGCGCCCCAAGCGCCAGCCCTACCGCGACCGCACGCGAAGCTTCGCCGGCTTCGACAAGGACGTGCGCACGCTGATGGAGAGGCTCGTCATTCCGTCCTGCCCAGCGCCCTATTTCGCTCTGGGCCATTCGACCGGGGCGCATGTGCTGCTGCGCCTGCTCCGCAAGCAAAAGTGGTTCGACCGCGCCGTTCTCGTGTCGCCGCTTGTGGAAATCGTCTATGGGCCATGGCCGAAGCCGGTGGTGTGGCTTCTGCTCAACACCATGTGGTTCACCGGCCTCGCCAACTTCTTCCTGCCACATGTGCACCGGGCGCCCATGGGCCGCGCCGATTTCCCCGGCAACCCGCTCACCTCCGACCGCCGCCGCTGGGAGCGCGACAGCTCGACACTTGAGGCGGCCCCGCAGCTGGGCCTCGGCGGACCCACCTTCGGCTGGCTGGGAGCCGCGAGAAAATCGATTTCCAGCATCCGCCGCATGCGGAAAACCACAGCACCCGTGCTGATCGTTGCGGCGGGCGCCGACCGCGTGGTGGGCAATGAAGGAATCCGCCGCCTTGCGCGCCGGGTGCCCGGCGTGGCGCTGACCTTCATCCCCAACGCCAAGCACGAGATCCTGGGCGAGCAGGACATTATCCGCCGCCAGTTCTTCGCCGCGCTCGACAGCTTCCTGCCGGCCTGAGCTAGCCGCCGATCTGCTCGAAAGCGAGGTTGATCCGCACCAGCATGGCGCGGACATAGTCCATCACCTCGTCGGGCAGGTCGAAGGAAGAGATGCGGTCAGGGTGATAGAGCTTGGCCATACGGTGATAGGCTTGGCGGATCTCATCCGGACTCGCGTTCTTCGCCACTTTGAGCACCTGATAAGGGTCGAAATTGGCCGTGCCGGGGGCGCTGGGGCTGACATCGAGCTGGTCGGTGTTGGGCACATTGGCGGAGCGCACCGACCTGATCATCGACTTGGAAATGTATTGCTGCTGGCCGGAGGGCGAGACGGCATCGAGGAAAATGTCGCCATTGTTTAGCGCGTCCCCCAGCCGGTTGGACAGCGGCATGCGGATGGATACGGTCACCACGGAGCCGTCGGCGAGCGTCACGAAGACCGGAGTGCGATTGGCTTTGTCGTCACGGCCGTTGAACATTGCGAACCCTCGACGAGTTGAGTACATCGCCAAAGGTGAAGCAACCGTTAAATTGCCTTTCCATTCTGCGCATGCTAAGCGCGCCGCAATTCCCAGTCAAACGCATGCAGAAAGTCAGTGCGCCCTCATGAATTTGCGCAATATCGCCATCATTGCCCACGTCGACCACGGCAAGACCACGCTGATCGACCGTCTCCTGTCGCAGTCGGGCTCGTTCCGCGAAAATCAGAAGGTGGCCGAGCGCGCCATGGACTCGAACGACCTGGAGCGTGAGCGCGGCATCACCATCCTCGCCAAGGTGACCTCGCTCAACTGGAAGGACGCCCGGATCAATATCGTCGACACCCCCGGCCACGCCGATTTCGGGGGCGAGGTGGAGCGCATCCTCAACATGGTGGACGGCGCCGTCCTTCTGGTGGACGCCGCCGAGGGCCCCATGCCGCAAACCAAATTCGTGCTGCAGAAGGCCCTCAAGATCGGCCTCAGGCCCATCGTCTGCATCAACAAGATCGACCGTCCGGACGAGCGCCACAACGAGGTGGTGAACGAGGTCTTCGACCTTTTCGCCAATCTCGACGCCAACGAGGAGCAGCTCGACTTCCCTATCATCTACGGCTCCGCCAAGCAGGGCTGGATGGCCGACGCGCCCACCGGTCCGCAGGACAACATGGCGCCGCTCTTCGACCTCATCGTCAGGCACTTCCACGCACCCACCGTGGAGGAAGGCCCCTTCCGCATGCTGGTGACGACGATCGAGTCCAACCCCTTCCTCGGCCGCGTGCTCACGGGCCGGGTGACATCCGGCTCGATCAAGGCCAACCAGGCGGTTAAAGCACTGTCGCGCGACGGCAAGAGCGTCGAGCAGGGCCGCATCTCCAAGGTGCTGGCCTTCCGCGGCCTTGAGCGC
The DNA here is from genome assembly GCF_020252395.1 of Aestuariivirga sp. Taxonomy (GTDB): domain Bacteria; phylum Pseudomonadota; class Alphaproteobacteria; order Rhizobiales; family Aestuariivirgaceae; genus Aestuariivirga. The sequence goes on from NZ_JADCDB010000027.1 coordinate 68,027, forward strand.
GTGCCGGTGGACGAGGCGCAGGCGGGCGACATCATCGCCATCTCCGGCCTCACCACCGCGACGGTGGCCGATACGATCTGCGACCCCACCGTCACCGAGCCGATCCACGCCCAGCCGATCGACCCGCCGACGCTGACCATGACCTTCCGCATCAATGACGGGCCGCTCGCCGGCAAGGAAGGCGACAAGGTGCAGAGCCGCGTCATCCGCGAGCGCCTGCTGCGCGAGGCGGAGGGCAATGTCGCTCTCAAGGTGACGCCATCCGAAAACGAGACCGACGCCTTCGAGGTGGCGGGCCGCGGCGAACTCCAGCTCGGCATCCTGATCGAGACCATGCGCCGCGAGGGCTTCGAGCTCACCGTCGGCCGTCCGCGCGTGGTGTTCAAACAGGACGAGGAAACCGGCGAGCGCATGGAGCCGGTCGAGGAAGTGATTATCGACGTCGACGAGGCCTATACCGGCGCTGTCGTCCAGAAGCTCTCCGAGCGCAAGGGCGAACTGAAGGACATGCGTCCCTCCGGCGTCGGCCGCCAGCGCATCGTGTTCCACGCGCCCACCCGCGGCCTCATCGGCTACCAGTCGGAACTCCTGTCCGACACGCGCGGCACCGCGATCTTCAACCGCATCTTTTACGGCTATGCGCCGCATTTCGGCGAGATCCCCGGCCGCCACACCGGCGCGCTGATCTCGAACAGCGACGGCGAGGCCGTGGCCTATGCCATCTTCAATCTGCAGGACCGCGGGCCCATGTTCATCGAGCACGGCACCAAGGTCTATCCCGGCATGATCGTGGGCGAGCACACGCGCGGCAACGACCTCGAGCTCAACGTGATCAAGGGCAAGAAGCTGTCGAACGTCCGCGCAGCCGGCAAGGACGAGGCGCTGATCCTCACGCCTCCCATCAAGATGTCGCTCGAGAAGGCGCTGGCCTATGTCGGCGAGGACGAACTCGTCGAGGTGACGCCAAAGTCGATCCGCCTGAGGAAGGCCATCCTCGACCCGCATGAAAGGAAGCGCGTGAGCCGCCAGAAGGAAGCCGGGAGCGAGGCGTAAGCAGTCCTTTTTCCATTCAAGTCCATGACGCCCGGGCTCGTACCCGGCATTGTTCCATGTGGCAGCACGTACGCGCCAATCGTCTGCAAGTTCTTGCACGCATGAGACCGCCCCTCGCGGCAGTCTATTGACGGCAGATTTCACGAGTATAACGATTTATCGCAACGGGCCCTGTGCAGCGCCAGATGCCGGCGAAAGCCGCGCTGCCGCCGGTCTCCACCGGCGGGCCTGCCGTGCCGCGATCGAATGGCCCATCACCGCAGGTGTTTTCGCCAGAAGCACGGCACCGGCCACAAACAGAAGAAGCATAGCCAGAGCGCCATTCTCATGGCAGAGAGGCTGCCAGAGAGATCACATCCAAGGAAGTCCCATGCGCATCGACGCTATCTCGATCGGCAAGAACCCGCCCAAGGAAGTCAATGTCATCGTCGAGGTGCCGGTCGGCGGCGAGCCGATCAAGTACGAGATGGACAAGGCGGCGGGCACCCTGGTGGTCGACCGCTTTCTCTATACCTCGATGCGTTATCCCGGCAATTACGGCTTCATTCCGCACACGCTCTCGGATGACGGCGACCCGATCGACGTGCTGATCGCCAACCAGCGCGGCATCATTCCCGGCGCCCTCGTCGCGGTGCGACCCGTCGGCGTGCTCAAGATGCGGGACGAGGCCGGCCATGACGAGAAGATCATCGCCGTGCCAATCCCGAAGCTCACCCGCCGCTATGAAAACGTCCACGAATACACCGACCTGCCCGAGATCACGCGCCAGCAGATCGAGCACTTCTTCGAGCACTACAAGGACCTGGAGCCCGGCAAGTGGGTGAAGGTGGTGGGCTGGGGCAACGCGGCCGAAGCCGAGCGGATGATCCTCGAGGCGATCGAGCGCGCGAGTAAGGCAAAAACCTAAAAAACCTAAATGTGATCTCTCAATAGGATGTCCATCCGGTCCGGATGGAGGAAGCTGTGGTTGTGACACTTCAGTCTCTTCAAGGAGGACCGGATGAACATTCGCAAGAATGCACGATTGACGCCGCTTGGTCGAGAGCGGCTGGTGATGGCGATGCTCAGCGGGCAGACACCGGAGGCCGCTGCACGAGCCACAGGTGTCTGCCCGCGGACGGCGCGCAAGTGGTGAAGCGGTTCGAAGAACAAGGCGAGGCCACGCCTGATGGGACCGTCCAGAAGGTCATTGCACTTCGCCGCCGCCTGCAAACGCCTCAGGATCCGCCACATCCGCGCCAAGTCCTATACGCCCAGAACCAACGGAAAGTCTGAACGCTTCATCCAAACCGCGCTGCGCGAATGGGCCTACGCCAGGACCTATGCCGACTCCCGCGAACGCTCCTGCGAGCTGCCTATCTGGCTTCACAGATACAATTGGCACAGACCGCACGGCAGTCTAAATTCAAAATCGCCCATCAGCCGGTTCCCGTCATCGCAGGACAACCTGTTGAGGTTCCACAGCTGGCGCATCGGGCGAGGAAGTGGACTCGCTTGTGGCGCCGAAGCTGCCCCTGATCCAAGATCTGGCGCAACATGCCCCGAAGTTGCCGCATCGCTTCATTCCGCGCTGGCGCTATGAGCCGGGGCCGTTGTCTGCCATAGAGTGTCACGGTTCGGCCAGATTCGAACCGGGGACAATGCACGTGCGGAGCACCGCGTCTGCAACCATACCGGTGCTGGTGTGCACCCTGGCGATCTTTCTTCTCTCGGCCATGGATGCCGGGATGAAATCGCTGGTGCTTGCGGCGGGCGTCTACAATATCGTGTTGTGGCGCAGCCTGCTGGCGGCCATCGCGTCCGCCGCCGGCTGGGCGGTGAATTCTCGCGTGCGGCCAGACTTGGGCGCGATGCGGCTTCACGCCCTGCGCGCGGCGATCGTCGGCATCGTCATCATCACCTTCTTCTGGGGCCTGGCGCGGCTTCCACTTGCGGAAGCCATCGGGCTCAGCTTCATCGCACCGCTCTTTGCCCTGTTTCTCGCGGCTCTGCTGCTGGGCGAGCGCATCCGCGCCCAGGCGGTGTGGGCGGCAATGCTGGGCTTTGCCGGCGTCGCCGCGATCGTGGCGGGACAGTTCGGCGGCGCGGCCTACACGCAGGACACACTGCTCGGCACGTTGTCCATCCTGATCTCCACCATCTTCTACGGTTTCAACCTGGTGCTCACGCGCAAGCAGGCGCAGATCGCCAAACCCATCGACATCATGTTCTTCCAGAACCTCTGCCTGCTGATCATCATGAGCCTCGCGGCGCCTTGGCTTGCGAGCCTGCTGCCGCCAGAGCTGTGGCCGCCGCTGATGGGGGTGACGGCCTTGTCGCTCACGGGCCAATATCTCATGAGCTGGGCCTATGCGAGGGCCGAGGCGCAATACCTGATCAGCACCGAATACACGGCCTTCATCTGGGCCATCGCGCTGGGCTGGTTCTTCTTCGGCGAAGCCGTGTCATGGGAGACGCTGGCCGGCGCCGGCCTGATCATCGCCGGCTGCTGGATCGCCGCGCGGGCCAGCATGCAGCCTGTCGAAGACTGAGCGCCACTCCCGATACGTCCAACATGCCGCCGCCACTCTTCGATTGCATGCGGAGGCCCGGTCAGTATTGCAAACCACTTTCCGAACCGTCGGCATTATCGCCATGAACCGGACCCTCTCCAGACGTGCCTTCTTCCCCGCGGCGGCGGCCTCCGGCCTTGCCGAATCGGCGCCCGCCGTGGCGGCGCAGGAGATCGGGGGCATCGCCCTGCGGGGTCCGGTTCCGTTCCGCTTCGACAGCGTCATTGCCACGGCGCGCGAGATGTTGCTGAAGCCCTTCGCATCCACGCCGGTGCGCGGCGCCGAGCTGCCGGAGAAGATCGACTTCGATGCCTGTCAGCAGATCGCGTTCAAGCTGGGGAGTGCGCTGTTCAAGGGTTTGCGCTGCCCGGTACGGATGTTCCATCTGGGGCGCGATTTCAAGTTATCGGGGAAGATCGCCATCGTCGAGGGCGGCCAGTCGCGCGATGTGCTCTACAGCCCCGACCTGTTCACGCCCGGCCCCCAAGGCCAGGCCGATCGTCGATAAGCTGATGCCGAAAGTGGCGGCTGCGGCAACTGCCCGACGAGGACCGGCAGCACATGCGCAAGTGCCGCCGCATGGGCCAGCCACCAGCGCATCGACCTCAGCCTTGTAACGTGTTCCCACATAAGCGCCCCCCTCGGCCCGCCAGGGCTGCCCCTGTCCACCTGCCTGGGAGTCGCGGGAGGGTCAGCCTCCGGAAATGGCAGAAAGCGCCCTGAGCAGCGAGACTTGGCCCGACTGCTCGCCTGCCAGCGCCTGCAGCATGTCCTGGTTCTGCACCGCGACCATCACCGCGGAGACCGCGACGGCCGCCGCCGCGCGGCGCACCCATTTGCTGGAGAAGAACAACGCGATGGCGATGGTGGAGAGGATGCGGAAGGGAAGTCCGGTCATGGGCGCGCTTTCCGGTTACTTGCTGGCCGTGCCGGCAATGGCCGAACCCGGTCGGGCCGGCTCGAGCGATACCCACTTGCGCGGGTCCTGCGCCGACTGGCGCTTCAGCATTGTATAGCCCGTATCGCCCCACGAGCGGATATCGTTGCGGCGGTTGTCGAGGATGTAATCGCCCGCTGCAGCCGTGAGGGTGAGCACGGCATGGCCTTCGCCATGCTCGTCCAGCACCACAGTGATGCGCAGCGCCTCCTCCGGAATGCCCTTGGACGTCAGGACTTTCTTTTTGAGCAGCACCACGTCTTCGCAGTCGCCTGCGTCGGTCGGGATCGTCCAGTATTCGGCGGTGCCATAGAGCGTCTCGTCGGTGACCGGCGCGATGGCGCCGTTAACGAAGGCGTTGACCATGCGCACCAGCAGCCACTTTTCCCCGGTCATGGCAATGCGGCGGGCGCGCGCGCCGTCCGGCTGGCAGTTCTTGGGGCTGCGCTGGCAGAACTCGACGAAGCCGATGGGCGGCAGGGTCTCGGAGTATTCACGGGCGAAGGCGAAGACCTTCTGGCTGCTGCCGGCGAAAGACGGGCTGGCGAGGGTCAGAAGCCAACCCAGCAGCAGCGCCACTTCCTTTGCGATTTTCCCCATCCCCATGCCTTGGCCATATCGTTAATGTGGCGTAAACATGCCTTGGGGCCGGGTCTCGGGCAATCGTAAACGAAAAGTTAAGTTAACGGCAGGGGCCGGACAGGCCCTCGGCACTGTTCGCGGCGGGCTTCGGCGGGGGTCATCGCTGTCCGGGCTGCAGGCTTGCCACCACCTTCTTCTTGGCAACGTAGGTCTCGCGCGAATTATAGGCCACCTGACGGCTCGCTGCGAACTTGTCCTCAATGCGGCGGATATAGTTGTCGAGCTTGTGGTCCTTAAGGTCCGCCACGTGCAGGTCACGCCAGAATTCGCCGTAGCTCAGTTCGGCCGCCACCGCGCCTGGCAGGTAGACGTAGTCCGGACCTTCCAGCAGGATGATCTCGGGGCCTACCTGCTCGTAGCGGCCATATTTCTTGTTGCCCATCATGCCGGGTGGCAGCACCGGCACGAGGTCGTTCTCGTCAACCACCCGCAGCAGCGGCAGGAAGCCCAGTTGCTTGACGCCATCTGCTGTGGTGAAGCGCGGCTGGCCGTAGGTGTAGATCTTGTCCACCTTATATCCGTCCTCGATCATGTAGATGCCGAGGATGGCCGCCACGGCGCCGCCGAGCGAATGTCCGACAACGTAGGTCTGATAGCCGCTTTTGAGGTAAGGCTGGGCATCCGTCCACACGGCGCGGGCATCGAGGTCGAAGCCGGAGTGGACGGGGATCTTGGTGGCGCGGTCGGACCGCACCTTGGTATCGAAATCCTCCTTCAGCGTGGTGTCGTCCGTGGTGCCGCGCACGGTGATGTACTGGACCTTGGCCTTGTCGTCCCGCTCGATGAAATACTGCACGTCGCGGCCGCCCGGCGTGGCCACGCGGACCGTCTTGGGATAGGCGGCACGGATTGCAGCGGGGGAGGAATAGGCGGCCTTGGCGCGCTTGGCGCCGGCATCCAGCGTCTGGAAATCGACCTTTTCCCTGACGACTTCCGACCCCAGTGTCTGAAGCTCGCCTCTCGGCAGGCTGGCGCAGCCCGCGAGCAGGCTGAGGCAGATGGCGGCCGCCGCCAGCGGGCGCGGAAAAAAGCGCGGCGTCATGCCGCGTGATGTCGAAGAATGCAATGCCGTCAAATCCCGTTCGATCATCGCGCCAGCTTGGCGCGAGGCGCAGGCCAGGTCAACCGCAGCTGGGCCGATGGCAGCGGCCTGCCGCCCTCAGCCCGGCGTGCGATCAGTTCTGGGCAAGGTCGGTGCGGCGGAACTTCAGCAGTTCGCCGTCAGCCCCCTTGGCGACATACCAGCCGCCCTGCTGGCTGATGCGGCCGCACTTGGCCTCGCCTTTGGTCCACTTGTCGAAGGAGACGCAGAGTGCCGCGCCCTGCATGTACCAGCGTCCGGTGTCCTGCTGGCCATAGGCCATGCCAGTGATGGAGCCGCCACGGGTGCCGGCGAAGTTGACGCGGTAACCCCTCACCTGGGCCTCGAACTGGCCCGGAAACAGCTTGGTGACCTCGGCGCGGGCAAGTGGCGCCGCAGCGGCAATGCCGGCGAGGGAGAATATGGTGGCAGCAGTCAGGCTTGCCGCAAGAGCGGTACGAAGGTTCATGTACTGAAACCCTTTGTTTGCGGCAATCCGTGGCCCCCTGGCCGCTTGCCCGTTGCTTTCGGGCCCGCATTTGGCAGCCTCATGTGGTTGAAATATGGGGAGAGCGTGGCGTGGAACCTCTTTGATGTGGGTCAAGAGTGGTGGCACATGAACGCTTTAAGGTTGTAATTGTCCATCTAGCACTGGTGTTTGCAGCCTATGCGAGTGGCTTTCGCCGGTTTGGATCCTCTTCAGCCGCCATGGCCTTGCCTTGGGCGCTGCAGTTCATTCAGGAGTTCTTCACCATGATCCGGAGTTTCCCGCAGGCCCGAATGCCGCGGGGCCCTGCTTGAAGACGGCGCGGCCCGTGCTAGGGAACAAGCATGGGCCTTCTTGACAGCTTTCTCGCCGATGGTTTCCTGCGCTTTGCGGTTGAGGAGCCGCTGCTGGCCTGGGCCCGCCATGCCCGCGGCTTCGCGGCCGCGGCGGCGCGCGACCCCGCTCAGGCGCATTGGCTGCGCTGCGGCGGCACGTGGTTCGTCGGCGTCGATGCGCTGCCCAACGACGCGGCCGGGCGGCTGCCGGGCGGGCCGCCGCTGGCGGGAGCGGCGATGGACTTCGTGCGGGACGAACTGGGCGTCAGCCTGCCGCTGCACCGCGCCCAGGTCTCCGTCTGCTATCGGGGCTATCCCCAGCCCTCGGCGGAGGAGAGCGCGGCTGCCTATCGCTTCCGCCGCAACCGCGATGCCGCGCATGTGGACGGATTGCTCGCCGAAGGGCCGGAGAAGCGGCGCCACCTTCGGGAGCCGCATGCCTATATCCTGGGGGTGACGCTGACCGAGCAGTCTGGAGATGCCGCACCGCTGACCGTGTGGAAGGGCTCGCACCGCATCATGACGGCGATGTTCGCCACGGCCTTCGCAGGGAGGCCGCCCGGGACGTGGCGCGGGATCGATGTTACCGATGCCTATCGGGAAGCGCGGCGGCAGGTCTTCGCGGTGTGCGAGCGGGTGGCGCTCCCCTCCTCGCCCGGAGACGCCGTACTGGCGCACCGCCACCTTGTGCATGGCGTGGCGCCGTGGGGCGAGGCGGCGACGGGCGCACCCGAGGGCCGGATGATCGCCTATTTCCGGCCGGAGTTTCCCGCCATCGCCGACTGGCTTGATCGGCTCTGACGGCGCGCGCATAAACTGACCTGAATGTGGAGCGTGGCGTGACGGTCTATGGCGAACTGGGTGTGCGCACCCTCATTAACGCGAAGGGCGCCGCGACGCGGCTCTCGGGCGGCATTATGCGGCCCGAGGTCTCCGCCGCCATGGTGGAGGCCTCGCAGGCCTGTGTTGACATCGCGGAGCTGCAGGCCGCGGCCTCGCGCATCATTGCGGAGGCGACGGGGGCGGAAGCGGGCTATGTGGCCTCAGGCGCCTCGGCCTGCCTGCTGATCGGCGCGGCCGCTTGCATCACCGGGCTGGACCCCGGCCGGATGGCCCGCCTTCCGGATACCACAGGCATGAAGAACGAATGCGTGATGGTGCGGAGCCAGCGCAATTTTTATGACCATGCGATCCGCGCCGCAGGCCTCTCCATCGTCGAGGTGGGACTGCCCGATCGCTATGCCGGGGCCGGCGTGCGCGATGCGGAAGCCTGGGAGATCGACGACGCCATCACCGGCCGGACGGCTTGCGTCTTCTACGTCGCCGATGCGCAGTCGCAGCCGCCGGTGGCCGAGGTCACGGCCGTGGCCCATGCGCGCGGCGTGCCGGTGCTGGTCGATGCCGCGGCACAATTGCCGCCCGAGGCCAATCTCCGGCGCTTCATCGCGGAGGGTGCGGACCTCGTCGCCTTCTCGGGCGGCAAGGCGCTGGGCGGGCCGCAGGCGAGCGGCATCCTGGCGGGACGGCGCGACCTCGTGATGGCGGCGGCCCTCCAGCACCTCGACCTCGACGTGTTCTGGGACATGTGGGAGCCGCCTGCGGGCCTGATCGACAAGGCGCGGCTCAAGGGTGCCCCACAGCACGGCATCGGGCGGAGCTGCAAGGCAGGGAAGGAGGAGATCGTGGGCCTCCTGACCGCGCTCCGCCTGTTCATCGCCGAGGGCGATGCGGTGCGCCATGCGCGCTGGCTGAAGGACTGCGAGACGGTGGTGGCGGAACTCGACGGCTTTCTCGTCACCATTACCGGGAGCAACGACACGGGCGCGGTGCCGACCGTCGAGATCACGCTCGACCCTGACCGGATGAGCCCGACCGAACTCTGCCTCAGGCTGCAGGCGGGCGAGACGGCCGTGGCGCTGGACCCCGCCCAGCGTGACAAGGGCGTCGTGACGGTCAACCCCATGTGCCTGAAGCCAGGAGAGGCAAAATTGGTGGGCGGGCAGATCGCTCAACTCCTTCGCCAATCATAAATTCATTTGCATTATTCGGGATTCGGCGCATCATCGCTACTCAAAAGCGGGGATGAAACCATGTCCCTCAAGGGGACGAACCAGGAATTCGGCAGGCCGTACAACCGGCGGATCGTGCTCGAAACGATCCGCCAGCACGGGCCGATCGAACGCGCCGGGATCGCGCGGCGGGTGGGCCTGACTGTCCAGACGGTGGCCAACATCATCCGCGAGTTGGAAGAGCTCGGCCTGATTTCCGGCGAGCGCACCCACAAGAAAAGCCGCGGCTCACCGCCCATGAGCCTCAGACTCAACCGGCAGGGAGCCTATGCAGTGGGCGTTCACGTCACGCCGCTTGGCATCGAGGCGGCCCTCGTCGACCTCGCCGGAACCATCGTCGCCGCCAGGCGGCTGGATATGCCGCCGCCCGGCCCGGAAGACAGCTTCCGCGAGATTGGCAAGCTGGTGAAGGGCTTCCGTGCCCAGACCGCCGGCCGCCTGCTGGTTGGCGTGGGCCTTGCCATGCCCGGCCCATTCGACGTCGAGTCGATGAGTTTCGTCGGTCCCACAACGCTCGAAAGCTGGCGCGGCGTGGCCGTGGCGCAGCGGCTGTCGGAATCCACAGGGCTTTCCGCCTTCGTCGAGAATGACATGGCGGCGGCGGCCCTCGGCGAGAGCCTCCACGGCGCAGGCCGCAATGTGAGCGCCTTCTATTATCTCTATTTCGGCGTCGGTCTCGGCGGCGCCATGGTGAAGGACGGCGTGCCGATGCGCGGCTTCTATGGCAACGCCGGCGAGATCGGCCATGTGCCGCTGGTGCCCGATGGCCAGCCCTGCTCCTGCGGCAACAGGGGCTGTCTCGAGCGCTACGTCTCGCTCGAAGCCTTTCAGCGCCGCGCCCCCATCATCGGGCAGCCGGCCTGGATCGCGGAAGCAGCCCCTTTGCTGCGCAGCGCCATCGTGACCATCGAGAACCTCTTCGACCCCGAGACCGTGGTGATCGGCGGCATCATGGATGACGATCTGCTGGGCGCGCTGGTCTCCGCCGCCAATCCGCTGCCGACGTCGGTTGCTGACCGCAAGGGGCGCACGGCGCAGCGCCTCATGCGCTCCGCCTCGGGGCAGAACGCGGTACTGCGCGGGGCGGCCTCGCTCGCCTTCTCGGGCGTGCTGTCGCCGCGCTTCGGCCAGGCCGATGCCCCGGCAAACGACCCCCTCTTCCCAAGGAGCCGCGTGGCATGAGCTTTCCCACTCTCCTCGAACTCGACGACATCCGCATGAACTTCGGCGCCATCGAGGCGCTGCGGGGTGTCTCCTTCAAGGTCGGCAAGGGCGAGGTGGTGGCGCTCCTGGGCGACAATGGCGCGGGCAAGTCGACCCTCGTCAAGATTATATCCGGCGGCCTGAAGGCGAGTGCTGGGCGCATGGTGTTCGACGGCGAGGAGCGCTTCTTCCCAACGCCGGCCGAGGCGAAGGCGCAGGGGATCGAGACCGTCTATCAGGACTTGTCTCTGTGCACCAATGTCGACGTGGTCGGCAATTTCTTCATGGGCCGCGAGATGGTGAAGAAGTGGCTCGGTTTCATCCCCGTGCTGCAGGAAAAGGAGATGGAGGCCGTGGTGGCGCAGGCGCTGCAGAATGCCGGCACGCGCATTCCCAGCTTGCGCACCAATGTCGAGCATCTCTCGGGCGGCCAGCGCCAGGCGATAGAGTTGAACCGCTTCGCCCATTGGGGCGGCAAGCTGGTGCTGCTCGACGAGCCCTTCGCGGCCTTGGGCGTCGAGCAGACGCGGCGCGGCCTCGGCCTCATCAGGCGCATCGCAGGCCAGGGGATCGGCGTCATCGTCATCACCCACATCATGCAGCAGGCCTTCCAGGTGGCGGACCGCATCGTGGTCATCCGCCAGGGCCGCGTCGCGGGAGACGTGCCGGCGAAACAGACGAGCCCCGATGAAGTCGTAGGGCTTATCACCGGCGAGGCTCAGGCTTACGGCAAGCCTTCGGGCCAAACCCAAGAAACGAGGCCGAACGGCCCTATCCCAAACTGAACCGGACCAAAGCCAAACAAGGAGACGAACATGAACCGACTGCGCCGCCTTCTGACCGCCTCCATCGCGATTGCCGCGATGGGCGTTGTCTCGCCTGCCTTCGCCGACACGAAGGGCAAGATCTACTACATGGTGCCGACCCTGCTGGACGAGTTCCAGACCGAGTCGGTCAACGCCATTACAAAATTCATGGATGACGTGGGCTACGAGGTCGTGACGCTGAACGCCGACAACAAGACCGACCTGCAGCAGAGCCAGATGAACGACACCATCCTGCAGAAGCCCTCGGCGATCATCCTCGCCGCGGTGGATTTCAACGCGCTCGCTCCGTCGATCGACAAGGCGCGCGCGGCCGGCATCCCGGTCATGATCTTCGACCGCCAGATCACCTCGACGCCGTCAGACCTCACCTCGGTCGCCGGAACGATCGAGATCGGCCAGGTTGCGGCGGGCGAGATCCAGCGCCTGCTGAAGGAGAAGAACGGGGCGGTGAAGGGCAAGGTTCTGCAGGTGCTGGGCGATCCCGCCGACCCCTACTCCCTCGACATCCAGAAGGGCTTCGAGGACAAGATGAAGGAGTTCCCCGGCGTTCAGATCATTTCGCTGCCCGCCATGCAGTGGGAAGCCTCCAACGCCGGCACCATCGTGTCCGACCAGATGGTGGCGAACCCCGACATCGACCTGATCTTCCTGCACGCCGCTCATCTCTCGGTGGCCGCGGTGGCGGCACTGGAGGCCAAGGGCAAGAAGCCGGGCGACGTGATGATGATCTCGTCCAACGGCGCCCCCGTGGGCCTTGACCTGATCCGCAAGGGCTGGCTCAACGTCGAGGTGGAACAGCCGCTCTATGCCCAGGCCGCCGCCCTTGCCATGTTCGCCGACAAGGTGGTGAACAAGCAGGAGATCAAGCCCGGCAACTACAACGTGCTCGGCCTCGACTCGGTGATGACCATCGAGAAGTGGGGTCCGAACATCAAGATCCCGGGCGCCGCCATCACCAAGGAGAACGTCGACGAACCGCGCTTCTGGGGCAACCTGAAAGCGCCCGCCGACAAGATCATGCCGGTGCAGTAACGAACAACGCAACAGGCCTCTCTCACGTCATCCCGGCTTTCGCGCCGGGGTGACGTCCGGGAGGAAACAACTGGACCATCCCATGACCTCACCCCGCCAGCGTGCAACCGCAGAATTCATTCTTGACCATCTCGTCTGGTTCATGCTCGCGGCGGTGCTGATCGCCTTCTCGATCTTCGTGCCGAATTTCTTCCAGATCGGCATCTTCGCCAACATCGTCGAGCAGTCGACCTTCGTGGGCGTGATGGCCATCGGCCTCGCCATCGTCATCATCGCGGGTCACATGGACCTCTCCGTGGAATCGACCGCTGCATTGGCTGCCATGATCACCGGCATCTTGTTCTGCTCGCGCGGCATCGGCATGGGGCTGACGTTCGCGCCGGAATGGCTGGTCATCCCCGTCTCGCTCGTCATCTCGCTTGCGGTGGGCGGCCTCATCGGCTTCCTCAACGGCTTCTTCACCATCAAGCTCAAGATGAACGCCTTCATTGTAACGCTCGCCTCTTACATCTGGGTCCGCGGCCTTGTGGTGGCGATCTCGGGCGGTCGCTCGGCACAAGACCTGTCGCCCTCGCTGCGCTCCATTGGCATCGAACAGGTGCTCTACATTCCGCTAATGGCCTGGATCGCCATCATCTGCTTCGTGATGTTCTCCTTCATCATGGGACGCACCCCCTTCGGACGCCACGTGACCCTGATCGGCGGCAATGCGGTGGCGGCTTTCCGGGCGGGCATCAAGGTCGACCGGCTGATGTTCATCTCCTTCATTCTCGCCGGCGCCATCGCGGGCCTCGCCGGCTGGCTGCTCGCCATCCGCACGAGCGGCGCGACCGCCAATCTCGGCACCGGCATGCTGTTCAACGCCTTTGCGGCCGTGGTCATCGGCGGCGTGAGCCTCAAGGGCGGTGTGGGCAAACTGCCGGGCGTCTATGCCGGCGTGCTGCTGCTCTCATCGATCCACACCGCCATCAACCTGATGGGCCTGCCCGCGCATTACACGCAGGTGATCCTCGGCCTTCTCGTTCTCGCCGCGGTGCTGCTCGACACATTGAAAATTCAGATCCGCCAGAGGTTCGCATGATGGGACGGCTTGAAGGCAAAGTCGCGCTGGTGATCGGCGCCGCGCGCGGCATCGGCGAGGGCGTGGCCCAGCGATTCGTGGAAGAGGGCGCGAGAGTGGTGATCGCCGACACCGAGGCCGAAGCCGGCAAGGAGACCGCGGCGCGGCTCAAGGGCCTGTTCATCGAAACCGACATCTCGCGCCTGGACCACGCTCAGCGCGCGGTGCAGACGGCACTCGACGGCTTCGGCAACCTCGACATCCTGGTCCAGAACGCCGGCATCTATCCCTGGACGTTGATCGAGAACACCTCGCCTGAAGAATGGGACAAGGTGCTGGCGGTGAACCTCAAGGGCACCTTTCTCGCGGCGCGGGCGGCCCTGCCGCACATGAAGCAGAAGAAGGCGGGCCGCATGATCTTCACCTCCTCGATCACCGGCCCGCGGGTGACCAGCCCCGGCCACGGTCATTATTCGGCGTCGAAGGCGGGCATCAACGGCTTCATCAAGTCGGCGGCGCTTGAGTTCTCCGGCTATGGCATCACCGTCAACGGCATCGAGCCGGGCAACATCCTCACGTCGGGCATGCAGATGCACCGTTCGGAGGCCTTCATCAAATCCATGGAGAACGCGGTGCCGCTCGGCCGCCTTGGCACGCCCCGCGACATCGCCAACTGCGCGCTGTTCCTCGCATCCGACGAAGCCTCCTACATCACCGGCACGACCATCATCGTCGACGGCGGCCAGACGCTCCCCGAGGGGGCGGATTTCCGCATTACGCCAGAGTGAGCCCGCGGGGGTTTGACTTGAAGCCCCAAGCCGCTAAATACGCCCCAAAATCCAATTCTTCCCGAAGGCGATCACCCCCATGGCCAAGCCGCGCACGCTGTATGACAAGATCTGGGACGACCATCTGGCCCATGAAGCCGAGGACGGGACCTGCCTTCTCTACATCGACCGCCATCTTGTCCATGAAGTGACAAGCCCCCAGGCCTTCGAGGGGCTGCGCATGACCGGCCGCAAGGTGCGCCACCCGGAGAAGACCCTTGCCGTCGTCGACCACAACGTGCCGACGACCGACCGCTCGCACGGCATCGCGGAAGAGGAAAGCCGCATCCAGGTCGAGACGCTGGCGAAAAATGCCGCCGAGTTCGGCGTCAAGTATTTCAACGAGCTCGACAAGCGCCAGGGCATCGTCCACGTTGTGGGTCCGGAACAGGGCTTCACGCTCCCCGGCACCACCATCGTCTGCGGCGACAGCCACACCTCGACCCACGGCGCTTTCGGAGCGCTGGCCCATGGCATCGGCACGTCCGAGGTCGAGCATGTGCTCGCCACCCAGACGCTGATCCAGAAGAAGGCCAAGAACATGCTGGTCAAGGTCGACGGCAAGCTACCGAAGCACTCGACCGCCAAGGACATCATCCTCGCCGTCATCGGCGAGATCGGCACGGCGGGCGGCACCGGCTCGGTCATCGAATTCGCGGGCGAGGCGATCCGCGGCTTGTCCATGGAAGGCCGCATGACGGTGTGCAACATGACCATCGAGGGCGGGGCCCGCGCCGGCATGATCGCACCCGACGAGAAGGCCTATGCCTATCTCGACGGCCGCCCCATGGCGCCCAAGGGCGAGGCATGGGACAAGGCGCGCCGCTACTGGGACACGCTGGCGACGGACGAGGGCGCCCACTTCGACCGAGTGGTCACACTCGATGCCGCGAGCCTGCCGCCGATCGTCTCCTGGGGCACAAGCCCGGAGGATGTCGTTTCGATCGCCGGAAGCGTTCCCAATCCGGACGATATCCAGGACGAGGGCAAGCGCCAGTCCAAATGGCGGGCACTCGAATACATGGGCCTGAAGCCGGGAACCAGGATGACCGACGTCGAGCTCGACGTCGTGTGGATCGGCTCCTGCACCAATGGCCGCATCGAAGACCTGCGCACGGTGGCCAGGGTCGTCGAGGGCAAGAAGGTGTCGGACCGCCTCGCCTATGCGATGATCGTTCCGGGCTCAGGCCTGGTGAAGGAGCAGGCCGAGGCCGAGGGCCTGGACAAGATCTTCAAGGCCGCGGGCTTCGAGTGGCGCGAGCCCGGCTGCTCCATGTGCCTCGGCATGAACCCGGATCAACTGAAGCCCGGCCAGCGCTGCGCCTCCACTTCCAACCGCAATTTCGAGGGCCGCCAGGGCTACAAGGGCCGCACTCACCTGCTGTCCCCCGAAATGGCCGCCGCGGCGGCGCTTGCCGGCCGCTTCGTCGACGTGCGCAAAGGCGCCTGACGTCCGCTCCAATGATTTTGCAGAACGGCCCCGCCACCCCGGCGGGGTTCACCGGGGCGAGTGGGCCTACCCATTGATTGCGCTTTGAAATTTTCGGCCTGGAAAGTTCATTTGCGAACCACAGCCGGCTCGGCTAGCAGCTATACGTTGCAGGCGTTCCGGAACGGGGAAAACCCCGGCAGGGACAAGGCACCGGCCCCGAAAGTCGATGGTCGCAACACGGTTGAGATGCAGATCGTTAACTGTTGTTGAACCTTTCGTTAATCCTTATGTCACCAAAGTGGCGATAGGGTGGTTCCGAGGCTAAAGTCGGCGTCAACATTCGAGTGGGGGTATTCAGTGGCTGGTTCATCTGTTCAGGCTGACGCGAAGTTTTTGCGTCGCATTTTCCTCGCTCTTGTGCTGCTGACCCTCGTTACCGGCGGTCTCGCCGGCCTTACAACCGTGCAGGCCATGACCGGCCCGGCCAGCAGCTGCGCCGGCAGCTGCCAGTAACGCCGTCTCCATGGCGGAACACCGGCTGGCCGGACTCTCCGCTCCTTCCCTCAGTGACATCGAAGAATTGGCGGCAGAGGCGTTCAGGGACCTGCCAGACGATTTTCGCGCGCTTTGCGGCGAGGTGGTCATTTCCGTCTCCGACTTCCCCACGGAAGAGGTGCAGAAGGACATGGACGCCGGTCCTTTCGATCTTCTCGGCCTGTTCCAGGGCGTAGGCCTCGCCCATGACGCGGCGGTCCCGGAAACGGGGCGCATGCCCAACATGGTCTTCCTCTACCGCCGCGCCATCCTCGACTACTGGGCCGAGCATGACGAGACGCTGGGTGACGTCGTCACCCATGTGCTGGTCCACGAGATCGGCCACCATTTCGGCCTCTCCGACGACGACATATACGGCATCGAGGACCAGGTTCCCTAAGAACCTGCGCCGTCCTCACCCAGGCGGCTTCGGCGAATAGTCATAGTGCCAAGGCTCGTCAGGATTGGTCAGCGGCCCGGAGAAGGACGGCCCCGCGGCCGTTATGCTGGCGTTGAGTTTCACATCCCAGCCTTCCGCCCGCCACACGCTGGCGACCAGCTTTTCGCTGGCGCCAGCGTAAATCCTGCCGTCCTTCATCACCTGGAAGTCGATAGCACTGGCCCGGCCATGCAGCGTCAGGCCGGGCGCCGCGAGATTGGCCCGCTTCGCCGGCTGGAAGGCGCGAAGCCAGGCGGCCAGCTTCGTGGCTGCGGCATCGGCGGGCTGCACCCCGGCCTTGCCGAAGGCCACGCTGTAGGCGCCAAGGATTTCTGCCGCGCCCACACCCACCGACTCGTTGGAATTCCACTTGGCGATCTGCTCGTCGAGGCTTCGCACGGTGGTGAGCACATAGAGTTCGTAGCCGGGATTGGCCGCGTTGAAATGGGCATTTACGGCGGCGATCTCGGCCATCAGCGCCGTGTATGCCGGAGAGCCGCCAAAGGCCTTCACCTCTTCCGCCGTCCAGCTCCAGCGTTCGGAGAGGCCCCTGCCATAGCGGAGGTAGCTGCGGAGCGCGAGCAGCTTGCGGCCGGGATCGGGGATCTGCGCCAGCGCCTCGCCCGAGGGCGCTGGCGCCAGCGCCGCGATCAAGCTGTCGAGGCCGGCCGGCGCATCGGCCCGCGCCACGGCCGGGGCGAGACAGCCCGCCATGAAAGCAAGAATGATCCGCCGCCGCTGCATTTCCGCCTCCCCTTGCGGACGATGAAAGCATGCAGGCCCGGGCGCGATCAACCACCTTCCGTTGCAGCGCGCAACAAAGCGAGGAAACCGGCCGTGGAGGGGAAGGTCACGCCCGGTTTCTGAGGGACTGCGCCGTTCCGGTCACGGGATTTGCTGGGGATAGGGATCGGAATCCGCAGCAAGGGGGAGAACAGTGCTTCTCCTGTCTCCACTGGCTTGGAGATCCCCGGACCGGGAGAATGGTTTCCCTTCAGGCTGCGAATGGCCACCCATGTGTCGATAGCTAATTAACTTGTCCGGTTTTGGTAGCACATCAAATGTCCGCTTCTTGTCTTTTGTTCTCCTGTGGGACTGTGGGCAAGGCGGAGCCTTGTCCACATTTCCACAGGTGTTGCGGCTGAGCGGATTTAAGC
>NZ_JADCDB010000028.1 GCF_020252395.1 Aestuariivirga sp.
CGGCTTCAACACACTCAACCAGACGCAAGCGCAGATCGTTCGATAGCGGTTTAGGCATGGCGGTCACCTCCGCTTACCTTGAATCACTCCAGAACTGATTTGGGAAGACTTCAGATTCAATCTGACCGCCCGATGCTCTAGGGACGGCGGACAATCTGGCACGGTCCACCAGCAACGCGGTAGGGCCCATCACGGCCTTCACCTATGTCGTGATGCTCCGCACACTTATGATGACTGGTTTCACGTTCATCACTGGCGAGGAGTTGAGGGTCACCGGGTTCGGACTGGTGATGTCCTGCCTTCATGGACTCTGCGTTACGGCGATGTCCGTGATGCTCTATGCGGCCCTGGTCCGGGGGCCCGTGAGCTTGGTAGCCCCGGTCGTGGCTGCACACCCTGTGTTGATCTTATTCTATGCGGTTGCGTTCGGGGCATTCAGCCTGTCGGCTGGGCAGGTCATGGCCGCAGCTTTGGTGATCGCCGGTGTTGTGGGCACGAGTGTCTTCAGCTTTTGGCAGCATGCCGCTCCTGAAAATCGGCCGGAAATCCCAGACCGCCGAAAGAGCACCACGCTTCTATTGGCGCTTGGAGCGTGCCTTGCCTACGCCCTGTTGATAATTATGGGGCAGGCCGCAGCCTCCGGAATGGGGCAGATCAGCGTGGCCTTGATCGGTCGCGCCGCAAGTGCAGCCATCCTGATTGCGGCGCTTGCCGTGGGTCGTGTCCCCGGGCGTGGTGCAGGTTCTGGAGGTGAAGGCCGGCCGCCGGCTCAGCGCGGCGGCATGGGAAATTCGGGCTCGGCGAGGCCGTGGATTCCGGTGTCATAGGCGAGAAGGGCGCCTCCCGGGCCCGGCTCATCCTCCGCGCGTGCGACGCCCGGCGTCCAGCCGGTGGTGACATAGAGCGTGGTCATGTCAGGGCCGCCGAAGCCCATGGACGTGACGATGGGGCAGGGGACGTCAATCGTCGTCAGCACGTGGCCGTCGGGCGCGAAGCGGGTGAGGCGGCCTGCGCCATAATGCGCGCACCAAACGCCGCCTTCAGCATCGACGGTCAGGCCATCGGGCACGCCATCCTCCGGCCCCATGCTGACGAAGAGGCGGCGATTGCGCAGCCGTGAGCTGCCGGGCGCGAGATCATAGGCGATCAACCTGCGGCCAATCGAATCGCTGAAGTAGAGAGTGCCGCCGTCCGGCGAGAAGGCGGGGCCGTTGCAGACGGCGAAGCCGCTGTCGCCGACGTGCGGCCGACCTGAGGCATCGACGCAATAGAGGATGCCGCGCGGTGCCACCTCGGCGAGGTCCGCTGTGCCCACCCACAGGCGCCCCGACCGGTCGAGCTTGCTGTCATTATAAATGACGCCCTCACGGCCCTCGTTGGGATCGCCGAAGGGCGTGAAGGCGGTGGTGGTGGGGTTGAACAGCACCAGGCCTGTATCGATCGCCAGCAGCAGCCAGCCGCCGGAGACGAAGACGAAGGAGCCGAGGTGCTTCGTCCCGGGCACCCTCCAGCTTTCCACCGCGCCGCCCTCCCGCAGGCGGTGGATGGTGGGGCCATAGAGGTCGGTCCAGTAGATCGCCTGTTCGCCCGCATGCCACAGTGGGCTCTCGCCAAGCCGGTCGCGCGTCTGTGCCACGATGCGGGGGACAAGTGCCATGATGCGGATAATCCTCTCCGGGGTTAGAGCGGCGGACTGCGGTAAAGCACCCTGCCATGGGCGCTAATTTCTACATCTACCATGTACTTGCGCATCCCGGCAGGACTCATGGCGATGCCGAGGCCGGGGGTTGCTGGAATGTTGACGAGGCCGTTGGCATCGGGCGTAAGGTGAGTCTCGCTCATCTCCCAGGCGACGGACTTCGGTGCGAAGGGATATTCGCAGATGCGGTGGCTCTCGAGCCCGGCATAGGGCTGCAGCGATGCGCACAGCGCCAGATGGGAAGTGAAGGTGTGGTTCACATAGATGACGCCGCGCGCCGCCGCATAGTCTGCTGCGCGCTTGGCGGGGCCAATGCCGCCGATGCGGCCGCAGTCGATCTGGATGAAGCCGACCTTGCCATATTCGATCAGCTGCTGGGCCATGTAGAAGTTATGCGAGGCCTCGCCGCCGGCGAGCGTCACCTCGCCGCTCCGCGCGGCGAGCCCCGCGTAGGCGCCATAGGCACCGCCGAGGAAGGGCTCCTCGAACCACAAGGTGTTTACTTCCTCGAGCAGGGGAATGCGCAGAGCCGCGGCGTCTACATCCTCGCGGAAGATCTGGCCGGCATCGATCAGCAGCGTGCCCTCGGGGCCGATCCCTTCGCGGGCGGCGTGAAGGTGGTCCCGGTCCTCCGCCAGGGTGCCGCGGCCGAAGGGGCCCCAGCCGCATTTCACCGCGCGGTAGCCCGCCTCGCGCGCCCGGCGGCAGCCGGCCAGAGTCTCCGCCGGGGTGTCGCCGAAGAGCTGCGAGGCATAGGGCAGCTTGGGATAGGCCTTGCGGTAGCCGAGAAGTTCATAGACCGGCGCGTTGCGCTTGCGGCCGAGCAGGTCCCAGAGCGCCATCTCGATTCCGGAGAAGGTGTGGGCAGCTTGCAGCAGGTCCATGCATTCCATCTCGACGGCGGCATGGAGCGCCGCAATGTCTGCCGCGCTGCCGATGGGCTTTCCCAGCACCACGTCGCGCACGGGCTTGCAGGCGCCATGCGACATGGGCGTCACGAAGGCCGCGATGGAAACGAGCGGCGAAGCCTCGCATTCGCCCCAGCCCTCGACGCCATCGGCGCTGACGCGCACCACCAGCGCATCCTGGCTGCCGTCGCCGATATCCTCGACTTTCGGCATGGAGAGATAGAAGAAGTCGACGGCGTCGATGGTCATGATGGCTTGGTTCCTTGCTGGGTGCCGATGCCGGCGGGACCGTTGACCGGCCCCCTGGGTTTGAAGACATGGAGCGTGATCGACGCCGAAAGGTGCGCGCCGGGTTTGAGGCGCAGCAGCGGCGCGCGGCGTCTGATGGCTTCTCCGAGGCCCAGCGCGCAGGGCGTGGTGTTGGGCTCGATGCCGATGAGGCGGGTGCGGCCGTTCCACGGTGCGTCAGGCGTCGCTTCGAGTTCGTACCACAGCCAGGCGCAGGGAAAGCGCGCGCCGTCCCATGTGAGCAACACGGCGATGGCATCGTCCATCCGGCGGATGGCGGCCCAGGGGAAGGCGAAACCGGTGAGATAAGCGACGCAGGCCCAGGGCTGCTGCGGATGAGCGAGGTCGATGCGGCCTCCTGTCTTCGCGGGAAGCATGGGCCATAGCCCGCCGGCGCCGGGCGCAATCGGGTTGGCGGGCGGATCAAATTGCGCTTCACACTGGACGTGTTGCGCAGCGCAGGTGATTTCGACGGGCGCCGCGAGAAGGTCTCCGCCGAAGGTTGGATGGTGGCCCCACATCACCTCGGCGGACCTATCGCCGTCATAGCTGAGGTCTTCGGCGATGGTCAGTGTCTCGCCGTCCACGCGCATCCTGCGGCGCATGGTGGCGGCGAGCGTGGCGAAGCGGCGGGTGAGAACGAGCGCGCCCCCGGCTTGCTCCGCCTCCCACGGCGCGAGCGAGGCTTCGCCATGGAAGCCGTGGAACACGCCGTCCACCGTGCAGGCATCGCCGCCATTGGGAAAGAGCAGCGGCCAGCCGCCGCTATAGCGCGTCAGCCATTCGGGCTCGTCGCGCGCGGCGAGGCTGGGCAAGGGTGCTTCGATGACGTCCCACGGCACGGTGCCGAGAACCGACAGGCCCGTCGGCTTGTGGCGCACAGCGGTGATGGCGCCGCCCAGCTGCGGGTTGACCGTCACCTCCAGCGACGGGCTTTCGAGCGTCACCCGCTTCACTTTATGGCGCCCGACATGAGGCCGCGGATGAACTGCTTCTGGAACAGCACGTAGAGGATGAACATCGGCGCGCTGGCAATCACCATGCCCGCCATGGTGAGCGGTACCTGGTTGTTGTAGCGGCCGGAGAACACGCTGATGCCGGCCATCAGCGTGCGCTTGGCATCATCCTGCAGGAAGATGATGGCGATCAGCAGGTCGTTCCACACATAGAGCGAGTTGACCACCACCAGCGTGACGAGTGCCGGCATCGACAGTGGCAGCACCACCTTCGTCAGGATGGTGAACTGTCCCGCCCCGTCGATGTGGGCGGCCTCGTAGAGTTCGCGCGGCACGGTGCGGAAAAAGGTGGTGAGCAGATAGACCGAGAAGGGCGTGATGAGGCCGGCATAGATCAGAATGGCGCCCGTATAGGTGCTGACCATGCCGAGCCGGGTGTAAAGCACGAAGAGTGGCACGATCATGACGACTGGCGGCACCGCCATGAGCGAGGTGGAGACGGCGAGAAGCGTGTTCCGCCCGCGGAACGCCATTGTGGCGATGGCATAGGCACCCAGCACCGAGATGGCGGTGGAGAGGATGACTGAGCCCGCCACGAGAACTGCGCTGTTCAGCATCCAGTGCAGGAAGGGACTATCGACCAGAACGGAGCGGAAATTGTCGATGACCGGCGCCCGCGGGAATCCCAGCTTATCGACGGCATACCCGGCGTCCGACTTCAGCGCGGTGAGCACCATGTAGAGCGTGGGCACGAGGGCAAGGAAGGAAGCGATGAGCAGCACGGCCTGCTTCACCACGGCGCCTGGCTGCAGGGCCTGCGCGCTCATTGTGTGGCCTCCGCCCGCTGGCGCACATTGAACAGCAGGAAGATAAGGATGCCGGTGACGAGGAACAGCATCACCGAGGCGGCCGCCGCGATGCCGGGCAGGCTCGACCGGATCAGCGCGTTGAAGATGTAGAGTTCGACGACCTCGGTCGAGGTGCCGGGGCCACCGCGCCCGCCGCCCATGATATAGATGTAGGAGAACACCGCCGCCAGCATGGTGATGACGCTGACCACCACGTAGAATTCGATGACGCCGCGCATCTCGGGGATGATGATGTGCCACAGCCGGCGCCACCAGCCGGCACCGTCGATCTTGGCGGCCTCGGTCACCGATTCATCGAGGCTCAGCAGGCGGGCGAGGAACAGGATGATGCCCAAGGCCGACTCGCGCCAGATGATGAGGATCATCACCGTCCACAGCGCGACACTGGAAGAGCCGATCCAATCCAGCGCCATGAAGTCGAGGCTCATCCAGCGCAGCATCTCGTTCACGGGGCCTGAAAACTGGAACATGCGCTTCATCACCACCGCGACGATGGGAATGGCCAGCACGAAGGGCACGAAGACGATGATGCGGTAGAGCTTCCAGCCCGCCACCCGCTCCGCCAGCAGCACCGAGACGATGAGCGAGATTGCCACCATCACCGGAATGGCGAGCAGGAGCTGCAGGTTGTGCAGCACCGACTCCCAGAACAGCGACTGGCCGAGGATGAGCTGATAGTTGCGAAAGCCGATCCACGGCCCGTCGATGCCGCGCACCATCTTGAAGCTGAACTCGAAAATCTTCAGCAGCGGATAGCCGAAGACGAAGCCCAGCAGAGCAACGAGCGGCAGGACATAGAGATAGGGTGTGAGCCGGGATGAAGGCGTCATGAAGCCGCGCGAGAGTGAGAGGCCGGAGCCAGCGCATGCGCATCGGTCCCGGCCGGTTGCATCAGGTGGGGGAGGCGAGGTCCTTCGCCCACTTGCGGTAGTTCTCGACCATGTCGGGATTGAAGTCCTTCCATTCCTTGGCCGTGTTGGCGGCGAGCTCGCCTGCCTGTTCGCCGGTCATCGAACCGGCCACGATCTGCTGGCCGGTGGGGATGGCGGCGCGTTCGTAGAACTGACCCGGCACCAGATTGGTGACGTTGGAAATGTTGGGCGTGAGCCCCCAGTTCTGCCACAGTCCGCGCACCGAAGGATCCTGGATGACGCTGGCATCAAAGGTGGTGTTGGAGGGAAGCCAGCTGGTCGCCTCCCAGAAGGCTTTGAGCTGGTCCGGTGACTGCAGGAACTCGAGGAAGGCCGCCGCGGCCGCCGGGTCTTCGGCGTCCTTCGAGATGCCGAGGCCCTGCACATCGACCACCGGCGTTGCCGCCAGCTTGCCCTTGCCGAAGACCGGCATGGTCATATAGCCGATCTTGCCGCCGGTCGCCTTGCTGTCGGCTGGCATTCTGGTGCCGATCGACTGGCCGATGCCGAGCTTGCCCGCCACCACGAGGTCGATGCCGGGGTAAAGCTCGAGGGACGACATGTCCTTGTTGAGGAAGCCCTTGTTCTTCAGCTCCTCGAGCTTCACCCAGTGCTCGTGATACTTGGGGTCGCGGAAGTCGCGGTCGCCGATGAAGAGCTCCACGGCCTCGCCGAAACTGTCGAGCTGCTGGGGCAGCGAGTGGGTGATGTACCATTCGCTCCAGTAGCCATCCTGAATGCCGCCGCCCAGCGCCTCGACGCCGGAGCTCTTGAGCTTGTCGCAGGCAACCAGCAGCTCGTCCCAGGTCTTGGGCGGCGCTTCGGGGTCAAGCCCCGCCTTCTCGAACAGCGCCTTGTTGTAGCACCAGAACATCGGCAACGGATACCAGCCGGTGCGATAGACGTCGCCGCCGAAGTGGCTGAGCAGCGTGGGGTTCGAGGCCGCCAGCACCTCCGGCTTGACCAGGTTGTTGAGGCCGCGAAGATAGCCCAGCCAGACGCTTTCCATGTGGTAGATGCCGTTCCACAGATACTGCACGTCGGGCGCATTGCCGGCGGCGGCCGCTGTCTGGAACTGCGAGATCACCACGGCGGTGTCCTGCAGCATGGGCTTCACATTGGCGGCCTTGTACCTCGCCACCGAGTCGTTGACGTATTTCTGCAGTCCGGGGAGCTCCTGTTCGCCCCAGTACCACATGTCCATGTCCTTGACCTGTGCGGCGGCTCCCCTGGAGAGACCGCCGAGCGCCGCGCCGCCCGCCAGCATGGCGGAGGTGAGCATTAGGCTGCGGCGAGTGAACATTGGCAATGCTCGTTCGTCCATGTCGTTTCCTTCCTGTCATCTTCCAGTTGGCTTTTATGATCGCTCAGAACGTACTCATCAGGCCGCCGTCGACGACGAGGAGCTGACCCGTCATGTAGCGGCAGTAATCCGAGGCGAGGAACACCACCGTGCCGGACACGTCCTCCGGCAATCCGCTGCGGCCGAGCGCGATCTTGCGCCTGTCGATGTACCAGTCGACGAATTCGGGTGTGGTGGTCTCGTCGACGCCGTTCACGACCGACATCGGCGTCACCATGAAACCGGGCGCCACCGCATTGACCAGGATGTTGTGGGGCGCCAGCTCCACCGCCATGGACTTGGTATAGGCAATGAGGGCACCCTTGGCGGCATTGTAGGAGCCGCACAGGCCGCTCGAGGCGAAGCCCTGGATCGACGAGATGTGGATGATGCGGCCGCTGTTCTGACGCGCCATGATCGGCGCCACCAGTTTCGAGCCCATGTAGACCGCCTCGAGATTGATGGCGATGGTGCGGCGCCATTCCTCCAGCGTGTCGTCGAGGATGCTTTTGGTCGCCGGATTGATGCCGGCATTGTTGACCAGCGTGTCGATGCGGCCATGGCGCGCCTCGACATCGGCGATGGTGCGCGCATAGGCATCATAGTCGGTGACGTCGAAGGCATGGACACTGCAGTTGCCGCCACCGCGTGCGATCTCTTCGGCCACATCGACGAGCGTATTGGGGTTGCGGTCGATGAGGACCACGGTGGCGCCTTCGCGGCTCATCTCGAGGGCGATGGCGCGGCCAAGGCCCTGGCCCGCGCCCGTTACAATGCAGATCTGGCCGTTCAAAAGACCCATCGCAAGCCCGCCCCACACAAATGCACGACTATATGTGCGCTGGAGAAGGCGTCAAGCGCGAGGCGGGTGCTCATATGCGCCCCAGCGCCGCGTCCAGCGCATCCGCCATGATGTCTGCCTCGGCGAGGCCGAAGGCCATGGGCGGCTTGATCTTGAGCACATTGTCGAAGGGCCCGTCGGTGGAGATCAGCACGCCGTGATTGCGCATGTCATTGGCGATGAGGTTTGCTTTGTCTGTCGCGGGCTCCAGCGTCTCCCGGTCCTGCACCAGCTCGACGCCGAGGAACAGGCCTTCGCCGCGCACGTCGCCGATGAGCGGGTATCTTTCCGCAAGGGCATGGAAGCGCGCCTTGAGGTGATCGCCGGTGATGCGCGCCTTCTGCTGCAGACCTTCCTGCTCGAGCACGTCGAGCACCGCCATGCCGGCGGCGGCGGAGACGGGATTGCCGCCGAAAGAGGAAAAGAATTCCATACCGTTGGCAAAGGCCTTGGCGATTTCCGGCGTGGTGACGACGGCGGCCATGGGGTGGCCGTTGCCGATGGGTTTCCCAAGCGTCACGATATCCGGCACGACTCCTTGCGGCCCGTGCGCCCACATGTGGTTGCCCACGCGGCCGAAACCCGTCTGCACTTCGTCGACAATGACCAGGCCGCCGGCCTTCCGCACATGTTCGGCGGCGGTGCGGAGATAGGCTTGCGGGAAGAACACCTGGCCGCCGCAGCCCGAGATCGCCTCTGCGATGAAGGCGGCGGGGCCCTGACCCGTCTTCGCGCGGATCAGCTCCACCTTCTCGGCAACGGAGGCCGCATAGGCGATACCGCTGTTTTCCCCGGTGCCCTTGACGCGGCCGCGATAGGGATCAGCCA
This sequence comes from Aestuariivirga sp., assembly GCF_020252395.1. GTDB lineage: Bacteria > Pseudomonadota > Alphaproteobacteria > Rhizobiales > Aestuariivirgaceae > Aestuariivirga. The sequence goes on from NZ_JADCDB010000028.1 coordinate 8,643, forward strand.
GTTCGGCAATCTCGACGTAATCCGGCTTGCCGCGCCCGCCCTTGCGGTTGAACTTATAGGGGCTGACGTCGATGAGGCCGTTGGTGTTGCCGTGATAGCCCCAGTCCAGCGTGATGGTGGCGCGCCGCCCCGTCACCGTGCGCGCCATGCGCAGCGCCAGCTCATTGGCCTCCGAACCCGAGCACACGAAATAGACGACGGACAACGGCCTGGGAAAATAGGAGCCCAGCCGCTCCGCATAGTCGAGGATTGTGTCGTGCAGGTAGCGCGTGTTGGTGTTGAGGATCGCCGCTTGCCGTGCGAGGGCATCCACCACATGCGGGTGGCTGTGGCCGACGTGGCAGATGTTGTTGACGCCGTCGAGGAAGGCGCGGCCGGTGTGGTCATAGAGATAGGCGCCGCGCCCGCGCACGATCTTGAGCTTCTTGCGGTAGTTGATGGACAGTGAGGGGCCCAGCACCTGCTGGCGGCGCTTCAGCAGCACCTCAGGCGGTGTTGCGTCGCGGCTGAAGCTTTCGGGCGCGAGACGGAGGATGAGGTTGGGGTCGGGCGAGATCGCCCGCCAGATGGGCCACAGGGAGGGCTGGCCAACGCCGGGGAACTCGCCCGACTGGCCGAGCCTGTCGGTGATGATCTGGAAATGAAGATGCGGCGCCCAGCCGCCATTCACCGTGCGATCGCCGATCGTCGCGATCTGCTGGCCCGCCGCGATCTCCTGTCCGGCCTTCACCATGCCCAGCGTCTCGCGCGAGAGGTGGCCGTAGAGCGTCCAGAAGACGGGACCGGTCTCGCCGGCGCGATGCTCGAGGATGACGGTCGGGCCGTAGTCATAGGGCAGTGCATTGTCGGCGACGCTTAGCACCTTGCCCGGAAGCGGTGCATAGAGCGGCGTTCCGGCGGCGATGAAGATGTCCTGCCCCAGGTGCTGCGCGCGCCATTCGGGCGAGGCGGCACTGGCGAACTGCTCGCCCTTGTAGACATTGCGCACCTCGCCATAGAGGCCGATTGCGAACTGTGCGTTTTCGGCTCGAAAGCGGCTCTCGATCCAGCTCCAGTAGGCCTCGGCGTCGGAGGCATGTTCCATGCCGGGCGCACCCTCCTGCAGTTCGAGCAGGATGCGGCCCGAACGGTCGAGGTCGATGTCGAAAATCGGGTGCGGCCGGCAGTCTGGCGAGGCCAGCCACTGTACCACGGCAGAGCTGGCCGGCACCGGTGCAAGGCCGGCGGCCTGCCGCGTGAAGGCAGCGAGGAAGTTTGGATTGGTCTTGTCCAGCCGGTCCAGCAGGCGGAAGGCGGGTGCCTGCGAGACGAGCAGGTAGCCGTTGTCGGGGAAGTCCTTGGCGCGGTGAGACGAGATGCAGACACTCATGGCAAGCCGCGCCGCGAGGAGGTCGAAGAGGATATCCGCTTCCTCCGCTTCGATCGGGAATTGCTGCGCATAAGCAGAAATGAGCGGGGCGGCAGACTTGTAGACGTCCTCCACGTCGAGCAGCGCATAGGCCAGCGTCACGGCGAGTTCGTTGATCTGGCGGCCATGCGTCATGTCGCCGAAGTCGATGAGGCCGGTGACGGTGCAGGTTGAGGCGTCCACTACGATGTTGTTGTCGTTCGCATCCTGGTGCAGCACGGCGCCGCGCAGCAGGGGAAGGCGCGGCAGCACGCGGCTCTCGTAGCGCGCGAAGATGCGGGCCACGAGGCCGCGCCGCTCCGCCACGATGTCGGGGAGCCACGGTTTCACCGCCATGGCCTCGTCGAGGTTCCACAGGAAACCGGGGCGGAAGGCGGCGGGGCGGCTAAAGCCTTTCAGGGCGCGCGACAGGCGGCCCATGAAGGCGCCCAGGCTTGCGAGCAGGGCGGGCAAACTGCCGGCCGCCGAATAGAGTTCGCCCGGCAGATAGGAGAGAAGCCGCACGGCATGGCGCGACGTGCCGTTTTCCCACCGGACGATGCCATCGCCGGAGTTGGCCGCGATGACGCGCTGCAGGCCGAGCGTGGGGTCGGCCTGCGCCACATGCTTCATCGCGGCGTTCTGCAGTGCGAGGAAGGCGTGATCCTCCAACGCATTGGCGATCTTCAGCACGAATTTTCCGGCGGGGGAGTCGACGAGGAAGTTCTGGTCGCGCTCGCTCACCAGGTCCTTGAGCGTGCCGTCGATCCCGTAGTCACGCGCCAGCAGGTGGCGTGCCTCTTCTGGTGAGAAGGCGGGCTTGGGGGAGTCGAAGACGGAGATCTGGTTCACGGGTCTATCCTTCGGCGCGCGGGCTACCAGCCCACGAATTCTTTCACGGCGTCATCGCTCACGCGGCCTTGTTCCACATCGGAGAGCGCCCTGTCGAGGAGGGAGATGGCATCGGAGGCTTGCGCCCGCGTCAGGACCAGCGGCGGGGTAAGTTCCAGCACGTTGGAGTTGAGGCCGACGTAATAGAGCACGAGCCCCAGCTCGAAGGCGCGGTAGACGGTCTTGGCGGCCAGCAGCTTGGAGGGCGTCTTCGCCATGCGGTCCGACACCAGTTCCACCCCGATCGCAAGGCCCCGGCCGCGCACATCGCCGATCGAGGGATGGCGGGCTTTCAGGCCTTCGAGGCCTTCGCGCAAGAAAGTGCCGACCGTGGCGGCGTTTTCTGCGAGACCCTCGCCTTCAATCGCGGAGAGCACGGCCGACGCGGTCGCGACGGAGACGGGATTGCCGTGCAATGTCTGCATGGCGAAGGAGGTGGCGTGGTCCATAACCGCGCGGGGACCGGCGAGGGCGGATATGGCGAGACCGCCGCCCAGCCCCTTGCCGAGGCAGACGAGGTCCGGCGTGAAGCCTTCGTGACGGAAGCAATGCATTTGCCCCGTGCGGCCGAGGCCGACCTTGACCTCGTCGCAGACGATAAGGATGCCATGAGCGCGGCACATCCCGGCGAGCTTCTTCAGGAAGCCCGGCGGCGGCATGATGAGGCCGCCGTCGGACTGGATCGGCTCGATGAACAGCGCGCCCACCTCGGCGGGCGGCAGGGTGGTGGCGAAGAGTCCGGCCAGATGCGCCAGCACGGCCGCGCCATCCTCGCCGCGATAGGGGTTGGGATAGGGGATGAGCGTCAGGCCCTCGGCGCGGGCGGCATGGGATTGGACGGCGTGACCCGAGATCGCCATCGAGCCCGCCGTGCCGCCGTGATAGGCACCGCGGAAGGCGATGACGCGCGGCCGGCCGGTCGCGGCCGCGATGGCGCGGAACGCCGTCTCGTTGGCATCCGAGCCCGAATGGCCGAACCACACTTTGTGGTCAGCGAGCTCCGGCAGCGTGGCGAGGATCCGCTCAGCGAGGTCAACGGCGCGGCGATGCGTGGCGGACAGGATGCTGGCGCCCGCGGGATTCTTCACCGCCTGTGTGACGGCCTCGACGATGGCCGGATGGCCATAGCCGAGGCTTGCGGCACCCCAGGCGGCGGAGAGGTCGAGCAGGCGGCGGCCCTGTTCGTCGATGACGTAAGCGCCGTCGCCACCCTCGATCGCCAGCGGGAAGAAGCGTAGCTTCTGCAGGCCGGCGATGAGTTGTCCGTCCCGGGCATAGATGGAATTCCCAGTCGTCATCAGCTGCGCCGCGCGGCCGGGGCGGGGATCAGCCCGTCCGGCCGCCAGATGAGAATGAGGATCACGAAGCCCAGCACGAAGGCATCGCGGAAGGGGAGTGCCGCATCGGGCAGGAAGGCCTGGAACAGCACTTCGAGGATGCCGAGCGCGAAACCGCCCGCCACAGCTCCCGTGAGCGAGCCGAGCCCGCCGATGACCGCCGCGACGAAGGCCTTGAGCACCGGCACGAAGCCCATCAGCGGATCGACCGAGCCGCGCTGCGCGATCCACAATACGGCTGCGATGCCGGCCAGCGCGCCGGACACGGCGAAGGCCACCGCGATCACCCGGTTGGCCTTGATGCCCATGAGGCGCAGCACCTGGAAATCCTCCGCCGCGGCGCGCATTGCCTTGCCCAGCGTGGTGCGGTTGAGGAAGAGCGTGAGAGCCACCAATGACAGCGCCGTCATGACGATCGAGAGCAGCGGCACGATGCCGACATGGAGGACGCCGAGGTCGATGACGCCGGCGAAGCCCGATGGCAGCGGCACGGGCTTGGGCCTGGCCGAGATGCCGTTCTGGAAGATGACGCGCAGGATGGCGGAGACGGCGAAGCTGGTGAGCAGCAACCCCGTCGCATCGGCCTTGCGCATGGGGCGGAAGGCGAAGCGCTCGGTGAGGAGTGCCGCGATCACCGCGAAGAGAACGGCGGCGCAGACGGCGAAGGGGAATGGCAGCGACACGGCAGCGGCGAAGAACATGCCATAGCCCGCCACCGTCATCAGCTCGCCATGGGCGAAGTTGATGAGCGAGACGATGGAGAAGACCACCGCGAGGCCCAGCGCCAGCAGCGCATAGATGCCGCCGAGGCTGATGGCGTTGACGATCTGCTGCAGGACGATGTCCATGGGGTCACTCCGCCAGATAGGCCTGTTTGACGAGATCGCTGCGGGCGAGCTCCGGGCCTGAGCCTTCAAGCACGATCTGCCCCGTCTGCAGCACATAGCCGTGATCGGCGATCTCGAGGGCGCGCTCGGCATTCTGCTCGACCAGCAGAATGGTGAGGCCGCGCTGCTTCAGGCCGAGGATCAGGTCGAAGACCTTGTCGACGATGAGCGGCGCAAGCCCAAGCGAGGGCTCGTCGAGGAGGAGAAGCTGCGGGCCCGCCATCAGCGAGCGGGCGATGGCCAGCATCTGCTGTTCGCCGCCCGAGAGGAGGCCCGCCTTCTGGCGATAGCGCTCGCGCAGAATGGGGAAGCGGTCGAGCTCCGCCTCCACCCGCTTCTTGAGCTCGTCGCCCGAGGCATGGGCCGCGCCGCCGAGGTGCAGATTGTCGGCAACCGACAGCGACGGGAAGACGCGCCGCCCCTCCGGCGTCAACGCAATGCCGCGCTTGACGATATCCTCTGCCGGCTGGCCGGAGAGGGGCTTTCCTTCGAAGCTGATGGACCCCGTGGAGGCCACGAGACCCGCAATTGCGTTGAGGGTGGAGCTTTTGCCCGCGCCATTGGCGCCCAGCAGCACGACGACGGCGCCCTTGGATACGGATAAGCTGACGCCCTTCACGGCCGTCACCTCGCCGTACTTCACCTTCAGGCCAGAGACCTCAAGCATCGGGCATCACTGGCGCGCTGCCGCTCATGATCAGGGCTTCGGCACGTCGGCCGGGTCCGGCATGGCGGTGAGGATGGGCTTTCGCTTGCCGTCCTCGATCTCAACGATGGTGATGTCGCGGATCGGCATGCGGTTGGTGCCGGCATAGGTCACCTTGCCGGTGAGCACCTCGACGTCCTTGAGGTTGGCCAGCGCATCGCGCAGGGCCGGGCCGTCGACCGATCCAGCAGCCTTCACTGCGGCATCGAGGATGTAGGGGATCTCGTAGCCGGTGGCGACATAGACGGTCTCGGGGGCGGCGCCCGTCTTCTCCTTGAACTTGTCATAGAAGGCCGCGAGCTTCGAACCGGCGACGGGCGAGCCCGCCGTGGTGTGCACGATGCCGTTGGCGATGGCGCCCAGACCGGTGATGGTCGGGCTGTCGATGCCGTCGGAGCCGATGACCGGAGCAGCGACACCCGCGCCGCGCAGCTGCTGCAGGAAGGCCGGGAAGTCCGGCTCATAGGCAGCCGTCATGATGGCGTCGGGCTGCGGGTTCATCGCCTTGATCTTGGTGACCTCGGCGGCGAAGTCCTGCTGGCCCATGGTGTAGGTGCCTTCGCCCACGATAGCGCCGCCCTTCTTCTTGAACACCTCCTCGAAATACTCCGGCAAGCGCAGCGTATAGGCGCTGTCGGGGGACTTGAGGATGTAGATGTTCTTGTATCCCTTGCTGGCCGCATAATCGGCAAGCAGCGCCGCCTGGCCGTTGTCAGCGGGGTAGGTGCCGAACATGTAGTCGCCCACGGCTTCGGTGATGGTGGGCGTGGTGCCGCAGAAGGTGAGGGTGGGGATCTGTGCGGGCTGGCTGATCTGGCCTGCGGCGATCGAGGGGTCCGCGTCGCAAGGCGTGATCATGACCTTGACGCCGTCCGCGACCAGTTCCTGCGCCGCCTGCACCGTGGCGGCGGTATCGGTGCGCGTGTCCTTGATGTCGAGGACGATCTTGTACTTGCCGCCAAGGCCTCCGGCGGCGTTGATTTCATCGACCGCCATCTTGAAGCCGGCCAGCGAAGGCTGGTCGGCATAGGCGAGGCCGCCGGTCTGGGCGGTGGCGAGCCCGATGGTCACATCTTCGGCGAAGGCCCCGGTGGTGAGCCCGGCGAGGCTCATGGCGCCTGCAAGCACGGTGAAACGGAAGTTCTTCATGGTCGTTTCCTCCAGTTGTGTTTTCTCAGTGTCTTGAACGCTTGGTCCCGATATAGGCCTCGATCACCTTGGGGTCGCCGCGGATCTCCTGCGGCGTGCCCTCGGCGATCTTCTGGCCCTTGTTCAGCACCACCATGCGGTCGGACAGCCGCATGATGAGCCGCATGTCATGCTCCACCACGAGAAGCCCAATCTCGTGTTCGGAGCGGATCGATTCCAGAACGCGGATAAGCGCATCGGTTTCCGCCGGGTTCATACCGGCGGCGGGCTCGTCGAGGAGCAGGAATTTCGGTTCGAGGGCCAGTGCCCGCGCGATCTCGAGGCGCCGCCGGTCGCCATAGGCGAAGGAGCCAGCGAGGTCCTCGGCGCGGCCTGCGAGGCCGAGGCGAGCCAATTCGGCGAGCGCGATCCGCCGCGCCGTGGCCGCGTCATGGCTCTTGGACAGGGCGGCGATGGTGACGTTCTCCAGCGCGGTCATGCGGTCGAAGAGGCGGATGTTCTGGAAGGTGCGGCCAAGGCCGGCCACCGCAACGCGGTGCGGCGCCTCGCCCGTCATGTCCGCACCGCCGATGACGATGCGCCCCAAGGTCGGCCTCGTCTGGCCGCAGATGATGTTGATCAGCGTGGTCTTGCCCGCGCCATTGGGGCCGATGAGGCCCGTCACCTGGCGGCACGGCACGCTGAAGCTGATGTCGTCGAGCGCCACCAAGCCGCCGAAGCGCATGGTGATGTTGGCCACCTCAAGCGGGGCACCCGCGGGGGCGGTGTGGAGGGCCTTCGCCGGCATCGGTTCAAGCTTGCGTCTCGGCCAGTCTGGCCCGATCTCGCGCAGGCCGAGGAGGCCCAGCGGGCGGCGCCAGATGGTGAGCAGCAGGGCGAGGCCCATGCCGAGCTGCGGCAGGCCGAAGATGCCGGGAATATGGAATGAACCAAAGTCGATGCCGGTTTCCGCCTGGCGCAGGATCTGCACCACGCCAGCCAGCAGCACCGTGCCCGCCACCGCGCCGCTCACGGTGAGCATGCCGCCGACGATGAGCATGGCAACGAGCGTGAAGATCAGGTCGAAGTAGAAATCCTTGGGCGAGAAGGCGCCGAGGAAGCTGCCATAGAGTGCGCCCACCAGCACGCTCATGGCGATGCTCACCGCCCAGCCCTTGCGGCGCGACAGGCGGACGTCGACGCCCGAGGCCGCCGCCGCCACCTCGTTCTCGCGCGCGGCGCGCAGGCGGAGGCCCAGCGGCGTCTCCTTGAGGATGCGGGCGATGAGGATGAACAGGGCCGCCGCCACGAAGGCCACATAGACCGTGGTGAGGCGCGGCACGCCATAGAAGGTCTGGCTGCCGCGGGTGAAATCGCGCGCCCCGATCAGCGTCACATGAATGATGATCAGGAAGGCGAGCGTGCCGATCGCCGCCGAACCCGTGGACAGCCTGGCTAGCGGAAAGCCCGACAGGATACCGGCCACGAGGCCAACCGCCACGACGACGAGCAGGGCTGCAACGAGCGACAGCTGATGACCCTGCAGCCATTGGGGCAGGTTGGGAAGAGCGGAGGCCTGGATATCCCTGGGCATGGCCAGCACGCCGAACACATAGGCGCCGATGCCCATGAAGGCCGAGTGGCCGAAGGAGACGATGCCTGAATTGCCGCTGAAGGCGGCGAGCGCCAGCACGGCGGCGACCTGCAGCAGCGCCAGGGTCGCTATGTTGACGCCGGTGTTGCCGAAGGCGAGCGATACCGCGAGCGCAAGGCCGCCCACGCCTGCAATAAGCAACAGGGCGCTGGTCCATGCTCGGGGCGGAACGCCGGTCCAGGGCAGCATCGGGTGTCCTTGGTGTTCGAGGGCGAAGCCTAACATGGGGTTTGGAGGAGGTGTCAATATTTGTTTCAATTTGCGCGCACCTCAGGAGTTGTTGTAATGAATTCCACATCACCCATCCGAGCTCGAGTCGATGACCAGCACTGAGGCCACAGTTTACCGCGACTCACCCGCGCGAAAGCCCAGCCGCAGCGTGCGTGACCGCCTGCTCGAGCCCAACCGCAAGTTCTCCAACTCGGAAATGAAGGCAGTGCGCGTGCTGCTCGCCAATTACCCCGCGGCCGGACTGACCACCGTGTCGAAGCTCGCCAAGCAGGCGGGGGTGAGCGACCCCACCGTGCTGCGCCTGGCGCAGCGGCTGGGCTACGACGGCTTTGCCGGCATGCAAGAGGCGCTGCTGGCCGAGGTCGAGGCGCATATGCGCTCGCCGCTGACGCTGCCCGCCGCCGCGCCTTCGCGCAAGAAACCCAATGCCTATCAGGCGTTCTTCGCCGAGACGCTGAGCCAATGCGAGGCGGTGGTGCGCGAGACGGCGACGGCGGATTACGAGCGCGCCGTGGCGCTGCTCACCGATGCGCGCATGGAAGTGCTGTGCCTCGGCGGCCGCTTCAGCCGCTTTCTCGCGGGCATATTGCAGCGCTGCCTGCATCACCTGCGGGAAGGCACAAGGCTGCTCGACGGCACGGCCGCCGACCTGGTGGACGAGATCGCCTCGCTCGGCAAGCGCCATGTACTCGTCGTCTTCGACTATCGCCGCTACCAGACCGACGTGGTGCGCTTCGCTTCGGAAGCATCAGCGCGCGGCGCGCACATCATCCTGTTCACCGACCAGTGGTCCTCGCCCATCGCCGAATTCGCCGAGGTGGTCATCATCGCGCCCACCGCCACCTCCTCGCCCTTCGACACGCTGGTGACGCCATTGCTGCAAGTGGAGGCCGTCGCCGTGGGCGTGGCCGGGCGGCTGGGGGCCGACTGGCGCAGCCGCGCCGCACTGCTCGAAGAGGTGCGCAACGATCACAGCGTGACGCTGGACTCACCCTCCGGCCTCTCCGGACGCAAACGCCAACGCAAGGGATAGAACGATGAGCAAGCCGGACAGGCGCGAGGCACATTACACGGCGGGCGAGACGGCCGTGCTCTTCGTCGACATGCAGAAGATGTTCTGCGCGCCGGGGCTCGATCCCGCGCACCCGGAGATGGACGCCGGGCACTATTACTTCCGCCGCCTGCGCGAGGTCGTCATTCCCAACCAGATGCGCATCCTCGAAGCGGCGCGCTCACGTGGCGTGCAGGTCATGCACACCATCATCGAGGCGCTGACGGAGGACTGCCGCGATGCCTCGCTCGACCACAAGCTGTCGAACCTGCTCGTGCCCAAGGGCCATCCCCTGGCCCCGCCCATCGACGAGCTCTCTCCCATCCGCAACGAGATTGTGCTGCCCAAGACGTCGTCCGGCGTCTTCAACTCCACCAACATCGACTATGTGCTGCGGAACCTCGGCATTCGCTACCTGATCGTGTCGGGCGTGGTCACCGACCAATGCGTGGACATGGCGGTGCGCGATGCGGCCGACCGCGGCTATCTCGTTTCGGTGCCGGGCGATGCCTGCGCCACCTACACGCAGGAGCGGCATGACAATGCGCTGAAGGCCTATGCCGGCTATTGCTGGATTACCGACACCGATACGGTTGTCGGGCGCATCAACGCCATCGCCAAGGCTGCGGCATGAGCGGCAACCCCCTGCACGAGCCGCTGATCAGCTTCGTCACGACGGATTATGCGGGCATTACCCGCGGGCGCTCCATCGCCGCCTCGTCCTATGTGCCGGGGCAGACGAAGACGGTTGGGTGGGTGCCGGCCAACATGTCGCTCACGCCTTTCGATCTCATTGCCGACCCCAACCCCTGGGGCTCCTCCGGCGACCTGCGGCTGCTTCCCGACGACACTGCGCGTTTCCGCTTCGCCATCGAGGGCTCGGCAACACCGCTCGACATCATCATGAGCGACATCGTGGAGCTCGACGGCACGCCCTGGGTGTGCTGCCCGCGTAGCTTCCTGAAACAGGCGCTGGCCGATCTCGAGCGCGAGACGGGGCTCGCCATGCTGGTGTCCTTCGAGCACGAGTTCCAGATGCTGGACGCCGCCTGGCCCGCGGCCCCCGCCTTCGCGCTGCAGGCGCAGCGCCGCGCCGATCCCTTCGGCCCCGCGCTGGTGGGTGCGCTGCGCGACGCTGGGGTTTCGCCGGAAGTGTTCATCCCCGAATATGGCAAGGACCAGTTCGAGATAACGCTCGCGCCCGCCGCTGCGCTCGCCGCCGCCGACCGCGCCGTGGTGCTGAGGGAGACGGTGCGCGAGCTTTCCCGCAACCGCGGCTGGCGCTGTTCGTTCGCACCCAAGACGGCAGTGGACGGCGTGGGCAATGGCGTTCACATCCATTTTTCGTTCCGCGATGCTGAGGGCGCGCCTGCAACGCATGATCCCGCGCGCCCCGGCGGCGTTTCGGAGATGGCCGGCAGCTTCGTCGCGGGTATCCTGAAGCACCTTCCCGCACTCACCGCCTTCACCGCGCCGAGCCCTATCTCCTACCTGCGGCTCAAGCCCCATCACTGGAGTTCGAGCTATACCTGGTTCGGCGAGCGTGACCGCGAGGCGAGCCTGCGCATCTGCCCGGTGAGCCAGGTGGGCAAGACCGATCCCGCCAAGGCTTTCAACATCGAATATCGCCCGGCTGATGCTTGCGCCTGCCCGCACTTGGCGCTCGGCGTCATGGTGCGCGCTGGTCTCGAGGGCATCCAGCAGAAGCTGGCTGCACCGCCGCTGTTCTCCGGCGACCCCGCGCTCCTCGACGGCGATCAGAGAGCCGCGCTGGGGCTGAGGCGCCTGCCGCAGTCGCTGGCGGAGGCGCTCGACACCATGCTGGCGGACGAGACCGTGCGCGGCTGGTTTGCGCCAGTCGCCATCGAAACCTATGCCGGCATGAAGCTCAGGGAATTGGAACTCGCAGGCGATATGGTGGATGCCGCGATGTGCCAGCGCTATGCGGAGATCTATTGATGGATTCCACCGCACGTCTGCCGCCGCCGGTGCGCGTCATCAATGCGCAAGGGTCCTCGCCCTATGTGCTGCTGTGCGAACATGCCTCGCGCTTCATTCCCGATGAGCACAAGGGGCTTGGCCTCGGCGAGGCCGATCTGACGCGTCACATCGCCTGGGACATCGGCGCGGCTCAGGTGGCGGAAGCGCTGGCGCAGGCGCTCGATGCGCCGCTGGCGATGGCGGGCTATTCGCGCCTGCTCATCGACCTCAACCGGCCGCTGGACAGCGCCACCTCGATCCCCGAGGTGAGCGAGACCACGGTGATCCCTGGTAACCTGAACCTTGGGGCAGAGGAACGCGCGCGGCGCGTTGCGCTTTATTTTGAACCCTTCCAGGCAGCTGTGCGGCAGCTGCTCGATGCCCGGCTGGAGAAGGGCAGGGCAACCGTCATCGTCGGCGTACACAGCTTCACGCCGGTGTTCAAGGGCGTGGCGCGGCCCTGGCATGCGGGCGTTCTCTACCGCCGGGCGCAGGACTTCGGCCATGCGCTGGCGCAAGCGTTGGGAGGGCCCGGCCAGGCCATTGCCGAAAACCAACCCTATCAGATTGAGGATGGCAGCGACTACACCGTGCCCGTCCACGGCGAGGCGCGCGGCCTCGATGCGGTGCTGGTGGAAATCCGGCAGGATCTCATCGGCGATGCGGCGGGCGCGGCCACTTGGGCGGCGCGTCTTGCCGCGGCACTGGCCGCCGTGGCCCGGAGCTAATGCGCCGCCGCCAGCAGGCCGGCCAGCAGCGGATTGGGAAAACGCCGCTCCCGCGTCACCGCGAGGAAGTGTTCGCGGATGCCGTCAAGCCGCGCCACCTCGACGAGAAGGCCTGAGGACAGCTCGTCGCGCACCACGATCGGCGGGATGACGGCGAGCCCCGCATCCTCGCGCGCCAGAAGGCGAAGCATGGCCATGTCGTCGGCCTCAGCCGCGATGTGCGGAGTGAGGGCATAGCGCGCCATCAGGGCATCGAAGGCGGAGCGCAGGGCTGAGTCCTTGGCGGGGAGCACGAGGGCTTCCTCGCGCAGAAGGGCCTGCATGGGCCGGCCGGCGATGCGCGCCGGCGTGCCGATGAGGCTCACCGGCTGTTCGCCGATCTGGTGCACGAGCCAGGGCGTGTCCGCCTCGCGCGGTGGTGCGAGATTGGTGAGCAACACGTCGAGGGCGAGCGAGTCCAGCTCGCGAAGCAGCTCCGCCTGACTGCCGGAGCGCAGGATCACCTCGACATCGCGGCGGCCGACCAGCGGATGAAGGAACTCCATCTGGAAATTGCGCGACAGGGTGGCGAGCGCGCCGACACGCAGTGCGCGGCGGACATTGCCGGTCTCGCGCATCACGGCGGCCAGGTCCTCCGCCGTGCGGAAGATGGCATCGGCATGGTCAAGCGCGATGCGGCCCGCCTCGGTGAGGACGAGGCTGCGGCCCCGGCGCTCGAACAGCGCATGCCCGAGCGAGGCCTCCAGCGCCCTGATTTGGGTGGACAAGGCCGACTGCGATAGGTTCAGCCGCCTGGCGGCTCCGGTGAGGGTGCCGTCCGCTGCCACGGCGCGGAAGAGGCGGAGGTGATGCAGATTCATATCACTTCTATAAAATAGAACGATACGCTGCAAAAGATGTAATTTTATGGAAGAGTGAATCCCCTTATGCGTCCGGAAATGCCCGGAACGGAGTCGACCGATGAACGCGCTTCCCCCGCTCTCTGCCTTTGCCCCGCTTGTGTTGCTGGCGGTTGCCGCGCTGAGCCTGATCAACCCTGGCCGCCGCCCCGGCCTGCTGCCGCGCGTCGCAGAAGGGGCAAGTCTCGCCGCGCTGGGCCTAGCGCTTGCCGGGCTGGTGCCGCTGCTGTGGACGGGCCCCGCCTCGTTTAGCATTGGCAGCGGAGCAGCACTGTTGGCGCTGCGGCTCGACGCGGTGAGCGTGAGCATGGCGCTTCTCGTCAGCTTCGTCGGTTGGATCGTGGTGCGCTACTCGCGGAGTTACCTCGACGGCGAGGCGCGCGAGGGGCGCTTCCACGGGCTGATGCTGGCCACACTGGCGGCGGTGCTGGTGCTGGTGCAGGCGGGCAGCCTCACAATGGTGGTGCTCGGCTTCATCGCCATTGGTGTGGTGCTGCGGCAGCTCCTGCTGTTCTACCCCGAGCGTGCCGAGGCGCGGCGGGCGGCGGCGAAGTTCTCGCTGGTCTGGGGCGCGGGTGACGTGGCGCTCGTGATCGCCTCGCTGCTGATCGGCTGGAGCATCGGCTCCGCGAGCATGGCGGAAATTGGCGCCAAGTCGGCGCAAGGCATGCCACTCGCCGCCGAGATCGGCGTGGCGCTGTTGGTGGTCGCCGCGGCGCTCAAGACCGCGGCTTTCCCGCTCCATGGCTGGCTGACCGAGGTGATGGAGGCGCCGACGCCGGTCTCAGCCCTTTTGCATGCCGGCATCATCAATTCGGGCGGCGTGCTGCTGATCGCCGTTGCGCCTCTGGTGCAGGCGAGCACCGGTGCGATGGCCGCGCTCGTGATGATCGGCGGTCTGACCGCGCTGTTCGGCGCAGCGGTGATGCTGACGCAGAGTGCGGTGAAGACAGCACTCGCCTGGTCCACCGTCGCTCAGATGGGCTTCATGCTGTTGCAATGTGGCTTAGGCCTCTGGACGCTGGCGCTGCTGCACATCGTGGCGCACTCGCTCTACAAGGCGCATGCCTTCCTGTCCTCCGGCGGTGCGGTGCGCGCCGTGGCGGCGGTGAAACGGCCGGGGCCCGTCGCGGTGCCCGGTGTCGCGGCGGTGGCCAAGGCCTTCCTTCTGGCGCTCGCGCTCTTCGCCATCGTGGCGAGCCTGTTCTCGCTCGTCGTAACCAAGTCGCCGCAGTCGCTTGCCCTCGGCGCGATCCTGATCTTCGGTGTCGCCTATCTGGTGGCGCAGGGCCTTGCCGATGCCGCGCCACGCGCGCTGACGCTGCGCACCGCTCTCGCCTCGACAGCAGCGGCCATCGCCTACTTCAGCTTCCAGCTAATCGCCCATGCGCTGTGGGGATCGAGCCTACCGAACCCGCCGGAGGCTGGTCCGCTGGAATGGGCGCTGATCGTGCTGGCGCTCCTCTCCTTCGGCATCGTCGCGGTGGCGCAGGCGCTGTTCCCGCTCTGGGCGCACCACCCGGCGACCGCGGGCCTGCGCGTCCACCTCGCCAACGGACTTTACCTCAATGCGCTGCTCGACCGGGCGACCGGCGGCTTCCGCTCCACCCGCACCGCCTGACCTTTACAGGAGAGAGACATGTTCATGATGCATCCGCAGTTTCCCGCCGCCCGGATCTCGAGCACGCTCAAGGCCGCGGAAGATGCCGTGCGCGCCATTCCGCCCGCCTTCCCGCTCACCGCGACCGTGGCGGTGAATCCCTTCCTCGGCCAGACGGGCCAGGACCTCGCCACCACCGCGGCGCTTCTGGCACGCGTCGCCGGCACGCGCGTCACGCTGCCGCGCGGCGACTATGCCGCGAAGCTGCGCGGCGGCGAGATGACGGAGGGCGACCTCGCCGCGGCCCTCGATGCATCAACCTCGCCGCTGAAGCCCAGGGACGTGACGGCGCTGAAGGCCCTGCTGGCGCAGGAGCGCGCGCCCTCGGCTGCGCTGCCCACCGTGGCGGAACTCGCCGCGCGGGACGATGGTACCGACTGGCCGGGCGTCATCGCACGCGCCATCGGGCTGTGGGCGGCAGGGCACTTCGACCGCGGCCAGGCGCTGTGGTCGCCCGCCCCCGGCCGCAGCACCTATGCCGCCTGGCGGGCCTGGGCGGTGCATGACCTGACGCCCGAGATCGCCGGCCTCACCGGCTTCTGCACGCATGTGGCGGAAGCCCCCGACACCGCCGAGCGCGCCATCCTGCGCGCGGCGGAAGCGCTGTGCCTGAACGAAGCGGCGGCGGGCACGGCCTTCCACCGGCTGATGATCGATCTGGGCGGCTGGGCGCAGCATGCGCGCTGGCTGTTGTGGGAGGCGGAGCTCAAGGGCGAGACCGATTCAACGCTCACCGACCTTCTCGCCATCCGCCTCGTCTGGGAGGAGGCGATGCTAGCGCACCGGCCCTATCTCTCCGGCACCTGGCAGCAAGTGGTGGAAGCCCATGCCGCACCGGTGGCGGCCTCGGCCGACGACGTCGCCGACGCCGTCCTGCAGGAGGCAGCGGAGCGGGCGCAGCAGCGGAAGCTGGCGCTGAAGCTGGAGAGCGGTCACGCACCGAAGGGACGTCCCAGCCTGCAGGCGGCCTTCTGCATCGATGTGCGCTCTGAGGTGGTCCGCCGCGCGCTGGAGGCGGTGGACCCCACCGTCGAGACCATCGGCTTCGCCGGTTTCTTCGGCCTGTCCGTCAAGCACCGGCCGCATGGCACGGAGCTGACGGAGGCGCATCTGCCCGTGCTGCTCAACCCCGCACTCACCTCGACCGGGCATGAGAGTGCGAAGTCCGAAGAGGACGCACGCATTGCGGCGCGCACGGTCAGGGCCTGGGGCCGCTTCCGGCAGGCGGCGGTCTCGTCTTTCGCCTTCGTCGAGGCGGCGGGGCCCGGCTATGCGCTGAAGCTGGTCAAGGACGCGCTCGCCCTCGTCAGGAAGAGAGACACGCCGGAACCCGCCCCGCGCATCGAAGGCGGACTGACGGCGGAAGCCAAGGCTGCGACAGCCGCGGCGGTGCTGAAGGCGATGAGCATGACCACCGGCCACGCGCCGCTGGTGCTGCTGCTGGGCCATGGCGCACATGTCACCAACAATCCGCATGAGAGCGCCTATCACTGCGGCGCCTGCGGCGGGCATACGGGCGAAGTTTCCGCCCGGTTGCTGGCGCAGCTGCTGAACGACCCGGAGACGCAAAGCGGCCTGGCGCAGCACGGCATCAGCCTGCCGCAGGACACGCTCTTCGTGGCGGGCCTCCATGACACGACGACGGATGAGGTGACGCTCTACGAGGATGGCTTCTCGCCGCAGCAGTGCGCACGGCTCGCCGCCGCGCGGCAGCTGCTGACGCGCGCAGCCCAGATGACACGGGCCGAGCGGGCGCTGCGGCTGCCCGGTTCGACGGCCGGCACGATCGCGCAACGCGCGGTCAACTGGGCCGAGGTGCGGCCGGAATGGGGGCTCGCCGGCTGCTCCGCCTTCATCGCCGCGCCGCGCCGCGTAACCTCGAAAGCCGATCTCGGCGGCAGGAGCTTCCTGCACAGCTATGACTGGACCGCCGACACGGACTTCGCCACGCTGGAGCTGATCGTCACCGCGCCCGTCGTCGTCGCCAGCTGGATCAGTCTGCAGTATTACGGTTCGGCGGTCGCGCCCGAGGTGTTCGGCGGCGGCAACAAGCTGATCCACAATGTGGTGGGCGGCATCGGCGTGCTGCAGGGCAATGGCGGCACGCTCCGTGCCGGGCTACCCTGGCAAGCGGTGCATGATGGGACAAGGCTGGTCCATGAGCCGCTGCGCCTCTCCGTGATGATCGAGGCGCCACAGGAGGCAATCGGCGCGGTGCTGGCCAAGCACCCGCAGGTGGCCTCCCTCTTCGACAATGGCTGGCTGCACCTCATCGCGCTCGAAGATGGCGCGGTGAGCGCGCGCTACCGTCCGGGCGGCACGTGGGAGCAGCTGACCGACACCCGCCGCGCGGCATGAGCTATCGCGGGCTGACGGCAGCGCTGGCGACCCAGCATGCGAAGGAGCGCGCTATAGCACCCGCCTTCGCGGAGCGGCTGGGGCTTGCCGTGCGGGTGGCGTCCAGCATCGACACCGATGCGCTGGGTACCTTCACCGGCGAAGTTCCGCGCGCGGGCTCGATGCGCGAGGCAGCGCGGGCCAAGGCGCGGCTCGGCATGCAGGCCACAGGCTTGCCCATGGGCATTGCCAGCGAGGGCAGTTTCGGGCCGCATCCCTTCATGCCTTTCATCGCGGCGGGCCGCGAGATGATGATCTTCATCGACGTCACGCGCGGGCTCGAGGTGGTGGAGGAATGCGTTTCCGAGACGACCAACTTCGCCGCGCTGGAATTGACTGAAGGGGCAGATATCGAGGGCTTTCTCGATCGCGCCGGTTTTCCGTCGCATGCGCTGGTGCTGCGCCGCTGTGGACACATCACGAAGGGCATCAACGATCGCGCTGCGCTCGAGAGCCTGCTTTCCGCCGGCCGGGGTGAGGGATGGCTCGAGACCGACATGCGGGCCCATGTGAACCCCACGCGCATGGCCGAAATCGGGAAGTTGGCAGCAAAGCTCGCCGCAAGGATCGCAACCCCCTGCCCCGCCTGCGCCGCGCCCGGCTTCGGCACGGTCCGCAGCGAGGCGGGATTGCCCTGCGCGGCGTGCGAAACCCCAACAGCGCAGGTGCGCAGCCTGATCTCGGGCTGCGCGCTGTGCGGATATGAACAAAGCTCGGCCCGTCCCGACGGCCGCACGGCCGCAACGCCTGCCGAATGCCCGGAGTGCAATCCATGAGCCTGTCCCATCTCGACCGCCTCGAAGCCGAGGCCATCCACATCATCCGCGAGACGGCCGCACAGTTCAGGAAGCCCGTGCTGCTTTATTCGATCGGCAAGGATTCGACCACGCTGCTGCACCTCTGCGCCAAGGCCTTCTATCCGGGGAAGCCTCCCTTCCCGCTCCTCCACATCGACTCGACCTGGGAATTCCGCGATGCGCTGGCCTTCCGCGACTGGGTGGTGAAGCATTATGGCGTGGAGCTCGTGGTCTATCGCAACGAGGATGGCGTTCGGAAGAACATCAATCCCTTCGATCACGGCTCGAGCCTCTATACCGAGATCATGCGCACCGTGCCGCTGAAGCAGGCGATCACGGAGCTCGGCTTCGATGCGGCGGTGGGTGGTGCGCGCCGCGACGAGGAGAAGTCGCGCGCCAAGGAGCGCGTGTTCTCGGTGCGCGATGCGAACCATGGCTGGAACCCCAAGAACCAGCGGCCCGAACTGTGGGACAATTACAATGGCCGCCTCGCCCCCGGCCAGACGATGCGCGTGTTCCCCATCTCCAACTGGACGGAACTCGACGTGTGGCTCTACATCCTGCGCGAGGATATCCCCCTGCCGCCTGTCTATTTCGCGACCGAGCGCGCAATCGTGCGGCGCGACGGGCAGATCATCCTCGTCGATGACGCGCGCATGCGGCTTCACCCTGGCGAGACACCCGAAACGCTGTCGGTGCGCTTCCGCACCTGCGGCTGCTATCCTTTGACCGGCGGCATGGAGTCATCGGCGAAGAACGTGCGCGAGGTGATCCTCGAAACGGTGCAGGCGTCGGGCTCCGAACGCGCCGGACGCATGATCGACAAGGACGGCGCCTCCGCCATGGAGGACAAGAAGCGCCAGGGCTATTTCTGAGGCGCGCCAATCCGCGCGCCTGGCCGCACAATGTCACCGCCATGCCACGCGGCGCGGGCGCAGCCCAAGGCCATCTGAGTGCGATCCCTCGTCAGTCGTCGAGCTTAATGTGGTAGAGCTGGCCGAAGAAGCTGACCAGCACGGCGGTTGACCAGCTTAGACAGAACACGCCCGACATCGAGATCATCGGCGCCAGCATGCGCCAGCGGTCATCGACATTGACCCGCGTAAGGCCTAACGAGGTGTAGTTCTCGAGGGAATAGTAGACGCCCTCACGATAGGCCAGCAGGGCGCCAGCCAGGTACATGAACAGGCCACATGCGAAATCGGTCATCATGTAAAGGCAGAACAGAAGCATCATCGCCGAAAGAATGACGATCACCGCCTTGTGGTAGACCGGCGAATGGGTTTCACCGACCTTGAATTTCACGCGGAACAGCCGGATCGAGGCGTGAAGGCCCATCAGGTGGAGCGCCACGATCACCACGAAGGCAAGCACGCACAGGCCGAAGGATTCGAGCACGAGGTTTTCGGGAGTGGATAACATGAACATTTCCTGGAGCATTGGCCGGGCAAGCGGAATCGCCCGCGGCGCGAGAGATGCTCCAGAGTGGAATGCCGGCGCAACCTTCCGCTCGCATGTGCGGCGGCACTTGACGGCCAGTTGCGTCAGCCCGCCGCGACCCAATGCCAAAGTGAGGTTGCGCCGGCCGCGCATATGTTTCGAGGGCGCGACGGTATGGCGCCCTGCGCAACCTTCCGGGCGACATAATCGATGACTAAGCTGACTGCTACAAGTCTGAACCGGACCTTTTGATGAAACACCGCCTTCCAGTCCTGATCATGGCCCTGATCGCGGCGCAAGTCATTTGCGCTGTTGTCTTCTTTGTTGACGTCATGCGGGACGCCGCGGATCCCGGGAGGGTCGGCTGGGGTCTGCTGCCGGAAGCCCTGGCGAGCCTCGCCCTGTTCGTCGGCATCGCCTTCGAGGCGGTCTGCCTCGCGCACCTGCTGCGGCGCAAGGCAAGCCTGGAGCGCAGCGTGGGGCTCGCCTCCTCGGCGCTGCAAGGGGTGATCGAGAACCATTTCGACGCATGGAAACTTACGGCCAGCGAGCGTGACGTGGCCGCCCTCATGGTGAAGGGCCTGTCCATTTCCGAGATTGCAGGGGTCCGTGGCTCGGCGGAGGGCACCGTCAAGGCCCACCTCAACGCCATCTACCGCAAGGCCAACGCACGCAACCGCGCCGAGGTGCTGAGCCACATTATGGACACGCTCATCGACAAGCCGCTCCTGTCTGCCGAGGAGCGCCCGTTCGCCGAAACACGCAAGACCGTCAACTGAAGGATTGTGCCGTCAATCGAACCCATGGGGCTTCCCCCGTGCCCCGTGGCGAAGGGCCGTGTCCGGGTCCGCCAATCCACTTGCTCACACGATGATCGGGGAGCCGAACGTCCCCGCATACCGCTTGCGCAGTTCTGCCTTCTGCACTTTGCCGATGGCGTTGCGCGGCAGCTCGGCCACTTCGAAGATGCGCTTCGGCACCTTGAACTTGGCGAGTGATGACGACAGCGCGGAGACGATCTCCGCCTCCGGCGGCAGCTTGGCTTCGGCGGTCACCACCGCGACAACGCCTTCGCCGAAATCCGGGTGCGGCACGCCGATGACGGCGCTCTCGCAGATCCCCGGCAGGGCATCCAGCACCTCCTCGATCTCCCTCGGATAGACGTTGAAGCCACCGGAGATGATGAGGTCCTTGGCGCGCCCGACGATCGATACGCGGCCTTCCACGTCGATGGAGCCGACGTCGCCGGTGATGAACCAGCGGTCTGGCGTGAAGTCTTCACGCGTCTTCTCCGGCATGCGCCAGTAACCCTTGAAGACATTGGGGCCCTTCACCTCCAGCACGCCGGGCTGCTCGCCCCTGACGCGCACGGAAACATCCGGCAGGGCAAAGCCCACCGTGCCGGCCAGACGTGCGCCGTCATAGGGGTTGGACGCGATCATGCCCGTTTCGGTCATGCCATAGCGTTCGAGGATGGCGTGGCCAGTGCGCTGCGCGAAGGCCGTGTGGGTTTCCGCGAGCAGCGGGGCCGAGCCCGAGATGAACAGCCGCATGTTTCGCGCCGTTTCCCGGGTGAATGAAGGTTCCGAAAGCAGCCGTGTATAGAAGGTGGGCACACCCATCATCAGCGTCGCCCGCGGCATCGCCGCGATCATCGCCTTTGTGTCGAGCTTGTTGAACCAGATGATGGATGCGGCAGAGAGAAAGGCCGTGTTCAGCGCCACGTAAAGCCCATGCACATGGAAGACCGGCAGCGCATGGAGCAGAGTGTCGTCCGGTGTCATGCGCCACAGGTCAACCAGCGCTCTGGCGTTCGACTCCAGATTGGCATGGGTGATCATCGCGCCCTTGGAGCGGCCGGTGGTGCCGGAGGTGTAGAGAAGGCCTGCAAGATCATCGCCGTCCCGCGTCACCGTCTCGTGCCGGTCGTCCATTGTTGCGGCCATGGTGGCGAGCGAGCCGTTGCCTTCGGCGTTGAGGTTCACCACGGCGAAAACCTTCGCCGCGTCGGCCAGCGCCCGCATCATGGCCTGGCGTGACGGATCGCAGACGATCAGCTTCGGCTGCGCATCTTCCACGAAGTGGGAGACTTCCGCTGCGGTGTAGGCCGTGTTGAGCGGCTGGTAGACCGCGCCCGCCTTCATCACGGCGAGATAGAGCAACACATTGGCCACGGATTTCTCGACCTGTACCGTCACCCGGTCGCCGGGCGTGACGCCCAGCGCCGCGAGCGCATTGGCATAGCGCGCAGCACCGCGGGCCAGTTCGCCGAAGGTGAGGCACTCGCGCCCATCGGCGGTGCGGATGGCTATGCGCTCCGCATGAGCCGCGAAGGCCTGCTCGAAGCGGAGGTAGAGATTCCCGCCGCTCATGCCTCTATGAAGGCCTTCATGCGCCTCAGCGCTTCCGTAATATCAGCCTCGCTCGCCGCATAGGAAAGGCGCATGAAGCCCTTGCCGTTAACGCCGAAACTGTCGCCAAAGATCAGCGCCACATAGGCCTTGTCGAGCAGTTCGCGCGCCAGATCGCGCGACTGCCAGCCGGTGCCCGAGATGTTGGGGAAGGCATAGAAGGCGCCGCCGGGCACGCGGCAGCGCACGCCCTTGATGTCATTGAGCCCCTTGACCACCATATTCCGCCGCCGCTGGAAGCTCTGTCGGAAACCCTCGATCTCGTCCATCGGCCCGGTGATGGCGGCAAGCCCCGCCATCTGGGTGGCAACGCTGGTGCAGGAATGATCGACGGTGATCAGCTTTTTCACATAATCGATCAAATGCCTGGGCCAGATCCCGAAGCCCAGACGCCAGCCCGTCATCGCAAATGTCTTGGACCAGCCGTCGAGGATGATGGTGCGGTCCCTGAGCTCCGGGAAGGAGAGGAAGCTTACGAAGTCGACCCCGTCATAGACCTGGTGGCTGTAAATCTCGTCCGAGAGCACCGCAACGTCCGGATGCCTTGCCAGCCCGTGGGCAAGCTTGGTGATCTCCGCGCGCGAGACGACCCCGCCCGTCGGATTGGCGGGCGAGTTGATGATGATGAGGCGCGTCGCCGGCGTGATCAGCGACAACACTTCCTCCGCGTCGAAGCCGAAGTCCTTCTCCTCGCGGATCGGGTAGGCCACCGCCTTCGCCCCGCTCGAGCGCGCGGCATCGCGATAGGGCGGGAAGCCCGGATCGGGGTAGAGGATTTCCGCTCCGGGCCCGCCGAATATCTGGCAGGCGAAATAGAAGGTCACCTTGCCGCCCGGCACGATCACCACCTCATCGCCCGAGACCGGCGCCTTGAAGCGTCCGCCCACATATTGCGCAACCGCGTCGCGCAGCACGGGCAGGCCTTGCGGGCTGGTATAGCCATGCGGCCCGTCGCGCACCGCTTTGCCGGCTGCCTCGAGGATGTGTTTCGGCGGCGTGAAGTCCGGCTGGCCGATCCCCAGATTGATGACCGGATGGCCCTTGGCCTTCAGCGCGTTGGCGCGGTCGAGGACGGTGAAGGCGGTCTCTTCTTCGATCGCCGCCACGGCAGGATTGATTTTCAGCATCAGCTCACATCGTCGATTGCAGGGTCAAGCAGGTGGCTGACGTTTCGTCCGCCATGGCCTGTTTCTACGGCGCGGGCGAAGATCTCCGCAACGGTTTCCGTCAGTTGGGAACTGCAACCCAGCCCTTCCGCCAGTTCGGCGTAATAGCCGATGTCCTTCGCCGCATTCGCAACTGCAAAACGGTAGCCGTCGAAATCGCCCCTCAAGGCGGGCTCCACCATCTTGCGCAGCACGCCGGAATTGCCGGAACCATTGAGCATCGCCTCGTACAGGTCCTTCCAGCCGATCCCGGCGCGCCGCGCGGCGCCGAAGGCCTCCGCCACAAGCGCCACCATGCCGGTGACGAGATAGTTGGAGATGAGCTTTGCCGTGTGTCCCGATCCCGGCGGCCCCACATGCCGGATGGTGGTGGCAAAGCAAGAGAGCAAAGCCTCGATCCGCACGAAGGTCTCGGGGCTGGCCCCGCACAACACGCCGAGCACGCCCTGTTCCGCCTGTTCCGGCCCGCCGGTGAGCGGAATGTCGGCAAAGGCGACGCCCAGCCCCTCCAGCTCATGCGCCAGCTTCTTGGTGGCGGCGGGAGCGGAGGTGCCGGCATCCATGATGATCTGGCCCGGCCGCAGATGAAACCTAAGCTGTCGAATGGTGTGCTCCACCACCTTCGACGTCGTGACGCAGAGCAAGATCGCCTCGGCCTGCGCGATCTCCGCCAGTGTCTTTGCCTCGACGGCGCCTTTCGCCACGAGATCCTCGACAGGCGCCCGGTTGCGATGCGCGATCACCGTCACCCGATGTCCAGCCCTCAGCAAGTTGGCTGCCATGCCATGGCCCATCATCCCCGCCCCGATCAGCCCGACATGCATGCTTGCCTCAACGGTCCCGCGTCCTTATGGTCCGCCCCGAAAATCAGGGAGTTATCCGCATCATGGCGCTGCACCGCAATTTCATCAATGGTGAATGGCTGGAAGGCAAAGGGGTCCGCGAGAACGTCAATCCCTCCGACCTCAGCGATATCGTCGGTGAATATGCCCAGGCCGGCGAGGCGCAGACCGAGGCCGCTATCGCCGCGGCACGCGCCGCGCAACCCGCCTGGGCTGCCGCCACGCCCCAGCTGCGTGCTGACGCGCTGGAGTTCATCGGTGTTGAGCTTCTGGCCCGCAAGGACGAAATCGGCCGGCTGCTGTCGCGCGAGGAGGGAAAACCCCTCGCCAACGGCATCGCGGAAACCATGCGCGCCGCACAGATCTTCAAGTTCTTCGCGCAGGAGGCGCTGCGCGTCGAAGGCGTTGCGATCTCCTCCATCCGCCCCGGCGTCGATGTGACGATCACGCGCGAGCCCCTGGGCGTGGTGGGGCTCATCTGCCCATGGAACTTCCCGATCGCCATTCCCGCCTGGAAAATGGCGCCGGCGCTGGCCTTCGGTAACGCCGTGGTGTTCAAGCCCGCCGATCTCGTTCCAGGCTCGGCCTGGGCGCTCTCCGAGATCATCTCGCGCTCCGGCGTTCCCAAGGGCGTGTTCAACCTGGTGATGGGCCGCGGCTCGGTGGTGGGCCAGACGCTGCTCGATTCAGCGGACGTGCACGCCATCTCCTTCACGGGCTCGGTCGAGACTGGCAGCAAGGTTGCCATGGCCTGTGCCGCGCGCGGCGCCAAGTTCCAGCTCGAAATGGGCGGCAAGAACCCGCTCGTGGTGCTGGACGACGCCGACCTCGACATCGCGGTGGCGGCAGCGCTTGACGGCGCCTTCTACCAGACCGGCCAGCGCTGCACGGCCTCCTCCCGCCTCATCGTGCAGTCGAAGGTTCACGATGCCTTTGTCGAGCGCATGGTGGAGGGCATGAAGAAACTGAAGGTCGATCACGCGCTGAAGGAGGGCACGGTGATCGGCCCCGTCGTCGACGAGAACCAGATGGCGCAGGACGAGCGCTATATCCAGATCGCGCGCGGCGAGGGCGGCGAACTCGTCTGGGGCGGCGAGCGGCTGAACCGCGATACCAAGGGCTTCTACCTCAGCCCCGCGCTCTTCGTGGGCACGAAGAACGGCATGCGCATCAACCGCGAAGAGGTCTTCGGCCCCGTCGCCTCGGTGATCAAGGTCGACAGCTATGACGAGGCGCTGAGCGTGGCCAACGACACGGCCTTCGGCCTGTCCTCGGGCATCGTCACCACCTCGCTCAATCATGCCTCCGACTTCCGCAAGAAGTCGGCGGCGGGCATGGTGATGGTGAACCTCGCCACCGCGGGTGTGGACTATCACGTGCCCTTCGGCGGCCGCAAAGGTTCGAGCTACGGCGCACGCGAGCAGGGCCGCTTTGCGGCGGAGTTCTACACCGCCGTCAAGACGGCCTATACGCAGGCCTGATCACGCAGCAGGGGCGCGGGCCTTGAATGCCCCCGCCTCGCCCGCGAAGACGAAGAGTCCGCTCGCCACCACGATGGCCGCGCCCACAAGCGTCCACAGGTCCGGCAGGTGGCCGAAGAACAGGTAGCCGGCCGCGATCATCCACACGATCTGCGTATACATGTAAGGCGCCAGCGCGCTGGCGGGCGCCAGCCGATGCGCCTGGATCAGCATGAAGTGGCCGATCGTCCCAGCCAGTCCCATGAAGCCGAGCATCACCCATTGCAGGCCGTCAGGCGTTTTCCACAGGAAGGGCAGCGGCGTGGCGGCGGCGAGCGCGCCGACGAAGCCCACGTAGAAGAGCGAGGTCTCCGCCCGGTCGCGCCCGCCCACCTTGCGCGTCACAATGTTGTAGACGGCGCCGCACAGCGAGGCGGAGACTGACAGGATCATGGCCCAGTGAAACGAGCCCGTGCCCGGCCGCATGATCAACAGCACGCCGCAGAAGCCGACGGCCACCGCGATCCAGCGGCGCAAGCCCACCTTCTCGCCGAGGATCGGCACGGAGAGCGCGCAGACCCACAGCGGAATGGAGAAGAAGATCGCCGCCGTCTGGGCGAGTTGCAGATACATGATGGCCACGAAATTGAGCAGAGTTGAGGTCACCAGCAGCAGCCCGCGCAGCACCTGCAGCACCGGATAGCCGGTGATCATCAGCTGCATGTTCCCTTTCCGCAGGATGACAGCGAGCGACAGGCCCAGCGCCACGATGTATCGGCCGAACACCGCCACCACGGGCGGCAGGCTCTGCACCAGGTGCTTGGCGGTGGCATCGAGCAGCGTGAAGAAGACCATGGAGGTCACCATCAGTAGGATGCCTGTAAGGCGTGGTGTCATGACCTGCGCTTAGCGCGAAGCGGCCGCATGCGCATCCGTCTTCGCCGCGAGCCTACCTGCGCGGCACGCATGGGGGGTGAGACCGGGCCTTAGGCCAGGGCGATGCCGTGTTCGGCGAAACTCTTGCGCGCGGCCGCCGCCGAGCCGTCCAAATCGATCGACCGGCAGGCCGCCTCGATCACCTCCGTCTCGAAGCCCAGCCGCCTGGCATCCTCGGCCGAGAAGCGCACGCAATAGTCGAAGGCGAGGCCGGCGCAGACCACCTTCTCGATACCCCGCTCCTTGAGGTAACCGCCGAGCCCGGTGGGCGTCTTACGGTCATTCTCGAAGAAGGCCGAATAGCTGTCGATCTCCTCGCGGAACCCCTTGCGGATGATCAGCTCGGCGTTGGGAATGTGCAAGTCTTTGTGGAAGGCAGCACCCGGCGTGTCCTGGATGCAGTGGTCGGGCCACAGCGTCTGATGGCCGTAATGCATCATGGCTGTCTCGAATGGGTTCTTGGCGGGGTGCTGGGTCGCGAAGGACTTGTGTTCGGCGGGGTGCCAGTCCTGCGTCAGCACCACGTGGCGGAAGCCCTTGGCCAGCCGGTTGATCAGCGGCACCACTTCGTTGCCGCCGGGAACCGCCAGCTTGCCACCCGGACAGAAGTCGTTTTGCACGTCGATGACCAGAAGGATGTCGGTGTCTTTCCACATGGCTTCACCTCATGCCGGCAATGGCGGCGGCACAGCCCTTGAAGGCCGGGAACTTGTCGACGATAACATAGATCGGGATCGGCTTCATCACGAAGGCCAGCCGTCCCTTCTCCTCGAAGATGGACCTGAAGGGTCCGGATTTCAACTTGCCCACGATTGAAGGTGCAATGCCGCCCGCGAGATAGACCCCACCCTTGGCCTGCATGGTCATGGCTGCATCGCCCGCCACGCGCGCGAGCCACACGATGAATTGGTCCAGCGTCTTCACCGCGGCCTGATCGGTTCCGGCAAGGGCGGCCTGCAGCACGGCCTCGGGCGTCTCCAGCACGGGCCTTTCGGTAGCGGCGCGGTACATGCGTAAGAGCCCGCCACCCGTGATCGCATCTTCCGACTCGAACAGCACGCCGGGCTTCGACATCTTCTCGCGCCAGTCGAACTCTTCCTGCGTGACGACGGGCAGGGTGATATGGCCCACCTCGCCCGGCAGCGCCATCCAGCCGCCTTGCGGCAGCGGCGCCAGTGTGGCCATGCCAAGCCCGGTGCCGGGGCCCAGCACGATCTTCACCGCCGGCTTCTGCGGCAGTTCGCCACCGATTTGCACCACGTCCTCGCCATCGAGATGAGGGAGCGCCAAAGCCAGCGCTTCGAAATCATTGAGCAGGCGGAACTGGCGTGCGTCCGCCGCTTTGCGGAGCGACTCCCGGGTGAAGCTCCAGTTGCGGTTGGTGAGGTGCACCACCTCGCCCTCGACCGGACCGGCCACGGCGATAGCAGCGCCCGCCAGGTTTGAAACGCCCTTGGCCATCACATAGGCGGCAATCGAGTCCTCCAAAGAGGCGAAATTGTCGTTCTTCTGCACGGCGACCTCAGCCACCCGCGTGGTTCCGGGCTCAACCAGCCCGAAGCGCGAATTGGTGCCTCCGATATCGCCGACAAGTGCCAGTTCCGTCATGGCTTTTCCCCCGGCCCCTCAACTGCCATGAAGGCGCGTTTTCGGCAAGCTTTACCCTGCCACAAAAGCCGTCTAGGAAGCGCCTCACCCTTCATTTTTCAGGTTTCAAGTGACCAACCCGCTCGAACAGGAAGTGGCGCGCCGGCGCACCTTCGCAATCATCTCCCACCCGGACGCCGGCAAGACCACGCTGACCGAAAAGCTGCTGCTGTTTGGCGGCGCCATCCAGCTTGCCGGCCAGGTGCGCGCCAAGGGCGACCGCCGCCGCACCCGCTCCGACTGGATGTCGATCGAGCGCGCCCGCGGCATCTCGGTCGTCACCTCCGTCATGACCTTCGAATATGACGGCACGGTCTTCAACCTGCTCGACACGCCGGGCCACGAGGACTTCTCGGAAGACACCTACCGCACCCTCACCGCGGTCGACGCCGCCGTCATGGTCATCGACGCCGCCAAGGGCATCGAGGCGCGCACCCGCAAGCTGTTCGAGATCTGCCGCCTGCGGGACATTCCGATCATCACTTTCGTCAACAAGATGGACCGCGAGGCGCGCGACCCGCTGGACTTGCTCGACGAGATCGAGAAGGGTTTGGCGCTCAGTGTTGCTCCCATGGTCTGGCCCATTGGCCAGGGCAAGGACTTCGCCGGCACCTATGACCTCAACGCTCCGCGCGTCCGCCAGCTCGAGCAGGACCCCGAGGGGGTTCCCGTCTCCGGCCCCGACGATCCGCTGATCCCCACACTCATCAAACCGGACACTTTCGCCAAGTGGCGCGACGAGATCGAGCTGGTGAAGGACCTCTGCACCAGCTTCGACCGGCAGGCCTTTCTCGAAGGCCATCTCTCGCCCGTCTATTTCGGTTCGGCGCTCAAGAATTTCGGCGTGCGCGATCTGCTGGAGGCCTTGATCGCTTATGCGCCCCCGCCGCGTGATCAGCAGGCGGCTGGCCGCGTTGTGCATGCCACCGAGCCGAAGATGACCGGCATCGTCTTCAAGATCCAGGCCAACATGGACCCGAACCACCGCGACCGCATCGCCTTCATGCGCCTTGCCTCGGGCAAGCTCACGCGCGGCATGAAAGCCAAGCTCGTGCGCACCGGCAAGACGGTGGCGCTCAACGCGCCGCAATTCTTCTTCGCGCAGGACCGCTCGATCGCGGAT
Source organism: Aestuariivirga sp. (assembly GCF_020252395.1). GTDB lineage: Bacteria > Pseudomonadota > Alphaproteobacteria > Rhizobiales > Aestuariivirgaceae > Aestuariivirga. Next base: position 37,401 of record NZ_JADCDB010000028.1, read on the forward strand.
GAGGCCTTCGCAGGCGACGTTGTCGGCATTCCGAACCATGGCCTGCTGCGCATCGGCGACACGCTGACGGAGGGCGAAGACGTGGTCTTCACCGGCGTTCCCAGCTTCGCGCCGGAAATCCTGAGGCGCGTGAAGCTCGGCGACCCGATGAAGGCCAAGAAGCTGCGCGAGGCGCTGGAGCAGCTGGCGGAAGAGGGGGTCGTGCAGCTCTTCATCCCGGCCGATGGCTCGCCGGCTATCGTCGGCGTCGTCGGCGCCCTGCAGCTCGACGTGCTGGCGGACCGGCTGGCCAATGAATATGGGGTGCCCGTCAGCTTCGAGCCGGCGCGCTATGAGGTGATGCGCTGGATCTTCTGCGACGACGCGAAGAAGCTCGACGAGTTCATTACCAACAATCGCTTCTCGATCGCCCATGACCTTGATGGCGACCCGGTCTTCATGGCGCAATCGGCCTTCAACCTGAACTACACGCTCGAGCGCGCACCGGAGATCCGCACGACCGAGATCAAGGAGATGCACAAGCCGCAATGACCGCGCTGGCCGCCGAGTACTTGCCCCTGGGGTTTGGCTTCGCCCACGCCGCGGCCATCGTGCTGATCCTCGCGCTGTGGGGCTTCTATACGCCCATCCTCGGGCTTCTCGGCCGCGGCTCGCTCAACTCGCAGCTCCACTCTGTGCGGCTCCGCTGGTTCGAGGTCCATCAGGATACGGATCGTGAGCACCGCGTCTTCGACGCAATCCTGCTTGGCCACATCTCGAACTCGATTTCCTATTTCGGCTCGGGCACGCTGCTGGTGCTGGCGGGCCTCGTCGGTGCGCTGGCCAACGTCAACAATGTCTTCCTGTTAACCCGCGGCCTCGCCTTTACCGACCATTCCATGTCGCTGCAGCTCTTCACGCTCTGCGTCTTCCTGCTCACCGCCATCCTGGCACAGTGCTTCTTCTCGTTCACCTATGCGCTGCGCAAGATGGCCTATACCTTCGCCATGTTGGGCGGATTGCAGTCGACCAAGGCGGATTCACCGCAGGCCCGCATCATGGGCGAACAGTCAGCGGTGGTCCTGACGGAGGCCGTGCGCTCGATCAACACCGGCATCCGCGGCTATTACTATGCCGTGGCGGCGCTGTTCCTCTTCGCTGGCCCCTGGGCCTGCATCGCCGCGACGCTGGTCATCACCGCGCTGCTCTACTACCGCCAGCTCTTCTCGCCGACGGCGGTGGCGATCGCGAGATATGTGGACGTGCTGAAGAGCGTGAAGGGGTAACTGCCGCAAGTCCTTTTCCCGCCCTGAAGGGATGGGCGAAGGGCATGAACGCCGACGGTTGCTGACTGGATGATGCGAAAACCGCACCCTGACATCACGTCACCCTGGCGAAGTCCGGGGGCACCCAACCTCGGGCATTGGCGACGCGGAAAGCCGGGCGCCAGCTTTCGCTGACATGACGGCGTTGCGGGTTGGAGCGGACGCGATGAAATCTGGATCCTGGCCTCTTTATCTCAGTCTTCTGGGCTTCACCGGCTCGGCGTCCAGCGGGTCCTCGGGCCAGGCGTGCTTGGGGTAGCGGCCGCGCATGTCGGAGCGAACGCTTGGGTAGCCGTTGGTCCAGAAGGTTTCGAGCGACTGGGTGACGGCGACGGGGCGGCCTGCAGGTGACAGCAACTCGATACGCAAAGGGCTGCGGCCTTCGGCGATGGCGGGGGTCTTGGCGAGGCCGAACATTTCCTGCAGCCTCACGCGCAAAACGGGATCGCCTTCCGTCTCATAGTCGATACGGACGGCGGCGCCGGAAGGCACCTCGATGCGGACGGGGGCGAGGCGATCCATCTTGCGGGCCAGCTCGTGCGGGATCAGCGACTGGATGATCTGGTGCATGTCCAGGCGGTCGAGATGGGCTTTGCGGCTGATGGCGGCGAGGTAGGGCGTGAGCCACTCGGAAAGATTAGCGAGTAACGCTTCGTCGGAGAGGTCCGGCCAGCCGTCTTCCGGGAACAGGCGGCGGAGGAAGAGGACGCGGGCGCGGAGGATTTTCGAAGCTTCCGTCCATGGCAGCGATGCAAAGCCCATCTCGCGCACACCTTGCGTCATGGCTTCGGCGATGAGCGTGGGGTCGGCGTTGGTGGACGGCTTCTCCTCCAGCACCAGCGCGCCGAGGCGGCGGGATTTCGACGCGCTGACGGCCTTCGCGCGGCTGTCCCAGAACACGCCGTCGCGCGCCTCGATCTGATCCTTGAAATGCTCCTCAATTTCCTTCAGCGACAGCGGAGCCGCGAGGAAGATCTTCTGGTCGCCCGAGGCGCCGTCTGTCGTTGCCACCGCAAGAAAATCCTGCGTGACCAGTGCATCATGCTCGGGCAGCACCGCGCCGCCACCGCCCGACAGGCGATAGCGGCGGTCGCCGCTGCGCGCCTGCGCAATACGGTCCGGGAAGGCGTAGGCGACGAGCACGCCGGGGCTGACGTCGCTCGCCTCATCCTTGATGCCGGCGATCTGGCGGATCTGCCTTGCAGACTGGCGCATGCGGTCGCGTGCGCCGCCGCGGAGATGCGCGAGGCGGGACGTGATGTCGACGCCCACATCGCGCGGCAGGCCATCGCGCTCCGACAGCATGGCGGCGAGGTCGGCGGCGAGCGCATTGTTGCCCTTCACCACCATGTGGGCCAAACGCGGGTGGAGCGGCAGGCGCACCATCTGCTTGCCCATGGCGGTGATCTTGTTCTCCTGATCGAGCGCTTCGAGACGCCGCAGCAGGTCCTGGGCTTGCGCAAAAGGGGCGGCTGGCGGCAGGTCGAGCCAGGGCAGCGATTTCGGATCGGTGACGCCCCAGGCGGCGAGTTCCAGCACCAGGGGCGCCAGGTCGGCGACGAATATCTCTGGCTCGTCATGCGGTTTCAGGGCGCGCGATTCAGACTCGGGCCACAGGCGATAGCCAATGCCCGGCCCCAGGCGGCCCGCGCGGCCTCGGCGCTGGTCGGCGGAGGCGAGCGACACGCGCACGGTTTCGAGTGCTGTCATGCCCGAGGCCGGATCGAAGCGCGGCACGCGCTTGAAGCCGGTGTCGATGACGGCGCCGATGCCGTCGATGGTGAGGCTGGTTTCGGCGATCGTCGTGGCGAGCACCACCTTGCGCTCGCCCGCAGGCGACGGCCTTATCGCCGCGTCCTGCTCGGCGAAGCTCATGGCGCCATAGAGCGGGCGCACGACGGTGTTGCGCGGCAGATTCGAATTGTTGAGCGCGTCCTTGGTGCGGCGGATTTCAGCCTCGCCGGGCAGAAAGACGAGGATCGATTTGTCCGTCTCGTCCAGCGCGCGCTGCACAGCGCGGACGGCATCGGCCGAGATGGTCTGGCGCTGCGCCTTGTCAAGGTAACGCGTCTCCACGGGGAAGACGCCGCCCGGCGCATCGATGATTGGGGCGTCACCTAAGTGTGCCGCAACGCGCGCGGCATCGAGTGTCGCTGACATGACAAGGATCTTCAGGTCGTCGCGCAAGCCCCGCTGGATGTCGAGGGTAAGCGCTAGCCCTAAATCGGCGTCGAGGGAGCGTTCGTGGAATTCGTCGAAGATGACGAGGCCGGTGCCCGCGAGTTCCGGGTCCTGCTGCAAACGGCGCGTGAGAATGCCTTCGGTGACGACCTCGATGCGCGTCCTGGCCGAGACGCGGCGCTCGAGGCGGACGGTGTAACCCACGGTCTCGCCCACCTTCTCGCCCAGCGTCTCCGCCATGCGGTGCGCGGCATTGCGCGCGGCGAGGCGGCGGGGTTCGAGCATCACGATCTTGCTGCGTCCGAGCCAAGGTGCATCGAGCAGCTTCGGCGGCACGCGCGTGGTCTTGCCCGCGCCGGGCTCGGCGACGAGGAGCGCTGCGGGCCCCTTGGCGAGGGCGTCCAAGAGCTGCGGGATGATTTGGTCGACGGGGAAATCCATGGGGGGATCACGTCGGCGGAGCGCGCAGGAATGTCAAGGGAGGGTGATTTGATGTGTGCATACCTCTTGTGCCGCCCTCCCTTCCCGCGCTGCCTCATCATGCCCGGGCATGTCCCGGGCATCCTTGCCAGACCACCAAAAAGGATCGCCGGGACAAGCCCGGCGATGATGATGAGGATTTGATAAGAAAGTGGGGTCAGGTGATTGATGCGTTACACCATCTCCCGCGCCCAGGGCGGGTTGGCACCCGGCCTGGAGCAGGTGATCGCCGCAGCCTTGGCGGCAAAGCCCAGCGCCAGAGCAAGGTCTTCGGCCTTGAGTGCCGTGAGCTTCCTTTTGTCCAGCAGCTTCATGGCGCGGAGTGCCGTGAGGAGGCCCGCGGTGAAGGTGTCACCCGCGCCCACCGTATCGGCGACCTTCACTTTCTGCGCCGCCATGCTCATGGACCCTTGCGCGGTGAAGGCCTCTACACCCTTTGCGCCGCGGGTGACGACGACCAGTTTGGCGCCGAGCTTCAGCCACTTCCTGGCTGCGGCCGCGGCATCGTCCTTAGCCGTCATCCAGGCCACGTCCTCGTCCGAGACCTTCAAGATGTCGGCCATAGCGATCATGCGGGTGAGGCGCGCCATGTGCTTCCGCCTGTCCTTGATCATGCCCGGGCGGATGTTGGGGTCGAGGCAGATGACGCGCGATTTCGCCTCGCGCTTCATCATCTGTTCCAGCGTGCCGCCGCCCGGCTCCGGGATCAGGCTGATCGAGCCGAAGTGCAGCGCCTGGATCTTCTTCTCAAGCTTCGGCAGGTCGCGCTTGGTCAGCATCCGGCCCGCTGAATTGTCGTCGAAGAAGGAATAACGGGCGTGGCCCTTGCTGAGCTTGACGAAGGCCAGCGTCGAGGGCTTGTCCCGTTCCTTGATGAAGGCGAGGCTTACCTTCGAGGCCTTGAGGCCATCGCGCAGCATGTCGCCGAAGAAATCGGTCGACAACCCGGTGAACAGGCCCACCGACACGCCGAGGCGGCCAAGTGCGATCGCCGTGTTGTAGACGGAGCCGCCGCAGACCGGTTCATAGACAGCCGACCCATCTGCCGCTTTTCCAGGCAGGAAATCGATCAAGGCCTCGCCGCAACACAGGATCATGCCACCCTCCCAACCTGCTGATTTTTCAGGAATCATGAGCCGTTTCGTTGAGGATTGCAATAAATCACTTGCCCTGACGTATTGACGCCTCCATTGACTCACTATTGGAAGCCGCTATTTGAGTGGCGCACATCAAACTCGGCGAAAAGATTTTCAATGACCCCGCGCATTATCCCGGTGGAGCTGTTCGACCTCGTGGTCTTCGGCGCCACGGGCGACCTTTCCCAGCGCAAGCTGCTGCCCGCACTGTTCCACCGCGATCTGCAGGGCCAGATCCCGCCCGGCTCGCGCATCATCGGCTGCTCGCGCCGGGCCATGACCAGTGAAGAGTTCCAGGCCTTTGCCCGCAGGGCCATCGAAGACCACGTGCCGGAGACCGATCGACCCGCCGACGTGATGGCCCGCTTCCTCGAGCGGGTGAGCTATGTGACGGCGGATGCCGCGCGGGATGCCGGCTGGGCCGAACTCGGCAAGGTCCTGAGACCCGAGTCGCATCGCATCCGTGTCTTTTATCTGGCCGTTGGGCCGGACCTGTTCGGGCCGATCTGCGACAGGCTGGGCGCCTGTAACCTCGTCACCCCGCAGACGCGCGTCGTCATCGAGAAGCCGCTCGGCAAGTCGGGCGCGTCCGCACATGCGCTGAACGAGCAAGTCGGCAAAGTGTTCAAGGAACCGCAGATCTACCGCATCGACCATTACCTTGGGAAGGAGACGGTGCAGAACCTGATGGCGCTGCGCTTCGCCAACGCGCTGTTCGAGCCCGTGTGGAACTCCGGCCACGTCGACCATGTGCAGATCACCGTGGCGGAGACGCTGGGTGTCGAGGGCCGCGCGGGCTACTACGACACTGCGGGCGCGCTGCGCGACATGGTGCAGAACCACATGCTGCAGCTTTTGTGTCTGGTCGCCATGGAACCGCCGACGTCGACCCAGGCCGACGCGCTGCGCGACGAGAAGCTCAAAGTTCTGAAGTCGCTGAAGCCGGTCACCGCGGAGGCCGTGCCCAACGTCACCGTGCGCGGCCAGTACCGCGCCGGTGCGGCCAATGGCGGGGCGGTGAAGGGCTATCTCGAGGAGCTGGGCTCTTCGATATCCAGGACCGAAACCTTCGTGGCGCTGAAGGCTGAGATCAACAACTGGCGCTGGTCGGGTGTGCCCTTCTATCTCCGCACCGGCAAGCGGCTGCCCTCGCGCGTGTCCGAGATTGTCGTCACCTTCAAGCCCATCCCGCATTCGGTTTTCGACGGGCAGGCGGGGCCGATTGCGCCCAACCGCCTCGTCATCCGCCTCCAGCCCGACGAGGGCGTGAAGCTGTGGCTGATGATCAAGGACCCCGGTCCGGGCGGCATGCGGCTCTCCAACGTGCCGCTCGACATGAGCTTCGCGGATGCCTTCAACGTGCGCAATCCGGATGCCTATGAGCGCCTCATCATGGATGTCGTGCGTGGCAACCAGGCGCTGTTCATGCGCCGCGACGAGGTCGAGGCGGCATGGGCCTGGATCGATCCGGTGCTCGAAGCCTGGGCCGCTTCCAGCGAGACGCCGAAGCCCTATACTGCGGGCACATGGGGCCCCTCTTCCGCCGTGGCGCTGATCGAGCGCGACGGCCGCACATGGTACGAGGACCAGGACATTGATTGAAGCCGAACGTATCTTCGAAGCCCGCGAGGCTCTGGCCGAAGGGCTTGCCCGCGACGTGGGCGAGGAACTGGCCCGCGCCATCGAGGCCAAGGGCAAGGCGACGTTGGCCGTCTCCGGCGGCACGACGCCAAAGCTGTTCTTCGAAAAGCTGTCGCAGATCGATATTCCGTGGAGCCGCGTGTCGGTGACGCTGGTCGACGAGCGCCAGGTGCCGGAGAGCTCCGGGCGTTCCAACGCCCGGCTGGTGCGCGCACATCTCCTGCAGAACAAGGCGGCCGCCGCGCGCTTCGTGCCGCTGGTAGGCAACCCGGATGCCGAGAAGCTGCCGGCCTTCGACGTTGCCGTGCTGGGCATGGGTAATGACGGCCACACGGCCTCTTTCTTCCCCGGCGGCGACACGCTGGCCGAGGCCATTGATCCCGGGACAAGCAAGCGCCTCATTGCCATCAGTGCGCCGGGGGCAGGCGAGCCGCGCCTCACTTTCACGCTGCCCGTGCTCGAATCCGCCGCCAGGCTTGCGCTCCACATCGAAGGGGCCGAGAAGAAGCAGGTGCTGAAGCATGCTCTGGGCGATGGCCCGCAAGAAGACATGCCGGTGCGCGCGGTGCTGCGCAGTGCGACTCCCGTGACACTCTACTGGTGCCCTTGAGATAGATCCATGGCCGTGAACGAGACGATTTCCGCCGTCACCGAGAAGATCATCCAGCGCAGCCGCGTGCCACGCCGTCGCTATCTCGACAAGATTGACGCGGCGATCGCGCTGACGCCGAAGCGTAAGGCGCTGGGCTGCGCCAACATCGCGCATGGCTTCGCCGCCTGCAGCCCGCATGACAAGAACGCGCTGAGGAACGGCAATGCGCCGAACCTTGCCATCGTCACCGCTTTCAATGACATGCTCTCGGCGCACCAGCCCTTCGAGCATTATCCTGAGACGATCCGCGAGGCGGCGCGTGCCGCGGGCGGCACGGCGCAAGTGGCGGGCGGGGTTCCCGCCATGTGCGATGGCGTGACCCAGGGCGAGACGGGCATGGAACTCTCGCTGTTCTCGCGCGACGTGATCGCGCTCTCGGCCGCGGTTGCCCTCTCGCATCAGATGTTCGATGCCGCGGTCTATCTCGGCGTTTGCGATAAGATCGTGCCGGGCCTCATCATCGGCGCACTTTCCTTCGGGCACCTGCCGGCGGTTTTCATTCCGGCGGGCCCGATGACCAGCGGCATGCCGAACGACGAGAAGGCCAAGATCCGCCAGCTCTATGCGGAAGGGAAAGTGGGGCGCGGCCAGCTTCTCGAAGCTGAGGCCCGCTCCTACCACGGCCCTGGCACCTGCACTTTCTACGGCACGGCCAATTCCAACCAGATGCTGATGGAGATCATGGGCCTGCACCTGCCGGGCTCGACCTTCGTCAATCCCGGAACGCCCTTGCGCGACGCGATCACGCGCGAGTCGGCGAAGCGCGCGCTGGCCATCACTGCACTCGGCAACGACTACCGTCCCATCGGCCGGATCTATGACGAGAAGGCGGTGGTGAACGGTGTTGTGGGCCTTTTGGCGACTGGCGGCTCCACCAACCATACCATGCACCTGATCGCCATGGCGGCGGCGGCGGGAATCTCGCTGACCTGGGAAGACCTCGCCCAACTCTCCCGCGTTGTGCCGCTGATGACGCGCATCTATCCCAATGGCAAGGCCGACGTGAACCATTTCAATGCGGCGGGCGGCATGGGCTTCCTGATCCGCGAGCTTCTGGGCGCCGGCCTGCTGCATGAGGATGTATCCACCATCATGGGCACCGGGCTTTCCGGCTATACCAGAGAAGCAAGGCTCGGAGCTGGCGGCGAACTGGTCTTTGCCGATGCCGTCACTGCCTCGCAGGACGAGGCCGTCTTGCGCGGGGCGGCCAATCCCTTCCAGCCAGCGGGCGGCCTCAACGTGCTTACCGGCAATCTCGGCACTTCGGTGATCAAGACCTCCTCCATCCCGGCGGATCGCCATGTGATCGAGGCGCCTGCGAAAGTGTTCCATTCGCAGGAAGAGCTGCAGGCGGCCTTCAAGGCGGGCGAGCTGAACCGCGATGTAGTGGCCGTCGTGCGCTTCCAGGGGCCGAAAGCCAATGGCATGCCGGAACTGCACCGCCTCACGCCGCCGCTCGCCGTGCTGCAGGAGCGCGGCCTGAAGGTGGCGCTCGTCACCGACGGCCGCATGTCGGGCGCATCGGGCAAGGTGCCGGCGGCCATTCACCTAACACCGGAAGCGGCCGACGGCGGCCCCATTGCCAAGATCCGCGATGGCGACTTGATCCGCCTCGATGCCGATCAAGGCACTCTGGAGGTGCTGACCGATCTCTCGGCGCGCGAGGCGGTGAAGGCCGATCTTTCCGCCAACAATCAGGGCACCGGGCGCGAGCTGTTCCAGATGTTCCGCCGCAATGCGGGCCGCGCCGACCAGGGCGCATCCATTTTCGAGGCTGTGTGATAAGCGAGGCTGTGTGATGAGCGAGGCTGCGTGATGAGCAAAGTCTATCAAAAGGGCCTCGCCGAGGCGCTGGCGCTGGCGCCGGCCGTTCCGGTGCTGGTGATCGAGAAGGTGGAGGACGCCGTGCCGCTGGCACGCGCGCTGGTGAAGGGCGGGCTCCCCGTTCTCGAGATCACCCTGCGCACCGAGAAAGCGATGGACTGCATCCGCGCCATCGTCGCGGAAGTCGAGGGCGCCATCGTCGGCTGCGGAACGGTGCTGGCGCCGGAGCAATTGCGCGACTGCGACCGGCTGGGCTGCAAGTTCGCGGTCTCGCCGGGGTCCACCGGCCGGCTGCTGGGCGCCGCGGAAGACTACGACATCGCGCTGCTGCCCGGTGGTGCGACGGCCTCCGAATGCATGGCGCTGCTGGAGTGGGGATACTCCATCCAGAAGTTCTTCCCCGCGGAACCCGCGGGCGGGACGGCTTATCTTTCGTCTCTCGCTTCACCGCTGCCGCGCATCCGCTTCTGCCCGACAGGCGGGATCACGCCGGAGAAGGCGGTGTCCTACCTGGAGCTCTCCAACGTCATCACCGTGGGCGGCTCGTGGATGGCGCCGAGGAAACTCGTCGAGGCGAAGGACTGGGCAGGGATCGAAAAGCTGGCGCGCGAGGCGGCGCTACTCGGATCATCCCCGTCGCGGTGACAGCCGGGGCCGGCCCCGGCTGTCCGATGAGGTGACGGGGACGCTGGCCCTGTCTCATTCCCTTGCACCGCGACTCACTCTAACTTCGCCCCATGCTCGATGCCGCTGCCTTCCGTGAGATCGCTCTCTCGAACCCGCACAATCGCCGGCTCCTCGAAGGCCTTGCGGAACTCGCCCTGCCGCAGTGCCACCTCACCGCCGGCTGCCTGTTCCAAACCCTGTGGAACGTCCTCTCCAGCCGCCCGCCGCCCGAGAACATCAAGGACTATGATGTTTTCTATTTCGATGGCGGAGACCTCTCGTGGGAGGCGGAGGACGCTGTCATCCGCCGCGTGGCGCCGCTCGCTGAACGGCTCGGCCTGCCGGTCGAGGTGAAGAACCAGGCCCGCGTCCACCTTTGGTACCGTCAACGCTTCGGCGGCGATTACCCGCAGCTCCATTCGGCGCGGGATGGCATCTCCCGCTACCTCGTGCGCTGCACCTGTGCCGGCATCGATGTGGCGACGGGCGAGGTTTTCGCTCCTGACGGCTTCGCCGACCTCGCGGCCGGCATCCTCCGCATCAACCCGCTCATCCCGCAGCCAGGCAAATGGCAGACGAAAGCGCAGAGCTACCGCGCCAGGTGGCCGTGGCTCCGGATCGTGGAGGAGGGCGATGAGTTGGCTTGAGGAACACGCCCTTCGACTGTCATGCCCCCTTGCGGCCGGCATCCCTCTTAAACCCGTCATCATACCCCTTGCAGCCGTCGTATCCGCGGCAACCGTCATGCCGGCGATGAAAAGGCGCGGTCCACCCAAACACTCCCAGGAATTTTAGGCGTGCCTTTATTCCTGATCTATGATGCGCATTTACCACTCCTTCCATCTATGTCCTGCTCGCCACGGTGAGCTCGGGCGGGGTGGAGGGCAGGCCTGCGGGTGTGGCTCAATGTAGTCCGCACTCCCCGGAGCCGGGAGTGAGACCCGTGAGCATTGCGGCCCCCGCGCCGGGCAGCGCCCGCGCCTCCGCTTTCGACCCTCGGGGGGCCATCTCCAACTCCGCAAAGTCGGCTCCGTGCCTGCGACCCGGCAAAGCTTGACCTTGCCCACCCCCAATGCCAAACAGCCCGCAATCATGATCGACACCGCGCACATCCGGAATTTCTCCATCATCGCCCACATCGACCACGGCAAATCGACTCTTGCCGACCGGTTGATCCAGCTCTGCGGCGCCGTCTCCGACCGCGAGATGGTGGACCAGATCCTCGACTCGATGGACATCGAGCGCGAGCGCGGCATCACCATCAAGGCCAACACCGTCCGCCTCGACTACACCGCGAAGAACGGCGAGAAATACGTTTTGAACCTCATCGACACGCCCGGCCACGTCGATTTCGCCTACGAAGTCTCCCGCTCGCTCGCCGCCTGCGAGGGCTCGCTGCTGGTGGTCGACGCCAGCCAGGGCGTCGAGGCTCAGACGCTCGCCAACGTTTACCAGGCGATCAACAACAACCACGAGATCGTGCCGGTCCTCAACAAGGTGGACCTGCCGGCTGCCGATGCCGACCGCGTGCGCCAGCAGATCGAGGACGTGATCGGCATCGATGCCTCCGATGCGATTCCGATCTCCGCCAAGACGGGCGTGGGCGTGCCCGATGTGCTGGAAGCCATCGTGCACCGCCTGCCGGCGCCCAAGGGCGACCGCGGCAAACCCCTCAAGGCGCTCCTCGTTGACTCCTGGTACGATTCCTATCTCGGCGTGGTCGTGCTGGTGCGCATCGTCGATGGGGTGATGAGGAAAGGCCAGAAGGTCCGCCTCGTCTCCACCAACGCCGTCTACCAGCTCGACCGCGTGGGCGTATCGAGGCCAAAGAAGGAGAATGTGGACGAACTTGGCCCCGGCGAAATCGGCTTCTTCACCGCCTCGATCAAGCAGGTGGCCGACACGCGCGTCGGCGACACCGTCGTCGACGAGAAGAACATGGACGTCGTGCCGTTGCCGGGCTTCCGGCCCGCGCAGTCCGTCGTGTTCGCGGGCTTCTTCCCTGTCGACGCGGCGCGCTTCGAGGAGCTGCGCGAGGCGATGGGCAGGCTCCGCCTCAACGACGCGAGCTTCACCTATGACATGGAAACCTCCGCGGCGCTCGGCTTCGGGTTCCGCTGCGGCTTCCTCGGCCTTCTCCACCTCGAAATCGTCCGCGAGCGGATCGAGCGCGAGTTCAACGTCGATATCATCACCACAGCGCCGTCGGTCATCTACAAGGTCAACATGCGCGACGGCACGCATATCGACCTGCACAACCCGGCCGACCTGCCCGACCAGACGCTGATCGAATCGGTAGAGGAGCCGTGGATCGAGGCCACGATCCTCGTGCCCGACGACTACCTCGGTTCCATCCTCAAGCTCTGCGAGGACCGCCGCGGCCGTCAAAAGCAGCTTACCTATGCCGGCTCGCGCGCCATGGTGGTCTATGAATTGCCGCTCAACGAGGTGGTGTTCGACTTCTACGACCGCCTGAAGTCCGTTTCCCGCGGCTATGCCTCTTTCGACTACAGGATGACCGGCTATGAAAAGGGCGACCTCGTGCGCTTGGGAATCCTTGTTAATGCCGAGCCGGTCGATGCGCTGGCGATGATCGTGCACAGGAACCGCGCCGAACAGCGCGGCCGCGCGATGTGCGAGAAGCTGAAGGAGCTGATCCCGCGCCACATGTTCCAGATACCGATTCAGGCGGCGATCGGCGGCAAGATCGTTGCGCGCGAGACGCTCTCGGCGCTGCGCAAGGACGTCACCAGCAAGTGCTACGGCGGCGACATCAGCCGCAAGAGGAAGCTTCTGGACAAGCAGAAGGAGGGCAAGAAGAAGATGCGGCAGTTCGGCAAGGTCGATATCCCGCAGGAGGCCTTCATCTCCGCCCTCAAGATGGACGAGAACTGACGAACGGGGGTAGTGTCCAGATTCTTTCGCACATTTTTTCAAGCGACAGCGGCTTCGGTTTGGGTTTCCTCGGCCTTAAGGCGCACCGCGGGCAGCAGTTCGTGGCGCAGCTCGACCATGGCGATCCCCTGTGGAAGGCCATGACGACCGGCGATCCGCTGGCCGCCATGATGATGATGAATGAAGGCGGCGTGCCGGTCTCCATCGACGCCGACCTGAAGTCCGAAGCCGCGCTCGAGCTCTGCGGTTTGTCTGGTTTAAACAAGCAATTGCAGGGTCATCCGGAAGCGGGGCTGGGCCATATTTCGGAATAATTCCAGCCTGATGGCCAGAGTGAAGGGGCAAAGCCAGCAGTGAAAGGCTTCTCCGGCCTCACCGAACAGGAAATCCTCGCTCTCGCCGATCTGTCGCTTTGAAATCGGGAGCATCTTTCGCTTCGCAAGCAATTACACTTGCTCTCACGATGCTCCAAGCCCGGCAGACTGCGCTTCGGTCGTCAGTTCATGGACATGGGGTCAAAATGCAAAGCGTTTGCGACTCACGAAGTGCCATGAACATCTGCCTTTCGATAACCTTGTTATTGAACGCAGTGCCCAACCACGGAATACCGGGCATGGAGAATGGCACGCACACGACGGCCAGCACCACGTCGGTGGTCTGTCCGGCAACAACCAGTTTGCTGATAGGAGAGGTACTGGAGGTATCGGGCTCACTACAGGCCGTGCCATTTGACGACGACTTGCTCCAGCGTAGGGTCGCCTGCGTGTCTGTCTTGTTTTTTAGATAAAAATTGTATACGTCGACCCGGACGTTCGTGGCGTCGATTGGCCGGAGTGACAACTCGGCGGCGGTGAAGTAGTCGTCGATGTCCGAGGTTTTAATTGTGTCTTTATGACGGGTGACAAGATCTGCGGCCAGTTCCGCCGCCGCCTTCACCTTTAGGTTTACATTCATAAACTTAGTTATGTTGATCGTGCCGATGAACAGCAACAGCAGCATCGGGAAGACGATGATAAACTCAATTGCAGCGACGCCCCGGTCCCCGCGTGACCTTGTCCGGGTGTGACGAGTGGCTGCGACCGTCATTGCTGTCCCTCGTTTTTGAAAACGGCGGTTGCCACAAGACGCCTGATGCCTGGATATGTGCTAACATTGCCGAATAAAAGCGCAGGTCCGGGAAAGGCGAATTTCCAGTCGTAGGTGACGATCAGAGACCCCGCCATGCCTGGCCCACCCGGTTCGTATGTCTCGGTATATCCCGCTTGGTTATTCGTTTTTCCAACACCTGTCGCCGGATTGGGAATGGCTGTTTTGATGTCTGCAAATTTCTTGCCGTTCCGGACGTCCACACTGAGGTCCGTGCAGGTTGTCATTTGCATTCCCGAGCAAACCAAGGTCTTGAAAGCGGAGATGTTCATCTGTGGCGTGTTATTTGTGTTATCGGGCGGCCCTACTTTCAAAAGCCAAATGCTCCGCGCGGCCTTCTCCGTTGCGAATTGAAGCCGGTTCTGCATGAAGATAAATGTGCCGATCTCGAAGATCGCGCCGAACAACAGTATGAGAATGGGGGCGACGATGGCAAATTCGATGGCGGTGACGCCCGCCTCGCCCCGCCGCAACCTCCCCGGTGATAATGACCGCGCCAAGTTTGCCATTAATTGGACTCCGCTTCAGCCAATCCGATAACCGGATATGACTTCTACAGAGCATTTCGGTGCAGAGCAATGATTAAAGGAAGGACAAGATCCTTACTGAGGGAGGGGGGATGTTGGAATGGTGATCGTTGTTACTGTTGGCTGTGTCACCACCGGTTGCGTAACCATGGGTTGAGTAGTTACTTGTTGTGCACCCGTTTGTTGCGCCGTCATAGCGTCGCCAATGACTTGACCCAACGCGAGGCCGGACTTTTGACCGGCTTGGCCGACGTAGTTTCCGGAAAACTCAGCTGAGTCGCCGATCCGCAGAGCCGGTTCGCAGTCCCTCGGGCAGGTATAGGTCTTTCGCCCGGCCGGCGAATACATCGAGACGCTGTAGCGGTCCTCGAAGATTACCCGCACCAAGTAGTCTCCGAGTTTCCTGCCCTTGGCGTCCAGCGCGACGACATTGGTCAGACCCCAGGCCCTGGGATGAAAGAACAGAGACTGGCCGTCCATAGTGACGTCAGCCACTGAAGGATTTCCGATGACCACCGTTGCCGGAGCTTCGGGCAGGGTTACAATCTTCGACTGATCGGCGATCAGTACGATTTCCTGCGCCGCGTGCACGGCCGACGCAGCGGAGATTGAGGTGGCCATGCCGAGGGCGACGAATGACAATGTCCGATGAAATCGATAACGCAGCAGACTAAACATGACAAATCCTCGTCCTACGGTTGTCTAACCCATAACAGGGAACCGGTGAATCTTCCCTTAAGCGCCCTCAGGCTACACCAACATCCACTTCCTCATCTTCGTGAATGAATAGTCCCTGCCCTTGGGAGACATAAGCAAGTAGAATCTTGTAAGATCACGTACTGAAAACATGGACTGAAATATAATAGAATCCCGAAACAGCAATTAGATCGAAAATTAATGAAATTGTTGTTTGCAATTGATGCTGTACTATTTATTTCCATCATGGGTATGCGCGTATAGGGCAGTATATAAGTGGATTTATTGCCATATCCGGAGGGGATGTTGTGAGTATTAAAGTAAATTGAAATCCCCGCGTGCCCGTTCGCGTCGATTCTCTCGCTAAGTTCACTTGACGGACGGCTTCATTTCTCCTTAAAAGATGACCGCGAATATGCAAATGGTGGTTTCGGATAAGGGCTAACGTCCGGTATTCTGGACCATGTCATAACTGAACGGAGTTCGATATGAACAACATCGTAAGATTCCTCAAAGACGAGTCGGGGGCCACCGCGATTGAATACGGTCTCCTGGCGGCCCTTATTGCAGTCGTGATCATCACGTCTGTCAGGCTTCTCGGAAACACACTCAATTCGAAGTTCTCGGCGATCGCGAACGCGATCAACGCAACCTAAGCAGCAGGGTTCGTTTGCGCTCTGTAGGATAGAATTTCGGATTTCCTGCAGACATGGCCAATTTGCCGATTGGAGAACTACCAGTACTTCTTTTCACATTCGCTTTGATTTTGGCGGGTGCGGAAGATGTTTTTTCAAGGCGTATTCCGAATGCGTTGACATTAGGGATGGTTCTCGGTTTCCTGCTCTTGGCTCCTTCAAGTGGGTTGACGGGCTGGGAATTACTTCAGCATATGCTCGCATCGTGTGTGCTGTTGTTGTTGGGCTACGGTCTTTTTTCTCTTGGCTTCATGGGCGGGGGAGATGCAAAGTTGATGGCAGCGGCCGGGCTTTGGCTCGGTCCGCTGCCGTCAGTCGTTTTTACACTTTTCACGACGCTTTGCGGCGGCGTTCTTGCGGCAGCTATCGGGTGCTGGTTCATGGCACGCGGTGAGATCGGTATGAGGAGTCGTACGGCAGACCGGATGTTAAGCCGGGTCGCTCCCGACGTGCCTTATGGATTTGCTTTTGCTGCCGGCGCTATTCTCGCCACTCCTTACAGTTGGATGACTGTGGCCGCTGCGGGGCAAACATAGTTAACGCAAATTTGACGATTTCGCCCCATGATGGCCTTGTTGTCATTTTGGTTTGCTCTGGGACCTGATTAATGAACAGAACGCGGCTCATTCTCCTGACAGTGGCGCTCGTAACGGCGTTTGTTGCTGCGTATCTTTCAACCGTCATCCTGTCACGCCAGCCTGCGCCCCAGGCGCCTGGACCTGTCGTTATTCAGAACAACGACACGGTGGACGTTCTTGTCGCCGCGAAGGATTTGGCGCAGGGCGAACAGCTTGGAGGTTTTTCTTTGGAATGGCGGTCTTGGCCGAAGAATGGCATTACTCCGCAAATGATCACCAAGGAGTCGATGCCCGATGCGTTGGATCAGATGCAGCAGGCCCGCGCCAAACTGCCGATAGTTGCAGGAGAGCTGATCGTATCCGCCAAGATTGTGCGGCCCGGCGACCGGAGCTTCATGAGCGCAATTCTGCCGCAAGGCATGCGCGCGGTTGCCGTGCCGATTGGCGAAACCACAAGTGTGAGTGGCTTCGTTCTGCCGAATGACCGGGTGGATGTTCTCCTGGCCCGCCAGTTGACTGACCCGGCCTCGGGAGAAAAGGTTTCGTATTCCGAAACCGTGCTCAACAATGTCAAGGTTCTGGCTATCAATCAATCGATGAGCGCCGGGGATGACCAAGCCGCGATTCCTGCCGGACGCACCGCCGTTCTCGAACTCGATCCGCTGCAGACGGAAATCGTCACCGGCCTCATTTCATCCGGCACGCTGACGCTGGTTCTTCGGTCGCTGGCCGAGGGCGGGTCTGAGGGAATGGCGGACGACCGCCCGACGATCTCGGACAGCTTTCTCACGCCTCGTAACGCAAGCGGTACGCTGGTGATCCGCTACGGCGTCGAACGCACGGTACCTTCCCGGTGAAAAGAGAGATGATGCACAATACTCATCCCCATTTTAGACATTTCTGTAAAAGGCATCCGCGCCGCATGCTCCGCACCCTGCTGGCCGCTGCGTTCATGTTCGGTCAGCTTTGTCTGACCGGCTCACTGACCGGGATTGGGCATGCCAATGAAACCGGAAGTGAAATCGACCTCAGCAGTCCGCAAGCGGTGCGATCATTGCGGCTGGGGCTGTCCAAGAGCGCGGTTCTGAAGCTTCCCACCGTGGTGAAGGATGTGATTGTCGGCAACCCCGACATGGTCGATGTTGTTCTCAAGAACCGTAACACGGCCTATCTCTTCGCCCGGTCGTCCGGCCAGACCAACGTGTTCTTTCTGGACGAAGCCGGGCGCCAGCTTCTGCAGCTCAATCTCGAGGTCACACTCGATACGTCGAGCCTGAAATCGTTGCTTGAGCGCTCACTGCCCGGCAGCGCAATCACCGTCGACAGCAGCGGCCGCAACATTGTGCTTAGGGGCACCGTGGCCGATGCTCAGCAGGGCAAGACGGCGGAGAATCTCGCCGCGCGCTTCATGACCACCTACGAAGGCGGAGCTGACTCCGTGGTCAATCTGCTCACGATCACGGAAAGCAATCAGGTGATGCTCAAGGTTCGCGTCGTCGAGCTCAAGCGAACGATCCTAAAGCAGCTCGGCATTAACCTCGACGGCAGCATCACTGCCGGCCCGGTGAATTTCAAGTGGGTCAACAACACCTATCCGATCAGCAGTCAACGGACGCTCGATGGATTACTGAATATTCCCGGCGGGCCTGTCACCATCGACGCCACCGTCCGCGCGCTGGAAGCGAGCGGCTTGGCGACGGTTCTGGCGGAACCCACCCTCACCGCCCTTTCGGGCGCAAAGGCCAAGTTCCATGCCGGTGGCCAATATCCCTATTCCGAGTGCAACCTGCCGGACACGACCACGCTAAGCTATATCTGCAACGTGCAGTTCCAGCCATACGGCATAACGCTCGACTTCACTCCAACAGTGCTGTCGGAAGGGCGGATTGCCCTCAACATCTTCACCGAAGTCAGCGATCTGGCGGACAATCCGTACGGCGGGCCGGGCGCGCAGCCGGTCATCGACTTCCGCAACGCATCGACGTCGATCGAACTTCCGTCCGGCGGCTCCATGATGCTTGCCGGTCTGATCAAGAACGTCTCGCTGCAGAAAATCAACTCAACGCCTGGTCTCCGTGCGCTTCCCGTTCTGGGCGCGCTGTTCTCGAGCCAGAGCTTCCAGCGCAACCAGAGCGAACTGGTGGTCATCGTGACGCCCTATGTGGTCGGCGCCGCCAACGCGGATCAAATGGCCACGCCGATCGACCGCTTCAACCACGCCACCGATCTGCAGCAAATCTTCCTTGGGCGCCTTAACCGTGTTTTCGGCCCCCCCGGCAGCGAAGGGAACCCGGCAGGCAGCTATCATGGCGAAATCGGACACATCATCGAATGAAGGTGCACAGCGATATGAAGCATTCCCGGATTAAGCCGCAGTGGCGGCGGCCGCTCGGCGCGGCGCTGCTCGCTGCCGCGGCAGTCCTGAGCGCCGGATGCGCGTCGACCGAGCTTGCGAGCTTCGATGACGTTCATGTGCCGGACAGCGTGGGCGAAAATTATCCTATCAAGGTGGCCGAGCGGCCTGTCAAGCTCACCTTCGATGCTGCGCCTGGCGGTCTGCGCCCCTCTGACTTCGACCAGGTCACGTCTTTTGCGCAACAGGCGTCCTCGCGCGCCAATACGCCGGTCACCGTCGCCTATGCGGCCCGCAGCAAACCGGCGCATCTGGCCGCCAACCAGGCTGCCCAGGTTCTCGCCCGGCAGGGCGTGGCGCGGCCGTCCATTCTCGTGACGCCGCAGGACAGCCCCGGAAATGTGGTCACCCTCGCCTTTGGGACCAAGGTTGCGGAGACCAAGCCTTGCGGGGACTTCTCGGAGAATCTGCGTGGCAATCAGCGGAACCTTTCAGGTCCCAACTTCGGCTGTGCCTTCCAGCAGAACGTCGCGGCGATGATCGCCAACCCCTCGGACCTGCAGCACCGGCGCGCGGAAACTCCCGCCTACAGCGCGGCGCAGTCAAAGATCTTGGACGCCTACTACGCTGGAACTTGGTTGGAACCCATCGAAGACAGTTCGAACTCGGGCTCGGGCAACTGATGTCAATTGCCTTTTGCCAGAAGCCGGCTGAATTGAGTGAGGCCATATGACGATGCGAAGCGCTCCGGAAATTGAGGCGCGGGCAAGCGATCTGGGTCCTGTGGCCCTCATTCCGCGTATCAACATGCAGGCTTTCTGCGAACGGCAGCAGACGATGGAAGCTATTCAGAGCGCCTTCGCCGATCGGCGCATGGCGCGGGCTCACGGTTCCGTCGTAACGGGCGGAATTCCGGCCGCGATCAGGCTTTATCACACCCAGTCCTCGCCCAACCTTCTGCTGATCGAGGCGGATACCACTCGCGATAAGCTGCTTGCGCAGTTGGCTGCGCTCGCCGAAGTGTGCCAGCCAGACACCAAGGTGGTGGTGATCGGCCACCTCAACGATGTCATTCTCTATCGCGAACTGATCCAGCAGGGCATCAGCGAATACGTGGTCGCGCCCGTCTCCCCGCTGCAGATTATCGAAACCGTTGCCTCGCTCTATCGCCAGGAAAAGGCAGCATCAATCGGGAAAGTTATCGCCTTCTTGGGCGCCAAGGGTGGCGCAGGCTCGAGCACGATCGCCCACAACTGCGCGTGGGAGCTTGCGCGCGTCACCGATTTGGAAACGACGATCCTCGATCTCGACATTGCCTATGGTACCGCCGCCCTCGATTTCAACCTGGATTCTTCGGGCGGCATACTGGAAGCCATTACGCAGCCAGAGCGTGTCGACAGCCTGCTGCTGGACCGTTTGCTGGTGCGCCTTGGGGGCAAGCTCAGTCTCTTGGCCGGGCCGGGTGGGGTCGACCGGGATTTCACCATCGAGCCTCATGCCGTGGAAGCCATCCTGACGGCAATGCGCATGAGCATTCCTGCGACCATCATCGACGTGCCCAATATCTGGGCTCCCTGGGTAAGGTTTACGCTGCTTCATGCGGATCAGGTTGTTTTGACGGCGGAACCGGAACTGGCCAGCCTCCGGAATGCGCGCGCCCTGGTCGACTTGCTGAGGACGGCGCGCCCGAACGATCCTCCCCCAATGGTCGTTCTCAACAAGATCGGTGTGCCAAAGCGCCCAGAAATCCCCGCGCCTGAGTTCCGCAAGGCAATCGGCTCAGACTTGACCGACGTCGTTCCATTCGATCCGCAGAGCTTCGGTACGGCTCTGAACAACGGCAAGATGCTCCTTGAAGTTGCCCCCCGGACGAAGGCGGCGGATGTGCTTCGCAAACTGGCAGCCGGATTTGCCGGCGAACGGACCGTCAAGCCCCCGCCGGCCAGTAAGTCCCTTCTTAAGAAATTCATGGTGCTGGGCAAAAAGTGATGTTTGGAAAGCGTTCGGGCGAAAGCCCTTCGAAAGATCTTCTCGCACCGGTGGTGCAGCCGGGGCCGCTTGACCCGGCCGCTCCGTCGGGGAGTCAGGTGTTCGCAGGAGGTCAAGGGCAGCGCAGTCCGCTGCTGCCGCCGGGCGGAAGCGGCGCGGGTGCATTGCCCGGATCCGGCACGGCGGCCCCGAATATGGGGCAGGGCGCGCGCCGTTCCACCAACTATTACGATATCAAGAGCACGATCTTCAATGCCTTGATCGATGCCATCGACCTCACCCAGTTGTCGCAGATCGACCGGGAGGCCGCACGCGAGGAAATCCGGGACATCGTAAGCGAGATCATCACGCTGAAGGACGTGGTGATTTCTGTGCCGGAGCAGGAAGAGCTGCTTGAGGACATCTGCAATGACGTTCTCGGTTTCGGTCCGCTGGAACCGCTGCTTGCGCGCGACGACATCTCGGACATCATGGTCAATGGGTCTGGCGCCACTTTTATCGAAGTGGCCGGTAAGGTTCAGAAAACCGGCGTCCGGTTCCGGGACAACACGCAGCTCCTCAACATCTGCCAGCGTATCGTGAGCCAGATTGGGCGCCGGGTGGACGAGGCGAGCCCGATCTGCGACGCGCGACTGCTTGACGGGTCCCGCGTCAACGTGATCGTGCCGCCGCTGGCCATCGATGGTCCGGCGCTCACCATCCGTAAATTCAAGAAAGACCGCCTCAAGCTGACGGATCTCGTACGCTTCAGCTCTATCACGCGGGAGGGAGCAGTCTTGCTCGAGATCATCGGCAGGGTGAGGTGCAATGTCCTGATCTCGGGGGGAACGGGATCCGGAAAGACGACGTTGCTCAACTGTCTGACAGCCTACATCGAGAATGACGAGCGCATCATCACCTGTGAGGATGCCGCCGAACTGCAGCTCCAGCAGCCGCATGTGGTTCGCCTCGAGACGCGCCCCCCCAATCTGGAAGGAGAGGGCGAAATCACCATGCGTGATCTCGTCAAGAACTGCCTGCGCATGAGGCCGGAACGGATTATCGTCGGTGAAGTGCGCGGACCGGAGGCTTTTGACCTCCTGCAGGCGATGAACACAGGCCATGACGGGTCGATGGGAACCCTCCACTCCAACTCGCCGCGCGAAGCCTTGTCGCGGCTCGAGTCAATGATCACAATGGGCGGATTTTCGCTTCCGTCCAAGACCATCAAGGAAATGATCTGCGGCTCGATCGACGTGATCGTTCAGGCGGCCCGGTTGCGTGACGGCTCACGCCGCATCACCCACGTAACGGAGGTTGTCGGAATGGAAGGGGACGTGATCATCACCCAGGATTTGATGGTCTACGAAATTGCCGGGGAAGACGCCAACGGCAAGATCATCGGCAAGCATCGTGGCACCGGCATCGCAAGGCCTCACTTCTGGGAACGCGCCCGCTATTTCAATGAAGACAAGCGGTTAGCCGAGACCCTGGAACTGGCTGATGTTCAAGGCGGCGGAGAATAGTGGGGCATGCTGTTCGGGCTTGGCAGTACCGAGATCGTCCTCATGGTGATGGTGGCGCTGGCGGTCGGCTCCGGATTGTTGGCGTTGCTTCTGCCTTTCCTAGACTCGAATGGTGCGGTGGCGCGCATCAAGAGCGTGGTTTCGGAACCGAGGCGGGTAAACGCAAGCAGCCAGCCGCGTTCCGGACGCGTGATCGAGGGAAAGAATGACAACCGGCGAAAGCAGATTAAGGAAACGCTCAAGCAAGCCGATGCACGCGCGAACAAACGCAAAGGCCTGCCTCTCCGGCTGCAAATAAGCCGGGCCGGCCTTTCGATTTCTGTTTTGAAGTTCTGGCTCATTTCGGTTGGCTGCGGTGTTCTTTTCTTTCTCATCCCGTTGCTGATCGGATTTCCGACCTATGTTGGCGCTCTTAGCGCAATCGCCGCTACCTTTGGTTTGCCCCGGTGGTTCTTGTCGACTCTCGCCAATCGCCGTCAGAAGATATTTCGCGAAGAGCTCGCCGATGCCGTGGATGTGATGGTCCGAGGCCTAAAGGCTGGACTTCCCCTTTCGGACGCAATGAAGATCATTGCAACCGAGTCCGGACCGCCGATCGGCCCCGAGTTCATGGAGGTGGTGGACGGCCAGCGTCTGGGTATCACGATCGACCAGGGTCTGGAGCGCATGTTCGACAGAATGCCCATTCCTGAGGTGAGTTTTCTAGGTATCGTGATTGGCATCCAGTCCAAAACAGGCGGTAATCTCTCGGAAACTCTCGGCAACCTGTCCCGCGTTCTGCGTGACCGCAAGAAATTGAAGGCTAAGGTTCGGTCAATGTCACAAGAGGCCAAATCGTCCGCTGCAATCATCGGGGCAATCCCCTTCTTGATTATAGGGGCGCTGTTGTTGATCAGTCCGGGCTACCTTGACCCGCTCTTGTCAACCACCAACGGGCACCTCATCCTCGCCGGCGCGGGCGTGTGGATGCTTATCGGTGTCCTTATCATGCGCTCGATGATCAACTTCGATATCTGATGAGCTCTTCGCACCATGCTTGATGCATTATCAGCCCTGCTGAAGCCGGAACTTTTGGTGACTTTGCTGGTCGCACTTGCGGCATTTGCGGCCGTGCTGAGCGTTGCCGCTCCGATGTTGCAGAACGATCCGCTGAGGACGCGGATGAAATCCGTGAGCCTGGAGCTCGAGAGACTAAGACGCCAGCAACGCTCCGGGGCGGCTTTGGGCGAATCGCGCCTGCGCGATCGGAAGGACACTGGCTTTGCCCGCCAGATCGTGGACACCTTGTATCTGCGCAAGCTGTTCGAGGCCGAGGCATCGCGCAACCTGTTGCGCCAGGCGGGGCTGCGGTCGGAACGTCACCTGATCCTCTATCTGATGGCCCGGGTCGTCTCGCCGATTGCTGTCGGTCTCTTCGCTTTTATCTATACGTCCACGATCCTTGCGGACAGCGTCCCGCCGCAGATGCGCATCGCAGTTGCGGCACTCGGCGTTATTGCCGGCAACTACCTGCCGTACCTCCTGCTGCGCAATAAGGTGACGCGACGTCAGGCGTCGATACGCAGCGCATGGTCCGATGCGCTCGATCTGCTGCTCATCTGCGTCGAGTCCGGCATGGCCATTGAGCCTGCAATGCAGCGCGTGGCACGGGAAATTGGCGCCGTATCGGTGCCGCTTGCGGAAGAAATTTCCCTAACAGTGGCAGAACTCTCCTATTTGGGAGACCGCCGCAAGGCCCTGGAGAATCTGAGCAAGCGAACGGGCATGCCGCAGGTCAGGTCAGTGGTGACAAGTCTTATCCAGTCGGAGCGTTACGGCACGCCGGTGGGCACCGCGCTGCGCGTTCTCGCTCAGGAAAACCGCGATATGCGCATGGCCGAAGCTGAGCGCAAGGCGGCCGCTCTCCCCCCCAAACTCACCGTACCGATGATGCTGTTCTTCATGCCGGTCATATTCGTGGTGATCATGACGCCCACGGTCATGAAGGTCATGGAATTCTTCTGATGACGCGCGAGCTCGAGAATACTCGCACATGCGGTCGAAAAGCTGCGGAAGTGTTTGAATAACGAGTCTGTTTTCCAAGCGGCTCTGCATTTTCGCGCGATTGCCGCAGATCAGCCTTTCGGAGCGCCGTCGCTGATCTGTTGCCATGTGTTTGGCTGCGACAGCATCTTCTTCAGATACGCCATGTTCTCCTGCACCTGCTCGGGCGGCAGGTCTTCCTGAGCGAGCTTTGTCGCCTCGTCGAAGTGTCCCTGCAGCCCCACGACAAGCGCCAGGTTCTGACGGATGCGGGGTTCGCTCTTGGAGCGCGGCAGCGCGTCGGCGGCGCGCAGCTCCTGCTCGGCTTGCTTCAGGTTGCCTTCGAGCGCGTAAGACATGGCGAGGTTGTTCATCACCGCCAGGTTTTGAGGATCAGCCTTCAAAGCCATTGCGTATTGTTCGCGCGCCTTCTGATAGAGGCCCTGCTGGTCGTAAGCCGAACCAAGAGCGGACATCACGCGCCAGTCCTTGTCGCCCCGCTGCCCGGCGTTCTCGAGAATGGGAACGGCCTGGTCGGTGTTGCCCGCCGCGGCGAGCTTCCGCCCATAGATCCCGGCGAGCTTGGCGTTGGACGGATTAGCCTCCGTCAGCTTGCGATAAACGTTCAGCGCCTCGTCTTTCTGACCCAGCTTTTCGAGGCCGTTGGCGTAGGCAAGGCCCTTGTTCACGTCCGAAGGATTGGCCTGCCACTTTTCGGCAAGCTCCGCGAGTGCGCTGAGCGAAACCGGCGTGGTTGACGCTGTGTTGATGTCGCTGGCCGGGGTCAGTTGCCCCGTGAACTTGCTGCAGCCCGTGAGCATCACGGTGGAAGCCAGCAGGATAAGAATGGCGGCGCGGGGCCTGGCCCTCGGCATCACGAAACTCCAGTCCGGTTTGTTCGCCTACCATGGCGCGCAACGGTCAATAATTGATTAACCATAAGCCTGTTTCGCGATATGGGAAGTCAGACCGGGAGTTCGCCATGACTGAGCCTGCCGAAATCCTCCTTGCCTCAACGCTACGCGGCATTCCTGTTGACGTTATTGCTGCCGTCGACTGGGCAACTAAACGCCGGGATCTTCGGGCAGAATTCCGGGATTGGGCGGATGCGAACGATTTCAAAGCCCAGGCGGGGCGTTTTCTTGTCATGCCGGGCCCCAAGGGGCAGGTGAAACAGGTTCTCGTGGGAGCCGATGCAAGCGACGCCTTCGCGCTTGGCAAGCTCTGCCGCGGCCTTCCGCCTGGGGCCTACGCGATCAGAGGCGCCGTTACCAATCTGGAGCTGATGGCGCTGGGTTGGTGCCTCGAATCATATGGCTTCGGCCGCTATGGCAAGACCTTTCCACCCGTGGCGCAGCTCGTCTGCCCGAAGGGGGTGGACCGCGAGGCGGTGCTGCGGGCCGCGCGCGCCAGCTTCATGGTGCGCGACCTCGTCAACACACCGGCCTCCGACATGGGGCCGGATGAGTTGGAGCTAGCGGCCCGTGGCGTGGCGCGGGTCCACAGGGCCAAGCTCACCGTCACGGCGGGCAAGACGCTTGAGAGGAATTTTCCGATGATCCATGCCGTGGGCAAGGCCAGCCCCCGTGCGCCACGCCTCATCGACTTCGCCTGGGGGCCGGCGCGGGCGCCAAAGGTGACGCTCGTCGGCAAAGGCGTTTGCTTCGACACGGGCGGCCTCGACATCAAGCCGGCCTCCGGCATGGCGCTGATGAAGAAGGACATGGGCGGCGCCGCCAATGTGCTCGGCCTTGCCCAGATGATCATGGCTGCGAAGCTCAATGTGCGGCTGCGGGTGCTTATCCCGGCCGTCGAGAATGCGATCGCCGGCAATGCCTTCCGCCCGGGCGACGTGCTGAAGAGCCGCAGGGGCATCACGGTCGAGATCGGCAACACCGATGCCGAAGGCCGCATGGTGCTGGGAGATGCGTTGGCGCTGGCGGACGAGGAGAAGCCGGATCTGCTCATCGACATGGCGACGCTGACGGGTGCGGCCCGCGTGGCGCTGGGGCCGGACCTGCCCCCCTTCTACACGGATGACGATGTTCTTGCCGCAGCCATAGCCCGTGCGGGCCAGGAGGTGAATGACCCTGTCTGGCGCCTGCCATACTGGCAGCCCTACACGCGGCTGTTCGAATCCTCCGTCGCCGATATGAGTAATTCCGGCGATTCAGGCTTCGCCGGTTCGATCACCGCCGCCCTGTTCCTCAAGCGCTTCGTGGAAAAAGCCAAGGCTTACGTGCATTTTGACATCTTTGCCTGGACACCGGCGCCGCGGCCCGGGCGGCCCAAGGGTGGCGAGGCCCAGGCGATGCGGGCGCTGTTCGAGGTTATCCGCCAACGCTATGCATAACCGCTTGCAGCACCGGGCATTTCCCGCCAGACTGTAACGGACTCGAAACAACCTCAGCGGTTGCGAGAAGGCTGTCGATGTCTGTTGCGTTGTCCACCGCCCACGCCCTGACCCTCTGGCACGATGTCGCCCTTGCCATGGTGCGGGACGACGAGCCGGATCTCTCCATTCGCCAGGTCTGCATCCTGCTCACAATCTATCTTGAAGCCCCGCCGCACACAGTGCGCGACCTTGCGAAGAAGCTGGGCGTCACCAAGCCGGTCGTTACCCGCGCGCTCGATACCATGGGCAAGCTCGAACTGGTGAGCCGAAGGCGCGACGAGAAGGATCGCCGCAACGTGCTGATCCAGCGCACCGTGAAGGGCGCTCTCTACCTCGAGCGGCTGGCGGACACGATTGGCAATCACGCCAAAAGCCTTTAGGGAACGCGCATGGCCCAGCTCGACCAGCGTCTCCATGCTTATCGTCCCGATCTTGCCGATGCCGCACTTGCTGGGCAAGTGGAGGCCGGGCGCTTCGTGGAGCCGCGCCTCATGCAGGTGATCGAGCCTGTCGTCACCGTCCACCGGGCCCCCCGCTTCGATGCCATGCAGCTCACACAAGCACTCTTCGGCGAGCAGGTGAATCTGTTCAACGAGAAGGAAGGCTGGGCCTGGGTGCAGCTCTCAGCGGATGGCTATGTCGGCTACGTGAACGGCAACGCCCTGTCGCCGCATGTCACGCCATCCACCCACCGCGTCGCCGTGCCGTCGACCTTCATGTATCCGGAGGCCAATCTCAAGTCGCTCCCCGCCACGCTTCTGACGCTCAACGCAAGAGTGACCGTAACATCCGGGACCGGCGCATTCTCTCAGCTCTCCAACGGCCGCTTCGTATTCACCGCGCATCTGAGGCGCGCCGATGATTTCGAGGCCGATTTCGTGGCCGTGGCGGAGATGTTCCGGCACGTGCCCTATTACTGGGGTGGCAAGTCCGTCCATGGCCTCGATTGCTCGGGCCTCGTGCAATTGTCGCTGGAGGCGTGCGGCAGGCCGGCACTCCGCGACAGCGACATGCAGGAACAGACGCTGGGCGGGAATCTTCCCGCCAACGGCCTCGACAGCCTGAAGCGCGGCGACCTGGTGTTCTGGAACGGCCATGTCGGCATCATGACGGACGGAAAAACGCTGCTGCACGCCAATGGCCATCATATGATGGTGGTGGCCGAGCGGCTGAAGGACGCCGTGGAGAGGATCGCGGCGAAGTATGGGCAGGTGACAAGCGTCAAGCGCCTGGCGCGCTGAGAGTTTCAGTAGCCTCGTGTCCGATCCACGAGGTTTGCCAGCTTCTCGCCACGCTGGTGCCTGCGGATATTGGCCGCCACATAGGCGCAGATCGTCTCCGGGTCGCTGTCGGCCGCGCAGTGCGGCGTCACCGTCACCTTCGTATGGGTCCACAAGGGGCTCTCCGGCGGCAGCGGTTCGGACACGAAGACGTCAAGCGTCGCGGCGTGAAGTTCGCCGGCATCGAGTGCGGCCAGAATATCGTCCGCCACCTGCTGGCGGCCGCGGCCGGCGTTGATGACGATCGGCGCACCGAAGGGCCCCTTGCGCGACAGTTTGCGGATGGTTGCACGGTTGATGATGCCGTCAGTCTCCGGCGTTGCCGGCAGCAGCGAGACGAGCACGTCGGTGCGCGATAGGAAGGCGTCGAACTCGGCATTTCCAGCGAAGCTTTCCACCCCGGGAATGTCTTTTCGGCTGCGGCTCCAGCCCGCCACGCGGAAGCCCAGGTCGCGCAGCCTGAGGGCGGAATCGGAGCCCATCACGCCGAGCCCCATGATACCGACGCTCAGGTCCTTCGCGGCATGGGTGGGGAAGGAGTCCCAGACCTTCCTGCGTTGGTTCTCGTCGATGCGGCGTTGCTGGCGGTGGTGCATCAGCACATGCAGCACGACGTATTCCGTCATGCGCCCCGTCAGGTCTGGATCGTTGACGCGGATGATCGGGGTATTGCCGGGAAGCGTCGGGTCTTTGAGGATCGCATCGACACCGGCGCCGAGCGACATGATGACCTTGAGGTTCGGCAGGCTTTTCACCACGCCGGGCGGCGGCAGCCAGGCGGCGCAATACTCGATATCCTCAACACGTCCGATCTGATCAGGCCAGACGCGCACATCGAGATCGGGGGCCACCTTCCTCATGGCGGCGGTCCACACGTCCACGGGCCAAGTCGGCAGAATGAACAGGAACGCCATTATTGGTTCACCACACCTTCCGGCGCGGCCTTGAGGTTGAGGGCGGCGGCGATCAGCGCCTTTGTATAATCGGTCTTCGGGTTCGAGAAGACGTCCGCCGTGGGGCCGCTTTCGACGGTGACGCCGTTGCGCATCACGATCACCTCGTTGGCCAGTGCGCGCACCACCTTCAGGTCGTGGCTGATGAAAAGATAGGCGAGGTTGTGCTTCTGCTGCAGTGCGCGCAGCAGGTCCACGATCTGCGCCTGCACCGACATGTCGAGCGCCGAGGTCGGCTCGTCGAGCATGATGAACTTCGGCTCCAGTGCGAGCGCGCGCGCGATGGCGATGCGCTGGCGCTGTCCGCCGGAGAATTCATGCGGGTAGCGGTCCATGGTCGCTGGGTCGAGGCCCACCTCGCGCAAGGCGCGTGACACGATCTCGCGGCGTGCATCATACCCGAGGTTGCGCCCCTGCGCCGTGAGGCCCTCCTCCACGATCTGCTGGATCGACAGGCGCGGCGACAGCGAACCGAAGGGGTCCTGGAAGACGATTTGCATGTCCTTGCGGAGCGGACGCATCGCCGCCGTGTTATAGCGGTCGATATTGCGGCCCATGTAGACGATGGGCCCTTCGGAGCGGATCAGGCGCAGCAGCGCCAGGCCCAGCGTGGTCTTGCCGGAGCCGGACTCGCCGACGACGCCCAGCGTCTGACCGCTGCGCACGATGGCATCGACGCCATCGACGGCCTTGATGTAACCCACCGTCCTGCGGAAAAAACCGCGCTTGATGGGGAACCACACCTTCAGGCCCTTGGTCTCCAGCACCGCCGGCGCCGAAGGGTTGCTCGGCGGCGCCGCGCCCTTGGGCTCGGCGGTGAGCAGCATCCTGGTGTAGGCGTGCTGCGGATTGGCGAAGACGTCCTTCGCATTCCCGCTCTCCACCGCCTTGCCGTGCTGCATGACCACGACCTTGTCGGCCATCTTGCGCACGATGCCGAGGTCATGGGTTATGAGCAGAAGCGCCATGCCGAGCTCGGTCTGCAGCTCCTTCAACAGCTTCAGGATCTGTGCCTGCACGGTGACGTCCAGCGCCGTCGTCGGCTCGTCGGCGATCAGCAGGTCCGGGTTGTTGGCGAGCGCCATGGCGATCATCACGCGCTGGCGCTGGCCGCCCGAGAGCTGGTGCGGATAGTCGAGAAGCCGCGTCTCCGGATCGCGGATTCCCACCTTGCCCAACAGGTCCACGATGCGGGCGCGTGCCGCTTCGCCTTTGATGTTCCGGTGCACCTCGAGGATCTCGCCGATCTGCCGCTCCACCGTATGAAGGGGGTTGAGCGAAGTCATCGGCTCCTGGAACACCATGGTGATGCCGTTGCCGCGCACCCGCCGGAGATCGCGGTCATCGGCGTCCAGCAACTCCTCGCCCTTGAAGCGCACGGAGCCCGATGGGTGCGAAGCGGAGGGGTAGGGAAGCAGCTTGAGAATCGACAGGGCCGTGACGGACTTGCCTGACCCCGACTCGCCCACCAGCGCCAGCGTCTCGCCCTTGGCGATGTCGAAGGACACCTTGTCGACGGCCAGCGTGGCGCGGCCGCCTTGCGAAAAGGCGGCCGAGAGATCCTTCACCTCGAGCAGCTTGTCGCTCATGCGAAGGTCTTCCGCGGGTCCAGCGCGTCACGCACTCCTTCGCCGATGAAGACGAGGAGCGACAGCATGATGGAGACGACGAAGAAGCCGGTCAGGCCCAGCCACGGCGCTTGCAGGTTGTTCTTGCCCTGGGCGATCAGTTCACCCAGCGACGGCGAGCCGGGCGGCAGGCCGAAGCCGAGAAAGTCGAGCGACGACAAGACCGTCACCGAACCCGCCATGATGAAAGGCATGAAGGTAATGGTGGACACCACCGCATTGGGCAGCAGGTGTTTGAACATGATCGTCGCATCCGAAAGCCCAAGGGCGCGGGCGGCGCGCACATATTCGAAATTGCGCGCGCGCAGGAACTCCGCGCGGACGAGGCCGACGATCGCCGTCCAGGAGAACAGAACCTGGATGAACAGCAGGATCCAGAAGGTTGGCGCGATGAAGGCCGCGAGAATGATGAGTAGATAGAGCGCGGGCATCGCGGTCCAGATCTCGATGAAGCGCTGGAACAGCAAGTCCGTCCATCCGCCGAAATAGCCCTGCACCGAACCGGCCGCCATGCCGATGATGGACGAGATCGCGGTGAGGATCAGGCCGAAGGCCACCGAGATGCGAAAGCCATAGATCAGCCGCGCCGTCACGTCGCGGCCCTGGTCGTCGGTGCCGAGCCAGTTGAGGTTGCCGAACACGCAGTTGGGATCGTTCACGCCTTGTGGATACTTGGCGCAGGCCTGCTCGCGCGTCAGCTGGAAGGCCGGCGGCGAGGGCGCCGGCATGGGGAGTTCGTTGTTGACTGTGTTGAAGGAATAGCGGATCGGCGGCCAGATCATCCAGCCATTGGCCTGAATTTCATCCTGGTTCACCGGGTCGCGGAAATCGGTGCGGGCGAGGAAGCCGCCGAATTTCGTCTCGGGATAATCCACGAAGGTGGGGAAGAGCAGCTCTCCCTTGTAGGAGACGAGGAACGGCCGGTCATTGGCGATGAAGGGCGCGAAGACCGAGATCAGGAACAGGACAAGGAACAGCCAGAACGACCAGTAGCCGCGGCGGCTCTGCTGGAACAGCTGCCAGCGGCGCTTGTTGAGGGGGCTGATGCGGATCGCCATGGCTCAGACGTCCCGCTTCTCGAAGTCGATGCGCGGATCGATCCAGGTGTAGGTCAGGTCCGAGATCAGCTGCACCAGAAGGCCGGACAGCGTGAAGATATAGAGGCTGGCGAAGACGATCGGATAGTCGCGGTTCACGGTCGCGGTGAAGAACAGATAGCCCAGCCCGTCCAGCGAGAAGATCGTCTCGATCAGCAGCGAACTTGCGAAGAACGCGCCGATGAAGGCGCCGGGGAAGCCCGCGATCACCAGCAGCATGGCGTTGCGGAACACGTGGCCATAGAGAATCTGGTTCTCGGTCAGCCCCTTGGCGCGCGCCGTCGTCACATATTGCTTCCTGATCTCGTCGAGGAAGGAATTCTTGGTCAGCATCGTCATGGTGGCGAAGCTGCCTATGGCCATGGCGAAGAGCGGCAGCGCCAGGTGCCACGCATAGTCCGCCATCTTGCCAAGAAAGCTCAGCTGCTCGAAATTGTCCGACGTCAGCCCACGCAAGGGAAACCAGCTGAAATAGCTGCCGCCCGCGAAGACCACGATCAGCATGATGGCGAAGATGAAGCTGGGGATGGCATAACCGATGATGATGACGCCGGACGTCCACACGTCGAAGGTGGAGCCGTCCTTTACCGCCTTGCGGATGCCAAGCGGAATCGACACGAGATACTGGATCAGCGTCAGCCAAAGGCCCAGCGAGATCGACACCGGCATCTTCTCGACAATCAGGCCGATAACCGAACGGTCGCGGAAATAGCTCTGGCCGAAATTGAAGGTGAGATAGTCCTTCATCATCAAGAGGAAACGCTCGGGCGCCGGTTTATCGAAGCCGAACTGCTTCTCGAGGCTCTTGATGAACTCGGGGTCGAGCCCTTGCGCGCCGCGGTATTTGATGCTCACCGCGTCGGCGCCCGGCGTCATCTGCTGCTGGTTGCCGCCTGCCTCGTTTCCCGTATTTCCGCTGATGCGGCCGGTCGCGTCCGTGTCGGTGCCCTGCATCTTGGCGATCACCTGCTCCACAGGGCCGCCGGGCACGAACTGGATGATCGCGAAGGTCAGCAGCATGATGCCGATCAGAGTCGGGATCATCAGCAGAATGCGTTTCAGGATGTAGGCGCCCATGGAGCGGGATCAGTTTCCGTTGACGATTCGCTTGGCCTTGGCCTCGTCATACCACCAGGTATCGAGGATTCCACGGTCGTATTTGGGCTTGGTTTCAGGCCTGCCGAACCTGTCCCAGAAGGCCACCCAATAGGTGCCCTTGTACCAGTTGGGCACCCAGAACTGCTCCGCCCGCAGCACCCGGTCCAGCGCCTGGCCGGCGGTGTTGAGCTGCTCCCGGGACGGGGCCTCCACCACCTTGTCGAGCAGCGCGTCGATCGCCGGCGAGGTGACGCCCGGCAGATTGTAGGAGCCGGGCGCTTTGGCCGAGTCCGAACCGAAGAACACGCGCAGTTCGTCGCCCGGCGTCTGGTTCATCGCGAAGCGGCTGCCCACCACGTCATAATCGAAGTCCTTCAGGCGCTTCTGGTATTGCGCGTCATCCACCGTGCGGATCGTGGCGTTGACGCCGATGAGTCTCAGGTTCTTCACAAAGGGCCCGAGCACCCGCTCGAACACCGGGCTCTCGATCAGGAACTCGACGTCGAGCGTCTGCCCGGCCGCATTGCGCCGCAGCGTGCCGTCGGTCTTCCAGCCGGCCTCGTCGAGCAGTGCCGAGGCCTTGCGCAGCAGGGTCCGGTCCTGGCCCGATCCGTTGGAGACAGGGGCCAGCACAGCGGGGCCGAACACCTCAGGCCGCAGCGAAGCCTTCAACGGGTCGAGAAGCGCCAGTTCGCCGGGCTTCGGCGTGCCATCCGCTTGCAGCGGCGAGCGCTGGAAGAAGCTCTGCGTCCGGTCATAGAGGCCGAAGAACAGGTTCTTGTTGGTCCACTCGAAATCGAAGGCGAGGTTGATCGCCTCGCGCACGCGGATGTCCTGGAACTGCGGCCGGCGCAGGTTGAAGAACCAGCCTTGAGCGCCCGATGGCGTCTCGTCGGGCATTTCCATCTTGAGAACGCGCCCGTCCTTCACCGCCGCGAAGTCATAACCCGTCGCCCAGTCCTTGGAGGTGAACTCCTCGCGCAGGTCGATGGCGCCGGCCTTCAGCGCCTCGAAGCCCGCAATGCGCTCACGGAAATAGTCGTAGCGGACCTCGTCGAAATTATAGCGGCCTTTGTTCACGGCCAAGTCCTTGGCCCAGTAATTGTCGCGCCGGCCATAGGTCACGTATTCGCCGGGCTTGAAGGACTTGATTACATAGGGGCCGGAGCCGAGCGGCGGTTCGAGTGTCGACTTCGCGAAATCCACCTTGCCGTAATAGGCTTTCGACAGGATCGGCAGCCCGGCGACGGTCAGCGGCAGGTCGCGCGTGCGCTCGCCCTTGAAGCGGTAGCGCACAGTGCGCGGGTCGATCACGTCGCAGGCTTCGACATCGCGGATGGTGATGCGGATGCGCTCGTGTCCTTCGGTCGAGAGCAGCCGGAACGTATCGCACACATCTTCCGCCGTCAGCGCCGTGCCATCGGAGAATTTCGCTTCCGGCCGCAAGGTGAAGGTGACGCTCTTACGGTCAGCCGCAATGTCGGCGTCCTTGGCGACCAGGCCATACATCGCATCAGGCTCGTCCATGGCGCGCGCCATGAGCGTGTCGGTCAGCAATTCGAACCCCTGCGCCACATCACCCTTCAGGATATAGCCGTTGAAGCTGTCGAATGTGTCCATGGCCGCGGTGCCGATGGTAGCGATCCTGCCGCCCTTCGGCGCGTCCGGGTTCACGTAATCGAAGTGCGTGAAGCCTTCCGGATACTTCAGGTTGCCGAAAGTGGACAGGCCGTGGCGCGGCTCAGCCGCAGCCGAAGCAGCGCCGAGGCACAGCGCGATGGCCGCCGCAGTGAAGAGCTTCACGTGGCGGCCACCTTCTTGGCCTTCTCCTCGTCCCACCACCAGGTGGTCGGAAAGCCGGTCGAGAGCAGAGGCAACTGGTCTGGCCGGCTGAAGCGGTCCCAGCGCGCGGTGCGCGTAACGGGACTGTACCACATGGGCACCACATAGTGGTTCCAGATCAGCACCCGGTCGAGCGCCCGGCAGGCGGCGACCAGGCTGTCACGGTCCGGCGCCTGCACCAGTTGCTCGACGATCGCATCAATTGCCGGATTGGCGATGCCAACATAGTTGCGGCTGCCGTTGCGCTTGGCGGATTGGCTGCCCCAGAAATCACGCTGCTCATTGCCGGGCGAGAGCGATTGCGGCCAACTGCCGACCATGATGTCGAAGTCGAAGGTTTGGGTGCGCCGCTCATGCTGCGCACTGTCGACGGTCTTGATGGTGACGCCGATGCCGAGCAGTTCGAGCTGCTGCTGATAAGGCAGTGCGATGCGCTCGAACAGCGGCGAGTCGAGCAGAAACTCGATGGTCAGTTGCTCGCCCTTGTTATTCTTCAGTACGTTTTTGCCGCCATCCTGGGCGATCTGCCAGCCGGCATCGGAAAGCAGCTTCGCGGCCTGGCGCAGGTTCTTGCGCCTGTTCTGCGGCGTGTCATTGACCGGGTTCATGTATTCCGTGGTGAAGACCTCCGCCGGCACCCGGTCTTTCAGCGGGTTGAGCAGGGCGAGTTCCGCCTCGGAGGGAAGGCCCTTGGCCTCCATCTCGGAATTGTTGAAGTAGCTGCGCGAGCGCGTGTACTGGCCATAGAACAGGTTCTGGTTCGCCCATTCGAAGTCGAAGGCAAAATTCAGCGCCTGGCGCACGCGCACATCCTGGAACTTCGGGAGGCGAATATTCATTGCCCAGCTCTGCATGCCATTAACCTGCTTGAGAGTGATCTCCTCCTTCACCACCCGGCCGGATTTTACGGCGGGGAAGTCATAGCCTGTCGCCCACATTTTGGATGAGCTTTCGGTGCGCCAATCATACTGGTCGCCCTTGAAGGCTTCGAAGGCCACGTTGGCGTCGCGGAAGTAGATGTATTCGATGGTGTCGAAATTGTTCTGGCCGGCATTCACGGGCAGGTCCTTGCCCCAGTAATCCGGCACGCGCTTCAGCCGGATCGATGTGCCGAGCTTCACATCATCCGCCACATAGGGCCCGGAGCCCAGCGGCGCCTCGAAGCTCGTTTCCTGAATGTTGCGTTGCTTGCCTTGTGCGTCCTTGGCCGTCCACCATGCCTTTGACAGCACGGGCAGCTGCCCGGTGATCAGCGGCAGCTCGCGGTTGCCCTTTTCGGTGAAGGTGAAGGTCACCTCATGCTCGCCCGTCTGCTCGGCCCTGGCGACGTTCTTGTAGTAGGAATTGTATTGCGGATGGGCATCGCGCAGCGCCTGCATCGACCAGATGACGTCGTCGGGCGTTATCGGCGTGCCGTCGTTGAAGCGCGCTTCGGGGCGCAGCCGGTAGACCACCATCGAGCGGTCTGCCGGGTGCCACACGCCGCTGGCGACCAGGCCATACTCGGTCGACGGCTCGTCAAGGGAAGACATGAGAAGCGCGTCGTTCTGGACGGCGGGGCCAGCCTCGCCCTTGAAGGTATAGGGGTTGAGGTTGTCGAAGGAGCCGACGACGCCAAAACGCACCCGTCCGCCCTTTGGCGCCTGCGGGTTCACATAGCCGAAATGCTTGAAGTCCGGCGGATACTTGATGTCGCTGAACAGCGTCAGCGCATGGCGGAAGTCGCGGTCCTCCGCATGGGCCATCTGAATGCCCACCAGTTTGGCGGCGGGCGCCAGTGCGGCGAGCTTCATCAGGGTGCGGCGGTTGATCGTCATGAGGCGGAAACTCCGGTCGGTAGGCGGGCATCAAGATAGGCGCGCCCGCCCTCAAAAGAAAACACCGGCAAGCGCCTTGCCGGTGTTAAATTTCAGTGAGATTTGCGGCCTTTACGGGGCGGGGAAGGGCACCGCGCTGTCTGACAGCGTCTGCAGATAGGCCAGCAGATTGGCGCGGTCGGCGTCCTTCTTGAGGCCGCCGTAGGCCATCTTCGTGCCTTGAATGGCGCCCTTCGGATTGGCGATGAAGGCGTTCAGCGCCTCATAGTCCCAGGGCTTGTCCTTCAGCGCCGCCATGGCGTCCGAATAGGCGAAGCCCTCGTGAATGCCGTGGTTGCGGCCGACGATGCCCCACAGATTGGGGCCTACCTTGTTGGGGCCGCCCTTGGAGGCGTCATGGCAGGCCGCGCAGGTCTTGAACACGGCCTGACCCTTGGTGGCGTCGGCCGAGGCCAGCATCTTGCCCAGCGATTCGGCGGGGGCCGCGGCGGCAGTGTCGGCTGCGGCCTCGCCGGCTGGTGCCGCCTCCGCGACTTCCACCGCGAAGCCCTGCTTCTCCGGCTTGGGCGCGTGATAGATGATCTTGCTCAACTCGCTCAGGCCGAACACCAGCAGGGCCGTGCCCAGCACCGCGCCTGCGATCTTGTTGAATTCAAAGCTGTCCATGAAGGTGGAAATCCCTTGAGCCGTCTTCGCGCGCGGAAACTAGTGCTTTCTCCGCCCCGCCGCAATAGTGTAAGGGAGGTTTGCACCAATTTGCCGCGCCTTCCTCTAAGTTCATGATAGACAATCGAAATACCATCGTCCTGATCCCCGCCCGGATGGCCTCCACAAGGCTCCCCGGAAAGCCGCTCGCCGACATCAACGGGCTTCCCATGATCGTCCAGTGCTGGAAGCGCGCGGTGGAGGCAAACATCGGTCAGGTGTTGGTCGCCGCCGCCGAGGTGGAGATCGCCGACGCCGTGCGCGCCCAGGGTGGCGACGCCATCGTCACCGACCCGGCGCTGCCGTCGGGGTCCGACCGCATCGCCCAGGCTCTGGCGCTGCGCGACCCGCGGCGCCGCTTCGAATATGTGGTAAACTTGCAGGGCGATTTGCCGACGATCGATTCCCTGTCGATCCAGCGCTGCCTTGCCGGCCTCACCAACGAGCCCGCCGACATCTCCACCATCGCCGCCAGGATCGAGCGTGACGAGGATGTGGCTAACCCCAACATCGTCAAGGCCATCGCTCCTTTAGGCGATGGGCGCGAGGTGGCCTTCGCGCGGGACTTCCTGCGCAAGGTGGGGCCAGAGCACAAGGCGCCCTTCTGGCACCACATCGGCGTCTATGCCTATAAGCGCGCCGTGCTGGAGCGTTTCGTGTCGCTGCCCGTCAGCGCGCGCGAGGCCGAGCGCAAGCTCGAACAGATGCGCGCCATGGACAACGGCATGCGCATCGTCGTTGTGCGGGTTGACACGGTGCCGCTCGGTGTGGATACGCCTGCCGAACTCGAAACCGCCCGCCGCATGCTGAGGAAAGCCTGATGCCCTTGAAGATCGCCTACCAGGGCGAAGCCGGCGCCAATTCGCACATTGCCTGCATCGAAGCCTATCCGACCTACGAGCCCATGCCCTGCGGCACCTTTGAGGACGCGTTTCAGGCCGTGGCCGATGGCGAGGCGGCCCTTGCGATGATCCCCATCGACAATTCGGTGGCGGGCCGGGTGGCCGATATCCACCACCTGCTGCCGCGCTCCAACCTCTATATCATCGGCGAACACTTCCTCCCCGTGCATCACCAGCTGATGATGGTGCCGGGCGCCGACCGCGCCGGGATCAAGGTCGTGCGCAGTCACGTGCATGCGCTGGGCCAGTGCCGCAAGGTGATCCGCGAGCTGGGCCTGAAACCGGTCGTCGCCGCCGATACGGCGGGCGCCGCGCGCGAGCTTTCGGAATCGCGCGAGCCCGCCCAGGCGGCCATCGCCTCGAAGCTTGCCGCCGAGATCTACGGCCTCGAAGTGATCCGCGGAAACATCGAGGACGAGAGCCACAACACCACGCGCTTCGTCGTGCTTTCGGCGACGCCGCAGGATGCGGAGCCCGAGGACCTGCCGGTGATCACCACCTTCGTCTTCCGCGTACGGAACGTTCCGGCCGCGCTCTACAAGGCCATGGGCGGCTTCGCGACGAACGGCGTCAACATGACCAAGCTCGAATCCTACCAGATCGAGGGCCAGTTCTCGGCCACCCAGTTCTATGCCGACATCGAGGGCCACCCGTCGGAGCGCAACGTGCGCCTCGCCATGGAAGAGCTCGAGTTCTTCACCAGCTATCTCCGCGTGCTGGGCATCTACAAAGCCCACCCGCACCGCGCCGAAATCGCCAGGCTTTTCGGGGGAGTGTAACGCCAGGTCCTTCTCGCGCCGGCGCGGACGGTGGTCGAAGGACTCACTCCTCCAGCGCCACCCTCACCAGCTCATGCGCGATGGCCATGGGGTTTGCCGCATAGAGCCCGCCGGGGTGCCGGCGCTCCATCATCATGCGCGCCTCGCCGGCGGAGAACCAGCGTGCGTCCTCAAGCTCGTTCGTGTCGATAGTGATTTCCGCCGACAGCGCCTCGCCGATCAGCCCGATCATTAGGTTGGACAGGAAGGGCCAGGGCTGGCTCGTCACATATCGCACCGCGCCCACGCGCACGCCGGACTCCTCGAACACCTCGCGCCGCGCCGCATCCTCGATGGTCTCGCCCGGCTCCACGAAGCCGGCGAGCGCGGAATACATACCCGGCTTCCACGAGGACTGCCGTCCGAGCAGAATATTGCCCTCGTGCCGCACCACCATGATTGCGACGGGGTCGGTGCGCGGAAAATGATCCATCCCGCATCCCGGGCAGTGGCGGCGGTAGCCGGCATCCGCCATTTCGAGTTTCGCCGCGCAGTTGGAGCAGTAGGTCCGCCGCGCGTGCCACTGCAGCAGCGAGCGCGCCTGAGCAAGCATGCCGAGCTGCTCCGGCGGCAGCGTCTCCTCCATGGCAAGGCTTCTGAGGCCGCGCATACCCTCGGAGCCCGCCACATCAGCGGCGAACCACGGCGCGCCCACCGCATCGAGCCCGAGAAAAACCGCCGCTTCGACGCCCGCGTCATTGTCCGTCACCAGCCGTCCGCCGCTCAGCAGTGCGCCATCGCCGGCAATGCGGATCAGCTTTGCATCGGCGCGCTTGCGCTGCGCCGCCACCCACGCGGCATTTGGCCGGTCATTGGCGCGGCGGTCGAGCGGATTCAGCACGTAGGCAAGCGGCATGGGTGAGGTCCAACGAAAAAGGCACCCGGTTTTCACCCGGATGCCCGAACTCTGCAAGCGCTTGGGGCGGGGCTTAGCTGTTCGCGGCCTTGGGCTGCGCGGCCTCGCGCTCCTTCAGCATGCCATCGACCACGACGACGGTACGCTCAAGATCGCTGATCGCATCTTCCAGTTCCACGCGCTGATTGCGCAGCGCCTCAAGGCGCTCGCGCATCTTTGTAGACGCGATGCGCAGCTGCGTCAGCTGACCGTCACGCAAGTTGTAAAGATCGAGCATCTCCTTGATCTCTTCCAGCGCGAAGCCGACCTTCTTGCCGCGCAGGATGAGCTGCAGGCGGGCGCGGTCGCGATAGCTGAAGAGGCGCGTCCAGCCGCGGCGGGCGGGATGCAGCAGGCCCTTCTGTTCGTAGAAGCGCAGGGTGCGGGGCGTCACGTCGAATTCACGGCACAGCTCAGTAATCGAATAGGTGCGGTCGCGTTTTGACCGCTCGGTGGTTTCAGTTACGCTCATGATTTGTCTCACTCCGGTGTGTCGAGTCGCGCGGGGGGGCCGTTGATCTTCATATAAACATTGACGGGTGGAATGTGTATCCCCCGGCGTCAATTTTAGCGGCGAAGCTGTCGATTGGGTTAAACCTGCCTCTCCGGTGCTCTGCCCCCCATGAAGAATCGTAAAAAAGAACAACTGCTTAACCGAATATTTACCGAACTCGTTAAGCTTCGGCAGGGGAAATCCCGCGCCGTTTTCGTGGTCATTTCGTGGTCACCTCTTTCTAGCGCGGACAACTGAAAGACGATACCGAATGAAACCAGGCATCCCCTGGAGTGTAAAGGGCATCGAACCCGAGGCCCGGGAGGCAGCGAAAATCGCTGCCCGTAAGGCTGGATTAAGCCTTGGGGAATGGTTAAATAGTGTGATTTTCGACCAGAGCGCTCATATTGTAGGCAAACAGGCTGATTCTCACCCATGGGAAAACTTCGTGTCCTCTCCGCCGCCTCCTGAACCTCCCCGTCCCGATTTCAGCCCGCGCCAGCCTGCCCCACGGGTCGACCGCCGGGACGACAGTGCTGTCCGCCTGCAGGACATCGCCCAGCAACTCGCCGATCTTGCTCACCGCGAGCGTCAGACGGCGCCCGCGCCGGCGCCGGAGCGCAACCGTTCTGCCGAGCGTGAGGAGTTCGAACGCATCGTCGAACGCGTTGACGAGAACGAGCGGCAGACCGTCGAGGCGCTCACCGCCGTCAACGAGCGTCTGACGCTGCTTTCCCGGCAGATCACCCAGATCGGCCGCCCCGCCGGTCTCGAACGTCCGGAGGACGTGCCGGGCTATCCCGCCCTCGAAAGCGCCATCCGCTCGGTGGTCGAGCACATTGAGGTCAGCGAGAAGCGCACGCGCGATTCGCTGCGCTCGATGCAGGACCGGCTCGCAGCTGTTGCCGAACAGCGCGGCGCGCCGAGCGGAGAGGACGTGCTGCGCGCCGCCCCCGTGCTCTCCGGCCTCGACAGCCGCCTCGCCGACATGGTCAACCGCATACAGCGCGCCGAAGGGCTGATGACGGAGCGCATCGAGAGCATGCGATCCACTGCCCAGCAGATGGCGAATCAGGCGCAGGCCTCGGCCGTCACGGCGCTCCGCGGCGAGCTGCGCGAGGTCGAAACGCGCGTGCTGGCCTCCCTTAAGGAAGCCCAGGCCGCCGCCGCCAATACGCCGGCCGTGGTGGCGACCGAGATCGCCAAGGTCCACGGCGACATCGCGGGCCTCTCCCGGCGGCTCGAAGATGTGAAGGCGGCGTCCGCCAGCGATCGTGACATGCAGGCGCTGCGCCAGGCGCTGGAGCAGGTCTCGGCGCGCGTCGCGCAGGAGCCGGATCTGCGCCCGCTCGCCGACATGGATAAACGCCTGGGCGACATCAACCGCCGCCTTGAGCAGGCCGCCGCGGCCAGCCGCGACGAGCCGCAGGTGAGCGCCCTCGAACGGCGCATCGCCGAGCTTGATCACCGCCTGGCCGAAGCCATTCGCCTGCAGGGCGACCAGCAGGCGCTGCACCGCCTCGAGGATTCGATTGCCGCCGTCAATGACCGGGTGGTCCAGACGGAACAGCAGCTTGGCCATCTCGAAAGCATGGAGCAGGCGATCCGCCAGCTTTACGATTCGCTCGAGCAAACGCGCGGCTCTGTCGGCGAGGCGGCGGAAGCCGCGGCCAGCCGCGCGCTGGAGCGCTACCAGCCGCCGCAGCCCGTGTTCTCCGGTCCCTCGCCGGAGCTGCTGGCGCTGGAGGATGGCTTGCGCGCCATCCGCGAAAGTTCGGCCGCTGCCGAACGCCGCCATCAAGACACATTCGAAGCCGTTCATGAGACGCTGGCCGAGATCGTGGAGAAGATCGCCGAGATTGAGGCAGCTCCCCGCGCCGCGTCTGCGCCGGTTGCGGAAGCTCCCCCGGCGGCGGCCGCCGAACCGCCGGAGCCCGAGGCTGCCGCCCGGCATGACGCGCCGGACCTGCCGGCTCAGGCCGAAGACGCCAGCATGCCGGGGGCGCTCTCCGGCGCTGACGATTTCATCGCCGCCGCCCGGCGCGCGGCACAGGCCGCCGCCACCAGGCCCTCGGCACTGCGCGCCGAATATGCGGTTCTCACCCAGCCCATGGCGGAGCAGAAACCCGCGAAGCCGTCCCTTCTTCAGCGCCTGCGCGGCCGCCTGGCCGCGGCGCGGCCCAAGCCCAAGCCGGCGGCAGTCGCCGGCGGCGAGCCGGCGGCCCAGCCCAAGAATGTCCGTCGCACGCTGATTCTGGCGGGCGCTCTGGTGCTGGCCATCACCGCCTGGTTCGCCATCAGTTCCTTCAGCTCGGCTCCGCCGCCCGCCACGAAGCAATCGGGTGCGATCGAAATGCCGTCGCGCCCGGCTGCGGTGGCTTTGGCGGCCGCCAGCCCCAAGGTTTCCGCCGCTCTGGCGCCTGCCGTCGCCGCCGCCAAGGTTGAACTCCAGATCGCCCCGTCGGACCCGATCGTCACGGGCTCGCTGTCTTCCAGGGCAGCACAGCCCCTCGCCACCGTCCTCGAGCTTCCTCCGCCGGCAGCCGGAACAGAGGCCTTGCGCGCGGCCGCCGCCAACGGCGATGCCCGCGCCCAGTTCATTGTCGCCGGCCGCTACCTCGACGGCCAGGGCGTGCCGCGGGATTTCGCCAAGGCGCTCTTCTGGTACCAGCAGGCGGCGGGCCGTGGCCTCGCCCCGGCGCAATACAGGCTGGCGACGCTCTATGAACTCGGCAAGGGCGCCGAGGCCAATGCCGCGCAGGCGCTGGCCTGGTATCAGCGCGCCGCGCTGGGCGGCAACGTTAAGGCCATGCACAACGCCGCGGTGCTTCTGGCGGGCGACAAGGCCGGCCCACCTGATTATGACCGCGCCTTCCGCTGGTTCAAGGCCGCCGCAGAGCGCGGTTTCGCCGACAGTCAGTATAATCTCGCCATCCTTTATGAGCGCGGCCTCGGCACGCCGCCCAGCCTGGAAGATGCCTACGTCTGGTACACGCTCTCCGCCAAGCAGGGCGATCCGGGCTCGGCCCAGCGCGCCGCCGCCCTGGCGAAGAAACTGTCCGAGACTGGGCGCATCTCCGCCGCAGCGCGCGTTGCGGCCTGGACGCCCACGCCGTCGGATGACGGTGCCAATGTGGTCACCGTGGTCGATCCGAGCTGGAATGATGCAAAGCCGGCCAGCGTGGTGAAGTCGTCGTCGTAAGCCTTGCCTCGGGTTCTTCCCCGGGCCAAAAGGCCTGCATGAGCAATCGCACCATTTCCGGGAATATCCCCGGCGCCGCCCTCGTTCCCGGTATTGCCGGCCTCATCCCTTTCGTGTGCGGCGCCGCCGCGCAATGGGTCAGCCTGCCGCTGCTCACGGCGGAGACGGGGCTCAAGCTCGCCATCCTCTATGGCGCGATCATTCTGTCCTTCCTGGGCGGCATCCGCTGGGGCACGGCCATCCGGCCTTATGATCAGGGCCGCCAGACGCTGGAATTCCCGGCCAGCGTGCTGGGCTCGCTCGCCGGTCTCGCCGCCGCCTTTCTCCCGCCCATTCCGGCGCTGGCGCTGCTGATCGCCGGCTTCCTGATGCAGGCGTTGTGGGACGTGATGAGCGTGGACGCCGGCCGCTTGCCTTCTTGGTTCGGCCGCCTGCGCATGATGCTCACCGCGGGTGCGGTGGTCTCGCTGATCGCAGCGCTTCTGGCGGTAATCGTTACCTGACCCGGGCGGCGGGAAAGCAGTGCACGGCCTGGTCGCCGATCATCCACACATGGAAGTCGCCGAACAGCCCCTTGAAGGCCTCTGACCGCACGCTCAGAGCTCCCGTATAGCTGCCGAAGGCCGGCATGATCAGCCGCCGGTGATCGGCAATGAAGCAGCGGCAGCGGATGCGGTGGCCGCGCGCATGGATCGCCGCGGCCGGGTGCAGGTGGCCGGAAATCTCCGCCTCGTCCGCGCGCAGCATTTTCGGCTGGTGGCGCAGGCTCACCGGCCCCAGCTCCATCTCTTCGATGATGATGCCGCCCACGTCCTCAGGTGGGGCCGGATCGTGGTTGCCGGTGATCCACACCGTCTCCACCCTCGCGGTGATCGACCGCAGCAGCGTGAGATCGGCTGCGTCGATGCGCTCGCGCGCGCCCTGGTCATGGAAACTGTCACCGAGGAAGATCAGCCGCCGCGGCCGCGTCGCCTCCAGCGCGGCCTCCAACTGCAGCAATGACTCGCGTGTGTCATAGGGCGGCAGGTGCACGCCGCGCCTGGCAAGGCTCGTGCCCTTTTCGAGATGCAGGTCCGCCACCAGCAGTGCGCTGAACTCCGGCGCGAAGATAGCCCCCGACAGGTCAGGAATGAAATCAATTCCGGAGAGCGTGATGCGGTGGGACCTAGACAAGCCGCATAGCCTCGTCGGCGAGGGCGTTCGCGGCTTCGGCGAGAAGGGCATCATGGCCCTCGCCGTAAAGCGATTCGCGGCCGATCTCCATAAGGATGGGCACGGAGAGCGGCGACACCGTGTCGAGCGCCTTGTGCAGGATCTGCCCCTTGACGCGCCTCAGCATGGCGCCCAGCCGGTGGGCGTCGATCAGCCCTTCCGCAGCATCGTCCCAGGCCGCGCGCAGCAGCAGGTGGTCAGGCTCATGCGTCCGCAGCACGTCATAGATCAGGTCGGTGTTCACGGTCATCTGCCGCGCCGTCTTCTCCTTCCCCGGCTGGCGTCTTTCGATGAGACCA
The DNA here is from genome assembly GCF_020252395.1 of Aestuariivirga sp. Lineage (GTDB taxonomy): Bacteria > Pseudomonadota > Alphaproteobacteria > Rhizobiales > Aestuariivirgaceae > Aestuariivirga. The sequence goes on from NZ_JADCDB010000028.1 coordinate 82,327, forward strand.
GCAATAATGGCCGCATTGCGGAAGGTGCGCTTCATCAGTGCGGACTCCGCCATCCATGCCTCGAGGTCATCGCCCATCATGTCCTCGTCGAACAACCGCCCCAGCGCGACGCGCCCTGAAGACACCGCCAGCGAGAGGTCGCGCACCATCCAGATCACCAGCGCATATTCGGAGGCGACAAAGCCCAAGGGCTGCAGCCCCGCCCGCTCCAGCCGCCTAGTCAGCAGCATGCCCAGCGTCTGGTGCGCGAGGCGGCCCTCGAAGGGGTAGCACACCATGTAGTGCTTGCCGGCGCGCGGGAAGGTCTCGACCAGCATCTGCCCGGCCTTCGGCACCACCGAGCGGAAGCGCTGCAGCGACAGCCACCCGCGCACCTGCGGCGGCAGGTCCCTCCAGGATTTCGGGTCCGCCAGCATCTGCCGCACGCGCTCGGCCAGATAGGTCGACAATGGAAACTTGCCGCCTTGGTAGGATGGCACCATCGGCTCCTTGTCATTGGAGCGCGTGGCCAGCGCTCCAAACTCGTCCAGCCCCTCGAAGCGCAACACCTCGCCTGCAAACACGAAGGTCTGCCCGGCCGTCAGCTGGCTGACGAACCATTCCTCCACCTCGCCCAGCACGCGGCCACCCACCACCACGCGCTTGCCCAGCCTGCGCTTCACATGGGCGAGCCGCACCTTCAGCATCTCATCCTCGACGATGGTGCCCATGTTGAGCCGATAGGCCTTGGCAAGCCGCGGATGCGCCAGCCGCAACGTGCCGTCGGCCTGCGGCTTGAGTTTCGCGTAGCGCTCATAGGCCCTGAGTGCATAACCGCCGGTCGCCACGTAATCGATGGCCCTGTCAAACTCCGCGCGCGTCAGCTTGCGATAGGTCCAGGCGCTCGCCACTTCCGCGAAGAGTTCATCCGGGTGAAAGGGCCCGGCGCAGGCGCGGCCCAGGATGTGCTGCGCTAGCACGTCGAGTTTCATCGCCATCGGGTGTTCGGTGTCCTGCGCGTTCACCTCCGCCGCCTGCAGCGCCGCTGTGCATTCCAGCACCTCGAAGCGGTTCGAAGGCACCAGCAGCGCCTGCGAGGGCAGGTCCAGCTTGTGGTTCGACCGCCCGATCCGCTGCAGCAGCCGGCTCGATCCCTTCGGCGCCCCGACATGCACCACGAGGTCGACATCCCCCCAGTCGATGCCAAGTTCGAGCGTGGAGGTGCAAACGACGGCGCGCAGCTTGCCCTCGCCCATGGCGGCCTCCACCTTGCGCCGCTGCGCCACATCCAGCGAGCCGTGATGGAGCGCGATCGGCAGATTGCCGTCATTCGCCTCCCACAGTGCCTGGAACACCATCTCGGCTTGGCTGCGCGTATTGACGAAGATCAGAGTCATCTTCGCTTGGCCAATCGCCTCATAGACCTCCGGGATCGCATAGAGCGAGGAATGCCCGGACCATGGCACGCGCTCGACCGAGGAGAGAATGCGGATCTGCGGTTTCGCCCCCGGCTTTCCCAGCACCAGGGGCGCGGGCTCCGCCCCCGAAGGCATCAGCCAGGCCCGAAGTGCATCGGGGTCCGCCACCGTCGCCGAAAGCCCGATGCGGATCGCGCCGGGCGCATGGGCCTGCGCGCGGGTGAGGGCGAGTGACAGCAGCACGCCGCGCTTCGACGTCACCATCGAATGCAGCTCGTCGAGGATGACGGTCCGCAGTCCCCTCAGCAGATGCGCCGCATGCGGGTCCGCCACCAGCAGCGACACCTGTTCCGGCGTGGTGATCAGGATGTCCGGCGGCTGCTGCCGCTGCCGCTGGCGCCTGGAATGCGGCGTGTCGCCTGTCCGCGTTTCAACCGTCACCGGCAGCCCCATTTCCGCAATCGGCGCCTCGAGGTTGCGGGCGATGTCCACCGCCAGCGCCTTGAGCGGCGAGATGTAGAGGGTGTGGATGCCTGCGCCCGGTCCGCGCTCCGTGATCTCGGCGAGGCTCGGCAGGAAGCCGGCCAGCGTCTTGCCGCCGCCGGTGGGCGAGATCAGCAGCACGCTCTCGCGTGCCTCGGCATGCGCCAGAACGCCCAGCTGGTGCGCGCGGGGCGCCCAGCCGCGGGAGGCGAACCATTGGGTGAAGCGTGGCGGCAGGCTCATGGGCCTCTCTTTACCAAAAAAGCCTCTGCCTGAAAGTCAGTCCGACAAGTTCAAGGCCATAGCCAGGGGACTTGGGTGCGAAGACTCTGCTGTCCCTTTAGATGATGTTTTACAGCGAGCAGCGAAGCTTTCGACTGCAAAAAAAGGGAAGGGCCACAGTGAAGATTAGCCCTTCCCTCACTGCGTCAAAGTCTGAGGTCAGCGACGAATTTGTAACTTCGATGTGGGATGGGCTTGCTCATGAACTTCACGAACTTGCTTCCCCGAGTGGAGTCGGCGAGCGTTTCGTTGAAGCGGCGCTGCATTACTTCTGCGGCATGTTGGCCAGCTTCCCGGAACGCGTTCTCAGCTGTGTCGCTTGCTCCACAGATGGGACAGCGAACCATCTCGGGATCGGCATCAGCAACGAGTTCCACCGGCACCTTACAGCTACCGCAGAGGACTTTGCTCGTAGGTTCAGTCATTAAAGGCCCTTTCATGTTGGGCCAGACGACTTGACGAGACTCGGTCCTTGGAGTCTAAATAGAACCACTGCGAGCTCAGCCGTCGTCTGGCTGGCTTAATGGGTCAGGACGAGTGCGAATCGTCCTGACCCATCATAAATAGTGGCAGATTCCCCAACTGCATTCAAATACAGGTTCTCGCTACGTTCTTCCGGGCTTCAAGGTGTGTTTAAAACCGCTATAAGTTTGGGTTTGTCAAAGGTATAATCACCAATAAAGTTCATAGTATTATTTTATTCCTCTATCCGGCCAAAGGCTTGGCGCCGGCCCTTGCGGCTAGCGCATATTCCGATGAGATGGAACCATCTAATCGATAAGAACATGCGCCAGATCAAAAGCTTGAGCATGATCTTTTCGCAAAAGTTGTTCCACTTTTGCGGATCATGCTCTACCCCCGCTGGTAGCGCGCAATCGCCGAGCGCTCCAGCGCCGCGGTCACCAGCTTGTCCAGCCCCAGCGCATCGCGCAGCATGGCGAGGAAGCGGAGCTCCTCCTTGCCCACCGCGAGGTCGGAGGCGGCAACCTCCACCGCCAGCGCATAGGCCGTCTCGCGCAGCTTGGGGCTGAGCGCCCCCTTGATCAGGCCGAGGATGGCCTTCAGCCCCTCGCTGTCCTGCAGAATTTCACCCGCCTCCTGCGCCACTGTCACCAGCCGGTGCTCGTCGAAGTTCCGGAAGATCGGCAGGGTCTGCACCAGCTGGCGGATCTCGGCCAGTTCGATGGCGTTGATCTTGCCCTCCACGCCGGACATGGTGACCATGGTGTAGATGAGCGCCTGTTCAAGCGAGATGGTGCCGGGCATTCTGACCTCCTGAAGCCCTGACAGTTATGTGCTGGAGCGCGAATTGTCCAGTTGCCCACGCACAGCGCCAATCGTATCGGCCAGACCCAGCCGTGACACCGCGACACCCGGCGGAAAGGCCGTGAGGAAGCGCGAGGCCAGCCGCGGGTCGAGCACCACGAAATGGCCGCTATCGCCGGCGCGGCGGATCAAGCGCCCGAAGGCCTGGCGCAATCGCAGCCGCACCACCATGTCGGTATAGGCATTGCCGCCAAAGGCCTCCTTGCGGGCGCGCTCCAGAATGGTGGGCGTTCCCCACGGCACGCGGTCGAGCACGATGAGGCGCAGCGAATCTCCCGGCACGTCCACCCCGTCGCGCACCGCATCCGTGCCGAGGAGGCAGGCATCGCGCTCGGCGCGGAACATGTCGACGAGCGTTCCCGTGTCCATCAGGTCCACGTGCTGCGCATAGAGCGGAAGCCCCGCATCGGCCAGCGGCTTCACCAGCCGCTTGTGCACCGCGCGCAGCCGCGAGATGGCGGTGAAGAGGCCGAGGCCCCCGCCGCCCGCGGCGAGGAAAAGCTCGCGATAGGCGGCGGCCACCTGGTCCATATCCTCCCGGTTCACGTCTGTGACTACGATGACGCGGCTCACACCTGGATAGTCGAAAGGTGACTCCCAGCTCTCGCGTCTCACGGGGTAGGGCAGGTGAATGGCTCCGGTGCGCATCTCGGCATTGGCCCAATCGTCCGGCACGTCGGGCGGGCGGTCTTTCAGCGTCGCGGAAGTGATCACGATGCCGTCGGCCTGGCGCAACACGGCGAGCGCCATCGGCTCCGTTGGGTCCAGCCAGTGCGAGTGCAGCCCCACGTCATGCTCGCGGCCGAAGGTCTGCGCGATGTCAAACCATTCGACGAACAGCGGGTTATTCCCTTCCAGCAGCCGCTTCAGCATGTCTGCCCACGATCCAACCATGAGTTCGCCGCGCCTTTTGAGCGAGCGCGACACGGCTTCGATGCGGCCGCGGTCATAGGTGGAGAGGTTCTCGGCCTCGTCGTCGAGTTTCTTCGCCAGAGCATTGGCAAGGCTGGACATGGGTTTCTTCAGGTCCAGCAGCGCGCCCATCAATTCCTCCGCCGCTTCGGCGAGGCCATCGACCAGCGGCAGGCAGTCCGTCTCGATGGTGTGGCCGGAGCCCGCGTTTTGTTCGGCGCGCGCCAAGACCTGCTGGCGGACGAGGGAGAGAAAGTTCTCCGCCAGACCGTCAGGCTGGCCCGCCTGCACGCGCCTGATCCAGCCAGGGCCGGGCATTGCGAGCGCCGCGCGCAGCACCTGCTGCAGGAGCCTCTGGCCTGTCTCGTCCTCGCCGAGAAGATCGCCGATGCGGTCTGCCAAGCCCCGGCCGCGGCGGCGCTCGGCTTCGGGCCCTCTGATCCAGCGGCGCAGCTCGGCGGATTCGAGCGCGGTCAAGTGGCCGGAGAAGGCCGAGTCCGCGGCATCGAACAAATGGTGCCCCTCGTCGAAGACGATGCGGCGGATGCCGCCGGGGGCTGCTTCCTCTTCCTCGGTAATCGCGATGCCGAGCGCGTGGTCGACGGCGGCCTGGTGCAGGACGAGCGCGTGGTTGGCGATGACGATGGACGCATTGCGGCCGGCGCGCACCGAACGTTCGATGAAGCAGCGGCGGTAATGCGGGCAGGCGGAATAAATGCATTCGCCGCGCCGGTCGGTGAGGCCCAGCGACTGCGCGGTGACGCCGCGCTGCTCGCCATCGAGCGAGAGATCGTCGAACAGCGATAGTATCCACGAGGGGAAATCGCCGCCCACCATGTCGCCATCGCGCGTGAAGCGCGCCCAGCGCGAGATGAGCGCGGCGAGCAGCGCGGTGCGCGGGTTGGCGGAGGTGAGGCGCCCGAAGACTTCCTGCATGTTGAGAAGGCAGACGTAATTCTCCCGCCCCTTGCGGATGACGATCTGATCCTGCCGTTCCTCCGGGTTCCCGATGAGGCGGGAGGTCTCCTGGCCGAGCTGGCGCTGCAGGTTCTTGGTGTAGGTCGAGACCCACACGGGGGCGTTGTTTTTCTTCGCCCAGAGAAACGCCGGCGAGAGATAGCCCAGCGTCTTGCCGAGCCCGGTGCCCGCTTCGGCGAGCAAGATGTTGTTGATCTCTTTTGACTGGCGCGGCTGGAAGGCGAAGGTCGCCGCACCCGCATAGGCCGCCTGAGAGCCGCGTTGCTCTGACTCGGAGCCCAGCATGTCGCGCAGGAAGCGCTGTGCCTCTTCCGGCGCGATGGGGTCCTGCCGCCCGGGTGCGCGGCCGCCGTCTTCCTCCCATTCCTCGATGCGGTCCCAGGCATTGAGGCCGGTGGCGAAGCTGCCGGCGTCCATCTTCGGGTTCGCCGTCAGCAGCGCGCGCATCGCGGGTTCCGCCCAGGGCCACTTGGCGCGGGCGAGGAAACTGGCGTTCTCGGCCGTCTCGCGCAGCAGCGGGTAATGCTTGTTGGACAGGCGATTGAGCAGGTCTTCGGCGATGAGCCGCACGGTCTCCTCGTCGTCCTCGCCGGGATCAAGCGCCAGCGAGCGGGCGAAGCCCACCGGTGTTGGCGTGGCGAAGCGGGCAGGGCAGACGAAGGCGAAGAGCTCTGCCACGTCGAAGTGGCGCTGCTCGCGCGCCGCCCGCACGGCCGCACGCTGCGCCTGTGCGGCAATGCCAAGGCGCTCGATGAAGAAGGCGGAGTGGCAGATCAGATGCGGCCTCGCCGCCAGTTCCGCCAGCGCAAGCGCGGGCTCCATGGGCTCGCCCCCGATCACGGCGCCCATGCCGGACGCCACGGCGGTGCGAAGATGCGAATCCATTGTCATCCTGAGCTTGAGGGTCCACGTTTAGAGACTGAAACAGCTGAACGGAAGAGGAACGGAGCCTATGGAGCAGAAATTCATCGATCTCTTCGACCGCTACACCCATGGCGGCATGAACCGGAGGGACTTCCTGGAGCGGTTGACCGCGCTCGCGGGCTCCTCCGCCGCGGCAACCGCGTTGCTGCCGGTGCTCGAGAACAACTATGCCCAGGCGGAGATGGTGCCCGAGGACGACCCGACCATCATCGCCGAGGCCGCCGGGATCGCGCCGGGGATCAAGGGCTATCTCGTGCGCCCCAGGGCGGCGGGCACCTATCCAGCGGTGCTGGTTATCCACGAGAACCGCGGCCTCAACCCCCATATCAAGGACGTGACGCGGCGCATGGCCAAGGAGGGCTTCATCGCCTTTGGCGCGGATTACCTCACGCCGCTGGGCGGCACGCCCACGGATGAGGACAACGCGCGCGAGATGTTCAAGAACCTGAAGCCGGAGGAGGTGGTGGCCTTCAGCGCGGCTGCCGTCGCCGCGCTGGCGAAGATCGAGGGCGGCAACGGCAAGGTGGGGGCGGTCGGCTTCTGCTGGGGCGGCGGAGCGGTCAATGCGCTCGCGGTCACGGGGGACCCCAACCTCAAGGCCGGGGTCGCCTATTACGGCATGCAGCCCAAGGCTGCGGACGTGCCGAAGATCACGGCCCCCTTGATGCTGCACTATGCCGGGCTCGATGACCGCATCAATGCCGGCATCAAGGACTACGAGGCGGCACTGAAGGCCGATGGCAAGGTGTTCGAGGCGTTTGTGTATGACGGCGTGAACCACGCTTTCAACAACGACACCAATGCGGCAAGGTACAACAAGCTAGCGGCGGATTTGGCGTGGGGAAGGACAGTGGGGTTCTTCAGGAAGTATCTGGTGTGACGCATTATCCCGTGTCGTCAATCCCCACCCATTGACCGTCACCCGGCGAAAACCGGGGTCCCAGCTTTGGGCGGTCACCACGCGGACAGAGAGCTGGGTCCCGGCTTTCGCTGGGATGACGGAGTTAAGGGGCATGAGGCATGATTGACCCCGGACCCCGGCGTCCCTAAACAGCGGTCTCCCTCCAATCCGGAACAGCCGCCAGATGACCGCCGATCCCGCCCTTCGCGCCGCCGCAGAGAGCAGCAAGGCTTGGCCTTTCGAGGAAGCCCGCAAACTGGTGGATCGCGTCAAACGCACCGGCAAGCAGGAAGTGCTGTTCGAGACGGGCTATGGCCCCTCGGGTCTCCCTCACATCGGCACCTTCGGCGAGGTGGCGCGCACCACCATGGTGCGGCGCGCCTTCGAGCTGCTGTCGGACATCCCAACGCGCCTGCTGTGCTTTTCGGACGACATGGACGGCATGCGCAAGATTCCGGATACCGTGCCGGACCCCGCGGCGCTGAAGCCCTATCTGCACATGCCCTTGACCGCCGTGCCGAACCCCTTCGGCGGCGGCTACAAGAGCTTCGGCGACCACAACAACGCCATGCTGCGCCGTTTTCTCGATACATTCGGTTTTCAATATGAGTTTGCCTCGGCGACCGAATACTACAAGTCCGGCAAGTTCGATGCGATGCTGCTCCGCGCGCTGGAGAAGTTCGGCGACATCATGGGCGTGATGCTGCCCACGCTCGGCGAGGAGCGGCAGGCGACCTATTCGCCCTTCCTGCCGGTCTCGCCCTCTTCGGGCCGCGTGCTCTACGTACCGATGAAGAAGGTGGACGCGAAGGCCGGCACCATCACCTTCACCGACGAGGATGGAACCGACGTGACGATGGAAGTCACCGGCGGGCGCACCAAGCTGCAGTGGAAGCCGGACTTCGGCATGCGCTGGGCGGCCCTTGGTGTTGACTTCGAGATGTTCGGCAAGGACCACCAGACCAACGCCCCGGTCTATGACCGGATCTGCGAGATCCTCGGGGCGGAAGCACCCGAGCATTACGTCTATGAGCTGTTCCTCGACGAGCGAGGACAGAAGATTTCGAAATCCAAGGGCAACGGCCTGACCATCGACGAATGGCTGACCTATGCGGACCCGGAGTCGCTCGCGCTCTTCATGTACAACAAGCCGCGCGAGGCGAAGCGGCTCTATTTCGACGTGATCCCGCGCGCGGTGGACGATTACGGCGCCTTCCTCTCGGCCTATCAGCGCCAGTCGAACAAGCCTGATGACCGGCTGATGAACCCGGTCTGGCACATCCATGGCGGCAACCCGCCGGCGCCTGAGGAGGGCGGCATTTCCTTCGCGCTGCTGCTCAATCTCGCCGCGGTGGCCAATGCGCACGACAAGTCGGCGCTGTGGGGTTTCATCCGCCGCTATCAGCCGAACTTAAGCCCCGAGACGCACCCGCGCCTCGACCTACTGGCGAAGCATGCGCTAAAATACTTCGACGATTTCGTGAAGCCCAAGAAGCAATACCGTCCGCCCACGGAGGAAGAAGCCGCGGCCCTGTGCGACCTCGAGGCCGCGCTGGGCACTCTGCCGGAACATGCGGCGCCTGAGGAGATCCAGCAGAAGGTCTACGACATCGGACGGCGCGATCCCTACAAGACTACGCAGAAGGACGGCTCCGTGGGTGTGGGGCAGGGCTGGTTCAACATGCTCTACCAGGTGCTGCTGGGCGAGGAGAAGGGCCCGCGCTTCGGCTCCTTCGTGGCGCTTTACGGCATCGGCAACACACGCGCCCTCATCGCCCGCGCCGTCAGGGGGGAACTGGCGGCGGCGTGAGCAGGCGCGCGAAGTCCTCATCGACGGCGCGCCTGAGAACCGCGGCATAGGCCGCATGGTCCGGCATGCCGGCGGCGATGCGGCCCAGCGTTTCCCCGCCCTGCAGCGGCAAGAGCGCCAGAGGTGCTGCCACGGGAAGCAGCTGGGAGCCGCGGCCGGTTTGCAGCGTCGCCAGAATGCCGAACATTTCGCCCCGGATGAGTGGGCGTGACAGGATCGCCATGCGATATTGGCCGTGGCGGTTCGTCACCAGATAGACATGGCCCGTCTGATGCGGCACCGACACTGTGCCCGCCTGGGCATAGTCGCCATCCAGCCGCTCCCGCTCGCGGAAGGCGAGGCAGCCTTGCGCCGCGTCCCACTGCACCTCGGTGACATAGGCATAGATGCTGCCGCTGCCCGAGGATGAGGGGCGGAGTGTGAGATAGGCGCCCTCCATCCACTGCACCGCGGCCCGGCTGTAGGAACCGAGCCAGGCGGGGGCAACCTGCCCCGGCGTTGCTGACTCATGGCGGAGCTTGATGTCCAGCGCCTGCTCCAGGCGGATCAAGGTCTGTTCCGTTGGCGTCCTCTGCCCGGAGAGGAGTTTTTCCAGCGACGACAGGCTGACCTTCGCCATGGCCGCAAGCTGGGCGCGCGACAGACGGCGGCGGGCAAGCTCGTCACGGATGAGCTGTGCGGCCGGCCGCTGGCCATCCGGTGAGGGGCCTGGTTCTGACATGGCGAAACCATTCCCGATTCCGCTCGCCGGGGCAAGGCGCGGTTGCGAAAGGCTCCGCGGCCCAGCGGAACGCAATTCCCGGCACCCTCGCCAGCGGGCGGCGCGCGGCGAGTGCGGCCATGAGAGTCAAAATCGCCGTGTTGCACTGGCATCGTAGGGCGATGTCGATCTGCGGCGCTTCGCGCAGGATTTTCTCCCAGTGAAGGCGTGGATAGTCGCCGCCATGGACGATCGTGATGTTGGGCCACTGGGCACGGACTGCGGCGCAGACCTCCAGCACGACGGGGTGAGCCGAAGTCGAGCCCGAGTGGCCGATGAGCAGCGCGCCGGGAACATCGCGGCCGAGTTCCGTCGTGATGTCCGCCGTGGTCACAGCGTTGATGAAGCGCACGTCATGGCCGGCATCGCGCAACAGGTGGTGGGTCAACTCGGGCGCAAGCTGCGGCGTGAACAGTGCGATCTTCATGCTGCGGCTCCTGGCTGGAATTGTTTTTTCATGGGCAATCCGTGAAGCTGATCTCGGCGCGGGCAGGCAGTCAGTAGGCAGGCGTGATACCTCCGTTCGGGCGGTCGGGAAGGCGGTACGCGATGAGCGCGCCGCGCAAGGTCCAGGTTTGCCAGTGCGATTGGTGTCCCCGCAGCTGTTCAGTGAGCTGAGCGATGTGGTCGCCGGCGATCCAGAGCCGCGGGGGCGTCCCGGAGGCGTATGCGTCCGCAAGGCGGTGAAGCGCCGGCAGCGCGCTTGGTCCCAGCGATGCCATGTATGCCGTGTCATAATGGCCCGTTCTCAGGCCCCAGGCTGCATTGTGGTTTGCAACCACCGCCGCGAAGTCGGCGAAGCCCGAGGCCCAGAGCACAAGGAAGCCCGCTGTCAGATTGGCATTCACCAGCCAGAGATTGCTGCGGCTCAGGACGATGCGCAGCGCCACCAGAACGAGGCCGCAGGCGATGAGGCCCATCCAGATCAGGCTCGAGAGCCGCCACAGCGTCAGCCCATAGGCCTCGACGTAGAACCACAGCCGCGCCGTGCAGGAAGCAAGCAGGAAGCCGTTCTGCAAAATCCATAGATAGACAAGCAGGCGCACGGCGGGTGAGGCATTGGTGCGCGAGCCGGGCCATAGCGAGATGATGATCAGGCCTGCGGCGAGCAGCACGGTGATGATCAGCGTGAAGGCGCCCTTCTGGGCATATTGGGCGTAGCCGTTACCGGGCGTGCCCAGCACGCCGGACCAAAGGTACTGAGCATCGAGCAGATTCTGGATGAGGAACAGGCCGTTGAGCGCTGCAAGGGTGACGATCACCGTGCCGGGCGAAAACAGGGTTTCATGCCATGACGGCGCCTCTGCCTCCAGGACTCCCGCCGATGAGATGGTTGACGTTTTGATCACCGTGATGGCGAAGAGGCATTGCAGCACCAGCAGCGCCACGATGCCGGAGTAGACCCACAGCCAGTCGATCTTGATATCGAACAGCGCGGCAATGACCTCGGCGAAGGCGGTGTTCGACGTCATGAAGAGCAGGGTGAACACCAGCACCGAAAGGGCAGGCAGCACCGCCATACGCAGGTCGAACCGGGCGGGCAGTGCCGCTCGCGCAGCGGCACGGCCGCGTTCCACGGCCCTGGCGCTTTCCGCCGGTGAGACGATCAGTTGTCCAAGCAGCGACAGAAAGCTTGCCAGCATGTTGTGCAGGGAGCCGCCCCGCGCCATGAGCGCCAGCATGGCCAGCGTGAGCCAGGCCATGGCGAGGTTCAGCGGGCCTGGCTCGATGGCGATGGCAATCGTCACGCCTGCCGCCAGCACCAGCAGCAGCTTGAAGGCAGGATTCCGCTCCGCCCAGCGCAACGGTGTGCACAGCAACACCAGCAGCGCCAGCGGAAGCAGAGCAAGGATGCTGCCGGGGAGACCGGCCTGAGCTGCAATGCCCGTCAGCAGCGCCAGCGCCGGCAGCACCAGGGGGCGAATCGAAAAAGACCGTGGAAGGGGCGGGGTGCCGGCTGCTGGAACATCAGTCATGGTGATCCTCGATTTGCATCGGAGATCACAATGTGGAGGAGATCAGGGCACCCCTTCCATCACCGGTCCTTGCCGCTTCTTGCCAATTTCCTGCACAGACCGTGCAGGGGGTGGCAAACCCTTTACTGGCTCGCCCACATGATGCGGGCGATCCAATCCACGTCCTTCATGTCGAAGTTCTTGGTGGCGTGATTCGGATTGAAGGATGCGAGTTCGAGCGTCTTCGACGTCTGGCGCTGCATGACCTTGGCCATCACCTGGCCGTCATTGAGGCGGACCACCACGCGGTCGCCCTTGCGCACCGCGGCTGAGGGGGAGAGGATGATGATGTCGCCCTCGCGGTAGACGGGCAGCATCGAATCACCCGTGATTTCCAGCGCGTAGGAATTGGGGTCGGTGACGCCCGGCACCTCGATCTCGTCCCAGCCCGAGCCCGACGGGAAGCCCGAATCATCGAAGAAGCCCCCCTTGCCGGCCTTGGCGAGACCCAAAAGCGGGATCTGGCGCAGCTTCGGCGGCTGGCCGCGGCGGCCAATCAGCAGTTCGGAGAATTCCTCCATCGAGGCGCCGGAGGCCTGCAAGAGCCGCGAAATCGACTCCATGGTGGGCCAGCGCGGCCGGCCATCCGGGCCGTTGCGCTTCGAGGGGTTGAACGAGGTCGGATCGAGGCCCGACTTCTTGGCGAGACCCGAGGCCGAGAAGCCATAGCGCTCGGCAATCGTGTCAATGGCGTTCCAGACCTGCTTATGTGTGAGCATATTGCCCTCCGGTTGGGAGTAAACTTCATAATTGTAGGAAGCTATACCTTGTGTTGCGCCGATTGTCCAGATGCATTCGCGGGCTTAAGGTTCCCGGCCATGCGAATCCTGTATAAAATCCTTCCCGCGCCTCTGTGGCGGGAGGCGCGGACCCGCGGCCGGTTCGAAGGTTCCGCCGCCGACCACAGGGACGGTTTCATTCACCTCTCGACCGCGGCCCAGATGCGCGAGACGGCGGCCCGGCATTTCCCCGGGCAGGAGGACCTGGTGCTGGTGGGCTTCCGCGAGGAGGACTTGGCCGGGCTGACATGGGAGCCCTCCCGCGGGGGGGACCTGTTCCCCCATGTCTATGGCACGATCGATCCGGCGCTGGCGGTGTCCGAAGACGCGCTGCTGCTGGAGAATGGCCTTCACCGCTTTCCTGCAGGTGCGGCATGAAGCTTGCGGCGCTGGGCTTTTCCCTGGCCCGCCCTTTGCTTCATGCGCTTGATGCGGAGACGGCGCATGGGCTGACGATTCGCGCCCTCTCGCGCCTGCCGATGGGACACGCCCCCCTGGCCAACCCCGCCCTGGCGGTCGAGGCCTTCGGGCTCGGTTTTCCCAATCCGCTGGGGCTGGCGGCGGGTTTCGACAAGAATGCCGAGGCGCCGGACGCCGTGCTGGCGCTGGGCTTCGGCTTCACCGAAATCGGCACGGTGACGCCGAAGCCGCAGCCGGGCAACCCGCGGCCGCGGCTGTTCCGGCTGCCGGAGGACGGCGCGGTGATCAATCGCATGGGTTTCAACAACGAGGGCCATTCAGCTGCGCTCAGGCGGCTTGCGGCGCGGCAGGCGCGCGGCGGCATCGTTGGAGTCAATATCGGGGCCAACAGGGACTCAAGTGACCGGATCGGCGACTATGTGCAGGGCATCGCGGCCTTTGCGCATCTCGCCTCCTATTTCACCGTCAACATCTCGTCTCCCAACACGCCGGGCCTGCGCGGGCTGCAATCGCGGGCAGAGCTGGAGCAGCTGCTGGCGCGGCTCAACGCCGAGCGCGCCAGGCAGGCGCGAAAGCCCCCCATGCTGCTGAAGATCGCGCCCGACCTGCGCGAGGACGAATTGCAGGACATCGCGTCGGCCTGCGCCGGCGGGGCGGTCGATGGCATCATCGTGTCCAACACCACGCTGTCGCGCGAAGGCCTGTGCTCGCCCCATGCGCAGGAGCAGGGCGGGCTGTCCGGCCGGCCGCTGCTGCCGCTGTCCACGCGCCAGCTGGCGCGCATGTTTGTGCTCACCCGGGGCGAGGTGCCGCTCATCGGCGTGGGTGGCGTGCATGACGGGGCCTCGGCGCTGCTGAAAATCCGCGCCGGCGCGAGTCTGGTGCAGCTTTATTCCGCGCTGGTCTATCAGGGGCCGGGGTTGGTGACGTCGATTCTCGCTTATCTCTCGGCGGAGGCGGCGCGTGGCGGCCCGCTTGCGAGCCAGAGGGGCCGCGACGCGGAGGCGCTGGCTCACCAGGGGTCGAGCGGAACGTAAGTGCGGAGGATCTTGGCGGTGGCGCCGGCCGACTGCGCCTTGTCGAGGCCGTAGTCGAGGGCCTGCGCCAGTTCCGGCCTGTCGCTCCGCACCAGGAAGGCGAGGTTGCGGCTGAAATAGTCGAAGTCGGAATAGGCCCCGCCCAGCAGCCGGCAGCAATCGGCCGCGGCCTCGCCTGCCACCCAGTAGATGACCTGCAGATTGTCTCCGAAAATCGCATCGACCTCACTCGCCTTGAGTGCTGCGCCAGCCTTGGCGAGGTCGTCAAAGGTTGCGATGCGGGACGAGGCATAATAAGCGGCAAGCCAGCGGGCATGCACCGTGTCCTTGACGACGCCGACACGGCGTCCGGCGAGGCTGGCGGCGGAGGCCACATCCAGCGTGCTGGCAGCGTTCACGGCAAAGCGCCCCATGAGGCGGAAATAGGGCCTGGTCATGCGGGCGGCGGCGAGCGTCTTGGCGTCCAGCCGCGGTCCGGTCACCGCCACATCCGCCTCGCCGCGCTGCAGGGCGGGCAGGATTTCGGCAAAGGGCCGCACCTCAACGGTGCAAGCCAGCCGCGCCTCCTCGCAGGCGGCAATGGCAATCTCGACCGAGATGCCGGCGGGCGAGCCAGTGCGGGAGCGGAAGCTGAAGGGTGCGAAATCCTCGTCGGCGACGAGCCTGACGGAGAGTTTATCCGGCAGCCTTGGCCGGACCTGTTCCTCAGGGTTGCGGAAAAGCGGCGCCTGGAGGGCGGCAGGCACCTTGTCTCGCGCTTCTGCAATCGAAGATAGCAAAAGAAGCCCGAAAAACATCCGGCAGGTGGTAGAAAACTTGACGCTATGTCGCATTACTCAGCTATTGGCAGGTGCAGGCGGTGCTGTCGGAACACGATCCCCAAGGTTTTGGCGAGTCTCCCGCAGCACCCCTCACCATAACCGGGGGCGCGGGCGAAGTCTTGCCCCGTCTGAGCATCCCCGCCCTTTGCGACCTGATCCGCCGCCTGCCGAAGGAGGACCTTGAGGAGGCGCTGCGCACCCGCATCATACGCGCAGTGAGCCTGCCGGGCGTTGTGCTCCATGCCGCCTGCGGCAGGCAGGCGCTGCGCGAGGCGCGGGCCCGCGGCCTCGGCATCATCGGCTATGGCGAGCCGGCAGATTTCCTGGCCGCGGCGCGCGCCGTGCACCGGAGGCTGCTGCTGCACGAGGCAACCGCCGGGCTGGCCCGCCGCTGGCCCATGTTCTCCGCCCGCGGCGGGGTGAGAAGCGTGCAGGTGCTGGTTTTCGCCGTGCTGGCGGCGCTGTGCGTTCTGGCGTTTCTGCTGCTGCCCGGCGTGCTGTCCATCGCCGCGCTCTCCGCCGTCAGCGGGCTGTTCTTCCTGAGCGTCGTCTTGCTGCGCATCCTGTGCCTGTTGCCGCCGGTGAAACAGCCCGAGCCGCCGCTGCGTGACATCGCCGAGGATGACCTCCCCGTCTATTCCGTGCTGGTGCCGCTGTTCCGCGAGATTTCGGTTCTGCCGCAGCTGGTGGGAGCGCTGGGCGATCTGCGCTACCCGGCGGAGCTGCTCGACATCAAGCTGATCCTCGAGGAGGAGGACATCCCGATGCAGCGCGCCGTGGCGGCGCTGACGCTGGCGCCGCACATCGAGGTGATCGTGGTGCCCTGCGGCCTGCCGCAAACCAAGCCGCGCGCGCTGAACTATGCGCTGCAGTTTTGCCGCGGCGAACTGCTCACCATCTATGACGCGGAGGACATTCCCGACCCCGGCCAGCTGCTCAAGGCGGCACAGCGCTTCGCGGCCTCGCCGCGCGGGCTTGCCTGCCTGCAGGCACAGCTCACCTTCTACAATCCGCGGGAGAACTGGCTGACGCGGCAGTTCACGGCGGAATATGCAACGCTGTTCGGCGCGCTGTTGCCGGTGCTGGCCAACCACAATCTGCCGCTGCCGCTCGGGGGAACCTCGAACCACTTCCGCGTCGATGTGCTGCGCAGCGTGGGCGCCTGGGACCCCCACAACGTCACCGAGGATGCGGATCTGGGGCTCAGGCTGGCGCGGCTCGGCTATGACACGCAAGTGCTCGACAGCGTCACCCAGGAGGAAGCCAACACGCGGCTGGGAAACTGGATGCGGCAGCGCGCCCGCTGGCTCAAAGGCTTCCTGATCACATGGCTTGTCCACATGCGCGAGCCCGCGCTGTTCATGCGCGAGGTGGGCCCCTCCGGTTTCTGGGCGGCCCAGGTGCTGACACTGGGCGTCTTCGCCTCCGTGCTGCTGCACCCGTTGTGCATGCTGGCCATGGTGGCGCTCTGCGTGCTCTATCCGGCGCCGACCGGTGGCGCGGGCGTGGTGTTCATGCTGCTCGCGGGGCTGAACATGCTGGTGCTGCTCGCCGGCTATGGCGTCTCGATCCTGCTGACGCGGCGCGCGCTGATGCGGCGCGGCCTGAACGGCTGGCGCGGTACGCTGGCCAGCATGCCGCTTTACTGGATGCTGATGTCGGCGGCCGCATGGCTGGCGCTGTGGCAGTTCTTCACCAGGCCCTTCCACTGGAACAAGACGGAGCACGGGCTTTCCGCCGTCACGCCGGGGCAAGCTCGCCGTATTGCGCAAGCGCGTCCTCGATCGTGGCAGCGAAATTCACCGCGGGCGGGCGCACGCCATGGGTAAGCAGGCTGCGCCGCACATCGGCGTTGGCCGCGCTCACGAAGAGTTTCACGCCGCGCTTCCCCGCCTTGTGGGCCAGGCCTTCCATGACATTGGCGCCGGTCGAATCGAGGAAGGGCACGGCGGCGAAATCGACGATCAGCGCCTTGTGCGTGTCCTGGATGCGGTCCAGCACCGCGGCGATGGAGGCCGCGGCGCCGAAGAAGAAGGCGCCGGTGATGCGATAGACCACGAGTTCGGGATTGGCCTCCAGCGCCTCGTCATAGCCGCCGCGCGGCAGGCTCGAATCCGCCACGTCCTCGCCGACGAAGGGCGTCCGGGTTTCGACCGCGGTGGCCTTGGACATGCGGTGGATGAAGAGAACAGAGCCGAGCGCGAAGCCCACCACAATTGCCTCGGTGAGGTCGCGGAAGATGGTGAGGAAGAAGGTGGCGGCCAGCACCGCCACATCGCCCCAGCCGGAGCGGACGAGCACCGCGATCGCCGGCTTCTCGATCATGTTCCATGACACGACGGCCAGCACGCCGGCGAGCGAGGCAAGCGGGATAAAGGCCGCCAGCGGCGCGGCCACCGCCATGAAGATCAGGATGAACGCCGCATGCAGCATGCCGGAGACGGGGCCATGCGCGCCGGAGCGCACGTTGGTTGCCGTGCGGGCGATGGTGCCGGTGACGCAGAAGCCGCCGAACAGGGCGGAGCCGATGTTGGCCGCGCCCTGCGCCACCAGTTCGCAGTTGGAGCGGTGGCGGCGGCCCGTCATGCCATCGGCCACGACCGCCGAGAGCAGCGACTCGATGGCGCCCAGCAGCGTGAAGGACAGGGCTGCGGGCAGCACCTCGATGACCTTCGCCAGCGAGAGCGCGGGCAGGGCCGGCGCCGGCAGTGTTGAGGGTATGCCGCCGAACTTCGAGCCGATGGTGGTGACGTTAAGTTGGAACTTCCAGGTGACGAAGGCGGCGATGGCCACCGCGATCAGCATGCCCGGCCAGTGCGGCCTGACCTTCTTGAGGCCGATGATGATCGCCGCGGCGCCGAAGGACAGGGCCATAGCCCAGGGCGATATGGTGGGCAGCGCGGTCCACAGCACCGGAAGTTTCTGCAGCAGCGGCCCCGGTTCCGGCACGGAGAGGGTGAGGCCCAGGAGGTCCTTCACCTGGCTGGAGAAGATGATGACGGCAATGCCGGCGGTGAAGCCCACGGTGACCGGAAAGGGAATAAACTTGATGAAGGTGCCGAGCCGCAGGAAGCCCACCGCGGCAAGGAGAAGACCTGAGAGGAAAGTGGCGAGGATCAGCCCGTCCATGCCGTGCTGCGCCACGGTGGCGGAGACCAGCACGATGAAGGCGCCCGCGGGCCCGCCGATCTGGAAACGCGAGCCGCCGAGCAGCGAGACCAGAAAGCCGCCCACCGCCGCCGTGTAGAGCCCCTGCGCCGGTGTGGCGCCCGACGCGATGGCGATCGCCATGGAGAGCGGCAGCGCCACGATGGCGACCGTGAGGCCCGAGACCGCGTCGCTGCGCAAGTTCTTTAGCGTGTAGCCTTCGCGCAGCACCGTCACCAGTTTCGGCGTGAAGAGTTCGGCGAAGCTCGCGCCCCGCGGCTTGGGCTGGGAAGCGGGCGATACACTCTGGATGGACATGCCGGTGGAGCCTCGTTCGACAGCGCCCCTTATGCCACGTCAGCGCCAAGACTTCACCGCCGTTACCCATGCTCAGGGTGCAAACGGGCTCTTCAGCTTCATGTGGCGGTTCACGTCCTTGTAGAGCAGGTAGCGGAAGCGCCCCGGTCCGCCGGCGTAACAGGCCTGCGGGCAAAAGGCCCTGAGCCACATGAAGTCGCCCGCCTCCACCTCCACCCAGTCACGGTTCAGGCGGTAGACGGCCTTGCCCTCGAGCACATAGAGGCCGTGCTCCATCACATGCGTCTCGGCGAAGGGGATGACCGCACCCGGCTCGAAGGTGACGATGTTGACATGCATGTCATGGCGCACGTCGCTGGGGTCGACGAAGCGCGTGGTCGCCCACTTGCCCTCGGTGCCGGGCATGGCAATGGGCTTCACCTCCTCGTCCGACGTGACGAAGGCCTCCGGGCGCGGGATGCCGTCCACCGCCTCATAGGCCTTGCGCACCCAGTGGAAGCGCAGCGGCGCGGCGCTGCGGTTCTTCAGCGTCCAGTTTGCGCCCGGTGGGAGATAGGCATAGCCGCCGGCCGTGAGCCGATGCGCCGCGCCCTCCAGCGTAAGCGTCATCTCACCCTCGACCACGAAGAGCACGCCCTCGGCCTCCGGCGCCAGTTCCGGCTTGTCGCTGCCGCCGCCGGGGGCGACTTCCATAATGTATTGCGAAAAGGTCTCGGCAAAGCCCGACAGCGGCCGGGCAATCACCCAGGCGCGCGTGTTGTCCCAGAAGGGCAGCACGCTGGTCACGATATCGCGCATCACGCCCCTGGGGATCACCGCATAGGCCTCGGTGAATACGGCGCGTCCGGTCAAGAGCTCGGTCTGCGGCGGCAGGCCGCCATGCGGGGCGTAGTAGCTGCGGGTCATCGGAGGGTCCCGTGTTGTTTTGCATTGAGGGTAGAGCGGTGCTGTTTGCACCGCAAGGCTTGGAAAACTCACAGCGCATTATCGGAAGTCCTTAGCGCCGTTTCGTGCGGTTTGGGCTTTCTTGCTGCAGAGTCTCACCGTATGTGGAGCCATCCTCACCGCCCTCATTGCCGGCTTTCTCACGGGGTTCAGTCTCATCCTGGCGATCGGCGCTCAGAATGCCTTCGTGCTGCGGCAGGGGTTGCGGCGCGAGCATGTGGGGCTCGTCGTGGCGATCTGCGTGGTGTCGGATGGCTTGCTCATCATGGCCGGGGTCACCTTTCTCGGAGCCTTGCTGCCCTCGATCCCGGGATTGAGCGAAGTCATGCGCTGGGTGGGTGCGGCGTTCCTGATCTGCTACGGCGCGTTGCGTTTTCGGGCTGCGTTGAGAGGTGGCGAAAGCTTGCAGCCGTCCGCCGTGGAGGCAAGTTCTGCCTATCGCGTGGCCATGACCTGCCTGCTGCTCACCTGGGCCAACCCGCATGTCTATATCGATACGGTGGTGCTGCTTGGCTCGATTGCCGCGCAGTATGCGCCGTTTGACGTGCTGTTCGGCGCGGGGGCTGCAATTGCCTCGCTGGTCTTTTTCACGGCGCTCGGCTTTGGCGCACGGCTGCTGGCCCCGGTGTTCACCAGCCCGCGCGCCTGGGTGGCGCTCGAAGTGCTGATCGGATTGGTGATGTGGGCGATCGCCTTCGCCCTGCTGCGCGCCGGTCTGGCGTGACCTCAATACGTCCTGGGCTGCGGCTGGCCAAAGATGAAATCCGTGCCCTCGAGGCCGTAGACGTCGGGACGGAAGTTCACGCGGCCGTCGTCGGTGGCCCAGGCGGTGAGATACATCCAGCGCACGTCGGGGCCGTTGTCGACCGGCTGCTCGTATTGTTCGGTGGAGTTGATGAGGGCCTCGTAGGTGGGCCCGTCCAGCGGCGCCTGGGTGCGGTCGAGGATCCACGTCACCACCGTCTGCACCTGGTCGATGCGCACGCAGCCCGAGCTTTCGAAGCGCACGTTGCGGCCGAACAGCTCGCGGTGCGGCGTGTCGTGCATGTAGACCATGAACTTGTTGGGGAAGTTGATTTTCACCGACCCCAGCGAGTTGTGCGGCCCCGGCTCCTGGCGGAAGAAATAACGTTCCGGCGGCGTGGTGGTCCAGTCGATGATCGCGGGATCGACCTCGGGGCCTTCGACGCCGTCGAAGATGCGGATATTCATCTGCTGGAGATAGCTTGGGTCCGCCATGTACTTGGGGACGATGTCCTTCTCGACGATGGAGGCCGGGATCTTCCAGTAGGGATTGAAGTTGATGTCGCTCACCTTGGAGACGAGCGTGGGCGAGGGCCGGTCGAGTTTGCCCACCACGATGTTGTGGCGCGAATAGACATGGCCGTATTCGACCGTCTCGAGCTGGGCTGCCGGAATGTTGACGAGGATGGCGAAGTCGCCGGTCAGGTCCTGGGCATAGGCCTCGACGCGGGTGAGGTTCTCGCGCAGCATGCCAAGGCGGGTCTCGGCGGGCACGTTCAGTTCGGCGAGCGTCTTTTCGGCCGCGATGCCCGAGGGCAGGATGCCATGGTTGGTCTGGAAGGCCTTCACCGCATCCACCATCTCGTCATCGAAGACGGCGGCCGTCTCGGAGGATAGCGAGTCGAAGGGGAGATAATTCTCGCGGATCAGGCGCTGGCGCAGCGCGATCACGGCCTGGCCCTTGGCTCCCTTCTTGAGGGTGCGGGTTTCAAGCTCTTCCCAGCCGCCGCCCGCCACGATCTCCTCGTATATCGAAATCGCGCCTTGCATGGCGGAGACGGAGTTGGCGCCCAGCATTGGCTGCTGGTCCTGGCCCGCGACGATCTCCGTCTGGGTGGCAAGGCTGCCGGCCTTGGGTGACTTGTCGGGCTTCGCCTTGGCGGGGGCGGGCGTTGCGAGCGAGCCCGTCTGCACCTGTTGCTGGGCAAGCGCCACCGTGCCCAGGGCGAGGAGACTGCCCATGGCGAGAAGGCTGCGGCTGAGGGCGCGACGCGACAACACTCGTGAAATCCCCTTGAAATAGGTGCTTTTACACTCGGCGAATTGGGTAAATGGCGGCTTAAACCTGCAAAGTCCAGTCCCGTCTGGGAATCTTATAAAGGTCTTGTTCGGCAGGAATGGGGCAGCCGCCTTCCGCCTTCATGCGGCGCATGGCGGCCAGCGCCGAGGCATCGCGATAGCCCATGCCGTTGCAGTGCGGCACCTGGTAGAAGCGGTTCCGCGCCGTGACGGGGCCGATGCGGACGGACTCAAAGAGAATATCGTAGCGGGGATCGCGGGTCATTTCATTTCCCAGGTTTGCTTTCCGCTTCTAGCAAATCCGCCCCGGCCTCGGCTATGCTCGGAACGGGAGAGACATACGTGGGGTCACATGCTGCCGGAGTTCAGGGACATCGAGAAGGCGGCGCGGCGCATCGAGGGATTTGCCGTAAGGACACCCGTGCTCGAGAGCCCGAAGCTCAATGCGCTGACCGGCGGGCGGATCCTGATCAAGGCCGAATGCCTGCAGCGCACGGGCTCCTTCAAGTTCCGCGGCGCGTGGAACATGATCTCGAGGCTCGACGCCAGTAAGGCGAAGGGCGGCGTCGTCGCCTATTCCTCCGGCAACCATGCGCAGGGCGTGGCTGCCGCCGCCAAGATCAAGGGTCTGCCGGCACTCATCGTGATGCCGGCGGACACGCCGGCGATCAAGCAGGAAAACACCCGCTCCTATGGCGCCGAGGTGGTGACCTATGACCGCGCGACGCAATCGCGCGAGGCGATCGCCGAGCGCTACAGGACGGAGCGCCACGCGGTCATGGTGCCGCCCTTCGAGCATGCCGACATTATTGCGGGGCAGGGCACGGCCGGCCTCGAACTCGCCAGAGAGGCGAATGACCGCGGCATCCGGCTTGACGGCGTTCTGGTGTGCTGCTCGGGCGGCGGCCTCACCGCGGGCGTGGCGCTGGCCATGGAACAACTCCAGCCCGGCGCCAGGGTGCATTCGGTGGAGCCCGCGGGCTTCGACGATTATGCGCGTTCGCTGGCGAGCGGCAGGATCGAGACGAACCCGAAACCCTCGGGCTCGATCTGCGATGCGCTGCTGTCGCCCGCGCCGGGTGAGATGACCTTCGCCATCAACAGGCGCTTGCTGGGCGAGGGCCTCGCCGTGACGGACGCCGAAGCGGCGGAGGCCGTGCGCTTCGCCTTCGGGGTGCTGAAGATCGTGCTGGAGCCGGGAGGTGCGGTGGCGCTCGCCGCGGTGCTGTCGGGCAAGATCGCGGCCAGGGGCAAGGCGATCGGCGTCATCGCCTCGGGCGGCAATTGCGACCCCGGCCTTTATGCGCGGATCTTGAATCGCGAGATCTGAGGATCAGGAGGCTTTCGGCAACTCATCCGCCAGCGGCACGTCGAAGGCTTCGCCGGGCTTGCGCCGGGTGATAATGATGCGGCGGCGCATCGCCTGAGCGGCGGGCTCCGGCGGCAGAATATCGACGAGGCGCGGCGCCTGGGCGATGGCGGCCTCCGGCGCCGGCTCGAAAACATCTTCGTCGGCGCGGAAATATTTCATGTGGCGGGGGGCGAGGGCCGGTTCGGCCTCGATGGGGACGGCGGCGCGCCTGTCTTCCGGCTCTTCGTTCAGCACGCTGGCGAGGCGCGCCATGACCTCGTCATGGTTCGACGCGATGGCGGTTTCGAGCCGCCGTATGCTTTCCTGAAGGCCGGATGCTTCCGCCCGGCGCAGCCTGGCCGAGAATTCGTCGAGGAACCAGCGGCCGCGCGGGGTTTCCATCACCGCCTCGCGGATATCGTCGAAGTCCCCGGGTTCAAGCCGGGCCGGCCGGACGCGCGGCGGCACTTCTCTGGGCGGCATACGCAACTCCACTCACACAAACTGTCCGGGGCGGACATGCCCCATCCCCTGCGCCAGCCACAGGGCAACACTGTCCTTCATAATCGTGGCGAGTGGTGAATCTTTCGTTTAGACGCGGGTTCAACCGAAACCGCAGCAAACCATGCCCTCCCGCAACTTCAGCCTCAGGCTTTCGCTGTTCAATGCCGTGCTGTTCCTCGGCAGCGGCATTCAGCTGCCCTTCCTGCCGCTCTGGCTGAAGGACCGGGGGTTGCCTGACCAGCAGGTTGCGCTGGTGGTGGCGCTGATGATGGGGGTGCGCATCCTGGGGATCCCGCTCGGCACCTTCATCGCCGACCTCACCCAGCGCCGCCGGGCGGTGATCGTCGCCTGCGCCTTCGGCTCCACCGCGGCCTATTTCCTGCTCTCCGCCATGACCGGCTTCTGGCCGATCCTGGTCACCGGCATGCTGGCGGCGGCGCTGCTCGCCCCCATCGTGCCGCTGACCGAGACGCTGGCGGTGGAGGGCAGCGCCCATTTCGGTATCGACTATGGCCGTATCCGGCTCTGGGCCTCGCTCAGCTTCCTGACGGGGAGCCTCGGCGCGGGCATGCTGCTGGAGGCGATTCCCATTGGGTCGGTGATCCTGCTTATCGCCTGCGCCCAGGCGCTGGGCGCGCTGGCGAGCCTGCTGCTGCCCGCCGACAAGGCGGTGCGCGCGGCGGCCAGGGCGGAGCCAATCGGTCTGCCGGCTTTCCTCGCTGTGGTGAGTGCCGCGAGCTTCCTCATGTTCATGCTGGCGGCGGGGCTGGGGCAGGCAAGCCACGGCTTTCTCTATGCCTTCGGCTCGGTCTATTTCGAATCGCTTGGGCTTTCGAAGCCGGTGATCGGCATGTTGTGGGCGGCGAGCGTGATGGCGGAGGTCGTGATGTTCGCCTTCTCCAACCGCTTTTATAAAGCTTTCGGCGCGGTGCGGCTCATCATGCTGGGCACGGGCATCGCCACGCTGCGCTGGATGGTCACGGCGCTGGCGCCGCCGCTTGGCATTCTGTTTCTCGTCCAGACGCTGCACGCGGGATCCTTCGGGCTCACGCATCTCGGCACCATGCATTATATCCGGGAGCGCGTGCCGGCCAATATGCGCAACACGGCCCAGGGCATGTTCGCGGTGCTCTCCAGCGGTGTGCTGCTGTCGGGCGCCATGTGGGCCTCGGGCGCGCTCTATGCCGGGCTGGGCGGCGGCGCCTTCCTCGTCATGGCGGCGATCTCGGGCGTGGCCTTCGCTCTGGCCTTGGTGCTGAAGGCGATCAGCCCCAGAGGGCCGGCGGCGGCGGCTGCATGAGGCTGCCGTCGAAGCGGATCCCGGGCGAGCGGTCCTGCTTCAGCAGCAGGGGTCCGTCGAGGTCGATGACCTCGGCGAGGGGCGCGAGCAGGAAGGCCGGGGCCATGGCGAGCGAGGTGGCCAGCATGCAGCCCACCATGATGCCAAGGCCGCGCTCACGCGCGGCACGCGCCAGCGCGATGGCGGGCGTCAGGCCGCCGGTCTTGTCAAGCTTGATGTTGATCGCATCGTATTTGCCGATGAGCCGGTCGAGCGTGTCAAGACCATGCGCCGATTCATCGGCGCAAACGGTGACGGCGCGGGGGAGGCCAAGCAGCGCATCGTCATTGTCCGCGGGCAGCGGCTGTTCGACGAGTTCGACACCCGCATCGGCGCAGGCGGCGAGCATCGCGCCCAGATTGCCGGGGCTCCAGCCTTCATTGGCATCGACGATGAGGCGGCTCGACGGCGCGTTCCGGCGGATCAGTTTCAGCCGTTCGGCATCGCCCTCGCGGCCCAGTTTGAGCTTGAGGAGGGGGCGCTCCGCCGCCTTTGCCGCTGCTTCGCCCATGGCTTCGGGCGTGTCGAGGCTCAGCGTATAGGCGGTGACGGCGGGCTTTGGTTCGGGAAGGCCCGCGAGCCGCCAGACTGGCTGTCCCGCCTTCCGGGCTTGCAAGTCCCACAGCGCGCAGTCGAGAGCGTTGCGGGCGGCGCGGGGCGCGACGATCGAAGCGATGTCGCCCCGCGCCATGCCGGCCTCGATGCGGCCGCGTGCGGCGTCGAGCGCGGCCATCGTCTGCGGCACGGTTTCCGCGTAGCGCGGATAGGGCACGCATTCGCCGCGGCCGGCGACGCCGCCGTCTTCGAGCGTCACCGTCACCACATGGGCCTCGGTCTTGCTGCCGCGCGAGATGGTGAAGCTGCCGGCGATGGGCCAGCGCTCCTCGGCGATCGTCAGGCGCACCGGAGTTTCCGCCGGCGCGTCAGTTCTTCGTGAGCGGCTTGCCGCGGCCGATCGCGGCGGCGCCCGGGCCCGAGACGTCCAGCGCGCCGGCCTGGCGCTTCACCACGTCGGCGAGGGCCGCCAGGGCGCCGATCTGGTCGGCCACCACGCGGCGCATCGCGTCGGCGTTGGAGCGTGTCTCCTCGGGCAGGTCCGTCAGTGCACGGAGCAGATCGTTCCGAGCCGTGTCGATGTCCTTCACCACCTGCTGGGCGGTGAGGCGCATGTCCTGCGCGGTCTGCTGGAAGTCGGTGGCGGTGGAGGAGAGCATCTCGTTCATCGCCGCCATGGCGCGCTCGTGCTGGTCGCGCAGCACGCGCACAGCCTGGGCGATCTGGCCGCCGGAGGTTTCCGCCAGCCGCTCGATCTCCTCCTCGAGGTTGCGGGTGGCGAGCGCCGACTGCTCGGCGACGATGCGGCCGATGTCGCGCGCCTTGGCCTCGGAGGCGGTGAGCGATTCCTCGATGAGGGTCATGTAGCTGCCCATGACCTTGTCGATGTCGCGGGTCTGGGTGGCGGCATTCGCCACCAGGATTTCGAGCGCCTGCTTCCTGTCGGCGAGCACGCGTTCGATTTCGCCATTGAAACGTTCGATCGAGCGCTGCACCAAGGTGGCGGCGTCGTCGAGGCGCTCGGAGACCCGGGTGGAGGTGCCCTCGAGGCGGCCTGTGAGGCCGTCCGCCACGGTCTCCAGCCGCTCGTCCATGGCGCTCGCAGCGCTTGCCAGCTGTTCGGCCAGGAAGCTCGTGGCGGTTTCCACGTGCTTGGCGAATTTGCGGTTGGCGTCCTCGAGCTTGGCCGCGGTGGTGGCCGAAACCTGCTCGAGATCGCGCGCCGCCTGCTCGACGCGGGACGAGAGCTCGCTCGAATCCCGCGCGATGCGGCTGGTGATCTCCGCCGTGGTGGAGCCCAGTTCCTGGCTGAGCGACTGGCTGGCCTTGCCGAGATCGGCGAGGATGGCGCTCGACGCCTGGTCGAGAATGTCTGCGAAGCGCAGGCCCGTGCCGTCCAGCTTGTCGTTGAGCTCGCCGGTGACGCGCTCCAGCATGCCGGTCGAATTGTCGAAGCGCTGGCGGAGGACCTCCGCGGTCTTTTCGATGCGGGCCAGCATGGATGTGCCGGCGCTGTCGAGCTGCGAGGTGACCTCGGCAGAGGCATCGCTGAGGCGCTGCGCCATGACGCGGTTGACGTCGCTCACTTGCTGGGTGACGCGCATCGCGGTCTCCGAGAAGCTGCCGGTCATCTCGGTCGCCGTCTGGTCAATTTGCTGCGCCATCATGCGGGTGTTCGCGATGAACAGCTCGTTCAGGTCCGCCGAGGTGCGGTCGAGCTGCTCGGTCAGGGCCTCCGTCTTGTCGTTGAACAGGCCCGAGAAGCTGTTCCATGTCGTGTCCAGCGTCTCGCTGAGGCGCTCGGCATTGGCCGAGAACAGGTTCGACAGCCGCTCCGAGGTTTCGCCCAGCTCCTCCGAAATCTTGCCGGTGTTGCTGGCGAACAGGTCCTGCAGCTTTGCCGAGGTCTCCTCGAGCTGGCTGTTGATCATACCGGTATTGGTGGTGAAGATCTCCGAGAGATGCGAGGAGGTCTCGTCAAGGCGGCGGGTGAGCGTCTCGGTCGAGTTGCCGAACAGCGCCGAGAGATCGGTTGCCGCCTGGTCGAGCTGGCTGCCCAGGCGCTCCGAGGTGTGGTCGATGAGCTGGCCCAGCTGCTGGGAGGAATTGTCTATCTGCGTGGTGAGCCGGTCGGTGACCGAGGCGACCTTGGTCACCGCATCGCCGGCGGACGTCGAGATATAGTCGGTGATGCGCTGGGCGGTGTTCTCCAGCTCCCCCGACATGTGGGCCGATACCTGGTCGAGCCTAGTGTAGAGCTTGGTGGCCGTCTGCTCCAGCTGGCCCGTCATCGAACTCGTGGTGCCGTCGAGCTTCGCATAGAGCTGCATCGTCGTGTCGGCGAGGCGCTTGGTCACGTCCTCGGACGAGGTGGTGATCATAGTCAGCAGGTCCTCGCGGGCGCGGGCCAGATTGTGGGTGAAGCTGTCGGACACGGTGATCAGTTTGTCGGTGACCTGGCCGCCCGAATTCTCGATGCGCTCGGCCAGCGCCACGCCCGATTCGGCCATTTCGCGGTTGACGATCCCGGCGGTGTCCTTGAGGTGGGCGGCGACAGTGGCGCTGGTCTGCGTCATCAGCTCGTTGATGCCGCGCGCCGCGGTCTCGATGCGCGCCGTGGCGCTGCCCGCCGTTTCGCCGAGGCGGCTGGAGACGCGCTCGTTGACGTCGTCGATCTGGTTCGTGACCTGCGCTGCGGTCTCCGCGATCCGCACGAAGAGGCGTTCCGCCGCGCCATCGACCTTCTGCTCGAGATCGTCCGCCGAGCCTGCTACGAGCGCCTGGAAGGAGGTGGCGGACGTCTCGAAGCGGCCGAAGGCCTCGGTCACGGTGGTCTCGACCGATCCGACGATTTCGCGCGTTGCGATGCCGATCTGCGCGACCACGGCGCCGGCGGTGCCGGTGATGACGTCCTGGAAGGTCTTGTTGGCTTGGTCGAGCGAGCCCGTGGCGGCGCTGACCGAGGTTTCGATCTGGCCGTAGTAGCGCTCGGCCGCGCCGTCCACCCGGCGCTCGATTTGCTCCGAGGCGGCGCCGATCAGCTCCTGGAACATGCGGGTGGTGTCGTCGAGGCGGCCCGTGGCGGCGGCGATGGCGCGCGACACCTGGTCCTCGATCAGCGTGGTCGAGGTGCCGAGGCGGGATTCCATGTTGCCGGTCGCCTGCTCGACGATCGAGTGGAACAGGCCCGAGGCCTCGTCGATGCGCGAGCGGGCGGTCTCGACGGCGGTGGTCATGAGGGCGCTGAGCGCCTCGCCCGAAACGCCGATGCGGTCCTCCAGCTTGTCACTGGTCTGGCCGATGACGGTGTGGAAGGCGGTGGCGGCCTCGGTGAGCCTCGTGTTGGCGGCGCCGAGCACGTTGTCGAGCTGGTCCAGCATGTCGCGGGTGCGGCCGCCGAGCTGGTTCAGCACATCGCCGCTCGACTGGTTTATCAGTGCACGGAGTTCCGCCGAAGTGTCCTCCAGGCGGGCGAGCGCCGCCGAGACGGCGTCGTCGACGCGCGACACGATGCCGTCCTGCGAGGCGGCGATGCGGGCGGTGAACTCATCGGTGGCGCGGGCGATGGCCATTTCGACGCGGGCGGCGGATTCGGTGACGCGACCGGCCGAGTCGAGGTTCTGCTGGTCCAGCGCCGCCAGAACCTGGCCCGAGGCCTCGCCGACGCGCGCGGCGGCCGCCGCGGTGCGGTCCTCGATGGCGTAGAGAAGGCGGGTGGCGGTTTCCTCCACGCGGGTCGAGATGAGGCCGGCCTGCTCGTCGAGGCGGGAGAACACGCCGCCCGCCGAATCGTCGAGCCTGGCGATAATGGTTTCGGCGCGGTTGCCGATCTCGCCGATCAGGCGGCCGGTGGTCTGCTCGATGCGGCCGGAGACGCCGGTGCTCATCGAGCCCAGCTCCTCGAGGAGCGCCGCCGAGGTCTGGTCGAGGCCGGTGAGGAACTGCGTGCCCGCCGCGTCGAGGCGGCTGGCGGCCGATTCGGTCGCCTCGCCGACCGCGGCGGCAACGCCCGACGCCGACTGGTCGAGATAGGTGATGAGCTCGGCGCGCGACTGCGCGACGCGCTCGATATAGTCGGTGGCGACCGTCTGCATGCCCTGGGTGACCATGGCGCGGCTCTGTTCCAGGAGCCGCGAGGTTTCGAAGCTGACGCGCTCGACATTGCCGGTGACGTCCTCGGCGACGGACTTGAGGTGGAAGCCGAGATTGCTGCCGGTGGTCTGCACGACCTCGGCGAGTTCCGCCACCTGCTGGCGGATCTGGTCGGCCGAGGCGACGCTCGAGCGCTCGATGACGCGCGAAATGTCCTCGTGAACGGCGGCGAGCGAATCGACTGCGTTGCGCACGAGGCCCGTCACATTCGATTCCATGTCCTGCACGTTGCGGCTGAAATCCACCGTCTCGGTGTTCAGCGCCGTATAGGCTATTCTCATCTGCTCGATGTGGCCGCCCACCTGCCGCGAAAAGTCGCGCAGCTGGCCCAGCATCAGGGTCGAGACATCCTCCATGTGGGCCGTCTGCAGCGAGACTTCGGAGCCCGCGGCGCTGGCGCGGCCGGCCATGTCCTCCATGGCGTTGACGATCGAGCCCGAGATCTCGCGCAGGCCGCCCTCGAGCCGGCCCAGCGTGTCCTGCGCGGCCATCATGATGCCGTCGAGGTTCTTGGTGTTGTTCTCGAGCCTGGTGATCAGCGGGTTGGTGTCGTTCGAGATGAGCAGTGCGGCCTGGTGCAGCGCCGAGCGCTGGTTTTCGATGCCAGCCACAAGATTGCGGATCCGCTCCTCGTTGCCGCCGAAGGCGCGCTCGATGGCGGCGATTTCCTTGTGCACGATCTCCTCCAGCACCGCCGCGCGCTGCACGGCATGCTCGACGCCGCCGACCAGGAGATCGACCTCGGAACGCACCGCCTGGGCAATGGTGGTAAGGCCCTCGGTGGCGATGTCCTGCGGGCGGACGAGGCGCATGGCGGACTGGAACAGGGCTTCCGACACCTGGCGCATGTCAGCCGCGCGCCACAGGGTGAAGGCGCCGATCCAGATCACGGCCGCGGGCACGAGGAGGAGGGCCAGCGCCTGCAGCGCCGCTGCGGCATTGGCGCCGCCGCCGAATGCGCCGGAATTGGCGAAGAACCAGCCGCCGGCCCACAGCGCGGTGAGGATCACCGCCACCAGCGCATAAGGCGAGAAGGACGGCCGCCGGCGCATCTTGGCCAGCAGCATGGCGGTGCCGGGATCGTTCTCGTTGGCGGGGCGGCCCTTGACCGGCTCACCCGGCAGCCTCGGCGCCTCGCGCCTTATGGCGTCGGCGTCGGCCTGGCGACGGTCAGAACGGCGCGTGTCGGTGGTGTTGGCCATGTGTCAATTCCCGCACAAATACGAACCAGCGGCCGCCTTTGGGAGGCCGCGCTGCCCCAGCCGCGTCCGATATTGTCCGAACCGGGGTTTTTCTGTCCGGGCGGAATCGGTACGCGGTTTCCCAAACTTTACCATAGCCCATCGGGAGGGCCGGTTGAACCCGCCATCGGCCTGCCGGACATGAATATTTAAAATTTGGTTAAAGGCCATGGGCACATTGAAAAATTTGCGGAAAATGCGGACAGGACGGGCTTCCTTTACCATCTGCTCAGGCTCGGCGCGTAGGCTGCGGCTGGGTGTGTGGGAGTCTCCGTCATGGCCAATGCAAAGCTCAAGCCCGGCGCCGGCAGCGCGGTGTTCGACCGCCTCGATCTTGAGCACAATACCATGCATGATCAACAGCTTGCAGTGGAGGTGCTGGGGCTGTTCCTGGCCCAGCTGCCGGTCACGCTGCAGCGTCTTGACGATGCGGCAACCGCGGCCGAGTGGAAATTTGCTGCCCATGCGCTGAAGGGAGCCAGCGGCGCCGTGGGGGCACAGAAGCTGCAAAACCTCGCGGCCTGCCTGGAAACCCTCGCCTTTCCGGGCGAGCCCGGCGTGCGGCTGCTTCGCCTCCAGGGGCTGAGGGTGGCGGCGGCGGAATTCGCGCAGGCGGCGGGATCGGCCTACCCGTTGCCGTGACCTGACGCGCCCGCAGTTGTGTTTCGCCAGACGATCCCCTAGAACCCCGTTCGAAAAAACGAACGCCTTTCCCGCGGATACATCATGGCCAAGATCACCTTCATCCAGCACAACGGCAACGAGCAGACTGTGGACGGGCTTCCCGGCATGTCGGTCATGGAAACCGCCGTCAAGAACCAGGTGCCCGGCATCGACGCCGACTGCGGCGGCGCCTGCGCCTGCGCCACCTGCCATGTTTATATCGAGCCGGGCTGGGGGGAGAAGGTGGGTGCCCGCAACCCGATGGAAGAGGACATGCTGGATTTCGCTTTCGATGTCCGCGACAATTCCCGCCTGTCCTGCCAGATCAAGATTTCCGACGCGCTGGATGGCCTGCGCGTGAAAGTTCCCGAGAAGCAGTTCTGAGGAGGCTTGGTCCATGACGGACGTGATCACCACCGATGCCGTCATCATCGGCGCCGGCCCCTGCGGTCTCTTCGCCGTGTTCGAATTGGGCTTGCTCGATATCCGCTGCCATGTGATCGACATCCTCGACCGGCCCGGTGGCCAGTGCGCCGAGCTTTATCCCGAAAAGCCGATCTACGACATTCCAGCGCTTCCGGTGGTGACAGGGGCCGATCTCACCCAGCGCCTGCTTGAGCAGATCAAGCCCTTCCACCCAGAGTTTCACTACAACCACATGGTCACGGGCGTGAAGAAGCTGGGCGACGCCGGCTTCGAGGTCGAGACCGATGGCGGGCTCGTCTTCCGCTCCAAGGTGGTGGTGATCGCGGCGGGCGGCGGCTCGTTCCAGCCCAAGAAGCCGCCGATCCCCGGGATCGAGGCGTATGAGAATTCTTCCGTCTTCTATTCGGTGAAGAAGATGGAGGCCTTGCGCGGCAAGGACGTGCTGATCGTGGGTGGCGGCGATTCCGCACTCGACTGGACGATCAATCTCCAGCCCATCGCGAAGAGCCTCACCCTGCTGCACCGCCGCGACGACTTCCGCGCCGCACCCGACTCGGTGAAGAAGATGCGCGAGCTCGTCGCGGCAGGAAAGATGTCCTTCAAGCTTGGCCAGGTGACGGGCCTGAAGGGCGAGCATGGGGTGCTCTCCGCCGCCACGGTGAAGGGCAATGACGGCCAGAGCTTCGACATTGCCTGCAACGCCATGCTGCCCTTCTTCGGCCTCACCATGAAGCTCGGCCCGGTGGCCGAATGGGGGCTCAACTTGCATGAGAACCTGATCCCCGTCGACACCGAGAAGTTCGAAACCTCGGTCGAGGGCATTTTCGCCATCGGCGACATCAACACCTATCCCGGCAAGCTGAAGCTGATCCTGTCCGGCTTCCACGAGGCCGCGCTGATGGCGCAGAAAGCGTTCAGATTGAAGAACCCGGGCGAGCGGCTGATGTTCCAGTATACGACGTCGAGCTCCAGCCTGCAGAAGAAGCTGGGAGTTTCGTAGGGAGCTCGCGGCTTTTTTGAAACGTCATCCTGGCCGGGCCCGTCCTGGCCATCTTTTTTCCGGCCGCGAAAAGGATGCGCGGGACCTGCCCGCGTATGATTATATCCTTATATAATCGGACAAGAATATTCATCAGAATTTAGTCCTTGACAGCGCGCGCTCGATGTGCTATGAAAGGGCATGCTGCACAATTTGGCTGTTGTCCTCGGCGGAATGCTATCCTGCCGATTTTTCCCGTCTCAGGCGTTTCTTTGCCAGCTCCAGCTCCTCCTTGCGGTTCGGCCGGCCCAGAAGCTTGCGGAAGCCGTCGCGGCGTTCATGCACCGAAGCGATGGCAAGCCCCATGGGCACGCCGGTTTCCACCAGCAAGGCTTCGCCCAGCTGCAGGCTCGACTCGATCGTCTCCGGCACCGCTTCGGTGACGCCCGCCGCATAGAGGCGCTGCGCGTGGCGTTCGTCGCGGGCGCGGGCGATGATCTTGAGGCCGCCCCGCAGCGTGCGGGCGACGCGGGCGACCTCGTCGACGCGCATTTGGTTGTCCATGGTGATGGCCAGGGCGCGCGCCTCGGCCAGGCCGCAGCGCTTGAGGAACTCCGGATTGGCGGCGTCGCCGTAATAGACCTTGCTGCCCGCCTTGTTCTCCCGCGTCACCAGATCGGCATCGGCGTCGACCGCGAGATAGGGAATCTTGTGCTCCTCCAGCATGGAGGCGACAAGACGGCCGACGCGGCCGAAGCCCGCGATGATGACACGCGGCTCGTTCGCCTCCGGCAGCGCTGTTTGCAATGCCGCGGCGGCGGCGCGCTGGCGCAGCGAGCGGGTGAACCATTGGCCGAACTTGGCGAGGGCGGGAATGGCGATCATGGTGATGGTCACCAGCAGCATGATGTTGCGGCTGGTGGGATCGTCAATCAGGCCATAGGCCAGCGCCGTGCCGGCGATGACGAAGCCGAACTCGCCGCAGGGTCCGAGCAGAAGCGCGGATTCGAGCGACGCGCCGCGGTTGACGCGGAACAGGCGGGCCAGGCCATAGACGATGAGGCCCTTGATGAGGATGAGCCCCGCCGCCAGCCCAAGCGTGTAAAGCGGGTTGGCGAACAGCGCGTCGAGATCGAGCTTGAGGCCGACGACGAGGAAGAAAGTCCCGAGCAGCAGACCCTTGAAGGGTTCGATCACCGCTTCGATGGCGCGGCGGTATTCGGTTTCGGCCAGCATCAGCCCGGCGATGAAGGCGCCGAGCGTCATCGAAATGCCGGCGAGGCTGGCGGCCGCCGCCGCCCCCACGGCGATGAGCAGCGTCGCGGCCATGAACAGGTCCGGGCTGCCGGTGCGCGCCACCAGCCGCAGCAGCGGGCGCAGCAGGAAGCGGCCCACGATAATGATGACGGCGATGGCGGCCGCCGCCTGGAGAAGCGCCAGCAGCACACTCACCGCCACGCTGCCTTCGCTGCGCTGGCCGAGGATGGGGAGCAGCAGCAGGAAGGGTATGACGGCCAGATCCTGCATCAGCAGGATGGCGAAGCTGGTGCGCCCCGTCTGCGAGCCGAGCCGCTTCGCATCGGACAGGAGCTGCACCACGATTGCCGTGGAGGAGAGCGACAATGCGGCGCCGGCAACCAGCGCTGCCTTGATGTCGAAACCCATGAGCAGGGCGGCCGCCGCCACCGCCGCGAGGCTCAGCGCCACCTGCAGCCCGCCCAGCCCGAAGACCAGCCGGCGCATGGTGTTGAGGCGCTCGAAGGACAGCTCGATGCCGATAAGGAAAAGAAGAAAGACCACGCCCAGCTCGGCAATGTGGCCGAGGCTTCTGGGTTCCGCAATGCTGAGCGCCGACAGGGCAGGCGCATAGTGCGCGAGACGGCCGAGAATATCCGGGCTCAGCAGCACGCCCATGACGAGGAAGGCCAGCACGGCGTTGACGCCGATGCGCAGGAACAGCGGCACGGCGAGGCCCGCCACGCCAAGGACGATCAGGAATTCCTTGTAGTAGAATGCGGTTTCAGACGGCATCGGGCCTCACCCCCGGCCCGCAGTTTGGGGCAGGGGCGGCACGATGGGAAGCGGAAATTGCCTCACGGCACCGCGGCCACCACGATGAACATGATAAACAGACCGAGATGCACGAAGCCCTGCAGCACGGTGGTGCGGCCGGGCAGCAGCGTGATGGCGCTGACGAAGAGGGCGAGCGACAGGAGCACGATCTTGGCTGGCGGCACGCCAAGCGCCAGCTGCACATTGGCGAAGGCGCCCAGAATGGTGATGACCGGAATCGTCAGCGCGATGGAAGCGAGCGCCGAACCTAGCGCCAGGTTGATGGCGGTCTGCGGCCGGTTGGCGAGCGAGGCGCGCACCGCGGCGATGCTTTCCGGCGCCAGCACGAGGGCGGCGATGACCACGCCGGTGAATTCCGGCGGCAGGCCCGCCATGCCGATCAGGTCATCCAGCGCCGGGGCCAGCATCTTGGCCAGCAGCACGACGCCCGACAGCGAGACGAGCAGGAAGGCGAGGCTGACGCCCGCGGCGCGGTTGGTGGGCGCTTCATAGTTCCCGGCATGGACATCATCGGCGGCGGCGAGGAAATAGTCGCGGTGGCGCACCGTCTGCACGAACATGAAAGCGGCATAGAGCATGACGGAAACCAGCGCCACGGCGGTGAGCTGCGCCGCCGAATAGGTGGGACCAGCGGTCGAGGTGGTGAAATTCGGCAGGATCAGCGCCGAGACGGCGAGCGTGCCCAGTACCGCGAGATAGGAGGATGTTCCGGTAACCTTGATGGTCTGCTCATAATGCTTGTGGCCGCCGGCGACGAGGCAGAGGCCGATCAGCCCCGTGAGCACCAGCATGACGGCGGAATAGACCGTGTCGCGCGCGATGGTGGGTCCGCCGTCGTCCGCCGCCAGCATCAGCGCCACGATGAGGCCGACTTCGATGATGGTGACGGAGACGGCGAGGATGATCGACCCGAAAGGCTCGCCCACGCGGTTGCCCACCACCTCGGCATGGTGCACGGCGGCGAACACGGCGCCCAGCAAGATGAATGCCTCGAGCGCGAAGAACAGCGGCTGGTCCTTCGGCACCAGCCCGGCGAAATAGGCGATGACGAGCGCCGCGGCGAGCAGCGGAAAGGCTATCGTCCACCACGGGTTATGCGCATGCTTCCGTCCGGCCAAGCGGGCTCTCCTGTTCTAGGCGACGATTTAAAGAGGCTGGGGCTCGACGCGGCAAGCACATTTGCTAGGTTTGACCGAAATTTGACAAATGGCAGGGAGAGAGCCGTTGACGGACCGCAAACGCGCACGTGAGCTGGGCCTGCCGTTTCCGGGAACGCCCGGACAGTGGAACGCCATCACCGACGTGCCCGGCGTGGAGGTGGGGCAGGTGACGCTTATTTCCGGCGAGGGTCCGCTGAAGGTGGGACACGGCCCGGTGCGAACCGGCGTCACCGCCATCCTGCCGCGGGGGCGGGCAAAAGCGCAGGTGCCCTGTGCTGCCGGATACCATTCGCTCAACGGCAATGGCGAGATGACGGGCGTGGTGTGGATCGAGGAGTGCGGCGAGCTGCAGACGCCGATCACCATCACCAACACCCATTCCTGCGGGGTGACGCGGGATGCGACGATCCGCTGGCTCGTCGGACGTGGTGTGGGCACGGGCCAGGACTGGGGCCTTCCGGTGGCGGCCGAGACCTATGACGGCGACTTGAACGACATCAACGGCTTCCACGTCACGGCGGAGCATACGCTGGAGGCGCTGGATGGCGCACGCTCCGGCGCCGTGGCGATGGGCAGCGTGGGCGGCGGCACCGGCATGCTGACTTACGACTTCAAGGCCGGCAATGGTTCCGCCTCGCGCATGGTCGAGATCGCCGGGCAGCGCTATGCGCTCGGCGTCTTCGTGCAGTCGAATTTCGGGCGGCGCGAGGATTTCACCGTGCTGGGCGTGCCCGTCGGCCGCCACCTCAACGAGGGCAAGCTGCGCGGCAAGGAGCAGGGCTCGGTGATCGCCATTGTGGCGACTGACGCGCCGCTGATGGCGCATCAGCTCAAGCGCCTCGCCCGGCGCGTGCCGCTGGGCCTCGCGCGCACCGGAGCGGTGGGCAATAATTCCTCCGGCGACATTTTCCTCGCCTTCTCGACAGCCAATGAAGAGGCGTTCAGCCCGCGCGGCGGCATCATCCACATGGAAACTCTGGGCAACGGCGACATCGACAAGCTGTTCATGGCGACGGTGGAGGCGACCGAGGAAGCGGTGATCGATGCCATGCTGATGGCCGGGACGATGGTTGGCCGCGATGGCAACACCGCGGTGGCCTTGCCGGCCGGCGAATTGCTGACGCTGATGAAACAGTATGGGCGGATGGACAAACTATTGAAAGATAACAGCTAGACGCCGGAAGAGATATTCTCGTTCTTGCCGAGGAAGGCATAGCGCGCGAGCAGCATGCCCACTGCCATGGCCACGACGAACAGCACCGAAGGCCAATAGCCGAAGACCAGCGAGGCAAGCGCCGGGCCGGGGCAGAAGCCGGTGAGGCCCCAGCCCAGCCCGAACACCACCGCCCCGCCGATCAGCCGCTCGTCGATGCCCTGAAGCGACGGAATGACGAAGGCGGGGGCAAAGCGGGGCCGTGGCGCCCTCAGCACCAGCCGGTAGCCCGCAAAGGTGACGGCCAATGCGGCTGCCATGACGAAGATCAGCGTGGGGTCCCACTTGCCGGAGATGTCCATGAAATTCTGCACCTTCATCGGGTTCACCATGCCGGAGAGGGTGACGCCGGCGCCGAAGAGCAGGCCTGCGAGAAGGGCTGTGAGCTTGTCCATGATTACGCTCCGATCACGTGGCGCATCATGTAGACGGTGGCCACCGCGAAGAACATGAACACCGCGGTCGACACCATGCTGCGCACCGAGAGCCGGGCAAGGCCGCAGATGCCATGCCCCGATGTGCAGCCGTTGCCGATGGCCGTGCCGAGGCCGACGAGCAGGCCGCCCAGCACGGTGGAGAGCGGGTTGCCGGGGAAGGCCATGCTGTCCGAATCGAAGCCGCCGAGCAGGGATGTCAGGATGGCGCCGGCCAGGAGGCCCACGATGAACACGAGCCGCCATGCGCTGTCCGGCTGCCACCGGCCGAGAAGCGAGCCGAAAATGCCTGAAATACCGGCTACGCGGCCGAGCCCGCCCATCAGCAGCACGGCTGAAAGCCCGATGAGGATGCCGCCGCAGAGGCCGGCCAGCGGCGTGAAGGCTGTCACTATCAGGGGTGTGTCGATCTGGTTCATGCCTCCTTGATGACGGCAAAGACGGGAAAAGAAAAGCCCCGGCATTTGCATGCCGGGACTTCGGTCATCAGGGACTGGCGGGATCGCCGCCGGGCGCCTCGTCCGGCGGATCGCCGGACTGGCCCGGGCCGCCGCCGCCCATGCAGGGCCCCCGGCCTTCGCCGGGCATGCCGTTGCGCCAGCCCTTGCCCTGGCCCATGCCCTCGCCCTTGCCCATCATCTGGCCAAGCCGCTGCCCGCGGCCCTCGCCGGGGCCGGGCCGGTCGTCAGCGCCCAGCGAGCCGTCATCGTTGCGGTCGCGGGTGGCGACGAGATCCGCCATCGGGCCCTTGTATTCGGCGATCGTCACCTGGCCGTTGCCGTCCCGGTCGAGGAACTGGAAGTCGCGCACCATCATCTCGTTGCGGCTTTTCAGCCAGAGCTGCCTAAATTCCTCGAGCGACAGCGTGCCATCCTTGTTGGCATCGAACTCCGCAAGCCACTGCTGGCGATTCTGGTCGATCTCTTGCTGCGTGACCTTGCCATCCTTATTGACGTCGTAGCGCTCCATGAGCGGGCGGCCCATCATGCCGGGGCCGTGGCGCAGCATGGCGCAGCGGCCGCCGCCCATGAAGCCGCCTTCCATATCCGCCTGGGCGAGCCCCGCGAGGCCTCCCAGGGTGAGCATGCCCGCAGCGCCGGCGCCCAGCAGGAACAGTATCTTTTTCCGCATCGTCGATACTCCATTGGTCTTCGATGAGGAGAAGACGCACCGGCGCGGCGTTTCCGTCGCTGATGGCGTGAATGCGACGAAAAGCGTTTCAGCGCGCCAGTTCGCGCGTGGCGCGGCCGA
Organism: Aestuariivirga sp.; assembly: GCF_020252395.1. GTDB lineage: Bacteria > Pseudomonadota > Alphaproteobacteria > Rhizobiales > Aestuariivirgaceae > Aestuariivirga. The sequence goes on from NZ_JADCDB010000028.1 coordinate 120,966, forward strand.
TGCCGTCGAGGGTCAGCGGAAACATGCGGCCCCCGAAGGCGCGGGAGACGAGGTTAATGGATGGTGAGTAACCCCAGTGTTTTTCGCTCGAAGGATTGAGCCAGACTGAATTCGGGTAAGTTGCGGCTATGCGCGCGAGCCAGGTGAGGCCGGGCTCCTCGTTCCAGTGCTCGACGGAGCCGCCTTCATGGGTGAGCTCGAAGGGGCTCATCGCGGCATCGCCCACGAAGATCACCTTGTAGTCGTGCGGATAGGTGTGGAGCAGCTTCCAGGTGTCGATGCGCCCGGCAGCGCGGCGGCGGTTGTTCTTCCACACGCCCTCATAGACGCAATTGTGGAAATAGAAATATTCGAGATGCTTGAACTCGGCGCGCGCGGCCGAGAACAGCTCCTCGCAGACGCGGATGTGCGGGTCCATCGAGCCGCCGACGTCGAAGAAGATCAAAACCTTCACCGTATTGCGCCGCTCCGGCGCCAGCTTCACGTCAAGCCAGCCCTGGCGGGCGGTGGCGCGGATGGTGCCGGGGAGGTCCAATTCCTCCGCCGCCCCCTCGCGCGCGAACTTGCGCAGGCGCCTGAGCGCCACCTTGATGTTGCGCGTGCCCAGTTCCACCGTGCCGTCGAGGTCCTTGAACGCGCGCTTGTCCCACACCTTCACGGCGGTGTTGTTGCGGTTCTTGTCCTGCCCGATCCGGACACCCGCGGGATTGTAGCCATAGGCGCCGAAGGGCGAGGTGCCGGCGGTGCCGGCCCATTTCGATCCGCCCTGGTGGCGGCCCTTCTGTTCTTCGAGACGTTTTTTCAGCTCCTCGAGAATCTTGTCGAGCCCGCCGAGCGCCTTCACGAGTTTCTTCTCGTCCTCGGTGAGGTGCTTCTCGGCGAGCTTCCTGAGCCACTCCTCGGGGATCTCTGCCAGCAGTGCGTCACCGGGGTTGGCGAGGCCCTTGAAGACATGTCCGAAGACGCGGTCGAAACGGTCGAGGTTGCGCTCGTCCTTCACCAGCGCCGCGCGCGAGAGATAGTAGAACTCCCCGGTCGAATTGTTGGCGAGGTTCTTGTCCAGCGCCTCGATAAGGGTCAGGTATTCCTTGAGCGAGACGGGCACGCCAGAGGCCTTGAGCTCGGTGAAGAAGGTGAGGAACATCAGCCGCTCCCTGCGCGCAGCACGGGATAGCCGGTGCGGGCGGCCTGTTCCGGAGCGCCGCGGCAGAAGGCGTTGCGGTCCTGCTTCGCCTGGTAGGTGAAGTCCTCGTAGAAGCTGTTCAACGGTTTCGAGAGCAGCGAGGCGAGGCCGGCGATGTCATATTCGTGGAAGTGCTTCATCAGCGTGGCCTTCACCTGCTCGTCGACCTTGAGCTTGCCGGCACAATAAAACCCGGTGACGTCGAGCAGGGCCACGGCCATGGCGATGCGGGTGCCGCGGCTCTCCGCTGCGGCGGGTGTGGCCAGCGCCGCGAGGACGAGGAGGGCGGCGAGCGGCCTCATTCGTCCTTCTCCTGCGGGGCGGAGGAGACGAGCTCCTTCATCAGGCTGCCGAGCGTGTCCTTCGCCGAAGTCTCCTGCGGGATGGGGCGGCAAACGTCGCGCGCGGCGAGCCCGACGCGGGCGGTGAGGATTCCGTTCACCGTGCCCTCGCCGAAGCGGGCGGAGAGCTTGCCGAGCAGGCCGCGGCCCACGACATGCTGGATCAGATTGTCGGAGAGCGCGATGCCGCCGGTGACGGCGAGGTGGCTGACGACCATGCGCGCCAGCCGCAGCGTCGAAAGCGTCGAGGGGCGGCCGCCATAGAGCGTGGCCAGTTCGCGCATCATGCGCAGATTCTGCGCGGCGACGAGCAGGATGTCGAGCGCCGCAGTGGGGGCTACCGTCGTCAGCAGCGTGATGCGGCGGGCGGCATGGGCGATGATGCGATGCGCCTCGGCATCGCGCCAGCCGACGAGGTGGCGCTCGGCCAAACGGATGCGGGCGCGCCCGTCGAGGATATCGCCCTCGTAGCGTTTCATCTCGCGCAGGCCCAGCTGCGCATCGGGGCGGCTCGCATAGAGGGACTTGAGATTGTCCACGGCGCGCTTCGCTGCGGCGGAATCATCGGTGTTGATCGCGTGCGCGGCGTCGGCCTGGATGTGCTCGATGCGGCGCAGCCGGGCCAGCGCCCGGATCTCGCGCAGGATGATGACGAGCGCGGCGAAGGCGGCAATGGCGGCCACGCCCAGCGCCGTCCAGCCGAGGAGTGGGGAGCGCGCGAAAAAGTCCTCCACCAGATTGGAAATGGAGAGGCCGGCCCACATGGTGACGAGGGTGAAGAGTGCCGAGGCCAGCAGCGCGCCCCAGCGGAAGTGCCGAGGCCGCGACACGGCGGGTGGCATGACGATGAGCGCGCCCTCGTCCAGCTCCGGCTCGAAGGTGATGCCGGTGATGGCGCGCGGCTTGCGCTGCGGCTCCTCCTCCGGTTCCGGCTTGTCGAAGACGAAGGCCTGCGGGTTCCGGCGTTCGCTCATTGGAAGCGGTCTCCCAGCAGGAATTCCATGGCGCGGTCCAGCCGGATGGCCGGCCACGCGCCGTCCTTCGGCAGCGGCGGGCGGAAGCGCACGAATTTGAGGCTGCCCTCCAGAGAGCCGTCGAGGGCCTTCTGCGCATCCTTCGGAAGATCGCCGGGGAAGACGGCGGCCTCGGTGGCGCCGTCGAAGGTGGTGTCGCCCACCGTCTCGCCGGCGAGCGGCGTGCCGACGATGCATTCCAGCGTCTCGCCCTTCTGGCGCACGCTGGCCTCGCGCGTGGCGCGGATGGCGGCCAGAGCGGCCACCTCAATCTTGGCGCCGGAATATTCGGCGCGCGCCATCGCCTGTTCGACAATGAGCCTGAGGATATTTTCCAGCCGGTCATGGCTGGCGTGGTGCAGCAGGTCTGCCTTGGTGGCGGCGAAGAGCACGCGGTCGATCCGGCGGCCGAAGAGGTTCGACAGGATCGAGTTCTGGCCCTGCCGGAAACAGGCAAGGATGTCCGCCAGCGCGTGCTGCAGGTCCTTCACGGCGGAAGCGCCGGCATTGAGCGCGGTCAGCGCATCGACCAGCACGATCTGCCGGTCGAGCCTGGCGAAATGGCCATAGAAGAAGGGCTTCACGATGGTAGAGACATAAGCCTGGTAGCGCCGCTCCATCAGCGCGCCGAGCGAACCTCGGGCAAGCTCCGTGTCCGGAGCAATGTCGAGCGGCGCGAAGGCAAGCAGCGGCGAACCCTTGTAGTCGCCCGGCATGAGGAAGCGGCCGGGCGGCAGGGTGGAGAGCGAGACGTCATCCTTGCGGCAGCGCGCGAGGTAGGCGGTGAAGACCTCCGCTGCGGTGATCGCATCCTGCTCGCCGGTGGGCTTTGTTGCATCGAGTGTTGAGAGAAGGGCATGCCACTCCCCGGCATGATCCGCACGCGGCGCCATGCGGCTTGCGGCCACGGTGGCGGCGGACCACTGGGCATAGCTCATGCGCATCAGCGGCAGGTCCAGCAGCCACTCGCCGGGATAGTCCACGATGTCGATGTGCAGGCGGCCAGCGCCGAGGTTGCGGGCGATCAGGCCGCGCGGCTCGTATTCCGCGGTGATGCGGAGCTGGCTGATGCGGCTGGTACTCTCCGGCCAGTGGCGGTGCTCGCCGCTCAAGGCCTTGGTATGTGACTCGAAAGCAAAGCGCGGCAGCGTGTCGTCGGGCTGGGGCTCGAGATAGCAGCGCGTGATGCGGCCGCCGCTCAGCGCCTCGAAGGCGGGGAAGCGGCCGCCCTTCAGCAGCGCGTTGACCAGCGCCGTGATGAACACGGTCTTGCCGGCGCGCGACAGGCCGGTGACGCCCAAACGCAGCGAGGGGCTGACCAGCCCGGTTGCGAAATCCGACAGGCCGCCCGCGGCGACGCGGGCGCCATCGACGATATCCGTGAAGGTGACGATCTCTGAAACCCCTTTCCGGGCCAATAAGTGGTGCGGTTCCGGGCGCAAGGCAAGGGAAACGTCAGGCGAGGTCCCGCGGGCGGATGAAGGCCTCGAGCCGGCACTGGCCCTCGGCCAGGTCCTGCCAGCGGCCCGGGGCCGAGAGCACCGCGAGGCCGGCGGTGGGATATTTCTCCAGCAGCTGGCGGCGCTGCAGCGGGTTGCCGGCGCCGGCGAGCGAAAGTGCCAGGTGCTGGGTGGCCGGGTTGTGGGTGACCAGCAGCAGGCGCTGCGCCTGGCCGCCCTGCTGGCGGATGACGTCGAGCAGGGCCCCGCCATCGCCGAAATCATAGAGAGCCTCGATGTGGCGCACTTGCGCGGGCGGCAACTCATGGGAGGCGATCTCCCAGGTCTGGCTGGTGCGGCGGGCCATCGAGCACAGCACAAGATCGGGGGCGAGGCCGTGCTCCGCCATATAGCGGCCCATGGTCTGCGCAGCCTCTTCGCCGCGCGGCGCGAGCGGGCGGTCAATATCCTGCATGCCGTCGCCGATGACGGCCTTCGCGTGGCGGAGGAGGAGAAGCTGGCGGTTGGGCATGGGCGTCTCCGCGGGACGACGGGAGTTTAGTGGGGAAGGACACCGTTCACAACTTGAACGTCTTCTCCCGCCGGCGCGGGAGAGGACGTGCTTATCTGCCGATCTTCGCGAGATCGAAGGGGGTTGTCTGGTAGACTTCGTTGATCCAGTTGCCAAAGAGAAGATGCGCGTGACTGCGCCAGCGGTTCTCCGGCGGCTGTTCCGGATCGTTCTTGGGGAAATAGTTGACCGGCAGATCGATGGGCTTTCCGGCATTGCGGTCGCGCCAGTATTCGTCCGACAGCGAGGTGGTGTCGTATTCGATGTGGTTGAACATATAGAGCGCGCGCTTGGCTGGATCGTTGATGAGGCAGAGGCCCGCCTCGTCCGACTCCATCAGCAGTTCGAGGCCTCTGCCCGAGGGAATATCCGCCTTGTGGTTCTCGGTCCAGCGCGAGACGGGCACCGAGAAGTCATCCGAAAAGCCGCGCAGATAGGGCGAATTGGGCTTGAGGTTGCGGTGGGTGTAGACGCCGAAGCGCTTTTTCGGCAGCGCGTGCTTCGGCACCTTGTGGAAGTGCCAGAGTGCGGCCTGCGCGCCCCAGCAGATGTTGAAGGTGGAATGCACATGCGCCTGCGTCCAGTCATAGATGCGCGACAGCTCGTCCCAGTAATTGACGTCGCTGAACTCGAGAAGCTCGACGGGCGCACCGGTGACGATGAAGCCGTCGAATTTCTGGTCCTTCACATCCTCCCAGTCCTCGTAGAAGGCGAGCATGTGTTCGGGGTCGGTGTTCTTTGGCGTGTGGGACGTGATCTTGACGAGGCTCAGCTCCACTTGCAGCGGCGTTGCGCCGATGAGACGCGCGAACTGCGTCTCGGTCTTGATCTTGTTGGGCATGAGGTTGAGGAGGCCGATCCTCAGCGCACGGATGTCCTGGCGGGCGGCGGTCGCTTCCGTCATCACCATCACGCCCTCGGATTCGAGCGTGCGGCGGGCGGGAAGATCGTTCGGGATGCGGATGGGCATGGCGGTTACTTTTCGATGGCGTTGGCGACGAGTGCGATGAAGTCCTCCTCGGACTGGACGGATGGAACGTCACGCATTCGGACCGTGTAGCCGAACTTGCCGGCAATCGCCTTGTAAAGCGGGATGCGGTGATGGAGCAGCTGCTCGAAGCCCCAGACGGCGAAACCATCGGGGTCGACATCATCATCCTTGGCGATGCCGTTGAGGGCTTTGTACTCGGCCCATTTCGTCTCGAGGAACTGCGGCTGGTAGTACATGGGCTTTGGGTGCTTGCGGAAACGCTCCACCAGCATGCGGGTGTGTTCGGGTGTGCCCTCGATGTAGAGGAGCAGGGCGTTGCCGGCGAGGCAGGAGAGCACGGGGTCGAGCGGGTTCGTGGGGTCCACCACTTCGCAAAGCGAGCCGCCGGAATCGCAGACGAAGTTATTGTAGCGGTAGATGTCGCGCGCCTTGCCGATGAAGGTGGGGACATCGAGGAGTGAGGCGATCTCGGCTGCGCGGTGCTGGGCCTGGCGCGTCTTGTATTCGGCGAATGAGATGCCGCCCTTGTCGGGGTTGCCCGGCTTGCCGAGATAGGTCGAGAGCGGCTTCAGGTGATCGAAGGTGATGTTGGACTGGATGTGGATCGAGTCCGACAGCAAGAGATCGCGCAGGAAGGGCACGCGCATCGCCTCGCGCTTGAAGTTGTCGACGATGTGCTCGCCCATGTAGCGGGTGCCGATGCGGTAATCGACCGAATAGTGGTACCAGCCCGAGTCCTGCAGGAGGTTCGAGAGCGTCGTCTTGCCCACGCCGGACATGCCGAATATGGTGACGGACTTGTGCGGCTGGTTTGCGAAGTCTTTGCCTGACGTGAAGCGCATGGGGTTCCATAGCGGAAGGCGTGGGGCGGGGGCAACCGGCGCGTGAGGCTGGAAGAATGATCGACGCGAAGCTTTCCGGCAACACTTGGTATGAGGCCACCGTGGACCGGGGGGCGCCGCGGCCCGCCCTGAACGACCGGGTCGAGGCAGAGGCCTGCGTGATCGGCGGCGGGCTCGCAGGCCTGACCACAGCGCTGGAGCTGGCGAGGCGGGGCACGTCCGTGGTGCTGCTGGAGGCCAAGCGCATCGCCTGGGGCGCTTCGGGGCGCAATGGCGGCTTCGTGTCCAACGGCTTTGCGGAGGGCATGGGGAATGTGGCCAAGCGCGTGGGCCTGCCGGCCGCGCAGGCGCTTTATCAGCTCTCCCGCCACGGCACGGAATTCGTGCGGTGCGAGATCGCCGGGACGGACCCCTCGATCAAGATGGGGGAGGGCTGGCAGGGCTGCATCCGCTATTCGAACGCCGCCGAAAAGCAGGCGGCGGTGGCGGAGATGACTAGGGACTATGGCCAGCCGATGGAATTCTTCGACGTGGCCGAAACCCGGGCGCGGGTGAACACGAAGCGCTATTTCCAGTCCTCCTATGACCCCACCGCCTTCCACATGCACCCGCTGCGCTATGCGCTGATGATCGCGAAGAAGGCGGAGGCTGCGGGGGCGCGCATTTGCGAGATGTCGCCGGCGGTTTCGGTGGAGAAGCAAGGGGCAGCGTGGTCGGTGAGGACCGCTGCGGGCGAGGCGCGCACGCCGAATGTCGTCTATTGCGTCTCCTCCCTCGACCGGACCCTGCACCGGCCGACGGGGCGGGCGGTGCTGCCCGTGGCGACCTATGTTGCGGTGACGGAGCCGCTCGGCCAAGATGTGATCCGTACACGGAGCGCCATTTCGGATACGCGGCGGGCGGGGAATTACTACCGGCTGGTCGACGAGGGGCGGTTGCTTTGGGGCGGGGCCATCACCACGCGCGTCTCGGAGCCGGCGCGTCTGGCGGAGCGGATGAAGGGCGACATGGTGTCAGTGTTCCCGGAGCTCGGCAATCCGCGGATCGAATATGCCTGGGCGGGGCTGATGGGCTATGCGCGGCACTTCATGCCGCTGATCGGGTCCGACGGGCAGGGACAGTGGTGGGCCACGGCCTTCGGCGGGCATGGCATGAACACCACCGCCATGGGCGGCATTCTGATGGCCCGCGCAATCGCCGCCAAAGATGACGAATACCGCCGCTTCGCACCCTATGCGCCGGACTGGGCGGGCGGGCACTTCGGCCGGGTGGGCGTGCAGGCGGGCTATTGGTACATGCAGCTGAAGGACAAGATCGACGAGCGGCGGTACGGAAAGGCGGCCTGACATGGCCTTCGGCAGCGCCGCGCATCGAAGATCTATGACGACATGGCGAGAGAATTCGCATTTCGCGAACAGCACCTGGGCGAGCCGTTCCAGACGGTGAGCCGGACGGAGCAGCGTGGACCCTGCCTCACCGCCCCTCACGCCTGGCCATGAAGGCCAGCCGCTCGAACAGCATCACGTCCTGCTCGTTCTTGAGCAGCGCGCCGTGCAGCGGCGGGATGACTTTCCGCGGGTCGCGTTCGCGCAGCGCCGTCTCGTCGATGTCTTCATTCAGCAGCAGTTTCAGCCAGTCGAGCAGTTCCGACGTCGAGGGTTTCTTCTTGAGGCCCGGCACGTCGCGCAGTTCGAAGAAGACGGCGAGCGCTTCCGAAACGAGGCGCTTCTTGATGCCGGGGAAATGCACGTCGACAATGGCCTGCATCGTCCCGGCATCGGGGAACTTGATATAGTGAAAGAAGCAGCGGCGCAGGAAGGCGTCCGGCAATTCCTTCTCGTTGTTCGAGGTTATGATGACGATGGGGCGGCGGTGGGCCTTCACCGTCTCTCCCGTCTCGTAGACGAAGAATTCCATGCGGTCCAACTCCTGCAGCAGGTCGTTGGGGAATTCGATGTCGGCCTTGTCGATCTCGTCGATGAGCAGCACCGGGCGCTGAGGCGCAGTGAAGGCCTCCCACAGCTTGCCGCGGCGGATGTAGTTGGCGATGTCATGCACGCGCTTGTCGCCCAACTGCGAGTCGCGCAGGCGCGCCACGGCGTCGTATTCGTAAAGGCCCTGCTGCGCCTTGGTGGTGGACTTGATATGCCACTCGATGATGGGGGCGCCGAGGCTCAAGGCGATCTCGCGCGCCAGCACCGTCTTGCCGGTGCCGGGCTCGCCCTTCACCAGGAGCGGGCGCTCGAGCACGATGGCTGCGTTGACCGCCGTCTTTAGGTCGTCGGTTGCAACATAGTCCGCGGTTCCTTCAAAGCGCATGGGTCAAAATCCTCCACCTTCCCGCCGGGGCCTTTGTTGCATTCCCTGCCGCATCTGGCAAATGTCATAAAAGCGTTGTGAAATCATGGGGATAGGCGGTTTACGGAAGGCCTGCGGCTGGCGCAACCCGGCTATTGTGGAGTGTCCGGCCTGCCGCTATAAGCCGCGCCCAAGCAGGGGTTCACAGAGAGTTCGAAATGGCTGCAGAAGTCGACGAAGCTTACAAACCCAGTGACGACGAGCCGTTTATGAACGAACGGCAGCGCGACTATTTCCGGGTAAAGCTGCTCGCCTGGAAGGACGATATCCTAAGGGAAAGCAAGGAAACCATCGCCCATCTGCAGGATGAGAATCACGTCCTGCCGGACCTGGCCGACCGAGCCTCCTCCGAGACAGACCGTTCGCTGGAACTGCGCACCCGTGACAGGCAGCGCAAGCTGATCTCCAAGATCGATGCCGCGCTGAAGCGCATCGATGACGGATCCTACGGCTATTGCGAGGAGACGGGCGAACCGATCAGCCTCAAGCGGCTAGATGCCCGCCCGATCGCCACGCTGTCGATCGAGGCGCAGGAACGCCACGAGCGCCGCGAGCGCGTCTACCGCGACGATTGATCTTACGAGGCCTGGGGAATTAAAGTTTCCTTCGTCTGCACGTAAGGATCGCCCTGCGCTCACCGCATTCTTCCGTGGGCAATCAGAGCTGCATGGCGCCTTTGCGCACTCAGCCCGCCATGATGGCAAGCGCCTCGTCGAGCAGCGCTTGCGAGCCTGCGGTGACGGCATTGCCACCGCGCGCGACGTCGCCACCCGTCCATTCCGCTGCGACGCCGCCTGCGCCTGAGACGATGGGAAGAAGCGGCGCGATGTCATAGGGCTGCAGCCCGCAATCCATGGCGATGTCCATGTGGCCCGCCGCCACGAGGCAATAGAAATAAGCGTCCCCGCCATAGCGGGTGAGCTGCGCCCTCGCCCGCAGGGCCTGGAAGCGGCGCTGGTCCTCGTCGCCGCGGTAGAGCTCGGGCGCCGTGGTGCCGAGTGTGGCGCGTGACAGAGGAACGCCCCGGCGCGTGCGGATGGCAGAGCGGCTGCCGCGATAGTTGTGCCAGGCGCCCTCCGGATTGCCATAGAACATGTCGCCCACCACCGGCTGGTTCATGAGCCCCACCATGGGGCGGCCCTCATAGCTCAGGCCGATCAGCGTTGCCCAGGTCGGCAGGCCGCTGACGAAGGCCCGCGTGCCGTCGACCGGATCCAGCACCCAGGTGAATGGAGAGCGCCCTTCCGTGATGCCATATTCCTCGCCATGAACCGAATGATCGGGGTAGCGCGTCTCGATCAGCCGGCGGATGGCGCGCTCGCCGGCGCGGTCTCCCTCCGTCACGGGGTCCCACACCGGCCCGTCCTTGACATCGACCGCCGTGTTCTGCCGGAAGAAGGGGAGAATGGCCTCCGCCGCAGCCTCCGCAAGAGTGATGGCAAAGCGGGTGAGTTCGGCCCAGTCCGGCGTGGTCATCATCTGTCCCTCAGTTCCCTTCTTCGTAGAAGACGAACGGACTCCCCTCAAGCCGTGGTTTCATGTTGCGTTGCAACAGAATCTCAAGCTCATGCTGTTTCTGCATGGCTCTGAGAGTCCCGGTAGAAGCACAAATGAAGTCAGAAACTTACGCAGACATAGTTGGTGGGTGTTTTGCAAATTTTGACCAACCATGCAAAAATCTGCGCCACCACCTCTTGATAATGTCATGCCGCACTGCCATATCCGAAAGCGCAAGACAGAGTTGTCTTGCTGCCCTTCCTGGGCGTTTCCTCCCTAGACTTGGGCCAGTCACCTTTGTGCACTGGCCCTTTTTTTCATTCACCATCGCCGCAGGCTGACCCTTGACGGCGGCGGGCAAGCCGCCGTCGTTCCGGCATTCTCTATTCGGCGGCGAGCTGGCGCGGCGCGAAGCGCTGTTCCAGGTAGGGCAGAAGGGACCCCCACAGCTTGTCGAGGAGGGCGGACATTTCGCCGAAGCCGGCAGTCTTCTCGAGTGTTGCCTCGTTCACATAAAGGTTGCGGTTGATCTCGATCTGCAGGGCATGCCGGCCACGGTGCGGCGCGCCGTGGTTCTGTGTGATGAAGCCGCCCGCATAGGGCTTGTTGCGCAGCACCCGCAGGCCCTGCTCCCGCAACCCGTCCTCGACCAATGCTGAAATGTCCTCGGCGCAGGACGCGCCGAACCTGTCGCCCAGGACGACATCGATCCCGCCTGACGGCTGGGGGGCCAGGTGGGCGCTGGCGCTTGCGGGCATGGAATGGCAGTCGACCAGCAGCACTTCGCCCGCCTTCGCCACCACGGCATTGGTGAGGGCCGACAGCGTGCGGTGATAGGGCAGGTAAACCTGCTCGATCCTGCGCCGCGCCTCGGCGAAATCGATGCGGCAATGATAGATTTCCTCGCCCTCGGAAACGATGCGGGGAATGGTGCCAAGCCCCCCGGCGACGCGCGGCGAGCCGGTGTTGGCGTAGCCCGGCAATTCCCCCACGAACATGCGCGGGTCCAGCTCATAGGGTTCGCGGTTCAGGTCGATGTAGCTGCGCGGCAGCCGGGCCCTGAGCATGGGAGCCCCGTGGGCGATGCAGGAGAGAAAAAGCTCGTCGACGTAACAATCCTCGGACTTCCGCAGCGTGTGCCGCGTCAGCCGGGACTGGCTCAGGAAGTCCTGCGGAAACTCGCGCCCGCTGTGGGGAGAGTTGAAGACGGCGGGCGCCGTCCATTCCGTGGGCGACAGGATCTCGAAGGGCGGGTGGGGCTCCGGCATGCCGTTTCGTCTTCCGTGGCGGTTGGCGGTCGATATTCGCCCAGCGGGCGGGGTGCGGCAAGGCTTCATTCACGGTTTACTGGCACAAGTGAGGATGACCAGGAAGCCCCTGCGATGGTAAGACCTGCCTTCAGGGACAATATTGTGACGATGAAGACCATGGCCAAGATTCTCCTTGCCGAAGACGATGACGATATGCGCAACTTCCTGGTGAAGGCGCTCGAGAAAGCCGGCCATGATGTGACGAGCTTCGGCGAAGGCCTGAGCGCTTTCGAGGAAGTCAAGCACACGAGCTTCGACCTGCTGCTCACCGATATCGTGATGCCGGAAATGGACGGAATCGAGCTGGCGCGCCGGGCATCCGAGCTCGACCCGACGATGAAGATCATGTTTATCACAGGCTTTGCCGCCGTGGCGTTGCACCCGGATTCCAGGGCTCCCAAGGATGCCAAGGTGCTGTCCAAGCCCTTCCACCTGCGTGACCTCGTCAACGAGGTCGAGCGCCTGATGGCGGCCTGAGTTTTTTGGGTTGCGCGGCCCCGCGGCCCCGGCTAAAGGGTCGGTTCAGCGTCAGACGTGGGTGGTTAGCTCAGCGGTAGAGCACTACCTTGACATGGTAGGGGTCACAGGTTCGATCCCTGTACCACCCACCATTTTTCGGACAAGTTGCTGAAGTTCGCCGGGTGAGCACGGCAGTGTGGGGACGTTGACAGGCTCAAGGAGACACCGCCAGAGCGCGCATGAGTTCTGCACCGTCAAGAGTTGAGGGTATCCCGCCGCCGGCATTTGTGGGAAAGACCGCTGCCAATCCCGCGACCCTGAAAGTTCCAGCCCTATGACGTCCTCCGAAGAACCGCTGGCCACGCCCCTCCAGGCGAATGTGCACGCCGCGCTCATGCCGGCTCTGGCGCGGCAGGGCTATGCCACGCTTACGCCGGTGCAAGTGGCCGTGCTGGAGGAAAAGGCCGGGGGCAATGACCTGCTGGTTTCAGCCCAGACGGGGTCCGGCAAGACGGTGGCCTTCGGCCTTGCGATTGCGCCCACGCTGCTGGGCGAGACCGGCATCGCCGGGCCGGCGGAGCAGCCGCTCGGCCTCGTCATTGCGCCGACGCGCGAATTGGCGCTGCAGGTGGAGCGCGAGCTGCGCTGGCTCTATGCCGATGCCGGCGCGGTGACGGCGAGTTGCGTGGGCGGCATGGACATGCGCAAGGAAGCGCGCCAGCTCGGCCGCGGCGCCCACATCGTGGTGGGAACGCCGGGGCGGCTGCGCGATCACATCACCCGGGGCGCGCTCGATCTCTCCCAGCTGCGCGCCGTGGTGCTGGACGAGGCCGACGAGATGCTCGACATGGGCTTCCGCGAGGACCTTGAGTTCATCCTTGCCGCGGCGCCGGAGAGCCGCCGCACGCTGATGTTCTCCGCCACCGTGCCGAAGCAGATCGCACAGCTCGCCCAGACCTATCAGCGCGATGCGCTGCGCATTGTGGCCACGGGCGCGCGCGAGCGCCATGCCGACATCGACTACCAGCTTGTGCTGGTGCGGCCGCATGAGCGTGAGAACGCCATCATCAACACGCTGCTCTTCTATGACAGCGGCAGCGCCATCGTGTTCTGCCACACGCGCGAGGCGGTGAAGCACCTTGCGGCACAGCTGGGCGACCGCGGCTTCCACGTCGTGTCGCTCTCGGGCGAACTGTCGCAGTCCGAGCGCACCAATGCGCTGCAGTCGATGCGCGACGGGCGGTCGCGCGTCTGCGTGGCGACAGACGTGGCGGCGCGTGGCATCGACCTGCCGAATCTCGACCTTGTCATCCATGCCGATCTGCCGTCGAACCCTGACACGCTGCTGCATCGCTCCGGGCGGACGGGCCGCGCCGGCCGCAAGGGTGTGTGCGTGCTGATCGTTCCGACGCGGCGCTTTCCTGCGGCCAAGCGCGTGCTGGGCTTCGCCAATGCGCAGGGAACGGTGCGCAACGCGCCAACCGCCGGCGAGATCGAGCAGCGCTACCGCGAGCAGATTCTCGCCGCCGCGGCTTCGGCCACGCAACCGGATGAGAGCGAGGCTGCCTTCGTGGCCGAATTGCTTGAGCGGCTGACGCCCGAGCAGCTGGCTGCCGCCTATCTCCGCCAGCAGCTTGCCACGCGCCCAGCGCCGGAAGACATTTCGCCCGCCCCGCTGCCAGGGGAGAAGGCCGTGCACAATGGCGAGGAGGGCTCCCTCCGCCCGCGGCCGGAGAGGCGCGACATGAGCGGCGCCCAGTGGTTCTCCGCCTCGGTGGGCCGCAACAAGCGCGCCGAGCCGCGCTGGATCCTGCCGCTGATCTGCAAGGCCGGCGGCATCACGCGCGATGACGTGGGCTCCATCAAGATTTTCGATGAGGAGACGCGCTTCGAAATCGTGGCCGGCAAGGCGGCGGAATTCGCCGAGCGCGTGGCGCGCATCGGCAGCGGCGAGAAGGGCGTCGTCATCACCCCTGCCGAAGGAAAGCCGCGCGCGGCGCACCGCGATGACCCGGCGCCGCGCAAGGCGTGGCAGACCCCGCGCCCCGCACCGGAGGTCGGACCGTCAGGTGAAGCGGCGCCAGAGCCCACGGCCCCGAAGCCACGCAAGAAAGCATGGGCCAAGGGCGATCTCGCGAAGAAGAAGGCATTCGGCGCAAAGCCGGGGAAGCCTGGGTTCAAGGGCAAAATATCTTTTTCTGCAAAGGGCACAGCCAAGTTCAAGAGCAAGTCCAGGCGCCCTCAGTAGAATTGTCACTGGCGAGACGGGGCCATGTCATGCCCGATGATTTGGACGTTGCCGTGGCGTGCCAGCTGGCGCAGATTCAGGCCATCCCCCCAAAGGAGTTTCCCGTGCCTGACCCGATCCGATTTTCGCCCTCCGGCCCCGATGGCTGGAGCGGCTTGCCCGATCAGCCGCTCGAACATGCCGAACTTCTCAAGGGCGCGCCTGTCGGCCTTGACCATGCCTATTTCAGCAAGGCCGGCCTGCGCGCCGGCATCTGGCGCTGCGGCGCCTATACCGAGCGTTACGAGGATTATCCCGTCGATGAATTCATGGTGGTGCTCGACGGCGAAGTGACATTGACGAGCGATGATGGCGCGGGCCACACCTTTCGCAAGGGCGATGCCTTCCTGCTGCCCAAGGGGTTCAAGGGAACCTGGCATCAACCTGGTTCCATGCTGAAATACTACGTGATCGTTGGATGATGGCGGAGCGCTACGATTACATCATCGCCGGCGCGGGCTCGGCCGGTTGCGTGCTGGCGAACCGGCTGGGCGAGGACCCGTCGCTGCGTATCCTGGTATTGGAGGCGGGCGGTTCCGATCGGGCAGTGATCGTCGACATGCCGGCGGCGCTGTCGATCCCGATGAACACCAGGCGCTTCAACTGGGGCATGCGAACAGAGCCTGAGCCGGGGCTCGACGGGCGCGAGGTGAACCTGCCTCGCGGCAAAGGGCTGGGCGGATCGTCCTCCATCAATGGCATGTGCTGGGTGCGCGGCAACCCGATGGATTATGAGCTGTGGGAGGCGCTGGGAGCGGATGGTTGGCGCTGGTCCAACGTGCTGCCCTATTTCCAGCGGCTGGAGAATGTGGAGGGCGGCGGCCCGCTGCGGGGCACCTCCGGCCCCGTGCATGTCAATCGCGGCCTGCAGAAGAACCCGCTCTACCAGGTCTTCGTCGAGGCCGGAGTGCAGGCGGGCTATGCCCGCAGCGCCAACATGAATGAGCGCCAGCATGAAGGTTTCGGCCCGATGGAAATGAACATCGGCGGCGGCCTGCGTATGAGTGCTGCGCGCGCCTATCTGCGCCCCGCCATGGCGCGCGGCAATGTGCATGTGGTGACTGGCGCAACGGTCGACCGTGTGCTGTTCGACGTCAGGCGCGCGGCTGGCGTCGCCTATCTCGACAATGGCCAGATGCGGCAGGCGGCGGCAACCCGCGAGGTGATCGTCTCGGCGGGCTCGATCATGTCGCCCGCCATCCTCAAGCGCTCCGGCATCGGACCGGCAGCGGAGCTGAAAGCGCTCGGCATCGACGTGGTGCATGACTTGGCCGGCGTGGGCGAGAACCTGATGGATCATCTGGAACTCTATATCCAGATGGAATGCACCAAGCCGGTGACACTGTTCCCTGCGCAGAGCCTGTGGGGCAAGGCGAAGATCGGCATGGAATGGCTCGCCACCCGCAATGGCCTGGGCGCCACCAACCATTTCGAGAGCGGCGGACACATCCGCAGCCGGGCGGGGATCGTCTATCCCGATATCCAATTTCATTTTCTGCCGCTGGCCATTTCTTACGATGGCCTGAGCCTTGCGCCGGGTCACGGCTTTCAGGTGCATGTGGGCACCAAGCGTTCGAAGAGCCGCGGGTTTGTGAGGTTGCGGGACGCGAGGCCCGAGAGCCTGCCGCGGGTGCGCTTCAATTACATGAGCCATCCGGACGACTGGCTCGAGTTCCGCGCCTGCATGCGCCTGACGCGCGAAATCTTTTCCCAGCCCGCCTTCGCGCCCTATCGCGGCAAGGAACTGGCGCCGGGGGCTGAGGCAAAGGACGATGCGGCGCTCGATGCCTTTCTGAAACGCAAGGTCGAGAGTGCTTACCATCCTTGCGGCACCTGCCGGATGGGCACGGACGGCCAGGCCGTCACGGCGCCCGATGGCCGGGTGCGCGGGGTCGAGGGCTTGCGCGTGGTGGACTCCTCGCTGATGCCGCAAGCCACGGCGGGCGATCTCAACGCGCCCACACTGGTGCTGGCGGAGCGCATGGCGGATCTGATCCGCGGGCGGCACTTGCCGGATGCGGAAGGGGCTGCGCTTCTCGCCGACCCGCACTGGGCCACCCGGCAACGCGGCGCCGCGATCAGCCGCGACTATTCGCGCGACCGCGCCGCGCTGAAGGCGGCGCTGCTGGCCAATGCCCGAGGCGAAAGGGCGCCGGACGAGTGCCTGGTCACCTTCTGATCGGGTGCAGGCGGGTTCAGCCCGCGACGGACGCGTCGTAGATGGACTTCACTGTCTTCTCCAGTTCGGCGTTAAACTGGGCGTCGGTCTGCTGCGCCGACAGGCCCTCGCTGAGCGCGCGCGAGAAGCTGGCGATGAGTCCGGTGTTCTGGGCCAGCATGGCATTGGCCTCATCGCGGCTGTAGCCCCCGGAGAGGGCCACCACGCGCATCACCTTCGGATGGCCGATCAGCGGTTTGAAGAAGTTGGCCTCGCTGGGGATCGTAAGCTTGAGCATGATCTGCTGGCCGGCGGGTAACCCCTCAAGATGCTTGAGGATTTCGTCACGGAGAATGTTTTCCGCTTCCTTCTTGCCGGGGATCGAGATGGTCACCTCCGGCTCGATGATGGGCATCAGGCCCCTGGCGAGGATCTGGCGGCCGTAGTCGAACTGCTGGGCGACGATGGTGGCGATGCCGGTGGGCGAGGCGGCGTCGATGACGGAGCGCATCTTGGTGCCGAAGATGCCCTTGGCGAGGGCGCGGTCCAGGAGCTTGTCGAGGTCGGGCATGGGCTTCATCAGGCGCACGCCATCCGCCTTGTCAGCAAGGCCGTTGTCGATCTTCAAGAAGGGCACCACCCCCTTGTTTTGCCATAGGAAATCCGGCACCGGCTGGCCGTCGATTTCGCCGTCCATGGTGCGCTCGAAAAGGATGGCCCCGATGATGCGGTCGCCGTTGAAGGCGGGCGACTTGATGATGCGGGCGCGCATGGCGTGCATCAGCGCGAACATTTCCTCGTCGGTCTTCCAGGCGTCCTTGCCGATGCCATAGCCTTCGAGCGCCTTGGGGGTGGAACCGCCCGACTGATCGAGTGCGGCGATGAAGCCCTTGCCGGTGGAAATTTTCTGCGCTTGTGCGGTGTTCATGGCGGATGATCCTGTTTTGCGGACAGGACCTTAGCCAATCGCCCCCGGGGCTTCAACCAAGACCCCTGGCCTTTCCGAAAAGCCTTTCGCATCAGCTGCTTCAACAATTTCTTAACCGTCAGTGGCGCAGCGTCCAGTCTCTGACAGGAGGTGATGCGCATGAGTCTGGACGAGGCTTTGGACAGGGCGGCGGCGCGGCCCGCCGGATTGACCAGGATCGAACCGGCGAGTTTCCGCGGAGTCGATTGCAAGGTGCTGGCGGAGCGCTATGCCGCCTACCGCCGCAACATGGGTCTCGACGACAAGCGTGACGATGCGGACGTGATCGAACCTGTTGCGGCGCCAAGCAGCGAACACGCCTGAATTGTTGTTTTTGGCGTTGATGCGGATGCTTCTTGCGTTGCCGCCGTTGCATAGCGGATGCATGAGGGGATGCTACCGACTCGTGTTGCGCGACCACGCTCTCCCGTTGTCCTTGACGGGCACAATCATGCCTCCCGAGCAGCGGAGCACTTCAAAATTTCCCTTACGGCAATTCTGAAACGAGCGAGTCCAGTTTGCAAGCCGGTGCTATGGTCGGCGCCGCCTCACTGAAAGACTGACCGATGAGCCACCGGCACCCGCTGTTCGAAGAATTTGCCCCGCCGATCCGCCCGCAGACCTCCCTCCGCACAGCCATCACAGAACATTGCCGCACGCCCGAGACCCGGTGCCTGCCGCCCCTGGTGGCGATGGCGCGGATGGAGCCGGAGCAGAAGCGCGAGACAGCGGCCACCGCGCGCAAGCTGATCGAGGCGCTGCGGGCCAAGCACAAGGGCACGGGCGTGCAGGGGCTGGTGCATGAATATTCGCTGTCGAGCCAGGAGGGTATTGCGCTGATGTGCCTGGCCGAGGCGCTGCTGCGCATTCCCGACGCAGGGACTCGCGATGCGCTGATCAGGGACAAGATCGCGGAGGGCGACTGGAAGAGCCATTTGGGCGGCACGAAATCGCTGTTCGTCAATGCCGCGACCTGGGGCCTCGCCGTCACCGGCAAACTGACCTCGACGGTGAGCGACGGCAGCCTTGGCGCTGCCCTCTCGCGGCTCATCGCGCGCGCCGGCGAGCCGGTGATCCGTCGCGGCGTCGACATGGCGATGCGCATGATGGGCGAGCAGTTCGTGACGGGCGAGACCATCGCCGAGGCGCTGAAGCGCGCGAAGCCGCTGGAAGCGCGCGGCTTCCGCTACTCCTACGACATGCTGGGCGAGGCGGCGGCGGCGTCTGCCGATGCGGCGCGCTACTATCGCGATTACGAGAATGCGATCCACGCGATCGGCGAGGCGGCGGCGGGGCGCGGCGTTTATGAAGGGCCCGGCATCTCGATCAAGCTTTCGGCCCTTCATCCGCGCTATTCGCGGCAGAAGGCGGAACGGGTGATGCAGGAGCTGCTGCCGAAGGTGAAGGCGCTGGCCGAGCTCGCCAAGCATTATGACATCGGCCTCAATATCGATGCCGAGGAGGCGGACCGGCTGGAACTGTCGCTCGACCTGCTGGAGTCGCTGAGCCTCGATCCGGAGCTTTCCGGATGGAATGGCCTCGGCTTCGTGATCCAGGCCTATGGCAAGCGCTGCCCCTATGTGATCGACTTCGTGGTGGACCTCGCCCGGCGCTCGCAGCGGCGCATCATGGCGCGGCTCGTCAAGGGGGCCTATTGGGATGCCGAAATCAAGCGGGCGCAGGTGGACGGGCTCGACGGCTTTCCGGTGTTCACCCGCAAGGTGCACACGGATGTGAGCTACCTCGCCTGCGCGCGCAAGCTGCTCGACGCACGCCAACACGTGTTCGCGCAATTCGCCACGCACAATGCGCAGACGCTGGCTGCGATCTTCACGCTCGCAGGGCCGCAATTCAGCGTGGGCGATTATGAGTTCCAGTGCCTCCACGGCATGGGCGAGCCGCTCTATGACGAGGTGGTGGGGGCCGGAAAACTGGACCGCCCGTGCCGCATCTATGCGCCGGTGGGTACGCATGAGACGCTGCTGGCCTATCTGGTGCGGCGGCTCTTGGAGAACGGCGCGAATTCGTCCTTCGTCAACCGCATCTCGGATCCTGCCGTTTCGGTCGATGACCTGATCGCCGATCCCATAGACGTGGTGAGCGCCATGCCGGTGGTGGGAACACCGCATGACCAGATCGATCTGCCGCGCGACCTGTTCGGGCGGGACCGCGTGAATTCGCGCGGGCTGGACCTGGCGAGCGAGGCGGTGCTGGCCAATTTGAGCGCGGTGCTGAAGGAGACGGCTGCAACGCAGTGGCACGCCAAGCCGCTGCTGCCGGATGGTGTGGAACAGGGTGAAACGCGCGACGTTCTAAACCCGGCGGACCATGCCGACCGCGTGGGCCGCGTGACGGAACTCGCGGCGCGCGATGCGGCGCGCGTGGTGCAGGTGGCGCATGAGGCTTGCATGCAGTGGGCCGCGGCGCCCGCTGTGGAGCGCGCGGCCTGCCTCGAACGCGCGGCGGATGCGATGGAAGCCCGCATGGAGGTGCTGATGGGCATTGCCATTCGCGAGGCGGGCAAGACGGCGGCCAATGCGGTGGGCGAGGTGCGCGAGGCGGTGGACTTCCTGCGCTACTATGCCGAGCAGGCGAAGAAGTCGCTGGGGCCGCCGCACAAGCCGCTCGGCGCGGTCGTGTGCATCAGCCCGTGGAATTTTCCGCTGGCAATCTTCACGGGCCAGGTGGCGGCGGCTCTGGTCGCGGGCAATGCAGTGATTGCGAAGCCCGCCGAAGAGACGCCGCTGATTGCGCATGAGAGCGTACGCATTCTCCACGAGGCGGGCGTGCCGCGGGCCGCACTGCAGTTCACGCCGGGCGGCGGGAAGCTCGGCGCTGCCCTCGTTGCGGCGCCGCATACGGCGGGCGTGATGTTCACCGGCTCGACCGAGGTGGCGCGGCTCATCCAGGCGCAGCTGGCCGAACGTCTCTCCGTACACGGACGGCCCATTCCGCTGATCGCCGAGACGGGCGGGCAGAATGCGATGATCGTCGATTCCTCGGCGCTGGCCGAGCAGGTGGTGGCGGATGTGATCGCGTCTGCCTTCGACAGTGCGGGCCAGCGCTGCTCGGCGCTGCGGGTGCTGTGCCTGCAGGAAGATATCGCCGAGCGCACGCTCGCCATGCTGAAGGGGGCGCTGGCCGAACTCTCGCTCGGGCGCACCGACAGGCTGCCGGTGGATATCGGCCCCGTCATCACGGCGGAGGCCAAGGCCGCCATCGAGCGCCACATCGCGAAGATGCGCGGCGCCGGGCACAGGGTGGAGCAACTCGCGCTCCCGGCGGAGGCGGAACAGGGCACTTTCGTGCCGCCCACCATCATCGAGATCGACGACATCGGGCAGTTGCAGCACGAGGTCTTCGGGCCGGTGCTGCATGTGCTGCGCTGGAAGCGCGAGAACATGGATGTGCTGATCGACCAGATCAATGCGACGGGCTATGGCCTGACCTTCGGGCTCCATACGCGGCTCGATGAGACAATCCTCAGCGTCACCGAGCGGGTGAAAGCCGGGAACCTTTATGTGAACCGCAACATCATCGGCGCCGTGGTGGGCGTGCAGCCCTTCGGCGGCCGCGGGCTTTCCGGCACAGGCCCCAAGGCGGGCGGGCCCTTCTACATCGGGCGTCTGGTGCAGAAGGCGCCGGTGCCGCCGCAAGTGAGTTCCGTGACGACCGACGCGGCACTGCGCGACTTCGCGACATGGCTGGGCCAGCGCGGACACAATGATGATGCGGACGCGGCGCGCGAGATGGGCGCTCTCTCGGCGCTGGGGCTGGTGAGGGAACTGCCCGGCCCTGTGGGCGAGCGCAACGTTTATTCGCTGCACCCGCGCGGCCGGATCTTGCTCGTGCCCCAGACGCTGAAGGGGCTGCACCGCCAGCTGGCGGCGGCACTGGCGACAGGAAACGAGGCGGTGGTGGACCATTCGAGCGGGCTTGCCGAAACGCTGAAGTTGCTGCCGCCCAGCGTCAGGTCCCGGGTCTTCGAGACTTTCGACTGGGACCTCGACGGGCCGTTTTCCGGCGCGCTAGCCGAGGGCGACGCGGCGCAAATACGCGCGGTGAGCGTGAAAGTTGCGGCGCTTGCCGGGCCGCTTGTGCTGGTGCAGGCGGCGAGCGCCGAAGCGCTCGCGGCGGACCCGCAAGCCTATTGCCTGAACTGGCTCGTCGAGGAGGTGAGCACCTCGATCAACACCGCCGCGGCGGGCGGCAATGCGAGCCTGATGACCATCGGGTGAGGAGAAATTCCGGCCGCCGGGGTCGGGCATGATCCGCAAAAGTGGAACCGCTGTTGGGATAAGATCATGCTCAAGCTTCCGATCTGGCGCATGCCCGCCCCGATTGGCGCAAATCGAGGCCAAAGGAAAAGAAGCCCGCCGTGAGGACCAACCGTCTTGCCGTGACGCTTTGTTTCATGCAGGCTTGCGAATGAAAGAGGAAGTGTTCTCCGGGGCTCCTTTCTGACGCACCGAAACCTTAACCGCGGCGAACCGGGAGAGTGACCATGAAGTGGACCAGCTGCATTGCCCTCGGAGCCGCCTTCGCGGCGCTTCTCGCCAGCGCCTTGCCGGCCATGGCCGACCTTAAGATCGGCATCTCCGCCGAGCCCTATCCGCCCTTCGCCTCGCAGGATGCGGCCGGCACGTGGGTGGGCTGGGAAATCGACTTCGCCGAAGCGCTCTGTGCCGAGGTGAAGGAGAAGTGCGAGATCGTGGCCACCGCGTGGGACAGCATCATCCCGGCGCTGACCTCGAAGCAGATCGACGTCATCGTCGCCTCCATGCTGATCACCCAGGAGCGCAAGGAGGCGATCGACTTCACCCGGTTCTATTATGACACGCCGCCAGCCATCATCGGGGCGAAGAATGGCGACAAGGACATCAGCCCCGCGCACATGAAAGGCAAGATGCTGGGCGTGCAGGCAGCGACTGGGCATGAGCTCTACGCCACCAGGTATCTCGTGCCGCCGGGTGTCGGGCTCAAGACCTATTTGACCCTGGACGAGGCCAACACCGACCTTGCCGCCGCCCGCCTCGACTATGTGCTGGCCAGCAGCCCGGCGCTTTATGACTTCCTCGGCACCGACCAGGGCAAGCAATGCTGCGAGCTGAAGTCGATCGTCGAGAAGCCGGCGGACGATACCGGAATCTATGGCGAGGGCGTTGGCGCCGGCGTGCGCAAGGAAGACACCGCGCTGAAGGACAAGCTCAACGCCGCCATCGCCGCCATGGCCAAGGCCGGCGAATTCGAGGAGATCACCAAGAACTATCCGCATCTCGTGGGCAAGATAACGTTGCCCTCCGGCGAGTGACCGCTTCTGCAGCATGACGGGGTCCCAGGCATTGCCATGGCCCCTTTCATTTGCGAGAAGAGGTGCATGGGCTGGAGAGAGATCAATATGAACCGCAGCAAGCCGCGCCGCGACGTGGCGGTGGTGCCCATGGCGGCAGGCGAGGACCGCGGAGCGGCGGTGCTGCGCAAGGCCGTGGCGGCGGCGCTGGCGGCGGTGGCGGAGCAGGGCGCCGCCGATGCAGCCTTCGCTGCGGGCTACCTTGCGGGTTTTGCGCGGCGCGAGGCGCAGAAGCACGGGCTCGATGCGGAAGCCGACGGTGGGGCGGCGCTTCTCGCCGAACTTGGCGCGCAGGCGCCGGACGGTCTCAAACACGCTGTGCAGGCGCTGCAACTGGCGCCGCGCACGGTTCCGTCATCGCGCGCGGCGCTGGCGGCTGCCGATGCGCTGGCCGACGCGGGCTATCTGGTGGGCCACCTCGAGTCGCTGTGCGGCACGAAGAGGCTGCTGGCGGCGGGCGGCGGCGCCGAGGCCTATCTCACCCTCTGCGACCATGCGGCAGACCGCTTGCAGACCCACCAGCCAACCCACGTTCTGCGCCTCGACCCGGCGGAACGCGCGGTGGTGCGCGCCGCGCTCGTCAGGCTCTGAGCAGCGCCTCGATCTCAGGCCGCGCCGGCATTGCCGGTGCGGTGCCGGGCCTTGTAACGGAGATGCCCGCAGCGGCACAGCCAAAGCGGGCGGCGGCCGCGGGCTCCATGCCTTCGGCCAGTGCCGTGGCAAAGGCGCCGACGAAGGCATCGCCCGCCCCCGCCGTTTCGACCACCTTGCCGGCATTGAAAGACGGGACGAGCATCGAACGCGTTGCGGTGTGGAGGAGCGCGCCGCGGGCGCCGAGGGTAATCAGGGCGTTCCGCGCACCCTTGGCCAGCAATGCATCACCCGCCTTGCGGGCCTGCTCCTCGGTGTCGACGGGGATGCCCGTCAAGGCCGCGGCCTCCGTTTCGTTGGGGATGACCCAGTCGCAGAGGGCATAGATGCCGGCGGGCACCGGTGCGGCGGGGGCGGGGTTGAAAACCGTGATGACGCCCGCGGCGCGCGCGATCTCAAGACCCGTTCGCGCGGCATCGATGGGCTGTTCGAGCTGGGTGACGAAGACTCGTGCGCCTTCGATGGCACCGCGCGCTGCCTCGACGTCCCTCGGCGACAACCCGCCTGCAGCACCCGGCACCACGATGATGGCGTTCTCGCCCGTCTCGTCGCTGACGAAGATATAGGCGGCGCCCGTCGGCTCATCGGGGGCGATGGCGACATGCGGTGCGATGCCTTCTGCCTTCCAGGTGGCAACGGCGATGTCGCCGAAGGCGTCCTTGCCCAAGCGCGAGATGAAACTGACCTTGCCACCGGCCCGTGCCGCGGCCACGGCCTGGTTCGAGCCCTTGCCGCCCGGGCCCATCTTGAAGCCGGAGCCCATGAGCGTTTCTCCCATGACAGGCTGACGGGAGGCGCGGAAGGCGAGATCGGCGACGAAGATGCCGAGGATGGCGACCCCTTGCTTCATCCCGATCAGGCCTTCGGCGGGATCACGCCCTTCTTGAGGATGAAACAGCCGTAGAAGCGCGTTTCGCCGGTGACGATGACGGCATAGGCGTTGCGGGCCCTTTCGTAGAAGGCGAAGCGCTCTACCGAGCCCATGGGCCAGGACTTGCCTTCCCATTTGTCGATGACCTTCTGCACCTCCTGCTGGACGGGCGGGATCTCGTTGGGTTTGCCCACAATCTCCATGCGCTCGGCGGGGGTGTCGACGAAGCTGTCGAGCGGCATGACCGAGAGGATGGCGTCGATCGCTTCCGCTGCCGTGAGATTGTCCATGCGCAGGAGCTCGCCCGTCACCGTGTGGCGCGCCACCGAGTCGGCGGGGAAGTTGGTGTCGGACACGATCAGGTCGTCGCCATGGCCCATGGCGCGGAGACAGCGGATCACATCCGCGTTGAGGCGGTTGTCGAAGTTGCGCAGCATTGGAGTCCTCCCGGATTATTACGGCGAGGCTAGAGGGGCCGTCTTAGGAGTCAAGCAGGCTCAGTAGCCCGCGGGCTTGCCGGGCACCTTGACCAGGGCCTCGCCCTCGAGCACCAGCGTGCCGCCCACCTTGCAGCGGCAGGCGAGCTTGACGCGCCGGCCCTTCCCGACGAGCTCGACCACCTCGACCGAGGCCTCCACCATGTCGCCGATCCTCACCGGCGCCTTGAAGTTCAGCGTCTGGGACAGATAGACCGCGCCGGGGCCCGGGAGCCTTGTTCCGATCACCGCCGAAATGAGGCTCGCCGTATAAAGGCCATGCGCGATCCGGCCGCCAAAGGGGGTGCGGGCAGCGAAATGCTCGGACAGGTGAATGGGGTTGCGGTCGCCCGAAATCTCGGCGAAGCCGACGACGTCGGAGGATTTCACCTCCTTGACATAGGTCTCGGTCATGCCGAGGGCCAGGTCTTCGAAATAAAGGGTCTGGCTGGGGGGCAGCATCGGGGCCTCAGTATCTGGGCGCGCGTCCGGTGTGGATGCCATACAGGTTGGCCAAATGCACCAGAGCCAAAAGTCCAATGAATCCAAAAATAAGAAGGACGGGGGTGGTGGGGATCAGGCGCGGGGTGAGGCTTTTCCGCGGGCGCCGCTCCAGCCAGGCCAGGACGCCGACGATGGCGGCGCAGACGAGGAAGATGGCAAGCGTGATGGCGAATTCGGAATTGGCGGCGAGATCGATCATGGAAGGGTGAGCAGGCAGGGGCGGATTGGTTGACAGGTCTGGGTGACCCCGCTAAAGACCCCGCCAGTGTTCAACAGGCGGGCCGGAGCCGGGCTCCTTCTGCCTGATTTATCAGGTGAAGTCCATGAAAGTCCGCAATTCCCTCAAGTCCCTGCTGAAGCGCCACCGCGACAACCGCATGGTGCGCCGCAAGGGCCGCGTCTATATCATCAACAAGACCAA
This sequence comes from Aestuariivirga sp., assembly GCF_020252395.1. Classification (GTDB taxonomy): domain Bacteria; phylum Pseudomonadota; class Alphaproteobacteria; order Rhizobiales; family Aestuariivirgaceae; genus Aestuariivirga. The sequence continues at coordinate 146,655 of NZ_JADCDB010000028.1, forward strand.
CCCGCGCTTCAAGGCGCGCCAAGGCTAAGCAGCCTCGTTGCCGGTTTTGTGAACGCCGTGGACGGAATGCCGCCCACGGCGCTCTTTTTGTCGCCATGAAGTGCGGTGTAGAGTGGGGCTCATGCGTGGTTCACTTGCCGTCCTTGCTCTTTTTGCCCTGACCTCCGGCGCTCTGGCGGAGGATGCCCCAGCCCCGGCGGAGGCCCTGCCGCCTGCTGCGGCCAAAACGCTCAAGCCCGCCGTGCAGCGGGCCGACCAGCTCGACCTGCTGTTCGCGGAGCTGCGCAAGCCTGGCATCCAGACCGATGCGGTGGAGGAGAAAATCTGGGCCCTGTGGGGCGCATCCGATTCGCCCACCGCCGAGGTGCTGCTGAACCAGGCAAAGATCGCCATCGCCGATGGGGCACCGGCCGAGGCCCTGTCGATCCTCAACCGGCTGATCGGCGCCAACCCGGATTTCGCCGAGGCCTGGAACAAGCGCGCCACCCTCTATTTCATGATGAAGAAGGACGACCTGGCGCTGGCCGACATCGCCCACGTGCTGGACCTCGAACCCCGCCACTTCGGGGCGCTGGCGGGCAAGGGCATGATCCTCGAACGCCAGAAGAAATACGCCGCCGCCCGCGAGGCCTATGAGGAAGCGCTTGCGGTGAACCCGGCGCTGGACAACGTGAAGGCCGCGTTGAAAGAGCTGGACCGGGTGGAGCAGGGGATCTAGGCCGCTTCTCCTTTTCTAGACTCCGTCATGCCAGCTTTCGCTAGGGTGACGCCGTCAAATGGAATGATGACGCCTTTACGAAACGTACGCAATCCGCAGCATGTTGGTGGCGCCGGGGGTGCCGAGCGGCAGGCCGGCGGTGATGATGATGCGCTGGCCGGCGTCGGCGAAGCCTTCGGCTTGCGCGATGCCGGTGGCTCTTGTCACCATGTCGTCGAGGTCATGCGCGTCCTCGGTCAAGACGCAGTGCAGGCCCCAGGCCAGCGCCAGGCGCCGCGCCGTTCTGGCGATGGGGGTGAGCGCGATGATCGGCGTGTCCGGCCGCTCGCGCGACATGCGCAGACCCGTGGAGCCCGAGCCCGTATAGCAGACGATGGCGGAGAGCTTCAGCGTTTCCGAGATCGAGCGCGCGGCGCTGGAAATGGCGTCGGCGCTGGTCGGCTGCGGATCGGTGCGCTGGGCGGTGATGATGCCGCGGTAGAGCGAATCACGCTCCACGGATTGGGCGATGCGGTCCATGGTGGCGACCGCTTTGTCGGGCCAGGCGCCGGTGGCGCTTTCGGCCGACAGCATGATGGCGTCAGCGCCTTCATAGACGGCGGTGGCGACGTCGGAGACCTCGGCCCTGGTCGGCACCGGTTCGACGATCATCGATTCGAGCATCTGGGTGGCGACGATGACGGGCTTGCCGACGCGGCGCGCCGCACGGGTGATCTGCTTCTGTTTGGCCGGCACGGTTTCGAGCGGCAGTTCGACGCCCAAGTCGCCGCGGGCGACCATCAGGCCGTCGGCGATTTCGAGGATATCGTCCAGCACGGTCAGGGCCGCGGGCTTCTCGATCTTGGCCATCACGCCGGCGCGCCCGGCGATGAGCTTCCGCGCCTCGGCCACGTCATCGGCGCGCTGCACGAAGGACAGCGCGATCCAGTCGACGCCGGCGCTGGCCGCGGCTTCGAGGTCGGCACGGTCCTTCTCGGTCAAGGCAGGGATGGGGATCACCGTGTCGGGCAGGTTGACGCCTTTGCGGTCGGAGATGACGCCGCCGAAAATCACCTTCGTCGTCAGCTTTGTGGACTCCGCCTTGACGATTTCGACGCGGAGCCGGCCGTCGTTGAGGAGGAGATTGTCGCCAACCTGCGCGGAGGCGAAGATTTCCGGGTGCGGCAGGTGGACGCGCGTCGCGTCGCCCGGCGTCTTGTCGGTGTCGAAGACGAAGATGTCGTCCGGATTGATCCTGGCTTCCTTGGCGGCGAAGGCGCCAATGCGGATCTTGGGACCCTGCAGGTCGGCGAGGATGCCGATCGGCCGCTTCAGCCGCGCCTCGACGGCGCGGATGTCGCGGTGGAGCTGGCGCAGCAGGTCATGCTGGGTGTGGCTCATATTGATGCGGAACACGTCCACGCCGGCGCGGAACAGCTTTTCCAGCATCTCGGGCGATGACGACGCGGGCCCCAGCGTCGCCACGATCTTCACGTTGCGGTTGCGGCGCATTATTTCCCTTGCGTGGTCTTTTCGCCGGAGAGCGAGACGGTCCAGTCCTTTTCCTCGCCCGTGTCGACCTCGAAGAAGCCGGTCTTGGTGTAACCTTGGCTTTCGCAATCCTTGATGCCGCGGATGGTGAAGACCTTCGTATTCGTGCACATCACCGACTTGCCGCCCCACGAGCCGCCCTTGTCACGGTCGATGGCGAAAACATAGTAATAGCGGGAGATGAGGTCGCCCTTGAGCAGGGGCATGCATTTGTTCGGCACGATTGTCCACCAGCCCTCGGTGGCCCAGCCATTCTTGTCCTTGTAGCCCATGGCGACGTTGACGGTGCTTTCGGTGTTGTTGCAGACCTTGAGATCGGCCCGCGCCGGGGCGGCCATCAAACCTGCCACCATAAATGCGCCTGCCGCCAGCGCCGTGTTGCGAAGCATCTTGCTGCCTCCGGAAAAGTTCAGCGAATCTGTCATAGCTTTCCAATCTCGCTTAGGCCGCGTCAACCGGGCAGGCAAATGCCCACCGGTTTCAGCGGCGCGACCTGATGACTGAGGGATTAACCTCAACTATATGCCCCGTCCATGACAAAGATTTCGCCCGGAGAAGCGTACGAAATTGTGGCGGGCGAGGGCCGGACGGGACTGATTCTGCTGTGCGACCACGCCTCGAGTGCGGTTCCGCCGGAGTATTGCGGCTTGGGGCTGGCCGCCGCCCAGCTGGCGCGCCACATCGCTTATGACATCGGAGCCAGGGATGTCACGCTGGGGCTTGCCGCCAGGCTTGGGGCGCCGGCCGTGCTCTCTCGCTTCTCGCGCCTGCTGATCGACCCCAACCGCGGATTGGACGATCCCACCCTGATCATGCGGATTTCCGACGGGGCGGCGGTGCCGGGGAACCGCGAGGTGGACGAGGCCGAGCGGCAAAGACGGATCGCGCGTTTCCATACTCCCTATCACCGGGCCATTGCCGGGACGATCCGGGCCGCGCAGGCTCGGGGGCTTACGCCGCTGATCGTGTCGATCCACTCCTTCACGCCGCTGTGGCGCGGTTCGCCCAGGCCCTGGCACGTGAGCATATTGTGGGACCGGGACGAGGCGACCGCCCGCGCCATGATCGCTGGCTTTGCGGCCCAGCGCGATCTTGTGGTGGGCGACAATGAGCCCTATCACGGGGCGCTCGAAGGCGATACGCTCAACACCCATGGCACGCTTCCCGGCCTGCCGCACGCCCTGATCGAGATCCGGCAGGACCTGATCGCCGCCAAAACAGGTGTGGACGAGTGGGTGGAGCGGCTGGCCCGGGTGATCGATCCGATTATGAATAACCTCCGGCGAGACCCGGACTGACGAAAGCTTTCAGACCATGACCATCGACGACAAGACCAGGACCGAACTCGAGGCCGCCGCCTTCCGCCGGCTGCTCGAACATCTGCGCAGCCGCAGCGACGTGCAGAACATCGACCTGATGAATCTGGCGGGCTTCTGCCGCAACTGCCTGTCCAACTGGTTCGAGGACGCGGCGAAGGCAAAAGGCGTTGCCGTCACGCGCGAGGAGGCGCGCAGCATGGTCTATGGCATGCCCTATGACGAGTGGAAGGCGAAGCACCAGTCCGCCGCCAGCGAAGATCAAAAGGCGGCGTTCGCCCAGCCCCACAAGCACTGACCCGGGAGCACCAGACATGAACAAAACGACATTCGCCCATGGCCAGCTCAAATCCATCGTCGAGCGCATCGAGCGCCTGGAGGAGGAGAAGAAAACCATCGCCGGCGACATCAAGGAAGTCTATGCCGAGGCCAAGGCCAATGGCTTCGACACCAAGATCCTGCGCAAGGTCATCAGCCTGCGCAAGAAGGACGCCGCCGAGCGCGAGGAGGAGGAGTCGATGCTCGACGTCTATCTCGCCGCGCTGGGAATGATCCCCGGCGAAAGCGAGGAAGCGGCGTAAATCGGGTGCGCCCGAACACGAAAAGGGCCGCCCGGCGGGCGGCCCTTTTCGCATGGAATGGGATGCGGCTTATTGCGAAGGGTCAGCCTGGCCGAGCTGGACGGCAGGCTTCAAGGGGGTGAGCAGGCTGCCCTTGCCTTCGCGGTTGACGACCTGCATGTCGCCCTTGCCGGGGGCTGATTCCTGAAGGCTGGGCGCCATCTGGGCGATGGCGAGGCGCTGGGGCTGCGGCTCCTGGGCCCCGGCCTCGGCGGCGCCGGGCAGAATGGCGGCAACCGAGGCCGAACCGGCGGAGAATTGCTGCGGCGCGCCGTCACGGCGCACGGCCCTGTTCGTGTCGAACACCAGCTGTGCCGGCCACCAGAACAGGTCGTCGCCCGAAGCCGAGGCCGTGATGGTGCGGATGGTGGGGACGTTCTGCGCGTCGCCGTTCTCGATGTCCTCGGTGAGGCTGGTCTTTTCGGCGCCGTTCGCTTCGAGCGAGGCGGTGTCCGTCATGCTTTCGGGTGCGATCACCACGCCCTGCGAGTTGCCGGCCACCGGCGAGGCGCGCTCGGTGGGATCGGGAGGGGGCGCCGAGGCCGGCTCGATATTCATGTTGACCGCGGCCATCATCAGCACCTCGATCGGCTTGGGGCGCGGCTTCGGCGTGGGATAGCCTTGGTTCACGCCATCGGCATCGGCGATGACGGCCTCGGAGGCGCCGCCGTTGTCCTCGGCCGTCTCTGCGGTCTCGGCGGTCTCGGGCTTGAGTTTGGGCTTGGCGGGGGCTGCCGCCGCGTCCTCGCTCATGCCGGCCAGTTCCTCGTCGTCGCCGTTCGAATAGGCGGTCTCGAGCGGGATCTTCTTCCTGGCGGAGAGCTGCTTCACGTTCTCGGCATCGCCCTCGTCGTCACCCTCCATCTGGGAGGGGAGGCGGGCGGCGGTCGGGTCAGCCTCTGCGACCATCACCTCCGGCACGGCCTTCGTGCCGTTCTTGTTGAGACGCGCGCCCACCGTCTTGCGGTAGTCGCGCATGATCTTGGCCATCTGGTAGCTCGAGATGGCGGGACCCCAGTGCCGCACATTGCCGGAGTCGATGTGGAGGAAGCCGGTGGGGCCCGCGCCGGAAGAATAATAGCCGACGCCGCCCACCTGGCGCACCAGCGCCGAATTGCGGATCTTGACGGTCGGAACGTCCGGGAAATAGAGGTCGATGGCCTGGCCCACCATATGCTGGCTCTTGCGCGCCACGTTGCGGCCGACCTTCTTGAGGAAGGCGTTGGTCTTGGGGCTGCGGTAGCCGCAGACGATGTGGATCGGCGCCTTGCTCCCCAAGTCGGCGTGGAGTTCCCACATCAGGTCGATGGTGCGCGGCGAGATGGTGATCACCTCGTTACGGCGCCAGTCGCGCATCAAATAATTGATCTTCTTCATGGCGGACGGGATGTATCTGCCGTCCTTCATATAGGTGATGGTGAGGCTTTCCTTGGTGTGGACGTGGTAGAGCGAGAGGGTGCGCGTCTCGCCGCCGGAATGGGCCGTGCCATTCATGTTGAGGAACACGCCAGCGCCAAACGCCATCGCAACGGCGGTGGTGACGGCGAGCTTCTTCCAGCGGTTCAATGCATTGCGAAGTCCGGCTTCCCTGCAATCCAAACCCATACCCCACTTACAACCGGTGTTCCGGTTCCTCTGGTGCTTCGTCCAGCCCGCCAATCCCCTGCAAGGGTCGGCTTACACTGAAATCGCGTTTCGAACAAGAATGAGGCCACCATGAGGCGGCATTCGGACGATCGTAAATGGGTATGTTTAACAGGGACTTAACGAAGGACAGGTGCAGTCCCTACAACTTGAGATTGAAATCAAGCTCGCGGTGCCCGAAGAATTTCCAGCGTTTTTTACCGTAGCGCGACCCCGCCGGCTTTCAGCGCTGCGCCAGCAGCCTCGCCGTGCGGGCGTTTTCGAGCGGATTGTCGCGGCCATAGATGTCGTTGAAGTAGACGATATTGCCCTGCTTGTCCGGCCAGGCGGTGAAATAGACGATATGGACGGGAAGTTTCTGCTTCAGGCGCACCGTCTCGCTGGCCTTGCGTTCGACCTTGGCGGCGACCTCCTCCGGCGTCCAGCCGAGCACCACGGCTGCGAACTCGCGCGGATTCTGGACGCGCACGCAACCATGGCTGAAGGCGCGCACGTCCTTCTCGAAGAGATCGCGCGAGGGCGTATCGTGCATGTAGATGTCATGCGAATTGGGGAACAGGAACTTGATCTCGCCAAGAGCATTCTTGGCGCCCGGCGGCTGCTGGATGCCATAGGGCACCTTGGAGCCGTAACTGCCCCAGCTCACGGAGCGCGAGGGCACCACCTTGCCCTGCTGGTTCACCACCTTGAAGCCCTGCTTGTCGAGATAGGCCGGGTCACGCCGGAGCTTGGGCAGATACTCATGCGCGATGATCGACGGCGGAACGCCCCAGGAGGGGTTGAACACCACCATCTCCATCTCGTCGTTGAACACCGCCGTCTGGGTGTCGGGCTTGCCGACGATGACGCGGGTCTGCCACTCGGGCTGGCCATCCTTCATCACGGTTGCCTCAAAGGCCGCCTGGTTGACGAAAACATAGCGGCGGCCAAGGTCGCGCGGCAGCCAGCGGATGCGCTCCATGTTGCCGAGCAGCTTGCCGATGCTGCCGTCCCCGCCGGACCCGTTGAGGGCGGCGACCGTCTGCGGGCCAAGCGCGCCTGTCACCTTGATGCCGGCCTGCTGCTGGAACAGGCGGAGCTGCGCCGACGTCCCGGCATCGAGCGTCTCGGGGTCCGCCCCCCCGGGAACCTCGGCGGTGAAGCCCAGCGCGGACAAGCGCGCCCGGACGGAGGGAATGCGTTCGTCAGCCTCGCCCTTCTTGACGATGGCGCCATCCGCAATCTTGGCCTGTGGCGGCGCCGCTTGTCCGGCGCGAAATTCCGCCAGCGCCTTCTTCATCGCGGCATAGGCGGGATGGGTGGGGTGCAGTGACTGGAGATACTGCACGGGGAAGGGCGTGTTGGCGATGACATTGATGGCCTTGTCAGGCGCCACCCATGGCGGCTGCAGATCGTTGTAGCGCGACAGCCGGGCCGGATCGAACTGGCCGCCCGAGGCATCATGCGCATAGCGCAGTGCGGCCGCAGACAAGTCGATATCGAGCCGCGCCATGGCGGCGGGATCGGCCTCGGGGAGCGGCGCGTCGAAGCCGGCAAGGCCGGTGGGCAGGTAGCTCTGCGGCTCGAGGCCCTCATCGCCGGCCCGCGCCAGAAGCTTCAGCACGTCCTTGCCGCGCTCCGAAAGCCTGCCGCCTTCGAGCCAGATGGGGCGAAAGGAACGCGCGGCATATTGCGCGGCCAGCGCATCGCGCGCCGCCGGCAGAACCCGGACGGCCGGGTTGCCGGAGACGAGCTGGTCATAGATCGCGGCGGCATCCGGCGCGGCGGGGCGCGCCCCGCCGGGGGCGAGGCCGGAGAGGGGAACGAGCTTTGGCGGCACATAGGTGAGGTTGCCCATGCCGAGGCCCGGGATGCCGTCTTGCGGATCGGTGTCGGCGATCGCCGCCCGCCCGGGCGCGCCCTGCCGCGGCTTGCGCCCGTCGGAGAAGAGGCCGTCCTTGAAGCTGCCGAACCCGGAACTGCGCCGCCGCGCGGGCTGGCCGCCGGCATCCTGGTTGCCGAAGCCGCCGAACAGCGACTCGATAAGGCCGGGCCTGGGCTTCCTGCCGCTGTTTGCAGCGTCGGCCTGGGCCGGTGCGGCGAGCAACAGCGCGGACACGGCGGCAACGATACCCGGCCTGACAAACATCTGCATGAAATTCACCTGCACGGCTCACACACCGGCCCTGTTCACAGCGCCAGCGCGACAGAAAGTCAAATCACACTCAATTGCAAGCCAATTGCCGGAATTGTGGATAGGTTTTAACCGCCGGAGGCCTCGTCCAGCCCCAGGTCCTTCATCCGCCTGTAGAGGGTGGAGCGGCCGATACCCAGCTTGCGCGCCACTTCCGACATCTGGCCCTGGTAGCGGGCGAGCGCCAGGCGGATCATGTCGGCCTCAACCTCCTCGAGCTTGCGGATGTGACCGCCCTCGGTGACCACCGGAATGCCGAAGGCCACGCCATCGGCCACCGCGGTGGAGCCCTTGGGCAGGCCGGAGCCGCCGGCGATGGCGGCCGCACCCCGCGGCAGCTCCGGCTTCGGCGCCAGCTGCGGGGCAGGGGGGATCTTGATCTCATAGCCTTCGACGAGGGAGGCGATCTGCGGGAAATCCTCGACGTCCAGGCGGCCGCCTTCGCACAGCACCATGGCGCGGAACACAGTGTTCTCGAGTTGGCGGACGTTGCCGGGCCAGCTATAGGCGCGCAGCAGGCCGAGAGCCTCGGGCGTGATGCCGCGCACCTTGCGGCCCTCTTCGGCGGCGAAGCGCGTCACGAAATGGTCGACGAGGGCGGGAATGTCTTCCTTACGGTCGCGCAGCGGCGGCACCATGATGGGGAAAACGTTCAGCCGGTAATAGAGATCCTCGCGGAACTGCCCGGCCTTCACCATCTCGATCATGTTGCGGTTGGTGGCCGAGATGAGGCGGATGTTGACCTTCACCGGGCGGCGCGCGCCGACCGGGTCGACCTCGCCCTCCTGGATGGCGCGCAGTAGCTTCACCTGCATGTCGAACGGCAGTTCCGCCACCTCGTCGAGGAACAGCGTGCCGCTGTCGGCCTCCTGGAACTTGCCCATGTGCTTCGACGTGGCGCCGCTGAAGGCGCCCTTCTCGTGACCGAAGAGAATCGATTCCACCAGGCTTTCAGGAATGGCGCCGCAATTGACGGCGACGAAGGGGCGGCCCGCCCGGTCGCTCTCGCCCTGGATGGCGCGGGCGATCATCTCCTTGCCCACACCGGATTCTCCCTCAATAAGAACAGGGATCGCGGATTGCGCGGCGCGGCGGCCCAGCCGCAGTACGTTGGACATGGCGGGAGCGGAGGCGATGAGGTCCGAGAAGCTGAGCGCGCCGCCGACCTTCTTGTTCAGCCGCTTGACTTCCTCGGTGAGGGCGTTGACCTTGAGCAGATTCTGCACCGATGCCCTGAGGCGCTCCGGGCTCACCGGCTTCACCACGAAATCGTCCGCACCGGCGCGCATCGCCTTGATCACGGTTTCGATCGAGCCTTGCGCGGTCTGCACGATGACGGGCAGGTCGCCGCGGATCGCCTGCAGGCGCTCGAGGAATTCGAGCCCCGTCATCTCCGGCATGTTGAGATCGAGGATGATCAGTTCGATCGTTCCGCCGGAGTGGCTCTTCAGCACATCAAGCGCCTTCAGGCCTCCGTCCACCGGCATCGGGTCGCAGCCGAAGCGGCGCACCATTTCCTCAAGAATTCTGCGTTGAGCCGGATCGTCTTCGACGATGAGAACGCGGACAGCCATGCGCCTGTGGTTTTCTTCTTTGTATATTTCTTACCGCGGACCAGGCGGCCCGGATGCAGCGTCCGGGCTGGGGGAGCGACTCGCCTCTTCCTTGCCCCCAGGGTGACAGGCGAGGGTAAAGGCGGCGTTAATGGAGAGGTGCATTTGGATACACGTGCAATCGATTGAAACAATGTTCCTTTCTTGAGTCCTGTCATGGCGCGGCAGCATAGGATAAGCAGAATGCGCAACCGGGAGGAGATATCTTGAACCCGATCCGCGTCGGCCTGTTCGTCGTTGCGGCCGCCGGCCTCGCCGGCGGGCTGCTGGCGCCTTTGGTGGGGCTTGGCGCTGTCCAGAGCTGGATCTGGGGCGTTCCCGCTGGTGCTGTGCTTGCGGTGCTGCTCTACGAGATCGTCACTTCGCTGCTCGAGGGTGAGGTGGGGCTCGACCTCGTGGCGGGCATTTCGATCTCGGCGGCGCTGGCCTTTGGCGAGACGCTGGCGGCGGGCGTCGTGGCGCTGATGTATGCTGGCGGCCAGCTGCTGGAGGATTATGCGGCCAACCGGGCGCGCGCCGACATGAAGGCGCTGCTGGCGCGGGCGCCAAAGACCGCGCTGCGCTACAGCGACGGACGCATCGTGGAAGTGGCCATCGACGCCATCCGGCCGGGCGACCGGCTGCTGTTGCGGCAGGGCGACATCGTGCCGGTGGACGGGCGGGTGAGCAATGGCCGCGCGCTGCTCGACATGGCGGCGCTGACGGGCGAGTCGGTTCCGGTGAAGTGTCTTGAAGGACAGGACGTGCAGTCCGGCGCGCGCTCGCTCGACACAGCCTTCGACATGGTGGCCACCAGGCCTGCCTCCGAGAGCACCTATGCCGGCATCGTGCGGTTGGTTCAGGCCGCACAGGCGGCGAAAGCGCCAATGGTTCGATTGGCCGACCGCTATGCGCTGGTGTTCCTGTTCTTTACCGTCGCGCTGGCGGGGGGCACCTGGTATTTGACGGGTGATCACATCCGCATGCTGGCGGTGCTGGTGTCGGCCACGCCATGTCCGCTCATTCTCGCGGTGCCGGTCGCCATCATCGCCGGCATGGGCAAGGCGGCGCGGCGCGGCGTACTGATGAAGGGCGGCCCGGTGCTGGAGACCATGGCGCGGGCCACCACCCTCGTCATCGACAAGACCGGCACGCTGACCAAGGGCCGCGCTGAACTTGCAGGGATCATTCCCGAAGGCCCGTGGGAGCCCGACGAGATGCTGCGCATCGCGGCTTCGCTGGAGCAGGCCTCGGCACATGTGACGGCGTCCTCGATCGTCGCTGCCGCGCAGGGACGCGGGATGACGCTCTCCTATCCGACCGAAGTGCGCGAGACGGCGGGCGAGGGGCTCGAAGGCATCGTCGACGGCCGCCGGGTGATCGCCGGCGGGCATGACTTCGTGGCGGGCAAGCTGAAGCTCTTCGATGCCGTGCGTCCTGAACATGAACCCGGCACCGCGCTGGCGGCGCTCGCCATCGATGGCCAGCTCGCCGGCTGTTTCCTGCTGGCGGACGGCATCCGCCCGGAAACGCCGATTGCGCTGGAGCGGCTGCGGCAGGCGGGGATCACCAGGATCGTTCTCGCCTCCGGAGATTCACAGGCCGTGGTCGACCGGGTGGGTGATGGGCTGGGCCTCGACCTGCTGCGCGGCGGGCTGAAGCCCGAGGAGAAGGTTGCGATCGTCAAGGCCGAGCATCAGTCCGCCATCACGCTGATGGTGGGCGACGGCGTCAACGATGCGCCGGCACTTGCCGTGGCCGATGTCGGCATCTCGATGGGCGCCACGGGCTCGGCGGCGGCAACCGAATCCGCCGATGTCGTGCTGCTGGTCGATGACCTCACGCGGCTCGCCGAGGGCCTGTCCGCCGCGCGGCGGGCGCGCGCTATCGCGGTGCAGAGCGTGCTTGCGGGGTTGGGCATGTCCTTCGCGGCCATGCTGGCGGCGGCCTTCGGCTACATCACCGTGGTCGAGGGCGCGCTGCTGCAGGAGGCCATTGACGTGGCGGTGATCCTCAACGCGCTCAGGGCGCTGCGGTAGATTTCGCCCTGATCGTCTTCTCCCGCTCCTTCAGCGGGAGAAGAAGGGACCCGTTGCGAGGCAACGGGGAGATGAGGGACATGTGCAGGGCGCCTCAGTGCCGAGCCCGCTGTCCCTCACCTCCCCCAACTGCGTTGGGGTCCCTTCCTCTCCCGCGCGGCGGGAGAGGACCAAGGCACATGACGTCAATTTCATCCTCTGCGGGTTGCCGAAGCCCGCGGGCTGCGCCATATCAGCCGCTCACGCTATGCGAAGGATCCGACATGACCGCCACCGCCGCTCTTGGACCGCTGCCCGAATGGAACCTCGCCGATCTCTATGCCTCGCCGGAGGATCCGAAATTTGCGGCGGACATGAAGAAAGGCGAGGAGCTGGCAAAGGCCTTCGCGGAGACGTATCGCGGCAGGCTGGCCTCGCTCGGAGGTGAAGGCCTGGCGGCGGCGCTGAAGGATTATGAGGCTTTGTCCGATCTTCTCGGCCGCACCGGTTCCTATGCGCAGCTTTACTATGTGGGCAACACCACCGACTCGCAACGCGGCAAGTTCTATGGCGACGTTTCGGCGAAGCTCACCGAAATTTCGACATTGTTACTGTTCTTCGAGCTCGAGCTGAACCGCATCGACGATCAGGCGCTGGCCGAGGCGATGAAAGTTCCGGCCCTGGCGCATTACAAGCCCTGGATCGAGAACCTGCGCATGGAGAAGCCCTACCAGCTCGACGACAAGCTGGAGGAGCTGTTCCTCGAGAAGTCGCAGACCTCGTCCGCCGCATTCAACAGGCTGTTCGACGAAACCATGGCGGGCTTGCGCTTCGAGGTCGATGGCGAAAAGCTGACCCTCGAGCCCACCCTCAACATGATGCAGAGCCCGGACGAGGCGGTGCGACGCAAAGGTGCGGAGGCGCTGGCGAAGACCTTCGGCGAAAACGTGAAGCTGTTCACGCTGATCACCAACACGCTGGCCAAGGACAAGGACATCTCCGACCGCTGGCGGGGCTTCAAGGATATTTCCGACGCACGGCATCTCTCGAACCGTGTGGAGCCGGAAGTCGTGGCGGCGCTGGTTGAATCCGTCAGGCGCAATTACGAGAAGATCTCGCACCGCTACTATCGCATGAAGGCGAAGTGGCTGGGCAAGGACAAGCTCATGCACTGGGACCGCAACGCGCCTCTGCCGGCGGAGGACACCCGCGAGGTGCTTTGGGTCGAGGCGCAGGAGATGGTTCTGTCCGCCTACGGACAATTCGCGCCCGAGATGGCCGCAATCGCGAAATCCTTCTTCGACAAGCGCTGGATCGACGCGCCGTCGCGCCCCGGCAAGGCGCCGGGCGCCTTCGCCCACCCGACGGTTCCGTCAGCGCATCCTTACGTGCTCTTGAACTATCTCGGCAAGACGCGGGACGTGATGACGCTGGCGCATGAGCTGGGCCATGGCGTGCACCAGGTGCTGGCGGCGCAACAGGGTGCGCTGATGGCCTCCACACCGCTCACCCTCGCCGAGACCGCGAGCGTGTTCGGCGAGATGCTGACCTTCCAGGCCATGCTGGCCAGGACTGCGGACCCCAAGAAGCGCAAGGCGCTGCTGGCCTCCAAGGTGGAGGACATGATCAACACGGTGGTCCGCCAGATCGCCTTCTACACCTTCGAGCGCAAGGTGCACGAGGCGCGCAAGGAGGGCGAGCTGACGCCCGGCCAGATCAACGCCATCTGGATGGAGGTGCAGCATGAGAGCCTGGGTGACGCCATCGCGTTCGGGCCAGGCTACGAGACGTTCTGGACCTATATCCCGCACTTCATCCACTCGCCCTTCTATGTCTATGCCTATGCCTTCGGCGATTGCCTGGTGAATTCGCTCTATGCGCGCTACCGCGAAAGCGAGCAGGGCTTCCAGGACAAGTATTTCGAGATGCTCAAAGCCGGCGGCACCAAACACCACTCCGACCTGCTCCGCCCCTTCGGCCTCGACGCGGCGGACCCCAAGTTCTGGGACAAGGGCCTCTCGGTGATCTCCGGCATGATCGACGAGCTGGAGAAGATGTGAGCGTTACGTACCGCATCCCCACACTGGCCGACGCTGAGTCCATCGCGCGGCTGCATGTTGCCTGCTGGCGGGAGGCCTATGCCGGGATCGTGCCCATCGCGATCCTCGAACAGGTGGACATGGCTGGCCGGATCGCGCGCTGGGCGGCGCATCTGCAAGACGCCACGGCACAAGCCTATCTGGCCGAGGTTCCGGGTGAGGCGGCGGGTTTCATTCATCGTGGTTTGCTGTAGCCGCCCCTCGCCGAGGGGGCCGATGGCCACCTCAACGCCCTCTATCTGCTGCAGCGGTTTCACCGGCGCGGCATCGGACGGCGGCTCGTGGGGCTTGCCGCGGCGGACTGGCAAGCCAGGGGTGGCAAGGCGCTGTCGGTGGGCGTCCTCACCGCCAACCGGCCGGCCGTTGCCTTTTACGAGGCACTGGGGGCGCGCTTCTTGCGGCCGGACACGTATCTTTGGCACGATCATTCCCTGCCCGAATCCATCTATGTTTTCGAGGACTTGGCAGAACTTTCCCGGTTTGCGTGACGGATCGCCACGGCAAATCCCGCGCCGCTTGCAGGTGCGGGCCGGAGTGGCTAGAAACGCCAGCGAACGGATTTCAAGCTCTTGGGGGAATCAATGGCCGAACACGGCACGCAGACGTCCAGCGCGATGGATTATGACGAGGCGCACCGCACCTATGCCGGCTTCGTGAAGGGCGCGGTGGTGCTGACCATCATGAGCTGCTACGTGCTGGTGGCGCTCTGCGCTTTCGCCTTCATCGACAAGGGCAATGTGCTGACCGGCTTTGCGGGTCTCATCATCGGCACGATCGCGCTGATCGTCGACCTCCGCGTTGGCAATAACTGGTATCTCGCGGTGGGCTGGCTCGTTCTCTTCGGGCTGATCACAGCCGTCATGATCGGCTGATCGGCAGGACAGTTTCATGAAAATCGCCATCCCCACGGAAACGCAAGCTGGGGAGAGCCGCGTTGCGGCCAGCCCCGATACGGTGAAGGCCTTTATCAAGAAGGGTGCGGACGTTGCCGTTCAGGCCGGCGCCGGCAAGGGCGCGTCGATCCCCGATGACGCCTTCGCGGCTGCCGGCGCCAAGGTCGAACAGGCAGTCGGGCGCGATGCAGACGTGGTGCTGACGGTGCGCCGCCCCTCGGGCGAACTCCTGTCCTCCTTGAAGCGCGGGGCCCTCCTCATCGGGGGCCTCGAACCTTATGGCGACAAGGCGGGCCTCGACTCCATCGCCGCCTCCGGCGTCACCGCCTTTGCCATGGAGCTGATGCCGCGCATCACGCGCGCGCAGTCGATGGACATCCTGTCTTCCCAGGCCAATCTCGCCGGCTACAAGGCGGTGATCGACGCCGCCTTCCATTTCACCCGCGCCTTCCCGATGATGATGACAGCCGCCGGCACCGTGCCCGCCGCCAAAGTGTTTATCATGGGCGTCGGCGTCGCGGGCCTGCAGGCCATTGCAACCGCCCGCCGCCTTGGCGCTATCGTCTCCGCCACCGACGTGCGCAAGGCGACGGAAGAGCAGGTGAAGAGCTTAGGCGCCAAGTTCGTTTATGCCGACATCGCCGATGCGGCAACGAGCGGCGGTTATGCCAAGGAACTCTCGGCGGAGGACAAGGCCAGGCAGGCGGCGCTTGTCGCCAACCACGTGAAGACGCAGGACGTGATCATCACCACCGCGCTGATTCCGGGCCGCCCCGCGCCCGTGCTTATCACCGAGGAGATGGTCGACAGCATGAAGCCGGGCTCGATCATCGTCGACCTGGCGGTGGAGCGCGGCGGCAACTGCCCGCTGTCGAAGCCCGACCAGATCGTCGAGCACAAGGGTGTGAAGATCGTCGGCACGGTGAACCTTGCGGGCAAGCTTGCGGGCAATGCCTCGCCGCTCTTCGCCAAGAACCTCGCTAACTTCCTCGACCTGATGATCCAGAAGGATGGGACTCTCAAGATCGACGAAGCCGATGAATGCATCAAGGGAACCATGATCGCCAGGGACGGCGCGCTGGTGCACCCCATGTTTACTTCCAAGTGAAGTTCGGAGCCAAGTGATGGAAGCGATCGATCCGTTTGTCTCGCTGTTCGGCATCTTCGTGCTGGCGGTGTTCGTGGGCTATTACGTGGTGTGGAACGTGACGCCCGCGCTGCACACGCCGCTGATGAGCGTCACCAACGCCATCTCGTCGGTGATCGTGGTCGGCGCCATCCTGGCGGTGGGCGTGGGCGCGCTGACCTCCGGCTCGGTGGTCGCCATGATCTTCGGCTTCCTGGCGCTGATCCTCGCCTCGATCAACATCTTCGGTGGCTTCATGGTCACCAGCCGCATGCTCGCCATGTACAAGAAGAAGGACAAGTAGGCGCATGTCGGCCAATTTCGCAGCCATCCTCTATCTGGTCTCCGGCGCGCTGTTCATCATGGCGCTGCGCGGGCTCTCATCGCCTGCCACGTCGCGGCAGGGCAACATGTACGGCATGGTGGGCATGGCGATTGCGATTGCCACCACGCTTGCCACCATGCAGCTTTCGCCGCTGGTGATCGGCCTCGTCGTGCTGGGCCTCGGCATCGGTGCCGTCATCGGCGGCACGGCGGCCAAGAAGATCGCCATGACGGCCATGCCGCAGCTGGTCGCGGCCTTCCACTCGCTTGTGGGCCTCGCCGCGGTGTTCGTGGCGCTCGCGGCCTTCTATGCGCCGGAAGCCTTCCACATCGTGGCCGGCGGGCTGATCCAGCCAGTCTCGCGCATCGAGATGTCCTTGGGTGCTGCCATCGGCGCCATCACCTTCACTGGCTCGATCATCGCTTTCCTGAAGCTCGATGGCCGCATGTCGGGCGCCCCCATCATGCTGCCGGCGCGCCACGTCATCAACATTGCGCTGGGATTGGCGCTCGTGGCCTGCATCGTGCTGTTCTTCATGAACCCGGTGTGGTTGTGGTTCTGGGCAATCATCGCGATCTCGCTGGCGCTGGGCTTCCTGCTGATCATCCCGATCGGCGGCGCGGACATGCCGGTCGTCGTCTCCATGCTCAACTCCTACTCCGGCTGGGCGGCGGCGGGCATCGGCTTCACTTTGCACAACACGGCCCTCATCATCACCGGCGCGCTGGTCGGCTCCTCGGGCGCGATCCTGTCCTACATCATGTGCAAGGGCATGAACCGCTCCTTCATCTCGGTCATCCTCGGCGGCTTCGGCGGCGAGAGTGCCGGCCCCGCCGCCAAGGGCGAGGCCAAGCCGGTAAAGCAGGGCTCGGCGGAGGACGCGGCCTTCATCATGAAGAACGCGGGCTCCGTCATCATCGTGCCGGGCTATGGCATGGCGGTGGCCCAAGCCCAGCACGCCCTGCGCGAGATGGGCGATCACCTCAAGGAGCAGGGCGTTACGGTGAAATACGCCATCCACCCGGTGGCGGGCCGCATGCCCGGCCACATGAACGTGCTGCTGGCGGAAGCCAACGTGCCTTACGACGAGGTGTTCGAACTCGAGGACATCAACTCCGACTTCGGCCAGGCGGATGTGGCCTTCGTCATCGGCGCCAATGACGTGACCAACCCGTCCGCCAAGGACGACCCGCAGTCGCCGATCTTCGGCATGCCGGTGCTGGAAGTGTGGAAGGCGAAGACCGTGATGTTCATCAAGCGCGGCATGTCGTCGGGCTATGCCGGCGTCGACAACCCGCTGTTCTGGCGCGACAACACCATGATGCTGTTCGGCGACGCCAAGAAGATGACGGAAGAGATCAACAAGTCGATGGGGTGAGTCCGCTTCGCGTCCTCTCCCGCCAAGGCGGGAGAGGAGGGGACCCCAGCAAAGCTGGGGTAGGTGAGGGGACGCTTGCTCATCTGAACAGTGCGGAGCATGGTTCCCCTCATCTCCCCGTTGCTGGCGCAACGGGCCCCTTCTTCTCCCGCAAAAGGAGCGGGAGAAGACGCTGAGGGAATAGCTGTGATCCGTCGGGCGTAGCACTTCGTTGTCAGCTTGTGGAATGAGGTGCGCCATGCTGAAGGCCCGGATAGTCTCGCTGGCGACGGCCGTGCCGCCGCATGTGATCAGCCAGCCGGACGCGGCATCCTTCGCCACCTCGGCCTTCGGCGGGCGTTTCGAGGGTTTCGAGCAGGTGGCGGGCGTGTTCATGACCTCCGGCATCCGCCGGAGGCGCGCGGTGCGGCCCATCGAATGGTACATGCAGCCGCTGGGCTGGCCGGAACGCAGCGCGGCCTATGTCGATGGCGCCTGCAGGTTGTTCGTGGACGCGGCGCGGCGGGCCCTTGACCGGGCGGCGCTCCGGGCTTCCGAGATCGACACCATCGTGACCGTGTCGTCGACCGGCATCGCCACGCCCAGCCTCGAGGCGCGGGTGGCAGGCGAGATGGGCTTCCGGCCTCAGGTGGAGCGCGTGCCGGTGTTCGGGCTTGGCTGTGCCGGGGGCGTCTCCGGCCTTTCCATCGCGGCGCGCCTGGCGCAGTCGCGGCCCGGCTCCAACGTGCTGCTGGTGGCGGTCGAGACCTGCACACTGTCATTCCGCGCCGACCAGCTGACCAAGGCCAATGTGGTGGCGACAGCACTTTTCGGCGACGGCGCGGCAGCCCTCGTGCTGCGGGCGGAGGAGGGCGCGGGCGCTGAAATCGAGTCGACCGGGCAATACACCTGGCCCGATACGCTGGACATCATGGGCTGGTCGGTCGACGCCGAAGGCCTGGGCGTGATCTTCGACCGCTCCATTCCGATTTTCGCGGAGGAGCATTTCGGCCCGGCGGCGCGCGAGATGCTGGCGCGCGCGGGCTTGAACCTTTCCGGCATCGACCGCTTCGTGTGCCATCCCGGCGGCGCCAAGGTGGTGACGGCGCTGGAGCGCGCGCTGCAATTGCCGCAAGGGCTGCTGGCGGATGAGCGCGCGGTGCTGGAGGAATATGGCAACATGTCCGCCCCCACCGTGTTCTTCGTGCTGGAGAAGGCACTCGCCACCGGCCTGCCGAAGCGCACGCTGATGACGGCGATGGGGCCGGGCTTCAGTGCGGCCGTAGCCACGCTGCGTGCCGCATGAGCGCCGCCGCCATCCTGCTTGCCTTCGTCACGCTGGAACGGCTGGCGGAACTCGTGCTGGCGCGGCGCAACACGCGCGCGCTGCTGGCGCAGGGGGCCTTTGAGCATGCGCCGGGGCATTATCCGCTGATCGTCGCTCTGCATGCGCTGTGGCTGGCGGGCCTCTGGGTCTTCGGCTGGGACCAGCCGGTCTCGGCCTTCTGGTTTGCGCTGTTCATGATTCTGCAGGCAGCGCGCGTCTGGGTGCTGATGACGCTGGGGCCGCGCTGGACGACGCGCATCATCGTGCTGCCCGGAGCGCCCCTGGTGGCGAAGGGCCCTTACCGCTTCGTGTCGCATCCCAACTATCTGGTGGTGATCGGCGAGATTGCGGTGCTGCCGCTGTGCCTCGGGCTCTGGTGGTTCGCCATCCTCTTTTCGCTCGCCAATGCGGCGGTGCTGACGATCCGCATCCGCGCCGAGAGCGCGGCGCTCTCGCAAGCGCCGTCGTGAGCCAGACGGCCGAGCGCGCCTCGCTCGCGACATGGGCGGGCTTCGCCATGATGGCGCTTGGCATGTTCATGGCGATCCTCGACATCCAGGTGGTGGCGACTTCGCTGCCCGCGATCCAGTCCGCGCTCGGCATCGACAAGGAGCTGATGAGCTGGATCCAGACGGCCTATCTCATCGCCGAAATCATCGCCATTCCGCTCACCGGCTTCCTCACCCGGCTGTTCGGCATGCGCTGGCTGTTCATCGTGTCGATCACGGTGTTCACCATCGCGTCCGCCGGCTGCGCGGCGAGCACCGGTTTCGGGAGCCTGATTTTCTGGCGCGTGGTGCAGGGCTTCTCCGGCGGCTCGCTGATCCCCGCGGTGTTCTCCGCCGTGTTCCTGCTGTTCCCGCTGAAGCAGCAGGGGCTCGCCACCACCATTGCCGGCGTGCTGGCGGTGCTGGCGCCCACCATTGGCCCGGTGGTGGGCGGCTGGGTGACCGAGACCTGGTCATGGCACATGCTGTTCCTCATCAACATCGCGCCCGGCATTCTGGCTGCCGCGGTGGCGGCGCTGTTCCTGCCGCGCCGCGACATCGATGCGAGCGAGCTGCGCAAGCTCGATCTTGCGGGGCTCCTCATGCTGGCGCTGGCGCTGGCATCGCTGGAGACCGGGCTGAAGGAGGCGCCGGACCGGGGATGGCTGTCGGGCGTGGTGGTGGCGCTTCTGGCCTTGAGCGCGGCCTCGACGGCGGGCTTTCTGGCGCGCTCGCTCAAGGGCGCGCATCCCATCGCCGATCTGCGGCTGTTCCGTGAACGGAATTTCCTTGTCGGCTGCATCATGAGCTTTGCGCTTGGCGTGGGGCTGTTCGGCTCGGTTTATCTGATGCCGGTGTTCCTCGCTTTCGTGCGCGGCCATGGGGCGCTCGAGATCGGGCGCATCATGCTGGTGACGGGGGCGGCACAGCTCATCATGGCGCCCATCGCCGTTGCGCTCGACAAACGGATGGAGTCGCGGCTGCTCTCGGGGCTCGGTTTTCTCACCTTCGGCATCGGGCTGGGGATGAGCGCCTTCCAGACGCCGGCGACGGATTACGATGAGATGTTCTGGCCGCAGGTGGTGAGGGGTGCTGCGATCATGTTCTGCCTGCTGCCGCCCACCCGGCTGGCGCTGGGCCTGCTGGACGGCGCGCGCGTGCCGGATGCCAGCGGCTTGTTCAACCTGATGCGGAACCTCGGCGGCGCCATCGGCATCGCGCTGATCGACACGGTGCTCTATGGCCGCGCGCCCGTGCTGGGGGACAGGCTGGTGGAGCAGATGAAGGCAGGGAGTGCCGATGCCGCGGGCTTCGTGGGTATAGCGCTCGACGATTTCGCGGCGCTCTCGCAGGGGTCCATGGACATCGACGCGCTGGGGGACCTGCAGGACAAGATGGAGAAGGCGGCGCTTGCCATGGCGGCGAACGAGGCCTGGCTGATGCTGGCGGCGATCACGCTGGTGGCGATCCTGGCGCTGGCGGCGGCGCGGCGGCCCGCACCCCAAGCCTGAAAATCTCTCCCGCAACGCCCCGCAATGGTCTAGATTCTCCGGCACACGCAACCGCCAGAACGACGGGATCCGGAATGGCCGAGCCAGCTTCAACGCAACCTCTTGATCTGCCACGGGTTTATCTCGTGCATATGACCGTCTTCGTGCTGCTGGTGGCGATCCTCGTCGCCATTATCTGGCAGCCGTTGATGAGCGCCTTCATGGCCAACCCCATGCTCAACGGGGTGATCGTGGCCACGCTGTTGTTCGGCATCATCCATTCCTACCGCATGGTGGTGCGGCTGTTCCGCGAGGTGAGCTGGGTCAACCGCTTCCGTGAGGGCCGAGGCGAGAACGGCCGCCCGCCCAGTCTGCTCGCCCCCATGGCAATCCTGCTGAAGAACCGGCAGCACACCACGCTGTCGCCCGTCACCATGCGCTCGGTGCTCGACTCGCTCGCCTCGCGGCTCGATGAATCGCGTGACCTGTCGCGCTATCTGGTCGGTCTCCTGATCTTCCTCGGCCTGCTTGGCACCTTTTGGGGCTTGCTTGAAACCGTGCAGTCGATCGGCGGGGCGATCGAGGGACTTGATGTCTCGTCCACGCAATCGGCCACACTGTTCGACCAGCTGAAGCGCGGGCTGCAGGCGCCGTTGCAGGGCATGGGCCTGTCCTTCTCGTCTTCGCTTCTGGGCCTTTCCGGTTCGCTGATCCTTGGCTTCCTCGACCTCAAGGCGGCGCAGGCGCAGAACCGCTTCTACATCGACCTTGAGGACTGGCTGTCCTCCATCACCGACGTGGCCGCAGGCTCGGGCGGCGACCTGGCGGCGCAGGCCGCGGCGCCGGGCATCACGCCGCAGCTTCTGCGCGCGGAAGTCGCCGCCCTGCAGCGCGCCGTCGAGAAACTGACCTATGTGATCGAGGCGCAGCGCGCAGCGCCGTCCGCTGCGCCGCCGCCCACGGCTCCGCGGCCCGACGGCGACTCGATCGAGCAGCTCGCGGATGCGGTCGCCGGCCTTGTCAGCCAGATGCGCGAGGAGCAGAAGATCGTGCGGCAATGGGCACAAGGCCAGCAGACCCAGCAGAACGAAATCCAGCGCCTGCTGATCCGCGCCACGGGCCCGCTCGCCCGCGGCATGAGCGGCCGGGCGCGCGAGGATGAGCGTCCGTAGATGGCCGGGCTCTACCGCAGGCGCGGGCGCGGCACGGAGGAGGCCTATTGGCCGGGCTTCGTCGACGCCATGGCGCAGCTCTTGCTGGTCATCATCTTTCTGCTCTCGGTCTTCATCGTGTCGCAGTTCCTGCTGGCCCGGCAGATCACCGGTCAGGACTCGGCCCTCGGGCAACTCCGCGCGCAGATCGCGGAGCTGACGCAATTGCTGGCCCTCGAAAAGGCCGCTAAGGCCGACGCCAATGCAGCGCTCGCCGCGCTGCAGGACGATTTCGCGGCCGAGAAGAGCAAGACTGCCTCGCTCTCCGCCATGCTTGAAGGCGAGGGCGCGAAGGGCGATGCCGCGAGCCAGACGATCACCGGCCTCCAGACCTCGCTCGACAAGGAGAAGACCATTTCCTCGCAGGCGCTGGCCCAGGTGGAGCTGCTGAACCAGCAGATCGCCGCCATGCGCCGGCAATTGCAGTCGCTGAATGCGCTCCTCTCGGATGCCGAAAGCAAGAACAAGGCCTCGGAAGCGCAGATTGCGGACCTCGGAAAGAGGCTCAATTCCGCGCTGGCCCAGCGCGTGCAGGAGCTAACGCGCTACCGCTCGGAATTCTTCGGGCGCTTGCGGCAGATTCTCTCCCAGCGCTCCGACATCCTTGTGGTGGGCGACCGCTTCGTGTTCCAGGCCGAGGTGCTGTTCCCCAAGGGCCAGGCGGCGCTCAACCCCGAAGGCCAGGCGGAGATGCTGAAGCTCGCCGATGCGCTGAAGCAACTCGAAAAGGAAATCCCGCCCGATATCGCCTGGGTGCTGCGCGTCGACGGCCACACCGACAATGACCCGATCACCTCCGCCCAGTTCAGGTCCAACTGGGAGCTTTCCGCGGCGCGCGCCATCGCGGTCGTCAACTTCCTCATCGGTAATGGCGTTTCGCCGCAGCACCTGGTGGCCGCGGGCTTCGGCGAGTACCAGCCGATTGACCCAGGGTCCACGGAAGAGGCGAAATCACGCAATCGCAGGATCGAGCTGAAGCTGACGGAGCGGTGAGGAGCGGACTCGCGAGGGCTCTGTCAGCATGTGATGATGTCAGCCTACTCCGCCGCCTGTGCGGTGAACTGCAGCTTGGCGAGCCTCGCATAAAGCGGGCTCGTGGTGATCAGCTCCGCATGGGTGCCTTCGGCGACGAGTTGGCCGCCGTCCAAGACCAGGATGCGATCGGCGTTGCGCACGGTGGCGAGGCGATGCGCGATAACCAGGGTGGTGCGGTTGGCGGTGAGTTTTTCGATGGCCTGCTGGATGAAGGCCTCGCTCTCGGCGTCGAGCGCGCTGGTCGCCTCGTCGAGCAGCAGGATGGGCGCGTCGCGCAGGATGGCGCGGGCGATGGCGATGCGCTGGCGCTGGCCGCCGGAGAGCGTCACGCCGCGCTCGCCGACCTGCGTGTCATAGCCCTGCGGCAGGCGCTCGGCGAATTCGTCCACGCGCGCGGCACGCGCCGCCGCCAAGACCTCATCGGCACTTGCCTCGGGCTTGCCGAAGCGGATGTTGTCCATGATGCTGCCGGAGAAGATCACCGTTTCCTGCGGTACGACGGCGATGCGCGCGCGCACCTCCTGCGGCACGGCCGTCTTCACGTCGACGCCATCGACGGTGACGATACCCTTCTGCGGGTCGAAGAAGCGCTGCACAAGGGCGAAGATCGTGGTCTTGCCGGCGCCGGACGGCCCGACGATCGCCACCGTTTCGCCGGTCTTGACGCTGAAGGAGACATCGATCAGCGCATTTTGATGGGGGCGCGAGGGATAGGCGAAGGTGGCGCGGTCGAGCGCCAGGCGGCCCTGCGGCGGCTTCGGCATGGGTTGCGGCACGGCGGGGGCGCTGATGATCGACTTCTCGTCGAGGAGTTCCGATATGCGCTCGGCCGCACCGGCGGCAAGCTGCACCTCGCCCCAGACCTCCGAGAGCTGGCCCATCGATGAGGCGGCGAGGATCGCGTAGATCAGAAACTGGCTGAGCGTGCCGGGCGACATCGACCCCGCGATCACGGCGCTGGCGCCAATCCACAGCAGGATGACGACCGCGCCGGTGGCGACGCCGATGATGAGGGCGGTGAGGACGGCGCGCGCGAACGTGCGCTTGGCGGCCGCATCGAAGGCCAAGGCCGTGGCGTCGCTGAACTGGCGGCGCGCCGCATTCTCCTGCACATTGGCCTGGACTGTGGACACGGCGAGCAGCCGCTCCTGCGCGAAGGCGGCGGACGAGGCGAGCGTATCCTGCGCCAGGCGCGACAGGCTTCTGACGCGGCGGCCATAGGTGACGAGCGGCAGCACGATCAAGGGCAGCGCCAGCAGCGACAGGCCGGCGAGCTTGGGGCTCGAGGCCACCATCATGACGATGGTGCCGATCAGCATGACCACGTTCCTCAGCGCGATCGAGGCGGTCGAGGAGAAGGCCGACTTGATCTGCGTGGTGTCCGCGGTCAGGCGCGACAGCACCTCGCCCGAGCGCTGGGTTTCGAAAAAGGCGGGGCTGAGATCGAGGAGATGGCTAAAGATCGCATCGCGGATGTCGGCCACCACGCGCTCGCCGATCCACATCACGAAATAGAAGCGCAGTGCGGAGCCCACCGCCAGCACCACGACCACCGCCAGCATGGCGAGGAAATATCTGTCGACGAGGGCCGCATTCTCCGCCGTGAAGCCATTGTCGATGACGCGGCGCACGGCCACCGGCACGGCCAGCGTGGCCCCCGCCGCGGCCAGCAGCGCGATCAGGGCAAAGACCATCTGCCGCCGGTAGGGGCGGAGGAAGGGCGTGAGGTTGAGGAGGGGGCGCAAGTTCCGGCTCTTCGGGCGGCGCCGGGCCTCGTCTTCGTAGGGATTGCTCATGGGGTAACTTCTAACCGATGAGCGGCAGAATGGAAGCGGCGGAGCAGCGCTGGGTCAGGCCGACGCAGGGTTTTCCAAGTGCGGGACAGGCGGGACGGGCGGGCTGTCGATAGCTAATTAACTTGTCCGGTTTTGGTAGCACATCAAATGTCCGCTTCTTGTCTTTTGTTCTCCTGTGGGACTGTGGGCAAGGCGGAGCCTTGTCCACATTTCCACAGGTGTTGCGGCTGAGCGGATTTAA
>NZ_JADCDB010000029.1 GCF_020252395.1 Aestuariivirga sp.
CTTAAATCCGCTCAGCCGCAACACCTGTGGAAATGTGGACAAGGCTCCGCCTTGCCCACAGTCCCACAGGAGAACAAAAGACAAGAAGCGGACATTTGATGTGCTACCAAAACCGGACAAGTTAATTAGCTATCGACAGCGACTAAGCGCAATGTTTTGCGCGCAAGAGGTCAGGCCGTTATGTTTCAAATGAAAGTGCCGGCTTCTGTTGCCAGGTGCCGGCGGACCCCGCCTTAAGCGGCTAAGCCCAAGGACTTTGATTTCGGTTGCTCAGGCTGCTTACGCAGCCACCGCGACCGGAGCATAGTTGTCGTTGGCAACTATATGTTTAGCCCGATAAC
Source organism: Aestuariivirga sp. (assembly GCF_020252395.1). Taxonomy (GTDB): domain Bacteria; phylum Pseudomonadota; class Alphaproteobacteria; order Rhizobiales; family Aestuariivirgaceae; genus Aestuariivirga. The sequence continues at coordinate 342 of NZ_JADCDB010000029.1, forward strand.
GTCGGAACCATCACGGGCAAAAAGCAACCCTTTACACCCTCGTCGATCCTGGTTCGCCCCCAGCACAGGCCGCCGTCTTGGGCCAGGCGGTCTGTGGTGGAGGCGCCGGGTACTGCCCCCGGGTCCGAATGGTTTATTACGATCACCGTTTATCGCCATAGTCATGCCTTGTGGGCGGGACGGGCCAAATATAGGGACCGGCCCCGGCGAAGGAAAGGGAAACTTGAGCCGCCGCCGCTTTGTGTCGCCCGGCGGAATCGTCTAGGGTCCCAGCCATGAAGCAGTACCACGATCTGATGCGGCACGTGCGCCAGCACGGCCACCGCAAGGACGACCGCACCGGCACCGGCACGCTCTCGGTCTTCGGCTGGCAAAGCCGTTATGACCTTTCCCAGGGCTTCCCGCTGGTGACCACCAAGAAGCTCCACCTGCGTTCGATCATTTATGAATTGCTGTGGTTCATCCGCGGCGAGACCAATGTCCAGTATCTGCGCGACAACAAGGTCACCATCTGGGACGAGTGGGCAGACGCCAATGGCGACTTAGGCCCCGTCTACGGCGCCCAGTGGCGCTCCTGGCCGGCACGTGACGGCTCCACCATAGACCAGCTTTCGGACGTGATCGCGCGGATCAGGAAGAGCCCGGATTCGCGCCGCCTCATCGTCACCGCCTGGAACCCGGCGGATGTGGAGCGCATGGCGCTGCCGCCCTGCCACTGCCTGTTCCAGTTCTACGTGGCCGGCGGCAAGCTCTCCTGCCAGCTCTACCAGCGCTCGGCGGATATCTTCATCGGCGTGCCCTTCAACATCGCCTCCTATGCGCTCTTGACCCACATGGTGGCGCATGTGACGGGGCTGAAGGTGGGCGACTTCATCCACACGCTGGGCGACGCGCATCTTTATCTCAACCATCTCGACCAGGCGGACGAGCAGCTGACGCGGGAGCCGCTGCCGCTGCCACGCCTCGTGATCAAGCGGGACGTGAAGGACATCCTGGATTTCCGCTTCGAGGATTTCGAGATCGTCAATTACCAGTCCCACCCCCACATCGCGGCGCCCGTGGCCGTATGAGGTGGCTGGGCGAGGATTTTTCGGGCGGTTTCTTCCGCCGTATCTATGCGCCGTCGAACCCGGGGGGATTGTGGTGGGCGCTGATGGTTGCGGTGGTCCTCACGGTGCTGCACCAGCTTCTGCAGATCGCCTTTGTCTTGATTCTCCTGGGCTTCGCGCTTGTGTTCAAGCTCGACCTCAACGTCTCTCATGAGGTCACCAAGGCGGCGCTGGTCTCGGTCCTGCCGGCCTCGCTCATCGTGGCCGCGCTGGGCTGGTGGCTGGCGGGCAAGCGCGGCGGGCGCGCCGCCGAGGTGCTCGGCCTGCGCTGGCCCAAACTCACCGTGCTGGGCTGGGCAGCGCTCGTCGCCAGTTTCATTCTGGTGATGTATGCGGCGATTACGGCGATCGTCTTCATCTTCCACATCGACATGTCGCAATACACGCCTGGTCCCGACGGCCAGTCGCCCAAGACCGGTTCGGCGGGCGCGGTGAAGGAGGCGATGTTCGACATCGCCAACGAGCCCTGGGTCTTTGCTCTGGTGTTTCCCGCGATCGCCATCGGCGCGCCGCTGGCGGAGGAGGTGATCTTCCGCGGCCAGCTGTTCTCGGCCCTGTCGCAGACCAGGCTCGGGGTGGCCGGCGCCACTCTGCTCACCGCGCTCATGTGGTCGCTGATGCACGTCACGGAGCCGTGGCTGTCGGTCGGTCTCATCTTCGTCATGGGTCTGGTCTTCGGCTACCTGATCTATCGCTTTGGCAGCCTGTGGGTGACGATTGTCTGCCACGGCATCTGGAACGGCTTCTATGCGCTGCTCATCTTCTTCGTGTTGGGTGGTGGCGCGTGAGCCTGGAAATCCGCGCCGCATGCCCTGGCGAGGTGGGACTCGTGCTCGGCTTCATCCGCAAGCTGGCGGACTACGAGAAGTTGGCGCATGAGGTGACGGCCACCGCGGAGGACCTGCGCGAGGCGCTGTTCGGGCCTTCCCCGCGCTGTCATTGCGACCTCGCATTCTGGAACGGGGAGCCGGCGGGCTTCGCACTGTGGTTCTACAATTTCTCCACCTTCGCCGGAAGGGCGGGCATCTATCTCGAAGATCTCTTCGTCGAGCCGCACCTGCGCGGCAAAGGGATCGGCAAGGCGCTGCTGAAGGGCCTTGCACGCCGCTGCCTGGCCGAAGGGCTGCCGCGGCTGCAATGGTGGGTGCTGGACTGGAACGCCCCCTCGATCGCCGTCTACAAGGCGCTGGGCGCGAAGCCCATGGAGGAATGGACGGTGTTCCGCGTCTCGGGCCCCGAACTGGAGGCACTGGCGTCATGAGCATCGCCATACGCCCTGCCGTGGCCGGCGACGGCCCGATCCTCATCGCCATGGTGCGCGAACTTGCCGTCCATCACGGCTTCGAGGAGAGCTTCGTGGCAAGGCCGGAGGATTATGAGCGCTTCCTCGCCGACCCCGATGCGCTCAACGGCGCCCTGATTGCCGAATGGAATGGCGAGCCCGCCGGCTGCGCCACCTGGCAGCGCGCCTACCAGACCTTCCTCGGCCGCGAGACGCTCTACCTTGAGGATATTTCGGTCCTGCCCGCCTTCCGCCGCCGCGGCATCGCCACGGCGCTGCTGAAGGCGGTGGCGCGGCTTGCGGTCGAACGCCGCGCCGCGGCGGTGGGCTGGCTGATGATGGGGTGGAACAGCGAGGCACGCGGGCTTTACGAAAAGCTTGGCGCCACGATCTATGACGGCAACAGCTCCTGCAAGCTCACGGGCGAAGCGCTCGAAAGGCTCGCCCGATGATTTCCTATGTCGTCGCCGTCTCCAGAAATGGCGTCATCGGCCGGGAAGGGGGCCTGCCGTGGCACATCTCCTCCGACCTGAAGCGCTTCAGGGAGATCACCATTGGCAAGCCCGTGGTGATGGGCCGCAAGACCTGGGAAAGCCTGCCGCGCCGGCCGCTGTCCGGCCGCCGCAACATCGTCATCACGCGGCAGAGGGATTTCGCGGCCGAAGGGGCGGAGGTGGCCGCCACCCCGGAGGAAGCGCTCCGCCTCTGCGCCGGTGCGCCCGAGGTTGCGATCATCGGCGGCGGCGAGATTTACAAGCTGTTCTGGCCGCTGGTCGACCGCCTCTACCTCACCGAGGTGGACCTCGAGGTGGCGGGTGACACCCATTTTCCGGCGGTCCTGGCCGATGAGTGGCGTGAGGTTGGCCGCGAACTGCACCCGAAGGCCGAGAAGGACACCGCCTCCTTTACCCTCCGCATTCTCGACCGGATGACAAAAAAGTGAGGCGCTTCCGCGCCGTGGACATTCCGGCAGGGCCTACCTATATCGACTGGAACTCATATCGCGACATCAGAACAGCAAGGGTGAATTGAATGCCGTGGAATTCCGAAGGCGGTGGCGGTGGTGGCCAGGGTCCCTGGGGGCAGGGGCCATGGGGGCAGGGTGGCGGACCGCGCCGGCCGAATCCGGGTGGCCGCGGCCCCAATCCGCCCGATCTGGATGACTTGATCCGCAAGGGGCAGGACAAGCTGAAGCAGGTGCTGCCGCAGGGCGGCGGCGGGTCCTTCGGCTGGCTTCTCGCCATCGGTTTCGTGGTGCTCGCCGTCCTTTACAACAGCGTCTATCAGGTTCAGCCGGACGAGCGCGGCGTGGTGCTGCGCTTCGGCACCTTCAATCGCATCGCGGAGCCGGGCCTGCACTTCGCGCTGTGGCCGGTGGAGACGATGGAGCGGCCCAAGGTCGGCGCCGTGCGCCAGATCAACATTGGCAACGAGGGCAGCGACGGCCAGATGCTGACCTCGGACAAGAATATTATCAACGTGCCTTTCTCGGTTTTTTGGCGCATCAACAACGCCAAGGACTATCTCTTCAACGTTGCCGACCAGGAGCAGGTGATCAGTGCCGTCACCCAGAGCGCGATGCGCGAGGTGGTGGGCCAGACCCGCGCCCAAGCGATCCTGACCACGGGCAAGAACACCGTGGAGGCTCAGGTGGCCGAGATCACCCAGAAGCTGCTTGACGAATATGGCGCGGGCGTCACCGTGTCATCCGTCAACCTCGGCGACGTCCAGCCCCCGCGCGAAGTGGCCGATGCCTTCGCCGAAGTCGTGCGCGCCGGCCAGAACCAGCAGCAGCTGATCAACCAGGCTGAACAGTACCGGAATCAGAAGTACCGCCAGACCGACGGTGACGCGGCGAAGTTCATCGAGGACGCCGCCGCCTACAAGGCGGCGACCGTCGCCGAGGCGCAGGGCGAGGCGGCGCGTTTTCTCTCGGTCTATGAGCAATACAAGAACGCCAAGGACGTGACGCGCGAGCGCATCTTCCTCGAAACCATGGAGAACGTGCTGGGCAACACCAACAAGGTGATCGTCGAGCCCGGTGCGGGCGGCCAGGGCGTGGTGCCTTATCTTCCGCTTCCGGAAGTCAAGGCCCGTTCGGGCGCGGCGCAGAACTGAGCGGGGAGACAGCCATGAACAGCACGACCAAGACCATCCTCGCCGCCGCCGCCATTGGCGCTGCGCTGCTTTTCTATCTCTCCTATTTCGTGGTGGACCAGAAGCACAAGGCGCTCGTCCTGCGCTTTGGCGACATCGACCGCGTGGTGGAGGAGCCGGGCCTCTATTTCAAGGTGCCCTTCGCCGACACGGTGACGCTGATCGACAATCGAATCATGATCTGGGAGAACAACAAGCGGCCGGTTCAGGACGTGGCCTCGCAGGTCTATATCGTCGATGCCTTCACGCTCGCCCGCATTAAGGATGCGCGCCGGTTCCGCGAGACGCTGGGCGCCGACATGCAGCAGGCCGAACAGCGCGTCGGCGCCAGGCTCGATGCGGCGCTGCGCCAGACCTATGGCCGGCGCTCCTTCGATGCCGCGCTCTCCTCCGACCGCGCCGCGATGATGCGCGAAATCCGCGACCAGCTGCGCGAGGAGGCCGACGGGCTGGGGATCGAGATCGTCGACGTGCGCGTCCGCCGCACCGACCTTTCCGACAATGTGCTCGAGCAGACCTATGAGCGCATGAAGTCGGAACGCAATGCGCTGGCCCAGGACATCCGCTCGCAGGGCGAATCGACCAAGACCCGCATGAACGCGGAGACGGACCGCACGGTGACCGAGAAGCTCGCCCAGGCCAAGAAGGAAGCCGAGATCCTCCGCGGCCAGGGCGATGCCGAGCGCAACAAGGTGTTTGCCGAGGCCTTCGAGCAGGACCCCGAGTTCTTCGCCTTCTACCGCTCCATGCAGGCTTATCGCAAGGCGCTCGGCGGCGACGGCACCACCATGGTGCTGAGCCCGAATTCGGAGTTCTTCCGCTACTTCGGCGACCGGCAACCGGCTGCGCCCGGCGCCCCCGCCGCCCCGGTTCCGGCTGCTCCGGCCCAGCCGGCCCAGTGATGCTGGCAAACGTTCTGATGGCCCTCGGTCTCGTGCTGGTGATCGAGGGTCTTCTTTATGCCTTGGTTCCGTCCCAGCTGAAGGCCATGATGCGGCAGGTGCAGACGCTTTCGGACGACCAGTTGCGTATCGGGGGTGTCGCCGCCATGGCCACCGGGGTGGTGGCAGTGTGGCTTGTGCATGCGGCGATGTTCTGAGAGACGATTTTCGAGGAGGGTGGAGATGAGCGGTAAGATCGGGACGGTGCGCAGCCTGGCGCTGGCGGCTGCTATCGGCATGCTGTCGGCAGCGGCCGTGCAGGCGCAGACTGCGGCGCAGCCGGCACAGGACCTCACCGCCACCCCGCTGCAGGAGCTGCCCTCCGTCGCCGATCTCGCCGACCGGCTGCTGCCCGCCGTGGTCGAAATCACCATCGAATCCGGCGGCGGCGACGGGGCGGATACGCCGGACAGCCAGCAGGACACGCCGGACACGACGCCAGAAAATTCGCCGGGCTCGGGCAATCCGGATGACCCCAACAACCCCTTCAAGGATTTTTTCGACGAGTTCCTGAAGCGCGGCCAGGGCGGCGATCAGCCGAAACAGAAGATGACCTCCATGGGCTCGGGCTTCGTGGTCGATGCCTCGGGCGTCATCGTCACCAACAACCACGTGGTGGAGGGTGCGGAATCGATCGAGGTTCACTTCCACGACGACACGATCCTGAAGGGCGAGCTCGTCGGCCGCGATCCCAAGACCGACCTCGCGGTGATCCGGGTGAAGCCCAAGAAGCCCTTGCCCACCGTGGCCTTCGGCGACAGCGACAAGCTGCGCGTCGGCGAATGGGTGATGGCCATCGGCAATCCCTTCGGGCTGGGCGGCTCGGTCTCGCTCGGCATCGTCTCGGCGCGCAACCGCGACATCAACGCCGGTCCCTATGACGATTTCATCCAGACCGATGCCGCCATCAACAAGGGCAATTCCGGCGGCCCGCTGTTCAATCTGAAGGGCCAGGTGATGGGCATCAACACGGCGATCTTCTCGCCCTCGGGCGGCTCCGTCGGCATCGGGTTCTCGGTGCCCTCCAACACGGCGAAGAACGTCATCAGCCAGTTGATCCAGTATGGCGAGACACGCCGCGGCTGGCTCGGCGTCAAGATCCAGGCGGTGACGGACGAGATCGCGGAATCGCTCGCCCTCGGCAACACCCAGGGCGCGCTGGTGGCCGACATCACGGCGGGCGGCCCGGCGGAAAAGGCGGGACTCCAGCCGGGTGACATCATCGTCGAGTTCAACGGCCGCCCGGTGACCGCCATGCGCGACCTGCCGAAGATCGTGGCGGAAACGCCGATCGGGGAGAAGGCGCCGCTCAAGGTGCTGAGGAAGGGCAAGGAAGTGGCGCTCACCGCCGAGGTTGGCCGGCTGGAGGACGGCGAAAAGATGGCCGATGCCTCGGGCGCGAAAAAACCGCAGCCCGCGGCGCCCGCCGTCGTCACCGTGCTCGGCATGACCGTCACCTCGATCACCGACGAGCTCCGCACCAAGTTCGGCATCGACAAGGATCTCAAGGGCGCCGTCATCACCGAAGTCGCAAAAGACGGGCCCGCCGCAGACAAGCGGCTCGAACCGGGCGACGTCATTACGGAGGCCGGCGAACAGGATGTCCTGGGTGCGGCGGATATATCGGCGCGCGTCGGGGACGCGAAAAAGGCTGGCAAGAGTTCAATCCTGCTCCTGATCGCCAAAGGCGGCAAGTCCGGCGAAATGCGCTTCATAGCGGTGAAGCTCAAGGAATAGGCAAACTCAATAGAGGGTGCGCAGGGACTGAGCGGCAAACCAGCCCGCGGCCGCCCCGGCAATCGCCAGCGTTGGCGGCAGCAGGTGCCTGAACGACCAGTTTACAGCTGCAAGCACGCTGTTGAGGGCCCCCTCCATATGCGATGCGAGCATGATGCGCAGCGCGAGGAGCAGAAGGAGCGGCGCCACATAGATCGCGCTGTAGAGCGTCAGCCACAGATATTGGCCAATGCGGGCCTCCGTGAGGAGGGGCAGTTGCGCCACTGCGGCGAACAGCGGTAGGGCGGTGGGCGCGTCCGAAATCGTGCTGAAGGCAGCGAAGACAGCCGTACCTGGCAAGCTCATCTCCTTGGCCAGCCTCACGCTGGCATCGGCGGCGGACCTCTCAAGCCAGAAATAGGCTGCGAACCCGATACTTAGAAGCGCAAGAATGGCGAGCAGCAATCCGGGCATCCATGCCGGTAGAAGTGGAAGCCACCGGGCCATGACGGCGGTGAGGCCTTCCGCAAGCGCGATGGCGAAGCCAAGATAGAAGATAAATGTCACGCTGGCGAAGATCGCGCCACGCGCAACGGGCCGGTCCAGCGCGAGCAGGACTGCCATGGCCGCGACGGTGAACGGATTCATGGCGTCGGTAATCGCCAGACCCAGGAATGCCAGGATGGGCCACATCGGAACCTCGCTTGAACAGGAGTGAAACCTGAAATAGAGTAATCACTCTATATTTGCGAGGCCGGTTTAGCGTCAAGCCGAAAGCAGATTGTTCAATCTAGTTTTTGTCCACGCCTGCTGTCAGCATCGACAGGAGCACTTGGCGGACATGGGGCGCAGCGGCCTCGGGCTTGTGGGCGGGGTCGAGAGATTCCCGCAGCATCAGACCCTCGGCGACGGCGATCAGAACACTTGCGAGGCTGTGCGGATCAGCCCCCGTGTCGATCCGTCCGCTGCGTTGCAGGCCCAACAGCAACCGGACGAGCGAGGCGCGTGCATCGGCATTGAAGGCTGCCAGAATGGCGGCAACCCGGGGGTTCCGGGTCGATTCCGCATAGATCTCCAGTGACAGGACCCCATCCAGCTTGAAACCGTCCGCCGCGTTCGGCTGGACAATGAGCGTCATCAAGGCCTCGATCGGATCACCCGCCAGGGCCAGCTCATTGAGCGTGCCGCGGATGGCGGCGCGGTCGCTCTCAACGATGGCCTCGACGATGGCCTCCTTGCTGTCGAAGTAGTGATAGAGATGGCCGGGACTGATGCCCGCCTCCGCGCAGATCCGCGAGATGCTGGTGCCGCGGAAGCCTTCGGCTCGAAAGCACCTCAGCGCCGCCTTGAGGATCGATTGAACCCGGTCCTTCGACCGTCTTTGCTTCGGGCCCGTCACTCGGTCGCGATCCTCGGCAGGCCTTCGAGCCGGGCGCCGTCCTCCTTGGCCTTGATGGCGGCATTGATGGCGCCGCGCGGCGGTTCGGGAGTGGCGATCTCGCGCGCGGCACTCACCTCGCGCAGGATGACATCCATCGGCAAGAGGGGGGAAAGGTCATCGGCACCCACCGGTCGCGGCGTGCCAGGGTGAAGGGGCGGCGGCGGCACCGGCAGGTCAGCGGCAGTGTTGTGCGGCAATGGCGCCCTCCCTCTCAGTTTCGGGTCATGGTCTCAAAAAAATGAGCGCGCGTATACCCCCGGAGATCAAGCTGCGCCGTCAGGTCCCGTGGTTCACGCGGAACCGAGCCTCGGCCTGCACCTGTGGCTTCGCGTGCAGCGCCACGCCCATGACGGCGGCGCCCAGCATGGCGAGATCATTTGCGCCGTCGCCCAACGCCAGCGCATCGGCCGTTGAAAACCCAAGGCGCGCTGAAATGCAGCGCACGGCATCGAGCTTGGCCTGCTGGCCAAGGATCGGGTCGCCTACCCCGCCCGTGAGCCACCGTCCGCCACGATCAGTCCGTTCGCCTGGTATTCGTCGAAACCTATGCTACGCCGATTCCGGCAGGACCAGACGGCACAGTCCAGATACAAGTCCCGATACAAGGAATAGAAAGGGTCGTTTCAGGTCATATGCGATTGTCCGGCCACGCGGCGGCGGGGAGGAAGATGGGTGGACAGCGCCGCCCGCCCCCATTATGACCGCCCCGGTCTCCACCACTCATTTGCCGGGCGTCACATGACAGGGCTTGCACAGATCCGTTCTGCCTTCCTCGACTTCTTCAAGCGCCAGGGGCACGAGATCGTCGCCTCCTCGCCGCTGGTGCCGAGGAACGACCCCACCCTGATGTTCGCCAACTCCGGCATGGTGCAGTTCAAGAACGTGTTCACCGGCATGGAGAAGCGCCCCTACACGCGCGCCACCACGGCGCAGAAATGCGTGCGCGCCGGCGGCAAGCACAATGACCTCGATAATGTCGGCTACACCGCCCGCCATCACACCTTCTTCGAGATGCTGGGCAATTTCTCCTTCGGCGATTACTTCAAGCCGGACGCCATCGAATGGGCCTGGACGCTGGTGACGAAGGAACTGGGCTTGCCCAAGGACAAGCTCACCGTGACGGTGTTTTCGGAAGACGACGAGGCGCATGCGCTGTGGAAGAAGATCGCCGGCCTCCCCGGCAGCCGCATCATTCGCATCCCGACGTCCGACAATTTCTGGTCGATGGGCGACACGGGCCCCTGCGGGCCGTGCTCGGAAATCTTCTACGACCACGGCGACAAGATATGGGGCGGCCCTCCGGGTTCGGCGGAGGCCGACGGCGACCGCTTTATCGAGATATGGAATCTCGTGTTCATGCAATATGAGCAGGTCTCGAAGGACGAGCGCATCGGCCTGCCGAAGCCCTCGATCGACACCGGCATGGGTTTGGAGCGCATCGCCGCCGTGCTCCAGGGCACGCATGACAATTACGAGACGGACCTGTTCCGCGCGCTGATCGCGGCTATCGTGGAAAAGACCGGCGTTCCGGCAACGGGTGACAACAAGGCCTCGAACCGCGTGATCGCCGATCACCTGCGCGCCTCGTCCTTCCTCATCGCCGATGGCGTGCTGCCCTCGAACGAGGGCCGCGGCTACGTGCTCCGCCGCATCATGCGCCGCGCAATGCGACATGCTGAATTGCTCGGCGCCAGGGAACCGCTGATGCACCGCCTTGTGCCTGTGCTGGTGCGCGAGATGGGGGCGGCCTACAACGAGCTCGTGCGCGCCGAAGCGCTGATCGCCGAGACGCTTTATCTGGAGGAGAACCGCTTCAAGAAGACACTGGAGCGCGGGCTCCGCCTGCTCGACGAAGATTCCTCCGGCCTCGGAAAGGGCGACACGTTCTCGGGCGAAACCGCCTTCAAGCTCTATGACACCTATGGCTTCCCGCTCGACCTCACGCAGGATGCGCTGAAGCCGCGCGGCATCGCGGTGGACACCGCCGCCTTCGAGGCCGCGATGGAAGCGCAGCGCGAGGAGGCCCGCCGCGCCTGGAAGGGCTCGGGCGATGCCAGGACCGAGACCATCTGGTTCGAGATCAAGGAGCGCTTCGGCGGGACCGAGTTCCTCGGCTACGACACCGAGAAGGCGGAGGGTATCGTCCGCGCCATCGTGGTAGATGGCAAGCAAGTCGACAGCCTCGCCGAGGACCAGAAGGCCGCGATCGTGGTCAACCAGACGCCTTTCTATGGCGAGTCCGGCGGCCAGACCGGCGATCATGGCGTGATCCGCACCGCGGAAGGCGCCTCCTTCCGCGTCACCGACACGCAGAAGCGCGTGGGCGATGTCTTCGTCCACTTCGGCGAGCTGGTGCGCGGCTCCATGAAGCCAGGCAACGCGGTCGAACTCACCGTGGACCATACGCGCCGCTCCGGCAACCGCATCCACCATTCGGCCACGCACCTGCTGCACGAGGCGCTGCGCCTGACGCTTGGCTCCCACGTCGCGCAGAAGGGCTCGCTGGTGGAGCCCGGCCGCCTGCGCTTCGACATCTCGCACAACAAGGCGATGAGCCCGGACGAGATCGCCCAGGTCGAGCAGATCGCCAACGCCATCGTGCTGCAAAACGATCAGGTGACGACCCGCCTGATGACGGTGGATGCGGCCATCGCCGAGGGCGCCATGGCGCTGTTCGGCGAGAAATATGGCGATGAAGTCCGCGTGGTCTCCATGGGCCGCAACGAGCATGGCGCCGGCCGCCCGGTCTATTCGCTCGAACTCTGCGGCGGCACGCATGTGGACCGCACTGGCGACATCGGCTTGATCAAGGTGGTGGGCGAGAGCGCTTCGGCCGCCGGGGTGCGCCGCATCGAGGCGCTGGCCGGCCCCGCGGCGCGCGCCTATCTCGATGAGCAGGACCGCCGCGTGCAGGCCGCTGCCGCCGCGCTGAAAGCCCCCGCCAACGAGATCGTCACCCGCATCGAAACGCTTCTGGACGGGCGCCGCAAGCTTGAGCGCGAGCTGGCCGAGGCGAAGAAGCAGCTCGCTATGGGCGGCGGGGCGAAGGGCGGCGGCGAGGGCATCTCGGAAGTGAACGGCATCAAGCTGATGGCCCGCGTGCTGAAGGGCATCTCGCCCAATGACATGAAGGGTCTGGTCGACGAGGGCAAGGCCCGGCTGGGCTCGGGCGTCGTGGCCCTTGTCGGCATCAACGACGAAGGCCGCGCCGGCCTCGTCGTCGGCGTCACCAATGACCTGACCAGCCGCTTCAGCGCCATCGACCTGGTGCGGGCCGGTGCTGTTGCCTTGGGCGGCAAGGGCGGCGGCGGAAGGCCCGACATGGCCCAGGCCGGCGGCCCGGATGGCGCCAAAGCCGATGAGGCGCTGGCCGCGGTGAAGGCCGCGCTGGGCTGACCCTCAGCCGGTCTCCTCGCATCCGCCAGAGCAGGGCTGCCGCATATGCTCTGAAGTGATGGACGCTATTGCCCTCCGCCATCGGAGGAGAGGGCAGGATGCGGGACCGTGCACGGGAAGAAGGCCGGAAATCCCTGCTCAAGCATCTCCCAGGTGGAACCTCCCGCTCACCTCTCTTTGGGCGGGGCTGTCGCATATGGCCTCAACGCTCCTCTTTTTTCTTCTCCCCCTCCGGGATCGAGGCAGGCGAATCGCATATGGAAAAAGCCCTTGCGGATCGGAGCCATTGGGACTCGATAGGCAGGCAGCTTCTGTCGGGAGGTTTGCCATGTCTGGTTTGCTGGACGGTTTTTCTGGGATTGAGGACCCGCGTGCGGGTCACTGCACCTATCGCCTGGGCGATCTCATCGTGCTGATGGTGGCGGGGAGCCTGTGCGGGCTTGAGACTGCGGTTGACAGGGACTGTCGTGACTCTTGTGCGCGGGGCCATCGTGATGGAGAGGAGAACCACCTATGGCAATCGACAAGGAACTGCTGGACAGACTTCTCGCGGGGCGTGATCCCAGGGACCTGTTTTCAAAGGATGGCCTGCTCGACGATCTGAAGAAGGCGCTGTCCGAGC
>NZ_JADCDB010000003.1 GCF_020252395.1 Aestuariivirga sp.
GACGCTCAGAACACGTTCACGCAGATCTTGAGAATAGGCAACTCCCATCGCAGGTCTCCATGCCGAATCAACATGAACACTGAATCACCAAACAGGCCCTAAGAAAATCCGCGATTCCGCTAAGCGTGAAAATGCTCTAGTGCGCGTCGGCTGCCGTTTCGAACGGCTCGGCCCGGAGATCATCCTGGATCGTGGCCTACGCACGGTTGCCGCGCTCTTCCCTGTCGGCGCGGACGCGTCGGATGCGCTGCGTCAAGGGCTTATCCGCCGAGGGCAATGCGCCGCCGCCTGACGGTCGTACGGCCGTCGCTTCAGTGGAAATAGCCTTATCGGAACGGTACCGAGATCCCTGATATCAAAGGACAGAGGACATGATGGCACAGGAACTTAAATGCCTAGCACTGATCGGCTGTGGCGACGAGCGCTATCGGTCGTACCTACTTGAGCAGATCAGCGAAGGCTATGACATCTGGCTGATCGATACGGCAGAGCCGACCTGGCAACGCACCCGGCTGCGCGGGGCCACGCGAATCGAGGCATTCCGCCCCGACCTGATCGAGGCGGCGGTTGCCGATCTAATGCAGGACGGCGGCTTAGACGGCATCGTCTGCTGGGATGAACGCTACGTTCTTGTGGCCGCAGACTGTGCGGCACTGTTCCGGCTGCCGACGCCGGGCGCGTTGGGAATTCGCGGCTGCCGCGACAAAGCGCTGTGCCGCACGCGGCTCACTGAGGCGGGGTTACCGCAGCCCCGCTCCCGGCAGTGCTACGACGCGGAAGATGCCGCTAGCTTCGCCGAGACGGTCGGCTATTCCTGCGTAGTTAAACCGCGCGACATGGGAGGGAGCATCGGCGTTGCCCTAGTGACAGGCCCCGCAGACCTACGCCAGGCCTTCGGCAGGGCTCAGGCCGCCAGTCGCAGCGGATCCGACCGCAGCCTGACCGGTGTCCTGGTCGAGGAGTTCATCGCCGAAGGCCCGGAGATCAGCATCGACGGCATCTATTTCAGCGGCCGGTACACGCCGCTCTTCGTCGGGCGGAAATCGGTGGGCATGGCACCGTTCTTCGAGGAGATTGCGCATCTTGTCGACGCGGCAGACCCGCTGCTGGACGATGCGGTGCTGCGCGACGTGCTTAACCGCGCACACGCCGCCATCTGCTTCGGCGACGGCATCACCCATACCGAGTTGAAACTGACCGCGAACGGTCCCGTAATCATAGAGATTAACGGGCGGCTGGGAGGCGACTTCATCCCCTGGCTGGCCACGCTGGCGATGGGGATGCGGCCCGGTCTTCTTGCCGGCCAGGTTGCCGCGGGCGACCCGGTCACCCTGCCGTCAAGGGGCGCAGGCCGCGGCTGTGCTGCCATCGCATTCCGATACCCCGACCGCAACCTCACCGTGGCCGAGGTCATGGCACCCGAGGCGCGGATCCTGGGTCTGGCGCAGGGAAGCGCCACTCGCCTTGCCCGACCTGGCGACATTGTCGGTCTGCCGCCGGAGCACCACCTCGGGCGTGTCGGTTACGCCATCGCGCATGGCCCTGATCCCGCCGACTGCGTGACCCTCGCCGCTAGTCTCGCGACCGAGTTCGACTGGCGTGCCGCGACCCCGTCCGGCACCGGTACCACGGTCGGTGCCCTTTCAACGAGCGAGATTTGACATCATGATCACGCATGATCTGAACTTTGACGTCATCATGATCGGCGCCGGTCCGGGCAACCTCGCCTTGGCCGCCATGCTCGATGAAACCTCGCCGGCCATCGCGGCCCGCAGCGTAATGCTCGAAGCCTGCGAGACGATCGCCTGGCAGCCCGGACTGATGGTCCCCGGCGCGCTCAGCCAGGTGAATTACGTCAAGGACCTCGCGACCCTTCGCGATCCCAAAAGCCGGTTCACCTTCCTCAACTACCTGCATTCAACAGGACAGATCGACGATTTCATCAACATGGGCAGCGCATTCCCGTTGCGCGAGGAGGTTTCGCGCTACCATGCGTGGGTCGCAGACCTGCTTACCAACGTGCGGCTAAAGCTCGGGCAGCGGGTGACGCAGGTGGCTCCGATCCGCGAAGGACACCGTATCACCGGATGGCGCGTCGAGACCGAGGCCAGGCTTTCGCTGACAGCACGTCATGTTGTCATCGGAATCGGGCGAGAAGCCCGCATTCCGCAGGAGCTGATGGACCTTCCGGACGATCGCATCATCCACTCCACCGCCTTCATGCAGCGTATCGGACGGTTTGCCCCCGAGGCAATCCGCTCCGTCGCCATCATCGGCAGCGCCCAGAGTGCCGCCGAGATGACGCTGGAAATCGGACGACGTTTTCCCGACGCCAAGCGAACGATGATCATGCGCTCAATCGGGCTGATGGGCTACGAGACCAGCAAGTTCACCAACGAGTACTTCTATCCCGACTTCATCGACAGCTTCAATGCGCTGCCCGGGGAGGACCGCGCGCTGGTGCTCGAGCAGATGCACCGCGCCAACTACGCGGGTCTTGCGCCGCATACCGTCGAGGCGCTCTATGCACAGCGATATCAGCGGAAGCTCGACGGACGGGGTGACCTCGAAATCCGGCCGCTGACCTGGATCCGCCACGCCATGGTGGATGACGCAGCGGTGACAATGCGCCTGCATTCGAAGCTCGATGGCCCGAGCGAAGCTCGGTTTGATCTCGTGCTGCTTGGCACCGGTTTCGACCCGCAGATGCCGCGACTGATCCTCGAGACTGCCCGCGCCGCGGGCGTCGACGAGGTCATCATCGATCGCTTCTACCGGCTCGAACTCGGGGCGCAGGGTTCTGAGTCCGCGATGTGCTTCGTCCTCGGTGTCAACGAAGGCACCCATGGAATCGCTGACTCCCTTCTCAGCGTTCAAAGTGTGCGGGCACAGGAGGTCGGCGCGCTGATCCAGCGGAATTCGCTGCGCCGCTGCGCCGCCGATCAGCGCGTCAAGCGCTTCGACCCGAAGATGCTGGTGCACGAAAACGGGCTGCGAGCTCAGCGTCTGCTGCCGTTCCCGCTGACCACTCCCTTCGAGAGCTCTTGGTGCATCTTGGCTCCGGGCAGCGCCTCCACCCCACATGCGCACCACGAATATGAGATCTTCGTTGCCCTCGAAGGCGAAGCCGTCATCGAGATGGATGGCGAGGAAGTGACCTTGACCCGCGGCGACACCGTCTACTTCGAGCCGGGCGCCCGCCACCGCGTCGTGAACCGCGGGACGACGGACTTCATCATGTACAGCATCTGGTGGGACGACGCCATGAGTCTTCGTCAGCTCGCCGCCTCGATGCTGCCCGAAAGGAATGTGGCGTCATGACCGTGCCCAACAACCGCCTGCTGATCATCGGCCCGCCCCCGACTCCGAACGGCGACCTGCACATCGGACACATAGCGGGTCCATACATGAGCGCCGACGTTCTGCGCCGATGGGTCCTGCTGCAAGGCGGCGAGGCCGAGTTCGTGACCGGCACCGACGACAGCCAGACCTTCACCGTCGCGTCGGCGCGCAAGCTCGGGATTGAGCCAGCGACGCTTGCGGCGCAATCAACCGCGGCCATCCGGCGCTCGCTCGACCAAGCGCTCATCCGGATCGACGGTTTCGCCCCCTTCGACGCGGGTTATGAGGCTGCGGTGCGCGCCTTCCTCGATCCGCTGCATGCTGCGGGCAAGCTGGTGAAGAAGACGCGGTTCCTGCCGTGGGACACGCAGGAGGCGTGTTTTGTCGTCGAGGGGCTGGTGGCGGGCGAATGTCCGCACTGCCTCGCCGAGTCGCGCGGCGGGCTCTGCGAAAGCTGCGGGCAGCCCGTCGCCTGCGAGACCCTGCGCAATCCGCATTCCGTACTGTCCGGCAATCGCGACCTGGAGTTCCACGAGACGGAAATCCTCGTTCTGGAACTGGAGCCGCTGCGCGGGCGGATTGAAGCATACTACAACCCCGAACGCCTGGCCGCGCTTCGCCCCGGTGCCCGCCGCATCATCTCACAGGCCCTTGCGGGCCCGCTGCCGGATTTCCCGGTGACCTACCCGCTGGCCTGGGGAATTCCGGCGTGCTACGACGAAGTGCCTGGGCAGGTCTTCAACGCTTGGGCTGAAGGCATGGCGGCGTCGATGTACTGCACGGCGGCGGCCCGCGACGGTGCCGTCCAGACCGGCTTGCAAGCTTGGCAGGACAGGCACACTGACCTTGTCTACTTCCTCGGGCTCGACAACGTATACTTTTGGGGTGTGACGCACTTGGCGATGCTGCTCGCGCACGACGGGCGCTTCATGCTGCCCGTCAACTACTATTCGAACCACTTCTACGAGTTGGACGACGAAAAGATATCCACAAGCCGCGGCCATGTCGTCCTGATGGGCGACCTTCTGCAGGAATTCGGTGCATCGGCGGTGCGGTTCTTCCTTTGCTGGACCGCCCCAGAAGCGACCGAGCGGTCGTTCTCGCGCGACGCCTTCGTGCGGGTAACGGATCGCTGCCTCGTCGCGCCTTGGAACCGCATCTTTATGGCCGTGCAGCCGGTGGAGATCACGCCGCAGGACCGGGTGGCTGCGGCGGCGGACATCGCGTTGATGCTGGCCGAGATGATTGGCCACATGTCGCTCGCATCCTTCTCGACGGCCGGCGCAGCACGCATGCTGGCTAAGCATCTCGGGCGGCTCGACCGGATGGCTGCGTCGCTGCCGCCAGGTGACGCTGGCCAGCTGGCGGCGCAGTTCCAGGCTCTCGCATGGCTGGCCGACCCGATCCTGAAGCAAGGGGATGTCACCACGACACGCGAGGAGTGGATGCCTCGGCCGCTCGCCCTATGGCTCGACCCTGAGACGCCCGGCCCCCGGGACGCCGCGTGATGGCAAGGATCGCTATCGTCGGCGGTGGTGTCCTCGGGCTGTTGGCGGCGTTCTGGGCGCTGCGCCAGGGCGACACCGTCGACCTCGTCGATCCCGGAGACGACGGTGCGATCTCTTGGAATGGCGCCCGAATCGTTCGCGATCCGCGCATCGGCGCAGGCGACAACACGCGGCCCTGGAGCGCGGTGCTCAAGCTTCTGGGGCACGGCGCGGTCGATGCGCGTCCTGTCGTGCATCTGGAAGATGCGCACCAGGTCGCCGAACCCCTGGCCTTCTGTCTCGATACCGCGCGGGTGCGCGTGCTCCTCCACGCCAGGCTGGACGCCGAGCCGCATTTCACCTGGCATCGCACCAAAGTCATGCGGATCGAGGCTGAAGGTCGCGCCCTGCGGCTTGCGGACGGGCAGCTGATGCGCCCCGATGCCGCGATCGTGGCGGCGGGACAGGGCAGTGCCGACCTTGCTGGAGATCCAGGGGCCATCCAGATGCGTTGGCAGGTTTGCGCCGAGCTCCCGCGCGTTCCCCCCGCGGTCCGTACGCCGTTCGTTCAGCATAAGGCCGGGCATGGACTCTGGGGGACGCCCGCGGTAGGCGCCCAACCCGCGAAGATCAGCGCCTCGGACCTTTGTTTCGACAGTCGCGCGGAAGCGGAGGCCTTCGTTGCCTCGCCGGTCGGGCGCGGTGCGTTCCTCGTTCGCGCACGGCAGTTGCCGGAGGCGGTCGCAGTCTGCCCGGACAGCATAACCGAAGGCGACGTTTGCTGGCGCATCGACAGCTATGCCGCCAGCCTTGCCCCCCGGATCCGGCAAATCGGGCGGACCACCCTGCACCTTGCCTGCGACGGCGGTCTGTTCAAACGCGCGCCAATGGTGGCGGAGGCGCTGCTCGAAACCCTGAAACCGGGAGTGATGATGTGACCCGACGCATCCTTTTCATCGAAGCCGTGCAGTACGGCACCTACTACGCCGACCGCTATGCGCATATCTGCAAGCTTGGCTACGACGTGCACGTGCTCTACGGCACTGGCACGCTAGAGGGGCGCGACCGTGCGCATCACCGGGTCGCGGGCGAGCGCAACATCGACACACTGATCGCCGCCGCCGCCGGCTGGCACCGCGAGACTCCCTTCGACGGCATCACCACGCTGTGCGAGCCTTCCGTTCTGGCCACGGCAGAGATCGCCGCGGCGTTGGGGCTGTCCTATCCCTCGCTCGGCGCGGCGCTCTTGTCGCGAGACAAGTTCGAAATGCGCTGCGCGCATCGCGGGCTGGGCGTGCCGCACCCTCACTTCATCGGGTTGCGCGAGATTACCGACCTCGCCGCCTGGCCCGAGAGTGCCTACCCCGCCATCGTAAAGCCCGCGATGGGATCGGCAAGCTCTTTCGTGTTCCGGGCCGATACGCCCGAAGAACTGCGGCGCTATGCGCAGCTCGTGCTGGAGAACGTCAGCACCATGGCCGTGGCAAAGCTGGAGGCAGAGATGCCACTGCGCGATGCGCCGAGCGTGGTGGTGGAGCGCTTCCTCGACGGCTCCGAGCACCTGGTCGAGGGTTATGTCTACAACGGCTGCTTCGTGTTGGGCTCAATTGTGGATCGAATCACCCTCGAAGGCGTGACTTTCGATGACGATGTGCATCACGCGCCCTCACGGCTGTCACTCGAAGATCAGCACCGTGTGGGCGAGGTGATCGGCTTGGCCTGCACAGCACAGAAGATCGACATGGTCACCGTCCATGCGGAAGTGCGCTTCCACGAGGTCCGCCCCTACATCGTCGAGATCGGCATCCGCCCGGGTGGCGGCGGGCTGAACCTCATGGCCGGGGAATCCTTCGGCTACGACCCGCTGGACATGGTGGCGAGGCTGGCGCTGGGGCAGATTCCGGGGCCGCGCCCGGCGGGCCCGACCGGAGTACACACTGCCGCTGCCTGCCTTATGGGTTACGAAGGGCAGATCTCCGGCATCGAAGGCGCGGAAGCGCTGCGCGACGATCCGTCGGTTTTCTTCTTTAAGCTTGTGGCTGCGGTCGGCACCGAGCTGCGGCGCCCGCCGCGCGGCAATTCCATCGTCGGGTTCCTGGGCGTCCGCGGCACCAGCTACGCCGACGTGGTTGAGACGCTGAACCGCAAGAGTGCCAAACTTCGGGTTATCGTCGAGGAGGTGGACCATGTCGGAGGCTAGGACGATCGCCGTCGGCTACACGCAGGCCGGCCTCGCGTCGCTGAACGCGCTGCGCCCCGCCGGGTCGATCATCGTGATCGAAGAGCCCGCCGTCGTGGCGCGGCGCGGGATCGAAGTTGCGGTCGCAGCCCTTCCGGGTGTCAACCGGGTAATCGCCGCCTGCCACACCGATCCGGCCGCGCTCGACGCGATCCACTCGGCGCTCGCCCGCGAGGTCGTGGCGAGTGTCGTGCCCCTGAACGAATACGGCACGCCCGCGGCTGCGTATCTTTCCGAATTCTTCGGCGTGCCCGGTGCCGGGTACGAGGCGGCCCGCACGCTGCGCGACAAGCACCTGCTGCGCAGGGTTTCCGAAGCGGGCGGGATCCGCAACCCGCGCTCGAAACCGGTCGCCTCGCTGGCCGAGGCCCGGGCCTTCGCCGCCGACCTCGGCCGCCCGGTGATCCTCAAGCCCCGCAACCGGCAGGCTTCCGTTGGCACGGTGATCGTGCGCAATCCGGCGGACCTTGTGGCGGCCTGGGACATCTGCCAGGCCCGCGACGAGGGCGTGTTGGAGCCGCAGACGGCGCTGCCGCCACTGACCCTTGTCGAGGAGTTCGTCGAGGGACGGGAATTCAGTGTCGAGGCGCTGATCCGCGACGGCAACCTGCTGTTCGCCAACGTCACCGCAAAATCGCTCTACCCCGGCGACCGCCCGATCGAGCGCATGCACCTCGTGCCCGCCGACCTGGCACCTAACGACTATGCCCGCCTGGTGGCCGATACCGCTCGTCTGGTGACGGTGACCGGCTTCGGCACCGGCATCGTGCATTGCGAATGGCTCATGAACCGGGGCGTGCCGCATCTCGTGGAATGCGCGGGCAGATTCGCCGGCGACGGGATCATCGACTTGATCTGTCGTGCCTGGGGTTTCGACATTGTGGCCGCCTACCACGCGCTCATGCGCGGCGAAGACACGGGTATACTGCCCGAGCGGCCCCGCAAGGCTGCGCTGGTGCGCTTTCTCGACGCCCCCGAGGGCCGAGTCAGACAGGTCATCCGCGACGAGGTCGCGCTAGCCGCACCGGGCATAAAGCAGGTCCACATCTCCGTCAAGCCGGGCGATCTCGTAGCACCGCTGGTCTCGTCCTGGCAGCGTCCCGGATCGGTGACGATCGAGGCAGACGATGCCGCTGCGGCCCGCCGCCTCGCCGAGGTGGCGGCGGCCGCCATCACCATTGCCTGCGAACCCGAACAGGAGCTTGCCGATGTCGCAACGCATTGACTACGACGGTCGGCGATTCACGCGTAGCGACGTGCTCGAGGCCCCGACAGCGGTCTATCGCCAGCGTGGAGATGTACTTCACGGAAGCTTCCAAGGGGCCGACATCCGCTATGGCTGCCTCTGCGGCGTCGTGCGGGAAGATGGCACCCTGCAGTTCTCCTACTCCATGGTCGATGCGGCGAACCAGGTGATTTCCGGACAGTGTACCAGCACCGCCGAGGTTGGGCCGGACAACCTCGTGCACCTGCGCGAGGAATGGCAACGTTTCTCACCGGTCGCATGCAGCGGCGTCTCCTACCTAAGGGAGATCCCCGATGGCACGTGACCTTCTTCAGCTAGAGCGCCTTTCGCCCTACAACGAGGCGGTCCGCCTGCCCCGCATCGCTTCGGTCGTGACGCCGCGCAACACCTCTGAACTCGTGGCGGCGATCGCCGAGGCGCGACAGCATTGCCGGACCCTGAGCATCTGCAGCACCGGCCACGACTTCGAGGGGCGCTCGCTCTCGGGCGAGGTCATACTCAACCTGAATGCGTTCACCGGCACGTTCTACAACCCTGTAACCATGCGTCTCACCGTCGGTGGTGCGACCCGCGTGGCCGCAATCAACGACACCCTGCGTCCGCACGACCGCGCGATCTCAACCGGAACCAACCAGGACGTCGGCATCGCCGGGCTTGCGATGGGTGGCGGGGCGGCCTACACCTCGCGCAGCCGCGGCCTTACCTGCGATGCCCTCGTCGAGGTCGAGCTCGTCACCTGGGGCGGCGAGGTGCTTAGGCTGAATGACGCCAGCGAACCGGCGCTCATGCGACTTGTGCGGGGTGCGGGCGGCGGCTGGCTCGGGGCGGTCACGACTCTGATCTTCGAGACCTACGAGACCAGTCCCGTCACGGCCTTCGGCGGCAGCTGGTCCTGGCAGCCGGGCCTCCTGGGTAGGCTGGAACAGGCGCTGGTTTCGGCGCCGCGTGCGCTTTCGATGCGCGTTGGGACGAACATCACTGGCGCGGACTGCACCCTGCGGATAACCGTTTCAGGCCAAGTGATGGGCGGCGACGAAGCCCTGCTAGCACGGCACCTCGCGGGTATCCCGCAGCCCGCCGACTGGCACCAGCGGACGATGCCCTACGCCGAGGCGATGGCCGGGGCAAGGCACGTGACTTCGGGCGGGGCCTTCCGGATCAAGAGCCGCTTCGCCCCCCGGCCGGTGGGTACGGACACGCTGGAGGCCATGGCCGCACACGTGGGGAACTGGCCGCCGACACGCAACCCTGACGGTGCAGGCTTCGGGCTCTTCGCCTGGGGCGGGGCGGTGGCCGACACGCCGCGCGCGCGCTCCTGCGCCGCCGGACGCGATGCACACTACCTCGCCTCGTTCGACACCTCATGGACGGCGCAGGAAAGTGCGGCCGACATCGCCCGGCAGGATCGCTGGCTGCGCGACCTCGACGAGCTGGCCGCGCCGCACATGGCGGCGGGCGGCTACATCAACTTTCCCGATTCGGACGACGACGCGTTCGCCAACCGCCACCTCTCCGGTTTTGCCGACGAGCTGGTCGCGGCCCGGCTCCGCTGCGACCCGGACGGCCTCTGCCGCCAAGTCTCGCTCTATCATTCTCCAGCGCAAGTCACGCCCTCATGAGCATGCACCCTCACGACCAGAATCCGACCGTCCTGCAGGTGCTGAAGGGCACGTCGCTGACCGTGCGCTTCCTCCTTGCAGGGGCCTTCATCAACCAGCTAGGGTACTTTATCCAGGCCTATATCATCGTGTTCATGGTGGCACGCGGCTTCGATACGCTGCAGGCGGGCTGGGGCCTCGCCACTTTCTCCGCCGGCTCGATCCTCGGCACGCTTCTGGCGGCGCCCCTCGCGGCGCGGATTGGCGACCGGAGCACAATCATGCTCGCCTCGCTTTGCACCGCGCTCTTCGTCGCGATGATCCCAATTGGCGTCCGCCCGGACCTGCCGGTTTTTGCCTGGGCCGGGTCCATCGCCCTGGCTGGCGTCTTCGCCCAGATGTACCGCCCCGCGGCGGCTAACATCCTCAGCCATCACTTCCGCCAGGACCTTCAGGTCATGGGCTTCTCGATGCTGCGCATTGCGCTGAACCTGGGCGGTGCAGTCGGGCCGGTCGTGGCGACCGCACTCGCGGCTTGGAACTGGGATCTCGTCTTCGGCTTCAATGCCTTTACGAGCCTGCTTTTCGCTGGCATGGCGGCGGCCTTCATCCGCGACCCGCGTCCCGCCACCGGGGATGCCCGGGACGACGTCGGCACGCCCTCCGCGACCTCGGCCTGGTCGCATCTGATGCGAGACGGGCGGTTCATTGCCTTCCTGGGCGCCATGTTCCTGAGTTCGATCGTCTTCGCCCAGTTCTATGCCACCGTGCCGATTGGGATTGAGGCGCAGGGGATGCCCCTCAAGGTCTACTCGACGCTGCTAAGCACTTACGCGGTGGTTCTCATCCTCTGCGAGCTCAAGATCAGCTCGATCGTGCGCCGCTATCCCGTCTGGAAACCGGCTGCGCTGGGGACCACTGTGCTCTGCCTTGGCGTTGCCTCCTTCGGTCTGACCCTGCATAGCGCGGCCGGACAAATGGCCAGCACCGTGCTGCTGGTCGGTGGGCTGATAATCAGCGGGCCGACGATGTTTGCCTATCCCGCGCGCTTCCCGCTCGCGGTGCGGCGCCTCTACATCAGCGCGAACCAGGCCGCCTTCTCTGCCGGACTGGCCATCGGACCCATTGTCGGGATCGCGATCTTCAACAGCCATAGCGGGCTCATCTGGCTCATCTGTTTGGCGCTCGCACTGATCTCGGGCATGCTCTGCGTCGTCGGGATGCGCGCCCCCGCCGACACGCTCCCCGCAGCTCCGGACGCGGCCGGGGCATCCGGTAGCGGAGGCTGACATGCCCCAGAATACCATAGACTCCATCGGTGCCGCCGTGCTCGACCTGCGACAGCGCATGGACCCGCTCGACGACGCCTTCCGCGTCCTCCCTCGCCCGGCGCATGTCCTTCCCGCGATCTCCGCCGGGTGGGAAGCCGACCTGCGCTCAGGCCTCGACGCGCAGGAGGCGGCGCTGGCATCGTTGCCTTCGACCCGTCAGGATGACCCGCTGGCCCGCGCCATTGTGGCCCGGCAGATGGAGGAGGCCCGGCTGAGGCTCGACACCGCCTTCTGGGCCATTTTCCTCACCGGCTACGACCACTCGCCGCTGGGTCGGGTCAGCGGCCTCTTTCCCACCCTGCCAGTGGATTGCCCGGCCGCGCGGGCTTGGTTCCTCGAGGCACTCGCCTCGGTCGGGGGGTATCTCGACGGTTGTCTGGATGCCTCCGCGCGGGCCGCGAGCCGGGGCCGGACACCGCTCGACCGCAGCCTGAAGCAAGCGCTGCGGGACTGGTCCGCGCTGGAGCGGAACCAAGGTCGCGACCTGCTTCCCGCTGAGGTCACACCGGACTTCGCGGCCGAAGCCTCGGCGCTCTTCGAGCGCCACGTCAGCCCGGCCGTCGCACGATACGTCGGGGGCCTCGAACACACTTGGGCAACGACCCGTGGCAATGATCGGCCGGGCCTTTGCCATGTCCCTGGCGGGCGCGCCGACTACGAGCGTCTGGTGGCCTTGCACACCGACCGTGCGGCTGCGGCCGATGAAATCCATGCATACGGTCTCGCCGAGGTGGCGCGCTTGCGCGACGCGCTGGCGACCTTGTGCGAGATGGACGCACAAGCCTCGGTCGAGGAGATGCTGGCTCCCCGGCCGAACGAAGCCGTCAACGCGACCCCTGCGGATGTGGCGGCCGAGATGTGCACCTTTCTGGACGCCGCGCGGCGCAGCTTTGCCGACCGGTTCGACTTCGACCGGATCGGCCCGATGCGCAGCGAGGCGATTCCCGCCCATCTCTCCGCCGCTTCCCCGCCCGCCTACTATATTCCGGGCAACGACGCTCGGCCCGGCACGCTTATGGTCAACCACGCGGCGCTTGTCGGGCAACCCTGCGGGGCAGTGCAGGCGATGGTGTTCCACGAGGCGATACCCGGCCACCACCTGCAATTCGAGATCGCGCGCTCCGTTGCGAGTCCCGACTACCGCCGAGCCTCGTGGTTCAACTCCTTCATTGAGGGTTGGGGCCTCTACTGCGAGGAACTCGCCGCGGAAGAAGGCCTTTACGTAACCCGGGCGGCGCTGCGCGGCAAGATCGGGATGGAGCTGCTGCGGGCGGCACGGCTAATAGTCGATACCGGCCTGCATGCGCGAGGTTGGTCCTTCGAGAAGGCGCTGGCTTGTTTCATGGACGTCACCGGCTTCGCGACCGCTCGGGCGGAGCGCGAGATCGCGCGGTACATCGAGTACCCTGCGCAGGCGCTCTCCTATGCCATGGGCAAGGCGTGGCTGCTGCGGCTGCGCGCCGACGCGCACAAGGCGCTAGGCCGCGACTTCGACCTGCGTCGTTTCCACGGCGAGGTGCTGCGGTACGGTGCCGTCCCGCTCGATGCAATGGCGGACCAAGTCACCGCCAGCCTGCTGCTCGATCAAGCGCGTCGTTCGACCGTGCAATGATCCCGAAGATGACAGGAAGGCCGATGTCCATGCGCGTTGCCGACATTGACGATTACGCCCACCGGAACCTCATGTCCCGCCTTCGACGTACCCGCATCCCTGTGCAAACACTATCGCACTCGGCCGAGGGCAACACCGTGCGTGCCTCTGAAATCCGGCGCCACCGGATCGAGGACGCGGCAAAGTCCATCGTGGTCCGGGTCAAACTCGGTCGCAAGGACCGGCTCTATGCGATCGCGATCGTCTGTGGTCACCAGCGCGTGGACCTCGTCCGGGTGGCACGCTGCTTCGGCGGGATCGAGGCACGCTTCGCCGACCAGAAGACGACTGAGACGCTGACGCGCTGTGTCAGCGGTTGCGTGATGCCGATCGCCCAGAACGCCGAGCTGCTTACCGTGGCAGACTACGGCCTTCTCGACCGGCCGCTCCTGTGGTTCAACTCGGGGCGGCTAGACCATTCCGTTGCACTTAGGCCCCAGGACTGGCTCGCACTGGCCGCGCCGTACCTGGATCACATCGCCGAATGCCGCACGCCGCCGGATCTGCGCGCCGTGGGATGAGAAAATCATATCGGTGCCCGATATCAGGCGCTCCCGCCTTGCGGGATCGCCTACACAACCGAAACCCTCGCCGAATATGGAGCGGACCATGAGCCAGATCGAAAAGGCGGACGTCTTCAGAGCCTTGCATGTCAGGGGCCGGCCCGTGATCTTGTACAATATCTGGGACGCCGGTGGTGCCCGCGCGGTGGCCCAGGCAGACGCGAAGGCCATCGCGACCGGGTCGATGTCCGTCGCCGCTGCGCAGGGATACTCGGACGGCGAGGCGATCCCGCTCGACTTCGTCCTGTCGCTCGTGACGCGGATCGTGGCGGCGGTCGACCTGCCCGTCACCGTCGATTTCGAAGGCGCCTACGCCGCCGATCCCGACACCATCCGGGCCAATGTCGCTCGGCTGATCCGGACGGGGGCCATCGGCCTGAACTTCGAGGATCAGGTGGTCGGCGGCAGCGGCCTCTATCCGGTGGAGATGCAGGCGGCGCGGATCGCGGCGGTCCGGGCAGCGGCGAAGGACAGCGGCGTGCCGATGTTCATCAATGCCCGGACGGACCTGTTCCTGCAGGCGGGGGACGGGGGCGATCACGCGACGCTGGTGACTGCTGCCATCTCGCGCGGGCGACGCTACGCCGAGGCAGGCGCGGACTGTTTCTTCGTTCCGCTGCTCGGCGCGCCCGAATTGGTGGCCGAGGTCGTCGCTGGGGTCGACCTGCCGGTGAACGTGATGGTGCTGGACACCGGGGCAGATCTCGCGCCGCTGGCCGCTGCCGGCGTGGCCCGCGTTAGCTTCGGGCCTGCCCCCTATCTGGCTAGAAACCGCGCATTGACAGAGGCCGCACGGAAGTTTATTTGATCTCACTTTGCGTCTTCGAAATCATTGGCCGACCATTGAGCAGGATTTTGTGATGCAGGAAACGCTTTCTGAGAGGTTCGAAACTTTACTCCTTGAGAAGCGCGCTACGGATCTGGTGGAAACCGCGACGAGCATCCTCGCGCACCTCGGGATCGACAAGATCTGCTATCTGCGTCCGCCGGACGCCGGAAGCGCCAACGCGGCAGAGATCCTGACGAACTATTCGGCCGACTGGAAAGACCGCTACATTGAGCAGGATTACTTCACCATCGATCCAGTGATCGGCCTGGGCCTTTCGCACAAGCGCACGCTAAACTGGCTTGATCTCGATCTTTCGGACCGGAAGCTCGTGCGGTTCTTCGGCGAGGCCCGGGAGTACGGGATTCACTCCTGTGGCCTCTCGGTGCATATCTCCGACTGCGAGAATCGCAGGGCGCTGTTCTCAATGAACTCCGCCCTGCCTCGCCGCGACTGGGAGGCGCTGCTGACGGAACGCCGCGCCGATCTGGAGCATCTCGCCTATCTCTTCCACATCCACCACGTCCAGTACCACGCCCATGGGCCGCTAGCTTTCGAAGAGTTGTCGAAGCGTGAGTTGCAGGTGCTCAGCTGGGCCGCGGCAGGAAAGTCCAGCTGGGAGACCTCGCAGATCCTTGACCTTTCTGAGAAGACGGTCGACGGCTACTTGCGGGCTTGCTACCGGAAGCTGCACTCCAGCAACAAGACCCATGCTGTGGCTATGGCCATGCATGGCAGGATGCTCGACCAATTATTCGTAAGGCAGTTCATCCTGCCTGCGAAGGCCGGTCCTGCGTGACACAGTCACGCAGGTTGCGTTCGATCTCGATCAGCTTCTGCTTGCGCCAGAGCCCGCCGCCGTAGCCGGTCAGCGCGCCGTCGGCACCAATGACTCGATGGCACGGGATGACGATCGAAATCTGGTTGGCACCGTTGGCCCGCGCCACCGCGCGCACGGCCGACGGGTGCCCGAGCCGCCGGGCGATCTCGGAATAGCTGCGCGTGTGCCCGGCGGGTATGCGCTGCAGTTCCATCCAGACGGCCCGGGTAAATTCGGACCCGTGCAGCGCCAGCGGCACCTCGAAGCGGTCCCGCGCCTCGGCGAAGTAACTGCCCAGTTCGTCTCTGACCTGTTCGGTCGGCGCGTAGCGACCGATGCCGAGGTCCCCCTTCACGTTTTCGCGCAGCTTGTGCAATTCGACCGGAAGCGCTTTACGGTCAGCGAACTCCAGCAGGTGGAGATGTCGCGCCGAGGCGACGCAGATCATGTCGCCCAAGGGCGTCGCAAACCAATCGGCCAGAAGCACACCGCGGGTGCCGAACTGCGACGGGCTTGCCCCCATCAGGCGGGCGAAGGCCTCGCGGAAGGCATTGGGTGATTGGTAGCCTGCGTCCTGCTGGGCCATGATGACTTTGTCGCCCTCCGCCAGCGCCGTGAAGCCCTCGCGCAGGCGTCGCTGTCGGGCGAGCTCCAGGAAGGTACGGCCTAGGTGGCGCCTGAAGGCTCGACGCACGGTCGAGGGGTCGTGACCCAAGCGCATGATGTCCTGCTCGGTCCAGCGATGCCCTGGCCGCCGGTCCAGCTCCGCAATCAGGGCGGCGATAACCGGCTCCCTAGAGACGGTCTGCTGCAATGGGTGGCAGCGAAGGCAGGGCCGGTACCCGGCCTCCATGCACTCGCCGATGGAACCGAAGAACGTGCAGTTCTCCGGTTTGGGCTTGCGCGCGACGCAGCTCAGCCTACAGAAGATGCCAGTGGACGAGACGCAGACATAGACGCGCCCGTCGTACAGCTCGTTGCGGGAGACGAGGGCCTGGTAAAGCGTCTGGTGGTCGGGAATATCGAACAGCATGCGCGCAGCGTAGCACCATATAATCCCGAAGTCCCGGGACACTGCCTGCGAGTTTGAGCGGATGGTTATCTGCGGACATGAACTTCCTCGTATGATTGTATTCACGGATAAGACTTTCTTTGTCTTTGGATTGACTTCGATAAAATTCTGACCATCAGAAAGGATAAGATTGCTGGTCTTCTTGCTATGTTTTTCCGACTCTTGACTCTGGTCTGGTGGCAATACTGCTCTCCCGTCCAAGAGAGTTTTCCCTTCCACTCGCCTTTGCTCCGCCATTTCATTAGTCTAAGATTTCGAGTTGCAAAGCACTTATTGTTGAGTCAAGAATTCTAGTATAAAGTCTATTCTGCAATCGCGTTCTTGTGCAACGCTCTACCAGAACGGTAATCACCTGACATTAGACTCTCGCTAACGCGAGTCAGGCGCAGCGTCTCACCACATCGCTTCGGGCGGCTCCGCGATGGCGTTGCCCGCTCCCAGCACCTGCTGGTCGAAGTCGATGATGGAACCTGTCATCAGGCCGGACTCGTTGCTGGAGAGATAGGCTGTGGCGCGGGCGACTTCGGCGGGCTTCAACAGGCGGCCGACCGGGCGGGCGGCTTCGGCGCGCTTCAGCCAGTCCGGGCCGGCGTCATGATAGGTCTTCATGATGCGGTCCTCGCCGGGTGTGTCCATCCAGCCGATGTTGAGGCCGTTGACCCGGATTTTATACCTCATCACCGAATAGGCGACGTTCTTCGTCATCACCGACAGCGCGCCCTTAGTGGTCGAGTAGGCGGTGAGGAAATCCTGCCCGCCATGGCCCGACATGGAGAGGATGTTGACGATGGTGCCGCTGGTCCTCGCCTTCTTCATCAGCTGCAACGCGTCTTGCATGAGGAAGAAGGGCGCCTTGACATTGACGTCGAAGAGTTCGTCATAGCGCGCTTCCGGCGTGTCCCAGATGGTGCCGCGGTCAGTGAGGGCGGCGGCGTTGACGAGGGCATCGATGCGGCCGAAGGAGGCGTCACACGCCGCCACGATCTTGCGCACGTCGGCGAGTTTCACGAGGTCGGCAGGCACGAAAACGGTTCTCACCTGCTTCGCTTCCAGAGCGGCTTTCACCCTCGCCCCACGCTCCGCGTTGCGGCCGGTGATGACCATCTGGGTGACGCCGCGGTCGGCGAAGAGGTGGGCGATGGCCTCGCCCAGCCCTTGTGTAGAGCCGGTGATGACAGCGGTCTTGCCGTCCATGGACAGGTGCTTGAGACTCTCGATATTCATGGGGTTCAGCTCACTTTCACGGGCTTGCCGGTCGCCCACGATTCGGTCGCGGCATCGGCGAGTTTCTGGGCCTGCAGGCCGTCAGTCCCGGAGGGGGCGGCAGGTTTGCCGTCCGTCACGGCGTCGATAAAGGTCAGCACTTCGCTGGCATAGGCCTGGCCGTAGCGCTCGGTGAAGAAGTGCAGGATTGGGTCGGCGCTGAAGCCTTCCGCGGTCGCCGTTTCCACTGTGGTGTTGTGGATATTGCCGGCGCGCAGCATGCCCTTCGCGCCGTGCACCTCGATCCGCTGGTCGTAGCCATAGGCGGCGCGGCGCGAATTGGTGATGACGGCGATCTTTCCGCTCGCCGTCTGCATCTGCACGGCCGCCGTGTCGCAGTCGCCTTCATCGCCGATGGCCTTGTCGACGAGGGCCGCGCCCAGCGCGCCGACCGTGACGAACTCCTCGCCCACCAGAAAGCGCGCGAGGTCGAGGTCGTGGATCATCATGTCACGGAAGATGCCGCCGGAGCTCTTGACGTAAGACGCGGGAGGGGGCGCCGGATCGCGGCTGATGATGGTGGCCATCTCGATGGCGCCGATGGCGCCCGCGCGCAGCCGCTTTTCGAGGGAGGCGAAGTTGGGGTCGAAGCGGCGGTTGAAGCCGATCATCAGGGTGGTCTTGTTCTTCTCCACCGTCTTCAGGCACGCCTCGATGCGGGCGACCGACAGGCTCACCGGCTTCTCGCACAGGATGGCCTTGCCGGCATTGGACGCAGCCTCGATCTGCTCGGCATGGAACGGCGTGGGCGTGGCGATCAGGACCGCGTCAACATCACCCGCCTTGATGATGTCGTCAACGCCCGCGACCCTGGCTCCCACCTCCGCCGCCAGGTCCTCCGCCGCTTTCGGCATGGCGTCAGCGATGTAGGCGACCTTCGCCTTGCCGGATGCCGCAATGGTTCGCGCGTGAACCTTGCCGATTCGGCCGGCGCCCAGAACTCCAAAACGTATCATTGAGATCCTCCCGTGGAACGGTGCGATTTCAGTTGCTGTCTGTTGCCCCGGATGATGCTTCCGGGCTGTTGCGGTTGCATTTCGGTTGCTGCCGGCCGGCGGGTGGCGTGCAACCGAAGTGCGATGCGCGAGAATGTTACGCAATAGGAATATGTTCAGCTCGTGGCAATGCGAGATCGCGGCCTTTGCCGGGATGGCGGCAGAGGCTGGGGCGCCGTTGCCGCGGCGGTGGTTTTGCGTTGCTGTCCGACGCATTCTCGTTGCTGTCCGGTTGCGCAATCGGGTTGCCCAACCCATTCCCGGGATCAATGGCGTTTGGAATAAACATTCCGAATTGACTTCATTTTGGAATTACTGTTTCGTATTGTCAAGCCGGCAAACAAGAATTCGGAGTGCGGCATGTCAGCGGGTTCGGCCACGGGCAAGCGGTTGGACGTCATCACCATCGGGCGGTGTTCGGTGGACCTTTATGGCCAGCAGATCGGATCCAGGCTGGAGGACATCGCCTCCTTTGCCAAGTCCGTTGGCGGTTGCCCCTCCAATATCGCCATCGGCACGGCGCGGCTGGGCCTCAAGTCCGGCCTCATCACCCGGGTAGGTGACGAGCAGATGGGGCGCTATGTGAAGGAGCAGATGGCGCGCGAGGGCGTGGCGCTGGACGGCATCGCCACCGACCCCGCGCGGCTCACATCGCTGGTGCTGCTGTCGGTCGAGAACGACAAGATCTTCCCGCTGATTTTCTACCGGGATAATTGCGCGGACTCCGCGCTCTGCGAGGCGGACATCGACGAGGACTTCGTGAAATCCTCCGCCTCCGTGCTGGTGACCGGCACGCATTTCGCCAAGCCGAATACGGATGCCGCGCAGCGCAAGGCCATGCGCATCGCCAAGGCCAATGGCGCGAAGGTCATCCTCGACATCGACTACCGGCCGAACCTGTGGGGCCTCGCGGGGCTGGGCGCGGGCGAGGAGCGCTACATCAAGTCGGACAAGGTGTCCGGGCACATGAAGTCGATCCTGCCGGATTGCGGCCTGATCGTGGGCACGGAAGAGGAGGTGCACATCGCGGCGGGAACGGAAGACACGCTCGAAGCGCTGCGCACCATCCGTGCGCTGTCGAATGCCGTGATCGTGCTGAAGCGCGGGCCTATGGGCTGCGTGGTCTATCCCGGTCAAATTCCGGATGCGCTGGACAAGGGGCTGGTCGGCAAGGGCTTCCCCATCGAGGTCTATAACGTGCTGGGCGCGGGCGACAGCTTCATGTCCGGCTTCTTGCGCGGCTGGCTCAAGGGCGAGGACTATGCGACGAGCGCCACCTGGGCCAATGCCTGCGGGGCGTTTGCGGTGTCCCGCCTTCTGTGCTCGCCGGAAATCCCCACGTGGGAGGAGCTGCAGTTTTTCCTCAAACATGGCAGCCCGCACACGGCGCTGCGCAAGGACGAGGCGATCAACCACGTGCATTGGGCGACCACGCGCCGCCAGCAACCGGAGCAGCTCTTGGCCTTCGCCATCGACCACCGCATGCAGATGGAGAAGATGGCCGACGATGCGGGCGCGCCGCGCACGCGCCTCAACGCCTTCAAGCGGCTGGCCGTTCAGGCCATCGGCCGCGTGTCGAAAGGCGAGCCGGGCTATGGCACGCTTCTCGACGACGTTTATGGCCGCGAGGCGATGTTCGATGCGGCGAAGCTGGGCCTGTGGATCGGCCGCCCGCTGGAGCAGCCGGGCTCGCGCCCCCTGCGCTTCGAGTTCGGGCAGGATGTGGGCTCGCGCCTGGTGGACTGGCCCGTGACGCACACCATCAAGTGCCTGGCCTTCTATCACCCCGACGACCCAGGGGACATGAAGGAAGAGCAAGCGCAGAAATTGCGCACGCTTTATGAGGCCGCCCGCAAGGTGGGGCGCGAATTGCTGGTCGAGATCATCGCCGGCAAGAACGGCCCGATGGATGGCAGAACCATCGCGCGCGCGCTGGCGGAGCTTTATGCGCTGGGCATCAAGCCCGACTGGTGGAAGCTGGAGCCGCAGGCTTCGGCGCAAGCCTGGGAGAACATCGCAAGCGTCATCAAGCAGAATGATCCGTGGTGCCGCGGCGTGGTGCTGCTGGGCCTCGACGCGCCGGAGGAGGAGTTGGCCAAGGGTTTCGCCGCCGTGGCGGGCCAGCCCATCGTGAAAGGCTTCGCCGTGGGACGGACCATCTTCAGCAACGCGGCGCAGAACTGGCTGCGCGGCGAAATGGATGACGAGCAGGCGGTGGAGGACATGGCGCAGCGATTTCAGGCGCTGGCCGGCCTCTGGCGGGAGGCGCGGCGCTCCGCGTGATCTTGCCACGAAACTGGCTTCCACCTTTGCGGATCATGCTCTCGCGCTACGTGCCCTCAGGAGCGCAGCACTTGCAGGCGGAAAGTTCCGCTGGCCTTTAAATTTGGAGTGGCTTTACTGTGCTCAGTGCGCGACCTCTTCTCCCGCTTCAGCGGAAGAAGACCCTGTTGCGATCTGCAACGGGGAGATGAGGGGACGTGGGGAGTGCCGTCCGGTTGTGGCGGACTTCCCCTCACTGGCTCCAACTTCGTTGGAGCGTCCTCTCCCGCTTCGCGGGAGAGGTTGTTGGCGAACGCGGCACATGCAGGAGGTTGACATGCCGAAGCTGAAGATTCACCCCACGGCGCGGGATGGCCGCATCGTTCATGTGACGCCCGAAAGTGCGGGCTGGAAGCATGTGGGTTTCGACATCTGGAAACTGAAGCCGGGCGGCGTTGCCGAGGGCGGCGAAGAGGGCCGGGAGGTGTGCCTCGTTTTCATCGGGGGCAAGGGGCAGGTTTATGTCGGGGCCAAGGATTTCGGCGTGCTGGGTGAAAGGAATTCGCCCTTCGAGGGAAAGCCCTGGTCGGTCTATATTCCTGCTCGCGAGCCGTGGAAGGTGACGGCGGAGAATGAGGTGACGCTCGCCGTATGCACGGCGCCCGACGAAGGGGGCAAGCACCCGGCCCGCGTCATCCCGCCCGAGGGCCTGCACCAGGAAACGCGCGGCAAGGGCTCGAACACGCGGCACGTCACCAACATCATTCCCGAATGGGACCCGGCCGAAGGCCTGCTCGTCGTGGAGGTCATCACGCCCGGCGGCTGCACGTCCAGCTATCCGCCGCACAAGCACGACGAGGATAATCTTCCGCATGAGTCATTGCTGGAGGAAACCTACTACCACCGCATCAACCCGCCACAGGGCTTCGCTTTCCAGCGCGTCTATACCGATGACCGGTCGCTCGACGAGGCGATGGCTGTGGAGGATGGCGACGTGACGCTGGTGCCCAAGGGCTATCATCCCTGCGCCACGACGCATGGCTATGACCTGTATTATCTCAACGTGATGGCGGGGCCGAAGCGGACATGGAAGTTCCACAATGCGCCAGAGCATGAGTGGCTGCTGAAGGCTTAGTCTGCAACACCACCCAACGGGATGACGGGAGTCGATATTCACACCTTCAAGGTCTGGCGATATTTCTCCGCGTCCCAGTTCACCAGGCGGCCGACGTCGTCGTCTGTCAGCGCCACGAGCGGATCGTCCTCCTCCACGCGGCGCATGACGTCGGCAAGGCAGCGGCCCATGGGTTCGATGGCGGGCTTGGCATCCTCGCGGATCAAGACGCCGACGCCGGGAATGGCGACGAGGGGCGGGTTGCCCTCGAAGCTGGTGGCGACGCCGACGCCGAGGAAGACCACGTGGTCTGGGTAGAAGACCTTGTGCTGGCCACGCTTCAGCGCCAGTGGGTCGGTGGCGAGCGCGTGGGTCGCGTCCATTTCGGCGGGCTTGTAGGGCGTGCCGGCGCTGAGCTTTTCCAGCGCGGCGCGGTCGACCTTCGACGCGGCACGGACGGGACGGGTGACGGCAGCCACCACCTTGTCGAGAAGCGTTTCGGCTTCTTCCACGCTGTCAGCCGCGACGGCGAGGCCGTGGTTGCCGAGAACGAGAACGTCAACGCCCTCGCGCATACGGGACTGGATCGCGCCGGCGAGCGGCAGGCCGGGGCGGGCATAGGGGATGAAGGCCCAGTCGAAGTCCTTCAGCCTCCCGGCGAGGCGCTGCCCGGCATCGGCACGGATGGCCCAGGCGATGGTGTTGACGCAATGGACATGCACCACCACGCGCTGCGGCATCAGGGCGTGCACGGTGGTCTCGATCGAGGGGCGAAGGCCGGTGCTGTTCAAATCCGTGCGCACGAAGGCGGTGCAGGATTCACATGCCGGGTCGTTGCTGGCGAGGCCCTGCATGATGGCGGTGTGATCGAGCGGCACGAAGATGTCGCGCGCGGCGGCGTCCTTCAGCCAGGTTCCGGAAGCCTTGATCCACATGATGCCCTGGTCCTTCAGCGAGGTGTTGCCGCCGGCGGCCTGCACCAGCAGCGGGTCGCTGCCGGCCCTGGCCGAGAGAGCGCGGAGGCGGCGGAGTTCTACCATTGGAAGGCGTCCATCACGTAATCGGGTTGGGGAGAGAGTGTTGCGGGATCATGGCCCGCGGAGACGCCCTGCAGGACGAGCAGCGTTGAGAAGCCCGCGGCGCGCCCGCCCGCCACGTCATGCTCGGCACTGTCACCGATGCAGAGGATGCGCCGGGGGTTGCCGATGAGCCGCGCGGCTTGCGCGTAGATCTGTGGGTAGGGCTTGCCGATCCAGGTGACCGAGCCTCCCATCTCCTGATAGAGCGCGGCGATGGCGCCGGGAGCGGGCATGAGGCCTGCGGGCGTCAGCATCAGCTTGTCGGGGTTGCAGCAGATCGCCGGAAGGTCCAGGCCGGTGAGCAGCTTGCGATAGTCCTCGAGCGAGGTTTTCGGCGCGTTGGAGCCGAGGATGAGGATGATCTCGGCCTCGCGAGGGTCGCTTACGAATTGGATGCCGTCGAAGCCATAGTACTCGCCGTCCTTGCCGATGAGGAAGGCCTTCTTGGCGGTGATGCTGGAGAAGGCAGCCTCGCCGGAGCTGATGGCATCGACGAAGTGATCGCGCGGCACGCCCATCTTGACGAGGCGTTGGCGGTTGGACTCGGCGCGCTTGCCGGAATTGGTCATCACCGCCACGGGAATGCCAAGCCTGTGCAGTTCGCTGAGCACGCGCGGCGTGCCGGGATAGAGCGACTGGCCGTCATGGATGACGCCGAACTGGTCGATCAACATCCCGTCGAAACGGGATGCGATTTCGTGAAGGCCGTCAAGTCGCTTTGCTTTAGTTGACATGGCCGATGCCCCGCCAGGCGAGGCGGGCCGTGCCGACGGCGGCGTGTTCGCTGAGGGAGGGCTTTTCCGGCACGCCGAGCGCCTTCAGGCGGATCGCCGTCCACGCCGCATTGGCGGAGCCGCCGCCGGCGCTGCGGATGCTCTTCAGTGTGGAAGCACCGAGCTCACCGAGCTTGGCATAGGCCTCCGCCTCGATGCGGGCGATGCCTTCGAGGATGCCCTGGAAGAAGATGCGGTCATCCGCCGGGCGCGGCGCGAGGCGCGGCTGGAAATTCGGGTCGTTAATAGGGAAGCGCTCGCCGTGTTTGGGCAGCGGGTAGTAGTCGAGGCCAGTGGACTGGTCCGGTTGGAGCAGCGGCGTCAGGCGTGCGATGTCGTCCTTCGAGAAGTACGCGCCGATGGCGGCGCCGCCGGTGTTCGACGCACCGCCTGCCAGCCACTGGCCGCCGATGCGGTGGCTGTAGATGCCGAAGTCGGGCGCGAAGACAGGCTCTGCGGAGAGCAGCTTCAATGTGAGCGTGGTGCCGAGCGAGGTGACGCCGTCGCCGGGCTCGGAGGCGCCGCTCGCGAGGAAGGCGGCGCAGCCGTCGGTGGTGCCGGCAACGATGGCGGCCGTCTCCGGCAGGCCGAGCTGGGCGGCTATCCCGGCGGTGATGTTGCCGATCCTGGCGCCGGCGGGGACGACGGCGGGGAAGAGGCGAAGATCGAAGCCCGTCCTGGCGATCCAGCGCGGCCAATCGCGAGCGATGGGATCATAGCCGGACTTGAGCGCGTTGTTCTCGTCGGTGACGTCATAGCGGCCCGAGAGTTTGCCGAGGATCCAGTCGGCCTGGTGGAGGATGCGCGTGCCCTTGCCGACGAGTTCCATGGCGCGGGCAAGGGGCGAGGTGCTGCCCAGTGCCGCCGTCTCGCGCGGGGCGACGGCGGCGATCCTCGCCAGACTCTCATTGTCGCAAACGTCGTTGTACATGGAGCCAAGGCTCGCCGGGCTGCCGTCAGAGTTGACGGCGAGGATGGTGCCCGACGTGCCGTCGATGGCGATGGCGCGGACGTGCAAGCCATCGAGCTTCAGGGTGGCGAAGGCGGCAAGTGTCGCATTCCACCACAGCTGCGGGTCCTGCCGGGCGCGGCCGAAATCGGCGATCGGGGCAGCGATGGGGGCCGTGGCCATAGCCTTGAGCGTATTGTTCCCGTCGGTGGCGGCGATGCGCACGCCCGACGTGCCGATGTCAATGCCGAGGACGACGTCCGTCATGTCTCTTCCATGGCGAGGACGGACTGAGCTGTTTGCTCGTCCGTGATGATGACGTCGCACATGCCACCCTTGAGCACGCCCCGCAAGCCCGGCACCTTGGTGCGGCCACCCGATGCGATCATCACGCAGGGAATCTGCTTCAGCTTCTCAGGCGAGAGCGCCACCACGCGCTTGTTCAGCTCATGGTCGACGACCCGGCCCTCGCGGTCGATCCAGTGCGCCGAGATGTCGCCCACGGCTCCGGCCTGCGTCAGCGAGTCGACATCGGCGCGCGATACGAGGCCGACGCGCGTCATGGTGCAGGTGGGCGTAAGCTCGCCCACCGAGAGGAAGGCGAGATCGACTTTTGAGCCCCGCTCGAAGATCTCGTGCAGCATGGGCTGGGCCATGAGCAGGTCGCGCGTCGACTGCGTGTCGGTCAGCGCGGGGGCGGCGACGTAGTAGCATTGCGCGCCGACGAGATCGGCCAGGTGCGAGGCCGTCTCGTGCGGGTTCATTGCGGAGCCGCGCGTGAGGCCACCCAGCAGCGAGACGACCGAAAGGCGGC
This sequence comes from Aestuariivirga sp., assembly GCF_020252395.1. Classification (GTDB taxonomy): domain Bacteria; phylum Pseudomonadota; class Alphaproteobacteria; order Rhizobiales; family Aestuariivirgaceae; genus Aestuariivirga. The sequence continues at coordinate 25,425 of NZ_JADCDB010000003.1, forward strand.
TCAGCTGGCGGCGCGGCACGGACTGGATGGAGAGCCGCAGCGTACGGCCCCAGCCGACGCCCACCGACATGCCGTCCTTGAGCCGCGCGGAGAGGGCAGCCGCCGCGGCGGTGGCGATGACCTGCGGGATGAGTTCCTGGCTGGGCGGCGTGGGCACAACCGTCGCGTCTTCGAGGCTGTAGCATTCCTCGAGCTTCTCCTCGAGCTCCACGCAGGAGGCGAGCCTGCCGGTGATGTTGATCTGGACGAGGCCCTGGTCGCGCGCCTGGGCGAGAAGCCGGTTGACGCGGGTGCGGTTGAGGCCAAGCTTCTTGCCGATCTGCGCCTGGGTGAGGCCAGCCACGAAATAGAGCCAGGCGGCGCGGGTGGCGAGCTGTTCTTCCGGGTCGACGGCGAGATTGGCGCCGAGGGCGGGCGCCAGGTCCGGCAATGCGCGTGTGTCGCCCTCGTCCATCATCGCCTCACATGCGGTGGAAGGCCGCCCAGGGAATGTCGAGGGCGGTGTCGTGGGTGAGCGCATCGAGGATGGCGGTGGTTAGGGGCAGCGACCTGGCGTCGAGCGCGCCGGCCGCCATCATGGCGCGGAGCGTCTTGGCCACGGTGACGCCGAGCTCGGCGCCCTCGATGGTGTCGCCCTTCATCGGGCCGTCCTTGGTCTGGCTGTAGGTGAGACCGCGGCCGAGATTGTTGCCGAGGCGCGAATTGCGGCCGGCCTGGGCCGTGACATAGAGGTCGCCGGCGCCCGGCATGCCCCACACACTTGCCTCTGCGCCGCCGTGGGCGCGGACCAGCACCATGAGCTCGCGGATCGCCTGGTCGAAGATGATGGCGGCGGCATTGTGGTTGAAGGCGCGGTTCTCGGTGGCGGCCATCTTCTCGAGGCGCCCCGCCGCCCAGCCCACCCCGATGGCGAAGAAGTTCTTGAAGGCCGCACAGATCTCGACGCCAATGACATCCGGCGAGAGGCGCGGGTGGTAGTACTCGCACTCCAGCATGTCGCAGAGGCTCTGCGCGAAGGGCAAGTCATGCGAGGTGATGACGGTGCCTGTCTGGCGCCTGACCGCGAGTTCGCCCGCGATGCAGGGGCCGCCGATGGCGGCGATGCGCAAGCCGATACCGGTGCGGCGCTTCACCTCCGCCGCCACGCGGCCGGGGAGCGCGGCGAGGCGCTGCTCCTCCGGGTGCATGCCCTTGGTGATCATGACGACGGGCACGGGCGCCTTCAGCGTTTCGCACAGGCGGTCGATGGCCCAGTTGACGCCGGCGGAGCTGATGCCGAGGATGAGGAGATCGGTGTCGCTGCCCAGTGCCTTGGCGAACGCGTCGTGCTGGTAGCCAGTGACGCCATCGGGGAGCTTGACGTTGAGCTTGGGGTGGCGGCCGGTGGCCTTGACGCTGTCGATGATCTCCGCATCGAGATGCGTTCCGGCGAGGCGCACGGCATGGCCGCGGTCGCTGAGCGGCATGCACATGGCGGAGCCCATGACGCCGGCGCCGAGGATGGTGACCGTGCTCACGCAAGAGCCTTTCCGCTTGTCGCGTCGAAGAGGTGCACCTTGTCGAGGCGCGGCTGCAGGTGGAAGATCTCATCACGCGTGAGCGACACGCGGTCCTGGGTGATGGCGCAGATTTCCTGGCCGCCCATGTCGGCATAGATGTGCATCTCAGGGCCGGTCGGCTCCACCACCACGACCTTGGCGGGGGCGCCTGAGCCGAAGGTGAAGTGTTCCGGCCGGATGCCATAGACGACCTTCTGGCCGAGCGCCGCCTTGTGGACGGGCGGCAACGGCAGGGTCGTTCCCTCGCCCAGCAGCACGCCATTGGACGTCACCTCGCCCTTCAGCAGGTTCATCGACGGCGATCCGATGAATTCGGCGACGAAGAGGTTGGCGGGCTTGTCATAGACCTCGAGTGGCGAGCCTTCCTGCTCGATATAGCCATCGCGCAGGATGACGATCTTGTCGGCCATGGTCATGGCCTCGATCTGGTCATGGGTGACGTAGACGGTGGTGGTCTTGAGGCGCTCGTGCAGTTCCTTGATCTCGGTGCGCATCTGCACGCGCAGCTTGGCATCGAGGTTGGAGAGCGGCTCGTCGAAGAGGAAGACGGCGGGGTTTCTCACGATGGCGCGGCCCATGGCGACGCGCTGGCGCTGGCCGCCCGAGAGCTCGCGCGGGTAGCGGTCCAAGTATGGCTTGAGGTTGAGGATCTTGGCGGCCCACTTCACCTTCTCGTCGATCTCGGCTTTCGGGCGCTTGGCCAATTGCAGCGAGAAGCTCATGTTGTCCTTGACCTTCATGTGGGCGTAGAGCGCATAGTTCTGGAACACCATGGCGATGTTCCGGTCCTTCGGGTGCACGTTATTGACGCGGCGGCCCTGGATTTCGATGTCGCCGCCGGTGACGCTTTCGAGCCCGGCGATCATGCGCAGCAGGGTTGACTTGCCGCAGCCAGAGGGGCCGAGCAGCACGACGAAGGACCCATCCTCAATGGTCAGGTCGATGCCGTGGACGACTTCGAGGTTGCCGTAGCTCTTCCTGACGTTCTTGATCGTTACCGATGACATTCTACGTTCCTATTGTTCGTCGCGGGCGAGGAAATCGTCGAGCAGGCCCGCATCGTCCGCGAGATCGAGGAAGGACCAGCGGTTGCGGACGTCCCGGGCATATTTCATGGCATCGCGCCAGACCTTGCGGTCGAGGCCGAGCTCGGTGGCCGTGGTGGGTCCGCCGGCGGCGGCGAGCGCGGCCTTCATCCTGGCGGGGTCCATGAGCATGGGGCGCAGCTCCTCGCGGAGCTGCGGCCACATGGCGCCAAGCTTGCGGTTGAAGGCTTCCGCTCCGGCGCGGTCGAAGCTCTTCTTCTTGGCCTCGGTATAGCACATGCGGCCGATGGCCTCGCCGTAACGCGCGATGAATTCCTTCTCCTCGATGCGGGTCGCCTTGATGAGGGGCGGCTGGTCCAAGGCCAGAAGCTCGTGATGCAGCCGCGCCATGGCGAGCGAGGCGACACCGACCTGCTGACCGTGGGTGGAGCCCGGGTGTTTCTCGCCCGCGAACATGTCGATCCAGTGCGAGACCTGGTGTTCGCCCATGGAGCCGTGATGCGACACGCCGGTGAAGCAGACGCCGAGGCCGCAAAGGGTGAGCACGCGGTGGAGGTGGCCATTGGCGGCGATGTCATGGGTCTTCAAGCCCGCGGCGGACTCGATCATGCGCGGCTCGTCGCCGCCGATGAGGGTGTAGGGCGCACTCGAATAGAAGGTGTCGAACAGGCGGTGCGAGGCCCACCATTCGGCCTGTGCGGTGGGGCGGCAAAGCGAGTCGCCCAAGCCCGCGGCGGAGAGCCAGTGAGGCGCTGCAGCGGAGACCTTGAGATCGAGGAAGATGCCGCGCGGCGCGTGGGCGGCAAGCGAGGTCTTGTAGCCGTTGGCGAGCGTCACCGAGGCGGTCGATGCGGCATAGCCGTTCATCGAGGCGGCGGTGCCGAAGGAGGCGTATTTCCGGCTGTCCTTGAAGGTGGCGTATTTGCAGGTGTCAGAAAGCGCGCCCGAGCCGACGGCGACGAGCGCATCGGCATGGCGGGTCTTCTCCTGCACCATGGCGATGGTGGGCTCGTCGCAATGGGTATTGCCGGGCAGCACCAGCTCCTCGATGGCGCCGAGGCCTTTGAGGTGCTTGGCCACGCGCTTGCCCATCGCCTCATGCGTGTTGACGTCCGACACCACCGCGATGCGCTTGCCGAGCTTTAAAGGCGCCAGCACATCGGCCTCGCCGCCGTCGAGGTCTTCCTCGATGCGGATCACCTCGAAGGGGACGGTGGCGGTCTTGCCCGTGGCGGGGTCCTTCCAGTTGCCGGCCACGACGTCGGCGATCAGTTCGTTCCAGCCGGTCATTTCTGTGCGCTTCGCGAGAAATCGGCGAGTTTCTGGTTCCAGCCGGAGAGCTTCGGCCAGAGTTCGGAATAGATGACGAGCAGGTCCTGATAGCGGGCTGCGTTTTTCTTCCGTGGGCGGAAGGTTTTGGATGGCTTGCCGGACATGGCGGCCGAGGCTTGCGGAACGGACTTGAACCAGCCCGCACCCTTGGCGGCGGCCATGGCGGCGCCAAGGGCGGAGGCTTCCGCCGTTTCCAGCCGCTTCACCTCGCGGGCTGAGGCATCCGCGAGAATTTGGCACCACAGGTCCGAGCGCGACCCGCCGCCCACGGCGGCGAAATGCGTGATGGGTGTGGTCGCATCGGCCACCTGGTTGGTCATCATCGCCTGTTCCAGCGCCACGCCTTCGAGGAGCGCACGATAGACGTCGCCGCGCGAGTGGCTGCCGGAGAGGCCTGCGATGACGCCGCGCGCGGCGCTATCCCAGTAAGGCGTCATCACGCCAGACCAGTAGGGCACCAGCACGAGGCCGTGCGCGCCGATGGGGGAAGCGGCGGCTTCCGTCTCCAGCGCCTTGAAGATCGTGGGGTCTTTGCCCGGGTTCACGTTGAACAGGCGCTCCACCATCCAGTTGACGAGGAAGGTGCCGGTGCGGATGGCGGTTTCGAAGGAAAAGCCCTCCTCGCCCACCGCCATCATGGTGCGGAAGGCGCGGTGCGCGGCGTAATGCTTGCCGTAGCTGCCGGAGACAGCGGCGGTGCCGAGGTTCACATAGGCGCGGCCTCTAAGGAATGTGTTGGCGCCGGTACCGGCGCATTGGCCGTCGCCGCCGCCGGCGATGACGGGTGTTCCGGGTTTGAGGCCGGTGAGCTTGGCGGCCTGCGGAGTGACCTCGCCCATCACCTCGCCGGGGCGGAAGAGGATAGGCATCTGGTCGCGGCGCAGGCGCGCGGCCTTCAGCAGCACGTCGGACCAGTCATAGGACTGGACATCGAGCAGGCCCATGGGGTCGGCGGAGGCCGTCGAGGTGGCCCATTGGCCAGTAAGGAAATGGGTGAGGACGCCGTGGACCTCCGCCGTCGTCGCAGTCTTGGCCCAGACCTTCGGCATGTGGGTCGAGAGCCAGCGGCAGCGATAGAGGCAGGGGGTGACATCGGCGGGTTTGCCGGAAATATGATGGACCGTGCCGGCGCCCAGTTCGGCGGCGATGTCCTTCACTTCCTTCTGCGCACGCTCGTCGAGCCACAGCGTGCCTGGGCGGAGCGCTTTGCCCTTCGCGTCGAACTGCGCGAAGCTTTCGCGCTGGTTGGAGATGGCGAGGCCTGCAACGCGCGCCATGTCGATCTTCTTCGACAGCTGCTTCAGCGCCTTGGTGAGGGCGCCGGTCCAGTCGCTGACCTCCTGCTCGAACCAGCCGGGATGCGGGTTGGACAGCGGAATGGGCGCGCGGCCTTCGGCCACGATGCGGCCCCTGGCATCGAAGGCAATGGCCTTCGTGGCCGTGGTCGAGCTGTCGATGCCGATGACCAGATCGGGGCGCATGGGACGGGGTGTTTCTTTCACAGATGAAAATGGAGGCGGCGGGCGCAACGGACCCTCAAGTGCAAAGCACTTGAGGGGAAAAAGCTGCGCCAGACTTTTAACTCTGGCGCATCTTAGGCTTCGCAAGTGTTGCCACTTGCCCGCACGATGCGCTGCGCCGCCTCCGCGTCGTATTGCTTAGAGGCCGGCGTCGGCCACGGCGGCATCGATCGCCGCGGCGATCGTGTCCATGCACTTCTTCGGGTCGCCGCCGAAGTCCTGACCCGTGAGCAGCTTGCCGAGGTTGACGGGTATCTCGTTGTTCGAGAAGCCCGCCCACAGCGGCATGTCCGGCTCGGAGGCCATGTCGTTGTCGATGATCCACTTCACCAGCTCGAGGTGGCGCGTGGTGCCGGGGCCCACCACCGCCTTCTCCGCGACGCGCGGATCGGTGAAGGAGGAGATGCGCATGGGCGCGAAGCCGCCGATCAGCGTGCAGCGGGTCATCACGTCCTTCGAGCAGGCCCACTGCATGAAAAGCCAGGCTGCATCGACGTTCTTGGAGTACTTCGACAGGCCGAGCACCGAGCCGCCCTGGTGGGCGCGGTTCGGGATTTCGCCGAAGCCCACTTCGGAGGTGGGGCGCAGCGGCTTGGCCTGCAGCGGCTTTGCCGGCATCCACAGGCCCTGCACCTTCGAGTCCGCGGCGTCGAGGCCGGGGAAGAACTCGTCCCACGACTGGACGAGGGCGCACTGGCCCGCGGCCATCATCTGGAACTGGCCGTCCCAGGTGGAGTTGAGCGACTCAGGCGGCGCGTTCTTCGCCCATTCCTGGTACAGCGCGAGACCGGCGACGCCTGCTTCGTCGTTGCCCTTGAACTTCTTGTCGGCGCCAAAGATCGAGCCGCCGGCGTTCCACACCATCTGGGTCCAGTCGCAGTTCAGCGAATAGTGGCCCGACTTGGCCTGGAGGCCGGTGCCATACATGCCATTGGCCTTTTCCGCCTCGGTGATCTTCTTGATCGCCGCGGTGAACTCGTCCTCGGTGGTTGGCACGGCGATGCCGTGCTTCTCAAGAATGTCCTTCCTGTACATCAGCATGAAGATCGGGATGTCGAAAGGAATGCCGACCATCTTGCCCTCGTACATGGCAAGGCCGTCGACGAGCGGCTTGGAGAAATCATCCCAGTCGAAGTTGGGCATCGCCAGGTCCGGCTTGTCCTTGTAGTACTGGGTGGGGTCGATCGTGTCCTGCGCGAAGGTCGCCACCCAGGACTGGTCGAGATAGTAGAGGTCGTACGTGCCGAGCTGGCCCTGCACGTCCTGCGTGGCCTTGGCGAGCACCTGCTCCAGCGGGACGATCTCGACTTCCACCTCGATGCCGGTCGGGTCGGTGAATTCCTTCTTGATCTTGTCGAGCACGACGGTGGGCGGGGTTGCTTCCGAGGTGTAGCGGATCTTGGCGCCCTTGTACTTCGATCCCACATCCTTCAGCCACTGCGTGACGGAGGCGTCCTGCGCCATGGCCTCGGTGCCGATCAGGCTGAGGTCGCCGCGGAAGCCGCGGGTGTTGCCGAGCAACCCGGCCGAGAAGGCCGAAAAGCCGACGCCAGCCAGCGCCATCTTCTTCATGAAATCGCGTTTGGTGATGCGGCGGGCGGCAAAGTCGCGCGCCGTATCGGCGATGAACGTCTTCTTGTCGTGGTCTTTGAAGCTCATTGAAATCCTCCCATGGGTTTGAGCTTTAGGTTCTCGCGCGCGGTTCACTCTTTCAGGGAGCCAAGAGTGAGGCCGCGCACCAGATTCTTTTGGACGAGCAGGATGAATACGAAGCTCGGGATGATCGCCGCCGTGCCCAGCGCCGCGATGAAGCCCCATTCATTGCCCGTCGAGGTCACGAAGGTCTGGATCTTCACCGGCACGGTGCGGATCTCCGTCGTGAGGAAGAGAGACAGCAGGAACTCGGTCCAGCTGAAGATGAAGACGAGGACGGCGGAGGCCGCGATGCCGCCCTTCACCATCGGCAGCACCACTTTGCGGAAGGTCTGGAAGCGCGTGGCGCCGTCGATCATCGCCGCCTCGTCCACGTCCTTCGGCACGTCGTCGAGGAAGGACTTCATCAGGAGCACGGCGATGGGAAGGTTCATCAGCGCATAGATCATCATGAGCCCGAAATAACCCATGTAGAGGTTGTCGGTGTCGCGCAGGCCCGCCGTCTTGTAGATGGTGACGAGCGGCACCAGGATGGCGATGGGCGGCATGAAGCGCTGGCCCAGCACCCAGTTGAGATAGTGGCTGCGGCCCCTGAACATCATGCGCGAGATGGCATAGGCCGCAAAGACGGCGACCGCCATGGTGATGGCCGTGGCGCCGAGCGAGACGATGACCGATTCCATGATCGACTGGCGCGAATCATAAGCTTCAGCCCCGCCTACGCCCATGCCGATGCCCTGGTCGATGGCGAGCTGCGAGCGCGACTGCCCGAACAACGTCACGCCATAATTGATGAAGGTCGGCGTGAAGTCGAAGAAGTTGACGCGGTCCTTGTCGAAAATGGCCGAGATCGGCTTGATCGAGGTGAGCGCCCACCAGAAGATGGGGAACATGAAGATCCCCACCACCGTCACGGCGGTGACGTCCCGCACAATCCGAAGGGGGCGCGAGCTTTCCATCACAGCTTGACCTTGAAGGCCTTCATGAAGGCCGTGGAGACGAGGATGACGATGATCAGGGTAAGGAGCGCGATCGTCGAGGCATAGGGGAAATCGGCATTGCCGAAATAGATGCGGCCGGCATAGGAGGTGAGCGTCTCGGTTGCCGTGCCGGGGCCGGAGTCGGTCATCACCTTTACGTAGTCGAAGGCGCGGAACAGGTCGATGCCGCGGATCAGCACCGCAATGGCGATGACCTTCGACATCATGGGCAAGGTCAGCTTGAAGAAGGCCTGGAAGGCAGTGGCGCCGTCGATGGCGGCGGCCTCGAAGGGTTCCTTCGGCAGCGAGCGCAAGCCCGCCAGCATGATCAGCACCATGAAGGGCGTCCACTGCCAGATCTCGGCCAGCAGCACGCCGGCCATCGCCGTATTCGCTGTGCCGAGGATCGAGAAGCCGGGCGGGAACACGCCCATGGCGATAAGCCCGCGGCTCAGAACGCCGAAGGAGCCGTTGAGCATGAGCAGGAACATCATGCCGGTGACGGCGGGCGGGATGACGAGGGGCAGCGTCATCATGGCGCGCAGCACGCCGTAGCCCTTGCGGTCCGAATCGAGCAGCAGGGCGATCAACATGCCCAGCACCAGCTGGAAGACCAGCGCCACGCCGGTATACAGGAAGGTATTGTAGATGGCGTTCCAGACCCGCTCGTCAGAGAGGATTTTGGTCCAGTTATGCGTGGGGTCAAACACCATCTTCCGGGTGGCGGCGTTCTTCTTGTAGAGCGACAGCGTCACCGCATAGATGAGCGGATAGATGCCGAAGACCGCCATTAGCGCCGCGGCCGGGAGCAGCCACGGCAAGGGGCTTTCGGACGTCAGCCAATGCGGCAGCCACGGACGGCGATCCGTCGCGCGGACCTCCAGGCTGGCGGAATCGGCAGGCATCAGGACGGCTCCCATTCCCGGCGTTGCGGGCAGTTGCATTTGTGATTTTTGAATTGCAAAAGTGCAGGGGAATTGGGCGCGAGTCAACGGCGCGCAGCCAAATGGCGCAGGATTTTGCGTTGCAAACAGTATATTGCGGCGCAAGAAGCGTGGCGGCGCGCTACAACGCGTGGAAGCGCGTGTCGGCCTGGTCCATGCGGCGGCGGATCTGGGTGACGAGGAGGGATTCGTCCGGCGCGCAATTGTCGTAGGTGAGGCGGTCGCCGGCCTTGATGGGCTTCAGCACCTTTGCACCCTGGGCGAGGCCCAGGGGCATGGCGTTGGCGTTTCTCGCTTCCGCATGAGTCATGGCCCAGGCGCGGTAGTCCATCTCGCCGATACGGCCGAGGATTTCGCCGGGGCTCAAGTCACGCTTGGCCACTGTCACGCATTCGGCGACGGGCTGTTCCAGCGGCGCCATGTCGGCTTTGCCGTGAAGCACGGCGCGGGCGGCGGAGAGCGGCACTTCGAGGCTGGTGAGGTGATAGGGCCGCGTCAATGCGAAATAGGGGCCCTTTCCGACCTTGAGATCGATCATGCGCTCCTGCAGGCGCGGATGGTCCGTCGTCACGATGCAGAACACGCCAGGCGCCACACCCTTGCCGATGGAATAATCCACACAGCCTTTTTTCGAGAGCACGCCGCCATGTTCCTTGGGGATCAGCACCGAGGCGAGTTCCTCGCGTGTGGCGGCGGGGCCGTGCATGCCGGGCACGTCGGGCACGAGGCCGGTGCAGTTGGCGATGGCCACCATCTCCACCATGGTCTTGGAGCCGTCGACGAACTCGACCAGCATGCGGGCATTCATGTTGCGGGCCTTGGCCTCCGCCTCGTAGTCGGCGGGCACTGCATCCCACTTCAGCGGATTGTTCTTGCCCTTGCCCGCACAGATCACCTCGAGGCCGATGGACTGCGCGAAGCCGATGAGCTCCAGCGTGGCGGCGGGCTCGTCACCCGCGGCGCCGGTGTAGACGACGCCGGCGTGCTTCGCCGCCTCATGCAAGTGGCGGCCGATGGTGATATCGGCCTCGACATTGAGCATGACGACGTGTTTGCCGCTGGCGATGGATTCGAGGGCAAACTGCGTGCCGGTGTTGGGATTGCCGGTGGCGTCGATCACCACATCGATGCGGCCGGACCTGGCCAGCACCGCGGGGTCCGAGGTGATGGCGATGCGGCCTGCCTCGATCGCCGCATCGATGGCGGCGGGCGTTTCGGCGTAAACCGTGCGGTCCTCCGTGAAACCCGCCATGGCGGCGGCGGCGCGGGCCTGGGGCGGGCGCATTTCGGCCACGGCGCCCAGGCGGAGGCCCGGCATGCGGTTGAGCTGCACCATGATGTCGGTGCCCATCTGGCCGCAGCCGGCAAGGCCGATGGTGACGGGCCTCCCCGCCTCTTCGCGGGCTTTGAGTTCGGCAACGAGGGGGGAGACGCCTGCGATCACTTTTTCCTCGCGCTCTTCCTGGCGGCGGATGTCTTCGGCACATCGCGGCGCACGAGGCCGGTGACGGAGGGCGCATCGGTCTTGTTGAATTCGCCGGACTGCTTGCCATAGGTCTTCATGCGCGCCAGCACGGTGCCCATCTGGCCCGGCTTCAGAATGATGGGTTTGCCCACCTGCAGGGCCGCCCAGTACTGCTGCGCGATGGTTTCGACCTCGCCCGCCCGCCAAAGCGCTTTCTCGAGGTTTGGGCCGAAGGCGATCTGGCCATGGTTGCCGAGGAGGCATGCGGAGCGGTCCTCCAACGCCTTCAGCATGACTTTCGACAGTTCCGGCGTGCCGAACTCGGCATAGTCCGAGCAGCGGATGTCGGTGCCGCCGGCAATGCCGATCATGTAGTGGAAGGCGGGAATGTCCATCCTGAGGCAGGCGAGGGCGGTGGCATAAATCGAGTGGGTGTGGACGATGGCGCCGGCTTCCGCGCGGTGCTTGAAGATGTCGAGGTGCATGCGCCACTCGGTCGATGGCAGGTATTCGCCGATGTAGCCGCCGTCCAAATCCATCTCGACGATGTGATCGGGCTTCATGCGGGCATAGGGGATGCCCGAAGCGGTGATCAGGAAGCCTTCAGGGGTGCGCACGCTGACATTGCCCGACGTGCCCTGATTGATCCCTTCCTCATTCATCCTGAGGCAGGTGTCGATCACCGCCTGGCGGAGGTCGAGATGTTTCAGCTTGGCCATGTGGGCGGATCTCCGGACTGGTTGTCAGGCGCATGGCTATAGACCTGAGCCGCCTGCCCCTTCAAGTGCCCGGGGCGATTGACGCCCATGCGGCGGATGCGAGAGAGTGGCCGAAAACAAAAGGACGAAGCGAATGGGGCAGGACGGCTTGCGCGGCATCGCGGTGGTGGATGTGGGCTTCACCAACACCAAGATCGCGCTGTTTTCGAAGGCGGGCGAGTTGCTGGCGGAGCGCAAGGCGCCGAGCCGGCATGTGCCCGCACCGCCTTACAAGCATATCGACCCCGAGCCGATGGTGGCGCTGTGCCGGAGCGCGCTTCCCGAACTTGACGCCATGCTGCCCATCGATGCGATCGTGCCAACGGCCCATGGCGCGGCCATGGCCTGCCTTGATGCCGAGGGAAAGCTCGCGCTGCCGGTGATGGGCTATACCAGCGAGCCGCCCGCAGAGATCGTAGCGGAGTATGAGAAGATCATGCCGGGCTTCGACGAGGCGCTGTGCCCGCTGCTGCCGATGGCGATCACCCACGGCCTGCAGCTTTTCTGGCAGCAGCGGGCCTGGCCGGATGACTTCGCGCGAGTGACGACGCTGCTGCCGTGGATCCAGTATGTGGCCTTCAGGCTCAGCGGCGTCCGGGTGACCGAGATCTCCTCCATGGCCTGCCAGACGCATCTGCTCGACATCCGCGCGCAAGCGCCATCGAGCATGGCGCGCAAGCTCGGCTGGGACGCGCTGTTTCCGCCCATGGCCAAGGCCTGGGAGACGATCGGCGCCCTGAAGGACGAGTTCCGGGGGCCAGGCTTCCGTGGCGAGGCCCGCGTGCTGGGCGGCGTGCACGACTCGACCGCCAATTTCATGCGCTATGTCTGCGCCGGGCTCGACCGCTTCACGCTCGTCTCGACCGGCACGTGGAGCATCAGCTTCGATCCTTCGACGAGTGTGGATGTGCTGGACCCCAGGCGCGACACCAACACCAACACCGACGTGCTGGGACGCAATGTGTGCTGCAGCCGCTTCTTCGGCGGCATGGAATTCGCCGCGGTGGCCAATGGCGCGCCGGCAGAGGCGGCGAGCCTCGCCTGCGTTGCAGCACTGGCCGCGCGGGGGACTTACGCCGTGCCGTCCTTCACCATGACCAGCGGGCCGGTGCCGGAGTCTCTCGGCAAGGGCTATGTGAAGGGGCCCGCGGCGGAGAACGCGGAGGAGCGCGCCTCGCTCGCGGCCCTCTATTGCGCGCTAATGGTGTCCGAGCAGCTCGATGCCGTTACGTCAAAGGACGACATCATCGTCGATGGGCCCTTCTCGCAGAACCCGGTGCTGCTCGCGGTGCTGGCGCAATTGCGCCCGGCGCAGAAGGTAAAGGCCTCCGCACTCCGCGACGGCACCACCGCGGGGGCGGCGGCATTAGCGATGATCGAGAATGGCAAGCTGCCGGCGATCGGCATCAGAATGACGGACGTGACGCCGGCGGAGATTGCGGGGCTCGCCGGGTATCAGGCGGCGTGGCGGACGCTGGCCTATGAGAGGCGGTGATTGCGGCGAATTCTTCTCCGACTGCCTGCTGCGACGAGAGAGGGGAAATCGCCGCGGCATGTTGCTTACCCGCTTCCCTAAAATGCGGCAAGCTTCGCACAAGGGGTGTTAACCATCCGGCAAAGCATCGGGCGCAGGATGGAGCCCGTTTGTTGCGTGAGGTGTTCCATGTCTCAATCCCTGCCGGAAGAATCTTTCACTCTCGTGTCTCCCGGCTACCGGCCCCAGGCAGGGCGCCTGGCCTTCGCCATTGGCGCGCAGTTGGTCGCCGAGATGGATGACGACGACCTGGCCCAGAGCTGGCAGGCGGCCGATGAGCTCACCGCCGGCGAGGCCGCCGAACTCAGCGATGCTGCGGCACTGCACCTGATGGAACTGCTGGAAGAGGGGCTGCCCGCGGCCGACTTGTCCGAGGCCGTGGCAGATGCGGCGGTGGTGTTCCTCATCGCCATGAAGCGCCATGGCATTGCCGACCCAAAGCGGATTCCCGCCTGCGCCGTGATGTGGAACTTGCGCGCCGAGCGGGCAAGTGTTCACATCGCATCATGAGCGATACCAATCCCGAACCGGATGCCGCCGAATATGGACGCGGCCTCAGGGGCCTCGGCTTCAACCTGCTGGTGACCGATGTGCCGCGCTCCGTGACCTTCGCCCGGGAGGTGCTGGGCGCCACCAGTTTCTATGACAATGAGGATTTCGCGGCGCTGCGCTGGCAGGGGCAGGACTTCATGTTCCATGCCGACCGTTCCTATCGCGGGCACCCGCTGTCCGGCATCGTCGCCGGGCTGGAGGCGCGCGGCGCCGGGGTGGAACTGCGGATTTACGGCTGTGACCCGGACCGGGCGGAAGCAAAGGCGCGCGAGCTGGGCTTCACGGTGCTGGCGGGCTCACTCGACAAGGCGCACGGGCTTCGCGAATGCGTCATCCTCGACGATGACGGATATGCCTGGGTGCCGACGGCGCCTACGCCGCGATAGAGCATGTTCCGATCAGGTGGGCTCGCCTGATCGGCAAGAACATGCGCCAGATCAAAAGCTTGAGCATGATCTTATCGCAAAAGTGGGTTCCACTTTTGCGGATCATGCTCTAGGTTGCGCCACCATTTCAGATTGGCAGGAGGCCTTCATGGTCAAGGAGATCGGACATTTCATCGGCGGCAGGCACGTGAAGGGCGCCTCGGGCCGCTTCGCCGACGTGTTCAACCCCAATACCGGCGAGGTTCAGGCCAAGGTGGCGCTGGCCTCGCCGCCTGAACTCCGCGCCGCGGTGGAGAACGCCAAGGCGGCCCAGCCGGACTGGGCGGCCAGGAACCCCCAGGTGCGGGCGCGCGTGATGATGAAGTTCCTCGAGCTCACCCGCACCCATGCCGAGGAGATCGCCACGCTGATTTCCATGGAGCATGGCAAGACCATTCCCGATGCGCTGGGCGACCTGCAGCGCGGCGTCGAGGTGGTGGAATTCGCCTGCGGCATTCCGCATCTGCTGAAGGGCGAATTCACCGATGGCGCCGGCCCCGGCATCGACATGTATTCGATGCGCCAGCCGCTGGGCGTCGCGGCGGGCATCACGCCTTTCAACTTCCCGGCCATGATCCCGCTGTGGAAGGCGGCCCCGGCGATTGCCTGCGGCAATGCCTTCATCCTCAAGCCGTCGGAGCGTGACCCGTCCTGCCCGATGCGGCTCGCCGAACTTTTCCTTGAGGCGGGCCTGCCGCCCGGCATCTTCAATGTGGTGAATGGCGACAAGGAAGCCGTCGACGGCATTCTCGATCATCCGGACATTGCGGCGGTGGGCTTTGTCGGCTCGACGCCCATCGCGCATTACGTTTATTCGCGCGCCGCCAACAACGGCAAACGCGCCCAGTGCTTCGGCGGGGCCAAGAACCACATGCTGATCATGCCTGACGCCGACATGGACAAGGCGGTCGATGCGCTGATCGGCGCCGGCTATGGCTCCGCCGGCGAGCGCTGCATGGCGATCTCGGTCGCGGTTCCCGTCGGCGAGGCCACGGCCAATGCGCTGGTCGAGAAGCTGGCGCCGCGCGTCGAGAAGCTGAAGGTGGGTCTGTCCACCGACCGCGAGGCCGATTACGGCCCGCTCGTCACAAGCCAGGCGCTGGACCGGGTGGTGGGCTACATCGATGCCGGCGTGAAGGAAGGGGCCACACTGAAGGTCGATGGCCGCGGCTTCCGCATGCAGGGCTACGAGAAGGGCTTCTTCCTCGGCGGCACGCTGTTCGACAACGTGACCAAGGACATGAAGATCTACAAGGAAGAGATCTTCGGGCCCGTGCTCTCGGTCGTCCGCGCCAAGACTTATGACGAAGGGCTGAAGCTGGTGAATGATCACGAATACGGCAACGGCACCGCCATCTTCACGCGCGACGGCGACACGGCGCGCGACTTCGCCTCGCGCTGCCAGATCGGCATGGTGGGCATCAATGTACCGATCCCGGTGCCGCTGGCATACCACACCTTCGGCGGCTGGAAGCGCTCGGCCTTCGGCGACCTGAACCAGCATGGGCCCGATTCCGTGCGCTTCTACACCAAGACCAAGACGGTGACGGCGCGCTGGCCTTCCGGCATCAAGGAAGGGGCACAGTTCTCGATCCCGACGATGCGCTGAACAAGCAGAAGCCTTCGCTTTTCCGCGCTGGCCATGGCTGACATTCACAAAGTCCCGCTGCCTGTGGGCTATCACCCGCTGCCCAAGGGCCACCTCGCCAACTTGGTGACCTGCCTCGAGATGACGGCGAAACCCGCGCTGCGGCCCGCGCCGGAGCAGGGCTTCACGCTGGAGCGCATGGGGGCGGAGGACACCGGGCGATTCCGCGCCCTGTTCCGTTCGATCGGGCAGGACATCATGTGGTTCTCGCGGCTGATGCTGAGCGAGGAGACGCTTGCCGCCATCATCGGCCACCCCGGTGTACAATGCTTCGCACTGGTAAGGGACGGGCATGACATGGGGCTTCTCGAACTGGACTTCCGCGAACAAGGCCAGTGCGAGCTGTCTTTCTTCGGAGTGGCGCCCTCCGCCGTGGGCGGCGGCGCCGGGCGCTTCTTGATGAATGAGGCGCTGACTCGGGCCTGGGCACAGCCCATCACGCGGATGTGGGTGCACACCTGCCACTTCGATCATCCGGCCGCACTGGGCTTCTACCAGCGCTCCGGCTTCCGGCCTTATGCGGTGATGGTGGAGGTGCACCCCGATCCGCGGCTGACGGGGGCGATGCCTCGGCATGCCAGCCCGCAGGCGCCGCTGATCGGTGATAACGGAACTTAAGGCCGGGGAGCTTTCGCAGTGGTGAGCGAATCTTTACCGCACACCCGTAGCGTTCCGCGCCATGTCTGACTTCGCATCCAGTTTGAGCGCCGATGCCGCTGCTGCCGTGCAGGGGTGGCTCACGAGCCTCAAGTCCGGGCGTCGCATGTCTGCGAAGACGCTGGAGGCCTATGCGCGGGACATGGGGCAGTTCGCGCAGTTCATGGCCGATCACCTCGGCGCGCTGCCATCCAACAAGGACTTGGCAGACCTCACCGTCTCCGACTTCCGGGCCTTCCTGGCCAGGCGGCGCATGGCCGGGGTCGAGAGCCGCACGCTGGCGCGGCAATTGTCCAGCCTGCGCTCCTTCTATCGCCATGCCGAGAAGACCGGGCTGTTCCGCAACCCCGCACTCTCCGCCCTGCGCTCGCCCAAGCTGCCGCATGCGGTGCCGAAACCCCTTTCGCCGGAGAAGGCGCGGGCGCTGGCGAAAGCCGATGTTCTGGCCACGGAGGAAACCCCGCGCTGGGTGCTGGCGCGCGACCAGGCGGTGCTGACGCTGCTTTATGGTTGCGGCTTGCGCATTTCGGAAGCCCTGTCTCTCACCGAGGCGCAGGTGGAGCAGCCCACGCTGGCCATCACCGGCAAGGGCAACAAGACCAGGCTCGTGCCGCTGCTGCCCGTGGCGCGCGCGGCCATCTCGCTTTATCGCGAGCTCTGCCCCTTCGCGCTCAAGCCGCGCGAGCCAATGTTCCGCGGGCAGAAGGGCGGGCCGCTGAATGCCCGCAACATCCAGCTGCTGATCGCGCGGCTGCGTGGCGCGCTGGGGCTTCCCGGGACGGCCACTCCGCATGCGTTGCGGCATTCCTTCGCCACGCATCTCCTGGCGAATGGCGCCGACCTGCGGGTGATCCAGGAATTGCTCGGCCACGCCAGCCTGTCGACCACGCAGATCTATACCGAAGTGAACCGCGCGCATCTGCTGGAGCAGTATCGCAAGGCCCATCCCCGCGCGTGAGGGGGTCATGCACGTGCTGTTGGTGACAGGGCCGGGGCGGGCAGGCTAGTTTCAGCCCATGCCGAAGATCAAGCTCGTTCCATCCGACACGCAACTCCCGAAACAGGCCGCCGTCTGCGTCATTGGCGGCGGTGTCGCCGGGGTATCCACCGCCCTCGAACTCGCCGAGCGCGGGATCGATGCCGTGCTGCTGGAGAAGGGCGAGATCGCCGCCGAGCAGTCGAGCCGGAACTGGGGCTGGTGCCGCCAGATGGGGCGCGACCCGCGCGAGATTCCGCTGATCCAGATCTCCATGGCGATCTGGGACGGCATGGATGCGCGTGTCGATGGCCAGACCGGCTTCACGCGCTGCGGCATCCTCTATCTCTGCGAAACCGGGCAGCAGTTGGCGCAGAAGGGTGAGTGGTTCGAGAAGAACGCAAAGCCCGCTGGCCTTGCCACGCGCATGATCGGCGCTGCCGAAGCGAACGAATTGCAGCCTGGCTGCACCAGGCCCTGGAAGGGTGCGCTCTATACGCCGAACGATGGCCGCGCCGAGCCCTTCGTCGCTGTGCCGCTGATGGCGGAGGCGCTGCGCGCCAAGGGCGGCAAGGTCTTCACCAATTGCGCGGTGCGCGGGCTGGAGACAAAAGGGGGGCGCATCTCGTCGGTCGTGACAGAGAAGGGGACGATCGCCTGTGACACGGTGGTGCTGGCGGGCGGCGCCTGGTCGCGCCGCTTCTGTCACAACCTCGGCATTTCGCTGCCGCAGCTCACCGTCATCAATTCGGTGATGCGCACCGAGCCTATCGACACGGGGCTGACCCGCACCTGCTCCGGCGGCGGCTTCACCTTCCGTAAGCGCATGGATGGCGGCTATACGGTAACCGACAACCACTTCTCGGTGGCCGACATCGTGCCGGATTCTTTCCGCCTGTTCCGCGAATTTCTGCCCGCGCTGATGCTGGACTGGAACGGATTGCGCCTGCGCCTCGGCAAGCGCTTCATCGCGGAGGCGAAACTCAAGCGCCGTTGGGAACTCGATGAAGTGACGCCCTTCGAACAGGTGCGCATTCTCGATCCGGAGCCGGTGAACGATGTGCTGGACGGTGCTGCGATGGCGCTGAAGGAATATTATCCGGTGTTCAAGCCGATGAAGATCGCCGAGCGCTGGGCCGGCGCCATCGATGCGATGCCGGATGCGGTGCCGGTCATCTCGAAAGTCGATGCGCTGCCCGGCTTCCATTTGTGCACCGGCTTCTCGGGCCACGGCTTCGGGCTTGGGCCGGGCGCGGGCAAGCTGATGGCGGAGATCGTGACGGGAGAGACGCCATGCGTGGACCCATCGCCCTTCCGCTACACGCGGTTCTTTGATGGGACGAACCCGCGGCCGACGACGGGGCTGTAGGAACACTCGCCCACTCACACATTCATCATGCCCGGCCATGATGAAAACTGGTGACGTGTGAGCAGGGCGTTACGAATGGATCGCCCGGCCCGCCACCGCGAGCGCCGCTTCCTTCACCGCTTCCGACAGCGTGGGATGCGCATGGCAGGTGCGGGCGAGGTCTTCGGCACTGCCGCCGAATTCCATCAGCACGGCGGCCTCGTGGATCAGCTCGCCCGCCATGGGGCCGACGATGTGGACGCCCAGCACGCGGTCGGTCCTGGCATCGGCCAGCACCTTCACGAAGCCATCCGTCGTCTGATTGGCCTTGGCGCGGCCATTGGCGAGGAACAGGAACTTGCCGGCCTTGTAGTCCACGCCCCCGGCCTTCAGCTCCTCTTCCGTCTTGCCGACGGCGGCGACTTCCGGGTTGGTGTAGACGACGCCGGGGATGACGCCGTAATTCACATGGCCGGCTTGCCCCGCGAGGATCTCGGCGAGCGCGATGCCTTCGTCCTCCGCCTTGTGGGCGAGCATGGGGCCGCGGATGACGTCGCCGATGGCATAGATGCCCGGCACATTGGTCTGGAAATAGTCGTCCACCTCGACGCGGCCGCGGTTATCGAGTTTCACGCCCGCGGCTTCAAGGCCAAGACCTTCGGTGTAGGGCGTGCGGCCGACGGCGACGAGCACCACTTCTGCCTCGATGGTTTCAGGCGTGCCGCCCGCGGCGGGCTCGACGTTAAGCGTCACCTTGTCCTTCGACTTCACGGCGCCCGTCACCTTCGATGACAGGCGGAAGGCGAAGCCCTGCTTCTGCAGCATGCGCTGGAAGGTCTTGGCGGCGTCGTGGTCCATGCCGGGCAGGATGCGGTCGAGATACTCGATCACCGTCACCTTGGCGCCAAGGCGGGCATAGACGGAGCCGAGCTCGAGGCCAATGACGCCGGCGCCGATGACGGCCAGCGTGGCGGGAACTTTCCCGAGGTCGAGGGCGCCGGTGGAGGAGACGATCTGCTCCTCGTCGACATCGATGCCCTTGAGCCTGGCGACGTCCGAACCGGTGGCGATGACGATGGACTTCGTCTCGATGGTCTCGCCGCCCACGGTGACCTTGCCGGGACCTGAGATCTTGCCAACCCCACGGAACACGGCGACCTTGTTTTTTTTCAGCAGGAAGTCGATGCCCTTGGTGTTGCCGTCGATGGCCTCCTGCTTGAAGCCCATCATCTTCGGGAAGTCGACGCTGGTTTCGGCCTTGATGCCCATCTTGGCGAAGGCATGCTTCGACTCGGCATAGAGCTCGGAGGCATGCAACAGGGCCTTGGAGGGAATGCAGCCGACATTGAGGCAGGCGCCGCCATGGGTGGCGCGCTTTTCCACCACCGCGGCCTTGAGCCCCAGCTGGGCGGCGCGGATGGCGCAGACATAGCCGCCGGGGCCGGTGCCGATGATGGTGACGTCGAACGGGTTGGCCATGTTTCTGTTCCTTAGCAGCGCCCGCCGGCCACGGGAATGATGGAGCCGGTGACATAGGAGGATTGGTCCGAGCACAGCCAGAGGATGGCGTCCGCCACCTCGTCCGCCGTGCCTTCACGCTTCATGGGGATGTGCTCGCGCATCATCTTCACGCGGCCGGGAATGCCGGAGCTGTCATGAATCTCGGTGTCGATGATGCCGGGGCGCACCGCATTGACGCGCACGCCCTCGGCTGCGACTTCGCGGCCGAGCCCGATGGTGAGCACGTCGATGGCGCCCTTGCTCGCGGCATATTCGACGCCGAGGCCCGGGGCGCCCAGCACGGAGGCCGCGGAGCCGAGGTTGACGATCGATCCGCCGCTGCCGCCATGCCTCGCCGACATGCGCTTCACCGCCTCGCGCGCGCAGAGGAAGGAGCCGAGGATGTTGATGTCGAAGAGGCGCTTCAGGCGCTCCGCGCTCATTTCGTCCAGCCGGTTCTGGCGGTCCATGATGCCGGCATTGTTGACGAGGACCTTGAGGGGGCCGAGCTTGTCCGCTGCGGCGAAGAGGGCGAGGATATCGGCTTCTTTCGCGACGTCGCCCTGGACGGCGACCGCCTTGCCGCCCGCGGCGGTGATGGCCTTCACCACATCATTCGCAGCGGCTTCGTTCGAGGCGTAGTTGACGACGACGGTGTAGCCCGCCGCACCAAGCTTCAGCGCCGCCGCGCGGCCGATGCCGCGGCTGCCGCCAGTGAGGATGGCTACTGCTGTCATATCTCCCACTCCCCCGCCTCCCGCTCCCCTTCTTCCGTCACCCCGGCAAAGGGCCGGGATGACAGCAATGAGGGGAGGGATCACGGCATTATTGTTAAAGGTCCAGAATGATCCGCTGCGGATCCTCGAGGTTCTCCTTGACGCGCACCAGGAAGGTGACGGCTTCCTTGCCGTCGACGATGCGGTGGTCATAGGACAGCGCCAAATACATCATCGGGCGGATCGCCACCTGGCCGTTGATGGCCATGGGGCGCTCCTGGATCTTGTGCATGCCGAGGATGCCGGACTGCGGCGCGTTGAGGATCGGCGTCGACATCAGAGAGCCATAGATGCCGCCGTTGGAGATGGTGAAGGTGCCGCCCTGCATGTCGGCGATCTGCAGGTTGCCGTCACGCGCGCGCTTGCCGTATTCAGCGATGGTCTTCTCGATGCCGGCAAAGGACAGCATGTCGGCATCGCGCAGCACGGGCACGACGAGGCCCTTGTCGGTGCCGACCGCCACGCCGATGTTGTAGAAGTTCTTGTAGACGATGTCGTCGCCGTCGATCTCGGCATTGACCGCCGGGATCTCCTTCAGCGCCTGGATGCAGGCCTTCACGAAGAAGCTCATGAAACCGAGCTTCACGCCGTGCTTCTTCTCGAACAGGTCCTTGTACTGGTTGCGGACCTGCATGGCCGCCGTCATGTCCACCTCGTTGAAGGTGGTGAGCATGGCGGCGGTGTTCTGCGCATCCTTCAGGCGGCGCGCGATGGTGAGGCGGAGGCGCGACATCTTCACGCGCTCCTCGCGCGCGGCATCGGACGGGGTTGACGGCGCGCGGGCGGCAGGTGCGGATGCTGCGGGGATCACCAGCGGCTTCGACTCCGCGGCGGGCTTCTCCAGATGCGCGATCACGTCGCCCTTGGTGAGGCGTCCATCCTTGCCGGTGCCGGAAACGGCGGCGGTGTCGACCTTGTTCTCCGCCACCATCTTGCGGACGGCGGGCGAGAGGGTCTGCTCGGCGGCCTTGGCGGCGGGGGCCTCGGCCTTCTTCGGCGCTTCGGCCGTATTGGTGGGCGCGGAACCGGCCGCACCTTCCTCGATCATGCCGAGAAGGGCGCCGACATTGACCGTGGTTCCGGGCTCGGCGGAGATCGCCGCGAGCTTGCCCGAGGCCGGGGCGGGCACCTCGACGGTGACCTTGTCGGTTTCCAGCTCGACCAGCGACTCGTCCGCCTTCACGGCCTCGCCCGGCTTCCTGAACCACTTCGCAATCGTCGCCTCGGTGACCGATTCACCCAGTGCCGGAACGCGGATTTCCTTTGCCATCTTGTTTGTTCCTTCAAGCCTTGTTTTCGCCCAGCGCCTCATCGAGGAACGTGCGCAGTTCCTTGAGGTGCCGGCTCATCAGGCCGGTTGCGGTGGAAGCCGAAGCCGCGCGGCCCACATAGCGGGGCCGTGTGTGTTTCGCGCCGATGAAGTCGAGCACGCGCTCGATGTTGGGCTGCACGAAGCTCCAGGCGCCCATGTTGTAGGGCTCCTCCTGGCACCAGACGAACTCCGCATCCTTGAAACGCGACAGGATGTTGATGAGCGCCTTGTGCGGCCAGGGATAGAGCTGCTCGACGCGCAGCAAATAGATGCCGGTGAGGCCCCGCTTCTCGCGCTCCTCGTAGAGATCGTAATAGACCTTGCCGGTGCACAGGATGACGCGGCGGATCTTGCCGTCCGGCTGCAGCTTGATCGCCTCGCCCGGCATCATCTCCGCGTCGTCCCACAGGAGGCGGTGGAAGGTGGCGCCCTCGTCCATCATCGAGAGCGGCGAGGTGGCGCGCTTGTGCCGCAGCAGCGACTTCGGCGTCATGATCACCAGCGGCTTGCGGATGTCGCGCTTCAGCTGGCGCCTCAGGATGTGGAAATAGTTCGCGGGCGTCGTGACGTTCGCCACCTGCATGTTGTCCTCGGCGCACATCTGCAGATAGCGCTCCATGCGGGCGGAGGAATGCTCCGGCCCCTGGCCCTCGTAGCCATGCGGCAGCAGCACGGTGAGGCCCGACATGCGCAGCCACTTGCGCTCTCCGCTCGAGATGAACTGGTCGAAAACCACCTGCGCACCGTTGGCGAAGTCGCCGAACTGGGCTTCCCAGATGGTCAGCGTGTTGGGCTCGGCCAGCGAGTAGCCGTATTCGAAGCCCAGCACCGCCTCTTCCGAGAGCATGGAGTTGATGGCGTCGATCTTGACCTTCTGGTCCTTCACCAGGTGATTGAGCGGCGTGTAGCGCTTCTCGTTGTCCTGGTCGACGAGCACGGCGTGGCGCTGCGAGAAGGTGCCGCGCTGCACGTCTTGCCCCGAAAGCCGGATGGGGAAGCCCTCGAGCAGCAACGAGCCGAAGGCGAGGTGCTCAGCCATCGCCCAGTCCAGCCCCGTGCCGTCCTCGATCATCTTGCGGCGCGCATCGAGCACGCGCTGCATGGTGCGGTGGACCTTGAAGGTCTTCGGCACGCGTGTGAGCTTGAGGCCGATGTCCTTGAGCGTTGCGATGGGCACGCCGGTGTGGCCCTTCCTCGGCTCCTCGTGATCCTTCGCTGCCTTGAGGCCGGCCCAGCGGCCGTCGAGCCAGTCGGCCTTGTTGGCCTTGTAGTTCTCGGCCACGCTGAAATTGTCATCGAGCGTCTTGCGGTAGGCCGCCTTCATGGCGTCGAAATCGGCCCCGGAGATGACGCCCTCGTCGACCAGGCGCTTGCCATAGAGCGTCACCACAGTGGGCTGCTGGGCGATGCGTTTGTACATCAGCGGCTGGGTGAAGGCCGGCTCGTCCGTTTCGTTGTGGCCGAAGCGGCGGTAGCAAAACATGTCGATGACGACGGGCTTCCTGAACTTCTGCCGGAACTCGATGGCGATCTTCGCGGCATAGACGACGGCTTCCGGATCGTCGCCATTGCAGTGGAAGATTGGCGCCTCGATCATCTTGGCGACGTCGGAGGGGTAGGGCGATGAGCGCGACCAGATCGGGCTTGTGGTGAAGCCGATCTGGTTGTTGACGATGAAGTGGATGGAACCGCCGCAGCGGTGGCCGCGCAAGCCTGACAGCCCGAAGCATTCCGCCACCACGCCTTGCCCCGCAAAAGCCGCGTCGCCGTGGATCAGGAGGGGCAGCACCGAGGTGCGCTCCTTGTCGCCGCGCTGGTCCTGCTTGGCGCGCGCCTTGCCGAGCACAACGGGATCGACGATCTCGAGATGCGAGGGATTGGCGGTGAGCGAGAGGTGCACGGTGTTCTCGTCGAACACGCGGTCGGAGGAAGAGCCGAGGTGATACTTGACGTCGCCCGAACCCTCGACCTCATCAGGGGTGGAGAATCCGCCCTTGAACTCGTGGAAGATCGCCGAGAAGGGCTTCGACATCACATTGGCCAGCACGTTCAACCGGCCGCGATGCGCCATGCCGAGCACGATTTCCTTCAGCCCCAGCTGGCCGCCGCGCTTGATGATCTGCTCGAGCGCGGGGATCATCGACTCGCCGCCATCGAGGCCGAAGCGCTTGGTGCCGGTGTACTTGACGTTCAGGAACTGCTCGAAGCCCTCGCCCTCGATGAGCTTGTTGAGGATGGCCTTCTTGCCCTCCTTGGTGAAGCTGATGGCCTTGTCCGGACCCTCGATCCGCTCCTGGATCCAGGCCTTCTGCCCGGGGTCAGAGATATGCATGAACTCGACACCCAGCGTGCTGCAGTACGTGCGCTTTAGGATGCCGGTGATCTGGCGGATGGTCGCGTGTTCGAGCCCTAGCACGCGATCGAGGAAAATCGGGCGGTCCATGTCCGCTTCGGTGAAGCCGTAGGTGGCGGGGTCGAGCTCCGGGTGGGTTTCGGGCGCCTTGAGCTTCAGGGGGTCGAGGTCGGCGGCGAGATGGCCGCGCATGCGGTAGGCGCGGATCATCATCAGCGCACGGACAGAATCCATCGTGGCCTTGCGCACGTCGTCCGCCGACAGGGCGGGGGATTTGGCTTCGGCGGCAGGCGCACCCTTGGCGGCGGGGGGGGCCACGGCCGGCCAGTTGCCGTCGAGGGCGTTGACGAGATCGCCCGATTCAGCTTTGGGCCAGTCCTTCCTCTGCCACGACGGACCCTCGACCTGCTGCCTGGCTTGTGCGGCGTTGTCTTCCAGCCCGGCAAAGAATTGCCGCCAGTGCGGGTCCACGGCGGCGGGGTTCTCAAGATACTTGGCGTAGAGCTGCTCGATGTACTGGGCGTTGCCGCCATAGAGGAAGGAGGTTTGCTCGAAGGCAGTGGTGAGATCGGTTTTGTTCATCCCATGATCCTCATTGCGCGTCCTCGCCCGCGAAGCGGGAGAGGAAAGGGGCCCGCCGCGGCAGCGGCGGGATAGGTGAGGGGAAGTAAGCGCAGAACCAGCGGACCCTCACCTCCCCCATGCTGCGCATGGGGTCCCGTCCTCTCCCGCCTGGCGGGAGAGGACGAGGGGGCATGGGGTCCGGCTTGCCGCATAAATCAGCCCTTCAGCGTCTTGACCAGCGTCTTGCCAAGCAAAGCGGGCGAATCCGCGACGGCGATGCCGGCGCGCTTCATGGCGTCGATCTTGGACTCGGCCCCGCCCTTGCCGCCGGAAATGATGGCGCCGGCATGGCCCATGCGGCGGCCCGGAGGTGCGGTGCGGCCGGCGATGAAGCCGGCCATGGGCTTCTTCTTCTTGGACTTGGCGATAAACTCCGCGGCGTCTTCCTCGGCCGAGCCGCCGATCTCGCCGATCATGATGATCGATTGAGTTGCGTCGTCGGCGAGGAACATTTCCAGCATGTCGATGAATTCGGCGCCCTTGACAGGGTCACCGCCGATGCCGACGGCGGTGGTTTGCCCCAGGCCCTCGCGGGTGGTCTGGAACACGGCTTCATAGGTGAGTGTGCCGGAGCGCGAGACGATGCCGACCGAACCTTTCTTGAAGATATTGCCCGGCATGATGCCGATCTTGCATTCGTCAGGCGTGAGCACGCCCGGGCAGTTGGGCCCGATGAGGCGGGACTTGGAGCCCGACAGCGCGCGCTTCACCTTCACCATGTCCATCACCGGAATGCCCTCGGTGATGCAGACGATGAGCGGGATCCCGGCATCGATCGCCTCGAGGATCGCATCCGCCGCGAAGGGCGGCGGCACGTAGATCACGGAGGCGTCAGCGCCCGTGGCCTGCTTTGCATCCCACACCGTGTCGAACACCGGAACGCCCACATGGATCGTGCCGCCTTTGCCCGGCGTCACGCCGCCCACCATTTGCGTGCCATAGGCAATGGCCTGCTCGGTGTGGAAGGTGCCGTTGTTGCCGGTGATGCCCTGGCAGATGACCTTGGTGGACTTGTCGACGAGAATGGACATTAGCTCTCCAGTTTTTCTTGGCGCGGTCGCTTTGCAACCCGGAATGTAAGGAGCAGGACGAGGCAGGCCATCAGTGGACCAAACACGTAGATGAAGCCGTAGTTCAAAGCTCCTCCTGGCCCGTCGCACGCAAAAATCATTTTGCCGTCACCGCAGACAGCAGGATCGGAGCAATCAGGGGGAACAAATTCTGGCGGAGCACTGCATGTAATGACCATCTCGACAATCGCGTAGAGAAGAAGTCCACTTAGCAGTAGCCCGACGGCCCAGACCGCCCGCTGGCCCAAGTACCGCCCTGCCAACAAAAGCAGCAGCCACACCAATGCGGCGCAGATTGCTGAGGAGATGGCAAGGGGTACGAGAATCACGCCGCTTCCTTCACAGCCTGGACGATCTTGGACGCGGCATCGTTGAGGTCGTCGGCGGGGATGACGTTGAGGCCAGACTCGCTGATGATCTTTTTGCCGAGATCGACGTTGGTGCCTTCGAGCCGCACGACGAGGGGAACCTTGAGGCCCACTTCCTTCACCGCGGCGATGACGCCCTCGGCGATGACGTCGCACTTCATGATGCCGCCGAAGATGTTGACGAGGATGCCCTTCACCTTCGGGTCCGCTGTGATGATCTTGAAGGCCGCGGCGACCTTCTCCTTGGAGGCGCCGCCGCCGACGTCGAGGAAGTTGGCGGGCTCGGCGCCATAGAGCTTGATGATGTCCATCGTCGCCATGGCGAGGCCTGCGCCGTTCACCATGCAGCCGATGGAGCCATCGAGCGCCACGTAGGAGAGATCATATTTGGAAGCCTCAATCTCCTTCGGGTCCTCTTCCGTCAGATCGCGGAGTTCCTTGATCTCCGGGTGACGGTCGAGCGCGTTGGAGTCGAAGTTGATCTTGGCGTCGAGGCAGATCAGGTTGCCGTCCTTGGTGACGACCAGCGGGTTGATTTCGAGCAGGCTCATGTCCTTGTCGACGAAGGCCTTGTAGAGCTGGCCGATCATCTTCACGCATTGCTTGGCCTGATCGCCCTCAAGCTTCAGCGCCGCGGCGATGCGGCGGCCGACATAGGGCGCGTAACCGGCGGCAGGATCGACCTGCACGGTGACGATCTTCTCCGGCGTGTCATGGGCCACCTTCTCGATGTCCATGCCGCCCTCGGTCGAGGCGATGAAGGCGACGCGCGAGGTTTCGCGGTCGACCAGGATCGAGAGATAGAGCTC
This sequence comes from Aestuariivirga sp., assembly GCF_020252395.1. GTDB lineage: Bacteria > Pseudomonadota > Alphaproteobacteria > Rhizobiales > Aestuariivirgaceae > Aestuariivirga. The sequence continues at coordinate 52,634 of NZ_JADCDB010000003.1, forward strand.
GCGGGCGATGGCCGTGCCTTCCTCGATATAGAGGCGCTGCACCAGCTTGCCCTCGGGGCCGGTCTGGTGCGTGACCAGCGTCATGCCGAGCATGCGGGTGGCCTCGGCCTTCACATCGTCGATGGACTTCACCACCTTCACGCCGCCGCCCTTGCCTCGGCCGCCGGCGTGGATCTGCGACTTCACGACCCACACGGGGCCACCCAGCGTCTGCGCGGCCTTAACGGCCTCGTCCACGGTGAAGGCCGCGATGCCCTTGCCGGTCGCGACGCCGAAGCCGCGGAGCACGTCCTTGGCCTGGTATTCATGGATGTTCATCTTGCCACGTCCTTGTTTTACGTGCGCGTCAAATCAGGCGAGATCGGGAGCGATGGTCTTGGCCGCGGCCATGAGGGCGTGCACGGCGTCAACCGACTTCCTGAAGCCCGCCTTGTCCTCGTCGCTGAGCGAAATCTCGGCGATGCGCTCGACGCCCTTGGCGCCGATCACGACGGGAACGCCCACATAGGTGTCTTTCACGCCATACTGGCCAGTCAGGTTTGCGGCACAGGGCAGAAGGCGCTTCTTGTCCTTGAGGTAGCTCTCGGCCATCTCGATCGCCGAGGTGGCGGGGGCATAATAGGCGGAGCCGGTCTTCAGCAGGCTGACGATTTCCGCTCCGCCGTCGCGCGTGCGCTGCACGATCTTGTCGATCTTCTCGCTTGTGGACCAGCCCATCTTGATGAGGTCCGGCACCGGAATTCCGGCCACCGCGGAGTAGCGGATCAGCGGCACCATGGTGTCGCCATGGCCGCCGAGCACGAAGGCGGTGACGTCCTGGACGGAGACATTGAATTCCTCGGCGAGGAAGTGGCGGAAGCGGGCGCTGTCGAGCACGCCCGCCATGCCCACCACCTTCTGGGGCGGCAGGCCGCAATATTTCTGCAGGGCCCAGACCATCACGTCGAGCGGGTTGGTGATGCAGATGACGAAGGCATCGGGGGCATGTTGCCTGATGCCCGCACCCACCGAGGCCATGACCTTGAGGTTGATCCCCAGGAGATCGTCACGGCTCATGCCGGGCTTCCTCGGAACACCCGCCGTCACGATGCAGACGTCGGCGCCGGCGATGGCCTCGTAGGAATTGGCGCCCGACAGCTTCGTGTTAAAGCCCTCGACCGGCCCCGACTGGGCGAGGTCCAGCGCCTTGCCCTGTGGCAGGCCCTCGGCAATGTCGAAAATGACGATGTCGCCAAGTTCCTTCAGCGCCGCGAGATGCGCAAGCGTGCCGCCGATCATGCCGCCGCCGATCAGAGCGATTTTCTTCCGAGCCATGTAAGGGATTCCTTCTTGAAGGCCGTGCCGTCAGGTCGTTTTGCAGTGCAAAAGCGACGTTTGTGTAGACCCGATATCTATCACCTTCAAGACGGCGGCCTAGTCCTTTTGGAGGAGAAACTTGACCAAAACGTCAGGTTTCGGCGATTTTTTTGCCCCACCAGGAGGCCGACTGCATCTCCTTGAGGCGCGAGACGGTTCTGCCGAATTCGACGGCGTGGTCTCCCGCGGGATAGATGCCCTCCGGGGCTTGCGCGGAGGTGGCCACCAGCCTGATCTTGCCGTCATAGAGCGTGTCGATCAGCAGCACGAAGCGCTTGGCCTCGTTGCGGCTGTCTGGGTTCAACTCTGGGATGTGCTCAAGGAATAGAATCTGGAAATTCTGGGCCAGCGCCAGGTAATCCGGCGGGCCCAGCGGCTGCCCGCAGAGTTCGGCGAAGGAAAAGCGCGCGCAGCCATGGGCGGCCTGCGGCACGTGCAGCTTGCGGCCCAGCACGCCGATGTCCATGGGCTCGCCCCGTTCCGTGTCGGTGAGGCGTTGCCACAGGTCCTGCAGGCGGGCGTCGGTCTGGGCCGAGATCGGCGTGAGGAAAGTCTCATGCGCCTTCACCCGGCCGAGGCGGTAATCCGTCGGGCTCTCCAGCGAGACGACATCGAGGCGCTCCCCGATGAGCGCGATGAAGGGCAGGAAGAGCTGGCGGTTGAGGCCGTTGCGGTAAAGCTGGCCGGGCGCGAGGTTGGAGGTGGTGACGATCACCGTGCCGGCCGCCAGCAGGCCCTCGAACAGGCGGCCGACGATCATGGCGTCCGCAATGTCGGTGACCTGCATCTCGTCGAGGCAGAGGAGGCGCGCTTCCTTCGCCAGCGCCTTCGCCACGGGGGCGATGGCATCTTGGCGGTGCGACTGCCGCGCGGCGTGGAGGCGCCTGTGCACGTCCTGCATGAAGGCATGGAAGTGGACGCGGCGCTTCGGGGCGGTTTCGGCTGTCTCGTAGAAGATGTCCATCAGCATGGTCTTGCCGCGGCCCACCTCGCCGTGGATGTAGAGACCCTTGGGTGGGGCTGCGGGCTTACGGAAGCGGGCGAGGAGGCCGGAAGACGGGACCTGCGCGGTCAGTGCGGTGGCGAGTGCGTCGAGCCTCGCTGCAACAGCTCGCTGCGCGGCATCGGGCTTGAGGGTGCCTGCGCCGCAGCGCAGCTGATATTCAGTAAGGATGGCGCCCATTACGCGCCACCCTCGAAGTCCGCCGTCCCGCCTTTCGCCGGGATGACGGCCAGAGGGGGAGAGGGCGAAGAGTGGGGCGCCGTCACGTTGCGCCTTACAGCGTCTGCCCGGTCTTCTTCCAATCCGCCAGGAACTGCTCGATGCCCTTGTCGGTCAGAGGGTGCTTGACCAGGCCCTTGATGACGGCGGGCGGGCAGGTGGCGACGTCGGCGCCGATCAAGGCCACCTGCTTCACATGCAGCGCGGTGCGCACGGAGGCCGCGAGGATCTCGGTGTCGAAGGCGTAATTGTCGTAGATCTGGCGGATCTCCGCGATGAGGTCCGTGCCGTCCAGGTGAATGTCGTCGAGACGGCCGATGAAGGGCGAGATGAAGGTGGCGCCGGCCTTGGCGGCCAAGAGCGCCTGGATGGCCGAGAAGCAGAGCGTGACGTTCACCATGCAGCCGTCGGAGGTGAGCGCCTTGCAGGCCTTGAGGCCATCGAGCGTGAGCGGCACCTTGATCGTGACGTTGGGTGCGATCTGGCGCAGGCCGGCGGCCTCGCGCATCATGCCGTCATAGTCGAGCGACACGACCTCCGCCGAGACCGGGCCTTCGACGATCGCGCAGATATCGGCGATCACATCCTTGAAGTTGCGGCCGGACTTGGCAATCAGCGAGGGGTTGGTGGTGACGCCGTCGAGCAGCCCCAGGTCATTCAGTTCCTGTATGTCCTTCACTTCGGCGGTATCGGCAAAGAATTTCATGGGCGGGTCCCTTTTGTCTGCGGGGAGCCTTACCGCCCGGACTTGCCCAAATCAACCATGCGCGGGTCGTGGCCGCATTGCAGGCGGGCCGCCTCGCACAGAGACTGGATGAGGGGGCTGAGGTCGCCCTGCGCCAGCGGCCCGCGGTCCAGCGCCGTGACGGGCCTGATGAAGCGCAGGCTGTTGGTGAGGAACACGGCATCCGCCTCCTTCAGCTCGCCGGGCTTCACCACGCGTTCCTCGGGCTTGAGGCCCAAGTGCGCGGCGGAATGGAGCAGCGTCTGGCGGGTTACCCCCGTCAGGATGCCCTGGTCGCGGGCCGGCGTGACAAGGCTCTTGCCCTTGAGAAGGAAGACATTGGCGATGGTGGTGCAGGCGACATTGCCGTCCCCATTGAGCATCAGCGCGTCCTCGACGCCGTGGCTCGCCGCCTCGCGCGCAGCTGCGATGTTGTCGATGTAGGAGAGGGTCTTCAGCCGGCAGGAGACCGACTGCGGGTTGCGGCGGATCGCGGTTGACGACAGCGCCACGGACTTCAGCATCATGTTCGCGTCGAAGGCGTCGAGCATGAGGAGCAGGCTGGAGGAGCCGCCGGCCGCCGCAAGTCCGCGCGCCGCGGTACCGCGGGTCAGCGTCACGCGCAGCACGTGGTGAAGCCTGGGGATGCCGGTGAGGATTTCCGCCACCGCATCATCCAGCGTGCCGCGGTCGAAGCCGAGGCCCAGTTCCCTGGCCGCGGCCTCGAGCCGGGCGAAATGCATGTTGCCCCATAAGGGCGTGCGGTTGAGAACCAGCATGGTTTCGAACAGTCCGTCGCCCAGCAGCAGACCGCGCTCGCCGCGCGCCACCGCCAGCGGGCCCTCGGTGAGGGCGCCGTTGAACCAGGTGCGGCTCATTCCACCGCCTTCAGGAAATTCCTGAACATGTCGTAGCCGCCCTCAGTGAGGATCGATTCGGGGTGAAACTGTACCCCATAAGTCGGGTGGCTTGCATGACGCAGACCCATGACCTCGCCCTCGTCGCTCTTGGCCGTGACGATGAGTGGCGTGTCACGGCCCTCCAGTTCCACGATGAGCGAATGATAGCGCCCGGCGCTGAATCGCTGTGGCAGGCCCTCGAAGATGCCTTTGCCGTCATGGTTGATCTCGGAGGAGTCGCCATGCATCGGACGCTTTGCGCGTGTCACGAGGCCGCCGAAGACCTCGCCCATCACCTGGTGGCCGAGGCAGATGCCGAGAATGGGGAGCTTGCCCGAGTATTCGCGTATGATGTCCAACGACTGGCCCGCCTCACGCGGCGTGCAGGGGCCGGGCGAGACGACGATGGCTTTGGCTGCATCGAGGTCCCGCGCCGTCACCCCGTCATTGCGGACGACGCGCGTGTGCTGGCCCAGCTCCTCGAAATAGCGCGCCACGTTGTGAACGAACGAGTCGTAATTGTCGACGATGAGGATCATGGTTCAAAAGCCGCCATGATCCGCTTGATCTTGGTGAGGCTCTCTTCGTACTCGGCCGCCGGGTTCGACCGCGCCGTGATGCCGCCGCCGCCCTGCACGCGGGCGATGCCGTTCGCGAACTGCGCGGTGCGGATGGCGATGTTGAGGTCCGTGCGGCCGTTGAAGCCGATATAGCCGATGGCGCCGCAATAGACGCCGCGCGGGGACTGCTCGATCTCCGCGATGATCTCCATGGCGCGGATCTTCGGCGCACCGGTGATCGAGCCGCCCGGGAAGGTGGCGCCGATGAGGTCGCCGATGCCGTGAGCCTCCTTCAGTTCGGACGTGATGACCGAGACCAGGTGATGGACATTGGCATAGGTCTCGAGCCCGCAGAGCACCGGCACCTTCACCGTGCCCGCTTTCGAGACGCGCGAGAGATCGTTCCTGAGCAGGTCGACGATCATCACGTTCTCCGCGCGGTCCTTGCGCGATGAGGTGAGGTCGGCGATCAGGTTCGCATCGCGCACCGGATCAGAGTCGCGCCGCCTCGTGCCCTTGATGGGGCGGGCCTCGACCGTGACGCCATCGTAACGCAAGAGCCGCTCTGGCGAGGACGAGGCGATCTGGACCGGCCCGTAATCCATGTAGGCCGCGAAGGTGGCGGGGTTCTTCTGGCGCAGCACGCGGTAGAAGCCCAGGGGATCGAAGCCCGCGGGGATGGGCGCGGAGAACATCTGCGTGACGTTGGCCTGGAAGATGTCGCCCGCGAGAATGTAGTCCACCGTGAGGGCAATGGCCTTCTCGTAGGCCTCGCGCGTGAAGTTCGGCTGCCAGCCCTCGATGACGTGGCTGCCCGTCACCTTCGGGCGGCGGCGCAGCAGCTCCTCCATCTCGTCGGCGCGGGCGGGCGTTTCCGAGATGATCCATGCGCGCTCCTGCATGTGGTCGAAGGCGGCCACACAGTCATAGTGGTGCAGCATCAGGTCCGGGCAGAGCGGGGCGAAGTCCGGAATCCTGGCGTGTGGTTCGAGGCGGCGGCCATAGTCATAGGCGATGTAACCCGCGAGCCCGCCCTGGAAGGGCGGCAGGCCAGCGATGTGGCGCTGGCGGTTCTCGGCGACGATGCGGCCGATCAGCGTGAGCGCGCTCTTGGCGAGCGGCACGCCATTGTGGAAGGTGCCCCCGGCGTTCACCTCGATGGTGGCGGCCGGATTGCAGGCGAGGAAGGAATAGCGCCCCAGATGCTCCGAGCGCATGACGCTTTCGAGCAGCGTCAGGTGGCGTTGGCCTTTGAGCCGCAGGGCGAGCGCCGACGGCTCCAGGCAGACGATCTCGCGAACATGGGGTTCCCTCATGGCGGTGCCATATAACGGTGGAAGCCGCCCGGCCCCAAGTCTATTTCAGTCTCAATGACCCGCGATTCCGCCATAGCCGGGGTGCTGCTGCCGCTGGCGCTCGACGGCCCCTATTCCTACCGCGTGCCGCCGGGCATGGCGCTCGAGCCCGGAAGCTACGTCATCGTGCCGCTGGGTCCGCGCCAGATGATCGGCGTGGTCTGGGCCGTGAAGGACAAGGCGGATACGGACAAGACGCTCCGCGACGTGGCGCAAGTCTTCGACATGCCGCCGCTCCCTGAGACGCACCGGCGCTTCGTCGACTGGCTGTCGGCCTATTATCTCGAACCCGCGGGCAATGTGCTGCGCATGGTGCTGCGATCGCCCGGCGCCTTCGAGGGTCCCCGCGAGCAGATCGCTTACCGCGCAACCGGGCATGTTCCGAAACGGATGACCCCGCAGCGCGCCCGCGTGCTGGAGACCGCCCGCGAAGGCTTCGCCATGCGCGCCGCGGAACTGGCGGAAGCCGCGGGCGTGGGCACCTCGGTGATCAAGGTGCTGGCGAAGGATGGCGCGCTTGAGGCTGTGGCGCTGCCCGCGCACAGGCGCTTTGCGGAGCCCGACCTCAATGCCGGCGGCTTCGCACTCTCGAAGGGCCAGCAGGCGGCGGCGGACGCGCTGCGCGCGGTGGTGGCCCAGCGTCAGCACAAGGTGATGCTGCTCGACGGCGTCACAGGCTCCGGCAAGACGGAAGTCTATTTCGAGGCGATGGCGGCGGCGCTCGCATCTGGGGGGCAGGCGCTGCTGTTGCTGCCTGAGATCGCACTCACCCAGCCCTTCATCGAACGCGTCGAGCGGCGCTTCGGCGCTGAGCCGGCGCAGTGGCACTCGGACCTGCGGCCGCGCGAGCGCGAGAGGGTGTGGCGCGGCGTGGCCGATGGCACGGCGAAGATCGTTGTGGGGGCGCGCTCCGCGCTCTTCCTGCCGTGGAAGAAGTTGAAGCTCATCGTCGTCGATGAGGAGCATGAGAGCGCCTACAAGCAGGATGACGGCGTGCCCTATCACGCGCGTGACATGGCGGTGCTCTATGGCTCCATCGGGAAATTCCCCGTGGTGCTGTCCTCCGCAACGCCCTCGCTCGAAACGCTGGTGAATGTCGACCGTGGCCGCTACGGCGTGGTGCGGCTGATGGACCGGCACGGGCGGCCGGAACTGCCGGAGATCGGGTTGATCGACATGAAGCGCGCGGCCCTCGAGCCCGGCACATGGATTTCGCCGCCGCTCTTCGACGAAGTGAAGACGACTCTGGAGCAGGGTGATCAGGCGCTGCTGTTTTTGAACCGCCGCGGCTATGCGCCGCTCACCTTGTGCCGGGCCTGTGGCCACCGGCTGGAATGCCCGAACTGCGCCGCCTCGCTGGTGGAGCACAGATTCCGGCGGCAGCTGATGTGCCACCACTGCGGCCACCTCGAACCCATGCCGAAGGCGTGCCCGGGCTGCCACACGGAAGGAAAGATGGTTCCCGTGGGGCCCGGCGTGGAGCGGCTGGCGGAGGAGGCTGCCGTGCGCTTTCCGCAGGCGCGCATCGCGATTCTCTCCAGCGATCTCTCGCGTGGGCCCCTGCTGCGCGATACGATTTGCGGCGTGGAGGAGGGGCAGTTCAACCTCGTCATCGGCACGCAGCTCGTCGCCAAGGGTCACCACTTTCCGCATTTGACCCTGGTGGGCGTGGTGGACGCCGACTTGGCGCTTGAGTCCTCCGACCCGCGCGGGGCCGAGCGAACCTGGGCGCTGATGGCGCAAGTTGCGGGCCGTGCCGGGCGTGGCGCCAAGCCGGGGCGAGCCTTGGTGCAGACCTATCTACCCGAGCACCCGCTGATGCAGGCGCTGCGGAAGGGCGACCGCGATTCCTACCTGAACCAGGAAAAGGCGATCCGCGAGACTGCCGGGCTGCCGCCTTACGGGCGGCTGGCGGCGATCATCATTTCGGGCAACGACGCGGCGGAGACGGAGCGCTTCGCGCGCGCGCTCGGGCTGATTGCTCCGTTGGCGGACGGTATCGCGGTGCTGGGCCCCGCCGCGGCGCCGATCGCCATGGTGCGCGGGCGGCGCCGCTTCCGGTTCCTGGTGAAGGCAAAGCGGGACATGAATGTGCAGGCGTTCCTCAGGCTGTGGCTGAAGGACGTGAAGCCCAAGGGCTCGCTGGCGCTGCAAGTGGATGTGGACCCGTATAATTTCCTGTAGCCGCCGAGAGGCTCATCGTGCCCGGGCCGGGCCCGGCGGTGATGAATGAGAGAAATGGGCAAAGGCCCTGCCGATATCGCCTAAGGAAAATAAACCTTGACAGCGCGCGCTCGATGTGCTAGGAAAAGGCATACTCCAGATTCGCGCCCGGCACCCCGCCTTGCCGCCGCTCCGGCGAAGGCAGGGGTCCCGCTTTTTTCCGCCTGTGCTGATGCAAAGCGGGAATTCGGCCTTCGCCGGGGTGACGGATAGGGGGTGAATGTGGAGAGCATGGATGGCGGCGGTGGCCGGGTGATCGTCTTCTCCCGCTGAAGGAGCGGGAGAGGACGAAAGTCATGTGAAGAACCGCCACTCCATGCGGTGCCGGTAGACCTCGCCCGGACGCAGTTCGGCGCTGGGGAAGTTCTTGTGGCTTGGAGCGTCTGGCAGGTTCTGGGGTTCGATGGCGATGGCGCCGTATTGCCGGAGCGGCCCCGTCTTGCCAGGAAAGCTGGGGTTCCAGTGTTCGGCGGTGTACATCTGCATGCCGGCCTCGGTGGTCCAGACCTCCATGCGGCGGCGGGAGACCGGGTCTCGCAGGGTGAGGCCGTGCTTCAGCTCACCACGCGGGCCGTCGAGCACCCAGCAATTGTCATAGACGCCGCCCACGGGGCGCAGTGTACGGAAGTCCCAGCGGGTGCCGGTGACATCGCGCAGCTCGCCGGACGGCAGCAGCAACTCGCTGAGCGGCAGATAGCGCGAGCCCAGGATCTGCATCTCGTGATCGAAGGCGCCGCGCGCGCCGCCGGAGAGGTTCCAGTAGGCGTGGTTGGTGAGGTTGATGACGGTGGGCTTGGTGGTGCGGGCCTCGAAGCCGAGCGACAGCGTGTTGCCCTGCGCGGCATAAGTCGCGGTGACATCGAGGGCGCCGGGATAGCCCTGGTCGCCGTCAGGAGAATGAAGGGAGAAGGTGATGCTCTTGCCGGTTGCTTCCGCTTTCCAATGGCGGATGGCGAAATTGTCCGGGCCGCCATGGAGCTGGTGGTCGCCGAAATTCTTCGCGAGCTGGTATTCGGTGTTGTCGATGCTGATGCGGGCATTGGCAATGCGGCCCGCGATGCGGCCGGCGACGGCACCGGTGGTCCAATCGCCCGCCAGGATGCCGGCCTCCGTGCCGCCGCCCATCACGCAGTCGGCGCCGGCGAAGTCGAGCGCCACGAGGCGTGCGCCCAGAGTCGAGAAGCGGGCGCGGAAAATGCCGGTCGCGAGGTCGAACATGGTGCGGGCTCCTCGAAAGGCATCACCCCGGCGCGTGGGCCGGGGTGATGATGTTGGATCGTCAGTGGTTGTCCCGCGGCAGGCCCATGGTCTTGGCGACGCGCCGGAACTTGGTGGCGCCCTTCAGCACCATGCCTTCGGCGAGCTGGCCCACTTCCTTCCTGAAGATTTCCTGCCAGGGCGTCTGGCTCGGCGGCGCCTTGTAGCCACCGGCCTTCTCGAGTTCGGCGCGACGCTTCTCGAGTTCCTCCGCGGGCACCAGCATGTCGCAGGCGCCCTTGTTGAGGTCGATGCGCACCTGGTCGCCGTTCCTCAGGATGGCGAGGCCGCCGCCCGCTGCCGCCTCCGGCGAGGCGTTGAGGATCGAGGGCGAGCCCGAGGTGCCGGATTGGCGGCCGTCGCCCACGCAGGGGAGCGAGCGGATGCCCTTTTCGAGCAGGTAGTTGGGTGCCCGCATGTTCACGACCTCCGCCGCACCCGGATAGCCCAAGGGGCCGACGCCGCGGATGAAAAGGATGGTGTTCTCGTCGATATCGAGCTTTGGATCGTCAATATGCGCGTGGTAATCCTCCGGCCCGTCGAAGACGATGGCCTTGGCCACGAAGGCATTGGGGTCCTTCGGGTTCGAGAGATAGCGCTTCCTGAATTCCTCCGAGATCACGGAGGTTTTCATGATGGCGTTGTCGAAGAGGTTGCCGGAGAGGCGCTTGAAGCCCGCATGCTCCTTCATCGGCTTGCCGAATTCGCGGATGACGGCGCGGTCCCAGCTGAACTGGCCCTTGCAGTTCTCGCCGATGGTCTTGCCATTGGCGGTGACGCAGTCCTCGTGGATCTTGCCCGCGCCGATCAACTCGGCGATGACGGCGGGCACGCCGCCGGCGCGGTGATAGTCCTCGCCCAGATATTCGCCGGCGGGCTGCAGGTTGACCAGCAGCGGCAGGTCATAGCCATGCTTCTCCCAGTCGGCGACGGTGAGTTCTATCCCCAAATGCGCGGCGATGGCGTTCAGGTGGTTGGGCGCGTTGGTGGAGCCGCCGATGGCGGTGTTGACCGCGATGGCATTCTCGAAGGCCTTGCGCGTCATGATCTTCGACGGTGTCAGATCCTCCTTCACCATGTCGACGATGCGGCGGCCTGTCGCGTAAGCCATTTGTCCGCGTTCGCGATAGGGCGCGGGAATGACGCCGTTGCCGGGAAGGCACATGCCCAGCGCCTCGGTGAGCGAGTTCATGGTCGTCGCCGTGCCCATGGTGTTGCAGAAGCCGGTGGAGGGCGCGGAGGTGGCGACGAGTTCGACGAAGCCTTCGTAATCGAGCTCGCCCGTCGCCAGCTTCTCGCGCGCCATCCACACGATGGTGCCGGAGCCTGTGCGCTGGCCCTTGTACCAGCCGTTCAGCATGGGGCCCGACGAGAGGGCGATGGCCGGAATGTCCACCGTGGCGGCGGCCATCAGGCAGGCGGGCGTGGTCTTGTCGCAGCCGATGGTAAGCACCACGCCATCCAGCGGATAGCCGTAAAGCACTTCGACGAGGGAGAGGTAGGAGAGGTTCCGGTCGAGCGAGGCGGTGGGCCGCTTGCCGGTTTCCTGAATGGGGTGGATGGGGAATTCCAGCGGAATGCCGCCATTCTCGTAGATGCCATCCCTCACGCGCTTCACGAGGTCCACATGGGCGCGGTTGCAGGGGGAGAGGTCGGAGCCGGTCTGGGCAATGCCGATGATCGGCTTGCCGCCCTGCAGTTCGGAGCGGGTGAGGCCGAAATTCAGGTAGCGCTCGAGGTAGAGCGCCGTCATGTCGGCATTGGCCGGATTGTCGAACCAGGCCTGGGAACGGTATTTGAGCGGCTTCTGCGTATTGCTTGCCATGGGGGACCTCCAATTGTCCGACATTTACAGGGGGAGCCCCGGTACGTCTATGGCAAGCGCGGCATAGCGGGCCTGAATAGGCGGGCGGGCTGGTTCCGGGCCGGGAGGCGGTTTTTTGACCGGCTGGACGGTTTCGGACCCTCCCGGCACCTTTCGGCGGGCTGCTTACAGCCCTCTGTAACAGACGAATGAATATTACAAAACAGTTACTTATCAGTTTTCTGAAGGTTTCGTGTTTTCCGGTGTTGACAGTTCAGGGTGCATCGCCATATACAACCAACCACTGAGGGACGCATCGCTTTGAGCGTTGTGGTTCTTTTTTTGCCGAAAGCCGACAAGGTGGCAGGTTTGCCGGTGATCCTGAGAGGGTTGGACCGGGGGATTTGTGCGTTTGGTTTTTGGTTAGCTGATTGACATTGTGAA
>NZ_JADCDB010000030.1 GCF_020252395.1 Aestuariivirga sp.
CGGGCTTCCGTCCGGCTCATGCTGACCCCCAAAAAAGGGCCAGCCTACCGGACAGATCGTGTGCTACTTAAACCGGTCATATCGTGTGCTACCGACACCCTTAGCGCCAGCCATTGCCGAATGCCATGCCTATCGGTTATAGAGATGTCTCGCGCTGCACCCGTAGCTCAGCTGGATAGAGTGCTGCCCTCCGAAGGCAGAGGTCACAGGTTCGAATCCTGTCGGGTGCGCCAGCGAATTATTGAAATTGAGAGGCAATCTGAAGGCATCTGGCCACCATCCGGTATGGCTGGAAATGCGGCCACCACCGCTCAATGAATAGTGACCTGACCCTGAAGATTTCCTCCAGATAGATTTAGAGTCCTGCTCCGGAGTGCTCCGCCCCCATTCCCTGGATTACCCAAGGCTGGACTTTCTTGCCCTTTTCGCCAGTGACGGGCTGGATGCGCCACCGGCGTTATGCGGCTGGATCGGGGCGCTTTGTCCGATTGCGCTTTGGGATCATTCCCCGTTGCAGCACCTGGCCCAATCCTCCTTTCTTGATCGTGTGCCATCAAGGCTCATGAACCCATGCACATCCTGGCGCCCGCGGAGGCAGGTGCTGAAGGTAAGACGGCCGCCCCAGCGGGCGGCCGCCCAACTTAACTGTGTGAGCTTACTTGCTGGCGAGATAATCGACCGGGATCGGCTCCGAGATCGTCCACTCGTCCACCACATGGGCCTTGCCGTTGTCGACGGCGGTGATCAGGTAGCGGCCCTTGTTTTGGTGGTGCAGTTCGGCGGTGAAGGTGCGCGGGCCGAACAGCGTCGGCTCGTCCTTCATCTTCTCGAGTTCGGCGACCACCGCATCGGCATCCGTCGACTTCGCGCGCTCGACGGCCTTGGCCCAGACGTCGATCATCACATAGCCAGGATAGACATACTGGCTCGACGGATCGGAGCCGGTCGCCGCCTTGTACATGGCGTTGAACTCGTTGACCTTCGGGTTCGGGTCATCGCCATGGACCGAGCCCTGGTCGGGCACGTAGAAGTTCGAGAGATCGGGCACCGCCGAGAGCCAGTAGCTGCCGGACATGCCAGAGCCGTTGAGGATCATCGACTTGATGCCGGCGGCGCGCAGCTGCTTCACGGCGGACACGCCGCCCGGCATCATGGTGCAGAGCATGATGGCGTCCGGTTCCTGCGGCAGGCTCTTGATGCGGGTGATCTGAGCCGCGATCGAGGCGTCGTCGTTCTTGAACGTGTCCTCGCCCACGAGCTTGGCGTCAGCCAACTTCGGCAGCATCCAGTCGAAGCCGTCGCAGATGCCCTTGTTGTATTCGGTCCAGGTGTCGAGCAGGCGGTAGAAAGTGCGGGCGTTCTTCTTGGTGTAAGCCCATTCCGCCATGGTGGCGCCCTGCACGGCCGCCAAGACCGAGGCCGAGAAGGAATGCGGGCCAACACCCTGGATGCCGGCCTTGATCGACTCGGCGCAGAGGAAAAAGGACACCTTGCCGGCGGCTTCCGCGGCAAGCGCCGCCGGTGCGCCGAAGTCATAGTCGCAGGACACGACCACGAGGTCGGCGCCCTTGTCGATCACCTCGAGGCCGGCCTTGGCGCCCTCGGCGCGGTCGGTCTTGGTGTCGGCGGCGACGATCTCGATCTGCTTGCCGAGCAGACCGCCGGCCTTATTGATCTCGTCGATGCGGATGCGCGCGGCATCTTCCGCCGGCTTGTCATAGGCCTGCATGAAGCCCGATTGCGCGGTGGCGAAGCCAACGACGATCTTGCCGTCGTCGGCCATGGCCATCGGCGCTGCGAGCATCAGCGCACCCAGCGCCGCGCCCAGTCCTGCTTGCAGAATGCTCTTCATTAACGTCCTCCTCTTGAGTTTACACTGTCTTCCCATCCGCCGGAGCCTTTGGCTTGCCCCAGCCGGAAAGCTTGTTGGACGGCCACACGAGCTCACGGTTCTTGGTGAGGCCGGAGGGCCGGTACATCAGGATCACGATCATAACGACACCGATGGCGATTTCCTGCACGCCCAATGGCAGGGCGAAGCTGGCGCCGCCGATGTCCACGCCCTTCTCCATCCAGCGCAGCAGCTGGATGATGATGGACAGGATGACGACACCCAGCACCGCGCCAGACAGCGAATTCATGCCGCCGACGACGAGCATAGAGAGGGTGATGAAGGTGAGACCGAGATAGAAGGTGTCAGGCGTCACGACACCGACGGAATGCGCGAAAAGCGCGCCGCCAAGGCCCATGATGCCGCCGGAAATCGTGAATGCGATAAGCCGCTCGCGCGGAATGTTAACGCCCGAGGCGGAGGCCGCCGTCGCCTCGTCGCGCGCGGCGCGCAGCGCCAGGCCGGACCGCGAAATCTGGTGGGCATAGGCCACCAGAACCACCGCGATGGCGCACAGGAAATAGGGCCAGACCACGCGCACGATGGGAATGCCGACGACGGAGCTTTGCGCCCCCGTGACACTGTCCCAGTTGGAATAGACCTGGATGATAACGGCCAGCACCGCGAAGGTGGCGATCGAGGCGGCGATGCCAGAGAGCCGCATCAGCACCTTGCCGGCGGCATAGGCGGCAAGGCCTGCGAAGATCACCGCGGCGAGAAGCCCCCAGCCATAGGCCAGCTTGTTGTCGAGGATGATGTCGGGAAGGCCCTTGAGCTTCGACTTCTTGATGGCGGGCAGCATGGTGAGCCAGGCCGTCATATAGGCGCCGAGGCAGGTGAAGCCGATGTGGCCGAAGCTGATGACGCCGGAATTGCCGATGAACACGAAAAGCCCGACCACCAGCACCACGCGGATGAAGATCTCGATGATCGTCTGGTTGAATGGGCCCGATCCCACGGCAAGAGCCGCCAGCTGCAGCACGCCGAGAATGACGATGAGGATGACCGGCGTGGTCCATGTGCGGGCGAGGATGGAGGGGCGGTCGGCCATGCGCTAGACCCTCTGCTTCGCGGCCTTGGAGGCGAACAAGCCGTTCGGCCGCCAGATGAGCATGACGATGACCGCGCCGTAGACGAAGGCATCACGGAAGGGCCGCGCGTCCGGTGGAAGCACCACCTGCATGATGACCGTGGCGGCGCCGATGAGATAGCCCGCAAGCACCGCACCCGGCAGGCTGCCGAGCCCGCCGATGACGGTGGCAACGAAGGCCACCAGCATCAAGTTGGCGCCCATGTTGATGTCGACCGTGCCGGTCTGGGTGACGAGGATGAGGCCCACGGCGGCAGCCAGCATGCCCGACACCGCGAAGGCCAGCATGATGACGCGGTTGGCGCGCACGCCCAGCATGCGCGCCATGGTGAAGTTCTCGGCGGCGGCGCGCATCTCGAGGCCGAAGCGGGTGCGTTTCAGGAAGACGGTGAGGGTAACAAGGATGACGATGGTGACGCCGATGGTGATGGCCTGCAGCGGCGGAATGCGTGCGCCCGCGATCTCGATCTGCCGGGTGAGGCTGGACCACAGGTCGATGGACTTGGGCCGGCTCGAATAGAGCATGAGCAGGAAATACTTGATGACGAAGCCCAGCGCGAAGGAGGCGATCATCATCGTGGCCGGATTGGCATTGCGGAAGCGGCGGAACACCACGATCTCGGAGAGGACCGACAGCCCAGCCCCCACCGCCAGGATGAAGGGCACGAGGATAACCGTGGGGAGGTTCCCCGCAAACACGATGGCCGCCGCGTCGATCGACGGCCACAGCATGGCGAAGACGCAGAAGGCGATGTAGTCGCCATGGGCGAAGTTGACGAGCCGCATGACGCCGAAGATCAGCGCGATGCCAAGGGCGCCCAGCGCATAAAGGCTGCCGAGGCTCAGCGCATCGAAGAGGACCTGCAGCAACGCCGTCATCTCAATGCTCTCCATATCCGAAATAGGCCTGGCGCAGCGCCTCGCCCCTGACGAGCTCGCGCGCATCACCCTCGAGCGCCACTTCGCCCGAGCGCATCAGCACCATGCGGCCGCCGGTGAGGCTCGCCCGCGTGGCGCTCTGCTCGACGATGAGCAGCGTGAGGCCGCGGCTGTCGCGCAGGCGGATCAGGGTCGCATAGACATCGTCGATGACCTTCGGCGCCAGGCCCAGCGACGGCTCGTCAATGGCAATGAGCCGGGGCCCCGCCATCAGGGCGCGGCCGATGACCAGCATCTGCTGCTGGCCGCCCGAGAGAACGCCCGCCTGCTGGTCCTTGCGGTCCTTCAGCATGGGAAAGACGGCATAGACCTGCTCGAGGTCCTTCGCCGTCTGGTCCTTGTCGGCGCGCATGCCGGTGCCAAGCCGGAGATTCTCCTCGATGGTGAGGCCGCCGAACACCTCGCGGCCTTCGGGAACCATGGAGAAGCCAAGCCTCGCGATATCTTCAGGCGGCTTGCCGGCGATCGGCCGGCCTGCAAACTGGATGAAGCCCTCGCGCGGGCTGACAACGCCGGCGATGGCCTTGAGCAGCGTCGACTTGCCTGCGCCATTTGGGCCAGTGACGAACAGCGTCTCGCCCTCTTCCACCTTTATGGACGCCTTGCGCAGCGCCGTGAGCTGGCCATAGCGGACTGAAATGTTTTCCACGGAGAGGAGACTCACAGCACCGCTCCTTCCGTTTCCGCCTGCGTGCCCATATAGGCGTGGCGCACCCGCTCGGACGCCTTGATAAGGGCGGGCGGCCCCACCTCGATCACTTCGCCGGAGTCCAGAACATGGATATGGTCGCAGATCGTCAACACCAGGCCGATGTTGTGTTCGATCAGAAGCAGACCGCACCTCACCTCCGCGATAATGCGGCGGATCAACTGGGCGAGATCATTGGCCTCCTCCGCCGACATGCCGGCGGCGGGCTCGTCGAGCAGCAGGTATTTTGGCTCCAGCATCAACGCGCGGCCGATGGCGACGCGGCGCTCATCCGTATAGGGAAGCCCGCCCGCGGCGCGCTCCGCGAGGTGCGGGATGCCGATCCATTCCAGCATCCGGTCTGCCTTCTTCGCGGCCTCGTGGCGGGAGAGGCCGAGGCCAACCCCCGTCACCTCCAGATTGTCGAGCACGGATAAGTCGGCGAAGAGCCTGCCCGACTGGAAGGTGCGGGCAATGCCCTTCTGCCGCACCTTGTAGGGCGGAACGCCCACGATGCTTTCGCCATCGAGGCTCACCGTTCCGCCGGTGGGCTTCTGGAATCCGGTCAGCACATTGACCAGCGTGGTCTTGCCCGCGCCATTGGGGCCGATCAGACCCGTCACCTTCCCGCGCGGCACGTCCAGCGTCACATTCGAGAGGGCGCGCAGCCCCTCGAAGGAAACCGAAACGTCCGATGCTGAAAGCGACTGGGCCATGACCCTCCGTTATCTCTTACTTTGCGTAATGACGTATGAGCCGCTGGCATCAAGCGCCGCGGTCCAGCCCGGTTCGATGACGATGGTGGTCGTCACCTCCTCGATGATGGCCGGACCGGCGATGCTCGCGCCCGCGCCCAGTCTGGCGCCATCATAGACCGGAGTCTTGGCCGATTTTCCTGACGCCTCGAAGATCGCCCTCCGGTAGCCCTTCAATGCCTTGGCGGCTGGGGCGCCCTTCTTCAGCTTCGGGGCCTTGGGCTTGCCGATGCGGCCATAGAGGGTCGACTCGATGTTGACCACCTCCACCGCATTGTGGCGCTCGGAATAGGTATAGAGCTCCTCGTGGCGGCGGTGGAAGGCATCCTTCACCTTCTCGATGGTCTTCTCGTTGATCGGGAAGGCGCCGATATCGACCGTGCACTCATGCACCTGGCCCACATAGCGCATGTCGAGGCTGCGCTTCACGTCGATCTGGCCAGCCTTGAAGCCGTCCGTCTTCAGATGCGCCACGCCCTGCTTCTCGATCTCGCCGAACAGCCGGTCGATGCGCTTGCAGGCAGCGGCATTGTCGAGCCGCAAGGGGGCCGTGGCCATGTAGTTGTACTTCACGTCCGAAATGATCTGGCCGAAGGCGCAGAGGCCCGACGCGAGCTTCGGCAGGATAATGGTGTCGATCCCCATCTCGCGGGCGAGGGCCGTGATATGCGCGGCGGTGGCGCCGCCCGCCCCCACCAGCACAAAGTCACGCGGGTCATAGCCGCGCTCCACCGAGACGCGGCGGATGCCGTTCACCATGTTGTTGTTGACGATGGTATACATGCCATAGGCCGCGCGCTCGACCGGGATGCCGAGCTTGTCCGCCACCTTGGTCTTGATCGCCTTCTTCGCCTTCTCGAGATCGAGCGGCAGCTTGCCACCGAGCAGGCCATCAGGATTCAGGTAGCCGAGCACGAGATTGGCATCCGACGTCGTCGGTTCCGTTCCGCCCTGGCCATAGCAGGCGGGGCCGGGTTCCGAGCCCGCCGATTGCGGGCCCACCTGGATCAAGCCCAGCGAATCGATCCACCCGATCGAGCCGCCGCCCGCACCCAGCGTTTCCACCTGGATCATCGGCACGCCGATCCTGTAGCGCAGAAAGTCGATATTCTTGTTGAGATTGGTGTGGCCGTCCTTGGTGAGCGTGATGTCGAAGGAGGTGCCGCCCATGTCCACCGTGATCACGTTCTTCTTCTTGAACGGGGCTGAGACATAGAGGCCCGCCTGCGGCGCGGACGCGGGGCCGGAGTTGATGGCATAGACAGAGCGGTCCGTCATCGCCTGGCCGATGGCGAGACCGCCATTGGACTGGAAGTAGCGCACCGGCTGCTTCGCCCCCAGCGAGCGGAAATAGGCGTCGACCGCCTTCACGTATTTCCGCATGACGGGGGCGAGATAGGCATTCACCACCGCCGTCGATGTGCGGGTATACTCACGCACCTGCGGATAGAGTTCCGAGCCCACGGTGAGGATCGCATTGGGCAGCATCTTGCGCACGATCTCGGCCGCACGGCGCTCATGCTCCGGGTTCAACACCGACCAGACGAAGGAAATGGCGACGGTCTCCACACCTTCCTTGGCGAAAAGCTCGCAGGCCGCGCGCACGTCGCCGTCGTCCATCGCGACGCGCACCGAGCCATCCGACAGCACGCGCTCGCGCACGCCCTTTCGCAGGTAGCGCGGCACCAGCATGGTGGCGGCGGGATATTCCGGATCGTAACGGAAGCCATCTTCCTTGTGGCCGTTGCGGATCTCGATCGAGTCCTCATGGCCGGCGGTGCAAATGAGGCCCGTCTTGCCGCCGCGATGCGTGATGAGCGCATTGAGGCCGACCGTGGTGCCGTTGATGCACAGGTCGCAGTCCGAGACGAGACCGGCGGGCGTGATGCCGAAGTCATCGGCGATCAGCTTGAGGCCGTTCTCGATGGCCTTGGTGGGGTCCGATGGCGTCGAGAGCGCCTTGAACAGCTTGACGTCGCCCGTATTGCGGTTGGCGACGACGAAGTCCGTGAAGGTGCCGCCCGCATCGATGCCGAGACGATAGGTGGTGCGCATGGCCCGTCCTCCTTCTCTCGCTTACGCCGCCGACCGCAGCCGCTTGGTGGCGGCCATGTCGACATCGAGGGTTATAGGATCGGTGATCACCACGCCATAATCTTCCGTGGCGCCCTTGATCGAGACGAGGCCGTTCTTGACATCCCACACCACCTTTTCGATCGGCCGCTCATAGGGGTTGCCGTATCCGCCGCCGCCGGGGTTCATGTTGGTGACGGTGTCTCCGGGCTGGATCGTCTCCATGATGTTGGTGCGCTTCACCTCGCTCTTGCCGCCGCGCGTCAGCATCACGCGGCCCACTTTCGAATCGATGTCCTTGGACTTCGCACCAGCCGCCCCCATGGCCGGAATGCGGCGGCCTTCGCCGAAGCCGATGCAGAGCATTTCCTTGTCGAGGGGTTCGACCTCCCATGCCGTGCCGGATCCGCCGCGGAACTTGCCCGCACCGCCGGAGTCCGTCATCAGCGAGTACTTGTGGATGATGATCGGGTAAGAATATTCGAGCAGCTCGACGTCGCCTGAGGTGAGCGCGCCGAAGCAGCATTCGGGGCCCACCGCGTGCCAGCCATCCTGCTGCGGCGTGGCGCCGCCGCCCGAGATGATGGTGGCGAGCACCATGGTGACGAATTCCTCGTTGGTGCGCGAATCCCAGCCGGCGATGTTGAGGCCATTGGCATGGCCCCAGCTCGCCGCCACCTTGGAGGGCATCGCCTTCTCGAAGGCAAGCCGCACCGCATCGGTCAGCGTCTCCATCGGCGTTGTGGTGCAATTCATGTGCGGGGCGGGCTCTGCCGCATTGCAGATCGTGCCCTTGGGCCCGAAATCGACCGAGACGCAGCGGTAGAGACCTTCATTGTAAGGCGGCGGCAGGGCGGCGAACATCATCAGGCCCAGATAGACGCCCGAATGCGAATTGCCCTCGTAGGAGTTAATGAAATAGGGAATCTGCGGCGGAGATGAGATGGCGATGTGGCAGCGGTCAGCCTTGATCGTCACCGTCGCCTTGATCTCGAAATCGCCAAATCCATGGCCCGCATCCTCGAGGATGGCAACGCCCTCATAGGCGCCGTCCGGCACGCTCTTGATGAGGCCGCGCATGTGGCGGTCCGCCATATCGAGGAGCTCGTTGATGCAGGCATCGACGGTCTTTTCGCCGTATTTCTCCAGCATGGCGATGAGGTTGCGCTCGCCCACCTGGCAGGCGCCGATGAGCGCGTTGAAGTCGCCCTCCTGGTCACGCCTGGCGCGCATGTTGGTGAGGATCATGTTGAGCACGTCATGGCGCGGCTTGCCGCGGTCCCAGATCTTCACCGGCGGAATGCGCAGGCACTCCGCATAGATTTCCTTGGCGTTCGGGTTGTAGCCAGCCGGCACCGGACCGCCGATGTCAGTCAGATGGCCCTTGCACACCGTCCAGTAGACGAGCTTGCCCTTGTAGAAGACCGGCTTGTACATGCAGGTGTCGATCGCATGGCTGCCGCCGAAGGCCGGGTCGTTGTGGAGGATGAGGTCGCCCTCATGGATGTCGCCCTCGAAGAACTTGGCGACCGACTTCATGGCGGGGATGAGCGAGCCCAGATGGATCGGGATATCCTGTCCCTGCAGGATCATCTCCGGCTTGGCGTTGAACAGCGCCGTCGAATAGTCATGCGCCAGGTTGAACACCGAGGAGCGCGCGGTCTTCTCCAGCGCCAGCGTCATCTCGCGCTGGGTGGTCTCCAGCACGCCGCGCACCACCGAAAGGGTGATGGGGTCCACCTTCACCGCCTTGCGGGCGGCCTTCTTTGCCCGTTTCTTGGCTGGCTTCTTGGCTGCTTTGGCCATTATGCGGTCCTCGCTGTTGCGGGCAGTGCAGGACGGCGCACTCCCCTGCCGGCGGCTGATTGCATCAGAGCGATGCCTTGAGCTTGTCGTAGAGCTTTGCCTGGTCGCGCCTCGCCTTCAGCGCCTGCGCCATGGTCACTTCCACGAAACGCGCCGGCGTGTGGGGCTGCAACTGCCCGATCAGGTCCATGTCGGCGGAAATCACGGTGCCCACCATGAAATAGCCGCCGCCCGACACCGCATCGCGGTGAAGCACGATCGGCTCCGTGCCGCCCGGCACCTGGATGGAGCCGTAAGGATAGCAGGCATCGACGATATTGGAGGGGTCGGAGCCCGCGCCGAAGGGCTGCTCGCGCGGCACGAATTCCAGCGGGCGTCCGCCGCGGAAGCGATAGCCGATGCGGTCCGCCTCCGGCGCCACCTTCCAGGTGTCGGTGAAGAAGTGCTTGCCCGCTTCCGCTGTGATGCGGTGCCAGTAGAGGCCGGGCAGCATGCGCAGTTCCGCCGGCATGCCCGGCGCGCGGCGCAGCTTCTCGGGAATGGAGCGGCCTTCCTTGGCGCCCCGGCCCTTGCCGACAGGCAGCTTGTCGCCCGCTTCGAGCTTGCGGCCTTTGAACCCGCCGAGCGCCCCCAGCGTGTAGGTGGACCGCGAGCCGAGAACCACGGGCACGTCGATGCCGCCCGAAATGGCGATATAGGCGCGGGCCCCCTTCTTGAGGAAGTCGAAGGACAGAGTCTGGCCCTTCTTCACCTTGAAGGAGGTCCAGGTCTCGCGCGCCTCGCCGTTGACCTTAGGCGGAAGCTCCGCGCCGGTGACGGCAACGGTCGCATCATCCGTGAACTGAAGTTCGGGGCCCATGAACACGGCTTCCAGCACCGCTGCCCCTTCCTTGTTGCCAACCAGGAGGTTTGCGGCCTTGAGCGCCAGGCGGTCCATGCCGCCTGAGAGCGGGATGCCGATGTGGTAGTAGCCCGGCCGGCCCAGGTCCTGCACCGTGGTCGAAAGGCCCGGCTTGATGACTTTAACGGCCATTGAGCGCCCCCATCAGCTTGGCGTTGTAACCATCCATGTCCTTCTTGAACTCGCCGAGATCGAAGGTCACGTCCTTCATTTTCAGGTTGAACTTGCCTTTCTCCACCGCGGCCACCGTCGCGTCGTATTCCTCGCGGCCGATGGGTTTCCACTTCACGATGTCGCCCGGCCGGAACAGGCACATGAACTCCTTCAGGTGCTTGATCTTCTGATTGGGGTCATAGATCGGCACCGGGGTGATGCCGAACATCTGGTAGCCGCCCGCACCCCGCACCGAATAAATGCAGCCGAAGCAGCCGCCATGGCCGACCGTGAGCTTCGGCGTATCCGTCCGTGGACGGAGGTATTTGGGCGACTGTATTTGCCGCTTGCGGTCCACCATCTGGTAGAGGAAGGGAAGCCCCGCCACGAAACCCACCATCGAAACGAACCACGGCGCTCCCGAATGCGCCTTGATGAAACCGTCGACGCCATCGAGGTTGTTGATGCGCGCGGTGTATTCGATGTCGGTCGATTTCGGGTCCTGGTGGCGCTCGCGGAAGCGCATCAGCGTCTCGTGCGTCCACGGGTCATTATAGAGCACTGGAATCTCGATGATGCGCGACTTGATGACGGGCTTGGCCTTGGCCGCCGCCTTTTCGATCGCCTTCAGCTCCTTGAGCATGTCCGAAGGCTTGATGACGTCCGGATCGAACTTCACCTGCATCGAGGCGTTTGCGGGGCAGATCTCGGTCACCCCCTTGATCCTAGCCTTCTTGACCGCCGCCGTCATGGACAGCGACTTGAAGAAGGCTTCGAGCGACATCTCCTCGTCGCACTCGACGAAGATGTGCTCGTCGCCTCCATAGGAATACCGCGTCTTCATTGCTGCGCCATCCTCCTCATGAGTTCAGTCTGTGGGCGTTGGCTTCGAGCCACGGCTCGAGCCAGCGCGTGTGGAAATCCGCCTTCGCGATGCTTGCGTCCCGCGCCAGCAATTGGTGCAGCGGCTTGGTGGTCGGCAGGCCTTCGACGCCAAGCTCGTCCAGCGCGCGGGCCATGCGGGCAATGGCGCCGCTGCGCGTCCCGTCCCAGACGATCAGCTTGCCCAGGAGCGAGTCATAGAAGGGCGGAACCTGGTAGCCCTGGTAGAGCATGGTATCGAAGCGCGTGCCGGGGCCGCCGGGAATACGCAGCGCCGTCACCGTTCCGGGGGCGGGCTGGAAATTTCTGGCCGGGTCTTCGGCATTGATACGCACCTCGATGGCGTGGCCGTTGATCCGCACGTCCTCCTGCCGGATCGACAGCGGCTCGCCGCCGCAGATGCGGATCATCTCGCGCACCAGGTCGATGCCGGTGATCATCTCGGTGACCGGATGCTCCACCTGGATGCGGGTGTTCATCTCGATGAAATAGAAGTGATGTGTCTCGTCGTCATAGAGATATTCGAGCGTGCCGGCGCCGCGGTAGTTGACGGCCTCGGCCAGCGCCACGGCAGAAGCGCAGAGCTTGTCGCGCACGGCCTGCGGCAGCACGGCGGAGGGCGCTTCCTCCCACACCTTCTGGCGGCGGCGCTGCAGCGAACATTCGCGCTCGAAGCAGTGAACCGCGCGCTGGCCGTCGCCTAAGATCTGCACCTCGATGTGGCGCGCCCGCTCGATGACCTTCTCGATATAGAGGCCGCCATCGCCGAAGGCGGCCTTGGCTTCGGCGGAAGCCTGCGGCATCAGCGTCTCGAATTCGCCCATGTCATGCGCGATGCGGATGCCGCGCCCCCCGCCGCCCGCCGCGGCCTTGATCATGATGGGAAAGCCGATGGCCATGGCGATGTGCCTGGCATGTTCCGGATCGTCGACCCGCCCGTCGGAGCCCGGCACCACGGGAACGCCTGCGGCCTCCGCTGCAACGCGGGCCGCCACCTTGTCGCCCATCACGCGGATCGAATCGCCTCTCGGCCCCACGAAGATCAGCCCTGCGGCCTCGACGGCATCGGCAAAACCTGCATTCTCGGCCAGGAAGCCATAGCCGGGGTGCACCGCGTCAGCTCCCGTTTCCTTCGCCGCCTTCAGGATGGCCTCGATGTTGAGATAGGATTTCGCGGCATGCGGCGGGCCGATGTTCACAGCCTCGTCCGCCATTTTCACCGCCAGCATCTCGGCGTCTGCCGCGGAATGCACCTGCACGGTCTTGATTCCAAGCTCCCGCGCCGCGCGGATGATGCGCACCGCGATCTCGCCGCGATTGGCGATGAGGAGCTTCTTGATGGCCATGCTCAGCCGATCTCCGCCAGCGGCTGCCCGGCCATCACCGGCTCTTCGTTCTCGGCGATGAACGTGATCTTGCCCGCGGCCTCGGCCTTCACCTCGGTGAAGGACTTCATCACCTCGATCAGCCCGATGACGTCACCCTTGGCGACCTTGTCGCCGTCATTCTTGTAGGCGGGCTTGTCGGGCGAGGGCCTGCGGTAGAAGGTT
This sequence comes from Aestuariivirga sp., assembly GCF_020252395.1. Taxonomy (GTDB): domain Bacteria; phylum Pseudomonadota; class Alphaproteobacteria; order Rhizobiales; family Aestuariivirgaceae; genus Aestuariivirga. The sequence continues at coordinate 12,729 of NZ_JADCDB010000030.1, forward strand.
CCGGGAAGGGGCGAGAGAAGCTGGGCCATTGTCTGTCCTCGTTTCTGAAAATGTCAGGCAGCGTCGATATAGGGTTTCACGGCCTCGCGCACGGCTTTGGCGATGGCCACCGCATTGGGCGTGTCGGAGTGAACGCAGATCGCATCGGCCCTGACCGCGACGTCGGCGCCGCCAACACCCTTGACCTTGCCTTCGCGGATGGCGCGCAGGCACAGTGCGGCGGCATGGGCGGGGTCCTTCGCCTCATGCTCGCGGGTGATGATGAGCGAGCCATCGTCGCGATAGTCGAGATCGGCATAGAATTCGGCGATGAACCTGTGGCCGCGCGCGGTGTAGACCTTCTCGTGGAAGGTGTTGATCATCCCCATGAGCGGCGCCTTGAAGACATCCGCCGCATCGGCCACCGCCTGGGCCACCTCCTCCATACGCGCCGCCATGCCATAGAGCGAGCCATGCGGCTTGATGTGGTTCAAGGTCATGCCCTCGGCCTCGAGGAAGCCTTTGAGCGCACCCACCTGGTAGATGATGCAGTTGGCGAGCTCGTCACGCCCCATCTTCATCTCGCGGCGGCCGAAGCCCTGGAGGTCAGGGAGCGAGGGGTGAGCCCCCACCTTGACGCCGTGCTTCCTGGCGAGCTGCACCGTCGTGCGCATATGGTTGAAGTCGGAGGCGTGGAAGCCGCAGGCCACATTGGCCACGTCGATCAGGGGCATCAGCCCCGCGTCGTCGCCCATTTTATAGAGGCCGAACGCCTCGCCCATGTCACAGTTGATGACTGTCACCTGAACCTCCCGCCCTGTACATCCTGCGCTTAAGCGCCATCTCTCCCAAGAGCTTGCGGGACAACGGAAATATTGTAAAATCAGAAAAACTGTATCCCGCTATCGGAAAATCAGATATGACGCTGTCGCTCAAACAGGTGCGCTATTTCATCGCTACGGCGGATGCGGGCCAGGTCAGCCAGGCGGCGATCGAGCTCAACGTCTCGCAATCGGCGGTGACGGCGGCGATCAAGCAGCTGGAGGAGGACACCGGAGTTTCGCTGTTCAAGCGGCTGCCCAGCGGTGTCTCGCTCACCGCCGAGGGGGCGCGCTTCCTGCAACATGCCCGCAACATCATGGCGGCGGTGAATGCAGCGCAGCATGCGCCGCTGACCGAGGATACGGCGATCAGCGGCACGGTGCGGATCGGCGTCTCCTACACGGTCGCGGGCTATTTCCTGCCGCGCCACTATACCCGCTTCGCGCGCAGCTACCCGCGCATCCGGGCGGAGCTCTATGAGCTTCCACGCAATGCGATCGAGGGCGGCCTCAAGGACGGCTCGCTGGACCTGGCCGTCATGCTGGTCTCCAACCTGCAGGACAGGAAGCGGCTGGTCTTCGAAACTCTGATCCGCTCCCGCCGCCGGCTGTGGCTGCCGGTCGAGCACAGGCTGCTGACGGCGGAAGCGATTGCGCTTGAGGACGTGGCGGCGGAACCCTATGTCATGTTGACCGTCGATGAAGCCAACCTGACTGCCGGACGCTATTGGAAGCCCACCGGGCTGAGGCCGAACGTCATCTTCACCACGTCTTCGGTCGAGGCTGTGCGTTCCATGGTGGCCGACGGCATGGGCGTTACCATTCTCTCCGACATGGTCTACCGCCCCTGGTCGCTCGAAGGCCAGCGCATCGAGCTGCGCAACATCGTGGCGGATATTCCGACAATGGATGTCGGGCTGGCCTGGAACCCCGCGAAAGAACTGGGTCCGGCGGCGCGCACCTTCCATGAGTTCATGAGCCTGTCCTTCGGCGGAGCGGGCAACTGAGGCTGGCGGGCGCGATGCTCACGCGCCGGAAAACAGGCGTCCCGCCGGTGTGGCGGTGATCGCGCCATCCGCCGCGCGCGACAGGAACAGCGCGTCGAGACCAAGCCGTGCGGCGAGTGCGCCACCCTCGGCGGCCCCCAACACCATCAGCGCCGTCGCCCAGCCATCGGCTTCGGCACAGGTGCCGGCGACGACTGTCACCGAAGCGGGGCTCGCGGTGAGCGGCGCGCCGCGCCGCGGGTCCATCGTATGCGACAACCTGCGGCCGCCGACGTCGACCCAGTGGCGATAATCGCCCGAGGTCGCCACCGCGCCATCCTCCAGCGCCAGCACCGAATGCGTCGCACGGCGCTCGGGGTCCGGCTGCTCCACCGCGATGCTCCACGGCTGGCCATCCGGCCGCAGGCCTGCCGCCCGCATTTCGCCGTCGATCCCGGCGAGAAAGGCGTGGATACCGAACTCCTGCAGCGTCTCCGCCAGCCGGTCCACGCCGTAGCCCTTGGCGATGCCATTAAGGTCGAGGGTGATCGCCCCGGTCTTCCTCAAGCGGCCTTCGCCAATCTCGAGCGTCTCCCAGCCCGGCCGGCGCTTCGCCGACAATGCGATGCGGATGCGCTCGCCGGTGGCCTGGCCGGGGCCGAAGCCCCACGCCGTCACGGCGTCACCCATCCCCACATCGAAGGCCCCGCCCGAGTCACGCCCGATGGCAAGCCCAAGCCGCAGCACGTCGAGCAGCCGGCGCGGCGCGTCCATCCATTCGCCAACGGGGGCGCGGTTGATGCGCATCAGGTCGCTGCCGGGCTTCCAGCCCGACATCTGCTGGTCCACCTCGTCCACCGCATCCTGCAGCGCCGCTTGCAGCGGAGCGACGTCAAAACGCGCATCGGTGAAGAACAGCGCCGACCAGCGCGTGCCCATGGTCGCGCCATTCAGCGCATGGCGTGCCGGTTCAGTAGACATCTTCGGCATAGCGTCCTTCGGCCCGCAGCAGCTCGGGGGTCAATCCCGTGGGCGCCAGCATGTGCGCCAGCGCCTGGCTCACGCCGGCGGCCATGCCGCGCCCGCCGCACACCATGATGCGCGCACCCTCGCGGATCAGCTTCACCACCTCCTGCGCCTCGGCGCGCAGCGCGTCCTGCACATAATGCGGCCTCCTGCCGCGCGAGGCCGCGGTGACGAGGCTCGTCAGGCGGCCCTCCGCATGCCACTGCATCATCTCCTCGCCATAGAGAAAGTCGCTCGCCGCATGGCGCATGCCGAAGAACAGGTGCATGGCGCGGTGCTGCGCATTGGCGCGGATGAAGCCCGCCAGCGGCCCGATGCCGGAGCCGGCGCCGACGAGGATCACCGGCACCTTGCCCCCGTCCACGCGGAAGGCCGGATTGGGCTTGAGGAAAGCGAGTGCCGTGCCGCCCGGCTCCATCATGGTCAGCTGGCCGGAGCACAACCCGCCAGGCTGGCGGCGCACCACGATCTCGATGAAGCCGTCGTCAGACGCAGACGCCAGCGAATAGAAGCGCGGCACGGTGGAACCCTGCGGGATCACCCCCAGAAGATCGCCCGCTTCAAAGCGCGCAAAGCCTGCGCCGGCGAGGCGCTGCCACAGCGAGGACTTTGGCACGGCAAAGCGCAGGATGGCGCTCGGCGCCTGCACCTCCGCGCCATAATCGCGGCGCGAGACCAGCGTGATCGCGGTCGCCGCGGGCAGCACAGGCTGGTGTTCGAGGCTGAGCGGCAGGCCCAGCACGGCGCCGAGGTTACTGCCCCAGCGCGCGAAATCCTGCGGCGACTGGCGATCGACCGTGGCGACGCCGGGCATCTGCTGCCAGCCCTTCGCCGCTGCAAGCGATGCAACACGCTGCGCATAACCGCAGAAAGCGGGGAAGCTCGAATCGCCAAAGCCCAGCACCGCCAGCTGCGCCGCGGGCGGCGTCTCCATCGCCTCGAGCTTCGCGAGAAAGCCCTTGGCCGAGGCCGGTTCGCCGCCATTGCCATAGGTCGCGGCAAGGATGAGAACGCGATGTGCATGCTGGAGCTTCGCCGCATCGAAGGACGACAGCGCCGCGGCATGCACCTGCAAGCCGGCGTCATGCAGCGCCTTGTGGAGCGTCGCGGCGAAGCCCCAGGTGCTGCCGCCCTCGCTGCCGGCGAGGATCACCGTATCGGCCCTGGCGAGCGGCGCATTGTTGTGGATGCGCGGCCGGCTGCGGCGGCCGGCGAGCCAGATCAGCGTGCCGGTGGCGCCCATCAGCGGCACGCTCAGCGCCATCAGACCGAGGACCAGGCCCAGCACCGAAGCGCCCTGCCCCGTATGCAGCATATAGATGGTCTCGGACACGCGCTCCCAGCCGCTGAGCGTCTGCCAGGCCAGCAGCGCGCCATTGCCCTGGTCGATATAGCCGGTGCCCGTGTCGGTCTTCACGGTGAAGACATCGGTCGCATCATCGGCCGCCGGGACGGAGAGCTCGCGCAGGCTCGTCACCGGCGTGCCTTGCAGGAAATTGATCGCCGACACCTTGACCCCGGTGTTACCGCTGACCGTGGCGGGAATCGCCAGCGCCGCCGGCTGGTCGGGCAGCAGGCCAAAGGCCGAGGCCGTCATATAAAGCGCCGTGACGGAGGACAGCATGAGGCCCACCACCGCAATGCGCGCGATCTCGACATGGAGGCGCCCTGCGAGCGGGCCCTTGATGGGCGCGAACCAGCGCCGCCAGCCGCCCGCACGCCGCGCCACCAGCAGCATACCGGACACGGCAAGCACCAGCATCGCCAGCGCACCCAGCGCCATCACGATGCGCCCGCCATCCTCGAGGAACAGCGAGCGGTGGAAGTTGGTGAGCCAGCGCTGCACCGGGTTCGGATCGGCGGAGGCCACCGCCTTGCCTGTGGCCGGATCGATGGTCGCCGCCTCGGCCACGTCGCCGTTGAACCAGTAGGCGGTGATGCGGCCCGAGGGTGACCGCTTGATCTGCTCGACGCCCGGATAGCGCGCCGCGATGCGGCCGGCGAGATCCGCCACGCTCAAGGAGGTCTCTGCCTGCGGCGCCGTAAGGCGGTCGGCCGCCGGGAACACCGACAGCGCGGCGCCGCTCAGCGCCAGCATGAGGACGGACAGCAGGGCGAGAAGCCCCGGCCAGCGGTGCAGCAAGCGGATCATCGATAGCGGGCCTTACATCGAATAGGTGAAAGAGGAGATATAGCGGCGGCCCTTCACGGGCGTGCCGGCGCCGGCCGAAGTGAGCGGCACCACCACGTCATTGGGGCTCTCGCGCAGGTTCTCGGCCGCGGCGTCGATATGCAGCTTGTAGCCCTGGTCGAACAGCGCATCCTTGAGGTCCAGCGTCACCTCCAGAGTGCGGCCCGAGCCGACCGAGGCGCCGGTGATGCCGTTGATCTGCGAGGTGTCGCCGCCGGTGGCATTGTACCAGCCGGCGAGGTGCTGGAAGTAGCGGGTGCGCGAACCGGCAAGCCACAGGCTGCCGGCATATTTGTTGTTCTTGTCGGTGACGTAGAGCGCCAGATAGGCATTGTTGCCGCCGTAATCCTTAAGCTGCGCGCTCAGCGTCACGGGCCTGGCCATGGCCGCCGCAGGGAAGGAGAGCGCCGTGGTGAGCGCCAGGGCGGCAAGAAGGGACTTCATCATCGTCGGGATTCTCCGAAGCTCGGCGTCAGCGTTACTTGACCTGCACCTTGGGCGCGGTGCTGTTGTCGAACAGCCCGTTCTGCGGCGGCGGAACGCTGCCGGCGGGGGCGGGCGCCGCGGCGGCCGGGCCGCAATTGCCATCGTCGTCCTCGCATTCGTCCTCATCGTCATCGTCCGATCCGCGGCGGCTGACGCTGCCGCCTTCCTTCTCGTGGTCATCGTCCTCGGCCAGCATCATCGGGCGCTGCTGGTCATCCGATCCGAGACGTGTTGACAGCGGCGACACGGTCTCGCCCGTGGCTGCCTTATGCAGCGCGCTCCAGGCGGGAAGTGCGATAGTCGCGGTCAGGGCGGCGGAAGCGAAAAGCAGGGTCAGCGTCTTTTTGGTCACGTCAGGGTCTCCTTGTGTTAGCGCCTCGCAACCTGCAGCGGGCAACTGAGCGCTTCCTGACGGCGGCGAATTTTCCGCTTCAGCTTGCCGTCAGGAATGCGGGCTCCGGGGCGAAGTGGCCCGAAACATGAACGTCCCGTTCATCGTGGCCATTTCCACCCCGATCATCGCCGGGGTTGCCGGGCGCTCCCGTTGCGATGGCCGTCTCCCCTCATCATCGCCGGGCTTGTCTCGGCGATCCTTTTCCGCAGCCACCAAGAAAGATGCCCAGGACAAGCCCGGGCATGATGATGTCAAGCAAGAGTTTGCCTGTGGTCGCAGGTACAATGATGAAGAATAGCCGAACATAGCACGGGCAGCGCGCGCTGTCAAGGACTATTTTCCGAAAATGGGATTTACCATCCGAAAACGAACCCTCGTCAGTCCTCTTCCTCGGATTTTTCCGGCTTCTTGTGCTCGATCTTCAGCACCTCGAGGGTCGCGGGCTGCACCGTCGCCTCGAAGCTCTGGCCGGCCTGATCCTTGCCGTCGATCTCGTAGCAGCCATCATCGATCTTGATCCGGCGCACGCTCCAGCCCTTGTCCTGGGCGAGCTTCACCACGGCCTCGCGCGGCTGCCAGTCGGACATGGGCACGAAGCAGCCCTCCTCGGCCAGCGCCTGGCCGGCCGGCAGGATCATCACGAGGCCCAAAATCGTCAGTGTCTTCCGCATCGGGTCCTTCCATGTTACGGCCAGAATGGCCGGACCATGCGAGCCGAAGCTGACGGCATCCTGAAGCCCGGCGCAGGAGGGTGTCAGGAAAACGTCAGCCGCGGCGGCGAAGACGGCCTGACAAGACGGGCGGACCACCATGCGAATCCTGCTGATCGAGGACGACACGGTACTGGGCGCCGCGGTGCGCGACCAGATCGCCGCCGGCGGCCACTCGGTGGACTGGGTCAAGCGTCTCGACGCCGCGCACGACGCCATGGCGGGTGCGGCCTTCGACCTCGTGCTGCTCGACCTGATGCTGCCGGATGGCCTCGGCCTCACCTTCCTCAAGGCGCTGCGCAGCCGCGGCGACGTGACGCCAGTCATCATCCTTACAGCGCTCGACCAGGTGTCGGACCGCATCAGCGGCCTCAATGCCGGGGCGGACGATTATCTCGTCAAGCCCTTCGACCTCGCCGAACTCTCCGCCCGCATCGGCTCGGTGGCGCGGCGCTATGGCGGCAACCCCAGCCCCATCGTCACCCATGGCGCGCTGGAGATCGACCGCGCGGCGAAAAGCATCCGGCGCGGCGGCAAGCCGGTCACCCTCACGGCGCGCGAGTGGGCGCTGTTAGATGCCTTCCTGGCGCGGCCGCGGCAATTGCTCTCCAAGGCGCTGCTCGAGGAGAAGCTCTATGCCTTCGATGCCGAGGTGGAGAGCAACGCCATCGAGGTGCATGTCAGCCGCCTGCGCAAGAAGCTCGGTCACGGGGTAATCCACACCGAACGCGGCCTCGGCTACCGGCTGGGCACGCCGTGAGAAAACCCTGGAGCCTGCAGGCGCGGCTCGCCATCTCTCTCGGCCTGCTGCTCACGCTGCTCTGGGCCGCCGCCGCCTCGGTCACGGCACTGCTCCTGCGCGGCGAGATCAACCAGGTCTTCGATTCCGCCCTCCAGGAAACGGCCGAGCGCCTGCTGCCGCTCGCCGTCATGGACATCGTCGGCCGCGAGGACGATGCCGGCACCCAGCGCCTGGGAGCGCTGCGCGAGCGCAATGAATATTTCACCTATGTGGTGCGTGACGGGACGGGCCGCATCCTGCTCCAGTCGCATCATGCGGACCCGAACATCTTCCCGCCCTATGACGGGGCGGGCTTCCGCCAGACCGAGGGCTTCCGCATCTACAACGACGATGCGCTGAAGGGCACGGTGCGGATCTCAGTGGCCGAGCCCATGAGCCACCGCGCCACCGTGTTCCGGGAAATCGTCCTGGCGCTCGGCCTGCCGCTGCTGCTCGTCATTCCCATCGCACTCGCCGTCATCATCTTCGCGGTGCGGGCGAGCCTCGCGCCGCTGCGGCGCTTCCGCAAAGGGCTCGCGGGCCGCGGCAGCAGCGATCTCTCAGCCGTGCCGGCCGACGGGCTGCCGGCGGAACTAAAGCCGCTCGCCGCCTCGCTCAACGATGTGCTCGCCCGCCTCAAGGCGGCCTTCGAGGCCGAGCGCAGCTTTGCCTCCCATGCCGCGCATGAGCTACGCACTCCGCTCGCCGGCGCCATCGCCCAGGCGCAGCGCCTGCGCGGCGAGACCGGCGAGCCCGCCGCCGCCGCGCGCGCGGCGGAGATCGAGGCAACGCTGAAGCGCCTCACGCGGCTGTCCGAACGCCTCATGCAGCTGGCCCGGGCGGAAGGCGGCCGGCTGCGCCTCGATCAGCCGCGCGACCTCAGACCCGCCGCGCGCATCGTGACGGAGGATGCGGCGCGGGGCACGCCCGAGGGCCGGGTCACGCTTCGGCTTCCCGCGGCGCCCGTGCTCTCCGACCTCGACCCCGATGCTTTCGGCATCCTGCTTCGCAACCTCATCGAGAATGCCCTGCGCCATGGCGCGGCGGATGGACCCGTCGCGGTCACGCTGGCGGCGGACGGCCTGCTGACGGTGGCGAATGACGGACCGGTGGTGCCGCCTGAAACGCTCGCGCGCCTCACCCGGCGCTTCGAGCGCGGCGGGTCGGGCAACGAGGGCAGCGGCCTCGGCCTCGCCATCGTCGCGGCCATCGCCGGCCGGCTGAACAGCACGCTCATCTTGCGTTCGCCCGCCACGGGGCGCACACAGGGTTTCGAGGCGGCGATCAGGCTTCCGCTCGCGGCAGATCAAACCGTCACGAAACAGGCCGATGCATAGAACTCCAGAATCCAGAATGAAGGCACGACATCATGAGCGCCAATGAAGCGGCGAAACTTCCCTACCAGCCGGCTCACGAGGAGCTGCACTACATCAACCGCTCCGGCTGGCTGCGCGCCGCCGTGCTGGGCGCCAATGACGGCATCGTCTCGGTGTCGTCGCTGGTCGTCGGGGTCGCGGCGGCTGACCCCACGCCGTCCGCGGTGCTGATCGCGGGCTTCGCCGGCCTCGCCGCCGGCGCCATGTCCATGGCGGCGGGCGAATATGTGTCGGTGAGTTCGCAGTCCGACATCGAGCAGGCCGACATCGCGCGCGAGCGCCAGGCGCTTCTCGACACGCCCGAGGCGGAGGAGCACGAGCTTGCTGCGATCTATGAATCGCGCGGCCTGTCGCCCGCCACCGCGGCCCTGGTGGCGCGCGAGCTGACCGAAAAGGATGCGCTCGGCGCGCATGTGCGTGACGAGCTCGGACTGTCCGAGGTGCATGCCGCCAACCCGCTGCAGGCGGCCATGGCCTCCGGCCTCACCTTCTCCGTGGCGGCAGCTCTTCCCGTTCTTGCCGCGGTCTTCGCGCCCGAGGGCCGGATCATTCCCACCGTCGTGGTCACTACACTGGTAGCCCTCGCCGGGCTCGGTGCGCTGGGCGCCCATGCCGGGGCGGCGCCGAAGCTGCCCGCCACGCTGCGCGTGCTGTTCTGGGGCGCGGCGGCCATGGCCATCACCGCCGGCGTGGGCCATATCTTTGGCGTCAGCGTCTAGAGCGGCGAGTCAGATGAGCCGGGGCCGAGATTGCGGATCGCCTCGGCTGCCGCGGCGCGCTGCGCCGGGATGGTGGCGGACAGGATCTCGATGCGGTCGAAGCGGCCGGGGTGACCGGCCAGCTCCCGGCGCAGCGCGGCGCCAAAGGCCTGGCGCAACTCGGTGCCGATGTTGAACTTGGCGACGCGGTGCTGCCGCGCCAGCCGGCGGCGCGTTTCCGGGCTGATGCCGCTGCCGCCATGCAGCACCAGCGGCACGCGCGTCACTGCCGCGATGGCCTGCAGCGCCGCAAGGTCGATCCCCTCCGTGGCCTCGGTCTGCAGGTGCACGTTGCCCACCGATATGGCCAGCGCATCCACCCCGGTTTCGCGTTCGAACAGCGCCGCATCCGCAGGCTGGGTGACGGCGGAGGCGCGTCCGCCGGCATAGCCGACGAAGCCCACCTCGCCCTCGACCGAAACGCCCGCAGCCCGCGCCGCCTCTGCCACGCGGCAGGTGAGCGCGATGTTCTGCCCGAGGGTGAGCGACGAGCCGTCGATCATCACCGAGGTGAAGCCCTCGCCGATGCCGGCGAGGCATTCCTCCAGCGTCACGGCATGGTCGATGTGGCAGGCAACCGGCACGCGCGCATGTTCGGCAAGGTGGCGGAAAATTTTCCCGAGCACGGACACCGGCGTGTGGCGGCGCGCCCCCGGCCCCGCCTGCAGGATCACCGGCAGGCCCGCCTCCTCCGCCGCCTGGGTATAGGCAAGCGCATCCTCCCAGCCCTGCACCACAAGACCCGCCACGGCATAGCGCCCGGCGACGGCGGGCTGCAGCAGGTCACGGAGCGTGGCGACGGTCATTTGAACTTCGCGATCATGTCCTTGATGCCCGGAATGGTCTCCACCTGATAGGCATGTTCTGGCTGGAAGAACTGCACCAGCGGCCTCTGGCTCAAGCCCCCGAGGATGGTGAAGTAATACATCTCGTAGCCGGGCGCTGCGACGCAGGGGTGATAGCCCTTGTCGAGGATCACCGTGGACCCGTTGACGATGTGATAGGCATCGCCGGTCTTGCCGTCCTCGCGCTGGACCAGCTGCAGGCCGAAGCCGTGCGCCGGGCGAAAGCGGAAATTATAGGTCTCGTCATGGCGCGTTTCGAGCGGCAGACGGTCGGTGTCGTGCTTGTGCGGCGGAAACCCGGACCAGCCGCCCGCGCCCACGGTGAATAGCTCCGACACCAGCAGGCGGCCCACCCTGTCACGGTACTTGGCGCCGAGGATATGCTTGATCTTGCGGTGCGTCTTGGTGCCGTCGGAGCCATATTGCACCACATCGATGTCGGCGCTGCGCACCGCGAAGGGCTCGCCGCCGCCGTCGAAGCGGGCGCCGGCGATGAACACCTCCGCCGCCTCCGACACGCAGGTGAAGCGCGCCCTTGCGCCAGGCGGCACGAACACGCCTTCGGGCTCGCCGTCCCACACATCGGCGCCGCGGTTGCCGATGGCGGCGAAGCGCTGGCCTTCGACGCCAACGTCGAGCGTTCCCGTGGCGGGCACCACCGCCGTCTCGTAGCCGGGTACCCGATATTCGAAGGACACGCCGCGGCCGAGCTTGACGATGTTGAAATAGTTGAGCGGCACGCGCGGATCGTCGATATCGACGATCGGGGCGTTGCGGTTGTCGAAGGGCGGAATGTGCATGGGGTCCTCAGGGCGCGTGGCGCGAGATGAAGGCGTCGAGTTCGGCGGCGGTGGGCGAGGCGGGGGCACAGCCCACCCGGGTGACGGTGATGGCGGCCGCCGCCGCGCCGCGCCGCACCCCGGCGGCAAGGCCAAGGCCCTGCGCGAGGCCGGTGACGAGGCCGGCCATGAAGGCATCGCCAGCACCGGTGGGCTTCAGCGCCGCCACGGGGAAGATGGGCGTTTCGAAACTGCCGTCGCCGGCGAAGGTGACGGAGCCCTTTTCGCCCATCTTGTAGATGACGGCGGCGCAGCGGGCGGCGAGCTGCCGCGCATGCGCATGCCCGCCGCTGCCGCCGGCCAGCACGTCGAACTCCACGTCGTTGCCCACCACCATGCCGCTCAGCTCCGCCGCCTCCGCCGAAATGCGGGCGGCGTCGGCCGGACTGGCCCAGGAATAGGGGCGGTAGTCGAGGTCGAGGATGACCGGCCGCCCCGCGGCGCGCGCCATGCCGATGGCGCAGAACGCCGCAGCGCGCGATGGTTCGGCGGCGAGCGCCGTGCCGGTGACAATGAGCGCGCCGTGGTCTGCGAAGCGGATCGGCGCCACATCCTCCGGGCGCAGCGCGAAATCCGCCGCGCCATTGCGGTAGATCACCGACTGGCAATCCTCGCGGCGGGTTTCCACCACCGCGAGCGAGGTGCGCGCCTCGCCGCCCGTGCCGCGCACGTGCTGCGTGCCCACGCCATAGCGCGCCAGTTCGTTCAGCACGAAGCGGCCCACCGCATCCTCCGACAGCGCGGTGACGAGCGCCGCCCTGCCGCCGAGTTTGACGATGCCCGCCGCGATGTTGGCGGCGGAGCCGCCGAGGGCGGCGGTGAAGTTCTGTGCGGCCTCGGCACGCGTGCCCGGCGGATCGGCATAGAGATCCATGCCGGCGCGGCCCAGCACGAGAAAATCATTGGCGGCGATCTGCGCCATATGGGAGTCTGGCGTGCCCAGCATGCACCCGCCTGTTCTTGACGGGTGAGGATAGGTGGTGTGTAGTTTCGTTGCAAGCGCTTGAAAGGCGAGGTGTTTTCACGTGGCGCGCATCGGCATCGGCATCGTCGGCGGCGGCTATATGGGCAAGGCCCATGCGGTGGCCATGGCGGCCGTGGGCTCCGTGTTCGCCACCGCGCTCCGCCCCGCGCTTGAGACGATCTGCACGACGACGCCCGAGGGCGCGGCGGAGAAGGCCCGGCAGTTCGGCTTCGCCCGCGCCACCGCCGGCTGGCGCGACCTCGTTGCCGACCCGAAGGTCGAGGCCGTGGTGATCGCCAGCCCGCAGCACACGCACCGCGACATCGCGCTTGCGGCACTCGCCGCAGGCAAGCACGTGTTCTGCGAAAAGCCTCTGGGCATGGGCGTGGCCGAGAGTGCCGAGATGCTGGCGGCGGCGGAGGCCAGCGGCCTCGTCCACATGACGGGCTTCAACTATATCCGCACGCCCGCCTCGCAGCTCGCCCGGCAGATCGTGGCCAATGGCGAGATCGGAAGGGTGACGTGGTTTCGCGCCGAGCACACGGAGGATTTCTGCGCCAGTCCGGATGAGCCCGCCTCGTGGCGCACGCGTGGCCGGGCCAATGGCAACATGGGCGATCTCTCGCCCCACATCGTCAATGCCGCGCTGGCCTTCATGGGCCCCATTGCCAGCCTCTGCGCCGAGATCGAGACGGTGCATGCCACAAGGCCCTCGCCCGCCGGGCCAGAGGCGGTGACCAATGACGACCAGGCGCAGATCATGTGCCGCTTCGCCTCCGGCGCCATGGGGCACCTGTTCATCAGCCGCGTCGCGACGGGGCGCAAGATGGGCTATGCCTATGAGCTTCACGGCACGCAGGGCGCGATCCGCTTCGACCAGGAGGACCAGAACGCGCTGTGGCTCTACCGCGCCGAAGGCCCGCAGGCGCGGCGCGGCTTCACCAAAATCCTCACCGGCCCCGAGCACCCGGACTACAAGGCCTTCTGCCTTGGCCCTGGCCATGGCACGGGCTACCAGGACCAGATCGTCATCGAGGCGCGGGATTTCCTCGCCGCCATTGCCGAGGGCAGGCCGCGCTGGCCGAGCTTCGCCGATGGGCACCGCGTGAACCAGGTGATCGCGGCGGCATGGGAGTCGCACGAGCGGCGCGGCTGGGTGAATATGGCATGAACAGACGGGGCACGGCATGGCGCGATTGAACTGGGGCATGATCGGCGGCGGCGAGGGGAGCCAGATCGGCCCCGTGCACCGCATCAGCGCCGCGATGGACGGGCTCTTCACCCTCGCCGCGGGCGCTCTCGACATCGACCCGGCGAAGGGCCGCGACTTCGCGCAGCGCATCGGCATAGCACCCGGCCGCGCCTATGGCGACTGGCGCGCGATGCTGGCGGGCGAACGCGGCCGCCCGGACCGGGTCGACCTCGTCACCGTGGCCACGCCCAATGCCACCCATTACGGGATCGCCAAGGCCTTCCTCGAGGAAGGCATCCACGTGCTGTGCGAAAAGCCGATGACGGTGACGGTCGAGGAGGCCGAAGACATTGCCGCCACGGCGCAGCGCACGGGCGCCATCTGCGCCGTCAATTATGGTTACACAGGTTATCCGCTGGTGCGCCATATGCGGGCCATGGTGGCGCGGGGCGAGCTTGGCCGCATCAGGCTCTGCGTTGTCGAGTTTTCGCACGGCTTCCATGCCGACGCGGCGGATGCCGAAAACCCGCGCATGCGCTGGCGCTACGACCCGGCACTGGCCGGCCTCTCCGGCCAGTTCGCCGATTGCGGCATCCATGCGCTGAACATGGCGAGCTTCGTCACCGGCGAGAATGCGCGCGAACTGTCCGCCGATTTCCTCTCCGCCATCGCCAGCCGAAAGCTGGAGGATGACGCGATGGTGAATGTCCGCATGGACGGCGGCACGCGGGTGCGGCTGTGGACGAGCTCCGTGGCGGTGGGCAGTTTCCACGGCCTCAACATCCGCGTCTTCGGCGAAAAGGGGGGCTTGCGCTGGGCCCAGCAATGGCCGGACCAGCTGCACTGGACGCCGCTCAACGGCCGCGCGCAAGTGATCGAGCGGGGTGCGGCGGATTCACCCGATGCGGCGCGCGCCACGCGCATCGCCACCGGGCATTCCGAAGGCATGCTGGTGGCCTTCGCCAATATCTATGCCGATCTCGCCGAGGCGATCCACGCAAGGCGCGAGGGCCGCGCGCCCGATCCGGCGGCAGGGCATTACCCGACCGCGGCCGACGGGCTGCGCTCCATCGCGGCGATCAAAGCCGCCGTCGACAGCGCCGCGCAAGGCGGGCAATGGGTCGACGCCCGGCCGCCATCGCTGCGGCGCTGACGCCTAAATCTCGCCGCCGAGATAGAGCGCCTTCACGCGGTCATCCGCCAGGAGCTCCGCAGAATTGCCGGTGAGCGCAACCGTGCCCGTGGTCAAGGCATAGGCGCGCTGCGAGATGCGCAGCGCCATGCGGGAATTTTGCTCGACCAGCAGCACGCTTACCTTCTCGTCCCTGTTGATGGCGACAATGGAGCGGGCGATGTCCTGGACGAGCTTGGGCGCGATGCCGAGCGAGGGCTCGTCGAGCAGCAGGAGCCGCGGCTTGGCCATGAGCGCACGGCCGATCACCATCATCTGCTGCTCGCCGCCGCTCATGGTGCCCGCCGCCTGGGCATAACGCTCCTTGAGGCGGGGGAAGCGCGTCAGCACCATGTCCAGCGTGCGGGCGATGTCCGCCTTGTCGCTGCGGGTGAAGGCGCCCATCAGCAGATTATCTTTGACACTCATGTAGGGGAAGACGCGGCGGCCTTCCGGCGCCATGGCGATGCCGGCCTTCACGAGATCAGCGGGGTTCTGGCCGTCGATACGCTGGCCAGAATAGTGGATCTCGCCCTTGCGGATCTTGCGAAGCCCCGTGATGGCGCGGAGGATCGACGACTTGCCCGCGCCATTGGCGCCGATCAAGGCCACCGTCTCCCCTTCATTGACGCTCAGCGACACGCCCCGCAGCGCATGGACGTGGTCATAGAAGAGATCGACGTTCCGGAAATCGAGGATCTGGCTCATCGTCTAGAGTCCGATCGCTTCGTCCTCGACGCCCAGATAGGCCTCGATGACGCGCTGGTTGTTCTGGATCTCGGAAGGCGTGCCCTCGGCGATCTTCTCGCCGAAGTTCAAGACCACGATGCGGTCGGAAATCTTCATCACCGCCGGCATGTCATGCTCGACGAGCAGCACGGTGAGGCCGCGCTCGCGCAGCTTCCGCACCATGGCCACGGCCTTCATCGTCTCGTCATGGTTCATGCCGGCGAAGGGCTCGTCCAGCAGCAGCACGGTGGGGTTGGTGGCAAGCCCGATGGCGATGCCGAGCGCCCGCAAATGGCCATGCGGCAGGTTGCGGGCCAGCTCGCCGCCGATGGCGTCGAGCCCGAGGAAGGACAGGATCTCATCCGCCGATCCGGCAAAACGCGCCTCGTCGCGGCGGGCTTCGGCGGAGCCGAGGAAGAAGCCCAGCAGCGAGGCTTTGGCGCGCAGCTGATGCGCCACGATCACGTTGTCGCGCACGCTCATGTTGCGGAAAATCGTCGTCTCCTGGAAGGTGCGAACGACACCTTTGCGCGCCGCGATGTGCGGCGCCTGGTTGGAGATGCGCTCGCCCTTGAAGGTCACTTCGCCGGAGGTCGGCTTGAGGAAGGACGAGATCAGCTTGAACAGCGTCGACTTGCCCGCACCATTGGGCCCGATGACCGAGAGGATCTCCCTCTCGTTCACACCGAAGCTCACGTCATTCACCGCGATGAGGCCGCCAAAGCGCTTGGTCAGTCCCTTGACCTCGAGGATCTGCGCCATGCCTCAGCCCTTCCGCTTCGCGCCGAGGCTCAAGAGGCCGTTGGGCAGCACCAGCATCAGCACGATCATGGCGGTGGAATAGATCAGCAGCTGATACTTCTCCATCGAGAACAGCAGGTTCCAGCCGAGATAGAGCACCAGCGTGCCCAGCATCGGCCCGAAGACGTAGCCCAGGCCCCCGAGGAAGCAGTTGAGCATGAAGTTGACGCTGTCCGTGACCGTGAAGCTCGAGGGATAGATCGACTGCGTGGCGCCGATGAACACCGCCCCCGCCAGCCCCCCGAGGAAAGACGAGATGGCATAGGCCATGACGCGCAGCGCCGCGATGTTGACGCCGATCGAGGAGGCCAGCTCCTCGTTCTGCTGCAGCGACAAACAGATATGGCCGATGCGCGAATGGACGAGCCGGTACATCAGCGCGAAGCAGACGGTCATCAGCACAACCGAGAGATAGTAGAAGGCGATGCGCGGGTTCTCGAGCGTCGCGAAATCCGGCGCCAGCGCAAGGCCGAAAAGCGAGATCGGACCTGGCAGGGGGATGGAAGTGATGCCCTTGGCTCCGTTGGTGATAGGCACGGCCAGCGCCAGCAGCCGCATCACCTCGGTGAGGATCAGCGTCACCATGGCGAAATAGACACCGCGCAACCGCAGGATCGGCACGCCGATCAGGATCGAGGCCACGGCGCAGAAGATGCCGGCCACCGGCAGCGTCCACCAGAAGGACCAGCCGTAATACATGACGAGGATGGCCGAGACATAGCCGCCCATCAGCGCATAGGCGCCTTGTCCGATGTTGATGCGGCCGATATAGAAAGTAAGCCACACGCCCGCGCTGGCGATCGAGAGCAGCGCGACCGAGGTGAAGACATAGTAGAGATCGGTGCGGCCGGTGGCGGCGATCAGCCACGGCGCCACGACGAAGACGGCGATGAGAAAGAGAAGGAGGCCGATGATCTTCTTGGTCATGGCGCTCAACCCCAGGGCTTGCCCATCAGGCCATTGGGCCTGATCGAGAGGAACACCATGAGGGCTGCGAAGATGACAAGATACGTGACGTCGCCATATTCGCGCAAGACCGTGAGGCCCACCGACTCCATCATGCCGAGGATGAAGCCGCCGGCGATGGCGCCGCCGGCCACACCCGCCCCGCCGATCATGATCATCATGAAGGCCTTGACCGAGATCGGCCCGCCGATGCCGGAGTTTACGCCGGTGATGGAGACGAGAAGCCCGCCGACCACGCCCGCCAGCATCGCGCCCATGGCGAAGCCGATCATGGTGTAGCGGTCGACCTCCACGCCCATCAGCTGGGCCGCCACGCGGTCCTGCGCGAGCGCCCGCATGGCGCGGCCCGTCTTGGTGTATTTCATAAAGGCGATGAAGGACAGGATCATCGCGGCGGCGACGGCGCCCACCACAATGCGGTCATAGGGCAGGATGATGCCGTAATCGTTGAACACGCCCTTAACGATCTTCGGGACCCCGCGCTGCTTCTCGCCGAAAATCAGCAGCATGACGGCATCGAAGAAGAAGGCGGTGGCGGCGGCGAGCAGCATGGTGCTCTCCTCGCGGTGGCTGCGCCTGATCACCGTTCGGAAGAGATAGCGCTCCATGAAGCCGCCGATGATGGCGAGGGTCAGGCCGGAGCAGAGGACGGCGATGGGAAAGGGCAGGCCCAGCTGGCCGTAAACCGTGTAGGTGATGAAGCCGCCCAGCACATACATCTGGCCATGCGCGAAGTTCAGCACGTTCATCAGACCGAAGATGAGCGTGAGCCCCAGCGCGATCAGGGCATATTGCGCCCCGAGGTAGAGACCGTTGGCGATGACCTGTTCCATCTGACGTCCGAATGCTGGTTTAAATGGCTGAGGGGCCCGGCATGGCCGGGCCCCCAGTGCCGTCTTGTGTCAGGCGGTCATCAGTCGACGGTGCCGACGAACAGCGTCTCGAACTTGCCGTCCTTGTATTCGTTGACCACCATGGGGACTGCCACCTGACGCTTCTGGCCGAAGGAGGTGGAGCCGACATATTTCAGCTTGGCGTCCGGGTCCTTGAGGTAGGGGTTCGGCGCTTCGAAGGTGTCGATGGTCTTCTTGAACTCGTCGACATTGTCGATGGCCTTGGGGTTGGCCTTCATGGTCTCGAGGATATAGTCGAGGACATAGACCTTGGTGTTCGACTCGTCGTTATATTCGCCGAACTTCTTGGTATAGCGCGCGACGAATTCCTTCATGTGGTCCGACGCGATCTCCGGCGTCGAGGCGCCGCCCACCGAGATGAAGCCGTTGGCGAGTTCGCCGGCGCCCTCTTCCAGCACCTTGGCGTCCTGCGCGGTTTCGGTGGAGATCAGGCCCTCATAGCCCAGCTCGCGCGCCGCGCGGATCAGCAGCGGCGCATTGGCCGGCGCGACGCCCGAGAGCACCAGGAGGTCGGGCTTCAGCGCCACGATGGGGGTGAGCACGGGCGTGAAATCGCGCGTGTCGTTCTGGTAGGTGTCCTTGTCGGCCACCACCTCGAGGCCAAGCGCCTTGGCGGCGGCGACGCCGGAATCGCGCTGGCTCAGCGGGTCGGACTCGTTGGCGGCGACGAAGGCCACCTTCTTCACGCCCTTGTTGTCCATCAGATATTTGTAGATGGCCGGGCCCGACTGGTAGTTGGCGATCATGCCCAGCACGGCGTTGGAGGCGGGCGCGGTGTAAAGCTCCTTCGGGAAGGCATAGGGGAAATAGATAATGCCGTTCTTCTCGGCCACCGGGCGGACAGCGGCCGCGCCGTCATCGACGTTGGGGCCCACCACGTAGTGGATGCCTTCCTGGGCCATCTTTTCCATGCCCTCGACGGCGCGCTTGGGGTCCTTCTGGTCGTCGAAGGTGACGATCTCGATCGTATAGGTCTTGTCGCCGATCTTCACGCCGCCCAGCTCATTGTACCATTCGGCGAGCGTCTGCATGGAGCGCACGTTGGACGTGCCCCAGGCGGCGGCCGGGCCGCTGGTGACGCCCACGAAGCCGATCTTGAGATTGGCATCGGCGGCGGACGCCGCATGGGCGCCGGCGAAAAGGGCAAGGGCGCTGGCGGCCCCGATCAAGGCACGGCGAGAAAGCGTAGGCATGGAGTCCCTCCTGTCAGGTCTGACGTTCTTCCCATCGGTTCGCCCGGCGCCGCCGCATGGCTTGCGGTCTGGCTTGGCTGCCGGTCCGATTTTGAAGTTGGACTCGAATGCCGGAACATGCAATAAAAAAACACAACTGTATACACTTGGCTATGTTTCAGGCAGCCTGCCCAATTCCCGGTCAGGCCGCCCGGGACACGCCAGACTTGCAGGATGAGCGCCGGACATGAAGATCAAGGTCATCAACCCCAACACCACCGCCTCGATGACGGCGACGATCGCCGCCGCCGCGCGGGCCGTCGCCGCGCCCGGCACCGAAATCGTTCCCGTCACCTCGCGCTCCGGGGCGGTGTCGATCGAGGGCCATTACGACGAGGCGATGAGCATCGTCGGCCTGGTCGACGCCCTGAACGAGGACCCGGTGGCGGATGCCTATGTGATCGCTTGCTTCGGCGACCCCGGCCTCCTGGCGGCGCGCGAGATCGCCGAAGGGCCCGTACTGGGCATTGCCGAGGCCGCCATGCATGCGGCGAGTTTCGTCGCCACCGGATTTTCCGTCGTCACCACTTTGGAGCGCACCCGCATCATCGCCGAGCATCTCGTGCGCAATTACGGCATGGAACATCACTGCCGCCGGGTGCGCGCCACCGACATTCCGGTGCTGGAACTGGAAAGACCCGAATCCAACAGCCGCAAGCTGATCCTCGAGGAGTGCGAGCGCGCCATCACGGAGGATGGCTCGGGCGCCATCGTGCTCGGCTGTGCCGGCATGGCAGACCTCAATGCCTGGCTCGAAGACAAGCTGGGCGTGCCCGTCATCGACGGCGTGACGGCCGCGGTGAAATTCGCCGAAGCCCTGGTGTCGCTGGGCCTTCGCACCTCGAAGCGGGGCGACCTCGCCTATCCGCTGCACAAGCCCTACAAGGGGGCGCTCGCCGCCTATGCGCCGCCGGACCGCAACCCGGCGCCCAAACGCAAGCTGGGCTAAACCCTATTTGGCGGCGATGCCGCCGCGCCGCGCGGTGTCCTTCCCGAACAGCCGGCCGAAATCGACGTTCACCAGTGCATTGGACAGGTCGAGCTGCGCCTCGATGTGCTGCAGGTGATGGTTCATGTATTGCACGGCGCGGGTCCGGTTGCGCTGGCGGATGGCCGTGGCGATCTCCAGGTGCTCGCCATGCGAACAGGGAACGGCGCCGGGCGATTCATAAAGCGCGATGATCAGCGAGCTGCGCGACACAAGCTCGGTGAGGAAGCCCGTCAGCACCGGATTGCCGCCGATGCGGGCCAGCTGCAGGTGGAAGGCGCCGGAGAGCTTGAGCCGCTCTTCCTTGTCGCCCTTTTCAGCCGCTTTCTTCTCCTGCCGGGCGGTGTCGACGAGCGTGGCGATGTCGCGCTCGGAGCCCAGCTCGACCGCCCGCTCCACCAGCACCCGCTCCAGCGCCCGCCTGGCTTCGAACACGTGGCGCGCCTCTTCCGCCGAGGGCTTGGCGACGAAAGCCCCTTTATTGGGCACCAGCTCCACCAGCCGCTCATGCGCCAGCCGCTGCAGCGCCTTGCGGATCACCGTGCGGCTGATGCCGAAAGCCTGCGCCAGCGCATCCTCCTGGAGCGGCGTGCCGGGCGCAATGCGGTGGTCGATGATCGCCTTGTAAAGGCTCTGGTGCACCCGCTCGTCGGAAGTGCCTGCCCGCTTGGGGGGCCGTTTTGCCGCTCTCGCCATGGCGCGATACTAAAGCATGTTCCGATCAGGTGGAATCACCTGATCGGGACATGCGCGAGAGTGGGAGAAAACGGACTTGCCGCGCGGCTCAGAAGATCACTCTTCCGTCTGGCTGCCAATCCTGTTGGCCAGCGCCCAGCGCAGGCTGTGGATCTGGTCGACGAGGTTGAGGATCACGCCGATGCCCTCCTTGTTGACGCCAAGGTCGCCCTGCAAGTCGCGGATCAGGCCCGCACGCGCCAGGTCGGCTTCGGAGAACAGGGGCTCGGGATCAGCCTGCTCGGGTGACAGCCATTCTTCCTCAATCCACACTTCCAGTGTCTGCCGGTCAAGATGGGTGCGCAGAAGGAATTCGCTTTTGGTAATGATCATGACAGCATGTCCCGGCGCGGATCGTAGCTCGGCCCCGGCGTCCAGCCGGATAGGAAGTTTTCAAGGGCGGCATCGGGCTCGGTGGGCGCCATGACCTTGAGCTTGACGAGCTGATCGCCCGCACCGCCGCCCCTCTTCGGCACGCCCTTGCCCTTGAGGCGCAGCGTGGTGCCGGTGTTGGAACCCTTGGGGACCGCCGCCATGACGGCGCCCGTCGCCGTCGGCACCTTCACCTTGCCGCCCAGCACCGCCTCCTGGATGGTCACGGGCAGTTCGAGCAGGATGTCGTCACCCTCGCGCGTGAAGAAGCGATGCGGACGGATGGCGATGGCCACCAGCGCATCCCCCGGCGGACCTTCGCCACGCGAGGGTGCGCCCTTGCCGCGCAGCCGCAGCACCTGGCCCTCCTCGATGCCGGCGGGAATGGCAACGTCGAGCGAGCCGCCATCGGGCAGCGTGACGCGGCGCGTGGCGCCATTCACCGCATCGAGGAAGTCGATCTCGAGTTCATAGGAACGGTCGGCGCCGGGCGCGCGGCGCGCCTGTTCCTGACGGCGGCGCAGCAGCTCGGCGAGAAAATCGTCCTGCGAGGCGAAATCGTCGAAGCCCGAACCCGCGGTCTGGTACTGGTAGCGGCGGCCGCCGGGGTCCTGGGCATATTCCTTGTAGTAGCGCTCATGCTGACGTTCCGCTCCGGAGGCGTCGATCTCGCCCGCGTCGAAGCGGCGGCGCTTCTCTTCATCGGACAAGAGGTCATAAGCGCCGGCGGCCTGCTTGAACTTCTCCTCCGCCGACTTGTCGCCGGGATTCAGGTCCGGATGCAGCTTCTTGGCCAGCTTGCGGTAGGCCGACCTGATCTCTTCGGCCGTGGCCGTCTTGGCCACGCCCAGTGTTTCGTATGGATCCTTCAACGAGCCCTCCAAACGGTGCAGGGCGCCAGTATAAGTCAGCGCAGGGCGCGGGGATATCCCCCGCGCCCCGCATCTCAGTGGGCGGCGATCTGGGCGGCCTTCTCCACCAGCACCTGGGCCTGGCGGATCGAGGCATAGTCGATCAGGCGGCCGTCGAGCGACACCGCGCCCTTGCCCTGGGCCTCCGCCTCCTTCATTGCCTCGAGGATGCGCTTGGCGCGCGTCACTTCCGCCTCCGACGGGCTCATCACCTCATTGGCGAGCGCCACCTGCGAGGGGTGGATGGCCCACTTGCCCTCGCAACCCAGCACCGCGGCGCGGGCTGCCGCGGCCTTGAAGGCATCGGGGTCGGAAAAGTTGCCGAAGGGACCGTCGACGGGCCTGAGGCCATTGGCGCGTGCGGCCACCACCATGCGGGCAATGGCATAGTGCCACATGTCGCCCCAGTGCACCTGGCGCGAATTGTCGGCGAGCGGTTCGGTCAGCACGGCGTAGTCGGCATTGGCGCCACCGATCGAGGTGGTGCGGGCGCGCGTCGAGGCGGCGTAGTCCGCCACGCCGAAGTGCAGCGACTCGTTGCGCCTGGAGGCCGCCGAGATCTCGTGCACGTTCTGCATGCCGAGTGCGGTCTCGATGATCAGCTCGAAGCCAATCCGCTTCTTGCGGTTCTTCGCGGTCTCGACCTGCGTCACCAGCATGTCCACCGCATAGACGTCGGAGGCGGAGCCGACCTTGGGGATCATGATGAGGTCGAGGCGGCCGCTTGACTGTTCCAGCACGTCCACCACGTCGCGGTACATGTAATGCGTGTCGAGGCCGTTGATGCGCACCGAGAGGGACTTGTTGCCCCAGTCGATGTCGCCGATGGCCTGAATGATGTTCTTGCGGGCCTGGGCCTTGTCATCAGGCGCCACCGCATCCTCAAGGTCGAGGAACACGACGTCGGCAGCGGATTTCGCCGCCTTCTCGAACATCTGGGGCTGGCTGCCGGGAACGGCCAGTTCGCTGCGGTTCAGGCGCGGCTTGGCCTGTTCGACGGTAAAGAAGCTCATGATCAATCCTATGCAACAGGTCAGGCGGCCTTGCGGCGGCGCAGGATTTCGGCCTGCGCCGCTTCGGGATCGAAGAGGCCGTTCTCGAACACATAGCGCACCAGCTGGTGGCGGCGGTAGAGGCCCATCTCGCGGATCGCGCGGGACATGTGGGCCTTGACCGTGGCGCTGCACACGCCGAGGAGATGGGCAATCTCCTTGTCGGCGAGGCCGCAGCAGACAAGCTGCAGCACCAGCATCTGCATGGCCGAGAGGCGGCAGGGCTTAGGGTCATAGCGGTAGGAGCGGAGCTCCGGCACCACGTTGATGGCGCCGGACGCGGTCCTGATGCGCCCCAGGCGCACTGGGGTTTCAAGAGGCAGGTTCATGACGTCCACCTTACGCCGCCTTGAGGACCTTCTGCGCCGTGCTGCCGATTTCGGCAGGGGTCGGCGCAATGGCCACGCCCACATCGCGGAGCAGCTCCACTTTTTCGGAAGCGCCCTCGCCAAAGGCCTGGATGATGGCGCCGGCATGACCCATCTTGCGTCCCTTGGGGGCGGAGAGGCCAGCCACATAGGCGATCACCGGCTTCGTCATGTTGTCGCGGATGTATTCCGCGGCTTCCGCTTCCTGCGGGCCGCCGATCTCGCCGATCATCACGACCGCATGGGTGCCGGGATCGGCTTCGAACAGCTCGAGAATGTCCTTGAAAGAAGAGCCGTTGATCGGGTCACCGCCGATGCCCACCGAGGTCGAGACGCCGATGCCCAGTTCCATCATCTGCGCAGCGGCCTCGTAGCCCAGCGTTCCCGACCGGCCGACGATGCCGACATTGCCGGGGAGATAGATGTTGCCGGGCATGATGCCCATCATCGCCTTGCCGGGCGAGATGACGCCCGCGCAATTGGGTCCGATGAGGCGCATGCGGTTCTCCGCCCGGTAGCGGCGCATGTAGCGCTTGACGCGGATCATGTCTTGGCTCGGAATGCCGTCGGTGATGGCGACGCAGAGGCGCACATTGGCGTCTGCCGCTTCCATGATCGAGTCGGCCGCGAAGGGCGGCGGCACGAAAACGATCGAGGCCGTGGCCCGGGTCTTCTCCACCGCTTCCTTCATCGTGTCGAAGACGGGAAGGCCGTCGATCACCGTGCCGCCCTTGCCGGGGGTGACGCCACCCACGATGTTTGTGCCGTATTCGCGCATCTCCTTCGCATGGAAGGAGCCGATCTTGCCGGTGATGCCCTGCACCAGAACCGGCGTCGTACGGTCGAGAAGGATGCTCATGCGTTCACCACCTTGAGGCCAACGGTGTTGGCGTTGTTCTTCCATGCCGCCACCGCGCGTTCGGCGGCTTCGGCCAGCGTATTGGCGCGGATGATGGGGAGGCCTGAGCGCGCCAGGATGCGGCGGCCCTCCTCCACATGCGTGCCCGCCAGGCGCACGATCACCGGCACGCCGGCGGGGCTCTTCTCCAGCGCCTGGACCACGCCTTCGGCAACCCAGTCGCAGCGGTTGATGCCGGCGAAGATGTTGACGAGGATGGCCTCGACGTTCTTGTCCATGGTCACGAGCTTGAAGGCCTTGGCCACGCGCTCCGGCGTGGCGCCGCCGCCGATGTCGAGGAAGTTCGCCGGCTCGCCGCCCGCCAGCTTGATCATATCCATGGTGGCCATGGCGAGGCCCGCACCGTTGACGATGCAGCCGATCTTGCCGGTGAGGCCGACATAGGACAGGCCACGGTCATTGGCGTGGGTCTCGCGCGGGTCTTCCTGGCTCTTGTCGCGGAGTTCGGCGACAGCCGGGTGGCGGAACAGCGCGTTGTCGTCGAAGGTCATCTTGGCGTCGAGCGCCATGACGTGGTCGTCCTCGGTGACGATGAGCGGGTTGATCTCCAGCATCGTCGCGTCCAGCTCCTCGAAGGCGCGGTAGCAGCCCATCAGGGCATTCACCGCCGACTGGATCTGCGACGGCTTGAGGCCCAGGGCGAACGCGATCTCGCGCGCCTGGAAGGCCTGCATGCCGACGGCCGGCTCGACGCTGACCTTGACGATGGACTGAGGCTTCTCCGCCGCAATCTCCTCGATCTCCATGCCGCCTTCGGAGGAGGCGACGACCATCACGCGCTCGGACTTCCGGTCCAGCACGAAGCCCAGATAGAGCTCCTTGGCGATGGCAACACCACCCTCGATGTAGAGGCGGCCGACGATCTTGCCGGCGGGACCCGACTGATGCGTGACCAGCTTCTTGCCGAGCAGGTCGTCGGCAGCGTCCATCACGTCGTCTTCAGAGCGGCAAAGCTTCACGCCGCCGGCCTTTCCGCGGCCGCCGGTGTGGACCTGCGCCTTGACAACCCACAGCTTGCCGCCAATTTCACGCGCGCGGTAAGCCGCCTGCTCGGGGCTGTAGGCCAGCGCGCCCTTGGGTGTTGCCACGCCGAAGCGGGCCAGGATTTCCTTGGCCTGATACTCGTGAATATCCATGACGTGCTCCTCAGGCCGCGTTCTTGAGAGCGGCGGCCGGGGTGGCGCCGCGGTAATACTCGATGGCCGCACCCACGCCCGCGCCCGCCGTGACCGGCACGCCAAGGTCGCGCATCGCCATCTCGGCGCCTGCCAGCGCCTGGAGGCACATGATCTCGTTCAGGTCGCCCAGGTGGCCGATGCGGAACACCTTGCCCGCCACCTTGTTGAGACCCATGCCGAGCGACATGTTGTATTTGGTGTAGGCATGGCGCACGAGGGCGGCGCTGTCGAAGCCCTCGGGCAGCAGGATGGCGCTGACCGTGTCGGAATGCCACTTCGGCGCTGCGGCGCAGAGCCTGAGGCCCCAGGCCGAGACGGCCCGGCGCACGCCCTCTGCGAGGCGGTGGTGGCGGGCGAAGACATTCTCCAGGCCTTCGGCCAGCAGTAGGTCCGTCGCGGCCCTCAGTGCACGGAGCATGTGGAGCGGCGGGGTGTAGGGGAAGAAGCCGTCCTTGTTGGTCTTCATCATGTCTTCGAAATCGAAGTAGCAGCGGCGCATGGAGGCCACCTTGCGCGCGGCGAGCGCCTTGCCGGAGACGGCGAGGATGGCGAGGCCGGCGGGCATCATGAAACCCTTCTGCGAACCAGAGACGCAGATATCCACCTTCCACTCGTCCATGCGGAAGTCGATGGAGGCGAGCGAGCTCACCGCATCGACGAAGAGAAGGGCTGGATGATGCGCATCGTCCATCGCCTTGCGGACCGCGCCCACGTCGCTCGTGACACCGGTGGCGGTTTCATTGTGGGTGACGAGCACGGCCTTGTAGGCATGCGCCTTGTCGGCCTTGAGCTTCTCGGCGAAGATCTCGACCGGAACGCCCTCGCCCCACGGCACGTCGATCACGTCAGCCTCGAGGCCCATGCGGGTGCACATGTCAGCCCATAAGAGCGAGAACTGGCCGAAGCGGGCGATCAACACCTTGTCGCCGGGCGAGAGCGTGTTGGTCATTGCGGCTTCCCAACCGCCGGTGCCGGACGCCGGGAACAGGAAGACTTGGGCCGATTCGGTCTTGAACACCTTCTTCACGTCGGCGAAGAGCGGCAGGGTGAAGGCGGGCAGGTCCGGTGCACGCTGGTCCTCCATCGCGATGTCCATCGCGAGACGCACCGCCTGCGGCACGTTGGTCGGTCCCGGAATGAAAAGGCCCCGTGTTCCTGACATGCACTTTCTCCCATCTGTGTTGTTGTGGTGGTCTCACCATGGACGGGCGGCCCGAAAATGAAAACACCCGGAAAACCAGCCTTTTGGCATCTATTAGGGTGGGTATTTTCCCACCTGTCCGAGCTGTAAATCTTCCTTGTCAACACTAGGCCTACCCGTTAGGGTGGGTTCATGACAGAAATCCGCAGTGTCATCATCGCCGACCCGAACACCATCATGCTCCAGGCCCTCTCGGAGTTGTTCGAGCGCGACAAGCGTTTCACCCTGGTTGCAACGTCCAAGACTGCCGAGGGTTTCCTCGAATCGTGCCTGCGCGTGCCGGTCGACATCGGCGTCGTCGATTGGACCCTTCCGCAACTCGGCGCCGAGCGGCTGCTCGGCATCCTGCGCGACAGGCCGGATGCGCCGCGCATCGTCGTGTATTCGGGCGCGGGCGAGCCGGACGTGCCGCGCCGCGCCATGGCTGCGGGGGCGGCGGCGTTCCTGAGCCGCGACGCGCCGGAGCAGCAGCTGCTCGATGTCGCCGCCACCGTTGCTGCGGGCCGGATGGTGTTTCCCTTCATGGACGTGCGTTCGCTCAAGCGCGACCCGCGCGACAGCCTCACCGAGCGCGAGAAGACGCTGCTCGCCGCACTCGCCAAGGGCCGCACCAACACCGAGCTCGCAGCCGAACTCGACATTTCGATCAACACGGTGAAGTTCCACTTGAGGAACCTCTACGAGAAGCTCGGCCTCAACAACCGCTCCCAGGCGATTGCGTTCTATTATGCGAATGCAGTGTCGTAGATCCCCCGCCACTCTGTCCGTCACCCCAACCAATTGGGACGCTACACGCTGGGGTGACCCAACGGGATGGGTGCGACGGTGAACAAGGGGGCAGCCTCAGAGCCCCTTCCCTTCCATCCATTGATCGAGCCTCTGCATCTCCGCCTCGCCGATGCCTTCGGGCCGGATCAGCGCGCGCCAGCCCGCCGCATAATCGCGCGCCGCATAGACGTGGCCGCGGCCCTTCGGCACCGTCGTCGCCGTCATCATGTCGAAGGCGAGCTGGATGAAGGTGATGCCGGGATACCAGGTCAATGCCGGCGACACGCCCGCCCCGCGCGGCGCCTTCATCCAGGCGGGCTCCCTGCGCCACATGCCGGTCTCGAAGAAGGTGATGGCATCTGAAGGATATTGCAGATAGGCGATCTTCACCGGGCCCCAGCCGGGCGAGGCGATCTGCGCGCGGTCGCCGGCATTGAAGAAGCGGAACACGGCGGGTGTGCGGGCCTGCGGCAGCCAGGCGGGAGACTCCGTCAGCCGCGTCGCGGTCACCTGTTTCCAGGTGCGGCTGGCGAAGGGCGGACCCGCCCACAGCGCGCCCTCGAACGGGTCACCCAGCAGCGCATAGGCATCGGTCGCAAGATCGGAGTTGAGCGAGCCCAATGACAGGCCGAAGAGGAACAGCCGCGGCCGCTGGTCCTTGGGAAGGCTGCGCCAGTGGCCATAGACGGTGTCGAACACCTTCGCCGCCGTCTCCTCGGCATATTGCGGATCGACAAACAGCGTGAGCCAGCTCGGCAGATAGGAATACTGCACCGAGACGGAGGCGACGTCGCCCCCCGTCAGCACTTCGAGCGGCAGCATGGCGGCGGGATCCACCCAGCCCGTGCCGGTGGGCGTGGCAATCACCAGGAACTTGCGGCTGAAAGCATTGGTGCGCTTCAGTTCCGCGAGCGCCAAGGCGGCGCGCTCCTGCGGTGTATCAGCCGAGTTGAGGCCGACATATATCTGCAAAGGGTCCTTCGCCTCATGGCCGGTGAGGGCCGCGATTTCCGCCGCAGTGGGCTGGGAGAGCACGCGCAGCCGACCCTGGCGGCCGAGGTCCTCCCAGCGGACGAGCGAAGCGGCGCTTCCCGCCTTCATCGGGTCGGTGGGCTGGGCCTCCTCCGGCGGGATCAGCGCGTCGATGCGCCGGTAGGAGGAATCAAGCCCGCGCAGAAGCGCGTCGAGCAGCACGCCATTGCCGATCGACCAGAAGATCCACGAGGCGGCGACAACGGCGATCAAGACCGCCAGGCGGGGCGGCAGCACGCGGCGCAGCGGGGCGCCGACGAAGTCGCGCAGTGCCGCGAAGCAGCGGCCCGCCAGCATCAGAACCACGATGAGCAGCACCCCGGCGATCAGCAGCACGAAGGGCCAGCTGCCGCCATTGGGCTGCATGTCCAGCGCCTTGCGCACCTCGTCCTGCCAGCCCTCGCCCTTGAAGGCCGCGGCCAGCATGATAACGATGGCAGCCGCGGCAGCAAGCACGCGCATGGGCTTCAGCAGCAGCCGGGGCGGCAGCGGCAGGCCGAGCCACACCCACAGGGCTGCGATGCCCACCGCGAGCGCATAGCCCGTACTGAAGCACAGCCCGCCGATCGCCCCCTGCAGCAGCCCGTCGCGCGGGATGAGGCTGGGGGTGAGCGCCGCGGCCCAGAACAGCGCGCCGAGAATGAGCCCAGCGGCCGAGAAGGGGCCGGTGAGACGCTGGTAAAGTGCGGTGCCGAGTTTGCCCACTGCGCGGCGCTCCTGTTCGGGCGGAGGAAGACACTCGCGCGCTCCTCCTGTCAAGCGCAGCGGGGCGCGGCTCGCTTGCGCGGGGGATCGTCCTTGAGCCGCACCCGGGCCTCTTGCTCGAATTGCTTCTTGCGCTTGGGGTTGAAGGCATGGACGAGCACCGCCACGAAGGCGGCCGGCGCCGCCCATACCCACCAGGCCGGGAGGATGTTATGCATCATTCGCGTTGTCTCCCCAATTCGGCTGACGGGATCATGAATCGTGGCGTGCATGCAATCGTTTTTGCCTTCTTCGACTCGCGCGAGGAGCTGTCGCGCGCCGCCATGCGCCAGCAGGTGGAGCTCTGCCTTGCCGCCGGCGTGGCGGGCATCGCGGCGCTCGGCCTTGCCACCGAGGTGGCGAAGCTCAGTTTCGCCGAGCGCTGCCGCGTTATCGACTGGACGGCGGAGGACGTGAACCGGCGCAGCACGCTGGGATTCACCATCGGCGGTCAATCGGTTGGCGAACAGGTGGCGCTGCTGCGCGTGGCGGAACGGGCCGGGGCCCAGTGGCTGGTGCTGCAGCCGCCGCAGGTGGGCAGCTACCCGGCCGAGGAATACATCGCTTTCTTCAGCCGCGTGATGGCGGAGACGGAGCTTCCCTGCGCCATACAGAACGCGCCGCAATATCTGGGCCGCGGCCTGGCCGACCGCGACATCGATGCGCTGCGCCGCCGGCATGCCAACTTCCGCATCATCAAGGCGGAGGCCACGGCCAACGATGCGGCGCGGCTGAAGGCGCTGGCGGGCCCGGACTTCCGCGTTTTCAACGGCCGCGGCGGGCTTGAGATGATCGAATGCCTGGAGGCCGGCTGCGACGGCTTCCTGCTGGCCCCCGATCTCGCCGACTATGGGGCGCGTGTCATGCAGCTCTTCGATGCCGGAGCGCGCGCGGCGGCGCTGGCCCTGCACCAGGAAACGCTGCCCGCCATCGGCTTCGCCATGCGCTCGCTCGAGCACCTCGTCTGCTATGGCAAGCGGCTGTTTGCGGCGCGCGCCGGGCTGGCCGTGTTCGACCGCGCGCCAGCGCTGCGCCCCGAGGAGGCCGAACTCGCCCTGCTCGCGCAGATGGCGGACCGGCTCGGGCCGTTTCCCGCATTCACAGCGTGACAGGCGGGCCGTAGGCGGCGCGGATGTCGCGCTCGGCGTCGTCGATGAGGCGCGTCATCGCCTCGGTGGCGCCCTTGGCATCGCCCGCCTTCACGCAGGCGAGGATATGGGTGTGGGCGGCCACCGATTGCTTCAGCGTCACGCCGCGCAGCTGCTGGCCGCGGCGGCTGGCATGGAAGCTCTCGCGCAGCGCCGAGGCCATGCCCTCGAACAGGTAGGACAGCACGCGGTTGCCGCTGGCCAGCGCGATCGCCTCGTGGAACTCCACATCGGCCTGGTGGAAGCGCAGCTCCGCACCCTCCGCGTTCTTGTTCACCTCGGCGGCCGCGGCGCGCATGCGCTCCAGCGCGGCTTCCGCCGCCATCAGCCCAGCGCGGCTCGCCTGGCGGGCGGCCATGGTGACCGACTGGATCTCCAGCGAGCGCCGCACCTGAATGAGGTCGAACAGGCACTTGGGGTCGGTGCGCAAGAGCGAGGTGAGGAACTCCGCAAAGACCGAGCCATCCGGCTGGCGCACGATGGCGCGGCGGCCGCGCGCCACGTCAAGCAGGCCGCGCCCCGCCAGCATCTTCACCGCCTCGCGCATGGTGACGCGGCTCACGCCATAACGCTCCGCCAGATCGGACTCGCTGGGCAGGCGCATGCCCGGCGTCATCTGCCCCAGCACGTGCTCGCTCAGGCGTTCGGCAACGCTGATGGCGGAGGGGCGGAGCCCGGCGGGCGGGGCGTGAGGCATCAACTTGTAATATAACTTTTGCTGCAAAGCACAATGGCGATGTTGCGGAGCAACACCACCAACACCGGCAGCTTGCGCCAAAAGCCCCTGTTCTGCAAGTCTCCGGCGAGGGTGGTCACTCACCTCCAGAATCCGTCTTTACAGAGTTGTATGACTACTTTACCGTCACTGCCTGGCGCCATCCGGCCCAGAGACCGGCCTTCAAGCCGGCGTCACACACTCGTCTCGGGAGGACACTCATGATTCTGAAGTTCGTTTCGCTTGCCGCCGCCTCGGCGGCCGCCCTTGCCTTGACCTTCGGCGCCGCCAGCGCGGCGGAACCCACGCCGAAGTGGTGCGAGGGCGTGAAGATCGCCGCCTTCCCAGGCGGGCCGCAGGGCGGCGTCTTCGCCAACAACGTCTATAACGGCTTCCGCCAGGCCGAGGCCGACCTTGGGCCGACGGTGACCTATTATTTCTCTGACTGGGATCCCAACAAGATGCTCCAGCAGATCCAGCAGGCGGTGGCCACCAAGGTGGATGGCATCGCCACCTATGGCTTCGCCGGCGAGGCGGCCACCGGCCCGATCGTCGATCAGGCCTTCGCCCAAGGCACGATCTTCACCAGCCTCAACACAGCGCTGCCCGACAGCCAGAAGAAATTCGCCGCCAATGGCTTCGGCTATGTCGGCGCGCCGAACTACAGCGCCGGCTTCGCGCTGGGCTCGGAAGCCGCGAAACGCGCCAAGCTGCAGTCGGGCGACAGCGTCTTCGTCTGGGGCCTCAAGGGCCAGGGCGGCGACCGCGGCCAGCGCACCGTGGGCGTGATCGACGCCTTCGAGAAGGCCGGCGCCAAGGTCATCTACCAGGAGATCGACGCCGCCACCAACGCTGACCCGAATGCCGGCACCGCCACTTTCGTCGGCGTCATGGGAGCCAACCCCGGCGTCAAGATCGTGGTCACCGATCATGGCGGCCTCACTTCCAACGTCGGCGTCTATGCCAAGGCCGCCTCGCTGAAGCCGGGGCAGGTCTATTTCGCGGGCTTCGACATGTCGCCCAACACCGCCCAGGCGGTGAAGGAAGGCTTCCAGAACCTGGTCATCGACCAGCAGCCGTTCCTGCAGGGCTATATCCCGATCCTCAACATCTGCCTCACCAAGAAATATGGCTTCTCCGGCCTCGACATCAACACCGCCGGCGCCTTCGTCGACGCGACCAATGTCGACGCGGTGGCGCCGCTGGCCGCCGTCGAGATCCGCTGACGCGCCGCTGCGGCGGCCTCCCGCAATGGGGGCCGCCGTTTTCATTCCTGCTGCAAGAGGCCTCATGTCACAGGCGAACAAGGACGGCGCGGCATCCGTGCCGGTGATCGAACTCCGCAACGTGTCCAAGACCTTCGGCGAGGTGCGCTCGCTGTCCGGCATCGACTTCAAGGTCTATCCGGGCGAGATCGTCGGCCTGCTGGGCGACAATGGCGCCGGCAAATCGACCCTGGTCAAGACCGTGATGGGCTTCCACCGCCCCGACTCCGGCGGCGACATCTTCTTCAAAGGCAAGCGCATCGACGACTGGTCGGTGGCGCGCGCCCGCGGGCTGGGAATCGAAACCGTCTACCAGGAACGGGCCCTGTGCGAGAAGCAGCCGATCTGGCGCAACATGTTCATGGGGCGCGAGCTGCGCACCAAGTGGGGCCTGCTCGACGTCAACCGCATGCGGGCCGAATGCGCGCGCCTGATGAGCGAGCATATGGGCTTCACGTCGGCCGCCGTGCACCCGGACAACATCGTCACCACCATGTCCGGCGGCGAGAAACAGGGCGTGGCCATCACCCGCGCCCTCTATTTCGACGCCGAACTCGTCATCCTCGACGAGCCGACCATGGGCCTGTCGCTGACCGAGACCAGGAAGACGCTGGACTTCGTCGGCAACATCAAGAAGGCCGGCAAATCGGCGATCTTCATCGACCACAACATCTTCCACGTCTATCCCGTGGTCGACAGGCTCTATGTGCTGGACCGCGGCAAGGTGGCCGGCGTCTACGACAAGAGTCAGATCACCATGGACCAGCTGATCGAGCGGCTCTACCACGTCGCCCGCACCGGCTCGCTGCATTGAGAGGACACCATGCCGACTGACACCGCAAAGGCAAGGCCGGCCGACAACCGCGTGGCCCCGCCCTCCTGGCTCCGCCGCTACGGCTCGCAGCTCGGCATCATCGGCGTGGGGCTGGCCATGTGGCTGGGCTTCGTGATGGCCGCGCCCGCCGTCTTCACCAATATCGACATCTACAAGGCCTTCGCCCAGACCACGCCGCAATTCGGCATCATCGCGCTGGCGTTGACCTTCGTCGTCATCACCGGCGAGATCGACCTGTCCTTTCCCTCGATCATGGCGCTCGGCACGGCGGCCTTCTGCCTGCTCGCCCAGGCCGGCGTTCCCTGGCCCATTGCACTGCTCGGCGCCTTCGCCACGGGCGCCATCTGCGGCTGGATCAACGGCACGCTGGTGGCAAGGCTCAACATTCCCTCGCTCGTTATCACCATCGGCACCTCCTTCCTGTTCCGCGGCCTCGAACTCGTTCTGATGAACGGCACCGGCGTGCCGCTGACGGCCGACAAGTACCCCGCCCTCCACGCCATCTTCCGCGAGCCGGTGTGGGGCGTTCCCGTGCAGACGCTGTGGATGATCGCCGTCGCCATCGTGCTGTGGGTGCTGCTCAACCGCTCGCGCTTCGGCGCGCATGTCTTTCTCGTCGGCGACAATCCCACATCGGCGCGGCTGATGGGCGTCGACGTCGTCAGCGTCAAGACGCGGGCCTTCGTGCTCACCGGCGTCATCGCCGTGCTTGCCGGAATCATGACCTCGATCTACGGCTATTATTTCTGGCCGACCACGGGCGACGGCTTCCTGCTCAACACCATCGCGTCGGTCTTCCTCGGCGGCACATCGGTGTTCGGCGGCACCGGCTCGATCGTCGGGTCCTTCGTCGCCTCCTATATCATCGGCGCGATCAACGCCGGCATCGTGTCGGCGGGCATCAACGCCTTCTACACGCAGCTGTGCTTCGGCCTCGTCATCGTCGTGTCGGTGGTGCTGCAGACCATCATCGAGCGCCGCATCCGCCGCCAGTCGATCACCGGGCGCTGACATGAAGATCACGGCCGTCAAGAGCTTCTTGGTCAATGCGAAGCTCCGCAACTGGATTTTCGTGCGGGTGGAGACCGATGTGCCCGGCCTTTACGGCCTCGGCGAGGCGACGCTGGAGTTCCAGACGCGCGCGGTGGCCGGCGCCATCGGCGACCTGGCGCAGCTCATCATGGGCGAGGACCCGCTAAACACCGAGCACCTGTGGCAGGTCATGTTTCGCCATCCCTTCTTCAAAGGCGGCATTGTCACCATGTCGGCGCTCTCCGGCATCGACCAGGCGCTGCATGACATCAAGGCCAAGCACCTCGGGATTCCGCTGTGGCAGCTGCTCGGCGGCCTCTGCCGCAAGCGCCTTCGCATGTATGACCATCTGGGCGGCGGCAATTCGGACGCGGTCTACAACTCCGCCGCCGTGGCCTCGTTCCGCGACAAGGCGGCGCAGTCGCGCGCCGACGGCTTCACCGCGGTGAAGATTCTCGCCGTCGGCAAAACCGCCCCGCTCGACGGGCTCGCCGCGCTGCGCGAGGCCGCGGCGCTGATGGCGGCGGCGCGCGAGGGCGGAGGCGATGACATGGACATCATGGTCGATTTGCACGGCCGCACCACCGCAGCCATGGCGATCCAGTATGCGCAGGTGCTGGAGCCCTACCGGCCCTTCTTCATCGAGGAGCCCTGCCAGCCCGAGGATTGGCGCGGCACGGCCCGCGTGGCGCGCGCCACGCGCGTGCCCATCGCGGCGGGCGAGCGCCTCGTCCACCGCCACGAGTTCCTGCACCTGCTGCAGGCCGAAGCCATCGCCGTGGCGCAGCCCGACGTCTGCCATGCCGGCGGCCTCACCGAGGTGAAGCGCATTGCCGCGCTGTGCGATGCCTTCGGCGTTTCCATGGCGCCGCACAACCCGCTGGGCCCCATCGCCACCATGGTGAACATTCACCTCGGTTTCGCCACGCCCAACTTCCTGATCCAGGAAGTGATGCGCTCCGACGTGCCGTGGCGCGACGAGATCGTCTCCGGCGTCACCCCCATTATCGGCGGTTATGTCGAACCCAGCATGGCGCCCGGTACCGGTGTGGAAATCAATTTCGAGGCGGCGCAGAAATATCCCTTCGCCGAAGTGCAACCCATCCAGTGGCACCAGCACGACGGCAGCGTGGCGGACTGGTGATGGCGGGGAGACTCGAAGGCCAGCACGTGCTCGTCACCGGCGGCAGCCGGGGCATCGGCGCAGCCATCGTCGCGAAAGCGCTTGCCGAGGGCGCCAGCGTCAGCTTCATCGACATCGAGCAGACGACGGGGGAGGAGTTTCTCGCCTCTCTCGGGGCCGCGGGCCGCTGCCACTTCGGCGCCGGCAGCGTCACCTCCGCCGCCGACATCGCGCGCGTCCATGATGCCGGTGTGGCCCGCTTCGGCCCGGTCACCGGCCTCGTCAACAATGCCGGGCGTAATTCCTATGCCGACCCGGTGGCCATGACCGAGGCCGACTGGGATGACGTCTTCGCGGTCGACCTCAAGGCCGCCTGGCTGGTGGCCCGCCAGGTGCTGCCCGGCATGATCGCGGCCCGGCGCGGCAGCATCGTCAATATCGCCTCGATCCATGCCGACATGACCTATCCCGGCTTCTTCCCCTATGCCGCGGCGAAGTCCGGCCTCGTGGGCCTCACCCGCTCGCTGGCGCTCGACATGGGCAAGCACCAGATCAGGGTCAACGCGCTGTCGCCGGGCTATACAGAAACCTTCCTGGTGAAGGAGTTCTTCGAAAAACACGACGCCGCGCTGCGCCAGAAGGTGCTGGACGTGCACCCCATGGGCCGCATGGGCTCACCGGCGGAAATCGCCAATTGCGTGGCCTTTCTGCTGTCGGACGAGGCCTCCTTCGTCACCGGCGCCAACTGGCGCGCGGATGGCGGCTTGAGCGCGCGCTTCGCCGGCTGAGGCTTGGCGTCAGCGCCGCGGCCCGGAACAGCGCGGCGCTCCTGTTCGGGCGGAGGAAGACACTCGCGCGCTCCTCCTGTCAAGCGCAGCGGGGCGCGGCTCGCTTGCGCGGTGGATCGTCCTTGAGCGGCACCCGGGCCTCTTGCTCGAATTGCTTCTTGCGCTTGGGGTTGAAGGCATGGACGAGCACCGCCACGAAGGCGGCCGGCGCCGCCCATACCCACCAGGCCGGGAGGATGTTATGCATCATCATTTCCTCTCTTCGCGGCAGGCCGATTACCGGAAAACATAGATACGCTGCAGCATGAACGCCGTTGCGACCGTCGGCATGGCTGCAAGCAGGCCTGAAACATATGGCCCCAAGCCGAAATGCATGAGCAGCGAGATGATGCCAAGGTTCACGGCATAGAGAAGCATCCAGACCGCGACAAAACGGAAGAAACGGCCGCGCAGTGTGCTCAGGAAGACCAGGCGGCCAAGCGTCACAAAGCTGAGGCAAATGCCAAATGCGAGAGCGCCGAAGCTCGCGAGGGCGACAGGCAGGCCTATCCACGTGAGCAGCGCATAGACGGCGAAACTGCTTGCGGTGTTGAACGAGCCGACGAGCGCATAGCGGATGATCTGCGGGGAAAGACTGTGGCGCGCCAATCCTGTCTTGCCGTCATTCTCAGCCAAGGCGGGACACCAGCCGCTCATAAGCGCCAAACAAGCGCCTTTGCTGGCCCACGCTCCAGCAGCGCAGCCGGATTTGCGCGCGAAGCACAGGCGAAATCCGCATCCCATGCTTTGAAGCCAGTCGAAGATACTCATCGGCGGCGCCACCGAGCCAGCCCCAGGTACTGTTGCCAGCATGATAGCGATTGGCGATCAAGGCGCGCGGAATATGCCAGGCCGGCTGGAGCCTGGAAATCCGCCATGAGAGATCCAGATCCGGGCCATAGCGGAAGGCGGGATCATACCGGTGAGGGCCGAGGGCGCTCCTGCGGACGAGCAAGGGGATGCCGAACATGTTGCGCGTCTTGAATATCGATTGGCGGCCTGCCTCGTCGGCGTCGAAACGGCCCGTGCGATGGAAGCGGCGCGTTGCAAGCCTACGGCGTTTTTCGCCGACATAGGCCAGATCGCAGTAAACGGCGGAAACGTCGCTATTGGCCTCCAGCACCGCACGTGCCGAGGATATGGCATCTGGCGCATTCAGATAGTCGTCGTGGGAGAGGACCATGTAAAAGGGATCTTCAACCCGGTCGAGGAGACCGTTGAAGTTCTCGACCATCGAAACCAGCGCGGGCTGACGGATCACCTCCAGCGGAAGGCGCTGCTTCCACGCCTCCAGTATGTCGGCCGTGCGGTCAGTCGATGCGTTGTCGCTGACGAGGACCCTGTCGGCCGGGCAGGTTTGCATGGCAATGGAGGCCAGCGCCTGTTCAAGATAATTGTCGCCATTCCGGACTGGTATACAGATGGTTACACGGGTCATGGGCCTTCTTTCATGCCCCGTCCGCTTAACGCAATTTGCTTGAACATACAAGCATTTGGCTGCGTCTAATGACCAACCCGGGGTTGGCGATCCCTGTCGTGATCTTGCCGGAGTACGTAGAGAGGCCGCTCCTTAACCTGCGAGAATATCCGTCCCACATAGAGGCCGACAATGCCCATGGTCATCAGGTTGATGCCACCCAGAAGGGAAAGGATCACGACGGTCGAAGCCCAGCCCTGCACGGTGGCGTCATGCAACAGCCAGTTGATGATCACGATGATGCCATAGGCGAGCGCTGCAAGAGAAACCGCGGTTCCGAACCAGAACGCCATGCGGAGCGGTGCGTCGGAAAAGCCAATGATGCCGCTCAACGCAAGCCGGATCATCTTGATCAGCGGGTATTTCGTCTTTCCTGCATGGCGGCCTTGGCGAACATATTCTACGTAGGTTTGGCGGAAACCCAGCCAGCTGATCATGCCGCGGACGAACCTGTCCTGCTCGCGCATGGACCGGAAGGATTCCACGACCTGACGGTCGAGCAGGCGGAAGTCGCCGACGTCCGGGTCAATTCCGACCGAGCTGAAACGGCGCAGAATGCGATAATAGATGTAGGCGGAAAGCCGCTTGAACAGCGTTTCGTTTTCCCGGCGGCTTCTCCTTCCCGAGACGATTTCCCAACCCTCTTTCCACTTGCCTATCATGGCAAGGACCACCTCCGGCGGATCCTGGAGATCCGCATCCATCACGATCACCGCGTCGCCCGATGCATGGTCCAGCCCAGCCGTTATGGCGATTTGGTGGCCGAAGTTGCGCGACATGCGCAACAGACGGTAGCGCGGGTCGTGCCGCGCCTTCTCCCGCAGCATGAATGCCGAGTCATCACGGCTGCCGTCATCGACAAGCAGGACCTCGACGCTGCCGTCAAGCTGGGCGATCAGCTTGTCAAGCCGGAGAATGAGCTCCGGAATCACTTCCGCCTCGTTGAAGATCGGAATGACGATACTGTAACGGATGTTGTCAGCCATTTTCCTTCCGTCACGCCCCTTTCCCGGAACGCGCCGCGATCAGCCTAAGCGGTTGCCGGTTCCATATTGGTTAAGGTTTCGGCTGCCGGATGCGCGCTGGAACTATGCCGTCGCCCAAGGCTTGCGGTTGCACGGGCGCGGCAGGCAGGCTTTAAGGATTGATAGGCGATCGTTACGGTTTTATAAGGCCGTCCGGCGAGTGACGGATGGCGGATCGGGGAATCTGGGCAGATGATGCGATGAAGGCGGTGATCTTGGCGGGGGGCTACGGTACCCGCATCTCCGAAGAATCCACGCTCCGGCCGAAGCCCATGGTGGAGATCGGAGGCCGGCCCATCCTGTGGCATGTCATGAAGATATATGCCGCTCACGGCATCACCGATTTCGTCATTTGCCTCGGCTACAAGGGATATGTCATCAAGGAGTTCTTCGCCAATTACTACCTGCATGGCGCGGACGTAACGGTGGACACCAGTACAGGCTCCATGGAGTTCCACGAGGCGGTAACGGAACCCTGGCGGGTGACGTTGTCGGAAACCGGACTCGACACGATGACGGGCGGCCGGCTCCGAAGGGTGACGCGCTATCTGGGCGACGGTCCGTTCTGCATGACCTACGGCGATGGCGTGAGCAATGTCGATATTGGCAAGCTCATCGCATTTCACAAGAACCACGGCAAGGCAGCCACGCTGACTGCCGTAAACCCGCCCGGACGTTTCGGGTCCCTCGACCTCAAGAGTTCGCGAGTGGAGCGTTTCACGGAGAAACCCCCCGGAGACGGCACATACATCAGTGGCGGCTTCTTTGTCCTCGAACGCCGCGCGCTGGATGCCATCGAGGATGACCAGACTGTCTGGGAACGTGGCCCTCTCGAAAAGCTCACCGCGGCCGGAGAATTGATGGCCTATCGTCACGATGGTTTCTGGCAGCCTATGGATACGCTGCGCGACAAGCAGCATCTCGAAACCCTGTGGCAGTCGGGACAGGCGCCCTGGAAGATATGGTAGGCAGGCTTCCCGATGCGAATTTCTGGGAGGGCCGGCGCGTTCTGTTGACAGGACACACCGGCTTCAAGGGCGCGTGGCTCGCGCTGTGGCTGAAGCGCCTTGGCGCCGTGATCAGCGCTGTCGCGCTGCCGCCGCCTGCGGGACCGTCACTCGCCAACGCAGCGCGTGCCGATGAAGCCTGTTCAGGGATCATGCTCGACATTCGCGATGCCGCGGCGCTTGCTCATGCCGTGCGCGAGAGCAGGCCTTCCGTCGTGTTCCACCTCGCGGCGCAGGCGCTCGTACGCCAGTCACTGGCGGACCCGCGACAGACATTCGAAACCAATGTGAACGGAACGCTCAATCTTCTCGAGGGCGTGAGAAACGCGGAGGGCATCGACGCTGCGGTCTTCGTCACGAGCGACAAGGTCTATCTGAACGACGGACGCGAGCGGCCGTATCGTGAAGATGACGCGCTAGGCGGCAAGGATCCCTACTCAGCATCCAAGGCGGCCTGCGAGATTGTCATCAGGAGCTATGCGGAATGCTTCTTCCCCACCGGGCGGCCGGCAATTGCGACGGCAAGGGCGGGCAACGTGATCGGCGGCGGCGACTTCGCTGTCGACCGGATTGTGCCAGACTGCGTTCGTGCCGCGGCTGGCAATAGGTCCATCCTGCTGCGCCACCCCCGTTCGGTGCGGCCCTGGCAGCATGTGCTTGACTGCCTGTGCGGATATCTCCTCTTTGCGGAGACGCTTGTCAGCGCCCCGGCAGGCCTGCCGCGCGCGCTCAACTTCGGGCCCGGCGGCAGACGCGCAGTGACCGTGGAATCGATCGCAATTGCCATGCGGGACGCGCTCGGTTCGTCATCGCAGATCACCCATGCGGCGCAGCACGACGATCGCGAATCGGGCCTTCTCCTGCTTAACAGCGATCTTGCCCGCAGCAGCCTTGGCTGGCAGGACCGGCTTCCGGCCGATCTCGCCATTGCATGGACTGCCGGCTGGTACCGGCAGTGGTCCGAAGGCAAGGACATGCGGGCGCTGACTCTCGCGCAAATCGAGGGCTATGGCGCGATACGGGAGCATGCTGAATGAGCGTGCCCTGCCGCTATTGCCAATCGCCTCTGGCTCTCGAACTTATTGATCTCGGCCAGCAGCCGCTTGCCAACAGCTATCTCGAACCCAGCCCTGCTGCCATCGCAGCAGAACCGCGCTTTCCGCTGCGCATCATGATCTGTGAGGCCTGCTACCTCGTCCAGGTCGAGGAGAGCATTCCGGCTGAGACAATATTCGACGCGAACTATGCCTATTTCTCGTCCTATTCGTCCTCATGGGTTGCCCATGCCAAGCGATTCACCGATGAGGCGGCCCAACGCTTCGTGCTGGGGCCGGACTCAATGGTCATCGAGATCGCGTCAAACGACGGTTATTTGCTTCAGCACTTTGTCGCCCGGAACATTCCCTGCCTTGGCATAGAGCCCGCCGGAAATTGCGCGGAAGCCGCGCAGGCCCGTGGCGTTGAGACCATGGTGGCCTTCTTCAACCGCGATACGGCGCGGCACCTCGCCGGCACGGGAATCAGGGCTGATCTGATGATTGCCAACAATGTACTGGCCCACGTACCGGACATCAGCGGTTTCGTGGCGGGTTTTCCGCTGGTGTTGAAGCCGCAGGGTGTCGCCTGTTTCGAATTTCCCCACCTTCTAAGCATGATTTCCGGCTGCCAGTTCGACACGATCTATCACGAGCACTATTCCTATCTGTCGCTGACCATCGTGGACCGCATCCTGAAACAGAACGGAATGCGCATCTTCGATGTCGAGAAATTATCCACGCATGGCGGCAGCCTGCGCGTCTTTGTCTGCCTTCAAGGCGCAGACCACGATGAAACCGCGCGTGTGGCTGCGCTCCGGCAGGATGAAACGGCAGCCGCACTCGATCAGCCCCGCGGCTACCGTGATTTTGCGTCACGGGCACGGCTCATGCGCGATGACCTGCTGGACTATCTGGCCGCGATCCGGAAGCGCGGCGAGCACGTCGCTGCCTATGGCGCGGCGGCCAAGGGAAACACCTTCCTGAACTATTGCGGCGTAGGGCCCGCCGATATCGGCTTCGCTGTCGACCGCAATCCCCGGAAGCAAGGAAAGCTGCTGCCGGGCTCCCACATTCCCGTCGCACCTCCGGATCTCTTGCGGACGGCGCGTCCAAAAGCCATTCTTATCCTGCCGTGGAACCTCGTCGGGGAAATCGCTGCCGAACATGCCTATGTGCGCGAATGGGGTGGCCACTTCGTTGTTGCATCGCCGAAGCTGCGGCAGTTGTGACATGAGGATATCCGCCGTGTCCATCCCCGGCCTCGCTGTCGTGACGGCTGACACCGCAAAGGATGAGCGCGGCGCCTTTACGAGATTCTATTGTGGCGAGACCTTCGCAGCCGCCGGGCTTGGCTTCACGCCCATGCAGGTCAATCTGTCACGCAACCCGGCGCGGCACACATTGCGGGGCATGCATTATCAGGATCCGCCCAGGGCGGAAGCAAAGCTTGTGCATGTGACGCGCGGCGCCATCTATGACGTGGCGCTGGATCTGCGGCCAACCAGCGCCACATATTGCCGCTGGTTCGGCATCCGGCTTGATGCAACTTCATCGGCCGGGATTTTCATTCCCGAAGGCTTCGCGCATGGCTACATCACGCTGGAACCCGATTCCGACGTGCTCTACCACATGGGACGCATCTTCGAGCCTGGCTTCGGCAAGGGTGTTCGCTGGAACGATCCCACCTTCGCGATCGACTGGCCTGCGCACCCGGCGGTCATCTCCGAACGCGATGCCCATTACCCTGACTACGCCGGCCAAGACGGGCCGGAGACCGCGGATTGATCCGCCGCCGGCCGGCCGGTCATCTTGTTCTCTTCAGGAAGCCGTCCGATGCCACCGTGATGAGAAGCTTGGTATCCATCAGCTTGTCGATTTCGAACTCATCATGATGCTTCAGATATTCCCGCACCGCCGTCTTGGGATTGTTGCCCTTGCCCCAGGGGCGGTCCGGGTAATGCCCTTCCGGCATGTCTTCGATCAATGTGTCGTACACGACACAGTAACTCCCAACGCTGGTGAGTGGGGCATATGCCTCGAGTTCTGCCAGCACATGTTCATGCGTGTGGTTGGAATCGAGGAGCACCATGACCCGATTGAATGAACTTGCCCGGGCCCTGACGCTTTCGATCACCTTCCGGTCGGCCGAAGACCCCTGGATCATGTCGATGCGGTGGCGCAGCGGATGAGCCTCGACGGCCGCGCGATTGTGGGATCGTATGTCTATGTCGACTCCAAGCACGCGCCGCCGTGGCTTACTCGGGTCAAGTGGTTTTCCGCTCTCGACGGCTTCGGCATACTCAATCAGTGCAAGGATCGATGCACTGAGGATGAGCGAACCCCCATGCGCAATGCCAGTTTCGATGATGAGGTCAGGCTTCACCTGCCAGATCAGCTCCTGTGTTGCGACGATATCCTGCGGATACTGGATGATCGGGCGGCCCAACCAGAAAAAATTGTAGGGGTAAAGCGCAGCGGAACTGGCGCGCAGGAAAGCGCCAGCCTCGGCAACGAGCGTGTCGTCCGCCCACCACCGGGTGACCCGCTCAGCGACCTCTTTTTCATGCTGTGTCAAGGCAGATTTCCTTCAGTTGAAC
This sequence comes from Aestuariivirga sp., assembly GCF_020252395.1. GTDB lineage: Bacteria > Pseudomonadota > Alphaproteobacteria > Rhizobiales > Aestuariivirgaceae > Aestuariivirga. The sequence continues at coordinate 56,246 of NZ_JADCDB010000030.1, forward strand.
GAATCGTGGTGAGATTCCTGCCCGCACCGTCAGGCATGGAAAGCAAGCGCCTGATCTTGGTGGCGTCACCCCAGAAGGCAAGGGGCTCAAGGTCGGAATAGGAAAAATGCCCAAGGTTGAGCTCCATGCGCACACCACGTTCCCGGATCCAGCCTTCAACCAGACTGCGGACCGAAACGGGCTTGCCTGAACAAACATTGACGGGTCCAGGATCGCCATGTCCCAGGGCAAGCCGGGCAATCATGTCGCCCATGACGGGTGCTGGAAGATAGTCGCGCAACTGGTCGCCGGGCGACATGTTGAACAGAGCCTCGCCGCGGGATGCCGCGCGCAGGAACTGCCCGAACAGGGACGTCTCCGGCTGACCATCGCCAAATGTATAGAAGAGCCGGGCCCACACCAAGGAAAAGGAAAGGTTCCGCTTCAGGAATTCTATCTCGCGACGAAGTGCATCCTTGGCAAACCCATATGGATTGGAGGGGCGGGTGGGGTCCGTCTCCGCCAGCGCTCCCGGCTGCATGCCGTATTCGAAACAGGTGCCCGTCACCAAAAGCCGCCCGAGGCCGCCCATCAAGAGGTATTTCAGAAAGAGATATTGCCGCGGAAGTTCAACCTCAAAATGGTGTGCGGAATTGTAGTTGGGCAGTCCGTGCCACGCCATGTGCAAGACACAGTCTGGCCGCCCCAGCAGATCAAAGGCATCGCTCCGCGGTTCCGCCATGTCGAGGTGAGCCATGGAGCATCCCTCCAGCCATGGCTTGGGGTTGCTTGCGGTTCGCATCATGGCGGTAACGCGCGCACCCCTTGACAGCAAGGCAGGAACGACGTGCCTACCCAGAAAGCCCGTAGCACCCGTCACCGCGATGTGCATTTTTCTGCCTCCTTGGCCCAACCGCCGTACACTGAAGATCAACCGTCATGTTGCCAGGTTACTGGGTCTTCGTGACTGACGAACGCGCAAGCTGCCAGAATCACTGCGGCAGGTAAAGCGCAGCCAGACCTCCACGTGAACGGGATGAAGGGCCGGAAGCCGGCGCCATGAAACAGCATTGATGCGGTGCTAGCTTGCCCGCTGGGCAGCGGCCAGTTCTGCGGCCTCGATTTCGGCCCAGTCACCGGCAGGCATGACCCTGGCTGCCTCGGCCACGTCCCGTGTCCATACGAACAGGCAGAGGAAAGGCACGGCCCCCACCTTCGTCAGATGCGGCTGCAGGGATGGGTTCCACACCGGCTCGCCTGCGGGCTTGACGATGAGCGGGCGTTCCGGCGCGAAACGCCAGCCGTGGGGCCCCGTGAGTGGCGCGTAGAGTTCCGGCGCGCGGTGGCAATGATCGCGGTAGAGCACATGCGGCGCGATGAGGAACAGGCCCAGTTCGAAATCCGCCGCTGGGAAGGGCGCATCACCGCCGGCGATCGCCGCAAAGGCATGGCCTTCGGCGAAGCTCTCGCCGATCTCGTGGCGAGGGTAACGGTCATAGCTGATCCAGGCGAGATGGGGTGCGGCCGCCGCAATCGCGTCCGCGAGATGCGGGGCATGTTCTGCTGCGTGGCGAAGGGCCGTCTCCAGCCAGCGCTCGACGACCGGGTGCTGCTTTGCCGGACTGTGGCCCGCCTCAGGCCCGCAGCGCGCCAGACCGCGGCGCACGTCCTCATGGCCGGGGTGGGTGAGATCCGCGAGGTAGTCGCCCGCGGCCGCAAGCAGCCGCCGCAGGACGCTGGCCGCCGAACCGGGCAGAGGCAGCACCGGTGGCAGCCCGCGTTCCTGCAGCAGTGTGGCGGGGTCGCGCGCGTCGAAGGGCGAGGCCTCGCGATAGAGATCGAGCTGCGCCTCGCTCAGCACGCCCTGGCGGAACAGTTCCATCGCCGCGCCATAGCGCACGCGGCCCGAACCCGGGATGCCAAGAGGCGTGTGCAGCAGCTGCAGCGTTTCATCCATTGGCGCGGAATGCCATTTGCTCGTCCAACTGGCGGCGGCGCCCGGCGCGGTTCATGGCAATGCCGGCAACCGCCACGCCGATCGCCACGACGCTCACCATCAGGGTTGCCAGGGCATTGATGTCGGGCGTTACGCCAAGCTTCACCTTGGACCAGATGAGCAGCGGCAGCGTGGTGCTGCCAGGCCCCGTGGTGAAGGAGGTGATGACCACATCGTCGAGCGAGATGGTGAAGGCCAGCAGCCAGCCGGACATGATGGCGGGCGAGATCACCGGAATGGTCACGTCGCGCATCACCTGCCAGGGCCGCGATCCCAGGTCCATCGCCGCTTCCTCGATCGACCGGTCCGACTGCAGCATGCGGGCCTGCACGATGGTGGTGACGAAAACCATGGAGAAGGTGATGTGGGCGAGCGTCACCGTGGTGAAGCCGCGCTCGCCCGGCCAGCCGATCCAATCCGCCATCAGGATGAAGAACATCAGCGACGAGATGCCGGTGATCACCTCCGGCATGATCAGGGGCGCGGTGACGAGGCCGGAGAACAGCAGCCGGCCGCGGAAACTCGGGAATCGCGCAAGTGCGATCCCCGCCATGGCGCCGAGGATGGTGGCGATGGTGGCGGAGACCAGCGCGATCTCCAGCGACAGAACCAGCGCATCGAGCACCTGCTTGTTGGAAAACAGAGCGAAATACCACTTGGTCGAGAATCCGCCCCATACGCTGGCGAGCCGCGAGGCGTTGAAGGAGTAGACGATCATCGACAGGATGGGGATGTAGAAAAAAGCGAAGCCGAAGGCCAGCATCGAGACCAGGAAACTGTGACGGCGCTTCACTTTGAACCCTCCGCCTTGGCCTGGAAATGGCCATAGATCACGGCAGGCCCCACCATGAGCACCAGCAGCACCACGGCAATGGCCGACGCCATGGGCCAGTCGCGCGCCGCGGAGAACTGGTCGGAGATCACCCGCCCGATCATCGGGCTTGCGGCGTCGCCCACCAGTGTCGGGATCACGAGTTCGCCGGCGGCCGGGATGAAGACCAGCATGCCGCCCGCCACGATGCCGGGAATGCTCTGCGGCAGCGTCACATCGAGGAACACCTGCCAGGGCCTGGAACCGAGATCGAGGGCCGCCTCGTCAAGCGCCGGGTCGAGGCGCTCGAGGCTGGCATAGAGCGGCAGGATCATGAAGGGCAGGTAGGTATAAACCATCACCAGCACGACGGCGAAGTTCGAGTGCATCATCGGCATGAAGTCGACGGCCCAGCCTTGCGGCACGATGGCGTTCCAGATCTTGGTGAGCCCCACGTTGAACCAGCTCGAGCGGCCCATCAGCCCCATCCAGGCATAGACGCGCAGCAGGAAGGAGGTCCAGAAGGGCAGGATCACCAGCATGAGCAGGATGTTGCGCCAGCTCTTCGACACGCGGGTGAGGCCCAGCGCCATGGGATAGCCGATGAGCAGGCACAGGGCCGTCGCGATGCCGGCACTCACCAGCGAGGTGATGAAGGCGCGGAAATAGAGTGTGTCCGTAACCGCGCGCGCATAGCCCTGGAGATTGACCAGCGGATAATCGCCGCCGAACGAGATGGGCGGCGCTGTCGCCGTCTTGGTGGCGACACTCATCGCGATGACGATGAGGAAGGGCAGGAGGAAGAAGAACAGCAGCCAGACATAGGGCACGCCGATCAGCAGGTTGGACCAGCCTTTGCGGTCGAACCAGCGCTGCAGGCCCTTGCGATCCATCATCTCACCCCGCCAGCACGATGGCGGAGGATGGCGCGAAGGAGATCCACACCCGGTCATCCCAGCCGGCGGCGCGCGAGCCCTCGCCGCCGCGCCGGGCATTGACCGCGTGGGCCTGCACCAGCGCGCCCGACGGCAGCACCACGCGATAGAGGCTGTCCTTGCCGAAATAGGCAAGGTCCTTCACCGTGCCCTGGAAGGCATTGGCGCCCTCGGGACGTTCCTTCGAAATGAGCAGCTTCTCCGGGCGGATGGCGAGGGTTGCCTCCTGCCCCTCAGCAAGGCCCGGAACGTCGCGCGCCATCACCTCGCCGCCCAGCGCCGGCACCGACAGCCGCAACTGCTCCGCTTGCCGCTCGACAATGGTGGCCGGGAAGGAGGTGATGGAGCCGATGAAGCCGGCCACGAATTTGCTGTTGGGGAATTCATAGACCTCGCCAGGGCTGCCCACCTGCCTCACCTCGCCCCGGTCCATCACCGCGATGCGGTCGGACAGCGTCATCGCCTCTTCCTGGTCATGGGTGACGACGATGAAGGTGACGCCGGTGCGCTGCTGTATCGACATCAGCTCGAACTGGGTGCGCTCGCGCAGTTTCTTGTCCAGCGCCGCCAGCGGCTCGTCGAGGAGCAGCAGCTTGGGCTGGCGGGCGAGTGCCCTTGCGAGCGCCACGCGCTGGCGCTGGCCGCCCGAGATCTGGTGCGGCTTGCGCGTCGCATAGGGCAAGAGCTGCACGAGCTCCAGCATCTCGCGCACCCGCGCCGCTTTCTGCCCGGCCGCCATGTTCTCGTGCTTCAGGCCGTAGCCGACATTCTTCTCGACACTCATATGCGGGAACAGGGCATAGGACTGGAACATCATGTGGACCGGGCGGTCCCACGGGGCCACCCCCGTCATGTCCCGTCCGTCAAGGAAGATCTTGCCGGAGGACGGCTCCTCGAAGCCCGCCAGCATGCGGAGCAGCGTGGTCTTGCCGCAGCCCGAGCCGCCGAGCAGCGAGAAGATCTCGCCCTTGTTGATGCTGAGCGTGACGTTACGCACCGCCTGGAAGGGACCGAAGAACTTCGAGATGTTCTCGATCCTGAGGAAGGGCTCCCCCGCCGCCGCCATAATGTCAGCCGCCCGTCTTGATCTCGGTCCAGGTGCGGGTCAGCGTCTCTTCCTGCTCGGGCGTCATGGGGTTCAGGGTAAAGAGCCGGGCCTTGGTTTCGGCATTGGGGTAGATCGCGGGGTCGCTGGTGATCGACTTGTCGACCAGGGGCGTTGCCGCCTTGTTGGCATTGGCATAGCCGATGAAGTTGGTTGCGGCGGCGACGACCTCAGGCCGCAGCATGTAGTTGAGAAAGACATAGGCATTGTCGGCGTTCTTCGCATCCGAGGGAATGGCCCACACGTCGAACCAGGCCGGCGCACCCGACTTCGGCACGAAATATTCGAGATCGAGCTCGATGCCCGCATCCGCCGCGCGCTTCTTGGCCACGCCATAGTCGCCCGACCAGGTGTTGACGGCGCAGACCTCGCCATTGGGCAGCGTGGTGAGAAAGTTGGTATTGTCGAAGGTGGCGATGTAGGGCCTGATCTTGGCGAAGGCCTTGGCCAGTTTCTTGTAGTCATCGGGCCCGGCCTTGTTCGGGTCTATGCCCAGCCACTTCATGACAACCGGCCCGATGTCGGTGGGACTGTCGAGAATCGAGAGGCCGCAGCTCGCAAGCTTCTGGGCATTGTCGGGATTCATGATCGTATCGAGGCTGTTGAAATCGGCGTCCGGCAGCAGCTTCTTCACCATGTCCATGTTGTAGGTAAAGCCCACCGTGCCCCAAGTATAAGGCACGCCATAGCCGTTGCCGGGGTCGAAGCCCTGGAGAATCTGCAGGATCTCGGGATCGAGGTTCTTCCAGTTCGGCAGCTTGGATTTGTCGAGCTTCTGGTAGACCTTGGCCTTCACCATCTGCGGCAGCTTGAGACCCGCCTGCAGCACCACGTCGTAACCGGAAGACCCGGCCAGCATCTTGGCCTCCATCTCCTCCGAGCTTGCATACATGTCGTAGACGACCTGGATGCCGGTTTCCTTGGTGAAGTCGGCGATGGTGCTTTCGCCGATATAATCAGCCCAGTTATAGACATTCACCACGCCTTGATCGGCGCTTGCGCGGCGCACCCAGGGCATGCCAATTCCGGCGGCGGCGGCCATGGCGGCCATGACGTTACGGCGGGTCAGCGGCATCAATTCCTCCCGTGATGGTTATCTCTTCCGCCAGCCTAGAACGAGGCCGTGGACTGGCAAATCAATTCTTCATTCGCACGCGGCAAAGGTCTGTCCGAAGGTTCAGCGGGCAGCGTCATGACGGGCATCAGCTTGCGCAAGCCGTCGTGGTGGCGGCGCAGCCCATATTCGAGATCGGAGAGGTGGAAGCCCTCGAAGGCCTCCGACTTCATCGACTCGTTCGACCAGATCGAAAGCTGCTGGTCTTCCGCCGAGGTGAAGCGGTCGATGCGGAAGGCGAGGTAGCGCGCCAGCCGCGTGGCGCGGCTTTCATTGGGCCAGCGGTACATGCGGCCGGAAAGCCGCGTACGCCCGGGGCCCAGCGGGATCTCCTGATAGAACTGCGCTCCTTCCGGCGTCACCGCGAAGACCGCATTGGGGAACAGCCCGTAATAGGTCCAGGCCTTCTGCAGATGCAGCGGAAGATCGGGGCGCGGCGGCGAGATGCGCGCGTAATTCTTCACCGACCAGCCGCGCGCCGCACCCTCGTCGAACCAGCCGATCGACACCGACAGCCCATCCTTCAGGTGCAGGTCGCGATAGGTGCGGCCATAGAGTTCCTGCAGGCCCGGATGGGCGAGCGCCACGTGATAGCCCTCGTTATCGACGTCACGCACCGACTTCCAGTTCACCGGAAGTTCCGCCGTCCAGTCGAGGTTGCGCGCCGGCAGCAGCTTCTCGAGGCCGTAGGCAGCGAAGTCGGTTTCGTAGGGAGCGAGCAGTTCGGAAACCGATGGCTGCGGGCCCGGCTTGAAGCGGATGAAGATGAAGCCTTGGAACATCTCCATCTCGATCGGCTTCAGTCCGAAATCCTCGCGCTTCAACTCGCCGAAGCTCGAAGGCCGCGCCGCGCCGCGCAAGGATCCATCGAGATTATAGACCCAGCCATGGAACGGGCAGACGATGGCGCCCTTGCAATGGCCCTTGCTGCCATCGACGACGCGGGCGCCGCGGTGGCGGCAGAGATTGTGGAAGGCGCGCACCACGCCGTCCTGCCCGCGCATGATGACGGCGCGCTCGCCCAGCATGTCGAAGGAGAGCCAGTCGCCCGCCGCCGGAATGTTGCCGACATGGCCCACCACCTGCCAGTGGGTGAGGAACAGCTGGTCGCGCTCGAGGTCGAAGAGCGCCTGCGAATGATAGGTCCAGGCGGGCAGGCCGCCGCGGTCCCAGCCGTTTGGAATGGCAATGGTGTCGTAGGGAAGTCCGGTCATGGTTCAGGCTCCATTGCCTTGCGCACCCATTGGTGGAAGCGGTGGATCTCGTATTCCTCGGGCATCAGCCGCGCCGCGCGGAAGGCGGGCGAGCGCATGCCGCGCTGGTTCATTTCGGAAGCCGCGCCATCCTGCTCGATGACCAGCGTGGCGAAGGCGGCGACAGCCGCGGCATCGAAGCCCGGCTGGGCCAGCGTCTCCCGGCTGAAATGCCATTCGGCCACGAGGCGCGTGCGCTCCGGCGCCACGGGCTCGATCCGCACCGAGCGCACATAGTCTGCATGGGCCACCACATAGGCGGCAGGCCACAGCGTCACGAACGTGTAGCCCGCCAGCCGCTCCGCCTCGGAGAGACCGGGGAAGATGGGCCCGCAGGGCGCGCCACTCGTGGTCCAACTTGTTGCGCCAGGGCGCAGGCGGGAGTTTGGCGGGTCTTCCGGCGTCCAGCCAAACGCTTCGGACGGGCCCATGATGCCTTTGCCATAGACCGGCGCCATGTCGCAGAGTTCCGGGTGGATGCCGGGGCAATGCAGGCACTCGGAATAATTTTCCCAGAAGGTTTTCCAGTTGCAGGCGATCTCCGTCTGCCAGCGATGGCCCGTGACGAGCTCCGCCATGGGCCAGTTATCGAGCGTGTTGAGGCCCACGCCGGCGTGAAGCTCCCCGGGTTCCGCCGCGAGATTGAGAAACAGGAAGCCATTCCAGGCGCGGCAGGCAACACGCCTCAGGCCATGCGCCGCGCGATCGAAGTCGGGAGCCGGAACAGCATGGCCCGTGGCCACGAGAGCGCCGTCCGAGGCCGAAAAGGAGAAGGCGTGATAGGGACAGCGGATAAGCTTTCCCACCACGCGTTCTTCGCCACGGCACAGTTCGGAGCCGCGGTGCGGGCAGGAATTATGGAAGGCGGAAAGGGCGCCATCAGCAGCGCGGACGACAATCACCGGGGCCGTGCCGATGGACACGCGGCGCATGAGCCCGGGCGCGAAATCCGCGACGCGCCCCACCATCACCCAGTGGCGGGAGAACAAGCTCGCCATCTCGCGGCCGAACCAGCCAGGGTCGAGATAGGCGGCGCGCGGCAGGCCGTCCGGGCAACGCGCGAGGCGCGGCGAAAGCGGGTGTCGTTCCTGACCCATCTCATACTCCCCGGCTCCTGCAGATGTCGTTCGTCGGGCCGAAGGCCTTCACGCTGCCATTCCACTGGCTGAATTGTCAATCAAGTTGTTGCCAGTTTGACGGTTTGTGCCGATACTTTAGGAACGAAGAATGATCCGAGACTTCCCGTGACCCGTCCCGCGTCCGCACCGCTGCTCCGCACCCCGCGAACCCTGAGCCGTGAAGAGCGGCGCATACAACTGCTTGAGGCGACGCTGGAAACGATATCAGAATGTGGCCTGTCGCGGACTACGCTCACCGCGGTGGCGCGCCGCGCCGGGCTTTCGCACGGGCTTGTGCTGTTTTACTTCGAGAGCAAGGAGAGGCTCCTCGTCGAAACGCTCGGCTATCTCTCGGATGAATACCAGGCCAACTGGCGCGCGGCGCTGGCGTCTTCCGGCCCCGCTCCGGAGCAGCAGCTAATGGCCCTCGTCGAGGCCGACTTCAGCCCGCAGGTGTGCCAGCCCAGCCGGGTGAATGCCTGGTCCGCCTATTGGAGCGAGGCGCAGAGCCGGCCGCTCTACATGTCCAAATGCGGCGAGAACGATGCGCTCTACGCCCGCACCATGGAAGCGGTGTGCACCGCGCTGAACGCTGCGCATGGCTATACTGCGCCGCCCATACGCGCCGCGCGGCTGATCCGGCTCGCCATCGACGGCACCTGGCTCGAAATGATGACCCTGATCGAACCTTACGATCAGGCGGAGGCCAAGCGCACGGTGTGGACCCTGGTAAGCCTGCTCTACCCGCGCCATTTCGGGGCGGAAGGGCCGTTCGCCGCCGCCGGCTGAGGCCTTGCCGCAGCCCGGCGTCAGGAGCTACTGATTGTCGTTCTGGCCCGGATAGAAGAATTGCTGGTCGAAGGGCGTCCAGCCCGGCCGCCTGGTCCAGCTGGGGTAGATGCAGCGGGTCACGCCGCAGCGCAGCTGTGCCGGGTGGCGTGACTGCCAGGCGGTGGCATCTTCCATCACCTTCTGGCGCACGCTGACGCTCAGCTGGTTAAAGTGCTGATCGCGCAGCAGCGGCGCCAGGGGGTGGCCACCGGCCGCCGCAAGCTCGAACCAGAACAGCGCCTTGGCAATATTCTGCTTCACGCCGCGGCCGCCGCCATAGAAACGGCCGGCCATGTACTGCCCGTCGGCCAAGCCCTGCGCACCCGCCCGTTTATAGAGCGCCAGCGCCATGGTCAGGTTGCGCGGCACGCCGGCGCCGTTGTCATACATGGCGCCCAACGTGAATTCGGCATAGGGGTCGCCGCGCTCGGCGAGCGGCTGGATGATCGCCACCGCCACCGCGTAGTTGCGGGCGTGATAGGCGTTGACGCCCCGCCACAGCTCCCCCGCCGCAGCGGGCTGGACGCACAGGAGCAGGGCAATCGCGGCGATGAGCTTTTTCATCCGGCATCCGGGAGAATCATGACTTGGCCACTCTACCGCGATTTCGCGGAAAAAATGAGAGGCCGTTGTCAACCAAGCCGCATCTTCGCAGGCGCGAGACGGGCGGCTTGCTCTGTTTAGCGATTTGGTGTTCAGTAAACATAATCGCTAAACAGAGAACCCGCCGTGGCGCTTCCCCTCGAACCCCTGCTCGACACGATCTCGGCCCGCATCATCGCAGCGGCCGATGAGCTGACGGCACTCGACTCCGCCATCGGCGATGCCGACCATGGCCTCAACATGAAGCGCGGCTTCGAGGCGGTGCAGGCGGAGAAAGCGAACATCCTCGCCAAGCCCACAGGCGAGGCGCTCAAGACAGTGGGCATGACACTGGTGATGAAGGTGGGCGGCGCCTCGGGCCCGCTCTATGGCACGCTGTTCATGACGCTCGGCAAGGAACTGCCCGAAAACCCCACACTCGCCGACATCGGCCGCGCCCTGCAGGCCTCCGTCTCGGCGCTCAAGGCCCGCGGCAAGGCGGAACTCGGCAACAAGACCATGCTCGATGTTCTCGGCCCCGTGGCCAGCCATCTCGAATCCGGCTCGGCCAGCTTCGACAGCGTGCGAGCACTTGCCTCGGAAAGTGCGAAGGCCACCGTGCCCCTGAAGGCGATCCGCGGCCGCGCCTCCTTCCTCGGCGAGCGCTCCATCGGCCACATGGACCCCGGCGCGCGCTCGAGCGAGATCATGATCACGGCTGTCTGCGATGTGCTGGAGGGCAGGTCATGACGGTGGGCATCGTCATCGTGTCGCATTCGCCCGATGTGGCCAAGGGTGCCGCCGACATGGTGCGCCAGATGGTGGGCAACGAGGTGCCGCTCGGCTTCTGCGGCGGCAACCCCGATGGCGGCCTCGGCACCAGTGTGGAGAAGATCCTCGCCGCCATCGATGCCGCCTGGTCGGAGGACGGCATTGCCATCCTCGTCGACCTGGGCGGTGCGGAGACCAACAGCGAAATGGCCATCGAGATGCTGCCCGGGGAGAAGCAGAAGAAGATCGTCATCTGCAATGCCCCCGTCGTCGAGGGTGCTGTCATGGCCGCGACCGAAGCCTGGGGCGGCGGCTCGCTTGCTGACGTCAAGCGCACCGCAGAGGAGCTGTCCCCGCAATGAGCGAGACGGCGGAAGGATCGGTGGTCATCACCCATGATGTGGGCCTCCATGCGCGCCCCTCGGTGAAGCTGACGAAACTCGCCAAGGGCTTTGCGTCCACACTCGAGATCGCGGGCGCGGCCCACGGCCCGTGGATCGATGCCAAGAGCATCGTCAAGGTCATGGCGATGAAGGCGAAGCAGGGCTCGACCCTCTTCGTGCGCGCCGCGGGCGCCGATGCGCAGGCCGCCGTCGATGCGGTGACCTCACTCGTGCGCCGCGACTTCGACGAAGCGGGCGATGGGCATTAGCCACCAGGGCATCGCAGCCTCGGACGGGCTGTTCATCGGCCCGGTGCGGCGGCTTGGGAGCGCACAACAGGAGCGGCAAGGCACCGGCGATGCAGCCTCGGAACGCGAGGCGCTGGAGCTGGCCATCGCCCGTGCCATCACCAGCCTCGCGGCCCTGATGGAACGCGTCGAGGGCGAAGCGCAGGACATTCTCGGCTTCCAGGTGGCGATGCTGGAGGATGATGCGCTCGCCGCCCCCGCCCTTTCCGCCATCGATCAAGGAACAGCGGCGCATGTTGCCTGGGCCGCAGCGCTCGATGGCGAGATCGCAGGCTATGAAGCATCGGACGATGATTACTTCCGCGCCCGCGCCGCCGACTTGCGCGACATTCGGGACCGCGTGCTGCGGCAACTCGCTGGCGAGCACGCGGCAGGCACAGTGACGGGTGCGGTTCTCGTGGGAGACGACATCGCGCCCACCGCCTTCCTCGAAACCGACTGGTCCGCGGGGGGCGCCATCGCACTCCTGCAGGGAAGCACCACGAGCCATGTCGCCATGCTGGCCCGCGCCCGCGGCATTCCGATGGTGACCGGTCTTGGTGAGCTGCCATCCAACATCACGATCCTTGCCGTCGATGGCGGACGCGGCGCCGTTCTGTCCGATCCCGATGCCGCACAGCGCGCGCAATTCGATGCCGCGCTGGACTCCGACGCGCGCGCGCGCGCCAGCGAGGAACAGTTCCGCTTCCGGCCGGCGGCGCGGCGCAACGGCGAGCGCATCGATCTCCTGATCAATGTCGCGGGCGTCGAGGAGCTCGATCGCATCGACCATGCCGCCTGCGACGGCATCGGCCTCATGCGCTCCGAGTTCCTGTTCCGCGACGGCGCGCCGCTGCCGGACGAGGAGACGCAGTACCGTGCCTACCGCCGCTTCGCGGAATGGGCGCAAGGCCGGCCCGTCACCATACGCACGCTCGACATCGGCGGCGACAAGCCGGTGCGCGGGCTGACGCCGGAGGGCGAGTCCAATCCATTCCTGGGCCTGCGCGGCGTGCGCCTCACACTGGCGCATGAGAGCGTGTTCCGCACCCAGCTGCGCGCCCTGGCGCGCGCCGCCGAGCATGGCAATCTCAAGGTCATGCTGCCCATGGTGACGGTGCCGGACGAGATCACTCGCAGCGCCGCGCTGCTCGATGCCTGTATCGCGGAACTCAAGGCTGAGGGCATGGCCTGCCACAGGCCGCCGCTCGGCATCATGGTGGAGGTGCCCGCCGTTGCGGTGATGCCCGAACTGTTCCGCGCCGCCGCCTTCTTCTCCATCGGCTCCAACGACCTCACGCAATATGTCACCGCCTCCTCGCGTGACGACGCGCGCGTGGCGGCGCTGAACGATCCATCGCATCCCGCCGTCACCGCCCTCATCGCCAGGGTGGCGCTCTTCGGCCGCGAGGCCGGCATTCCGGTCAGCCTGTGCGGCGACATGGCCAGCGAACCCCGCCATCTCGCGGCACTGTTGGAGACAGGTCTCACGTCGCTGTCCGTGGCGCCCGCGCGCATTGCCCGCCTCAAGGCGGCGATCGCGGAGCTCTGACATGGCCCATCCGGCGCCCAGCCAGACACCGCAGGATGCGGTCGCCGCCTACAAACGCCTGCTGGCGGCGATCATCGACCGCCGCCCCTCCGGCACACGCCAGCGGCTGGCGACGGCCCTCGCCAAGAACCGCAGCTTCGTCAGCCAGATCACCAATCCCGCCTATCCCACACCGATCCCCACGAGCCATCTCGCGCAGGTCTTCGAGGTGTGCCATTTCTCGGCTGCCGAACGCCAGGAGTTCACCAGGCTCTATGCGCGCGCGCATCCGAAGAAGATGCTTGCGGAGAAGCCTTCGCGCGCGGCGCCAGCGGTGGAGCTGCCGGACCTCGGCGACGAGACGAAGAACAAGAAACTGCACGGGCTGGTCAGCGCCTTCGTGCGGGACATTGCAAGGCTGATCGAGGACGAACGGGAGAAAGGGAAACGGCGATGAAGAAGCTCATCAACGACGTATCGAACGTGCTGACCGAGAGCCTCGATGGCTTCGTGGCGGCGCATCGCGACATCATTGCGCTGGGTGACGAGCACAAGTTCGTGCGGCGCAAGGTGCTGAAACCGGGCAAGGTGGCGCTCCTGTCGGGTGGCGGGTCCGGCCATGAGCCGCTGCATGCGGGCTTCGTCGGCCACGGCATGCTCGATGCGGCCTGCCCCGGCCAGGTCTTCACCTCGCCCACGCCCGATCAGATGATCGCCGCCGCCGAGGCCGTCGATACGGGTGCGGGCGTGCTCTTCATCGTCAAGAATTACGAGGGCGACGTCATGAACTTCGACATGGCGCGCGAAATGGCGGGCCGCGACATCGAGACCGTCATCACCGATGATGACGTGGCCGTCGAAAACTCGCTCTACACCACCGGCCGCCGCGGCGTTGCCGGCACGCTGGTGGTCGAGAAGGTGGTGGGTGCCGCCGCCGAACAGGGTGCGAACCTCAAGACACTGAAGCAGCTGGGCGACAAGGTGAACCGCGCGACGCGCTCCATGGGTGTGGCGCTGACCAGCTGCACCGTGCCCGCTGCCGGCAAACCCACTTTCGACATCGGCCCCGCCGAAATGGAAATGGGCGTGGGCATCCATGGTGAACCCGGCCGCCGCCGCGTGGCGCTGCGCTCCGCTGACGAGATTGCCGAGGAGATGGTGGCCGCCATCGCCAGCGACCTTGGGTCAAAGGGCAACGCTCTGCTCTTCGTCAACGGCTTCGGCGGCACGCCGGCGATGGAGCTCTACCTCATGTATAACTCCGCCAGGGCGCAGCTCGCCAAGCACGGCATCACCCCGGTGCGCTCGCTGGTCGGCAGCTATGTCACCTCGCTCGACATGGCCGGCTGCTCGATCACTGTCACACTGCTCGACGACGGGATTGCCACGGCCTGGGATGCGCCGGTGCACACCCCCGCCCTGCGCTGGGGCCTTTAACGCTGGCCGAGGAGCGTTGCGGTCGAGAAGGCCTGCTGCAGCTGCTCCTCGGTCATCAGCCCTTCGGAAAGCACCACGTCGCGGATCGAGCGGCGTGATGTCAGCGCTTCCTTCGCCACCCGGCTCGCCGCGGCATAGCCGATATAGGGGTTGAGTGCCGTCACGGTGACCAGCGAGCCTTCCAGAAGTTCCTGGCAGCGCTCGCGGTCCGCCTCGATGCCGGCCACGCATTTCTCGCGCAGCACCGCCATGCCCCGGAGCAGCATGCGCATCGACTGCATGATGTTGAGCACGATGACGGGCTCCATCGCATTGAGCTGCAGCTGCCCCGCCTCCGCCGCCATCGTCACGGTGAGATCATTGCCGATCACCTGATAGGCGATCTGGTTGACGACCTCCGGGATCACCGGGTTCACTTTGCCGGGCATGATGGAGGAACCCGCCTGCACCGCCGGCAGGCGGATTTCGCCCAGCCCCGCGCGCGGGCCGGAGTTGAGGAGGCGCAGGTCGTTGCAGATCTTCGACAACTTGACCGCGATGCGCTTCAGCACGCTCGAGAAGGTGACGAAGGCGCCGAGGTCCGAGGTCGCCTCGATCAAGTCCGCCGCCGGCACCATGGGCACGCCGGAAATTTCCGCCAGGTTGCGGATGACGCGCTCGGAATAGCCCTCGGGCGTGTTGATGCCGGTGCCGATCGCCGTGCCGCCCAAGTTCACCTCGCGCAACAGGCTTGCGAATTCCTTCAGCCGCTCGATGTCCTCGGCAACCGTCACCGCGAAGGCGCGGAACTCGGAGCCCAGCCGCATCGGCACGGCATCCATCAGCTGCGTGCGGCCGACCTTGATGACATCGTCGAATTCCTTCGCCTTGGCCATGAAGGCATCGACCAGCAGCTTCTGTTCCTCGATCAGCGCCGGGCAGGCCCGCAGCACGGTGAGGCGCACCGCGGTGGGGTAGACGTCATTGGTCGACTGCGACAGGTTCACGTGGTCGTTGGGATTGACGATCGAGTATTCGCCGCGCGGCTTGCCGAGCAGCTTCAGCGCCAGGTTGGCGATCACCTCGTTGGCGTTCATGTTGGTGGAGGTGCCGGCCCCTCCTTGCAGCATGTCGACCACGAAGTCATGATGCTCGTCTCCTGCGATCACCAGGTCGCAGGCGGAGACGATGGCCTGGGCGATCTCCGGCTTCAGCCGCCCGAAGTCGCGGTTGGCCAGCGCCGCCGCCTTCTTGACCATGGCCAGCGATTCGATGAGCTCGGGGAAATGCGAGAGCGTGATGCCGGTGATGGGGAAGTTCTCCACCGCCCGGGCGGTGTGGATGCCGTAGTCGGCCTCCGCCGGAATCTCCATCTCGCCGATCGAATCGCGTTCGGTGCGCATGCGCCGCGTCATCATCAAAGCTCCCATTTCGCCGTTGACCGTTGCCGGAACGTTCTTCATCTTCATTACTCAAACATAGGATGGAACGGAGCTTGCCGCCCCTGAAATCGGCGCAAGGCTCTGTTTGGCATGAAACGCATGGATCGAACGCATCCGGCTCCCCGGCCCGACGGCCGCCAGTCCGCCACCGCGCTGACGATCCAGCGCGGGGTGGCCCGCCTTTTGCGCGCGTCAAGCTTTGCGGTGCTCCCGGAATTCACGCTGGCGTCGGGCCGCCGCGCCGACATCGTGGCGATTTCCGATTCAGGCGAGATCTGGATCGTCGAGATCAAGTCCTCGCCCCAGGACTTCCACAGCGATGCGAAATGGCCCGAATACCGCGGCTGGTGCGACCGGCTGTTCTTCGCGATCCCGGCCGGCATGGCGCCGGAGATCATGCCCGCCGGGGCAGGCCTCATCATTGCCGACAGCTGGGGGGCTGACATTGTCCGCCACACGCAGGCAATGAGCCTCCACGCCTCGCGCCGCAAGGCGCTGACGCTGGCCTTCGCGCGAGCGGCGGCGCTGCGGCTGCACGGGCTTTATGACCCGCTGGCCAAGTCCCTCTGACTATTTCGGGGCGCGTTTCGCCAGGATGCGCTGCAGCGTGCGGCGGTGCATGTTGAGCCGGCGCGCCGTTTCGGAGACATTGCGGTTGCACAGTTCATAGACGCGCTGGATGTGCTCCCAGCGCACCCGGTCGGCCGACATCGGATTGTCAGGCAGGGCGGCGCGCGTATCTGTGTCGCCGACCAGCGCGGCATGGACGGCGTCGGCATCGGCGGGCTTGGCCAGATAGTCGATGGCGCCGAGCTTCACCGCGGTCACCGCCGTGGCGATGTTGCCATAGCCCGTCAGCACCACGGCCCGGGCCTCGGGCCTTGCCTGGTGCAATGCCTCGATCACATCGAGGCCGTTGCCATCGGCGAGCCTGAGATCGACCACCGCGAAGGAAGGGGAGGAGCGCTTCACATGCGCCACGCCCTCGGCCACCGATTCCGCCATCAGCACTTCGAAACCACGGGTTTCCATGGCGCGCGCAAGCCGCGACAGGAAGGGCTTGTCGTCATCGACAAGCAGCAGGGTCTTTTCGGCAGGGATCGCAGCGTTGGTCATTCAGGCGCAGCCTGTGTGGGTTATGTGGGGGCGCCAGCGCTCTCTAGCTTCTGGAGGGCGCAGGTTCAAACACTTCCACTACGCAATCAGGCGCGTCCGAGATCAACCAGCGCCCGCGGCCAGACAACATGCACCACCGCACCATGCTCCGGGCTGGGCCGGTTGGCCAGCGACACCGTGGCGCCAGAGCGTTCCAGCAGAGTCTTGGCGATGAAGAAGCCGAGCCCCATTCCCTCGTGCCGCCCGGCCTCGCCCGTCTCTTCGCCATAGCCGGGCCTGGTGGTGACGAAGGGATCGCCCAGCCGGTCGAACACGTTTTGGTGGAAGCCCGGCCCATCGTCGCGCACGGTAATCGACACTTGGGCGGGCGTCCAGCGGGCATCGACCTCGACCCGCGCCGCGGCGAAATCGACGGCATTTTCGAGCAGATTGCCAAGCCCATAGGTAATGGCAGGGTTGCGCCGGAACACAGGCTCGCTGCCCAGCGCCTTGTCGCCGAGATCGGCCGAGCTCGTCACCGCGATCACGGCATCGGGGCCGCGCAGCGGCGCCACCAGGTCCTCGATCATGGCGAGGATGGCGGTGCGCTGATACATCTCGTCGGTCTGCGCCTCGCGGTTGGCGAGCCTCGCCAGAATCTCGCGGCAGCGCGCCGTTTGGCTGATGAGGAGGTCGATGTCCTCCGTATGCGGAGCATCCGCCGGCAGTTCGCGCTTCAGCTCCTTGGCGACAAGCGCGATGGTGGCGAGCGGCGTTCCCAGCTCATGCGCGGCGGCCGCCGCCATGCCGTCGAGCGCCGAAAGCCGCTGCTCGCGCGCCAGAACGAGCTCGGTGGCGGAAAGGGCCGCCGACATCTGCCGCGCTTCGTCGGAAATGCGCCGGGCATAGATCGCCGAGAACACCACGCCGCACATGATGGCCGTCCACATGCCGCCGATATAGACGTTGGGAAGCTCGAACTTTTCACCCGGCGCCCAGGGCAGCGGAAAATGGCGGAAAGCGAGGAAGCTGGCGCAGGCGAAGGCCATCAGCCCCAGCCACAGGGTCCAGCGGTTGGGGAGCGACGTGGCAGAGATGGTGACGGGCACGAGGAACAGGAAAGAAAAGGGATTCTCCAGCCCGCCGGTGAGAAACAGCAGCAAGGCCAGTTGCGCCACGTCATAGACCAGCAGAAGGCCCGCATGGCTCTCATGCAGCCTGACACTCTTGCGCCAGCGGATGGTGAGAAAGATGTTGAGCCAGGCGCTGAGGGCGATCGCGGCAAGGCAGAGGCCCAGCGGCAGCGGAAAACCGAGGGCGAAATGCACGCCCAGCACGGCGCCCGCCTGCCCGACGATGGCGAGCCAGCGCAGGCGCACCAGCGTCCTCAAACGCAGCATGCCGATCTCGGCGCCGGCCGAAACCGGCCTCGGGTCGATAGCGAGATCCTGGGGCATTAGGCTCCTTCGGCACGGGGGTTCCGGTTCAGTCGCGCCCAGTCTAGACATATGTGCAGGTGGATTGAAGGAAGAACACCGATGCCGCGCCGCCCCGTCCTCATCTTCGCCGCCCTGGTCCTGCTGCTGGCCGCGGGGCTCGGCGGCTTTGCCTTCATGGGAGGCAGTCTGCATGGCCCGCAAGGCGCCGGCACGGCGCTGGTTGGCGGCCCCTTCTCGCTTCTCGACCAGGATGGCAAGCGCGTCACCGAGAAAGACTTCCGCGGCAAGTACATGCTGGTGTTCTTCGGCTATACCTATTGCCCGGACGTGTGCCCCACCGAACTGCAGGTGATGATGGCGGCACTCGACCAGCTGGGGCCGCAGGCGGACCGCATCCAGCCGGTTTTCGTGTCGATCGACCCGGCGCGTGACACGCCGGAGGTGCTGAAGGCCTATGTCGGAAACTTCGGCCCCCGCCTCATGGGCCTCACCGGCACGCCCGGGGAGGTTGCCGCCATGGCCAAGGCTTACCGGGTCTTCTACGCCAGGGCCTCCAACGGCAGTTCGTCCACGGACTATCTCATGGACCACTCCAGCATAATCTACCTGATGGGACCCGACGGCAGCTTCGTCAGGCACATGGCCTACACCACCGACGCCCAAAAGCTCGCGGCGGACCTGAAGGAAGCACTAAGAACTTCCCCCTAAAGTCTGGAAATGACGGGTTGCTCCCGTGAGGGGGAGTTGCTAGCGTCCCGTGTTAACGAGGGGTTACCCGGTTGTGCTGTATTATTTGTACGAGATGAACCATGCGGCGCTTGCGCCCTGGCGCGCGGCGGCCGATGCGGGCCTGAATTTCTGGCGCAGCCCCGCCAATCCTTTCGCAGAAACCCAGTTTGGCCGGTCCCTGGCCGCCTCGCTCGAACTGTTCGAGCGCGGCACGCGCCGCTACGGCAAGCCGCGCTTTGAAATCCAGGATGTCATCATCGGTGACGATATCGTGGCGGTGGAGGAGCACGCCGCCCTCGCCAAGCCCTTCTGCACCCTGCTCAACTTCCAGAAGCAGTGGGACCAACAGAACACGCAGCACAAGCTGCTGATTGTGGCGCCCATGTCCGGCCACTATGCCACGCTTCTGCGCGGCACGGTCGAAGCGATGCTCCCTCATTATGACGTTTACATCACGGACTGGGTGGATGCCCGCAGCGTGCCCATGTCCAAGGGTGGTTTCGACCTCGACGGCTATGTCGATTATATCACGGAGTTCATGCAGTTCCTGGGGCCCGATACGAGCGTGATGGCGGTGTGTCAGCCCTCCGTTCCCGTGATGGCCGCCGTTTCGCTGATGAACGCCGCGAAGGATCCTTGCGCGCCCAGCACCATGATCCTCATGGGCGGCCCCATTGACACGCGCCGCAATCCCACGGCGGTCAACAAACTCGCCCAGGAAAAGGGTGTCGACTGGTTCCGCAAGAACGTGATCATGAAGGTGCCGGCCCCCCATGCCGGCATGATGCGCGATGTCTATCCGGGGTTCTTGCAGCTCGGCGGCTTCATGACCATGAACCTCGACCGTCACATCGACGCGCACCGCGAGCTGTTCTGGCACCTGGTCGAGGGCGACGGCGATTCGGCCGGCAAGCACCGCGAATTCTACGACGAATACATGTCGGTGATGGACCTCACGGCCGAGTTCTATCTGCAGACGGTGGAGAAGGTCTTCGTCAACCATGACCTTCCCAAGGGCACGCTGACGCATCGGAATTCGCGTGTCGATCCCTCCAAGATCACCCGCACCGCGCTGATGACCATCGAGGGCGAGCGCGACGACATTTCCGGCGTCGGCCAGACGGAAGCCGCGCAGGACCTGTGCTCCAGCCTTCCCATGGAGAAGAAGCTCCACCACCTGCAGCCGGGCGTGGGGCATTATGGCGTGTTCAACGGCTCGCGGTTCCGCAAGGAAATCGTTCCGCGAATCGTCGCGTTCGTGGATAAGAACGCCGATGATCGGACTTCTCAGAAGCCTGCAGCGAACGGTCGCGCCAAAACCGCTTGAACCCTCGCGGCTCCTCGCCGGCGGCGAGGTGCTGGAAGTTGTCTTCCGCCGCCATGCCCAGGCGCGCCGCCTCGTCCTCCGGCTGAATGCCACGGGCACCGGCGTGCTGGTCACCGTGCCGCGCGACGTGTCGCGCGCGCGCGCACTGGAATTCGCCGAACGCTCGCGCAGCTGGATTGAGGACCACATGAAGGCGCGCGGCGGCCTCACCCACCTCGCCGACGGCGCCGCACTTCCCTTGCGCGGCATCGAGCATGACATCCGGCACGTGCCCGGCCGGCGCGGCGTGGTGACGGCAGACCGTGACCGCCTCTACATCGACGTACCGGGCGATCCGGCCCATCTGAAGCGCCGCCTTCACGACTTCCTCAAGGCGGAGGCGCGCGCCGACCTGACGAAGGCCTCCGCGAAATACGCGGCCCTCATGGGCGTGAAGTTCCGCCGCATCGCCATCAGGGATCAGCGCAGCCGCTGGGGCTCCTGCTCGGCCAGTGGCGATCTCTCCTATTCCTGGCGGCTCATCCTCGCACCCGGCTATGTGCTCGACTATGTGGCGGCCCATGAGGTGGCCCATCTCCGCCACCTCGACCACAGCCCCCGCTTCTGGCGCCTCGTCCGCACCCACTGCCCCGACGCGGCGCGCGCCCGGAACTGGCTCCGCCTCCACGGCCAGGACGTGCACCGCGTGGTGGTGTGAGGGATAGCGCAACGGGCCCTCAAGTGCATTCGCACTTGAGGGCTTGAAGTTGCGACAGCTTTTGACTCTGGAGCATCTTTCGCTTCGCAAGCGATTCCACTTGCTCGCACGATGCTCTGGTCATGCATGCGCACCAATGACCAAGTAGCGGGTTCCCGGCTTTCGCCGGGGTGACGGTCATGAGAGATGTGAGTAATTCCTATGGCTCATCCAGCTTGTCGCGCATCGCGCGGTCGCGGGCACTGGTGTGCTTCGTGCTGCTGGCCTGGCCACGACTGCCGCCGCCGAACAGCCGCTCGAAGAAGTTGCCCGCATCGATGGCGGGTGACGTGGGCTCTTCCGCGGCACCCTGGTCATACTGCTGATCCGTCACCTGAGGTGGCGTGTTCATCGCCACCTGCGGTGCGCCCGGCAGCGGGCGCGGAGTCAGGCCGCGGTGCGCGGGCTCCATCACCTCGCGCCAGATCGTTGCGGGGATGAGGCCGCCCGTCACCTTGTTGGTGGGCGAATTGTCGTCATTGCCCACCCACACGCCGGCGACGAGGTCGCTGGTGTAACCGATGAACCAGGCGTCGCGGTAATCCTGGCTGGTGCCGGTCTTGCCGGCAATGTCGAAGCCGGGAAAGGCGGCGCGCGTGCCGGTGCCGCCGGTCACAACAAGGCGCATCATGCGGTTCATGCCGAACAGGGCATTGTCGCCGATCGCCTTTGGAAAGCCGGAGCCATTGCGCTCATAGACGACACGGCCGTCGCGCGTCTTGATGCGCGTCACGGCATAGGCCGTCACCGGATAGCCGCCGTTGGAGAAGGGCACGAAGGCCGCGGTCAGCTCGAGCGGCGTCACCTCGGAGGTGCCGAGCGCGATCGAGGCATCGCCGATGAGCGGCGAGGTGATGCCGAGGCGGTGCGCCACGGCGGCGACGGCCTGCGGCCCCACCTGCAGCACGAGCTTCACCGAAATGGTGTTGAGCGACAGCGCGAGCGCGGTCTCCAGCGCCACCGGGCCAAGATATCTCCTGCGGTAGTTCTCCGGAGACCAGTTGCCCACCTTGATCGGCTCGTCGACCTTGACCGAACCCGGCGTGAGGCCGTGTTCGAGAGCAGCCAGATAAACGAAAGGCTTGAAGGACGAGCCGGGCTGGCGCTTCGCCTTGGTGGCGCGGTTGAACTGGCTCTTCTGATAGGACTTGCCGCCCACCATGGCGAGCACCGCGCCCGAGCCGTCCATCACCACCATGGCTCCCTGTGACACCCTGAGCTTAGCGCCCTGTGCGCTCAGTTCCTTTGCAACGGCAAGTTCGGCGCTGGTCTGCAGCGCCGGGTCGATGGTGGTTTCGACCACAAGGGACTGCTGATAGTCCTTCACGAATTCCGGCAGCTGCTCGCCGATCCAGTCGATGACGAAGTTCTTGGCCGGCATATCGCTGCTGGTCCTGGCCGAGGCCGGATTGCCGATCGCGGCGGCCGCCTCCCCGGCAGAGATGAAGCCCCCGTCCGCCATGCTCTGCAGCACCAGCTTGGCGCGGCCGGCGGCGGCCTGCGGGTCGGAGAGCGGGTTCGTCGTGCTTGGCGCCTTGACGACGCCGGCCAGTGTGGCAGCCTCGGCCAGCGTCAGGCTGGCGGCGGACTTCTTGTAATAGATCTGCGCCGCCTTCTCGATCCCTGTGGCGCCCGAGCCGAAATAGACGCGGTTCAGGTAAAGCTGCAGGATGTCGTCCTTCGAATAGTGCTTCTCCAGCCATACGGCCAGCACCGCTTCCTGCAGCTTGCGCTGCACGGTGCGGTCAGGCGACAGAAACAGGTTCTTGGCCAGCTGCTGGGTCAGCGTCGAGCCGCCCTGTGTCAGCCGGCCGGAACGGGTGTTGACGTAGATGGCGCGTATCACGCCGATCGGGTCGACGCCATAATGGCTGCGGAAGCGCCGGTCCTCGATGGCAATGAAGGCATTGGGCACATAGTCCGGCAGGTCCGCGATCCGCACCTCGTCGCCGTTGAACGAGCCTTTCTCGGCCAGCACCGAGCCGTCATTGGCCAGGATCATGACGCCCGGCTCGCGGTCCGGAATCTGCAGCAGGCCCTGCCTGTCAAGCGTCATCCAGATATAGCTGAAGAGCCCGGCAAACCCGATGCCGCCAATGAAGGCCAGCGTGATGCCAAAGCGAATAACGGGCCACAGCAAGGACCAGCGGCGGCGCGGCGCGCGCGGCGCGGCCGCAGGTTTTACGGTGGCCTTCGGGGACCGTTCCTTTCCGCCACCCGCGCCGAAAAACAGCTGCGGCTCCTTGCGCTGCCCCCGTTCGCCTTTCCTGCCCGACCGACCCATCATTCCCCCCGGACCACCGGATGCGGGCAAGACTAGCCTGGGCTCACTTTACGCGCTGTGAACCCGGGGTCTCCCACCGGGAAGAGCAATGGTCGGCAAACATGGTGCAATGATGACCCGGACAACAACCAAAATGCATCCAACAGCAACACAAGAACGCATCTACATCATCGCGCCGACATGCCACGGAACATACTCGTTGTCGCCATAGCCAAGCTCCTCGGACTTGGTCTTCTGGCCAGACGCCACCTTCAGCATCAGGTCGAAGATCTGCTGACCCTTCTCCGCGATCGGCACACCGTCGAGAATGTCCCCGCAGTTGATGTCCATGTCGTCGATCATGCGGGTGTAAACATCTGTATTCGTTGCCAGTTTAATCGACGGGACAGGCTTGCAACCATACGCCGAACCACGCCCGGTGGTGAAGCAAAGAAGGTTTGCACCGCCCGCCACCTGCCCCGTTGCCGCCACCGGGTCATAGCCCGGCGTGTCCATGAAAACGAAGCCACGCCCCGTCACCGGCTCGGCATAGCGGTAGACATGCCTGAGCGTCGTCGAGCCGCCCTTGGCCGCCGCACCCAGCGACTTCTCGAGGATGGTGGTGAGACCGCCCAGCTTGTTGCCTGGAGATGGATTGTTGTTCATTTCCATATTGTTACGCTTGGTGTAATCCTCCCACCACTTGATGATTTCGACCAGCTTTTCGCCCACCTCCCGGGTCGCCGCCCGCCGGGTGAGAAGATGCTCCGCGCCATAGATTTCCGGCGTTTCCGACAGGATGCCGGTGCCCCCATGCCGCACCAGGATGTCGACCGCCGCCCCAAGCGCCGGGTTGGCCGTGATTCCCGAGTAACCATCTGATCCACCACACTGAAGCGCCACGATCAGCTCCGAGGCATGGCACGTTTCGCGCCTGACATTGTTGACGTGCGGCAGCATCTCGCGGATCGCCGCAACGCCCGCGGCCACCGTCTTTCGCGTCCCACCCGTTTCCTGGATGGTCATGGTGCGGAAAAGCTCATTCTCTACAATGCCATAAGCCTCCTTGAAGCGCGGGATCTGGAACCCCTCACAGCCCAGCCCGACCATCAGCACCCCGCCCATATTGGGGTTTGTGGCATAACCCCAAGCGGTCCGTTTCAGGATGTCGAAGATCACGCCCCGGTAATCCACGACGCAGCCATTGTCCATTTTGAGCGCAACGACACCATCGATATTCTTATAATCATTGAGAATTCCAGACCGCTTCACCTCCTCCGCAATGAAGCCGGCCACGGTGGCGGAGCAGTTCACCGAGGTTAGCACGCCGATGTAATTGCGTGTTCCCACCTTGCCATTGGCGCGGCGGATGCCCTGGAACGTCGCCTGCTGCGCCAGCGGCAGAATGTCTTCAGGCTTCGCATCCTGAGCAAATGCGTAGTCGCGGTCGAAATCCTGCATGCCGGTGTTGTGCTCATGCACCCAGGCGCCCTTGGCGATGTCCTGCTTGGCAAAGCCGATGATCTGCCCGAACTTGCGCACGGCCTCACCCGTCTTGATTACGGCAGCTGCCATTTTGTGACCCTTGCCGATGCGGTCCAGCGCGGTGATGCCCTCCGGTGTATCGGCGCCCTTGTCGACGGTGTCGATTGCGACGAGAACGTTATCGGCAGACGAAAGACGCAGCATGCGGGGCATTTTGGACACGGTTACAATCATCGGTCGACTCGCTTAAGTATTGCGGGGCTTGCCCACCCTTGGAATATCGCTAACATGTTAGCATGTCAGTGGCTGCCGTCACCTATGATTTCTTGAGCCCGGGCCGCACGGCGGCGAAGGGTGCAACCGCCAGGGTCTACGCCGCGCTGCGCGAAGCGATTGTCCAGCTGGACCTGAAACCGGGTGAGTTCCTCGACAAGCAGGCCATCGCCTTGCGCATGGGCGTATCTCGCTTTCCCGTCGGCGAGGCGATGAACCGGCTCGCCGCCGAAGGCCTCGCCGACATCATTCCGCAGAGCGGTTCGCGTGTTGCATTCATCAAGATCTCCGATACGCGCGAGAATATGTTCCTGCGACGGGCGCTGGAGGCGGAGACGGTGCGGCGGCTGGCGCCGCATGCTTCGGCTGCCCTGATCGAACAGCTGGCCAGCAACCTTCGCTACCAGAAGGTGGCAATCGACGCCCAGGACCTGAAGGGCTTTCACGGTTTCGATCTCGCCTTCCACGCACTGTTGCAGGACTACCTGGGATTCGAGCGCGTGCGGGGTGCAACGGAAACGGCACGCCTCGGACTCGATCGCGTGCGGCAACTCCTCAATACCCGCCGCCGCCTCGAACTGACACTCGCCGAGCACGAGGCGATCCTCGCCGCGCTTGAGGCACATGACGGGGACGCAGCCGGCAAGGCCATGTGCCGTCACCTCGATGCGGTGATGGCGGAACTCGAAACATTCGCACGCGAAAGGCCCGAGCTTTTCGCCGATCTCAACAGCACGGGAGGAATCGACACATGAGGAAGCGCATTTTCAAGGCGCCTTCGGGGGAGACCATCTCCTTCACCGAACTTGGCTTTGGGACGGCACCCATCGGCAACCTCTATAAGGCCGTGGATCCGGAGGCGGCCCAGAAGACGCTGGACGCTGCGTGGACAGCAGGCATCCGCTACTACGATACGGCGCCGCTTTATGGCCTCGGCTTATCGGAGACGCGGCTCAACCGCTTCCTGTTCGGCAAGAAGCGAAAGGACTATGTGCTCTCCACCAAGGTGGGGCGGCTTCTCGAAGTCTGCGATCCCAAACAGCGCACCGGTATCGGCAAGTTCTTCGATACGCCGTCGCGCCGGGAAATCTATGACTACAGCTATGACGGCTTCATGCGCTCGATCGAGTTCTCGCTGGAACGGCTCGGTGTCGACTCGATCGACGTGATCTTCGTTCACGACGTTGACGTGTTCAACCACAAGACCGTGGCGGCGCGCGACGCGCATGTGAAGACGATCCTCAACAGCGGCATCAAGGCCCTGGAGAAGCTCCGCAGCGAGAAGGTGATCAAAGCCTTCGGCGCGGGCGTCAACGAGTGGGAGGTCTGCGAGATTCTCGCGCGGAATTCCGATGTCGATATCTTCCTGCTGGCCGGACGCTATACGCTGCTTGAGCAGGAATCGCTCAATTCCTTCCTGCCGTTGTGCGAGGAGCGCGGCATCGGAATCGTGCTGGGAGGGCCCTACAATTCCGGAATCCTCGCCACGGGGCCGAAGCCGGGGGCGTGGTACAATTATGATCGGGCTCCCGAGGCCATCCTTGAGCGGGTGGCCCGGATCGAGGCCATCTGCAAGCAGCATAAAGTAAAGCTGGCGCAGGCAGCCCTGCGCTTCCCCATGCACCACAGGAATGTTGTGAGCGTGATCCCTGGCGGCATAAGCCCCAAGGAAGTGACGCTGAACGTGGCGACACTCGACGCAAAGATTCCAAAGGCGCTGTGGAAGGACCTCAAGGCCCAAGGCCTGCTCCACAACGACGCGCCGGTGCCACGGTGAAAGTTGCGATCCTCGGATCAGGCCTGATCGGACGGTCCTGGGCAATGGTCTTCGGCCGGGGTGGACATGAGGTGGTGCTGTGGGACCGGGAGCCGGGTCAAGTGGAAAGGGCCCTTTCACACATCGCTCACACCCTTCCGGTCATGGCGGAGGCCGGCCTGATCGGCAACGCCGGGGCTGTGGGCCGGCGCATTAGGAGTGCGGAGAGCCTTGCTGAAGTCCTGACTGGCGTAGCGTTCGTTCAGGAGTCCATCGTCGAGCGTGCGGAGCCTAAACAGGCGCTGTTCGCAGAGGTGGAACGCATTGCCCCGGCTGATGCCATCATCTCCAGTTCGACATCGGCCATCATGCCGTCGATTATATTCGGGGCGCTGGCAACACGGCAGCGCTGCCTCGTCGCGCATCCCATGAACCCGCCCCACCTCGCACCGATCGTGGAGCTGTGCGGTGCGCATTTCACTTCGCCGGATGTGATCGCACGAAGCAGGGAGTTCATGGCTGGCTGCGGCATGTCGCCCATCGTGGTGAAACGGGAGATCGAGGGTTTCATCCTGAACCGCTTGCAGCTGGCAGTGCTCAATGAATCTTTCCGGCTGATTGCCGGGGACTATGTGACCGCCGGGGACCTGGACAAGACCTTCAAGGATGGCCTTGCCCTGCGCTGGAGCTTCATGGGACCTATCGAGACGATCGACCTCAATGCGCCGGATGGCGTTGCCGATTATCTTGATCGATATGGTTCCACCATCCGCCGCGTCGGCGAAAGCCAGTCCGGGGCCGCGCCATGGCCCAGCGACATTGGCGCAAGGCTCGATGCGGAGCGTCGCGCCGCAATACCAAGAGACAAGCTGGGAGAGGCAATCGCCTGGCGTGACAGGCGGATGATGGCGCTCTCCGCACACATGCGGGCGGAAAACGGGAAAACGCCGCGCTGAAGCGGCGTTGCGCTGCCGGGTCAGGCCGCCATCAGTTCGGGCGGTGGCGTCTTTGCGCCCGTCATGAACGCCACCGCATCCGACATGGTGAAATCCTTGGGGTTGATGACGCAGAGCCGCTTGCCCAGGCGGTGAACGTGGATGCGGTCCGCCACCTCGAAGACATGCGGCATGTTGTGCGAGATGAGGACGATGGGAAGGCCGCGGCGCTTCACGTCGAGGATCAACTCCAGCACGCGCCGCGATTCCTTGACGCCCAGCGCCGCTGTGGGCTCGTCCATGATAAGCACTTTGGTGCCAAAAGCCGCAGCGCGCGCCACTGCAACGCCCTGGCGCTGCCCGCCGGAGAGCGTTTCGACCGCCTGACCGATATTCTGAATTGTCATCAACCCCAGTTCCGAGAGCTTCTCGCGGGACCGCTGTTCCATTGTCCGGCGGTCAAGCATGCGGAAGACGCTGCCCAGCAAGCCTTGCTTGCGAATCTCCCGGCCAAGAAACATATTGTCGGAAATCGACAGGGCGGGCGACAGCGCCAGATTCTGATAGACCGTCTCTACGCCGGCGAGACGGGCATCCATCGGCGACTTGAAATGCAATACCCGGCCTTCAAGCCTGATTTCGCCCTCGTCCGGAATGACCGCGCCGCAGATCGCCTTGATGAGCGTCGATTTACCGGCGCCATTGTCGCCGATCACCCCCAGGATTTCGTTCGGGTAGAGATCGAATTCGGCTTTATCGAGCGCGGTGACGCGTCCGTAGCGCTTGACCAGGCCTCGCGCCGTGAGAATGGGGGCCTGTGACATCAGCCAGCTACCTTTCTGATCCATTGATCGACGGCGACGGCGCCAATGATGAGGACGCCGATCAGCAGCCAGGTCCACTGCGCATCGGCGCCGTAAAGGCGCAGTCCCAGCGAGAATACACCGACAATCAGCGCGCCGAAAATCATGCCGAGGATGGAACCGCGGCCGCCGAACAACGACATCCCGCCGATCACCACCGCTGTGATCGACTCGATATTCGCGAATTCGCCCGACGTGGGCGACACCGATCCGATGCGCCCGATCAGCACCCAGCCGGCCATGCCGCAGATCAGGCCCGCCAGCGTGTAAACGGTGATCAGCATCCGCTTGACCGGCACGCCGGAGAGTTCGGCGGCATCGGGGTCATCTCCGACCGCGTAGAGCCTCCGGCCCCAGGCGGTATAATTCAACACGTACCAGAGCAGCAGCACCAGGCCGAACATGAAGGCGACGCCCAGCGTGAACACGGCGCCACCGATATTGATCTGCGCGCCAAACAGCTGCAACAGCGGCGCCTGGGCTTCGATATCCTGGCCACGAATCGTCTCGTTACGGGAATAGATGTATTTGATCGAGTTGAAAACCTGCCAGGTGCCGAGGGTCACGATGAAGGGTGGCAGCCTCATCACCGCCACCAGCCAGCCATTGATGAACCCGCAGAGAGTTCCACAGGCAAGGCCGCACAGGATGGAAACTGGCACCGGAATTCCGTAACGGAATGTAAACTGCCCCATCACGACGGCCGACAGCACCATCACGGCGCCGACCGACAGATCGATTCCGGCTGTCAGGATAATCAGCGCCTGCGCCGCGCCCACAATACCGACAATGGTGATCTGCTGGATGATCAGGGTGAGGGAATAGGCGTTGAAAAACTTGCCACCCACCAGAACGCCGAAAATCGCCACCGAGAGTATCAGCACAATCAGCGGTACCGCCGCCGGACTTGTATGCAGAAACTGCTGGAAGCGCCGGATGGCCGAATCGCCGTCGCGGAAATGCGCGACAGCGCTGTCGCTTTGCTCCAGTGTCTTTTCGAATTCCTGCGATTGCGTCATGGGCTCAACCCCTTCCCGCCGCGGCTTGCCGGTCGTTTCCGCCTGAACCGTTTCTTGTTGTCGCTGCACCGAGGGCGGCCGCCAGGGCCGCCCTCCTGAAGTTGATCAGAGCTTACCGGACATGCTGTGGGGTATCAGCCCCAGCAGAGTTCCAGGCCCTTCTTGGTGTCGATCGAGGGCACCCCGTCAACCGGCTTGTCGGTAATCAGCTGAACGCCGGTATCGAAGAAGTTCTTGCCTTCGGTGGCCTTCGGCTTTTCACCGGTGTCGGCGAATTTCTTGATGGCCTCGACGCCCATCGAGGCCATGAGCAGCGGGTATTGCTGCGACGTGCCGCCGATGATGCCAGCCGCGACGTCCTTGACGCCGGGGCAGCCGCCGTCAACCGACATGATCAGCACTTGATTTTCCTTGCCCACGGCCTTCAGCGCCTCATATGCGCCGGCGGCGGCAGGTTCGTTGATCGTGTGAATCACGTTGATATCGGGGTTGATCTGGAGAAGGTTCTCCATGGCCTTGCGGCCGCCTTCCGGATTGCCGTTGGTGTAGTCGTTGCCGACAATGCGCGGATCGTCTTCATCGCCGATGACGTTCGGGTCCTTCACGTCAATGCCGAAGCCCTTCATGAAGCCCTGGTTGCGGAGCACGTCAACCGTGACCTGCTTGGGATTGATATTGAGGAAGCCAATCTTGGCATCCTTCGCAGCGTCGCCGAGCTTGGCCTTGGCATAGGCGCCGATGAGGAAGCCAGCCTGGAAGTTGTCTGTCGCCATGGTCTGGTCGGCGGCGTCAATCGGCTCAAGCGGCGTGTCGAGAGCGATCACCAGGATACCGGCGTCACGCGCCTTTTTGATCGATGGCACGATGGCCTTGGTGTCAGACGGAGTGATCAGGATGCCCTTCACCCCATCCGCCATGCAAGTTTCGATCGCCGCGACCTGGCCTTCATTGTCGCCATCGTCCTTGCCGGCATAGGCCTTGAGATCGATGCCCAGCTCCGCGGCCTTGGCCGCAGCGCCTTCACGCATCTTGACGAAAAACGGATTGGTCTCTGTCTTCGTGATAAGACAGGCGCCGACCCCGGCGTGAGCCTCCCCGGCGCTGAACAGCGCCGTGGCAGCGGCGCCCAAGAGAACGGCTTTCAATGACGATTTCACGTTGGATCCTCCCATGTATGCGTGCCCCTGATTGGGGCCTCTGAAAAGACGGTTGGGTTCTTATGTCAGGTCCGGCACCGGGACAGGTCTCCCTAACCGATCCTCAAGGCATAAGAACGCAAGACTGGGAATGAGTCAATAAATAAAGCTGCGTGACTTATCCATTGACTCAAGGTTCCTTTGCTGGAAACCTGCCCAGATCGACGGACGGAGCGGAAAAATCTACCGTGGCAGCAGATTGGGGCGCCCCGGGAGGGCAGAGCCTAGAGGGAACGCCGCTGACGCGGGGCACAACACAGCGGGGTGCGAGGCTCTACAACGAGCGGCTGATCCTCTCCCTCGTCCGCCTGCGCGGCCAGTTGCCGAAGGCAGAGATGGCGCGGCTCACCGGGCTTTCGGCCCAGACGGTGTCGGTCATCGTGCGGCAGCTTGAGGCGGACGGCCTTCTGAAGCGCCGCAACCCGCAGCGCGGCAAGGTGGGCCAGCCGCTGGTGCCCTTCGAACTGGATTCAAACGGCGCCTTTTCCATCGGCCTGAAGGTGGGGCGGCGGTCTGGCGACCTGATGCTGCTCGATCTGGCCGGCCATGTGCGCCAGACCATCCATCGCCCTTATACTTTCCCGTCGCCGGCGGAGATGATGGGCTTCGTGACCTCGGGGGTTGAAGAGCTGGTTTCCGAACTCGACCCGGAGCAGCGCGGGCGCATCAGCGGCATGGGCATTGCCGCCCCTTTCGAGCTGTGGAACTGGGCGGAGGATGCCGGTGCACCGCCCGGCGCGCTGATGGCATGGAAGGACTTCGACCTGCAGGCGGAGATTGCCAGGATTTTCACCTGGCCCATCCACTTCTGCAACGACGCCTCCGCCGCCTGCGCGGCGGAGCTGCTCTTCGGCAGAGGCCGTGACCTGACAGATTTTGCCTATTTCTACCTCGGCTACTTCATCGGCGGTGGCGTGGTGCTGAATGGCAGCCTCTATCTTGGCCGGCATGGCAATGCCGGAGCGCTCGCCTCATTCCCCGTAACGTCCGAACGCGGCCAATCGGCGCAGCTGGTGCGCTCGACCTCGCTCGCCGCTCTTGAGCGTGACATCCAGCGCGATGGTGGTGACCCGGAACTCCTGTGGCGCGACCTTGGGGAATGGCAGGGCGCTGGCCCCGCGCTTGACCGCTGGCTCGCCCGGGCGGCACTTGACGTGGCCACCGCCGCGGCCGGCGTGATGGCGGTGCTCGACTGCGCAGCCATCGTCATCGACGGCGCAGTGCCGCTCCGCGTGCGGGCCCGCTTCGTGGAGGAAGTGCGGCAGGCGCTTGCCCTTGTCGACCGGCAGGGTCTGGCCGATTTCCCGATCCTCGAGGGAACGATCGGGGCCGACGCCCGGGCGATGGGCGCCGCAAGCCTGCCCCTGTTCGACAACTTCATCATCAACCGCAATGTCTTGTTCAAGGATAAGGACTGATGCTCAAGGGAATCGATCCGTTGCTGAGCCCCGATCTCCTGCGCGTGCTGCGCGCCATGGGCCATGGTGACGAGATTGCCATTGTTGACGGCAACTACCCCGCCGAGGAGCATGGCAAGCGGTTGGTGCGCCTCGATGGCCATGGCGCGCCGCGCATCCTAGATGCCATCCTCTCGGTGATGCCGGTCGATGACATGGCGCCGGAAGCCGTGTGGCGGCCAGCGGCCCACCTGGACCCGAAGCGCATAGAACCGGTTTTCGAGGACTTCGCTGCCGTGCTGCTGAAGCACGAGCCGAAGCAACGTCTCGTGCCACTCGTCGGCGATGCCTTCTACAGGAAGGTGAGGGCATGTTTCGCCATCGTCGCCTCAAGCGAGCCGCGGCTTTATGGCAACATCATCGTCAGGAAGGGCGTGATCTACCCCGCCTGAGACTGAGGTCTTTCGGGATCAACCACGTCTCAGCACCACGGGCCCAAGCGTGCAACCGCACCCGTGGACGGAACACTGCGCAATCCGCGGACTCCGGAGCATCGTTCGCTTCAAGACAGGGTCCACTGGCTTGCCCGGTGCTTCAGTTCTCAATCGCGCCATTCCCGCTGCGGAAGTGCTCAAATGCCCCGGAACGGCCAGCACCCGTTGCAGCGGCTTTGCACCAGCATGCAGCAGACGCGACCGCTGGCGCCGTGCCGCCCTTGATGAGGCCCCGCAGCGGACTCATATCTGCACCGCCCGGGAATATCTGGCTGGCGAGCAGCGTCGGCGGAACACCCATATGATCCATCAGCAGACCCTTGAACAAGGCGCGGAGGTCGAGGGTGGGTTTGAGGCCGCGTCTGTCCTGCAGGTTGGACAATGCAAGTCCCGGCCAGTCTGCGATGACGTTGCGCTAACGGCCGCGGAAACTGGGTTTGCGCTTCTCGATGAAGGCCTTCATGCCTTCTTTCTGATCGTCGGTGGCAAACATGGAGAGGAAGAGGCGGCGCTCAAAGCGGGTGCCTTCCGACAAGGCGGTCTCCTGAGCGCGGTTCACCGTTTCCTTGGCCATCATGACGATGGGCTGCGAATAAGAGGCGATCTTGGCGGCGGCGGCGAGGGACTCCTCCAGCAGCCTTTCCGGTGCGACCACGCGGGCCACGAGGCCGCAGCGCTCGGCTTCGGTTGCGTCCATCATGCGGCCCGTGAGGATCATGTCCATGGCCTTGGCCTTGCCAATGAAGCGCGGCAGGCGCTGAGTGCCGCCCGCACCCGGCATGATGCCAAGGGTAATCTCGGGAAGCGCAAAGCGCGCGGTTTCCGACGCGATGATGATATCGCACATCATGGCAAGCTCCAGCCCGCCGCCGAGACAGAAGCCCGAGACGGCCGCAATCACCGGCTTGCGGGTTTCAGCGATGCGCGTCCAACCATCCAGGAACTTGCCAAGATAGGATTCGATATAGCCCTTCTGCGCCATCTCCTTCACGTCGGCGCCCGCCGCAAAGGCCTTTTCGGCGCCGGCGATAACGGTGCAGCCGATCTCAGGTGTCGACTCGAAATCACTCAGCGCCTCGTTCAGCTCGGCGACCAGCGCTTCGTTCAGCGCATTGAGCGCCTGCGGGCGGTTAAGGGTCACGAGGCCCACCTTGCCGCGGATTTCGACGATAATGTTCTTATAGGCCATGGCGCTCGTCCTATGTCTGACAGTGGCGGCAGTAGAAGGTGGAACGGCCCGACTGCACAAGCCTTTCGACGGGCGCTCCACAGTTCATGCAGGGCTCGCCCTCACGGCCGTAAACGAGGAAGCGCTGCTGAAATGCGCCTGCGGCGCCATCGGTGTGGGCAAAGTCCTGGAGTGTGGAGCCTCCCGCGGCGATGGCCTCCGCCAGAACCTCGCGCACGTGGCGCACCAATGCATCGAGGCGGGGGTCATGAACCTTCTTCCTGACCAGAGTCCGGGCTTTGCGGCGGGGAGACAGGCCGGCGCGGAACAATGCCTCGCAGACATAGATATTGCCAAGACCGGCGATGATATGTTGGTCGAGCAGCGCCGCCTTGAGGGGCGCTGCCTTGCCGCAGAAGCGCGCGGCCAGATAGTCCACGTTGAATTCGTGGCCGAGCGGTTCGACGCCGATACCGGAAAGCAGCTTGTGGCTGGCGGCCTCCACTTCCGGGAAAAGGTCCATGATTCCGAAGCGGCGCGGATCGGTGTAGACCAAATGCGTGCCGTCATCGAGCGCAAGCACCACATGGTCATGCGGCCCCTGACCCGCGTTACCCGCCGCGGTTTCGAAATAGAATTCGCCGAGGCGCCGCGCCTGCTGGCCCGAAAACACGGTGAAGCGCCCGGTCATGCCGAGATGGACCAGCAGAACCTCGCCTGAGTCGAAGCCAGCCAGAATGTACTTGGCCCTGCGCCAGAGTCCTGTGACCTGGCGCCCCGCCAGCCTTTCGGAAAATCGCGGAGGGAAGGGAAAGCGCAGGCCTGCCCGCCGCAGGGTGACTCCCGCGATGCGGCGGCCTTCCAGTACAGGCTTCAACCCCCGCATAACGGTCTCGACTTCCGGAAGCTCAGGCATGGCCTGCTTAGACCGTGTTGGGTTGGCGAAGGCAAGCCATATGCGTGGCTCTTTTCAGGGCTCCGGTTTGCGGGCATAAGCGGCGCGCTTCCGATCAAGAGGGTCCCCATGTCCACGTTCGTTCCCCGCGTCTTTTCAGGCATGCAGCCGACCGGCAACCTGCATCTCGGCAATTACCTGGGCGCCATGTTGAACTGGATCCACATGCAGGACACGCATGAGTGCATCTACTGCGTGGTGGACATGCATGCGATCACGGTATGGCAGGACCCCAGCGAACTGCGCCGTGCCATCATCGACGTGACGGCGGCCTATCTCGCCTGCGGCCTCGATCCAAGGAAAAGCATTATCTTCAACCAGTCACAGGTGGCGGAGCACGCGGAACTTGCCTGGATTCTCGGCTGCACCGGGCGCATCGGCTGGCTGAACCGCATGACCCAGTTCAAGGAAAAGGCCGGCAAGGACAAGGAAGCGGCCTCCGTCGGCCTCTACACCTATCCGGTACTGATGGCGGCGGACATTCTCGGCTACCATGCAACTCACGTTCCGGTGGGCGAGGACCAGAAGCAGCACCTCGAGCTGGCCCGTGACATCGCCAACAAGTTCAACCTCGACTACAAGGAGGCGATCGAAGCGGCAGGCTTCGCAGATGGCGTGTTCTTCGTGCCGCCCGAGCCTTACATCACCGGCCCCGCGACGCGCGTCATGAGCCTGCGTGACGGCACCAAGAAGATGTCGAAGTCCGACCCCTCCGATCTGTCGCGTCTGAACCTGACCGATGATGCCGGCACAATCGCCAAGAAGATCCGCAAAGCCAAGACCGACCCGGAACCACTGCCGAGCGAGGCCGGCGGTCTCAAAGGCCGCCCCGAAGCTGACAACCTGACCGGCATCTATGCCGCCCTCTCCGGCGAGAGCCTCGACAATGTGCTGAGCCAGTATGGCGGGGGCCAGTTCTCGGCGTTCAAGAATGCCCTTGCCGATCTGGCGGTGGCCAAGCTCGGACCTGTGGGCGAGGAAACCAAGAGGTTGCAGGCTGACCGGCCCTACGTCGAAAGCGTATTGAAGGAAGGTTCCGAGCGGGCCCGGGCGATTGCCGCGCCGATCATGCGCAAGGCGCGCGAAATCGTGGGTTTCATCGTTTCCTGACGCTGCGCGGCGGCGTGCTGCGCCGGGGGAGTTTGAAATGATTCTAAACTCCGGCTATATGATTTCCGACTAGAGGAATCGGACATGTTCATACAGACGGAAGCCACCCCCAATCCCGCCACGCTGAAATTCCTGCCCGGCAAGCCCGTGCTGCCCGGCGGTACGCGGGATTACCGGGACGCCAACACCGCAGCGGAGTCGCCCCTCGCCCAGAAACTCTTCTCCGTCAAAGGGGTTGCGGGCGTTTTCCTCGGCCAGGACTTCATTACCGTCACCCGCTCGGGTGCGGAGTGGCAGCATATGAAGCCTGCAATTCTCGGACTGATCATGGACCATTACCTCTCCGGCGCTCCGGTGCTGCTGGGCGAGACGCTTAAGGCCGAAGCGCAGGGCGAGGAGTTCTTCGAGGAAGGTGACGCCGAGGTGGTGAGCACGATCAAGCAGCTGCTGGACACGCGGGTGCGCCCCGCGGTGGCGCAAGATGGTGGAGACATCACCTTCCACGGCTTCCGCGAGGGCGTGGTCTTTCTCAACATGAAGGGCTCCTGTGCGGGCTGTCCATCTTCCACCGCCACGCTGAAGCACGGCATTGAGAATCTTCTCCGCCACTTCGTGCCGGAAGTGAGCGAAGTCCGCGCCGTTTGACGTCCGGCCCCGGCGCGGCCTATCACGCCGCCCCATGAAGATCCTCAGCCTCGATACCACGATGGCGGCCTGTTCGGCCGCCATCATCGACACGCAAGAGCCGCTGCCCCTGGCGGATGCCCTGAAGGAGATGGAGCGCGGCCACGCCGAGGCCCTGCCGCCCATGGTGGCGGAGGTGATGAGGCAGTCGGGGCTCGCCATTTCTGAAATCGATAGGATCGCCGTGACCACCGGGCCCGGCACCTTTACAGGCGTTCGTATCGGGCTTGCCTGGGCGCGCGGGCTGGGGCTGGCGCGCAGCATTCCGGTGATCGGCATCGACAGCCTGTCGGCCATCGCTGCGAACGAGACTGCACAATCTCCCCTGCTCGTTATATCCGATGCGCGCAATGACGAGGTCTATGCCGCCCTGTTCGATGCTGATCGCAAGCTGATCATGGGTCCACGGGTTGCGGCGGCGGCGGAGGTGGCCGACCAAGTGCCGGGCAAGACAATCGTGCTGGGCACGGCGGCACGTTCGGCAGTGGCGGCAAGCGGGCGCAGTGACATCGCACTCTCCCGGGCCTTTCCTCTGCCGGCCGCCTCACAATTTGCGAGGCTGGCTGACGGGATTGCTGCAGGCCCAATGCCTGTCCCGCTCTATTTGAGGTCGCCCGACGCAAAGCCGCGGGCGGCACTGCCGCAAAAGATCATTACACTGAGGATCGAGCCGGCCGGACCCACGGCGGCCGAGCTGCTTTCTGCTCTGCACAGCGAGATCTTCGACGATTGCTGGACCGCAAAAGCCTTTGCGGAGATGCTGGTAACGCCCGGTACGGAGGCAGCGGTCGCGCATGATGGCGGAGACCCGCTGGGCTTCATCGTCACCCGCCGGGTCCTGGACGAGGCGGAAATCATCGCCATTGGCGCGCGTCCTGCCGCGCAGCGGCGCGGCATTGCACGTCAGCTCATCGGGCGGCAGATGGCGGTTCTGGCGGCGCAGGGGGTTCGCCACCTCTTCCTGGAGGTGGCGGCATCGAACCTGCCGGCACAGGCGCTCTACGCCGGTTCGGGCTTCGCTGAAGCGGGCCGCCGCAAGGATTACTATAAACGTCATGACGGCTTTGAGGATGCCATCGTGCTGCGCCGCGAGCTTCGCCCGTGAACTGGTTCCAGCCGGGTCTGGTGCTGGTCCTGTTCGGCGCACTTACTCTGCCCCTCATTCCGTTGCAGCAGCTGTTCGTCTGGCTGTGGCCGGAAATGGCAAAGGTCTTGCCCCTGCACTACCACCGCCTCGTCTGCCGCATTCTTGGTGTAAAGGTGGAGGTCGTTGGCAAGGCGCCAGAGCAAGGCCCGCTCCTGATCGCCGCAAACCACGTCAGCTGGCTGGACATCGTGGTGCTGAGCGCCGTGGCGCCCGTATCCTTCGTCGCCAAGAAGGAGGTTGCGAGGTGGCCTTTCTTCGGGAGCCTTGCGAGGCTGCAGCGCACCGTCTTTGTGGACCGCGACCGCCGCCATGCCACCGGCGGCGCGCGAAAAGAGATGCGGGAACGCCTGAAATCTGGCGACATCCTCGTGCTGTTCGCAGAAGGAACGTCGGGTGACGGCCGCAGCGTGCTGCCGTTCAAGAGTTCCTTCTTCGGAGCGGCCGAGATGCCGGGCGTTGCCGTGCAGCCGGTGACGCTGGCCTACCGTGGCCACTGGAACCTGCCGATGAACCGCCGCATGCTCCCCTCCTATGCTTGGTATGGCGATATGGGCCTCATTCCACACCTGCTGGGCGCTGTTAGCTCCGGCCCCATCGAAGTAACACTCGTCTACCATAAGCCCTTGTCGCCGAGCGGCGAGTTGAACCGCAAGGCGCTTGCCCGTCATGCCGAAGAGGAGGTGCGCCGCGGCCTCGTGCTGGCACTTCACCGAGGACCGAAAATCCGCTAGATGCCTCGGCCTATGGACAACGCCCCGAAGAAGGTCTTCGTCAAGACCTATGGCTGCCAGATGAACGTTTATGACAGCGAGCGCATGCGCGATGTGCTCAGGCCCTTGGGTTATGCCGAAACCGCGACACCGGAGGAGGCCGACCTCGTCATCCTCAACACCTGCCACATCCGCGAGAAGGCCGCCGAGAAGGTCTATTCCGAGCTGGGCAAGATCCGGCGCATGAAGCGCACGCGGGCGGAGCTGGGGGCCGAGATGCTCATAGCCGTCGCCGGATGTGTGGCACAGGCCGAGGGCGAGGAAATTGTGAGACGTGCCCCGGCGGTTGACCTGGTGTTCGGCCCCCAGACCTACCATCGCTTGCCGCAGCTGCTGGCCCGGCAGCGCGCTGCGGGCGAGGCGGTGGTCGAGACCGAGTTCCCCGCCGAGGAGAAGTTCGAGGAACTCGATTCCAGGCCGCTGCCGCGCAGGGGGGTTGCCGCCTTCCTTACCGTGCAGGAGGGCTGCGACAAGTTCTGCAGCTTCTGCGTGGTGCCCTATACGCGCGGGTCGGAGTTCTCCCGCCCGGTGGCGCAAGTACTGGGGGAGGCGCGGCGCATGGCCGGGCAGGGGGTGAAGGAATTCACGTTGCTCGGCCAGAACGTCAACGCTTATCACGGAATGGACAACCGGGGCCGCAGCCTGGGGCTCGCAGGCCTCGTCGCCGAATTGTCACGCATCGAAGGTATCGAGAGACTGCGCTACACAACGAGCCATCCCCGGGACATGACGGGCGAGCTGATTGCCGCCCATGCCGAGAACGCGAAGCTTATGCCCTACCTGCATCTGCCAGTGCAATCTGGTAGTGACTCGATACTCAAAGCAATGAACCGCGGACATACGGCCGAATTCTACCTTCGTTTGATCGAGAGGTTTCGCGCAGCAAGACCCGATCTGGCTGTGTCGGGCGACTTTATTGTCGGGTTTCCGGGGGAAACTGATAAAGATTTCGAGTCGACACTGAGCCTCATCCGCGAGGTCAGATACGCCAGTGCCTTTTCGTTCAAGTACTCGCCCCGGCCGGGTACCCCCGCGGCCGAGAGCACGAAACAGATATCTGAAAGCGAAAAATCGGCCCGGCTGCAGGAGCTGCAGGCTCTGATCCATGCCCAGCAGACCGCATTCAATGCGGCCGTGGTGGGCCGCACCCTTTCCGTCCTACTCGAAAAGCCCGGGCGCGACGCTGGCCAGCTGGTCGGCCGATCGCCCTATCTCCAGTCCGTCCATATTCAGGCGGAACCCGGGCTTATCGGCACGATCGTGGATACCCATATAATGGGGGTTGGAACCAACAGTCTTTGGGGTCATCATGACCATGCAGTCTAGAAACGGAGAATATAATCCTTGAATCCGCCTGTCACTGCGGCCCAGACCGGTAGTCACGCAATCGGCTCCCGGCAAGAGGATTCGGACACTCTCACCCTGTCCTTCGATGATAACCGATTGTTATTGTTGCTCTGCGGCGAGCATGACGAAAATCTCGCCGTGCTTGAGCACCGGCTCAACATCGACATCACACCGCGCGGCAACCGCCTCGCCGTGCGCGGCAGTGATTCGGGCCGAAACGCGGGGCGCGACGTGCTGATGGCGCTCTACAATCGCGCCAGACGCGGTCTCGACATCACCAA
Organism: Aestuariivirga sp.; assembly: GCF_020252395.1. Classification (GTDB taxonomy): domain Bacteria; phylum Pseudomonadota; class Alphaproteobacteria; order Rhizobiales; family Aestuariivirgaceae; genus Aestuariivirga. Next base: position 96,269 of record NZ_JADCDB010000030.1, read on the forward strand.
GGGCGAGGTGGAGGGTGCAATTCGCATGCGCGAAGCTCAGGACACCAACGTTCCGCGCGGCGCCATCCGCACCCGCCGCAAGCTTGTCATGCCGCGTACCCCCACGCAGGGCGCCTATATCGAGGCGATCCGCAAGCACGAGCTGGTCTTCGGAATCGGGCCTGCGGGAACCGGCAAAACCTACCTTGCCGTAGCCTGCGCCGCAGAGGCGCTGATGAACGGCGAGGTGGACCGGATCGTTCTGTCGCGCCCGGCGGTGGAGGCCGGCGAGCGCCTGGGCTTCCTGCCCGGCGACATGAAGGAGAAGGTGGATCCTTATCTGCGGCCCCTCTACGATGCGCTTTACGATATGATGCCGGCGAGTCTCGTGGCGAAGGGTATTGCCGAAAACCAGATCGAAATTGCGCCGCTTGCGTTCATGCGCGGCCGCACGCTGTCCTCCGCGTTCATCATCCTCGACGAGGCGCAGAACACAACGCCACAGCAGATGAAGATGTTTCTGACCCGGCTTGGCGAGGGCAGCCGGATGGTGGTGACGGGCGATCCGACGCAGGTCGACCTGCCGTTAGGAATCTCATCGGGGTTATCGGATGCGGTTGCAGTGCTGAAGGGCGTAGCCGGCGTGGCGTCTGTGGGCTTCAGCAATTCGGACATCGTGCGCCATGCCCTGGTCGGCCGCATCGTAGCGGCCTACGATAAGAAGGCGCCGAAGCCGAAGAAATGACCGTTTCCATCGAGGTCGAGGATGATGCCTGGGCGGCCATGGCCGGGCTTGTTAAACTTGCGCATTCGGCAGTCGAAGCCGCCCTCGCAGAAGTCGGACGCGACGGCAGCAATTGCAATGTCGCCGTGCTGTTTGCGGACGATGCCGCGATCGCCGAAATCAATGCCGAGTGGCGCGGAAAGGACAAGCCGACCAATGTCCTGTCATTTCCGATTCCCGGCGGCATGCCGGTGCCGGAGGGTGAGCCGCGTTCGCTGGGTGACATCGTCCTTGCCCATGGGGTGATCGCCCGCGAGGCAGCGGCGCAGGGCAAGACATTGCGTGACCACACCGCCCACCTTATTGTTCATGGCACCTTGCATCTTCTGGGCTACCACCACGACGGCAACGCCGAGGCCGAGGAGATGGAAGCACTTGAGTCGCGCATTCTGAAAGGCCTGGGAATTTCCGACCCTTATGAGCGAGACTGACCGCCCGGGCGGCACGGCGCCCCCCGACACCTCACGGGAGAGCCTCTGGCAACGCCTGAGAAGCCGCTTTGGCCGCAACCGGGACGTTGGCCTGCGCGAAAGCCTTGAGGGCGCAATCGAAAGCCACGAGGCGCAAAACCCCGGCGAGACGGTGGGCGAGGAAGCCAAGTCGATGATGCTCAACATCATCGAATTCTCCGGCCTCCGCGTCGACGACGTGATGGTGCCGCGCGTCGACATCGTGGCAGTCGACGAGACCGGCAGCATGCAGGAGCTGCTGTCGAAGTTCATCGATGCCAACCACTCCCGCATGCCGGTCTACCGCGAAACGCTGGACGGCATCACCGGTATGATACACGTCAAGGACTTCCTGCGCTGGATGGCTTCGCGCGGCACGCGCAAGCGCCGCGCCGCGAAGACCGAGAAGACCGGGACGGCGGCGCCGCCCGGCCTCAGCATTGCCGCCACCGCGCTGTCGACCACGGTGAAGCAGGCTGGCCTCAATCGCGAGGTGCTGTTCGTTCCGCCTTCCATGCCGGCCACCGACCTCCTCGTGCGGATGCAGGCAAGCCGAACCCATCTTGCTATCGTCATCGACGAATATGGCGGCACCGAGGGGCTGGTATCGATCGAGGATCTTGTGGAAGTGATTGTCGGCGACATTGCTGACGAGCACGACACCGAAGAGGACCTCGAGATCAAGCAGCTGGAGGAGGGAATCCGCTTGGCGGATGGACGCGTCGATCTTGCGCAGCTCGAAGCCCAGCTTGGCGTCGACCTGTTGCCGGAGGACGAGGAGGAGGAAGCCGACACGCTGGCAGGACTCATCTTCAAGATCGCCGGCCGCGTACCGGCGCGCGGCGAGATTATCCGGCATGAAAGCGGCCTTGAGTTCGAGATCCTCGACTCCGATCCCCGCCGGGTGAGGCGGGTACGAATCAATTCCCGCAATGTGAGCCTGCCGAATGCCGAGATCGCAGGCGATGGATCTCCTGGCTGATCCAAAGTTTTGACTGATATTGCAACCTCCTGTAACGTCACTTTCTGGAGGATCGGGAATGACGTCTCGCGCGGCAACGGTGGCGTTCCAGGGCATTGAGGCCGTGCCCGTGGACGTACAGGCGCACTTCCTGTCCGGGCAAGTCGCCTTCAGCGTGGTGGGGCTTGGCGATAAAGCAGTCGCCGAAAGCCGGGAGCGCATCCGCGCCGCCCTCCATGCCATCGGGCTGGCTCTCCCCGGCAAGCGGCTCGTCGTCAACCTCTCACCTGCAGACCTGCCCAAGGAAGGCAGCCATTTCGACCTGCCGATCACCCTCGCGGTGCTGGCGGCGCTTGGCATTATCCCGCAGGATTTCCTCACCCGCTATGTGGCCATGGGGGAATTGGCGCTCGACGGCGCGCTGATGGCCGTTTCCGGCGTGCTGCCCGCCGCCATCGCCGCCAATGGGCGCGACATGGGCCTGATCTGTCCGAAAGCCTCGGGGCCGGAGGCCGCCTGGGCGGCGGAGGACGCCGACATTCTCGCACCCGAAAACCTGATCCAGCTGATCAACCATGTGCGGGGAACGCAAGTCCTGACCCGGCCCAAGCCCGCCGTGGCGGCGGAGGCCGAACAACTTCCCGATCTGAAGGACGTCAAGGGTCAGGAGACCGGCAAGCGCGCGCTCGAGGTGGCGGCAGCCGGCGGCCATCACTTCCTGATGGTGGGTCCTCCCGGGGCGGGTAAATCCATGCTGGCGCAGCGCCTCCCCTCAATACTGCCGCCCCTCGACTCGCGCGAGATGCTGGATATCAGCATGGTGGCTTCGCTTGCCGGAGAACTGTCGAACGGCCAACTGTCGCGCCGCCGCCCGTTCCGTGCGCCTCATCACTCCGCTTCCATGCCGGCACTGGTGGGTGGGGGCCTCCGCGCCAAGCCGGGAGAGATGGCGCTTGCCCACCATGGTGTGCTTTTTCTTGACGAGCTACCCGAATTTCAGCCTCGCGTGCTCGAGTCTCTGCGCCAGCCCATGGAGACGGGAGAGACGGTCGTAGCCCGCGTCAACTATCACGTCACCTATCCTGCCCGTTTCCAGCTGGTGGCGGCCATGAACCCCTGCAAGTGCGGCTTTGCCGGGCAACCTGGCCACATCTGCCGCAATGGCCCGCGCTGCGCAGCCGATTACCAAGCGCGCATTTCCGGCCCACTCCTCGACCGCATGGACATCCAAATCGAATTGGCGGCGGTGAAGGCGTCAGACCTGAGCCTGCCGCCACCCATGGAGTCGAGCGAGGACGTGGCGCGCCGCGTTCTGGCAGCCCGGCGGATTCAGGCCCAGCGCTTTGCCGCGCTCGGCAAGCCCGAATTGCGCACCAATGCCGAGGCTGACGGAGCGTTGCTGGAAGACATCTCCCGGCCCGATCAGCCGGGCCTCACACTGCTGCGGGACGCGGCAGATGCGATGAAGCTCTCGGCGCGCGGCTACCACCGCGTGCTGAGGGTGGCGCGTACGCTAGCCGACCTGGACCGGCGCGAGCAGGTGGCGCGCATTCACATCGCCGAGGCCCTGAGTTACCGGCAGAAGCTGGCCGCGTTCGTTTCAGCCGCGTGAGGCCGTTTACGGATTTTTCACCACATACATCCGCGCATAGAACATTCGAAAGCGGCGCATGGCATGCTCAATTCATGCGCCTGAAACCTCACACGGAAGCCGTGATTTCCCCAGTCTCACCCGCCGCTGCCGCCGGCCCGGCCGGCGTGAATCACAGCGGGCTCATCGCCTCTGCCGCGCTTATGCTGCTGTTAGCCGGGATTGCCGCGGCGCCGGCGCTTCCTTCCCTGCCACCAAGTGTAACAGCGGCGATGGCAGCGATCGGACTCCTCATATCCGCCGGGCTGGCGCTGGGCCACATTATCTGGCGCAAGTCCACCGACCGCCGGCTGATGCAGCTTGCCGCCGCCGCTGAAGCCCTGCAAGAGGCCAATCTTCGCGCCGAGGCATCCAACGTCGCGAAATCGCGTTTTCTGGCGATCACCAGCCATGAGATCCGTACGCCGATCAATGGCATCCTCGGCATGATCAGCCTGCTGCTGGAAACGCCACTCACACTCGAGCAGCGTAACTATGCCCGGACTGCCGATTCCTCCGCGCGCGCGCTGCTCTCGATTGTCGATGAACTGCTCGATGCCTCGATCGCCGAGCGGCGGAACGTCGACGTCTCGGAGGAACCCTTCGACCTTGCGGCCCTGATCGAATCGGTCACCGAGCTGCTAGCGCCGCGCGCGCATGCCAAGGGGATCGAAATCTCGAGTTTCATCTCCATGCGAATCCCGCCGCAGATCCGAGGCGACGAGCGCCGGCTGCGGCAGGTCCTCCTAAATCTGTGCGGCAACGCAATCAAATTCACGCCCTCGGGCGGCGTCGGCATCAGTGCAAGACTGCGCAACGACAGCAAACTGGTCATTACAGTGAGCGATTCCGGCATCGGCATGTCCGAGGCGGAGCAGCAGCGTGTCTTCGAGGAGTTCACCCAGGCCAACGACGGCACGCGCAAGATATACGGAGGAACAGGTCTGGGCCTGACGATTTCGCGCCGCCTTGTCGAGGCCATGAGCGGCGAAATCTCGGTGCGGTCCGCGCCGGGCGAAGGATCGTCGTTCGATATCGTTCTGCCCTTCGCCGAAGCCTTGCAGGCGGGCACGACGGACTTGCTGAGCCGCCGCTGCTTCGCGCTGGCTGCGGCGCCCTCGATCACCGCCAACCACATCCGCGAGACACTGGAAGACAGCGGTGCAAACGTGCGGATGTTGAATCATCCGCATGAGCTGCTCCGGTTTCTTGGCGATGCGGATGCCACCTCCCATACGACCGTGCTTTGCGACAGCGAATTCGCCGAGATCCTGCACAATACCTGGCCGCAACTGGGCAGCGGACGGGAGCAACGCGTCTACCTGATGTTGCGCAGCGAGGAACGGCGGCAGTTTGCCGATCACCTGGCCAAGAACTTCTCCGGCTACCTTCTGAAGCCCTTCCGCCGCCATTCACTACTGCGGCTTGTCACGCTTCGTGACGAGATGCCTACCCCTGCCGCCACCCTGCAGCCGGAACGCGACGTCATCTTCCTCCAGCCGAGGCGTCAGATTCATGTACTGCTGGCGGAGGACAACCCCGTAAACACGCTGCTGGCCAGCACGCTTCTGCGCCGCGAAGGCTACAACGTGACCACCGCCAGCAACGGTAAGGATGTGTTGCAGATCCTTGCGGCCGGCAAGCGGCCCGACATCGTGATTATGGACGTGGAGATGCCGGTGCTCGACGGACTTGAGGCAACCCGCAGCATCCGCCGCAAGGAGGCAGACCGCGGCCTGCCGCGGATCCCCATCCTCGCCCTCACCGCCAACGTGCGGCGCCAGGACATCGACTCCTGCCTTGACGCAGGCATGGACGGCTATCTGTCCAAGCCCTTCGACCGTGATGCGCTGGAGGAAGCGATCTCGCGCCTGATGAAGCGCCAAGTCGTGGCCTGACGGCCGTCGTCGAACTTTCGCTCCTCCGTTGTCTGTGGCAAACAGATAAGGGGAGTGACCGACACTGCAGACATCACCGGACATCAGCGCCGAAAAGGGCGGCCTGCTTCTGCGACAGGCCAGCGGGCCTGACGAGGTCTCCGCCTGCCAGCTGCTTCGGTACAAGGTATTCTACGATGAGCTGGGCGCGACGCCCGTCGGCGAAATGGCGTCACGGCGCATGGACGGAGACTGCTTCGACGCGATCTGCGACCATCTTGTGGTGGTGAAGCGGAGTGATTCCGCCGTCAAAGATGCCATTTTCCTCCGCGACGGTGAGCTGATCGGCACCTATCGCTTGCTGCGGCAAGAGGTGGCCGAGGCTTTTGGCGGCTTCTACACGCAGGCTGAATTCGACATCGCGCCGCTGATTGTCGCACACCCGCGCTTGCGCTTTCTGGAACTTGGGCGCTCCTGCGTGCTGAGGCCTTACCGCACAAAGCCGGTGGTCGAATTATTGTGGCAGGGAATCTGGAATTATGTGCGTGCCCACCGCATGGACGTGATGCTCGGATGTGCAAGCCTGGAGGGCACACAGCCCGGCGCGCACGCCCTGCCGCTGAGCTTCCTCGCCACGGCCGCAGCACCCCCGGAATGGGCGGTGCGCGCGCACGACAGCCACCGCATCGAAATGCGCCGCCTGCCGCACGACGGAATCGACACGAGGCGGGCGCTGAGGCAACTGCCTCCGCTCGTCAAGGGCTACCTCCGCCTCGGCTGCTACATCGGTGACGGCGCGGTAATCGACCGTCAGTTCAACACCATCGACGTGCTGATTATTCTGCCAGTCTCAGCCATCCATCCGCGCTACTTCGCTCATTTCGGAGCGCCCTGCACAATGGGCCCTCAGGTGCATGAGCAGGCGAGGGCCTGAACTTGCGCCAAATTTCGGATCTGGAGCATCTCTCGCATCGCGGTTGAGCCCATTTGCTCGCGCGATGCTCTAACGGTTGATGTCGTAGGCCGCTATGGCGGCGAGATTCAGAATCTCGGAGGCGGTGGCCGACATCGCCGCGATTTGCACCGGCCGATCGAGACCCGTGAGCAGAGGTCCTACGACGGTGACGCCACCCAGCTGCTGCAGCATCTTGGTCGATATCGAGGCCGAATGCGCGGCCGGCATGACCAGAACATTGGCAGGACCCGTAAGACGGCAGAAGGGATAGAGCGCCATGGCCTCGCGCGACAATGCGACATCCGCAGCCATTTCGCCGTCATACTCGAAGTCAACGTTACGGCGGTCGAGCACGCCCACGGCATCGCGCACATAGGCGGCGCGTTCGCCCCGCGGATAACCGAAGGTCGAATAGGACAGGAAGGCGACACGCGGCTCGTAACCGAAGCGGCGGGCCACGCCCGCGGCCTCCTGGGCAATGTCGGCCAGCTCATCGGGGGACGGCAGTTCATGGATCGAGGTGTCAGCAATGAAGACCGTCCGTCCACGGACGAGCGCCATGGAAACGCCGATCGGGCGATGGCCAGGCCGGTTGTCGATCGCCTGGCGCACGTTGTCGAGGGCCGCGGAGAAGTTGCGGGTGAGGCCCGTCACCATCGCGTCCGCATCGCCCATCGCCACCATGCAGGCGGCGAAGACATTTCGGTCCTGGTTCACCATGCGCTGGCAATCGCGCAGCAGGAAGCCGTTTCGCTGCAGGCGTTCGTAGAGGAAGTTGGCATAGTCGATGTTGCGTTCGGAGACGCGGGCGTTGGAGATTTCCACATTCTCGTTCAGTTCGAGTCCGCTGCTCGACAGCGTCTGCTGAATCTGCACCTCGCGGCCGATCAGGATGGCGCGGCCGAGGCCAGCACTGGCATAGCTGTTGGCGGCCCGGATCATGCGGTCTTCCTCGCCTTCGGCAAAGACGACGCGTTTAGGCGCCACGCGCACCTTGCCGAAGACGCTATGCAGGGTGCCCGCGATGGGATCGAGGCGGGCCGAGAGTGTATGGGCGTATTGATCGAGATCGGCGATGTGACGCCGCGCCACGCCGCTTTCCATCGCCGCCTTAGCCACCGCCACAGGGATGGTGGAGATGAGGCGCGGGTCGAAGGGCACAGGGATCAGATAATCGCGGCCGAACGAAGGGCGGGGGCCATGATAGGCGGCCGCCACCTCGTCCGGCACGTCCTCGCGGGCAAGGCCGGCGAGCGCGTGGGCGGCCGCGATCTTCATCTCGTCGTTGATGGTGCGGGCGCGCACGTCCAGCGCGCCGCGGAAGATATACGGGAAGCCCAGAACGTTGTTGATCTGGTTGGGGTAGTCGGAGCGGCCTGTGGCCATGATCGCGTCCTGGCGCAGTTTCAGCACATCCTCCGGCGTGATCTCCGGGTCCGGGTTCGCCATGGCGAAAATGATGGGGTTCGCGGCCATGCTCTTGACCATGGCGGGCGTCAGCGCGCCGGCAACCGAGAGGCCGAAGAACACGTCCGCTCCCTCCATGGCATCGGCCAGTGACCGCGCCTTGGTATCCGCCGCATGGGCCGACTTCCACTGGTTCATGCCCTCGGTGCGGCCCTTGTAGACCACGCCCTTGGAGTCGGCGAGGATGACATTGCCATTGGGCACGCCCAGCGATTTGATGAGCTCGACACAGGCGATGGCGGCGGCGCCTGCGCCATTGCACACGATCTTTGCCGTCTTAAGGTCGCGCTTCGTCAGATGAAGAGCGTTGATCAGGCCGGCGGTGGCGATGATGGCCGTGCCGTGCTGATCGTCGTGAAAGACCGGGATATCCATCATCTCGCGCAGACGCTGCTCGATGATGAAGCAATCGGGCGCCTTGATGTCCTCCAGGTTGATGCCGCCGAAGGAAGGGCCGAGATAGCGCACGGCGTTGATGAACTGCTCGACGTCCTTGGTATCGACCTCGAGGTCGATCGAATCGACGTCGGCGAAGCGCTTGAATAGCACGGCCTTGCCCTCCATCACGGGCTTGGAGGCCAGCGCGCCGAGATCGCCTAAGCCCAAGATGGCCGTGCCGTTGGAAATGACGGCCACGAGGTTCCCCTTCGCCGTGTAATCGTATGCCGTCTCCGGCGCCTCGGCAATACGGCGAACCGGGACGGCGACACCGGGACTGTAGGCCAGCGACAGGTCACGCTGGGTTGCCATGGGTTTGGTTGGGGTGATTTCCAGCTTGCCAGGCTTGCCGCGCTGGTGGAATTGCAGGGCTTCCTCATCGGTGATGGTCGGACGGCGCGGTTTCTGGTCCATGTCTTTGCCCTAAAAAACAATTCTCGACTGCGAACCAGTTAGACTAGAGAGGTGGGGGGAGACACTCAAGCGCTCCGAAATGGCCGCTTTTACCTCTTTAGTGGATTCCTGCTATGCAAGGCGCCGTGAACGAGATGGACCATATGGGCGAAGGAGTGGGCGAGGAATCCTCCGGCCGCGCAACGCCCGTCATGGCGCAATTCCTGGTGCTGAAACAGGCCAATCCAGGAAGCCTGCTGTTCTTCCGGATGGGCGACTTTTACGAGCTTTTCTTCGAGGATGCCGAAGTTGCCGCCAAGGCCCTTGGCATCACGCTCACAAAGCGCGGCAAGCACCTGGGCGAAGACATCCCCATGTGCGGCGTCCCTGTTCACGCCGCCGACGCGTATCTCCAGAAGCTGATCCGCATGGGTCACCGGGTCGCTGTGTGCGAGCAGCTCGAAGACCCTGCGGAAGCCCGCAAGCGCGGCTCCAAGGCCGTGGTGAAGCGCGATGTCGTTCGCCTGGTTACCCCCGGTACGCTGACGGAAGACAATCTGCTCGACTCGCGGACCCACAATTTTCTCGCAAGCGTCACCCGCAGCAAAGCGACGGGCGAAATGGCCATCGCCTGGGCGGACATCAGTTCGGGTGAACTCGCGGTGATGCAGACCTCCGCCGCACGGCTCTCCGCCGACCTGACCCGTCTCGACCCTCGCGAGATCATTGCGGCCGACGGGCTGCTGGCCGACCCGGCGGTCATGAACCTGCTGGACCGGCCGGGAGCGCCGGTGACGCCGCTTCCCTCTGTGCGTTTCGACTCCCTTGCTGCGGAGCGCCGTCTCCAGGACCAGTTTGACGTGAAGGCGCTGGATGGCTTCGGCAGCTTCTCGCGCGCCGAAGTGTCGGCGCTGGGCGGGCTGCTCGAATACATCGTCATCACTCAGGCGGGTAAAGTGCCGCATCTGCGTCCGCCGCGGCGTGAGGTGGCCTCCTCCGTGCTGCTCATCGACCCCGCAACGCGCGCCAATCTCGAGCTCACCCGCACGCTTGCCGGCGACCGGCGCGGCAGCCTGCTCTCGGTGATCGACCTTGCCATAACTGCCGCCGGATCGCGCTGCATTGCCGCGCGGCTCTCGACTCCACTCTGCGATCCCTATGCCATCGCCAACCGGCTTGACGAAGTGGCGCATTTCGTGACCGATGCGTCCTTGCGCGAGGACGTGCGAAAGCTGCTCGCTGCCATGCCCGATCTCGAACGTGCGCTCGGCCGCATCGCCATCGGACGTGGGGGTCCGCGCGACCTAGCCAGTATCCGTGATGCGCTGATGATCGCGGGGCATCTTGCCCACCGCCTCGGCGCCAGCACCACGATCGGTGGCCTGCCGGAAAACCTGGACAAGACTTGCGAGACGCTGAGCTGGAGCGACCTTGACCTGGCGCAGGAACTCGATGCCGCTCTTGACATCGATTTGCCGGTCTTCGCACGCGATGGCGGCTTCGTGAAGCAGGGCTACTCCACCGACCTCGACGGGAACCGGTCGCTCCGCGACGAAACCCGCCATGTGATCGCCGGGCTGCAGACACGCTATTGCGAGATCTCGGGGATCAAGTCGCTCAAGGTAAAGCACAATAATGTGCTGGGCTACTTCATTGAGGCGCCCGCAACCTCCGCCACGGCCCTGCAAACGCCTGACAAGGAGGCCCTGTTCATTCACCGTCAGACGGTGGCGAACGCTATGCGCTTCGTGACAGCTGAGCTCGCCTCGCTGGACCAGCGCATCGCGGCAGCAGCGGAAAAAGCGCTGGCACTGGAGCAGGAAATCTTCCAGTCCCTCTGTGCCCGCGTGACGGCGCGGCGCGATCTTTTCTCCAAGATCGCCGACGCGGCTGCCCAGCTCGATGCCGCCTCGGCGCTTGCCGAAGTGGCCGAGCGGCGGCGTTATGTGAGGCCACGCGTCGATGGGTCGACCCGCTTTACGGTGCGCGGTGGGCGGCATCCCGTAGTGGAAGCCGCGCTGCAGGACCAGGCGTCCGGTTCCTTTGTCGCCAATGATTGTGAGATCTCGGGAGAGGCCAAGCGGCTCTGCCTGCTCACCGGCCCCAACATGGCTGGCAAGTCCACCTATCTCCGCCAGAACGCGCTCATCGTCATCCTGGCGCAGATGGGCTCTTTCGTACCCGCGGCGGAGGCGCATTTTGGCGCGGTCGACCGGCTTTTCAGCCGCGTCGGGGCAGCCGACGATTTGGCGAGGGGACGTTCCACCTTCATGGTTGAGATGGTGGAGACGGCAGCCATCCTCAACCAGGCCACCGAAAAGTCCTTCGTCATCCTCGACGAGATTGGCCGCGGCACTGCAACCTATGACGGTCTCTCTATCGCCTGGGCTACGCTCGAGCACCTGCATGGGGTGAACCGCTGCCGCGCCCTCTTCGCCACTCACTACCATGAGCTGACCCAGCTTGCCGCCAAACTCCCCCATCTTGCCAACGCGACGATGAAAGTGAAGGAGTGGCAGGACCAGATCATCTTCCTGCACGAAGTTGTGGCGGGCGTTGCCAACCGCTCCTACGGTATTCACGTGGCCCAGATCGCCGGCCTGCCGCCGGCGGTGATCAGGCGCGCACAGACGGTGCTCGAACGGCTGGAGCACGAGGGATCGAAGGCGCCCGCGTCAGGACTTGCCGGCGATTTGCCCCTTTTTTCGGCTGTACCAGCGCCACCGGCAAAGGAAAGCGCCGTCGAGAAGAAACTGGCCCAGGTGGCCGCCGATGACCTATCACCGCGCGATGCGCTGGCTTTGGTCTACGAGCTGAAGGGCCTTCTGGGGGTTCGGCCATCGTGAGGGCAGACCCTACGCCCAGACGCCTCGTGAAGCCTGACCAGCTGCGCGACCAGCTTGCGGCTGCGGTGGCCGAATCAGGCGCCGCCAAAGCCAACCTGCGCACCAGTATTGTTAAGGTGCTGAAAGCGACGCTCGAACAGTCTCACGCGCTGGCTGAGAGGCAGCTCATCGCCGATGGCGACGGAACACGCTGTGCCGAGTCGCTGAGCAATTCCGAAGACCAAATCATCCGCAGTCTGTTCAACCTGGCCAGCACCACGCTGTTCCCCGCCCGGGGCGCAGAGGAGCGGATCGCCATCGTCGCCGTGGGTGGCTACGGCCGCGGCACGCTAGCGCCGGGTTCCGACATAGACCTGCTCTTCGTGCTGCCGGCCCGCCAGACGGAGAGGGTGCAGAACATCGTCGAATTTATCCTCTACTGCCTGTGGGACACGCGCCAGAAGGTTGGACATGCAACGCGCAGCATCGATGAATGCATCCGCCTCGCGAAGTCGGACAGCACCATTCTTACCGCCATTCTCGAAGCGCGCTACATTTGCGGCGACGGAGCGCTGTTCGAGCGGCTGGCCAGCGAATTCCGGCGCGAGATCGTGTCCAAGGGGGCCAAGGAATTCATTTCGGACAAGCTCGGCGAACGCGACCTCCGCCACCTGAAGGTGGGCGAGAGCCGCTATATCGTCGAGCCTGACGTAAAGGACGGCAAGGGTGGGCTTCGCGACCTAAACACGCTGTTCTGGATCGCCAAATACATCTACGCCACGAACTCGACCGATGAGCTGGCGGAGAAAGGCGCATTCAGCCAGGAGGAACTCGCAATCTTCAAGAAATGCGAGCGCTTGCTCTGGGCGGTGCGCTGCCACCTGCATTTCCTGTCCAAGCGCGGCAATGACCGCCTGAGCTTCGACCGCCAGTCCGACATCGCAGAGCGGCTCGGCTACAAGTCGCATGGCGGGTTGAAGCACGTCGAGCGCTTCATGAAGCACTACTTTCTGGTGGCCAAGGACGTGGGCGACCTGACGCGCATCCTGTGTGCGAGCCTCGAAGCCCGGCAGATGAAGGATGTGCCTAGCCTCGGCCGCGTGCTCGGCCGCCTCATGTCCAAGAGTTCCGGCGCCCTGCGCGATGCACCCGGCTTCCGGGTAGAGGGCGGCCGCGTGGTGCCCAGCTCGCCCGATATCTTCGCAAGGAACCCGGTGAACATCATTCGGCTCTTCGCCGTGGCCGGCCGCCACGGGGCCGAGATTCATCCGGACACGCTAAAGCTTCTGAGGAAGTCCCTTGGCCTCCTCCGCGACACTCTTGACAATCCGGAGGCCAACGCGATCTTCCTCGAACTGCTCACCACGATAGAGGACCCAGACATCGTGCTGCGCATGATGAATGAGGCAGGCGTACTTGGCCGTTTCATTCCGCCTTTCGGCCGAATCGTGGCGATGATGCAGTTCAACATGTATCATCACTATACGGTGGACGAGCACCTAATACGGGCAGTGGGCCATCTCTCCGCCATCGAGCGCGGGCGGCTGTCGGACGACCATCCACTATCCACAGCAATCTTCCCGACAATCACCAGCCGCCGCCTTCTTTATGTCGCTGTCTTCCTGCATGATGTTGCAAAGGGCCGGAAGGAGGACCATTCCATCGCCGGTGAACGCATCGCGCTGGAGTTCTGTCCGAGACTCGGGCTCACGGCGTCGGAGACGGAAACCGTCGCATGGCTTATCCGCCATCATCTGCTGATGAGCGAAACCGCTCAGATGCGGGATCTCAACGACTTCAAGACAATCCTTGATTTCTGCGCGGTGGTGCAGAGCGTCGAACGCTTGAAACTCCTGCTCATTCTCACCGTCGCCGATATTCGCGCCGTCGGGCCCGGCGTGTGGAACGGCTGGAAGGGCCAGCTTCTGCGCACGCTCTACGCTGAAGCCGAACCGGTTCTGACGGGCGGCCACACCGCGGTTTCCCGAAAGGAACGCGTGGCGGACGCACAGGCCGCCTTCTTCGCGCGCATGCCACGCTGGAGCGACGAGCAGAAGTCAGCCTACGCAGCACGGCACTATGATGCCTATTGGCTCGGCAGCTCCACCGATAAGCAGGTGAAGCACGCCGAGTTGATTGGCGGCGCCGCACCGAAGAGCGTGGTCACGAACTTCGAGACCGATGCCTTTACCGCTATCACCGAACTATCGATCTATACGCCTGACCACCCACGGCTACTAGCCCTGATCACCGGCGCCTGTGCGGCGGCAGGCGCCAACATCGCCGGTGCGCAGATCTTCACCACCACCGACGGCATGGCGCTGGACACCATCCTGATCCAGCGCGAATTCCCCGAGGAGGCGGACGAGCGCCGCCGGGCGGAGCGCATCGCTGAACTTGTGCGCAAGGCTCTGCGCGGCGAATTATGGCTGAGGGAGGCCGTGGCCAAGGCTTGCAAGCCGCAGCAGCGCATCAAAGCCTTCACGGTGGAGCCGCGCGTCATCATCGACAATCAGTCCTCCAACCGCTTCACGGTGATCGAGATCAATGGGCTCGACCGCATCGGCCTGCTCTATGACCTCACCGAAGCCCTTTACAAGCTCAACCTCAACATCGCCTCGGCGCATGTCACGACTTTTGGCGAGAAGGCGGTGGACGTGTTCTATGTAACCGATCTCACGGGCGCCAAGATCGAGAACGCGACGCGCCACAAACAGATCGAGAACGCGCTTGGCAATATTCTCAAACCGGCGGCGCAGGTCGCGCCGATGAAGGTCTGACCTCCATGACCATGCTCAGATCTGCCGCGACCGTCGGCAGTCTCACTCTCGTCAGCCGCGTGCTCGGCTTCGTCCGCGACCAGTTGATCGCCTTCGCCCTGGGTACAAGCTTCGTTGCCGAGGCCTTCTTCGTTGCACAGCGCTTCCCCAATCTGTTCCGCGCGCTGTTCGCCGAGGGCGCCTTCAACAACGCTTTCGTACCGTTGTTCGCCAAACGGGTGGAGGGCGAGGGCGAGGCCAAGGCCCGGGATTTTGCCATCGAGGTCTTCTCTTTCCTGCTGGCGTGGCTGATCTTTTTTTCGGCTATGGCGATGATCGCTATGCCGCTGGTGATCTATGTGATCGCTCCCGGCTTTCACGCCAGCGGAGAAACCTTCCAGCTGGCGGTGGACCTAACCCGCATCTGTTTCCCCTACCTCCTCTTGATGTCGCTCACGGCACTGCAGTCGGGGGTGCTCAATAGCCTCAACAGGTTCACCGCGGCCGCAGCAGCACCAATCCTGCTTAATGTGGTGATGATTGCATCTAACGTGGTGGCTTGGCTCATGGCCACGGGAAATACGCCGAAAACCGGTTACATTTTCGCCTGGGGCCTCTTTGCCTCGGGCATTGCGCAATATGCGCTGCTCGCCATCGCCTGCAGGCGGGCAGACATGCGCCTCGTGCCGCGCTGGCCGCGTCTGACGCCGGATGTGAAAGAGGTCATCACACTTTCGATCCCCGGCATTATTTCCGGCGGTGTCATGCAGATCAACCTGGTTGTCGCCACCATGATCGCCACCACTCTGCCGGGTGCGGTTGCCATCCTTTACTACGCCGACCGCCTCTACCAGCTGCCGCTCGGCGTTATTGGCGTGGCGATCGGCGTGGTGCTGCTGCCCGACCTGTCGCGCAAGCTGCGCGCCGGAAATGAGGCTGGGGCGCTGACCAGCCAGAACCGGGCGCTGGAACTCTCCATGTTTCTGACGCTGCCGGCCGCCATCGCGCTGATGGCCATTCCGCACCCCATCATCCGTACCGTGTTTGAACATGGCGCCTTCACGCGGGCGGATACCTTTGCCGTGGCGCCGGCACTCCTGGCTTTCGCCTCCGGCCTCGTTGCCTTTTCGCTTTCTAAGGTGTTCCAGCCTGGCTTCTATGCCCGCGAGGACACCAAGACGCCCATGCGCTTTGCGGTGATATCCGTCGTCGTCAACGTGATAGGAAGCTTCGTCCTATCCCGCATCATGGGCCATGTCGGCATCGCGCTTGCCACTTCGCTGGCGGCCTGGACCAACACAATCCTGCTGGGCGTCACTCTATCCCGCCGCGGGCTATTCACCCTCGACGAGAGAGCCCGCTGCCGCCTGCCGCGGATTGTCGCATCCGGGCTCGGCATGGGCGGGCTTCTGCTGGCCGGAGCTTGGTTGCTGGAAGGCAATTATGCCGAACACGCTGGCTTTTTTGCCGCCGCCTGGGGGCTTTCGCTGCTCGTCTCCGGTGGCATCGTCAGCTACTTCGCATTGGCGCACCTCACAGGGGCCATGAGGTTATCCGAGTTCAAGTCGATGCTGAAACGCTGAAAAGTCAAGGCTAAAGTTACTTCTATGAAAGACAACAACAACGAACAGGACGTGGCATTCGGCTTCCGCCGTGTGGATGAGGGCGAGAAGCAGGGCCTCGTCAACGACGTCTTCTCCAAGGTCGCCGGGCGCTATGACCAGATGAATGACCTGATGTCCAGCGGCCTCCACAGGCTGTGGAAGGACGATTTGGTGGCCATGCTGAACCCGCCGCGAGGGCAGGCGGGTTTCAGTCACCTCGACGTGGCGGGCGGCACCGGCGACATCGCCTTCCGCATCCTGCAATCGGGCGGTCCCAATCTGCGGGTGACGGTCGCCGACATTTCGCCTGAAATGGTGAGCGAGGGCAGGAAGCGCGCCGAGGTGGAAGGCCTGCTGGGACGCTGCAGATTCACCGTCGGCAACGCCGAAGCGCTGGCCTTTCCTGACAAGAGCTTCGATGGATACACCATCGCCTTCGGCATTCGCAACGTTACCCATATCGACAAGGCACTGGCGGAGGCGCACCGCGTGCTGAAGCCCGGCGGACATTTCCTCTGCCTCGAATTCAGCCAGATGGACATACCGCTGCTGGACAAGATCTACGACGCTTATTCCTTCACCGTCGTTCCCGCCATCGGCAAGGTGGTGACCGGGGACGGCCATCCCTATCGCTATCTTGTCGAGTCGATCCGCACCTTCCCGAAGCAAGACGACTTCAAGGCGATGATCGAGGCTGCGGGCTTCGCCAATGTCACCTACCGCAACCTGACGGGCGGCGTGGTGGCGATCCATTCGGGCTGGCGGATCTGATGTATTCACAAATCCGGCACAGCTTAGCCCTTTTGCGTGCGGGCCGCACGCTGGCGGCATATGACGCGCTGATGACGCCGGAACAGATTCACCAGCTCCCCTGGGCGGCACGGCTCGGCCTGTCCATTGCCAAGATCGGAACGCGCAAACCCGGGAACAGCGGCAACATGGCGGTGGCAGCCGCCCTGTCCTCGCTCGGGCCCAGCTACATCAAGCTTGGCCAGTTCTTGGCGACACGCCCTGATCTCGTGGGCCCGCGGCGTGCTTTCGAGCTGAAAGCCCTCCAGGACAGGCTGCCGCCTTTTCCCACCGAGACTGCCGAAGAGATCATCCGCGGCAACCTGGGCGCACCCGTGGAGGTGTTGTTCACCGCGTTTGGACCGCCAGTCGCGGCCGCCTCTATCGCCCAGGTGCATAAGGCGCGCGGCGCTGATGGCCGCGAATTCGCGGTAAAGGTCCTGCGCCCAGGTGTCGGCAAGCGCTTCGCCGCCGATCTCGGCAGCTTCTATTTTGCGGCGCGCCTGATGGAGCGCTTCAGTGCCGAGGGCCGCCGGCTGCGCCCGGTTGCCGCCGTGCATATGCTGGAGCAATCCATGCGGCAGGAACTCGACCTGCGCATGGAGGCGGCAGCACTTTCGGAAATGTCGCAGAATACAAAGAACGACCCCGGCTTCCGCGTGCCGAGGGTGAACTGGGAATGCACCGGCCGCGACGTTCTCACCACCGAATGGATCGACGGCACGCCAATTGCCGATGTCGAAGCGCTCCGGGCGCAGGGTTTCGATCTGGTGAAGCTCGGCGACACAGTGATCCAGAGCTTCCTGCGCCACGCGATCCGCGACGGCTTTTTCCATGCCGACATGCACCAGGGGAACCTGTTCGTCGACCGCTCGGGAAATCTCGTGGCCGTCGATTTCGGCATCGTCGGCAGGCTCGGTCCGAAGGAGAGCATGTTCCTGGCCGAGATTCTCTACGGCTTCATCACGCGGAATTACCTGCGGGTGAGCGAAGTACACTTTGAGGCAGGCTACGTGCCGCGCCACCACGACCCTGCCGTCTTTGCCCAGGCCATCCGTTCCATCGGAGAGCCGATCATGGACCGGCCTGCGAACCAAATCTCGATGGCGCGGCTTCTGACTCAGCTTTTCGAGATTACCGCCCAATTCGACATGCAGACCCAGCCGCAGCTCCTGCTGCTGCAGAAGACTATGGTCGTTGTCGAGGGCGTGGCACGCACGCTGAACCCGGACCTCAATATGTGGGTGACGGCGGAACCCGTGGTTGGCGGCTGGATCAAGCGCCAGCTTGGACCTGCAGGCAAGCTGGAAGAGGCCGCAGGCTCGCTCGGCCAGGTCTTCACCGGCCTTCCCGCCATGCTGGAGGACGCCAAGCGCGCCACCACGATGCTTTCGGACATGGCCGCAACCGGAGGCCTCAGGCTCGACCGGGAGACGACGGAACAGCTTGCCCTCTCCCAATCCCGCCATGCCCGCTGGACGCGTTTCTGGCTTGCCTTGGGGGCCATCTCGCTCGCCGCCATCGCCATTAAGCTCATCACTTGAGGGCGGTTGGCAGGTTCCTGGCTTTGCTGCCATAATGGGTCATGATATCGCTTGCGGGAAAATCGGTCCTTCTTGTCATCGGCGGCGGCATTGCCGCCTATAAGACGCATGAGCTGGTCCGCCTGCTGAAAACCCGGGGCGCCGCCGTCCGCATCATCTTGACAAAGGCGGCCGAACAATTCGTAACACCCCTGTCGCTTGCCTCGATCTCGGGCGAAAAAGTCTATACGTCGTTATTCAGCCTGACTGATGAAGTGGAGATGGGCCATATCCAGCTCTCCCGCGCGGCGGATCTCTTGGTCGTGGCGCCGGCAACGGCAGACCTGATAGCCAAGATGGCCAGCGGCCTCGCCGACGACCTCGCCTCCACCGCACTTCTCGCCACGGACAAGCCTGTGCTGATCGCCCCGGCGATGAACGTGCGCATGTGGCGGCACCCCGCCACTGTGCGCAACGTGGAGACACTGAAGCGCGACGGCCTTGTTCTGGCCGGTCCCAATGACGGCGAGATGGCCTGTGGTGAATTCGGCCCCGGCCGCATGGCGGAACCGAACGAGATCCTCGCCGCCATCATCGAGATGCTGAAGCCCAAGGCGCAGCCGCTGGCGGGGAAGAAGGTGGTGATCACCGCCGGGCCGACCCGCGAACCGATCGATCCGGTGCGCTTCATCTCCAACCATTCTTCGGGCAAGCAGGGTTATGCCATCGCCAGGGCAGCGGTGGAACTCGGCGCGGAGACGATCCTGGTCTCCGGCCCGGTCTCCCTGCCGATACCGCCGGGCGTCCAGATGATGCCAGTCGAGACTGCCCAGGAGATGCTCGAAGTCTGCCAGGGCGAAATGCCTGCTGACATTGCCATCTTCACGGCCGCCGTCGCGGACTGGCGTGTGGCGGCAGAGGCTCACGAAAAGATCAAGAAGACCGGAAACGCGCCGCCCAGCCTGCCGCTTACAGAGAACCCGGATATCCTCGCCACGATTTCGCGCGAACCCAAGCGCCCTCGCATCGTCGTCGGCTTCGCTGCCGAGACGGAACGGGTGAGAGAATATGCCGCGGAAAAGCTAAGGAAAAAGGGCTGTGACCTTATTGTTGCGAATGACGTCGGCAGGGGGTCAGACGTGTTCGGCGGCGACCGGAATACCGTGCATATCGTCTCCCCTGCGGGCGTCGAGGACTGGCCGAACATGAGCAAGGACGAAGTGGCGCAGAAGCTAATGGAGCGCCTTGCCCAGATGCTGATGCCGGAGCAGAAGGCCGCAGAATGATCCGTGTCGAGATCAAGCGACTTCCGAACAACGAGGACCTCCCGCTGCCGGTCTACGAAACAGCGGGCGCCGCCGGCTTGGACTTGCGTGCGGCCGAAGCTGTGATCCTGAAGCCCGGGGCACGCCACCTGGTGCCGACCGGATTGTCCATAGCTCTGCCCGAAGGTTATGAGGCCCAGGTACGCCCACGCTCTGGCCTTGCCGTGAAACATGGCGTGACAGTTCTGAATTCGCCCGGCACCATCGACTGCGATTACCGGGGCGAGGTGAAGGTGCCGCTCATCAATCACGGACAGGATGACTTCGCCATCGCCCGCGGCGATCGCATCGCACAGATGGTGATCGCCTCCGTGACGCGAATCGGTTGGTCGGAAGTGGACCGGCTCGACGAAACGGAACGCGGCGCCGGAGGCTTCGGCTCCTCGGGACACTGCTGATGGCGCTGTCACCGGATGAAATCGAGCGCTATGCGCGGCATCTCGTGCTGCAAGAGGTGGGCGGCCCCGGACAAAACCGGCTGAGGAATGCCAAGGTCCTCGTCGTCGGTGCAGGCGGCCTCGGTGCGCCATTGCTCTACTATCTGGCAGCGGCAGGCATAGGGACCATCGGCATCATCGACCACGATACGGTAAGCCTTTCAAACCTGCAGCGCCAGATCATCCACACGACAGCGCGAGTCGGCATTCCCAAGACATCAAGCGCACGTGAGAGCCTGCAGGGCCTCAACCCGCATGTGCATGTGGTGGAACATGCCTACCGCATCGGCGCGGAGAACGCGCTGCAAATCATTTCGAGCTATGACTTGGTAGCAGACGGCTGCGACAACTTCCCCACGCGCTATCTCGTCAGCGATGCCTGCTACTTCGCGAAGAAGACGCTGGTGACGGGGGCCGTCGGGCAATTCGACGGCCAGCTTTCGACTTTCAAGCCGTACAAAACCTCGCCTGAGGGTACGCCATGGCCCACCTACCGCTGCCTGATGGGCGAATTGCCGCCGCGTGGGCTGTTTCCCGCCTGCGAAGAGGCCGGCATTCTGGGCGCCTTGCCAGGCATTCTCGGCTCGATGCTGGCGATGGAGGTTATCAAGGAAATCCTCGGCATCGGCGAGAGCCTCGCCGGACGGCTGTTGATGTATGATGCTCTCGCTGCCCGCTTCTATGAAACGAAGCTGACTTGGAATCCCAATAACCCGCTTACAGGCCGCACGCCCAGCGTCACATCGCTGGTGCAGTCAAACTACGTCGACCGGTAGCGGGAGCCTGGCCCCCGGTGGCAGAACATACGCGAACGCCTCCGCCAGTCCGGGAGTTTCAACAGTCAGCGGATTTGCTTCCTTGACCTCGCTCAAACCACCTTCAAGTCTTCGGGGCGCGGCATCGAGATGATATTGTAGCCTGAATCGACATAGTGGATTTCACCCGTGACGCCGCCGGACAGCGGCGAGAGCAGATAGAGACCGGCGCCGCCCACTTCATCGAGCGTGATGGTGCGGCGAAGCGGTGCATGATCCTGTTGATAGCTGAACATGGCGCGCGCATCGCCGATGCCCGCGCCCGCGAGCGTGCGCATGGGGCCCGCCGAGATGGCATTCACACGGATTCCTTGCGGGCCATAATCTGCCGCCAGATAGCGCACCGAGGATTCGAGAGCAGCCTTGGCCACACCCATGACATTGTAGTTCGGCATAACGCGCACCGACCCGCCATAGGTCAGGGTCACTAGCGAACCGCCATTGGGCATCAAGGCCGCGGCACGCTTGGCGATCTCGGTGAAGGAAAAGCACGAGATCACCATGGTGCGGATGAAGTTCCCCCGCGTCGTATCGGCATATTTGCCTTTAAGTTCATTCTTGTCCGAGAAGGCGATAGCGTGCACCACGAAATCGATGCTGCCCCATTTCTGCTTCAGGGTTTCGAACACCTGATCGACCGTAGCGATGTCCTCCACGTCGCACGGCAGAAGCATCGCGGAGCCAACGGACTCGGCAAGCGGCTTCACGCGCTTGCCGAAGGCTTCTCCCTGATAGGTGAAGGCAAGTTCGGCTCCGTGCTTGTGAAGCTGCTGAGCGATGCCCCATGCGATCGAATGGTCGTTTGCAACGCCCATGATGAGTCCGCGGCGGCCGGCCATCAATAAATCGGTCATGTGGAGATCAGCCGTTGTAGCGCTGGAAAACGAGGGTTGCGTTGGTGCCGCCGAAGCCGAAGCTGTTGGACATCACTGTGTCGATCTTGGCATTATCGATGCGCTTGCGGATGATCGGCACATCGGCGAATTCAGAGTCCAACTCCTCAATATGTGCGCTTTCGCAGAGGAAGTTGTTCTTCATCATGAGGATCGCATAAATCGCCTCCTGCACACCGACCGCTCCGAGCGAATGGCCGGTGAGCGATTTGGTGCTGGAGATCGGGGGAATCTTGTCGCCGAAGACAGCGCGGATCGCTTCAATTTCCTTCTTGTCGCCAATCGGCGTCGAGGTGCCATGCGGATTAATGTAGTCGATCGTGCCGGCAGCGCCGAGCGCCTGCTTCATGCACCGGATGGCGCCTTCGCCTGAGGGCTGGACCATATCGTAACCGTCGGATGTCGCACCATAGCCGATGAGTTCGGCATAGACCTTGGCGCCGCGCGCCTTGGCGTGTTCGAGTTCCTCCAGCACCACGGTACCCGCGCCACCTGCAATCACGAATCCATCGCGGTTCTTGTCATAGGCGCGCGAGGCCGTGGCCGGCGTATCGTTGTACTTCGACGACATGGCGCCCATGGCGTCGAACAGCACGGAGAGGGTCCAGTCGAGTTCTTCGCCGCCACCGGCGAACATCACATCCTGCTTGCCCCATTGGATCATCTCCGCAGCGTTGCCGATGCAATGGGCCGAGGTGGCGCAGGCCGAGGATATCGAATAGTTCACGCCGCGAATGCCGAAGGGCGTGGCCAAGGTTGCCGAATTGGTGCTCGACATGGCGGCAGGCACGGCAAAGGGCCCAACGCGCTTCGGACCCTTCTCGCGGGTCGTGTCGGCCGCCTGCACGATCGTGCGGGTGGACGGGCCGCCAGAACCCATGATGATGCCGGTGCGGTCGTTCTTGACGTCGGACTCCTCAAGCCCGGAATCAACGATCGCCTGCTGCATGGCGGCATAGTTCCAGGCCGCGCCATCGCCCATGAAGCGGCGCACGCGGCGGTCGATGCTCTCGAGGTCGAAAGTCGGGGCGCCATGCACCTGACAACGGAAGCCGAGTTTTTCGTACTGGTCCGCCTTGACGGTACCGGACTTGGCCTCGAACAGCGAATTCACGACTTCCTGCACATTGTTGCCGATGCTCGACACGATGCCGAGGCCGGTTACGACGACACGCCGCATGTTGATTTCCTTTCTCAGGCCGCGGGCTGGAACAGTCCGACCCTCATGTCGGTAACCTGATAGACCGTTTCACCATCGGCCTTCATAATTCCGCTCGAGACCGCCATCTTGAGCTTGCGAAGGATAAGGCGGGTAACCTCGATTTCATAGGTCACTTTCTTGACGAGGGGCGTGACCATGCCGGAGAGCTTTACCTCGCCTACTCCCAAGGCGCGGCCTCGGCCCGGCTCGCCCAGCCAGCCGAGGAAGAAGCCGGTCATCTGCCAAAGGGCATCCAGACCCAGGCAGCCTGGCATGACAGGGTCACCCTGGAAATGGCAGCCGAAGAACCAGAGATCGGGCTTGATATCGAATTCGGCGACAACCTTGCCGAGCCCTGCAGCGCCGCCATCCTTGGAAATCTCGGTGATGCGGTCGAACATCAGCATCGGCGGCAGTGGCAGCTGGGCATTTCCGGGACCGAACAGCTCGCCGCGGCCGCAGGCCAGAAGATCCTCGTAATTGTAGCTCGACTTGGCTTCTTTCATTCTGCCTCTGGTCCCAAACCTCACCGGACCGCCCCGGACCTGTCGTTCCTATCACATGGAAATATCTGGTCCAAGCCCGCTTTCAGGCGGAGGCAGCCCGCCGCACTGGCGCCAAGATTGCCTTGCTTGAGATGTTTCGCGTATAAGAGCCATGACATGAATTTGCAGCACACCGCACTGGTTGAACGCCTGCGGCTGGCGGGGCTTCGCCCAACGCGCCAGCGGCTTTGCCTCGCGGCCATCCTGTTCGGCGCAGGAGACCGTCATGTGAGCGCCGAAAGCCTGCACCAAGAGGCACTGGCCGCCCGCATCGACGTGTCGCTGGCCACCGTCTACAACACGCTGAACCAGTTCAAGGCGGCGGGCCTCTTGCGCGAGGTGGCGTTTGAGGGTGACCGTACCTTCTTCGACACCAACACTTCCAACCACTTTCACTACTATATCGAAGAAACAAACTCGCTGGTCGACATCGGCACGGAAAATCTGGAGGTCCTGGGCTTGCCGCAGCTGCCCCCAGGCACGGAGATCGACCGGGTGGACATCATTATCCGCCTGCGCAAGTCCAGCCGCTGACGTCAGGCAGCCTTGCTGCCCGCGGCCACCAGCCCCGCTTCCCAGCCTAAAATCGCCTGCTTTCTTGTCAGCCCCCAATGGTAGCCGCAAAGGCCGCCTGACTTGCCGAGCACGCGGTGGCAAGGAACGACGAAAGAAATCGGGTTGCGGCCCACGGCGGCGCCCACGGCGCGGGAAGCCTTGGCATTGCCGAGGTGACCGGCAATGTCCGAATAGGTTGTCGCCCGGCCCATTGGGATCTTCAGCAGTGTCTGCCAGACCCTTGTTTCGAACTCCGTACCTATGAACACGATACGCAACGGCTGTTCCGCCGCCCAGCGCTGCGGACTGAAAATCCGGGCCACGGGACCCGCCGTGACCGGCGCATCCTCGATGTAGTGGGCCTCCGGCCAACGGCTCCTCATGTCCTCCAAGCTTGCTTCCTCCTGGCCGGGGTCTGCGAAAGCCAGGCCGCAGATGCCGTGATCCGTCATCATCAGCAGAACTTTGCCGAAAGGACAGTCATGAAACCCGTAGCGGATCGCGAGCCCCTTGCCGCGCGCCTTGTAGGCGCCCGGCGTCATGCCCTCATGGGTGACGAAGAGGTCATGGAGGCGCCCCGGCCCGGACAGACCCACTTCATAGCTGGTATCCAGAACGCTCGCCGAATCTCGCAGCAGCTTGCGGGCATGGTCGATGGTCAGAGCCTGGACGAAGGCCTTGGGGCTCAGTCCCGCCCAGCGCATGAACAGGCGCTGCAGATGCGCAGCGCTCAATCCATTGCGTTCGGCCAGAAGGTCAAGTGACGGCTGTTCCCGCCAGTGCTCTCGCAAGTAGTCGAGATTCCGGCGGACGAGTTCATAATCGCGGGCGGCTTCAGTGAAGGTGAGCGCGTTTTCCATGCTGAGGAAGCTAACCCCGCGCGAGCCGCTTTCCCACCCGAAAGCTGATCAGATGCGCGGAACCGCAAGGGCAGACTTCAGGGCCTGAGCAAGGGTCTTGCGCTCCTCCGGGGGGAGGAATTCGCCCACCGCCACCCGGGTCCTTCCGGAAACCAGAAGCAGCCTGCCGATCAGCTCCCTTTCGCGATCCTCCTCCAACTCCACCCGCACCCAACGCCTAACAAAACGCCGTTGCTGCGGCGGGTGCCTATCGCTCTCACGCTCGAGCAACAGCTCATGCTCGGTGATGGAGATGCGCTCAAGCTTGCGGGCATCGGCGAAATTCATCCGGAAGGCCCACCACACCAAGAGCACGTCGAGCCCGGCGAAGCCGGCGATGGGCCAGGCCCCAAGCGCCACGAACACTCCGGCGACGACCAGGTTCACGAGAACAACAAGCCCCATGAGGAGGTAAAAGCCATTCCGGTCGAGGCTTCGATGCGGCGTGAGCGTCGCCTGCCAGACTTTGCTGTTGCCCTGATCCATGCCGCTGTTCTACCTCAAGACCCGCAAGGGAACACCGCAGCTATGGCCAGAGCAAGCCGTCTGAAGCCTGAGGAAGTGGAGGAGATTTTCCGCCGCTTCCAAACCGCCAACCCTGAACCCAAGGGCGAACTGCATTACGTGAACCCCTATACTCTGCTCGTTGCCGTCGTGCTCTCCGCACAGGCGACGGACCAAGGGGTGAACAAGGCCACGAAGCCGCTGTTCGCCATTGCCGACACCCCCCAGAAAATGGTTGCCTTGGGCGAGGGTACGGTGCGGGACGCGATCAAGACCATCGGCCTGTTCCGCGGCAAGGCGAAGAACGTTATGCTCCTGTCGCAGCAGCTGATCGATAAGCATGGTGGCGAGGTTCCTGACGACCGGGAGGCGCTTGAGGCCCTTCCCGGGGTGGGGCGGAAGACGGCGAATGTGGTGCTCAACATCGCCTTCGGGCACCCGACGATCGCTGTCGACACGCATTTGTTCCGGGTCGGGAACCGCACCGGCCTTGCGCCCGGCAAGACGCCGCTGGAGGTGGAACTGAAGCTCCTGAAGGTTGTGCCCAAGACCTACGGCCGGCACGCCCACCATTGGCTGATTCTGCACGGGCGCTATGTGTGCAAGGCGCGCAAGCCCGAGTGCTGGCGCTGCGTCATCTCGGAGATCTGCCGTTTCACGCCGAAGACACCCGCACCGACTTGAAGAGGTGAGTGAAATAAGCGGTTGAGAACAAGGGCACTGCGAAGTTGACGAATGGCACCAGCGACATGAAAGCCGGCAGCAGAGCGGCGATGAACACTGCCGGGCTGTTCTCCTTGCGCAGCATCTTCGCCTCCTCCACCGGCATGTGTCGCATCGCTACCATTTCGAAGTATTCGCGCCCGATCAGATAGGCATTGGCGGCAATCAGCACGAAGACTCCGAAACCGAAGAACACTGTGGGCAACACAGCAAGGTTGACCAGAAGCACCACGATAAAGAACTGGATGGCCATCAGGATTGCGCGCCCCACCGGCAAGGACGTTCCCCGGGGGTCCCAGGGATAGTGGCGCTCCTCCACCTTCTCGGCGATTTGGTCGAGGAAAAGGCCGGCGAAAGCCGCCGTGACAGGGGACATCAGGAAAAAGAAAGCAACCAGCAGGAGGAGCCCGGCGCCCACCTCCACCAGACGGTCGGCCCAAGGCCAGGAAAAATGCGTGAAACCGGCGATCAGCAATTCGGCGATCGCCAGAACGGCAATAAACAGCGCAACGGTCAGCCCCAGCGCCTTGAACAGCACGGAGCGGAATTCCGGCGAGAACAGGTCGCCAAAGGCGCGAAAGGCAGAGGTCAGCATGCCTTTCACGTAATCACCCTGGCTTGCCAGCGCAAGCGGGCTTCGCTAGGGCGGGGGCAAAGGGCAAGGAGATTTCTCCATGACGGGTTCCGGTTTTGACGTTCTCTGCATCGGCAACGCGATCGTCGACGTGATCGCGCGGGTGGAAGAGGATTTCGTTTCACGCCACAGGCTGGTCAAGGGGTCGATGAACCTGATCGACGAGGCCCAGGCCGAAGAACTCTATGCCGACATGGGCCAGGCCAGGGAGTTATCGGGGGGATCCGCTGGAAACACGGCTGCGGGCGTCGCTTCGCTGGGCGGCAGGGCGGCCTATTTCGGCAAGGTGCGGGCCGACCAGCTGGGAGCGATCTTCCGGCACGACATGCAGGCCCAGGGTGTTGCCTTCGGCACCGCCCCCGCCTCCGATGGCCCCGCCACAGCCCGCTCCTTCATTCTGGTGACGCCCGACAGCGAGCGCACCATGAACACCTATCTCGGCGCCTGCGTGAACTTCACCACAGCCGATGTTGACCGGAACGTCGTCGAGGCGGCGCAGGTCACCTATATGGAAGGCTACTTATGGGACCGGCCCGAGGCCAAAGAGGCTTTCAAACTGGCAGCCAGAATCGCGCGGGCCGCGGGCCGCAAGACCTCGATCACGCTGTCGGACTCATTCTGCGTGGAGCGTCACCGTGACAGCTTCCTGAACCTCATCCGCAACGACATTGACATCGTCTTTGCCAATGAAGCCGAGATCAAGTCGCTCTACCAGAGCCAGAATTTCGATGGCGCGGTGAAGGCGATCGCCGCCGATTGCCCCATCGCCGTGGTGACGCGTTCCGAGAAGGGCTGCGTGGTGGTGAAGGGTAGCGAGGTTCATGCGACGCCCGCGCATCCTGTGAGCAAAGTCGTCGACGTCACGGGGGCGGGCGATCTCTTCGCCGCGGGCTTCCTCCGGGGCTTTACCAAGGGCAAGACACTCTACGAGTCGGCGCGGCTCGGCTCCATGGCGGCGGCCGAAGTGATCTCGCATATTGGCGCGAGGCCCGAGGTGAAACTCCGGGAGCATGCCGAGAAGCTCGGGCTGTTATAGTTTTCTCAGGAAGACGCTGCGGATGAAGTGATCCGCACCCTTGCGCAGAACGAGGTCGGCGCGTGGGCGCGTGGGGAGGATGTTCTCACGCAGGTTTACCAGGTTTATGGTGTCCCAGATGCGGGTTGCCATCTCGCGCGATTCCCCGTCGGAGAGGGTCGCATAGCGGTGAAAGTAGGACTTGGGATTGCGGAAGGCGCTGTCCCGCAGGGTGAGGAAGCGCTCGGTGTACCAGGTCTTGAGGTCCGCCGTATCGGCATCGATGTACACCGAGAAATCAAAGAAGTCCGAGGTGTTCGGAATGCCGCGGCCATCGCGCGGGGGGCGGCCCGTCTGCAGCACGTTGACGCCCTCGACAATGAGAATGTCCGGCTGATCGATCACCGCGCGCTCGTTCTTCAGCACGTCATAGGTGAGATGCGAATAGAGCGGCGCTGTCACATTGCGCTTGCCAGCCTTGATGTCGGAAAGGAAGCGGAGGATCGCCGGGAGGTCATAGCTTTCGGGGAAGCCCTTGCGCGTCATCAGCCCTTCGCGCTCGAGAATGGCGTTCGGCAGCAAGAAACCATCGGTGGTGACAAGATCGACCTTCGGGTGTTTCGGCCAGCGCGCCAGCAGTCTCTGCAGGATACGCGCCGTCGTGCTTTTGCCCACTGCCACGCTGCCCGCCATGCCGATCACATAGGGCACCTTGCGTTCGCTCAAGTGAAGGAAGTTGTTGGTGGCGCGGAATAGGCCCTGAGTAGCCGCCACATAGAGATTGAGCAAGCGCGACAGCGGAAGATAGATGGTTTCGACCTCCTCGAGGTCGATGCGATCATTGAGGCCGCGTAGTTCGTCAAGGTCCTTCTGCGTCAACGTCATCGGCGTGTCGGCACGCAGGGCCGACCATTCCTCGCGCGAAAATCGGCGGAACGGAGAGACTTCCTTGACGAGTTCTTCCATGGGTCAATCCTTGGGCCTGGAGGCCTTCTCGGCAAGGCCGCCCACGCCCTGGCGGCGCGCAAGTTCGGCCATGACGCCCGACAGCTTCACGTCCGAAGCGGCGAGCAGCACGAGCAGGTGATAGAGGACGTCGGCGGCTTCGGCCGCGACATGCGTCGTGTCGCGCAGCACCGATGCAAGCGCCAGCTCGACGGCCTCCTCGCCGAACTTCTTGGCGCATTTTTCAACACCCTGTGAAAGCAGTTTCGCGGTATAGGAGTTTTCGGGCGAGGCCTGCTGACGCTGAGTCACCTCATCCGCGAGTGCGGCGAGAACATCAAGCCGATGATCAGTCATGAGCTGCGTCCCCGCTGAGCCGCATGGGGATGCCGGCGGCGGAAAGATAGTGCTTGGCTTCACCGATGGAATAGGCGCCGAAGTGGAAGATGGAGGCGGCGAGCACTGCCGCCGCATGTCCGTGGCGGATGCCGTTGACGAGGTGTTCAAGCGTGCCGGCGCCACCTGACGCGATGACGGGCACGGACACCGCGCCGGCGATGGCGCGGGTCAGTTCGATGTCGAAGCCCTTGCCGGTTCCATCCCGGTCCATGGAGGTAAGCAGGATTTCGCCGGCGCCGAGCGACGTCACCTCCCGGGCAAACTCCACCGCGTCGATGCCGGTGGAATTGCGGCCACCATGGGTGAAGATTTCCCATTTTCCGGGCGACATGAATTTGGCATCGATCGCCACGACGACGCATTGTGACCCGAACTTCTCCGCCGCCTTCCGCACGAAGTCGCGGCTGGCAACGGCCGCCGAGTTGATCGAGACCTTGTCGGCGCCCGCCAGGAGCAGCTTGCGGATGTCCTCCAGCGTGCGCACGCCGCCCCCAACGGTCAGCGGCATGAAACAGGCTTGCGCCGTGCGCTGCACAACGTCGAAGATAATGCCGCGGTTCTCGTGGGTTGCCGTGATGTCCAGAAAGCACAATTCGTCCGCCCCGGCAGCGTCATAGGCCTTTGCGATTTCCACCGGGTCACCGGCGTCGCGCAGATCGACGAAATTGACTCCCTTGACGACGCGGCCGTCTTTCACGTCGAGGCAGGGGATGAGACGTGCCTTGAGCATCAGCGGGCCTCCTCGAAAAGGCGCAAGGCCTCAGCGACGTCGATCCGGCCATCATACAGAGCGCGGCCGGAAATGGCGCCTTCGAGAATGCGGCAGTCCGGCTGCAGCAGACGGTGGATATCGTTCATCGAGGCCAGCCCTCCGCTGGCGATGACAGGGATCGGAACCACGCGTGCAAGCTCGAGTGTGGACTCGATATTAAGACCCGTGAGTACGCCGTCACGGTCGACATCAGTGAAAATGATGGCGGCGACGCCTGCATCAGCAAAACGCCCAGCAAGATCGATGGCGGTCAGGGTCGAGGTTTCAGCCCAGCCTTCGACGGCAACCCGGCCGCCCTTGGCATCGATCCCGACAGCAATCCGCCCGGGAAACAGACGGCAGGCCTGCCGCACCAATGCCGGATCACGCAACGCCGCGGTGCCAAGGATTACCCGGCGGATTCCCTTGGCGAGCCACGCCTCGATCTGGCCGAGGCTGCGGATGCCGCCACCGAGTTGAACCGGCAATTTCACCGCTTGGAGGATGGCATCCACCGGGGCGGCATTCACGGGCTTGCCCTCGAAGGCGCCGTTCAGATCCACGAGGTGCAGCCACGCGAATCCCTGTTCCTCGAAGCTCTTCGCCTGGGCGGCAGGGTCGTCGTTGAACACGGTTGCCTGGGCCATGTCGCCCAGCTTCAGGCGGACGCACTGGCCATTCTTCAGGTCGATCGCGGGAAACAGGATCATGGCCGCCACTTCAGGAATTTGGCGAGAAGGGTGAGCCCCAGCGTCTGACTCTTTTCCGGGTGGAACTGGGTGCCGGCAAGATTGTCACGGCCCACCATGGCAGTGACTGTCTGGCCGTGCTCCGTCGTGGCGATGACGTCGAGGCTGCGCTGCGCGTCGAGATGATAGGAATGGACGAAGTAGGCATGAAACCCATGCTCGCCAAGAGGAATGCCCTCGAGCAACGCATGCGGACGCACCTGGTCCAGCGTGTTCCAGCCCATGTGCGGGATCTTGAATGAAGGATCGCGCGGCATGATCGGCGTGACGTTACCTGGAATCCAGCCGAAACCCTCGGTGATGTCATGCTCGAGCCCACGGGAGGCCATGAGCTGCATTCCCACACAGATTCCGAGGAAAGGCTTGCCCTTGTTAACCGCCTCGTCCTGCAGAGTTTGCCACAGACCGGGCACGGCCATGAGGCCGTTGCGGCAATCCTTGAAGGCGCCGACGCCGGGCAATACGAGGCGTTCCGCCCGGCGCAGCACCTGGGGGTCCGAGGTGACTTCGATCATTGTCGCAATACCGCTGTCGCGCGCGGCGCGTTCGAAGGCCTTGGCGGCGGAGTGGAGATTGCCGGACCCGTAATCGATGATGGCAACGCTCACGATAGCGCCTCACACGTTCCCAAAGATGCCCAGCGTGTCATGGGAAGGCGCGCGCAGGCGCGCCGATGAAGGCTCCAGTGCGGAGGACGCCCGGCCTGCGAAATAGACGAGCTCCGCCGCTTCGGCAGTGCTGGCCTGGATGAGGCCGCTGCGGCGATAGCCGGCGCGCTCAAGCGACGCCACCTGCAGTGCCCGCGCCTCGAAGGCAAAGACGAGAGCGATGCCGAACTGCAGCAGAGCTGCAAAGCCAGAGCCGAGGAGATCCAGATTGGTAGCGACGGTCAGTGCGGAGGTGAGTGCAAACAACAGAGCGGCCACCAGCCACATGCGGCGCCACAGCGCCCACACGAAGCCCAGGGCAAGCGCGCCCCAGGAGAAGCCTTCGGACACGAAAGCCACACGCTCCGGCTTGCCGTCAGGTGACTCGAGAGCGGTAAATATCTTCATTGGCCTGCCAGCGTTCCCTTGGTGGAGGGAATCCTGTCCTTCTGCCGCGGGTCGATTTCAATTGCTTCCCGCAAGGCGCGCGCCAATGCTTTGAAACAAGATTCCGCGATGTGATGGTTGTTGTCGGCGTAAAGCGTCTCGATATGCAGCGTGACGCCGGCATTCATCGTGAAGGCCTGGAACCATTCACGCACCAGCTCGGTGTCAAAGCCGCCGATCTTGGGCGCGGTAAAATTCACCTTCCAGACGAGGAAAGGGCGCCCCGAAACGTCGATGGCGGCCCGCGTCAGGGCGCCATCCATCGGCAGGTGCAGGCTGGCGTAACGGCTGATGCCCTTCCGGTCGCCCAGCGCCTTGGCCACAGCCTGGCCGATTGCGATGCCGGAATCCTCGGCAGTGTGATGAAAGTCGATGTGGAGATCGCCCTCTGCCTTGAGCGTAAGGTCGATCAGAGAATGCCGGGACAGCTGTTCCAGCATATGGTCGAGGAAGCCCACGCCGGTCGCTACGTCGTACCTGCCGCTGCCATCGAGGTCGATGGTGGCGGAAATGCGGGTTTCGGTGGTCTTGCGGTCGATCGTGGCCTTGCGCATGGCGGGGGCTGGTCCAGCTGGGTGAATTCCGGGCTCTTAGCAGATGCAACAGGAATTGGCCAAGGCTGGCTTTTCTTTAAGGCCCGGCAGGCCTACATGAGCGGTCAGCAGTTCTTAAGGACCCCTCCCATGGCAGAGACCGCAACTTGGCACGGCACGACCATTCTCTCGGTCCGGAAAGGTGGCAAAGTGGTGATCGCCGGCGATGGGCAGGTGAGCCTTGGCCAGACTGTCATCAAGGGCAATGCCCGCAAGGTGCGCCCGCTGGGTGCGGGGCAGGTGATCGGCGGTTTCGCAGGCGCAACGGCTGACGCAATGACGCTGTTCGAGCGTCTGGAGTCGAAACTGGAGCAATATCCAAGCCAGCTGACCCGCGCCTGCGTGGAGATGGCCAAGGACTGGCGCACCGACCGCTATCTCCGCCGCCTCGAGGCGATGATGATCGTCGCCGACAAGTCGGTGACCCTCGTTCTCACCGGCACGGGCGACGTGCTGGAGCCGGAAAAGGGTATCATTGCCATCGGCTCTGGCGGCAACTATGCGCTCGCCGCGGCCCGGGCGCTTGCTGACAGCGACCTAGAGCATTTTCACGCTTAGCGGAATCGCGGATTTTCTTAGGGCCTGTTTGGTGATTCAGTGTTCATGTTGATTCGGCATGGAGACCTGCGATGGGAGTTGCCTATTCTCAAGATCTGCGTGAACGTGTTCTGAGCGTC
>NZ_JADCDB010000031.1 GCF_020252395.1 Aestuariivirga sp.
GACGCTCAGAACACGTTCACGCAGATCTTGAGAATAGGCAACTCCCATCGCAGGTCTCCATGCCGAATCAACATGAACACTGAATCACCAAACAGGCCCTAAGAAAATCCGCGATTCCGCTAAGCGTGAAAATGCTCTAGCTGATCCGCTTTGCCCAGACCGGCAAAACTCCGGTCACCGAGTTCCTCCGCGCTCGCGCCCTCAACGCCCTGAGGATCGTCGGCCGTCATTCCGCCGGCAAGCCATTCATCACCGGCAAGCGCATGACCATCGCCGACCTGTCGATGATGGGCTATCGCTTCCACGGCGATGTACTCTCCGTGCCGCTCAATGCCTTTGCCAATATCGGATCATGGATGGAGCGGGTTGAGGCCCTGCCCGGCTGGAAACACCCTTACGAGCTGATGCCCAGCGCGCCCAAAGCCGGGTAGAGCAACGGCCGTTCAGGTGAACTCAATCCGCCCACTTCTCTGCTTCAGCTGCCGCAGACAACGTGCACGATGTCATGCCAAGCTGGTGGACTGCAGCAAGTTAGCCGCGCGCCGGCTCCATGGCGTCGAGATATTCGTCGAGGTGCTCGAGGTTTTCGAAGCGCATCCAGCCTTCGGCCGTTTCCGCCTCCACCGTGCCATCGGACAGGATGCGTGCCGGATGGCGGCGGATGATCCGCTCTTCCACCACATAGAGCTGGCCCTCTTCCATCACCTCATCCTCGGCGGCGGCTTCCTCCTCGCTGGCGGTCTCTTCCTCGGCAGGGGCCTGCTCTTTCACAACCGATTCCCCAACAACAGCCAAAGCACTCGAGTCCGGCTCCTGCGGCATGCGAATGAAGTTGGCCGGCGAGGACCGGTCGTCGAAGGACTGCTCGATCCTCTGGCGCGCCTGTTCGAGGGCCTGGATTGTGTCCCTCGTTGGGCGCGAAACCTCGTCCTCGACACTGACGGCAGCGGCGGCGGCAGAGGCCTCAGGCGATGCCGCGGTCTTGCTGCCGCGGGGGTCGAATTCGGGGATCGGCGTCTTGGCGGGGCTCACCGTTTCGGAACTGGGCGGCCGGTTGAGAGCCGCGGCCTGGCCGTCGATTACGCTGCCGAGGCCGAGCGCCAGCACGCCGCCGACCAGCAGGATAGCGGCGGTCTGGATGTCGATGCCGCCAGGGCGCACCCCCGAAGCGAAGAGGACGATGCCAAGGGCGAGGCTCGACGCGCCCAGCAGGATGCCGCAGATCCACATCAGCTTTGCCATCATACCCTCCCCGGGCTCAATCGATTCGCCCGCCGCGTAACCTTCTGCATAAACAGCGCCAGCACAGTTAATTTTTTCTCAAGCCGGGTCGTGACGCAACTATTGGCCATCCACCACGATGCGCGGCGCCGGGCGGCCCAGCTGTCCACCCTCGAGGCTTGCCCAGACCTGACGCGCCACGTTGCGGTAAAGCGCCGTGTGCAGCGCTCCGGGCTGCGTCGCCACAATGGGCTCGCCTGAGTCGGAGCGCCGCCGCACATCGGTGTCGAGCGGGATCTCGCCGAGGAAGGGCGCGCCGATGCGGCTCGCCTCCTCCTTCGCGCCGCCATGGCCGAAGATCTCATGGCGCTCGCCGCACTTGGTGCAGTTGAAATAGCTCATGTTCTCGACGATGCCGATCACCGGCACATTCACCTTGGCGAACATGTTGAGGCCCTTGCGGGCGTCTATCAGGGCCAGGTCCTGCGGGGTCGACACGATCACCGCGCCGGAGAGCGGCGTCTGCTGCGCGAGGGTAAGCTGCACGTCGCCAGTGCCGGGCGGCATGTCGATCACCATCACGTCGGCCTCGCCCCACTCCGTTTCGCGCAGCAACTGCGTCAGCGCTGACATTACCATCGGCCCCCGCCAGATCATCGGGGTGTCCTCCGGCACCAGAAAGCCGATCGACATCACCTCCACACCATAGCGCGTCATCGGCTTCATCTTCTTGCCCGCGGCCTCCGACGGCTCCGGCTTGCCGGTGAGGCCGAAAAGCTTGGGGATCGAGGGGCCATAGACGTCGGCATCGAGCACCGCCACCTTGAGGTTGAGCGACGTCAGGGCGAGTGCAAGATTGACGGCCGTCGTGGACTTGCCCACGCCGCCCTTGCCGGAGGCCACCGCAATCAGATGCTTGATGCCGGGAATCCCACTGCCGCGCTGGCCCTGCGGCTGGGGCAGGCCACCCTGCTGCGGGCCGCGCTCCGCCGTCAGCGCCACCATCGCTTTGTCGACTCCCTTGATGCCCAGCACCGCCTTCTCCACGGCGCCCCGGAGGCTCTCCATGGTCTTCGCGTGTTGCGGGCTGGTGGTGAGCGCGAACATCACCGTGCCGCCCTGGATGGCGATGCCGGACACGAGGCCTGCGGAGACGACGTTGCCACGCCCATCGGGAGCGGCGATGCGCCTCAGAACCGAGAGGACGTCGTCCTGTGTGACAGTGGCCATGTGCTTCCGAATCCCATCTGCTTCAAGATCTTCTCTCCCGGCTCATCTAGGCCGGGGCGGAGGGGGCTTCAAGCCGGTGGGCCAAGAAGCCGCGCAACGCGGGTGCGCAGTTCGGGCACGAGTTCCGCCGCGAACCACGGGTTCCGCTTCAGCCAGCCGCTGTTCCGCCACGAGGGGTGCGGCAGCGCAATGACGGGTGGCGTGAGTTTCAGTCCCGCGCGCCAGGTCTTCACGGCCGCATCCACCGAGCCGGGCCAGGCATCCCGCATGTGCCAGCGCATTGCATAAGCGCCGAGGCAGACCACCAGTTCGATCTCCGGCATCTCCGCCATCAGCGGCGCCCGCCAGGCCGGGGAGCATTCGGGCCGTGGCGGCAGATCGGATCCCTTGGCATCAAGGCCGGGAAAACAGAAGCCCATCGGCAGGATCGCCACTTGGCGCGGGTCATAGAATGTCGCCTCGGCGACCCCCAGCCACGCGCGGAGCCTCACGCCGGACGGGTCGGTGAAGGGCTTGCCCGAGGCATGCACCCTGACACCCGGGGCCTGCCCCGCAATCAGAATGCGGGCTTGCCGTCCCGGCTGCAGCACCGGCCGCGGCGCATGCGGCAGGGGCTTCGCGGCATCCGCGCAGATGCGGCAGGCATGGACCCCGGCCAGAAGCTCATCAAGGTCCATGCCGCCCTCACTCCTCTTGCTTGTTGCTTACGCCGGCCGAGACGAAGGTGGCCATGCCGTTATGCAGGTTCGCAGCGGTCTTCAAGATTCCCGCCGCCATCGCGGCGCCCGAGCCCTCGCCCAGCCGCATGCCGAGTTCGAGGATCGGCTTCAGGCCAAGCTTGTCGAGCAGCCGGCGATGTGCGGGCTCCGCCGAGAGGTGCCCCGCCACGCAATGCTCCAGCGCATCGGGCCGCATGGCGAAGAGCACGGCCGCCGCGGCGGTTGCCACATAACCGTCGAGGACAACGGGAATGCGCTGCAGCCTGGCCGCCAGCACCGCGCCAGCCATGGCGGCCAGCTCCCGCCCGCCCAACCGGCGCAGCACCTCGAGCGGGTCCTTCAGGTGCGCCCTGTGCAGCGCCACCGCGCGGCGGATTGCATCCGCCTTGCGTTCCACACCTTTCGAGTCGACACCCGTGCCGGGCCCCACCCAGTCCCGCGGCTCAGCCCCGAACAGGCCATGGCAGATCGCCGCCGCGATCGTCGTGTTGCCGATTCCCATCTCGCCAATGCAAAGGATGTCGCAACCCTCGGTTGCTTCCATGCCATAGGCCATGGTGGCGGCGCATTCCGCCTCCTCTAGGGCGGCGTCCTCCGTGATGTCGCGGGTCGGCTTCTCGAGAGCAAGTTCGAACACCTTGAGCCCGAGGTCGAAGCTCTTGCAGATCTGGTTCACGGCGGCGCCGTTGTTCTGGAAATTGGCAACCATCTGGGTTGTCACTTCCTGCGGGTAGGCAGCAACATTTTGTGCAACAACACCATGGTTTCCTGCAAAGACAGCAACCACAACACGCTCAGCTTTCGGCGGATGCTGCGCCTGCCAGGCGCAGAGCCATTCTGTCAGGTTTTCGAGCCGCCCCAGAGCGCCGGGTGGCTTCGTCAGCTGGCCCTCGCGGGCGCGACAGGCCGCCACGGCGTCTTGGTCGGGGCCGGGCAACTCCGCCACCAGCTTGCGGATGTCATCAAACGGCAACCCCGAGGCGGCATTTGTCATTTATAGAGAAGTCTCCTATTTTTTAGCGCATATCACACCAAGGTTTAGGACTGCCATAGAACATGAGCGACGGGTTCGAGCCTCGCAGCGCACACCGGGGGCGGATCCGGCCCTTCGGCTCGTTCCTGATGGCGTTGCGCTTCCTCACCCGCATGCCGGTGCCGTTTGTGAAAACGGTTGATCCACCACCGCTCAGGGATGCGATGTGGGCATTCCCCCTCGTGGGCGCGGTGGTGGGATCGATTACAGGCGTCGCCCTGGTGCTGGCCCATCTCGCCCGGCTGCCCGACCTGTTCTGCGCGCTCCTCGCGCTGGCCATCGCGGCGATGATCACCGGCGCCTTCCATGAGGATGGCCTCGCCGACGTGGCGGATGGTTTCGGCGGCGGCAATACCCGCGAGCAACGCCTTGAAATCATGAAGGATAGCCGCATCGGCACGTTCGGCACGCTGACTCTGATCATTGCCGTCATCGGGCGCGCCGCGCTGCTTGCAGCACTACTCGTGCTGAGCCCGGCCGCTATCATTCTGCTCTTGGCCGGGGCCGCCGCCTTCTCGCGCGCCCTAATGGTGGACCTCATCTGGGCCACCAGGCCTGCCCGTCACGCCGGACTTTCCGCAACGGCGGGGCAGCCTTCGCGCAATCTCACGCTGCTGGCGCTAGCGATCGGCGGCCTGGCAGCGGGGCTGACCGGCAGCTATGTGTTCTCGCTGGAGGCTGGAGTGCTGGCGCTGGTGGCGGCCGGCGTGGCGCAGGAAATGCTGCGCTCGCTGGCCATCCGCAAGATCGGCGGCCATACCGGAGACGTCTGCGGGGCGGGACAGGTGATGTCGGAAACGGCCATGCTGGCGGTTTATGCCGCCGCCGTGGCATTTCGATAAACTGCCGTTTTTGAACAAGCTTTCTCAATGGGCAGCATTATATCTAAGATGATGAACGCACCCTACCAGCCCGCCATTGAGACGCCTTGCGTCAAGATCTGCGTTGTCGATCCGGAGACGGGCCTCTGCATCGGCTGCGGCCGGACGCGGATGGAGATCGGCCGCTGGCTGGGCATGACGGCGGACGAACGGCGCCTCGTGATGGCGGAACTTCCCGAGCGGGTTCAAAGGCTTACGAAACGCAAGACGCGCCGCGGGGGGCGGGCAGGCCGGTTGCAGGCCGGTTGATCCGATCCGCAACTTCTTTCGCAGCCTTTTCAAGGACTTCGATGCCGGCGCCAGGCTTCGGCGCCTGTTCCGACAAAACGCGCCGCCACAGCCGGCCGCCGGGCATGCCGTGGAACAGCCCCAGCATATGGCGGGTGATGTTCTGCAGCCAGACGCCTTTCGCCAACTCCCTGGAAATATAGTGTTTCATCCGCTCGACAACGTCCAGCGGATCGGCGATCTCACGCACCTCCCCGAAGATGCGGCTGTCGACCCCGGACAACAGCCACGGCGTGTTGTAGGCCGCACGCCCCAGCATGACGCCGTCGACGTGTTTCAGATGCTCCAGAGCATCGTCAATGGTGTTGATTCCGCCGTTGATGACGACGTTGATCTTGGCATGCTTTTGCTTGATGCCGTAGACACGCCGGTAGTTGAGCGGCGGCACTTCGCGGTTCTCCTTCGGCGATAGTCCCTTCAACCAGGCCTTGCGCGCATGGACGATGAAGGTCGTGACGCCGGACTGCATCACCGTCTCCACAAAGTTCGTGAAATCGTCTTCCTCGTCCTGGTCATCGATGCCGATGCGGCACTTGATGGTGACGGGAACCTTCACCGCCTGCCGCATGGCGCCCAGACAGTCGCGGACCAGCGCCGGTTCGGCCATCAGGCAGGCGCCGAAACGGCCGGTCTGGACCCGGCCGGAAGGGCAGCCGACATTCAGATTGATTTCACAATAGCCATAGTCCTCGCCCCACTTCGCGGCCTCGGCCAGAAGTGTCGGATCGCTACCCCCGATCTGCAGGGCGACGGGCTGTTCCAGCGAGTCGAAACCAAGCAGGCGCCCGCGGTCGCCGTGGCGGATCGCCTGAGCGGTAACCATTTCGGTGTAAAGCAGCGCGCGCTTCGTCATCTGACGGTGGAAGACGCGGCAGTGCCGGTCTGTCCAGTCCATCATCGGGGCCACGGAGAAGGTTCTTGCGGTGTCGTTCAAGGTGGTACAACTCTGGCCGCGGGGAAGACCGCGATCGCAGGCGGCTTCTAGCGAAAACTTCGGGCCGCACCTATTGGATTCTGCCCTGGAGCATCGTGCGGGCAAGTGGAATCGCTTGCGAAGCGAAAGATGCTCCAGAGTCAAAAGCTGGCGCAACTTTACGCCCTCAAGTGCGGATGCACTTGAGGGCCCGTTGCGCTGGGCTGCGCGGCGTTTCAGGACGGGCCGGGGGTGTGGCTGGAGGCGCGGACGAGGAGCTCGACGGGGGTGCGCAGTTCGGGAGGCGGCGCCTTGCCCTCTTGCATCCAGTCAAGCACGGTGGCGGCGATGCGCACGCCGAAGGCCGCGATATCGCAGCCGACCGAGGTAAGGGCGGGGTAGGACTGGGCCGATTCCTCGATGCCGTCGAACCCGACGATGCGAAAGGCGGCGCCGACGGCCTGGCCTGCTTCGGCAAATCCCGCGATCATGCCGAGCGCCACGAGATCGTTGAAGCAGATCGCGCCATCGACATCCGGGTGTTCGCGCAGCAGGAAGCGCGCCGTCTCGCGCCCGAAGGCGCGGGTGGCGCGGCCCGGCACCAGCAGCGGCGCGTGCCCCGCGCCGGCAAGTTCGGCAATGTAACCCGCCATGCGCTCCCTGGTGACGCCGCGCTCCGCTACGCCGCCGGCGAAGGCAATGCGGCGGCAGCCCTCAGCCAAGAGATGCCGGACGGCGAGCCGCCCGCCCGCCACATAATCCGGCGCGGCGAAGGGGAAGCGGCCGGTCCTGTCATCGACCTTGCGCAGCACCTGCATGGCGGGAACGCCAGCGCGCAACAGCGCCTCGAAACAAGCGCCATCGCCGCCATAGGCGGGCGAGATGATGAGCGCCGCGACGCCGTGCTCGATCATGGCGGCGATGACCTGGGCCTGCAGCTCCGGACTTTCCGCGGTGTTGGCGACGACGGTGGCAAAGCCGCGCGCAGAGAGCGCCATCTGCACCGAGGTTGCAAATTCGGTGAAGAAGGGATTGCGCAGGTCGTTGATGACGAGGCCGATAAGCCCGGCGCTGGACGAGCGCATCATCGCGGCGGAGCGGTTATAGACATAGCCGAGCCGCGCCATGGCGGCGCGCACCCCGGCGCGTGTTTCGGCGCGCACGCTGGGGCTGTTCTGCAGAACGAGGCTCACCGTCGATTTGGAGACCCCTGCCTCGCGCGCCACGTCGATGATGGTGGGCCTGCGGTCCATGGCGGTGGGGTCAGCCGATGCCGTGAAGCGCGAGCAGGAGTTTCATCCGCTCGACCGCGAGATCGGGCTTCGTCAGCAAGCCTGCGGCATCGGCGAGGCGGAACACCGCGGCATAATGCGTGATATCGCGGCTCGACTGGAATCCGGCGGGCATGATGAAGTGCCGCTGATACCCGTTGAGCCATGACAGGAAGGCGATGCCCGCCTTGTAGAAGCGGGTGGGCGCACGGAAGATCTCGCGCGACAGGGGCACGGTGGGCGCGAGCAGCGCATGGTAGGTGGCCATATCGTTGCGGGCCAGCGCCTCCAGTGCCTGCGCGGCGGCGGGCGCAATGGCAGCGAAGATGCCGAGCAGCGCGTGGGAGTGGTGGCGGCCGTCGCCGGCGATCAGCGCCGCATAGTTGAAGTCGTCCCCCGTATAGAGCCTGACGCCGGCCGGAAGCCGCGCGCGGAAGCCTTCCTCATGCGCCTGGTCGAGCAGCGAGATCTTGATGCCGTCGACCTTCGAAGGGTTCGCGGCGATGAGCTCCAGCACGAAGTCCGAAGCGGCTTCGACGCTGGCGGAACCCCAGTAGCCATTCAAAGCCGGATCGAACATGCCGCCCAGCCAGTGCAGGATGACGGGCTCGCGCGCGCCGTCGATGAGGCGGCGGTAGACAGAGGCATAGGTTTGAGGCGGCGCGGATATTGCGGGGAAGGCGCGGCTCGCCATGAGGATGAGCTGGCCACCCGCCTTCTCGATGGCGGCGGCCTGCGTCTCATAGGCGGCGGAGATGGCCGCGGCATCGCGCAGTTCCGGCAGCGGAAGGTGATCGGTTCCGGCGCCGCAGGCGACGCGCGGCTTCATCGGGTGCGTCTTCGCTGACGCCATGGTGCGCTCGATCAGTTCCTTGGCGGTCAACCAGTCAAGGCCCATGCCGCGCTGGGCAGTATCCATCGCCTCGGCGAGGCCCAGGCCCTGGTCCCACAATCCGATACGGAAGGCGAGTGTCGCATCCCAGTCCACCGCGGGGCGCGTGTCCCACGGGTTGCGCTCGCGCAGTGGGTCAGACACGACATGGGCGGCGGCGAAGGCCG
Source organism: Aestuariivirga sp. (assembly GCF_020252395.1). Classification (GTDB taxonomy): domain Bacteria; phylum Pseudomonadota; class Alphaproteobacteria; order Rhizobiales; family Aestuariivirgaceae; genus Aestuariivirga. Next base: position 8,616 of record NZ_JADCDB010000031.1, read on the forward strand.
TGCGGGTGAGCGGGATCGCCGGTGCGCGCGGCGCCAAAGGCTTGCCACGCAGGCGGTAGGCTTCAAGCCTGTGGTCTTCGGTGGGAAGCGTGAGCATGGGTCAGACCCCCTGGCTGGCGCGGATCATGTCCGCGGCCTTTTCCGCAATCATGATGGTGGCGGCATTGGTGTTGGAGGACACGACTGTGGGCATGATCGAGGCATCCGCCACGCGCAGCGCCGCGATGCCGTTGAAGCGCAGCGTGGGATCGACCACCGCGGCGGGGTCAACCCCCATGCGGCAGGTGCCGGCGGGGTGATGGTCGGTCTTGGCGTGGCGGCAGGCATAGTCGAAATAATCCTGCCCGGTCTTCACCTCCGGCCCCGGCAGGCGCTCCGCCTTGACGAAGGGCTTGAGCGCGTTCTGGCGCATGATCTCCTGCGCCAGCTTGAGGCCGCGGATCGACATCTCGCGGTCATGCGGGTCGGCCCAGTAGTTGGGATCGATCAGGGGTGCGGCCAGCGGGTCGGCGGAGGCGAGCCGCACGCTGCCGCGCGAGCGCGGGCGCAGATAGGCGGAGTTGAGTGTAACGCCGCCATCCGGCATGGCGGCTACACCAGCCTCGATGCCGGAGCCCAGCCCCAAGTGCAGCTGGATGTCGGGCGAGCGGGCGTTGGAATCGGCGTACCAGAAGCCGCCGGTTTCGAAGAGGCTCGAGGCCACCGGACCCTTGCGGGTGAGCAGATACCGCAGGCCCGCCAGCGCCGACCGCATGGGCTTCGCATAACGGTCATAGGTGTGGGGGCCGGTGCATTCGGCGATGACGAAGAGGTCGATGTGGTCCTGCAGATTGGCGCCAACCGCCGGCTGGTCGAACACCACTGGCAGGCCCAGCCCGCGCAGGTGATCGGCGGGGCCGATCCCTGACAGCATCAAGAGGCGCGGGCTGCCGATGGCGCCGGAGGAGAGGATCACCTCGCGCTCCGCCCGGATGAGGCCGTCCGCCGCCGTTTCGACTCCGGCGGCCCTGCCCTTTTCCACCACGATGCGCAGCACCTGCGCTCCGGTGCGGATGGTGAGGTTGGGCAGGCTGCGCGCCGGGTTGAGATAGGCAATCGCGGCGGAGGAGCGCCGCACATTGCGCTGGGTGAGCTGGTAATAGCCAACGCCGTCCTGGCGCTCACCCGTCATGTCCATGTTGCGGGGAATGCCGAGCTCGGCGGCAGCGGCGAAATAGGCCTCGCAGATGGGAAGGGGCGCCGCCGGGCGGCTGACCCCCAGGGGACCGCCCTTGCCGTGATAGCGGTTGTCCCAGCTGTCATTATCTTCCGCCTTGCGGAAATAGGGCAGCACGTCCTCGTAAGACCAGCCGGTGCAGCCGGCCTGGCGCCATTCGTCATAGTCCAGCGCATTGCCGCGCGTGTAGATCTGGGCATTGATGGTGGAGCCGCCGCCCAGCACGCGGGCCTGGGTGTAGCGGATGACCATGTTGTTCATGTGGCGCTGCGGCACGGTGTGCCAGCCCCAGCTGCCGATGCCCTTGGTCATTTTCGCGAAGCCCGCGGGGATGTGATAGAAGGGATGCCAGTCACGCGGGCCCGCCTCGAGCAGCAGCACGCGGATGCCCTGATCCTCCGACAGGCGCGCGGCGAGGACCGAGCCTGCCGAGCCGCCCCCCACGATTACGTAATCATAATTCCCGCTCATCGAAGCCCCGTCACAAGCGCGCAAGGGACAGGCCGCCATCCACCGGGACGGCGGCGCCGTTGGCAAAAGCCATCTGGCCGGTGGCCATGGGCACGACCACCGCGCCGATGTCGGCGGGCTCGCCCCAGCGCCCCGCCGGAACGAGGCCGCCGGTGATGCGCTGGGTATAGGCCTCGCGCACGCCCGCCGTCATGTCCGTGGCGATGATTCCGGGGCGGATCTCGAAGACGCCGATGCCCTCGCCCGCCAGGCGCAGCGCGAAGAGCTGCGTCATCATCGCTGCACCCGCCTTGGAGATGCAGTATTCGGCGCGCTCCACAGAGGCCATGGCGGCGCTGACGGAGGTGATGAAGATCAGCGCACGATAGGGCCCCGGCGGCGCCTGCAGCATGCGCCGCGCCACTTGCTGGGCGAGGAAGAAGCCGCCGCGCAGGTTGATGTTCATCACATGGTCGAAATTCTCCGGCGTCAGCGCCAGCATGTCGCCGCGCAGACGTGCCGGCACGCCGGCATTTGAGACGAGCGTGGTGACGGGGCCGAGCCGCGCCGTGACGCCATCAAGCAGGGCCGGCGCCGCATCGATGTTGCGAATGTCATGGGTGAAATAGGAAGCCTGGGACCCAAGCTCCGCCAAGGCCGCGGCCACTTCGGGCGCATCGGCCCCACGTTCGGCGGCGAGCGCCACGCGGAAGCCCGCGCCAACGAGCGCACGGGCAATGCCAAGCCCGATGCCCTGCTGGCCGCCGGTGATGAGGGCAACACCGCTCATGGGGCGAACTCCCGCTCCGCGATGTGGCGGCCGGCGCGCAGGGCCAGCGCCGCGACGGTGAGCGAAGGGTTGACGGCGGCTGAGGTGGGCAGCACCGACGCATCGGTGATGAACAGGTTCGGGTGATCATGGGTGCGGCAGAAGGGATCGGCCACGCTGTGGCGCGGATCGTGCCCCATGCGCGCCGTGCCGCATTGGTGGCTGGGGGTCCGCCGGTCGAAGGCGCGGGACAGCACGAGCGGATAGCCCGCCTTGCGCAGCACGTCTTTCAGCTTCGCCACCAGCAGCTCATGCGCCTGCCAGTTGGAGCGCTTCCAGTCGAGCACGATGCGGCCATTGCGCAGGCTGACCCGGCTTTCGGGATTGGGCAGGTCTTCCGACATCGCATAGAGATCGATGGAGCGCCGCGCCAGCCAGCCCGCCAACAGGCGCGGCACGGGCGCGCCCGAGGCGAGGATCGTTCCGCTGATCTTGCCGAGGAGCTGGATATTGCCCAGGGGCTCACCGCCGGGGCCACCGGTGAAATAGAAGTCATTCACCTGCAGCGTCTTCTGGTAGACGCAATCATTACGGCGGAGGGGGTGCAGCGCCAGCACGGCGGAGCAATTATGGTTCATGAAGTTGCGGCCGAGCTGGCCAGAGCCATTGGCGAGGCCTGCAGGGTGAGACGCATCGGCCGAGGCGAGAAGCAGCACGGCTGACTGCACGGCGCCTGCCGCCAGAACGATGAACGGTGCCTCAAGGCTTTCCGCTTGGCCGTTGCGCATGATCTCCACCGCGGTGATCCGGTTGTCCTTGCCGCAGACGAGGCGTGTGGCGCGGGTGTTGGTGAAAAGCGTGACATTGGGGTGTTTCAGCGCGGTGGCCAGGGCTGCCGTTTCGGCATCGAGCTTGCCGCCGCAAGTGTCGGGGAAAGCGTCCCATGTGGTGCGGCCATGCTCGAGCCAGCGCGGCAGATCGACTGCCAGCGGCAACGACGCGGGGTGAAGCCCCGCCGCCTTGAGGCGCCGGCGCAAGCCTGCAATCGGTGGTTCGTCCGGCACTGGCGGAAAGGGATAGGAGCCGGAATGCGGCGGCTCGGTGGGGTCCTCGCCCAACTGGCCGCGCACCTGGAACAGCTCCTCCGCGCGCTGGTAGAAGGGTTCGAGATCATCGTAGGAGAGAGGCCATCCCTCCGTCATGCCGCCCATGTGGCGGATGGGGCGGAAGTCCTCCGCCCGGTAGCGGATCAGCACCGCGCCATAGAACTTGGAATTGCCGCCCACGTTATAGTAATTGCCGGGGTTGAAGGGCCGGCCATCGCCATCGAGCCACTCGTCATCCGGCCGGAAGTGACCGCGGCCGAAGATCGCCTCGTCGTCGCGGTCAGCCGCAGTGGGGCGCAGGCGATCGCCGCGCTCGAGGATGAGGATGCGCCGGCCCGTGGGCGCCAGAGCAGCGGCGAGTGTCGCCCCGCCCATGCCGGAGCCGATGACGATGACGTCGGGCAATGTCATGCCGGGATCCGGGCTTCGGTCTCCGGGTCGAAGGCGACGGCCTTGTCCATGTTGACGGCGAAGTCGAAGACCTGGCCCGGCACGACATTGGCATCCGCGCGCATGCGGGCGATCACGTCCTTGCCCGAGAGCGTCATGGTGACGAAGGTGTCGGAGCCGGCGGGCTCCGTCACCGTCACCCGGTTGCGCAGATGCTGGATGTTGCCGGACTTCCGGTCCGCCCCTTCCGGGTCGGTGATAGCTTCAGGCCTGATGCCGAGCAGCACCTTGCGGCCCATCCATTGCGCCATGCCCTGCTGGCTGAAGCGCAGCCGCTGGGAAGCGCCCTCGGCATCGGTTATCGCGGCATGGGCCGCGCCATTCTCCATCACCACCGTGGCGGGCAGGACGTTCATGGCGGGCGACCCCATGAAGGTGGCGACGAAGAGGTTGGCGGGCTGATCGTAGATTTCTTTCGGCGTGCCGAGTTGCTGCACATAGCCCTTGTACATGACGGCAATGCGTGTGGAGAGCGTCATCGCCTCGATCTGGTCATGCGTGACGTAGACGATGGTGGTCTTGAGCTTGTGGTGCAACTTCTTGATTTCGGTGCGCATGTCGACGCGCAGCTTGGCGTCGAGGTTGGACAGCGGCTCGTCGAACAGGAAGACGTCCGGATTGCGCACCAGGGCGCGGCCCATGGCGACGCGCTGGCGCTGGCCGCCCGACAGCTGGCCGGGCTTTCGCGCCAGCAGATGGTCGATCTGCAAGAGCTTCGCCACCTCGGCCAGCGCCTTATCACGCTCCGGCTTCGGCACGCCATGCATCTCGAGGCCGAAGGTGATGTTCTGCGCCACCGTCATGTTGGGGTAGAGCGCGTAGCTCTGGAACACCATGGCGATGTTGCGCTTCGAGGGATGCACGCCATTCATCTGCCGGCCGCGGATGGCGATATCGCCCGAAGTGATGGACTCGAGCCCCGCAATCATGTTGAGCAGCGTGGACTTGCCGCAGCCCGAGGGGCCGACGAGCACCAGGAACTCGCCCTCCTCCACCTCAATATCGACCTCGTGCAGCACCTCCACATTGCCATAGGTCTTGGTGACGTTGCGGATATCGAGAAAGCCCATGACTTATCCCTTCACTGAACCCGCCATGAGACCGCGCACGAAGTAGCGGCCGGCGACGATGTAGACCAAAAGCGTGGGAAGCGCCGCCAGGATGGCGCCGGCGAAATGCACGTTGTATTCCTTAACGCCGGTGGAGGACTGGACGAGATTGTTGAGCGCCACCGTCATCGGCTGGCGCGTGCCGCCGAACGAGACGCCGAACAGAAAGTCGTTCCAGATATTGGTGAACTGCCAGATCACCGACACCACGGTGATGGGCCCCGAGACCGGCAGCAGGATGCGCCAGAAGATGCGGAAGAAGCCCGCCCCGTCGATCATCGCGGCGCGCACCAGCTCGGTGGGGAAGGCGGCGTAGTAGTTGCGGTAGTAGAGCGTGGTGAAGCCCAGCCCATAGACCACGTGGACGAGGACGAGGCCCGGCACCGAACCCGCGAGGCCGAGCTTGCCCAGCACCACCGCCATGGGGATGAGCACGATCTGGAACGGGATGAAGCAGGAGAACAGCAGGAGCCCGAAGACGATGCCATCATATTTGAAGCGCCACTTGGTCAGCACATAGCCGTTGAGCGCCCCCAGAATGGTGGAGATCGCCACCGCCGGCGCCACCATGAGGATCGAGTTGATGAAATAGGGCTTGAGACCCGTTGGCTCCACCCCGATCTGGGCGGTGGACCAGGCGGAGAGCCACGGTTCGATGGTGAATGTCCGCGGCAGGGACATCATGTTGCCGCCGGTGATTTCGGGCAACGGCTTCACCGAGTTCACGGCCATGACATAGAGCGGCAGCAAATAGTAAAGCGCGAAGAGCAGCAGCACGAGATAGATGAACGCGCGCGTGACGCGGCCGGCCGAAACAGCGGTCTCCTGCGAGGCGGCGGACATCACGCCTTCTCCTTCAGCTCGGAGTAGAGATAGGGGATCATGATGGCGGCAATCGCCATGAGCATCATCACCGCCGAGGCGGCGCCGATGCCCATCTGGTTGCGGGTGAAGGTGTAGGAATACATGAAGGTGGCGGGAAGCTCGGTGGCGCGGCCGGGTCCGCCGCCGGTCAGGGCAATAACCAGGTCATAGGACTTGATGGCGAGGTGGCTGAGGATGACGAAGGCCGAGAGAAAGGCGGGCCTCAAGAGCGGGATGACGATGCGGCGGTAGAGCTGGAAGGAGGTGGCGCCGTCGATCTGCGCGGCCTTCAGGATCTCGTTATCGATGCCGCGGAGGCCCGCGAGGAACATGGCCATCACGAAGCCGCTGGTTTGCCATACGGCGGCGATAACGATGGTGTAGATTGCCATGTTGCTGTCCTTGATCCAGGTGAAGGAGAAACTCTCCCAGCCCCAGAGGCGCATGGTTTTCTCCAGCCCGATGCCGGGGTCGAGGAACCATTTCCACGCCGTGCCGGTGACGATGAAGGACAGCGCCATGGGATAAAGGTAGATCGGGCGCAGCATGCCCTCACCCCTGATTTTCTGGTCGAGGAAGATGGCCAGCATCAGCCCCACCGCGGTGCAGATGACGATGTAGCAGGAGGCGAAGATAGCGATGTTGACGAGCGCCGTGTGCCAGTGCTCCAGAGCCCAGAGCTTTCGGTAGTTCTCGAGCCCAACGAAGGTGTAGAGCGGCAGCATCTTGGAGCCGGTGAAGGACAGGACCGCCGTGAAGACGATGAAGCCGTAGACGAAGAGCAGCGTTGCCGCGAAGGACGGCGCCAGCACGAGCTTCGGCAGCCAGTCCTGAAGGCGGGTGCGGAAATCGGCGTCGGTGGCTGGGCGCATGACTCTTGATCCTCGGGCGGGACGCGGGACGGAAAGAAGCGGCGGGGCGGCGCCGTTGCCGCCCCGCCGGCGTGCTTACTTGGCGGCGGCCACCGCGCTGGCCAGCGCCTGGGCGGCTTCCGTGCCGTCCTTGTACTTGCCGTTGAAGGCGCCGGTGACAACGTCATAGACGGCGTTCTTCACGGCGGCGGGAGCGGCATGGCCATGCGCCATGGAGCCGAACAGCGTGCCGTTGGTGTTGGCTTCCGCCAGGTCCTTGATGCCCTTCTTGCCGCAATCGTCGAAGTCGGTGTCCGGCACGTCGGTGCGGGCGGGAACCGAGCCCTTGACCACGTTGAAGGCCGACTGGAACTTCGGGCTCTCGATCGAGGAGGCCATCTGCGCCTGGGCCTTCTGCTTGTCGTCGCCCTGCACGTTGAACATGGCGAACTGGTCGGAGTTGAAGGTCACCGAGCCTTGCGTGCCGGGAAAGCGGATACAGACGAAGTCCACGCCCGGCTTCTTGCCGGCTTTGAGGAACTCGCCCTTGGCCCAGTCGCCCATGATCTGCATGCCGGCCTGGCCATTGATGACCATGGCTGAAGCGAGGTTCCAGTCGCGGCCGGAGAAGTTGTCGTCGACATAGGTGCGCAGCTTCATCAGGCGGTCGAAGGCATCCGCCATCTGCTTGCCGCCCAGGGCCTCCGGATCGAGGTCGATAAAGGCCTTCTTGTAGAAGTCATTGCCTTCCGACAGCACGACGCCGTCGAAGATGGTGGCTTCCTGCCAGGGCTGGCCGCCATGCGCCAAGGGCGTGATGCCGTTGGCCTTCATCTTGTCGAGCACCACGACGAGATCGTCCCAGTTCTGCGGCGCCTTGCCGCCGGCCTTGTCGAGCGCGTCCTTGCTGATCCAGATCCAGTTGGTGGAGTGGACGTTGACGGGCGCCGCGATCCAGTGCCCGTCATACTTGGAGAAGCGCTGCAACGCGGCGGGCACCACCTTGTCCCAGCCTTCGGCGGTGGCCACGGCGTCGAGATTGCCGAGCGCCCCCTGCTGGGCCCAGTCCTGGATGTCGAAGCCCAGCATCTGCACGGCCGTGGGCGGGTTGCCTGCCGTGACGCGGGCGCGCAGCGCTGTCATTGCGGCCTCGCCGCCGCCGCCAGCCACCGGCATGTCAACCCAGCCAATACCCTTGCTCTTGAGGTCTTCCTTCAGGACGTTGAGGGCCGCGGCCTCGCCGCCCGACGTCCACCAGTGCAGAACTTCCACGTCGGCAGCCTTGGCCATGCCCGCCGAAAGGGCGGTGATGGCCACGGCCGTAAGCGCCTTTGCAACAATACCACGCATTGGATCCTCCCATGTGTTTGCGCAGAAAGTGGTTCGCCGCCCCCACGTGCCCGGCGGGGCCGGCACGTCTTCACCCGTGGTTCCCGCCTCCGCCTTGTAAGGCCTCGAACCACGGGGAATTCCAAAAGCGGTCGCCTGAATGCTTGCACAAGTTTGGCATTCACGCTCCGGAAAAATTCGGCTTGCGCTTGGCGCGGAAGGCGGCAACACCCTCCTGCTTGTCGGCGCTGGCAGCGATCATGCCGCTGGCAAGGGCCTCCACCATGGCGGGCGCATCTTCGCCCGCGGCGGCATGGATCATGTACTTGGCGACCTCGGTGGCGCGCGGCGATGTGGCGAGCAGGCGCCCGGCAAGAGCCCGCGCGGCGCTGAGCGGATCATCCGCCACTTCGGCCACGAAACCCAGCGCCAGGGCGCGCCCCGCTGTGAGCCTGCGGCCGAAAAGCGCCATCTCCTTCACCACCGGCTCCGGCAGCAGGCGCATCAGGCGCTGCGTGCCGGACCAGCCGGGAACGATGCCCACTCCGGTTTCCGGCAGCGCCAGCGTGGCATTGGGCGCCATCACCCGGATGTCGCAGGCGGTGGCAAGCTCCAGGCCGCCGCCGAAGGCATGGCCATTGAGCACGGCGATGGTGGGCTTCGAGAGCCTGGCCAGCCGGTCAAGAATGCGGTGCCCGTCGCGCACCCAGCGGCGGGCGAAATTAGCCGGCGGCAGGCCGCCCCAGGCATTGATGTCCGCCCCCGTGCAGAAGGCGCGGTTACCCTCCGCTGTGAGCAGCACGCAACGCAGCGCATCGTCCTTGTCCAGCGCATTGCAATGGGCCTCGAGGCCTGAGAGCATCTCAGGCGTCAGCGAATTGAGCTTGGCCGGATTGTCCAGCCGGAGAATGGCCAAGGGGCCTTCATGATCGAGATGAACAGCGCTCATGCGCGGCTCCCCGGCGACCAGCCCATAGGCCCTTCGGCCAGCAGGGCGCGGGGCATTTCGCGCGCGTTGGCGGCGATTCCCACGCGGCCCAGGCTCGCCGCTGCAATGTCACGTGCGGGGTCGATACCGGGCATGATCTCGACAGCCACGAGCCCTTCGGGCCGGAGCGCTATAACGCAGCGCTCGGTGACATAGAGCACCTCCTGCGCCTGCGAGCGGGCACGCGCGCCGGAGAAGGTGACGTGCTCCACCTTATCCACCATCTTGGTGAACTTGCCGGGCTTCAGCACCTTCACGCCGCCGGCACCCAGTTCGATCTCGGCGCCGGCCTCGAACCAGCCGGAGAACACGATCTTGCGGGCATGCGCCGTGATGTCAACGAAGCCGCCACAGCCGGCGGTGAGATAGGGCTTCTTGCCGAGCTTCGAGACATTGACGTTGCCCTCCACGTCGACCTCTAGGAAAGACAGGAAGGACATGTCGAAGCCGCCCCCCTGAAAGTAAGTGAACTGGTTGGGTGACGGCACATAGGCATCGGCGTTGGACGAGCAGCCGAAGGCGAAGCCGGTGAGCGGCATGCCGCCGACAGCCCCCTGCTCGATGGCCCAGGTGACGGACTGGGCGTGGCCTTCCTCAAGCAGCACGTAAGGCACCATGGCGGAGATGCCGAAGCCCAAATTCGCTGTCATGCCGTCGCGCAGCTCCATGGCGGCGCGGCGCGCGATCACCTTCTCGATGCCGTGGGGAGCGGGCGCGAAGCTCGCCCAGGGGCGCATCACCTCGCCCGAAATGGCAGGGTCATAGGGCGTTTCGGTGGTCTGCTTCTGCCCGGGGTCGAGCACCACAAGATCGACGAGGTGACCGGGGACCCGCACATTGTGCGGACGGAGCGAGCCATGGGCCGTCATGCGCTTGACCTGGGCGATGACGAGGCCGCCATGGTTACGCGTGGCGATGGCCTGTTCGAGGCCGCCCAGATAGGCGCCTTCATGCTCATAGGTGAGGTTGCCGCGCTCATCCGCCGTGGTGGCGCGCAGAATGCAGACGTCGGGCACGATATTGGGGAAGTGCAGCCAGGTCTCGCCGCCGAACTCGGCGCGCCGCACGATGGGGGCGGCTGCGCCCTTGGCGTTCATGGCGCAGCCTTCACGCATAGGGTCGACGAAGGTTTCGAGCCCGACCTTGGTGAGCACGCCGGGGCGCCGCGCGGCGGCGTCGCGGTGCATATCGAAGAGGATGCCGGAGGGTACGTTATAGGCGGGGATCGCGTCCTCGACGATCATCTTCCAGATCGCCGGCATGGGCAGGTTGGACGGGCCCGAGGGATAGGACCCGGCGATGACGCGGGCGAGCAGGCCCTCCTGCGCGATGTGGTCCATGCCCTTGACGCCATACATATCACCCGCCGCGATGGGATGGATGGTGGTGATGTTGCGCGGATGCCCGGTGTCGCGGAAGCGCTCGCCGATCGCTTGCAGCACCCGGTCCGGGCAGCCCAACGCGGAGGAGGACGAGACGGTGACCACCGCGCCATCCTTGATGCGGGCCGCGGCCTCAGGCGGCGAGACGAGCTTGCCCATCAGAAGCCCCCGTAATCGATGCGCTGGCGGGCGCCGCTGCGGGCCGCCTCGCGCACCGCAAGGGCGATGGTCAGCGACTTGACGCCATCCGCGCCATCGGCCGCAGGGCGGCCCTTGCCGGCCACCGCCGCCTCAAAATCGGCAATGCCTTGCGTGTAGAGATCGTAAGCCGGATAGGACACGCGCTCACGGCCCTCTGCGGTGACGAGTTCCACCTCGCCAACGGGCTTCTGGGTCATGATGCCCCGGCCGAAGATCGAGCCTTCGGCGCCGTGGATCTCCAGCCCGCAGCCGGCATGGCGGTGGGTGAAGCTGTCATGCGCGAAGACCTGCACGCCTGACGGGGTCGACCAAACCGACATGCAGCTATCCTCCACCCCCTGGCCGAGGCCCGACTGCGTCATCTGTGCGACGACATCAACCGGATCTTCGCCCAGATGAAAGCGCACCGTATCTGCATCATGCACGGTGATGTCCGGGATGACGCCACCGCCCGCGGCGGGATCGTTCAGCCGCCAGCCCTGAAGATGGGGCGGCAGGTAAACCGCGTGGTGCACGCGCATCGACAGCACCTTGCCCACGCGCCCATCGGCGACAAGCGCGCGGATGGCGCGGTGGCTGCCAGCGCAGCGCAGGTGATGGTTGGTGGCGAAAACCACGCCGCGGGCTTCCGCCGCGCGCACCATCCCGGATGCCTCGGCCAGGCTCATGCCCAGCGGCTTCTCGCACAGCACGTGTTTGCCGGCGGCGATGGCGCCCATGGCCTGCGGATGATGCTTCTCGTTGGTCGAGGAGATATAGACCGCGTCGATCCCCGGCGCCGCCAGGGCCGCCTCAAGACTGGTGCCCCATGACGGGATCCGGTGGCGCGCCGCAAATTCCCCAGCCCGCTCCGCCGTTCCGCTCACCACATGCGCCACGGAGCCACCGGGCTGGGCCCGCATGGCCGGGATCATGTATTCCGCCGCAATCGTACTGGCACCGACGAGCAACCAATTCACCACGGCCTCCTCTGGCGAATGATGTATCGTTCCATTGGAACGTTCCGATCAATACTGGAACGTTCCGGAGGGAGTCAATGGGCTTGTGATCTGACAGGGCTTCGTCCGTTAATGTCCGATGGCAGGGCCGGTTGTGCTTGCGCAACGGACCCTCAAGCGCCTCTGCACGTGAGGGCGGAACGCCACGCCGGCCTTTGAACCCGTGACCCGGGCGCAACCTTCGCTTGGCAAGCGATTGGATATGTTCGCACAATGCGCACCGGCGACTGGCAATGGGCAAAGACCGTCAGGCCGTGGCAGCCGCCTTCGGGCGGAAACGGTTTGCGAGGACGACCAGCAGGATGCCCGGGATGAACACCACCGTGGCGATGGCCGGATAAAGGGGCGAGGAGCCGACCGCGATGCCGGAGAAGATGAAGGTGGGGATGGTCCGCGTCGAGCCCGCGAGGCTGTAGGTGATATAGAAATTGCCCCAGCTCAGCAGGAAGGCGAAGATCGCGGCGGAGAAGATGCCGGGCCAGAGCAGCGGGATGGTCACGTGGCGGTAGACCTCCCAGGTGGAGGCGCCGCAGTCGCGCGCGGCATCCTCCAGCACGGGATCGAAATTATAGACCTGCACCGCCACGATGACCATGGCGAAGGGTGCGATGTAGACGATGTGGCCGATGATGGCGGTGACCAGCCCCGTGTTGAAGCCGAACCAGCGGCCCAAGACCGAGAACCACAGCAGCAGCACGATGCCGAGGAGGAGCTGCGGGAAGGCCAGCGGCGCCCCCGCCAGCCCCTGGAAGGCGCGCTTGCCGGTGAAGCGGTAACGCACCGCGACGATGGCCGCCATGGCGCCGATGCTGGTGGCGATGACGGTGGCAAAGGCGGCGATGATGGTGGAATTCCACAGTGCCGTGAGCGCCGGGCCGGACTTGAACAGCGCGCCATACCATTTGAGCGACACGCCATCGAAGGGCAGCGTGAGGAAGCGCCCCTCCTGGAAGGAGAAGGCGATGAGCGTGAAGATGGGGATGTAGAAGAACACCAGCACCGCGGCCATCGCGCCATAGAGGATGACGTTGGCGAGTGCGCTTTCAAAGCGGTGGTTCATTGGCCGGCCTTCCGCATGCCGGCGACACGGCTGAACAGCAGAACGACGAAGATGGCAACGGCCATCAGCACCAGCGTGAGCGCAGCCCCCAAGGGCCAGTTGACGCGCGTCTCGAAGGTCTGGCGGATCAGCTCCGCCGACATGGGCGATTTGCCGCCGCCCAGCACCTTGGGCTCGAGGAAGACGCCGACACCCAACAGGAAGATCAGCACGCTGCCGGCCCAGATGCCGGGCCGCGACAGCGGCAGCGTCACCTCCCAGAAGGCGCGGAACTTGCCCGCGCCGGCATCATAAGCCGCGAGGATGAGCGAGCGGTCGATGTTGTCGATCGAGAGGTAGATGGTGAAGATGGCGAATGGCAGGAGGTTGTAGACCATCCCTAACAGCGTGGCCCAGTCGGTGAAAAGGAAGGCCACCGTTTCCGGCGGGAAGCCCATCTGCATCAGAAGGTAATTCGCCGCGCCCTTCTTGTCGAGGAACAGCACCCAGCCGAAGGTCTTCAGCGTGGCGTCCGTGATGAAGGCGAAGGTGATGAGCACCTTGATTTCGCTGTCGAGCCGCTTGAAGCGCGTGGCCAGCCCATAGGCGATGGGGAGGGCGATGACGATGCAGACGGCGACGCAGGCCACCGCCATGACCAGCGTATGGCCGAGGATGGTCCAGTAATGCGGCTTGGAGAACACGTCCGTCCAGGTGGCGAGGTTCCAGGTCCAGTTGAGCTGGAAGTTCTGAGTCTTCTGAAAGGTGAGGACGAAGGTCATCACCAGCGGCGCCAGGAAGCAGGTTGTCTGCAGGATGACGCTCGGCAGCGCCTTCACCCAGAGCTCCGGGTCACGCCAGCTGCGGGAGACCTCCATGTCCATGGCTCACGCCTCGCCCGGCTTCAGGACCCAGATCTCCTTCTTGGACCAGCCGAGCCACACGTCCTCGCCCAGCTGCATCGGCAGGTGAGAGGCGCCCTGGATTTCGATGGCGAGTTCATGGCCTTGGCGGCTGCGCGCGCGGTACTGCACCGTTCCGCCCTTGGTGAAGACCTCGGTGACGGTGGCGGGAAGCTTGCAGTCGACGTCCGCGTCCTTGTCGCAGCGGCGGATGAGCTCGGGGCGCACATTCATCAGCGCTGCCCCCTGCCCCACATCGGCGGCAACGAGCGATGCTGGCAGGCTTGCCTGCGCATCGGCGATCTCGCTGCTGGTGTAGGTGACGCGATCGGCGTTGCGGCCGGTGACGGTGATGGGCATCAGGTTGGTTTCGCCGATGAAGCCGGCGACGAAGGGATCCGCCGGGCGGTAATAGATGTCGGCGGGCTCGCCCAGCTGCAGGATCTTTCCGGCGCGCATCACGCAGATGCGGTCGGCCAGCATCATGGCCTCTTCCAGATCATGCGTCACGTGCACGAAGGTGACGCCCACCGAGCGGTGCAGCCGCTTCAGCTCCGCCTGCAGCACCTTCTTGAGCTTCACGTCGAGGGCCGAGAGCGGCTCGTCGAGGAGGAGCAGCTTGGGCGAGGAAATCATCGAGCGGGCCAGCGCCACGCGCTGCTGCTCGCCGCCCGAGAGTGCGCGCGGATAGCGCGTCAGATATTCGGGCTTCAGCTCCATGAGGCGGATCATCTCCTCCACCTGGGTGGCGATTGCCCTGGGTTCGACCTTGCGCAGCTTCAGAGGGAAGCCGATGTTCTGGGCCACCGTCATGTGCGGGAACAGCGCCAGCTTCTGAAACACCATGGAGGTGGGGCGCAGCGCTGCGGGAACGCCCGCCATGTCCTGCCCCTCGATGCGGATCGTGCCTGAGGTCGTGTCCTCGAAGCCGGCGATTTGCTTCAAGAGTGTGGTCTTGCCGCAGCCCGAAGGGCCGACGAGCGCGATGAACTCGCCGGGCCGCACATCGAGCGACACGCCCTTCAGCGCCGGATAGGCGCCGTAGGACTTGTGGACGCCGGTGATGGAAAGGATGGGGCCGTCGGTCATTGTCTTCCGGAAAAGAGAAGGGCCGGGCATGGGGCAGCATGTCCGGCCCGTTAAGACGTCACTGCGCGGCGGCGAGTTCTTCCTGCCAGATCGCCAGCATCTCGTCGATGTTGGGCGCGATGCGATGCATCTGCGAATTATCGTAGGCGTGCCACATATAGTCCATCTGCAGGATGTCCTTCTCCTCCGGCGTGAAGACGGATTCGACGGCCTTGTTGGTGACGACGTTGCAGGTGGAATCAAGCAGCGCCAGGATATGCGCGGCATCCTTGGAGACGACGTGCTTCAGCAGATTCTGGGAGAGCTCCGGCTGGTCCGTCTCCTTCAGCACGGCGGTGGCCTCGACCCAGATGATGCCCTGCTTCAGGCCGTTCTTCGGCTCCGGCACGATGGCCATGATATTCTTGTGGCCCTGCTTGCGAACGGCCGAGGTGAGGTAGGAACCGGCCCCGATGCAGCCCAGCAGCGACCCGTCGAGCAGGCCCTTCTGCGCCTGCGTCAGGTCGCCCACCAGCGTGCGGGTGTTCTTGAACATGGCGCGCAGCACCAGGCGCACTTCGTTGAGCTGCTTCTCGTCCAGCGGCTCGTAAGGATTGATGCCGGCATGCAGCGCCATGGGCAGGATGGGCCAGTCGCCCCAGTCCATGACGCAGATCTTGTCCTTGTTGGCGGGGTCGAAGACAGCGTCATAGGTCTTCCACACTTCGGGCTTGGTCACGTCGGTGTTGATACAGGGGCCGACCCAGCCCCAGCGCGTTGCCACGCCTATGGTCTTGCCGTCGTTCATCAGGGGCTCGAAGGGCGGTTTGAACTGGTCGTAGAAGTCGGCGTAGACGTCCTTGTAGTCGTCGGGGTTGAGCTCCATGGCGAGGCCCGCGGGGCCCATGCGGGTGATCCACGGCATGTCGCTCGACACGATGTCGACTTCGCGCGAGGCGCCGGCCTGCAGCTTGGCGAAGCCGCCGGGGCTGTCGACGATCAGGTCAAAGCTGATCTCGGTGTCATTAGCCTTGTTGAAGGGATCGATGATGCGCGGGTCGTTGTAGCCTTCCCAGCACATGTAGGTCATCTGCGTGGCGGCCTGCGCCTGGCGCGCGCTCATGCGGGCGAGCACGGCGACGCCCGCGGCACCGGCCATGCCCTTCAGCAGGCGGCGGCGGTTGAGCCCTGCCTCGTCAAGGCCCATGGCCCTGATCTGGCGCTGATAGTATTGCGGCAGGTCGCTGTACCAGGTCTTCGACATGAGTGTTCCTCCGGTTATCGTGATGTGCGCCGATGCTGTGGGATTTGCGCGGCTTCGGCCATATCCCTTGGGGAATAGGGCTCCGGCGACAGGCCCAGGAAGGCGGCGAAAAGCTCCGCCTGGGTGGAAACCTTCAGCTTGCGGTAGATGTTCTTGCGGTGGATCTTCACCGTGCCCGGGCTGATCGCCAGCTGCATGGCAATCGACTCGGTCGAATGCCCGCGCAGCACCATGGTGACGATCTCGCGTTCACGTAACGTCAGGCTTTCGAAGGCGGGATGCGCGGTGCGCGGCTGCGACTGTTCCCGGCGCGCGTGCAGGTTGGACCAATGGCCCGCACAGAGGGCGCCAATGGCGGGCTCCAGCGCGCGCAGGATCTCGAGATCGGAGCGGGTGATGGGCGGGGAAGAGTCCCAGCGGCCGAAAGAGGTGACGCCGGTGAGGCCACCGCCGATATCGAAGAACACGCCGATTTCCTCGCCGATGCCGGTGCGGCCGTAATGGATGCGGAAGTATTCGCTGCGCCGGAAATGATCGGGCGCCACGTCGTGCAGCCGATAACAGCCGTCGCGGCGGCCCTCCTCGACGAGGCGGAAGAAGGGATCGAGCAGGAAGGGCCCGTCGGCATAATCCTCGGCGATGATGCGGTGGCGGGGCCCGTCCAGCGTGTCGGCCAGGGTCAGCGGGCGCGCCGTGCCGGCATAGGCGAAGACCATTACGAAGTCGAAGTCGACGAGGCGCCTCACGCTGGCCAGCAGCGCGGGAACGAAAGAGGGCGCCCGCTGGGCAGCGGCGATTTCGGCAATGGCGCGGCTCCACTGCTCGAGCAGGCGCAGCTTGGGGGCGGTGTGGGTCATCATCCTTTGGGGATATGGCCACATCCCGTGGCCGAAATCTATCCTCGCGCCCGAACCGCAATTGAGGGATGACCATGACGCAGACGATGAAGGCCGCCGTTCTCCATGAACTGAGGACGCCCCTGAAGATCGAGCAGGTGCCGGTGCCGGTGCCGGGCCATGGTGACCTGCTTATCAAGGTGACGGCCTGCGGCGTGTGCCACAGCGACCTCCATGCGGTGGATGGCGACTGGACGCCGCCGCCGGCAATCCCACTGATCCCCGGCCATGAGGTGGCGGGCAAGGTGGCGAAACTTGGCCCCGGCGTCACCGGCTTCAAGGTGGGCGACGAGGTGGGCGTGCCGTGGATGTATTCCGCCTGCGGACAGTGCGAATTCTGCCTCTCCGGCATGGAGACCATCTGCAAGTCAGCCGAGGCCACGGGCTATACCAAACCCGGTGGCTATGCGGAATATCTCGTGGCGCCGGCCGCCTATGTGGGCCGGCTCCCCGAAGGCACTGACCCCTATGGCATGGCGCCCATCCTCTGCGCCGGTGTGACCACCTATCGCGGCCTGAAGCGCACGGGGGCGCGGCCCGGCCAGTGGGTGGCCATTCTCGGCATCGGGGGCTTGGGCCATATCGCCATCCAGTATGCGCGCGCCATGGGGCTGCGCGTGGCGGCGGTGGACGTATCCAATGAGAAGCTGGAGCTGGCAAAGTCGCTCGGCGCCGAGATCGTGGTGAATGGCGCGGAGACCGATCCCGTGGCCTTCATGCAGGACAAGATCGGCGGCACGCATGCGGCGGTCGTCACCGCAGTGGCCAGCAAGGCCTTCGAGCAGGCGGTGCTGATTCTCCGTCCCGGCGGCACGGTGGCCTATATTGGCCTTCCGGGCGGCAAGTCGGACGAGATCCGCGCCTCGATCTCCGCCATCACCAACTGGGAGCTCTCGGTCAGGGGATCGAACGTCGGCACGCGGCAGGACCTCAACGAGGCCATAGCCTTCGCCGTTAACGGCCTCGTCAAGGCAACGATCCGCACAGTTGAGCTGGAGCAGATCAACGCCGTGCTCGACGAGATGCGCAAGGGCCGGATCGTCGGCCGCGTGGTGCTGAAACTCGCCTGAGCGCCTGTTCACACGCGCCACGGCGCACTGGAACCGCGCCCGCACTTGCGCCATACACGCGGGACCTTTCCGGGGTGCAGCGAATGACGCATCTGTGGGACAGGGCCGAGCAGCTACCGAACAGGGAACGCGTGGGGCTGACACCCGAAGGTGCTGCGGCCCTCGCGAAGGCGGGGATCAAGGTCACCGTCGAGGACAGCTCGGTCAGGGCCATTCCGATCGACGGCTACAAAGCCGCGGGCTGCGCAATCGCGCCTGAGAACCTCTGGCCCCAGGCGCCGGAGGATGCCATCGTTTTCGGGCTCAAGGAACTGCCGGACGACGGCACACCCCTCACCCACCGCCACATCATGTTCGGCCATGCCTACAAGGGCCAGCCGGCGGGGCAGGTGCTGCTCAAGCGCTTCACGGCGGGCGGCGGCACGCTTTATGACCTCGAATATCTGGTCGACGACACGGGGCGGCGCGTCGCCGCCTTCGGCTACTGGGCGGACTTTGCGGGCGCCGCCATTTCGCTCAAGGCTTGGGCGGCGCAGAAAAAGGGCTTCCTGTGCGGAGCGGCCGCGCGCGCCTGCGCAAGGGCGCAGGCGCGGAGGAATGGGAAGACACGGGAAGACGGCAACCCTATACTCGCCGCCGATTGACGACTTCGGGGCCGATGGCGTGCCGCACAGCAAGATGATCGATGATCTTCTCGCGCGCATGAGCCTGCGCGAGAAGGTGGGGCAATTGAATTATCCCCATGCCGGAGGCTTGCCCACAACCGGGGCGGCCCAGGGGGCGGACACCAGGACGCTGATCCTGCGCGGCGAGCTATGCGGCACGTCGGCCGGCCATGATGCCGCGGCGCGGCGGGCGCTGCAGAAGCTCGCCGTGGAACAAGGGCCGCATGGCATTCCGCTGTTCTTCGCCAGGGACTGTTTGCAGCGCTATGTGACGGGGGCGCCCATTCCGCTTGCGCAATCCTGCTCGTGGGAGCCGGAGCTGCTGCGGCGCATCGCGCAAATGACGGCGGCGGAGGCACGCGCCGATGGGGTGAACCTGAACTGGGCGCCGATGCTGGATATCAGCCATGACGCGCGCTGGGGCCGCGTGGCCGAAGGCCATGGCGAGCTGCCCTATCTCTGTTCAAGATATGCCGAGGCCGTGGTGCAGGGCTATCAGGGGTCCGATGGCGATGTGGCCAAACCCTCCCGCATGATGGCGACGCTCAAGCACTTCGCGGGCTATGGCCTGGCGCTGGCGGGGCGTGACTATGCCGCGGTGGAGGCGAGCCCGGCGGCGCTGATGCGCATCATGGAACCCTTCCGCGCCGGCATCGCGGCGGGCGCGGGCGCGGTGATGGTGGCCTTCTCGGCCTTGAACGGCATGCCGGCGACGGCGCACCGCGTGCTGCTGCACCATGTTCTGCGCGAGCGCTTCGGCTTCGAGGGGCTCGTGGTGACGGACTTCACCGCGATCGACCCCGAACTCGTCAACCACGGGATTGCGGCCAATGCGCGCGAGGCGGCCTATCTCGCCTTCACGGCGGGGGTGACGGTGGACCTCGTGTCAGGGGCCTTCCTCAATCACCTCGAAGGGCTGGTGGCGGAGGGCCGCATCACGGAGGACGAGGTGACAGCGCGCTGCCGCCTGGTGCTGGAAGCCAAGGCGCGGCTGGGATTGTTCGAGGATCCCTATCTCGGCCTCGAAGAAGGCTCGCGCCGCGTGCGCAAGCCCGCCCATGTGGCGCTGGCGCGCGAGGCGGCGGTGAAGGGCCTGGTGCTGCTGAAAAACGATGGCGTGCTGCCGCTCGCCCGCGGCGGCAGACTCGCGGTGATCGGGCCGCTGGCGGACAACCGCATCGACATGCAGGGGACATGGGCCATCGACGTCGATCCGATGAGCAACGTGACGGTGCTGGACGGCCTGCGCCAAGGCGGCGGCAATACCCACGTGCTGCACGCCAAGGGTTGCAACATCGTCGAGGATGGCAATGTGGCGGCGCGGCTCAACATCCACAACCGGCAGATGCCCTCCGCGGTCATCGACGGCCGGCCACTGGCGGAGATGATCGCCGAGGCACGCGCCGTCGCTTCAGAGGCGGACGCCATCGTGCTGTGCCTCGGCGAAGCGAAGGAACATGCGGGCGAGAGTTCGACGCGGCTCGACATTGCGCTGCCGGGCGCGCAGCAGGCGCTATTCGACGCCATGCGCGCCACGGGCAAGCCGCTGGTGGCGATCGCCATCGCAGGCCGGCCCCTGGCGTTGACGGGCATAATGGCGGCGGATGCGTTAATCTGGACCGGGCACCCCGGCGCGGAAGGCGGGCACGCCATTGCCGACGTGATCTATGGCGGCAAGGCGCCCTCTGGGCGCCTCAGCATGGCCCTGCCGCGCCATGTGGGGCAATTGCCGCTGGCCACCGAGGAATTGCCAACAGGGCGGCCCAGGGATGCGATCGGCATCGATGTCGCGGGCGACCATGAGCTGGATGAAACGGGCCGCCACGCGTTCCGCAAGTTCACCACGGCCTGCATTCTCGAAGGGCCGGCAACGCCGCTGTTCCCCGCGGGCTTCGGCCTCACCTACACGCGCTTCGATTATGGCGCGGCCACCGCCAGCGCGCGCCTGCTGAAGGGCGGGCAGGCGGTGCTGGAGGTGAGCGTGCCGGTGACCAATGCGGGTGAGCGCGAAGGCACCGAGGTGGTGCAGCTTTGGCTGCGTGACCCCGTGGCCACGATCTCGCGGCCGGTGCGCGAGCTCCGGGGCTTCGTGCGCCTCACGCTCAAACCGGGTGACACAGCGGTTGCGCGCTTCCGCCTGACGGTGGCGGACCTCTGCTATGACCGCGGCGCCTCGCTCGAGAGCATGACGCGCAGCTGGGAGCCGGGCGAGTTCATCCTGATGCTCGGCCCCAATGCGCGCGACGTGCAGCCGCTGACGGTCACATGGGACGCCTGACCCTGCTCGATAAGGTGCAGATGGAGACGCTGCGCTATTTCACCGACTTCGCCCACCCGGAAAGCGGCATGGCGCGCGAACGCTTTGGCACGCCCGGCATGCTGGACACGGTGACGACGGGCGGCACCGGCTTCGGCATCATGGCGATGATGGCGGGCGTCAGGCGACATTTTCTCGGAGCTGAACACGCCGCGGCGCAGATCACCCGCATCTGCGAGTTCCTGCTGAGCGCGCCGCGCTACCGCGGCGCCTTCGCGCATTGGATGAACGGCAATAGCGGCGCCACCGTCTCCTTTTCGCCCCAGGACGATGGCGGCGACATTGTGGAGACGGCATTCCTGGTGATGGGGCTCATCACGGCGCGGCAATATCTGGGCGGGTCCGCGCCGCGCCTGACGCGGCTGATCGACGAGCTGTGGCGCGGCGTCGACTGGGCGGGCTATTGCCCGTCGCCCGGCGCCATGATGTGGCACTGGAGCCCGCGGCACGGCTTCGGCATGGGGCTTGAACTGCGCGGCTGGCATGAGGCGCTTGTCGCCTTCGTGCTGGGCGCGGGCTCGCCCACCCACTCCATCGACCCGCGCGCCTATTGGCTGGGCTGGAAGAACAGCCCCACTTACCGCAATGGGCAGAGCTATTACCGCATATACTTGCCGCTCGGACCGGCGATGGGGGGGCCGCTGTTCTTTTCCCACTATTCCTTCCTGGGCCTCGACCCGCGCGGGCTTGAGGATGACGGCCTTTCTTTCTTCGGCCAAAACCGGGCGCAGGTGCGTATCAACCGGGCGCATTGCATGGCCAACCCGCATGGTTTCGCGGGCTATGGCAAGGATTGCTGGGGCCTCACCTCCTGCGATGGGCCGCATGGCTACGAGGCCTTCGCGCCAGCGCACGACAAGGGTGTGATTGCGCCCACGGCCGCGCTCGCCTCCATGCCCTATCTGCCGCACGCCGCGCTGGCGGCGCTCAGCCATTTCAATCGCTATCAGGATGGCGCGCTGTGGGGCGATTATGGCTTCCGCGACGCCTTCTGCCCGCAGGAGGGCTGGGTCGCGGAGAGCCACCTCGCCATCAACCAGGGGCCGATCGTGGCGATGATCGAGAATCACCGCTCGGGATTGCTGTGGCAGCTGTTCATGTCCGCGCCCGAGGTGCGTGCGGGGCTAAGCCGGCTGGGCATCCGCTACCACGGCTGGCGCGCGGCCTGAAAAAGGCGGCACGGGAACGCCCGGCTCCGAGACGATGGCGACGCTGCGCTGGTAGAGCCCGTCAGATTCGCTTCCCATGCCATTGCCGATGCCAAGCAGGCCGGCATGGGCGAGCGGACCCCTCAGCAGGGCAACGATCTTGCCCTGGGCTTCCGGGTCGATCTGCGCCAGCGCATCGTCCATCACCAGCCAGTCCGGCTTCTGCAGCATGGCGCGGGCGAAGGCGATGGATTGGCGCTCGCTGGCATTCAGCGACTGGTCCCAGCGCCCGGAGACGGAGAGTCCCGCCACCAGATGACCGAGGCCCACCGCATCGAGCGCGGCGGCCACCTCGCCCGGCGCATAATCGCCGGGCGGATGCGGATAGCAAACCGCATCGATGAGCGGACCCGGCGGCACATAGGCTTCGGTGGGCATGTAAAGCGCGCGGCCCTGGGCCGGCATAACGATGCGGCCTTCGCCAATCGCCCACAGTCCCGCGATGGCGCGGAACAGCAGCGTCTTGCCGGAGCCCGAAAGGCCATGCAGCAGCAGGCGCTCGCCGGGGCCGGCCACCACCGGGTCTTCGGCGAGGCTGACGCAGAGATAGGGCGTCATCACGCGGAGGCCGGAGAAGGCTGCACTGTTGCCCTCCTCGCGCCGCGCGATGCGCGGGGCCCCGGTCACGGCGGCATTGTCAAGCGCGGCGAGCGCGTGGTGGAAGCTGGTGACGCGGCCGAGCGTTGCCCGCCAGTTGGCGATGGCGGGGACATTGTTGACATACCAGCGCAGCGCGCTCTGCACCTGGTTGAAGGCGCCGACGATGAGCATCAACTCGCCGATGGTCATGCTTCCGGCGAAATAGAAGGGCGATGCCGCCACGATGGGCGCCACCAGCGCGAACCAGCCGAAGCCCGCCGTCACCCAGGTGAGCCCCACCGTGGCGCGGATGGCGGCGCGGATGACATCCACCACATGGCCGAAGGTGGCGCCGATACGCTGCAACTCCGCGGCCTCGCCATGGTGGATGGCGATGTTGTCCCGCGATTCGTTCACCCGCACGAGTTCGAAGCGGAACGACGCCTCGCGCGCCGAGCGTTCGGCATTGAGACCGACCAGCCGGCGGCCCACCCGCCAGCTGAGCCACGAGGCGGCCCCCGCATAGAGCAGCGCGCACCACACCATGAAGCCATGGATCTCGTAGCTGTGACCGGCGACGGGAATGCTCACCGTGCCCGACTGCCCCCACAGGACGCCGATGAAGGAGACCAGCAGCAAGGTGGACTGGAACAGGCCGATGCCCAGTGCGGCGGTGAGGTCGGCCAGATTGTCTGCATCGATCTGCATGCGCTGGTCTGGGTTTTCGCCGATCGAACCGGAGCGGGCGATGGCGTCGGCACGGCCGGGCTTCATCCACTGGCCAAGCAGCGCGCCCAACAGGCCCCGGCGCAGCGTGAGCTTCAGCGTCTGGTCGAGCCAGAGCTGCCCGACATTGAGGGCGAGCAGCACCAGGGCCAGCCCGGCGAAGACGCGCAGCTGATGCAGAAAGCCCGCAAAGTCCTTGTGGGTGAGCGAGTCGTAGAACGGCTTGTTCCAGGCGTTGAGCAGGATCTGGTACCAGGCCGTGGCGGCAATCACCGCGACGAGCGCCGCCATCAGCAGCAGGATGCGCCCGCCGCAGCGGCTGGCGCGCAGCAGCGCAACCATCCCGCCGAGCTGTCCGCCAAGGCCCTGTCCGGTTGCCGGCTCGTTCATCGGCTGAGCTTATCTCCGGGCGCCGGCGCGCGAAAGAACCCGCTCAATACATCGACTTGATGTCGGCGAGCTCGCGCGCGAGGCCCGCTTCGTCATTGGCCTCGATGAGGCGGGTAATGGCGGACAGGCGCGGGCCGATGAGCGCGCCGGTGACGGTGAAGAACTCGTCCTCGTCGATCGCCCCGGTGGGCTTGCCGTCCGCCGCGAACATCAGCGCCACGCAGGCGATGGAGAACACCGCAACATTGGTCTCGGCCTTCGCAAAGAAGCGGTTCTTCTCCGAAACCGCGCCGATGCGGGCGACCGGGCCCTGCCCGGCCAGCGCGATCAGAATACGCGCCATCATCTCGTTGTCGGAGACGGCCTCGTCGAGGCGCGGGGCGAGGCTGCGGCGGGCGGCATCCACCCGGTGCTCGAGGATGAGCCAGGGGGGCGAGGAATAGCGCCCGGCGACGTGGATGGCGGCGCGGTAAAAGTAGGCGTTGAAGGTGGGGTTGTGGGTGAGGCGGTCGCTGCGGATGTCTTTCGCCACCGCATGCATCAGCCCGGGCGTGAAGGGCGATGGCAGTTTGCGCCAGGACGGCAGGAACAGCGCGATCGAGACATTGGCGCTCCAGTTCATCAGCGCGTCCACCATGCGGGCCCCCCGCGCCACGAAGCGGGAGAGGAAGGGCACGCGGTTGGGCTCACCCTTGCCGAACCGGTCCGCATTGGCGAGGTCGCGGATGTAATACTGGGCGGCGCGCAAGCCATCGCGCACCCCTGCGGCAGCGCAGGTGGCATGGGCGGCGAGCGGAACGGTTTCGGCGCGCGAAGCGGTGGTCATGGCCCCATTTGAGCCTCAGGGAGGCCCGTCCGTCAAGTTTTCCTATTTCTTCAGGGATGCGTTGCGGATGTCGGAGAGACTGCGGGCCGGGGTGATGGCCTCCGGGTCCAGAAGGCAGTGGATGATCGCCGGTGTCCCGCTGGTGCGGGCGCGGGCCAGCGCCGGGCCGAACTCGGCGGTGGTCCGCACGGTTTCGCCATGGCCGCCATAGGCGCGGGCCAGCGCCGCGAAGTCCGGGTTCTTCAGTTCGGTGGCCGAGATGCGGTTGGGGTATTCCCGCTCCTGGTGCATGCGGATGGTGCCGTACATGCCGTTGTCGACCACCACCACGATGACGGGGAGGCCATACTGCATGAGGGTGGCGAATTCCTGGCCGTTCATCATGAAGCAGCCATCGCCGGCGAAGGCGATGACCTCGCGCCCGGGCTTCAAAGACTTGGCGGCAACCGAGGCCGGCACGCCATAGCCCATGGTGCCGGAGGTGGGTGCGAGCTGCGAGGCGAAGGCGCGGAAGGGCCAGAAGCGGTGCACCCAGGTGGCATAATTGCCTGCGCCATTGCAGTAGACGGTGTCGGCCGGCATCACCTGTTTCAGGTGTTCCATGACCTCCGCCATCTGCAGGCTGCCGGCGGTCCTGACCTTCGAGGTGTCACTCCACGCCAGGTAATCGGCATGGGCGGCCTTCGGCGCACCGGCCCAGTTCACCGCATTGGGCTTCGGCAGTTCGGCGGCGGCGGCCGTGAAGGCATGGGGTGTGGCCAGAATGCCGAGCCCTGCGCGGTAAACCTTGTTCAGTTCCTCCGCACCCGGATGAACATGGACGAGCTTCAACCCATCGCCCGGAATGTCGAGCAGCGTGTAGCTCTGCGACGGCATCTCGGAGAGCCTGCCGCCGACGAGCAGCACAAGGTCGGCATCCTTCACGCGCTGCAGCAGCTTCGGGTTGGGGCCGATGCCGAGATCGCCTGCGAAGTTCGGATGATCCGCCGGAAACAGCATCTGGCGGCGGAAGGTGACGGCGACGGGGAGATCGAAAGCCTCGGCGAAGCGCACGAGATCCTTCACCCCCTGCTCGCTCCAGCCGGAGCCGCCGGCGAGCACAATGGGGCGCTCCGCTGCGAGCAGGCGGCGCCGCAGCGCCTCCATGTCGGCGGCGCCGGGCTTCATCACAACGGGCGCGCAGGGCGGCGCGTCGGCCACCTCCACCCGGTCGGCGAGCATGTCTTCCGGCAGTGCGATCACCACGGGGCCGGGGCGGCCTTGCGTTGCCACGTGGAAGGCGCGGCTGACGATTTCGGGAATGCGTTCGGCGCGGTCGATCTCCACCACCCATTTGGCCATGGAACCGAAGACCGCCTTGCAGTCGATCTCCTGGAAGGCCTCGCGCTCCTTCATGCCGCGCGCGACTTGCCCCACGAACATGATGAGCGGGGTCGAATCCTGCGCGGCCACGTGAACGCCACAGGAGGCATTGGTGGCGCCGGGTCCGCGGGTGACCATGACGATGCCGGGCCGGCCCGTCATCTTGCCCGCGGCTTCGGCCATGTAGGCGGCCCCGCCTTCCTGGCGGCAGACAATGGTCTTGATCGCGGCGTCATGCAACGCGTCGAGCACGGCCAAGTAGCTTTCTCCCGGCACGCAGAAGACATGGGACGTGCCGTGAAGTTTCAGCTGGTCGACGAGGATCTGGCCGCCGGTTCGCTTGATCATCGATTGGTTCTCAGCAGGCGGGCGCGGGTTTCGGAAACGGCATTGGCGTGGCCGTCGAAGCCCTCGTAGCGGGCGATGACTTCGGCGTGCCTGGCGAGCTCGGGATAGCCCTTGCCGGTCACATAGGCGACGGAGGTGCGCTTCATGAAATCATGCACGGTCAAGGGCGAGCCGGTCCTGGCCCAGCCGCTGGTGGGAAGCACATGGTTGACGCCGATCACGAAGTTGCCGAGGGTCGGCGGCGTGTGGCGGCCCAAGAGGATCTCGCCGGCATTCTCCAGGCGGCCCAGATACTGGAAGGGCTCGCCGGAATGAACGCCCAGATGCTCCGGCGCATACTCGTTGCAGAAGGCGATGGCCTCCGCCTCGTCGCGGGCCAGCACGATGCCGCCCATCGGGCCGCCCAACACGGCCGAGGAATAGGACACGCGCTGTTCGCCCATCTGCTGCCAGAAGTCGGGGATGGCCTGCATCGCGTCTTCCGCCACCTTGGCGTCCCACGTCACGAGGAAGGCGGAGGAGTCGGGCCCATGCTCCGACTCGATAATGAGATCGAGCGCGGCGAGGCGGCCATCGGCGGTTTCGTCCGCCAGCACGATCAACTCGCTGGGGCCGGCCGGCGTGCCGGTGTCGATGACATGCGAGACGAGGCGCTTGGCAGCGCCCACCCAGGGGCTTCCCGGCCCCACCACCTTCGAGCACCTGGGGATCGTGGCCGTGCCATAGGCCACAGCCGCGATGCCCTGCGCGCCACCGGCCTTGAACACCTTGGAGACACCCGCCATGCGCGCGGCGACCAGCGTCGCGTCATCGATCGAACCGTCCCGTCCCGGCGGGGTGATGATGCAAATCTCCTTCACACCCGCGACAGCCGCCGGGATCGCCTCCATCAGCACCGAGGACGGAAACGCCCCCTTGCCGCGCGGCACGTAGCAGGCGACCGAGGGAATGGCGGTAGTGCGGTCGCCCGCGAAGACGCCGGGGCGGATTTCGTGGAACCACATTTCCTCTGGCTTCTGGTCCTCGTGGAATTTGCGGATGGAGCCCGCCATGAAGCCGAGGGCTTCCTTCACTTTGGGGTCCAGCGTCTTCTCTGCGCGTGCGAAATCGGCCTCCGTGGCGGCCAGCGAACCGGCCTCGACCGGCGCCTTGTCGAACTGGCGGGCAAAGCGCGCCACCGCCTTGTCGCCCTCATGGCGCACGGCGTGGATGATGGGCTTCACCTTCTCCTCGAACTCGGAGAGATCGGCCTCGGCGCGCTTCAGCAGCTGGTCACGCGCGGTGCGCGTCATCTTCGACAGGTCGTGGAAGGAGATAGCCATGCGATTATCCGAATGTCTTCAGCCAGTGGCGGGCAATGTCGATGCGGCGCGGGATCCACACCTTGTCGTGGCTCAGCACGTAGTCGATGAATTTGGCGAGGCCCAGGGCGCGGCCCGGCCTGCCGGCAAGCCGGCAATGCAGGCCCACCGACATCATTTTGGGCGAACCGCGGCGGCCTTCTTCATAAAGGCAGTCGAAGCTGTCCTTGAGATACTGGAAGAAATGCTCGCCGGTGTTGAAGCCCTGCGGGGTGGCGAAGCGCATGTCGTTGGCGTCGAGCGTGTAGGGAATGATGAGGTGCCGGCCGCCATTCGCCTTGTTCAGGAAATACGGCAGGTCGTCCGCATAATCGTCGGAGGAATAGAGGAAGCCGCCCTCCTCCATCACGAGTTTCGTCGTGTTCATCGAGCAGCGGCCAGTGTACCAGCCGAGCGGGCGCTCGCCGGTCACGTCCCGGTGCAGGCGGATCGCCCCGGCGATCTGGCGGCGCTCCTCCTCCTCCGGCATATCCTTGTGCTCGACCCATTTGAGGCCGTGGCTGGCAATCTCCCAGCCCGCCTCCTTCATGGCCTGCACCTGATCCGGCGAGCGCGCCATGGCGGTGGCGACGCCATAAATGGTGAGCGGAAGCTTGCGTTCGGTGAACATGCGCCACAGCCGCCAGAAGCCGGCGCGGGCGCCATATTCATAGATCGACTCCATGTTCCAGTGGCGCTGGCCCACCCAGGGCTGGGCGCCGACGATCTCCGACAGGAAGGCCTCGGAGGCGGCATCGCCGTGGAGAATGTTGTTCTCGCCGCCCTCTTCGTAGTTGAGCACGAACTGCACGGCGACATGGGCGGCGCCTGGCCACTTCGGGTCCGGGATGGCCCGGCCATAGCCCTTCATGTCACGCGGGTAGGAAGTGGTCATGCCCTGGCCCTCAATAGGAGACTTTCTTGTAATAGCGCCGGGTGGTCAGCGGATGGTTGCGCTTCACCTCGAGATGCGCCGACAGGCGCTCAAGGATAGTGGCAAGGATGATGGGCGAGATCAACGCACGCGTTTCCGGCGAGATGCCGGGCATCTCGTAGCGTGCGGAGTCGAGCACCGTCACCTTGCCGGTGTACTGGCGGGCAAAGGCCTCCACCCGGCCGGCAAGCGGGCGATAGGCGTCCTCGCCCTTGAGGATGACAACGCTCACGTCCGTCCCGACCAGCTCCAGCGTGCCGTGGAAGAAGTCGGCGGCATGCACGGGCCTGGTCCTGATCCACTGCATCTCCTCGAGGATGCACATGCCGTAATACCAGGCTTCGGCCCAGCAGCCGCCGGCAGCCGTGATGATGTGCCAGGGCTCGCTGCGGAAGGCCTCCGCGATGCGGAGGGCTTCCGGCTCGAACGCCTGTTTTGCGGCGAGCAGGTGCTGCGGCAGCGCGGAGAGCTCCGCCACCGTGCGCTCATAATCCGCAAACTCGCCGCGGTGCGCCATCGCCGACAGCGCGATCAGCAGCGACTGGAGATAGAAGGACTCGGAGGACGTGCCGTCCTCCGCGAAGTTGACGAAGGCGTGATCGGCCTTCCGCCCGAGCGGGGTGTCTGCGTGGCCCACCAGCGTCAGTATGGTGGCGCCCCGGTCCTTGCAATAGTCGAGGGCGGCCACCGATTCCTTCGTTGTGCCCGACAGCGACGGGATGACGATAATCGAGTCCTTGCCCAGCGCCTGGTGGCCGCCGGCGACGAGCTCCGCCGCAATGTCCATAAAGGCTGGGAAACCGGAGCGGCGCTGCAGCAACAGGGCCGCAGGCTGCATGAGGATGGCGGCGCCGCCAGTGCCGAGGAAAAAGATATTCTTGGCGCCCTTCGCCATGCACTGCCCGATGGCGGCATGGATGGGGCCAGCCAGCGCCACGGCGCTGGCCTCGATGTTCAGGAAGCGCTCGCGGTCGAAATTCAGCATCAGGTCACCACGGGATAGACTTCGAGGAGGCCGCGCCAGATCATGTGCAGCGCGACATAAAGGATGATCGCGAGACCGGCATAGGCGATCCAGCGATAGCGGTTGAGCAGCTTCGCTATGAAGGAGGCGGCAAGCCCCATCAACGCGATGGACAGAGCGAGGCCGATCACCAGCACGCCCGGGTGCTCGCGCGCGGCGCCGGCGACGGCCAGCACATTGTCGAGCGACATGGAGACATCCGCCACGATGATCTGCCAGGCGGCCTGGGCGAAACTCTTGCCGGTGGGCGCGCTGCCGATGGTCCGGTCGGCGTTCAGGTCTTCGCCGGTCACGTTCTCGACGCCCTCTTCCTCCGCCCTGCCGTTGCGCAATTCGCGCCACATCTTCCAGCACACCCAGAGGAGGAGGATGCCGCCGATCAGGATCAGCCCCAGAAGCTGCATCAGCTGCGTCGCAATGGCGGCGAACAGGATGCGCAGCGCAGTGGCCGCGAGGATGCCGACGAGGATGGCCTTGTTGCGCTGGTCCTTCGGTAGGCCCGCGGCCGCAAGGCCGATCACCACCGCGTTGTCGCCCGCCAGCACGAGGTCGATCACGATGACCTGGCCCAGCGTCCACAGCGCTTCGGGCGACAACAATGACTGCACGAATTCCGGCATCGCGAACTCCTCGCGGCTATCAGCACCAACGGGCCGGACAGCGCAAGGGTTTCCTGCGATATAGGGCCATGCCCTCAGGTGATGCGCTGGATCGAGGCCGCAATCTCCTCAGGCTCGAAAACCCGTTTCCAGCCGTCCTTCATCAGCATCGGCTTGCCGAAGGCGATGGCCTTGTTGCAGGCATCCGAGAACACGCCCGGCTGCTCCTTGAAGATCACCGCGGCCAGGATATTCATGTGACCCAGGAGGAAGTCGCGCGCCGCCTCCGCCGGAACGCCACGCGCCACCACCTCATCCATCGCTTCGCGCATCACGTCGAGGAGCGAGGCGACGACGGTTTCGGACAGGCCCGGTTCCAGCAGCGCCATCTGCTCCACCGTGACGCGGTGCGAACGCATGACGGGGGCCCAGATGGCGCGCGCCACCTCCTCGCCCAGCGCATAGTGCTCCTCCGGCCCCTGCATGAGGGCGGAGACGATGTGCTGCTTGGCCGCGACGCCACCGAAACGGTCGAGCTTCGCCTCCATCACCGTCTCGTCGTTGAAGATCGGCGGGTGGCAGGGGTGGGTGACGAAATAGGTGAGGTCCGGTCGCTCCGGCAAATGCCCGGCGAAGGGGGCCGCGGCATCCAGCACCACGACCATGGCGCCGGGCCTCAGCAGGTGATTGATGGCCTGCGCGACCTTGCCGATGTGGGTGTCCGGCACAGCGAGGATCGCCACCTGCGCATCGGCCAGAGCCACCTCTGGCGAGACGCACTGGACGCCGAAATCCTGCGCCAGCCGCGCCCTGCCCTGCTCGCTCACCTCGACATGGCGGACGGTAAAGGGCGAATCCTTGAGATTTCGCGAGAGACGGTGACCCATCTTGCCGCCAGCCCCGAAGAGTGCGATTGACGTCATGCGGAAACCTCGGATAGCGTTTATGTCTGCTTACATGCTACTGGTATGATAAGTCAATCAGTGTGACCCGGGGCCAACCGGGCCGTTTGGGAGGATGACCCCGATGGGGCTCAAGGAACTCGCGCGCGCGCCGGGGCCGAAGATCGGCAATTTCATCGTCGAGTTCGCGACACCGGGCATCGGCCACATTCTCAAGGCCGCGGGGCTGGATTTCGCCTTCTTCGACATGGAGCATTCGGGCTTCTCCTTCGAGACGCTGAAGAGTGCTGTCCGCTATTTCGAGGCGGCCCGGGTGCCGCTCGTCGTGCGCGTGCCCGCCCAGGAAAATGACATGCTGGCCCGGGCCTGCGACATG
This sequence comes from Aestuariivirga sp., assembly GCF_020252395.1. Lineage (GTDB taxonomy): Bacteria > Pseudomonadota > Alphaproteobacteria > Rhizobiales > Aestuariivirgaceae > Aestuariivirga. The sequence continues at coordinate 40,164 of NZ_JADCDB010000031.1, forward strand.
GGGGCGGAGGGGCTGATCGCACCGATGATCTCCACCGCCGCGCAGGCGCAGGCGATGGTCGACTCGGTGAAGTATTTTCCTGACGGAAAGCGCGGCGTGGGCCTGCAGATGGCGCATGACAATTATCGCGCCGCCCCAGTGGCGGACGCGCTGAAGGCCGCCAATGACCGCACCGCCGTGATCTGCCTGATCGAGACGGCGGAAGGAGCGGAGAATGCCGATGCCATTGCCAGCGTGAACGGTGTCGACGGGCTGTGGGTCGGCCACTTCGACCTCTCGGTCTCGCTCGGCATTCCCGGCGAGTTCAATCACCCCAAATTCACCGCCGCCATTGACCGCACCATCAAGGCCGCGAAGAAGCACGGCAAGTTCCTCGGCCGGCTGGTGCCGAGTGCGGACGCCGGCATCGCCGTCTACAAGGACGGCTTCGACTTCATCTGCTACTCGGGCGACATCTGGGTGCTGCGCGATGGGCTCGCGGCCGCCGCAAGGGCGATCCGCGAAGGAGCGAAGTGATGGGCCCGTTCCGCGTCGCACTCTCCGGAGATTTCAGAAAGGCGGACGGATCGCCCACCTTCCCCGACTTCGACCTCGCCCCGCTGCGCGAGGCGAAGAACGTCGAGATGATATTCCTCGACAATGCCTCGCCGATCGGCGGCGGGCAGCTTGAGGACTTCGACGCGCTGATCCTGCTCGCCCACCGCTTCGACGCGGCGAGCGTGCCCGAGTCCGGCCGCCTCGCGGTCGTGGCGCGCTTCGGGGTGGGTTATGACACGGTGGACGTGCCGGCCTGCACGGCGAACGACATCGCTCTCGTCATCACGCCTGACGGCGTCAGGCGCCCGGTGGCCGTCTCCATCATCACCTTCATCCTGGCGCTCACCGGCAAGCTGATGGTGAAGGACAGGCTTGCCCGCTCCGGGCCGCCGGGTTTCGCGGCGCGCGGCGCACACATGGGCGTCGGCCTCGTCGGCAAGGTGCTGGGCTCGCTGGGAGTGGGCAATATCGGCGCGGAAATGTTCCGGCTCGCCCGGCCCTTCGACATGAATTTCATCGCGCATGACCCCTTCGCGGACAAAAGGGTCGCCGCCGAACTCGGCATCGAGCTCGTGCCGCTCGAGGAGCTGTTCGCGCGCTCCGACATTCTCTGCGTCAACTGCCCGCTCACCCCCGAGACGCACCACATCGTCAATGCCGGGCGCCTCGCGCTGATGAAGCCCACGGCTTACCTCATCAACACCGCGCGCGGGCCAATCGTCGACCAGAAGGCGCTGACCAAGGTGCTGCAGGAGAACAGGATCGCCGGCGCCGGGCTCGACGTGTTCGAGCAGGAGCCGACGGATCCCGGCGACCCGCTGCTCAAACTCGACAACATCATCGCCGCGCCCCACGCCCTGTGCTGGACCGACCAGTGCTTCGCAGGGAACGGCGCAGCAGACATCAAGGCCGTGCTCGACGTGATGAAAGGCCAGCAGCCGCGCGGCGTGGTCAACCGGGACGTTCTGGAACGGCAGGGATTCAAGGCCAAGCTTGAAGGCTTTGCGAAGCGCTTCGGCTGAACAGGAATTCCCCGGGAAGCGGGGAAACGAATGGCTGCTCACCGCCGCCGTTCAACAATGGGAGGACGAATAATGGTTACAAGACGTGACGTGGGCAAGATCGGCTTGGCAGCCGGGCTTGCCGGCTCGACGAGCTTCGCAGCCCGTCAGGCCGCGGCAGCAGACGCGGCGCAGACCGCCGTGGACGCCGCCAAGCAATTCAGCGGCCAGACGATCTCCATCGTCTGGGAGGCGGGGCTCCAGGCCCTCGACCCGCTCAACTTCTCCGGCCCGAAGTGGAAGGAACTCACCGGCATCGACGTCAAGGTGGTCGAGGTCTCGACCGCCGAGATGTTCACCAAGATCATGCAGGATTACAAGTCGGGTGCCGGGGCCTATGACGCGCTGAACGTCATCCCGTCCTGGATGCCCGACCTCGTCAACGCCGGCGCCCTCGAAGACCTCGACCCCTATGTCGATAAGTACGGCTATCGCGAGGAACTGCAGAAGATCGCCTCGACCTACCGTGACAACCAGATGATGGTGAACGGCAAGATCTATGGCTTCCCCGACGACGGCGACGTGTTCGTGATGTATTTCCGCAAGGACATCTTCGCCGATCCGGCGGTGCAGGCCGCCTTCAAGGAAAAAACCGGCAAGGACCTGGCCGTGCCCGCCACCTGGGCCGATTTCGATGTCACCGGCGCGGCGCTCACCGAAATCCTGAAAGACAAGAACATGTATGGCGCCGGTTTCTTCCGCCAGCCGCCCTATACCATGTTCATGTTCCAGGAGCGCTTCCGCAACGAGGGCGGAAAATTCTTCGATGCCGACTCGATGAAGGCGACGATCAACTCCGACGTGGGCGTGAAGGTCTTGACCGACATGCGCGAGGAAAACAAGTGGATGCCGCCCGGCGTCGAGCAATGGGGCTTCGTCGAGAACCTCGCCGCCTTCCTGCAGGGCCAGACCGCGATGACCATCTCGTGGCCGCCCTATGGCCGCTGGGCCGCCGGATACGGCACCGACCAGGAAGTGCTGAGCTGGGTTCCGAAGTCGACGATCGCCGGCAAGGTGGGTTACGCCATGCCGCCGGGCGGACATCCGGAACTGGCCGCGGGCTTCTGTCTCTCCGTGGCGTCAACCTCGAAGAACAAGGAAGCGGCCTACCTGTTCATCCAGTGGCTGAACAGCGAAGCGACCTCGCTGCAGCGCGTGCAGCTGCCCTACGCCCTGCGTGACCCGTTCCGCGACTCGCACTTCACCTCGGCCGAATATCTTGCCAAGTGGCCGGACGCGAAGCACTACCTCGCGGCCCTCCAGGCTGGTGCAACGAACGGCTTGCTCGACCTCTCGGTGCTGCAGACCGACAAGTACGAGGAAGTGCTGCGCCAGATGATCTCCAAGCTGTGGGCAGGCGAAGACCCGAAGGCGATTGCCGACGCGGCCGCCGCCGAGTGGGACGCCATCACCGACAAGATCGGCGTCGACAAGCAGAAGGAAGTCTACAGCAGCTGGGCGTCCAAGTCCGGCGCCTATCCGAAGATGTAACGTCGCTGAGGCCTGCAACCGCTTCTCCCGTGTTTGGCGCGGGAGAGGCTGGTTGCGGGCTGATGCGCGCGCGTGACCATGTCCGCCACCGTCATCCGGCCCGACCGCAACTTCAAATACTGGATCATCGCGCCGGCGGTGTTCCTGCTGCTGGCGGTTGGGCTGTTTCCGCTGATCTATTCGCTCATCGTCTCCTTCATGCGCATTGACATGATGGACACCGACACCTCCTTCGCCGGCCTCTATAACTACAAGCAGCTGTTCAGGGACGCGCGGCTCTGGCAGTCGCTGCTGCATACTCTCATCATCACAGCCATCGCGCTGCCGCTGGAATTGATCCTCGGTCTCGCCATGGCCTATCTGTTCCTCGAAAAGATGCCGGGCCGGCAGATCTTCGTGTCGCTGCTCGTGCTGCCCACGATCATCTCGCCGATTGTCGCCGGCGCCACCTGGCGGCTCTTGCTGGACAACCAATACGGACCGATCAACCAGATCCTCGGCTGGTTCGCGGGCGAGCGCGTGAACCTGTTGTGGACCATCAGCCCCACGCTGGTCTATCCGGCCATCATCTTCTGCGAGATCTGGCAGTGGACGCCGTTCATGTTCCTCATCCTGCTGGCCGCGCTCTCCAACGTCGACAAATCCCAGACCGAGGCCGCCGAGATCGATGGCGCCTCCTTCTGGCGCAGCTTCCGCTATATCGTGCTGCCGGCCATATGGCCGGTGATGGCGATCGCCATCCTGATCCGCGGGCTCGATCTGTTCCGCATCTTCGACATCATCTGGGCGCTGACCATGGGAGGCCCCGGCACCATGACGGAGACGATCTCGGTCTACACCTACAACCAGGGCTTCAAGCAGTTCGAGACCAGCTACACCGCGGCCATCGCCTTCCTGATCATCGCCATGCTCACCATCATCGTCACCTGGGCCATCCGGCGCATGGGGCTTGCGAAATGAGCGCCACCCGCCGCAGCCCCGGCATGCGCCTGGCGTTCCGCTATCTCGCCGCGGCGCTGATCACCGTGGTGTTCGTGTTCCCGGTCTATTGGCTGTTCATCATTTCCTTCAAGACGCCGGATGAGATCTTCGCCTTTCCGCCGGTGTGGTATCCGAAATCGCTCCAGCTCGCGAACTATCACGTGCTGTTCAAGGACGGCGACGCGGCGACCGTGGGCAACAGCCTGATCCTCGCCAGCGTCTCCACCTTCTTCGCCATGATCCTCGGCACCATCGCCGCCTATAGCCTGGTGCGCTTCAAGACCGGCGGCGAGAACCTCGCGGTATGGATCATCTCGCAGCGCATGATGCCGCCGGTGGCCATCGTGTTTCCGCTGTTCCTCGCCTATGTTTTCATCGGCTGGGTCGACAGCTATGTGGGCCTCATCGTGCTCTATACGGCCTTCTCGCTGCCCTATGTCATCTGGATGATGCGCGGCTACATCGAGGACATCCCGCTGGAACTCGAGGAATCGGCGCTTGTCGATGGCTGTAGCCGCTGGGAGGTGCTGTGGAAGGTGGTGTTTCCCATGGCGCGGGCCGGGCTCTTCGCCACCGCCGTGTTCACCTTCGTGTTCGCCTGGAACGAGTTCCTGTTCGCCCTGGTGCTGACCCGCACCGAGGTGACGACCTACACCGTGCAGGTCACGCATTATTTCGGCGGTCAATCGAATTTCTGGGCCAAGATCGCCGCCATGTCGGTGCTGGGCACCATCCCCGTCTTCTTCACCGTCGCCGTCATGCAGCGCTTCCTGGTGCGCGGCATCTCCATGGGCGCAGTCAAGGGCTAGCCATGTCGGATCTCAAGATCAGCAATCTCCATAAGCACTACGGCTCCTTCCACGCCGTGAAGGGCATCGACCTCGAGGTGCCGTCGGGCGAATTCACGGTGCTGGTGGGGCCCTCGGGCTGCGGCAAGTCCACCTTGCTGCGCACCATCGCCGGTCTCGAGGACTCCAGCTCCGGAACCGTCGAAATCGCCGGGCGCGACGTCACCTGGGCGAGGCCGCGGGACCGCGACATCGCCATGGTGTTCCAGAACTACGCGCTCTACCCCTATCTCAACGTCAAGGACAACATCGCCTTCGGGCTGCGCGCCCGCAAATTCGCCGAAGCCGAGGTTGAGAAGCGGGTGTCGCGCGCCGCCGGGATGCTGGGCATCGGCCACCTGCTGAAGCGCTTCCCGCGCGAGCTTTCAGGCGGTCAACGCCAGCGCGTGGCCATCGGGCGGGCCATCGTGCGCGACGCGGTGCTCTACCTCTTCGACGAGCCGCTCTCCAATCTGGACGCCCAGCTCCGGGACGACATGCGCGTCGAGATCAAACGCCTGCACCAGGAGCTGGGCCGCACCATGGTCTATGTGACGCATGACCAGATCGAGGCCATGACGCTCGCTGACCGCATCGTGCTGCTGCGCGACGGGCTGATCGAGCAACAGGGCTCGCCGCTCGACCTGTTCGAGCGCCCGAAGACGCGCTTTGTGGCGGGCTTCCTCGGCAGCCCCAAGATGAACTTCATCCCCGCGACGGCAACCGAGACAGGTGTTGCGCTCAACGACGGCACGCGGCTGGACATGCCCGGCCGCAGCGGCATGAAGACCGGCCAAGCCGTGGTGCTGGGCCTGCGCCCGCAATATATCGCCATGGCGGGGCAGTCGCTGGCCAAGGGCCACGCCCGCGTGCCGGTCACCATCGAACTCGTGCAACCCACGGGATCGCGCGTGCAGGCCACCATGCCGCTGGGCGGCGCCTCCATCATCGCCGAACTTGCCGCCCATGACGTGTCGCGCCCCGGCGAACGAACGGAGATTGACATCGACATGACACGTGCGGTCATCATCGATCCCAAGAGCGAACAGGTGATTTGAGGAACCCCATGGCAAAGAGCACCCTCACCCGCGCAGTGAAGCTGACCGGCACCGGCGTCGCCGAAGGCAAGCGCCGCACGCTGACGGCCGGGCCGATCACCGCCATGTTCGACAATGGCGCGCTGCGCTACATCCGCTATCGGGGCTCGGAAGTGCTGCGCGGCATCGCCTATCTGGTGCGCGACAAGGATTGGGGCACCTATGCGCCTGCCATCGAGAACCTGAAGATCAGGCAGGGCAAGGATGGCTTCTCCATCGGCTATTCCGCCACCACCAAGGACAGGACCCAAGGGCTGAGTTACGTGGCGAAGATCGAGGCGAGCGCCAGGGGCACGCTGAACTTCACCGTCACCGGCACGCCCGCGACCGATTTCCTCACCAACCGCACCGGCTTCACCGTCCTGCACCCGCTGAACGGTGTCGCCGGCGAACCCGTGGAGATCGTGCACACCGACGGCAAGAAGAAGAAGGGCCGCTTCCCGAAACTGATCAGCCCCGGCCAGCCGGTCTTCGAGATCCGCTCGCTGAAACACCAGGTGGCGCCGGGCGTGACCGCGACCGTGCTGATGGAAGGCAACAAGTTCGAGATGGAGGACCACCGGAACTGGATGGACGCCTCCTACAAGACCTATGTCTGCTCGCTGCTGGACCCCTGGCCCTATACGCTGAAGAAGGGAGAGGCCTTCACCCAGTCGATCACCATGACGATTGAGGGCGAGCCCACCGCGAAGAAGGCTGCCAAGGCGGGCTCCGCCATCACCGTCGATGTGGGCGGCGTCAAGGGCATGATCCCGGCTATCGGCGTGGGCGTGCCCATGAAGGAGGCAAAGCACGCGCTGCAGAAAGTGGACTTGATCGCGGCGATGGAGCCCAATCACCTCGTCTGCCAGATCGACGGCCGCAACAGTGGCCAACGCGAGGCCGCCGCCGCCTTCCGCGAACTGCGCGAACGCACGGGTGCGCTCTCCTTCCTCGAGATCGTGCTGCCGGCGAAGAAGGCGGCGGCGGAAGAGGTTGCGGCCATCGCCAGTGAAATCCGCGCGGCGGACTACAAGCCCGACGCCATCGTCATCACCCAGATGCATGATCTCAAGTCCTTCCAGCCCAACACACCAAGGCCCTGGGGCCCGGCCTACGAGGAAATGGCCGCCGCGGTGCGCCATGAATTCCCCGGTGTCACGCTGGGCGGCGGCATGCTGTCCTTCTTCACGGAACTGAACCGCAAGCCGGTGCCCAAGGGCGTGTTCGACTTCATCACCCATACGGTGTGCCCCATCGTGCATGCGGCGGACGACATCTCGGTGATGGAGACGCTGGAGGCTGTTCCCTCGATCATCGCGTCGACGCGCAACATGATCGGCAAGGACACGCCCTACCTGCTGGGCCCCTCCTCCATTCCCTGCCGCGACAATCCTTACGGCGCGGTGGTGTCGCCCAACCCCAACAATTCCCGCGTCTGCCTCGCTGCCATGGACCCGCGCCAGCGCGGGCTCTTCGCCGCCGCATGGAACGTCGGGCTGCTTGCAGCCTTCGCCAAGGGCGGGCTCGATGCGGTGGCGCTGGGCGCCGTCACCGGGCCGCAGGGCGCAATCTACCGCAAGGCGGAGCATGCCCAGCCGTGGTTCGATGATGCGGCGGCGGAGGTTTATCCGGTCTATCACGTTCTTGCGGGTCTTGGCCCCGCCAGCGGCAACCGCCGGCTCGACGCGGTGTCGAGTGCGCCCAGCAGCATTGCCGCGCTGGCGCATCGGTCTCGCGAGGGCACGGAGCTGTGGCTCGCCAACCTCACTCCGGAGGCGCAGCCGGTGAAACTCGCAGGCCTGACAGGACCGGCCGAACTCCACCGCCTGTCGGACGGCAATTTCCGGACGCTCGCCACCACGCCCGGCTTCCTGTGGCGGGCAGGCGAGCAGGCGCGGAAACTGTCGAAGCTGGAGCTCGGCCCATACGGAGTCGTGCGCATCCGCACGGCGTGACGTCTGCCCTGCGCAAAGATCAGCTTTCCCCAGGCTGAAGCTGGGCTAGACTGTCGTCATGGACATTCTCAGCTATTTCGACTTCGAACCCGCGGGGCCCCGCCTTGAGGACCTCGAAACCCCCGTGCCCGTCATCGACATCGGCGTGGTGGAAAACAACCTGCGCCGCTGGCAGGCGCGCTGCGATGCCTTGGGGCTGGCCAACCGCCCGCATATCAAGACGCACAAGCTGGTGCCGCTTGCGAAGGCGCAGATCGGCCTCGGCGCCAAGGGCATCACGGTGCAGAAGCTGGGCGAGGCCGAGGTGATGGCCGATGCCGGCATCACCGACATGCTGCTCACCTTCAACGTGGTGGGCGAACACAAGCTCGGCCGCCTTGCCGGCCTCGCCAGGCGCACGGCCATCAAGGTGGTGGCGGACAATGCCGCGGTGCTGGACGGCCTGTCGCATGCAGCCTCGCTTGCAGGCCGCGACATCGAGGTTCTGGTCGAATGCGACACAGGGGCGGCGCGCAACGGCGTGCAGAGCCCGCAGGCCGCGATCGCCCTGGCCCAGGCCATCGACCGCACGCCGGGTCTCCGCTTCGGCGGACTGATGACGCTGCCGAAGAACGGGGCCCGCGGCCAGATGGCGGGCTTCCTCGAAACGGCGCGCGAAGGACTCACGAAATCGGGCCTCGAGGTTCCCGCCGTCTCAGCCGGGGGCTCGCCCGACATGTGGAAGGACGATGGGTTGGACCATGTGAGCGAATACCGCGCCGGCACCTATATCTACATGGACCGCATGCAGATGGCCGCCGGCTCAGCCACGCCCGGCGACTGCGCGCTCACCGTGCTCTCGACCGTGGTGAGCGTTCCGACCGGCGGCCGCGCCATGATCGATGCGGGCTCCAAGGCGCTGACCAGCGACCTCGCCGGCCTCGAAGGTTTCGGCGAGGTGCGCTCACTTTCCGGCGCGCGCGTGTACAACATGTCGGAGGAGCACGGTTTCCTCGACATTTCGATGGTCAACGACAAGCCGAAAGTGGGCGACCTCGTGCGCATCACGCCAAACCATGTGTGCCCGGTGACCAATCTGTTCGACAAGGTGGTCTTCGTGCGCGGAACCGAGGTTCTGGGCGCCGTGAAGGTGGACGCGCGTGGAACGGTGCAGTAGGCCGGCGCTAAGCTCCTAAGGCAGATTATCCCTCAGGAAGATATCGATCCTGATCCGCTCCTGGCTCTCGATCAGCGGCACGTTGTCGGCCTTGGCGATCAGCACGCGGATGGCGCTGCGCACCTCGTGGCCGGGGTCCTGGTTGATCACCGCGTCAATGGTGCCGCGGATCAGCGCCTTGCGGTTGGCGTCGCTCAGGTCGTGGCCCAGCAGCACCACGTCCCTGGCGCGGCCCGCGGCTTCGAGTGCGGAAACGACGCCGCGCGTGCCGCCGCCGACGTTGTAGATGCCGGCGAGATCGTGATGCTCGGCCAAGAGCTGCGCCGTCATCTCCTCCAGCTTGCGCCAGTCGTCGCGCGACTCGCGCACGGGGAGAACCTGCAGGTTAGGGTATTCATGGGTCAGCACCTGTTCGAAACCGAACTGGCGTTCGATGTGGTCGCGCAGCGCCAGTGAGCCGGCGATGAGGCCCACCTTGCCGGTCAGCCCCCGCAGGAAACGGCCCATCAGGCTCGCCGCGGTGCGGCCGGCCGAAGAATTGTCGATGCCGGCATAATGCATGCGCTTCGAACCCGGAACGTCGGAGACGAGCGTAACCACGGTGACACCGCGCGCGGCCAGCGCATTGATGGCCTCGCGCACCGCCGGATGATCGAGGGCTGCCACGGCCACCCCGTCATGCACGCCGCCGATCGAATCGAGGGTGGAGGCCAGGAGTTCGCCATCGAACACATCGACGCGCTTGACGGTGATCGACACGCGCTCGCCCGCCATGCGATCCGCCATGGTGCGGACTTCCTCGTTGATGCGCTCCCAGAAATCGCCGGTGCGATCGGGCAGCACGAAGCAGAAGCGGTATTCGCGCGAGCGGGCAAGGCGCGCCGCGATGCGGTCCGGCTGGTAATTGAGGTCCCGGATGGCGGTTTCGACCTTGTTGACGGTGACGTCGCGCACGCCGGGGCGGCGGTTCAGCACCCGGTCAACGGTTGCAACGCTCACACCCGCCACACGGGCCACATCCTGGATGGTCACCTTGGCCATGAGGGAGTTGATAGAGGGATGCCGGGATTTCTGCAACACACCCATCAGATTCAGGATGCGAATGCCTCTTGAACGGGCTAACCAAGCGCCATGGCAAGAACAGCGAAACTCGCCGCCGACATTGGAGGCACCTTCACCGACATCGTGCTGGAGGACGGGGCGAAGCGCTGGTCCGGCAAGGTGCTGACCACCACTCACGCGCCGGAACTGGGCGTGATCGAGGGCCTCACACTGGTGCTGGAGGATTCGGGCCTGAAGCCGCAGGACATCGGCGTCTTCATCCACGGCACCACGCTCGCCACAAATGCGCTGATCGAGCGCAAGGGGGCCAAAACCGCCTTCATCACCACCGGGGGCTTCCGCGACATCATCGAGCAGGGCTACGAGAAGCGCTTCGACCATTATGACCTGATGATCGACCGCCCGGCGCCGCTGGCGCCGCGCGCGCTGCGCTTCGAAATCACTGAGCGGCTTGCGGCCGATGGCCGCGTTCTGCTGCCGCTGGACGAAGGCGCGGTGAAGGGCCTGGCCCAGCGCATGATTGCGGAAGACGTGAAATCGGTCGCCATCGGCTTCCTCCATGCCTATGCGCATGACCGTCACGAGACGCGGGTGCGCGAGCTGCTGGCGCGGCTGCTGCCGAAGGACGTGACCATCTGCATCTCCTCCGAAGTGGCGCCCGAGATTCGCGAATACGAGCGCTTCTCGACCACGGTCGCCAATGCCTATGTGCGCCCCCTGATGGCGGGCTATCTCCATCGCCTGCGCGGCCGGCTGAAGGAGATGAGGCTCTCCGCCCCGCTGTTTCTGATGATGTCCGGTGGCGGGTTGACGACGCTGGAGACGGCGGCGCGCTTCCCCATCCGCCTCGTCGAATCTGGCCCCGCCGGCGGCGCCATCCTTGCGAGCCAGATCGCGGCGGAATGCGCGCTTCCCCATGTGCTGTCCTTCGACATGGGCGGCACCACGGCGAAGATCTGCCTGCTCACCCATGGCGAGCCGGAGCGCGCCAGGAAGTTCGAGATCGCGCGCGCCTATCGGGACATGAAGGGTTCCGGCATCCCCGTCCGCATTCCGGTGATCGAGATGGTGGAGATCGGTGCGGGGGGCGGCTCCATCGCACGCGTCGACAAGCTGTCGCGCATCACCGTGGGGCCGGACAGTGCAGGTTCGACGCCGGGCCCCGTCTGCTATGGCCGCGGCGGCACGGAACCTGCTGTAACGGACGCCAATCTGGCGCTCGGCAAGATCGACCCTGCCTATTTCGCCGGCGGCAAGATCGCGCTGGATGAAGCGGCGGCCAAGGCCGCCCTGCAGCAGAACATCGGTGCGAAGTTAGGCCTCAAGGAGTTCTGGCCCGCTGCCGGCGTCACCGAGATCGTGGAAGAGAACATGGCCAACGCGGCGCGCGTCCATGCAATCGAGCGCGGGCACGACATCGCCTCATGCACCATGATCGCCTTTGGCGGCGGCGCCCCGCTCCATGCCTGCCGCCTCGCCGAGAAAATTGGCGTCAACACGATTATTGTGCCGAGGGGTGCGGGCGTGGGCTCCGCCATCGGCTTCCTGCGCGCGCCGGTGGCCTATGAGATTACCAAGAGTGCCGTCGTCTCGCTCGAGGACTTCGAGGCCGGGCGCGTCAACCGGCTCATCGCCAGAATGACGGCGGATGCGCGTGCCGTGGTGGAACCCGCGCTGGGCAAGACCAAGCCGGCGATCCAGGCCATCGCCGACTGCCGCTATGTCGGTCAGGGCCACGAGATCCGCGTGCCGGTGCCAGTGAAGAAGCTGGCGCAGGCCGACGGCGCAAAGCTCAAGGCGGAATTCGAGCGCCTTTACGAGCAGGTCTATGGCCTGCGCATCCCCAACCAGGAGGCGGAAGCCATCACCTGGTCGGTCACGGTCTCGTCGAAGTCCGCAAAGCCGAAGCGCGCTGCGAAGGCGGCGAAGAAGGCCGCTCCCAAGCCGCGTTCGAAGCGCACGATCTATGATCCGGCACTGGGCCGCCAGGTGAGCGCCCCCGTCTACTGGCGTTTCGACATGAAGCCGGGTGCGGCCATCAAAGGCCCCGCCATAATCGCCGAGGACGAAACCTCGACGATCGTCGGCGCGAATTTCAGCGCCTCGGTCAACTCGCTTGGATACATCGTTCTGGAGCGCAGCCGATGAGCAAGGATGCACTCGCCGCCATCCGCACGCAGGTCATGTGGAACCGCTTGATCGCGGTGGTCGAGGAACAGGCGCAGTCGCTGCTGCGCACCGCCTTCGGCGCCATCACCCGCGAGGCGGGCGATCTTTCCGCCGGCGTTTATGACGTCCAGGGCAACATGATCGCGCAGGCGATGACGGGCACGCCCGGCCACGTCAACACCATGGCCACGGCGGTTGCCCACTTCTTCAAGCACTTCCCGCAATCGACGATGAAGCCCGGCGACGTCTTCATCACCAATGACCCGTGGCTCGGCACTGGGCACCTGTTCGATTACGTGATGATGACGCCGGTGTTCTTCGGGAAAACGCTCGTCGCCTTCTTCGCTTCCACCTGCCACGTCATCGACGTTGGCGGCGTCGGCATGTCGGCCAAGGCGAACTCGTCATTTGAAGAGGGAACCTTGATCCCGCATTCGCGCATCCGCAAGGAAGGCAAGGTCAACGAGGAACTGCTCTCCATCATCCTCGCCAATTCGCGCAGCCCCGTCGAGGTGCGGGGCGACATCCTCTCGCTCATCAGCGCCAATGACACCGGCGCCCGCCGCCTCGCCGGCATGATGAAGGAGTTCAGGCTCACCTCGCTTGAAGGCCTGGCCAAACACATCCTGAAGCAGTCCGAGAAGGGCGCGCGCGAGGCGATCAAGGCGCTGCCGGAAGGCGAATGGTCCTACGACATGCCGCTCGACGGCTATGAGCGCGAGCTGACGCTGAAGTCCAAGCTCATCATCAAGGGCGGCAAGATCACGGTGGACTTCTCGGGGACGTCTCCCGCCTCGCTCTTCGGCATCAATTCCCCGCGCACTTACACCCATGCCTATGCGGTGTTCGGGTTGAAGGCGGTGATTGCGCCCCATGTGCCGAACAACATCGGCTCGCTCTCCTGCTTCGACCTCGTCACCGAGCCCGGCACCATCGTCGATCCCATCCGCCCCTCGCCCGTCACCGCACGTCACGTCATCGGCCAGATGCTGGCCGACAGCGTGTTCGGTTGTCTGGCGCAGGCGTTACCCGGAACGGTGCAGGCTGAGAGCGCGGGACCCATCTGGATCCTGTCGCTTTACTCCGCCCACGGACGGGTTCCGCCCGAACAGACGGCGAAGGCCAAGCGCTTTGCCGTCATCAACATGGGTCTCGGCGGCATCGGCGGCAGGCCGGGCAAGGACGGCCTCAACACCACCGCCTTCCCGTCGGGCGTCGGCACCATTCCGATCGAGGTGACCGAGACGCAATGCCCGCTCTACTTCAAGCGCAAGCATTACCTGGCGGACTCGGGCGGTGCGGGCCAATGGCGCGGCGGCGTTTCGCAGCGGATCGAGATTGCCAACACCGAGGATGCGCCGTTTGCCATTTCGGCGGCCACCTTCGACCGCGTGATCCACCCTGCACAGGGCCGCGAAGGCGGCCAGCCCGGCTGCGCCGGCCTCGCGGCACGCGGGTCGGGTTCGAAGCTTCCCGACAAGGGCATCCACATCATCGATGCGGGTGACTCGCTGGTCCTCGAACTCCCCGGCGGCGGCGGCTTCGGCAGGCCGGACCGGCGCGACCGCGCGGCGCTGGAGGCGGACATCGCCGCCGGGCTGGTGACGCCCGAGGCGGCGCGAAAGGATTATGGCTGGGAGGGGTGAGGGCTACCGGATCCCCCTCCCCTTGTGGGGAGGGCAATGATATCAAAGTCACCGCCTCAGCACCGCCCGCACCGGGCTCGCATCCAAGTTCTCGAACTTCAGCGGCAGCGCGATCAGTTCGTAGTCCCCCGGCTCCACATGCGCGAGTGCGAGGTTTTCCAGTATCCGCATGTCGGCCTTCCGGCAGGCGTGGTGCGCCGCCAGCGTCTTGGATATCGCCGGATCGACCGACGGCGCATCGATACCCACCAGCCTCACGCCATTGGCGGCCAGCAACGCCACCGTCTCCGGCGCGAGCGCACGGAAACCGGTGGGCCAGACCTTCGGGTCAAGGCTGTCCATCAGCCGCAGCAGAATGCGCGGGGGTGCCCCCTCCAGCGCAGCCGCAATCCCGCCCGGCTCGCACAGCGGCCCAGCCCCGCGCGCGTCGATGACGCGGCAGGGGCCGATGTAAGGCTCCAGCGGCAACGCGGCGGCGGTGGCGCCATTGGCATCGTAATGCAGCGGCGCATCGGCATGGGTGCCGCAGTGGACGGAGAAGGACACGCGCGAGACATTCACCGGGCAATCCGGCCCCAGCCTGAAGGTCCAGCCTTCCTCGTAAGCCGCATCGCCGGGGAAGCCCGCCATGCCGGGCGAAAGGCCCTGCGTAATGTCGATGATCACGTCACCGCCTTCTTGGCCAGGAACTGCGGCTGGTTCCACTCAGCCTTGTCGAGGATGCGGGCCAGGATGTCGACGGCGTCCCACACCTCCGCGAAGCTCGTATAGAGCGGCGTGAAGCCGAAGCGCATCATGTCCGGCGCGCGGAAGTCGCCCACCACATTGGCCGCGATCAGCGCCTGCATCACGGCGTAGCCCTCAGGGTGATGGATGGAGACGTGGCTCCCGCGCGCGTTCATGTCACGCGGGCCTGCCACCTTCACGCCATGCGCGGAGAGGCGCTGCGCGGCCAAGTCGATGAAGGTCTTGCACAGCGCCAGCGACTTTTGCCGGAGCACGTTCATATCCACGCCGTCCCACACGTCCAATGCCGCATCGAGGGCGGCGAGCGACAGGATGGGCTGCGTGCCGCACTGGTTGCGGATGATGCCCGGCGCGGGGCGGTAGTCGGGGTCGAAGGCGAAGGGTGCCGCGTGCCCCCACCAGCCGGCCAGCGGCGGCTGCACGCGGTCCTGAAGCTCTGGCTTCACATAGAGGAAGGCGGGCGCACCCGGGCCGCCGTTCAGATACTTGTAGGTGCAGCCCAGCGCGAAATCGGCATCACATGCTGCAAGCTGCACTGGCGTCGCGCCCGCCGAATGGGCGAGATCCCAGATGGTCAGCGCGCCCTTGGCATGGGCTGTTGCAGTTACCGCCTTCATGTCGTGCAGGCGCGCGGTGCGGTAGTCGACCTCGGTGATCATGGTGAAAGCGACACTCCCGTCGATCGCGTCCATCACCTGTTCGGGGTCCACCACCTTCAGCACGTAGCCATCGTCCATCAGGTCCCGGAAGCCCTGCGCCACATAGAGGTCGGAGGGGAAATTGCCGCTGTCGGAGAGGATCACCCGGCGCGACGGGTTGAGCTTGGCGGCGGCGCCGAGCAGCTTGAACAGGTTCACCGAGATGGTGTCGCCGGCGATCACGCTGCCCGGGGCCGCGCCGATCAGCCGCGCGAGGCGGTCGCCGATCTTCTGCGGCAGGTGGAACCAGCCATGCTCGTTCCAGGACTTGATGAGGGTTTCGCCCCACTGCTTCTCCGCCACTTCCGCCACGCGGGCCGGCACGTTCTTCGGGAGGACGCCCAGCGAATTGCCGTCCAGGTAGATCATGCCCTTCGGAATGGAGAAGGCGGCGCGCTTATGCTTCAGCGGGTCTTGCGCGTCGAGGGCTTCGCAGTCGCTGCGGTTCATTTGGGTCAGGCTCCGTATCGCTTGAGATAGTCTGCGTGGACCCTATCGAAGCGGCCCAGATATTCCTTTGCATAGGCGGCATAGTCGACGCCGGGCGCGGCGAGGAAGAGCTCCGAAATCATGCCCCACACGGCTTCGCGCAGCGCACTCGCCGCCTTCATGGCATGGAAGGCGCGCCACAGGGCCTCGCTGGGCTCCGTCTCGAAATAACGCTCGAGGATCAGCGTCTCGCCCGCGGCATCGAAGGAATTGTTGGCGGCCAGGGAGGCGAGGTCGAACATGGCCGTTCCGAACGCGCCATATTCCCAGTCGATGAGCCACAGGCGCTGGCCGTCATCCATGAAATTGGTGGGCAATATGTCATGGTGGCCGAAGACGATGGGGAGCGGCGCCTGCGCCGTCTCGAGCTGGTCCACGATCTTCAGCCAGCGCGGCACCTCGCCAGCCAGGCGGTGGCCATGCTGCTGCAGCGTCGCGCCATAGTCGCGCAGGATCTGGAACACCCAGAAGACCGCCCCCTGCCCCGTGATGCGCCGCCCCATCCCGGCGTGGCAGCGCTTGAGGATATCGACGCAGGCGGCCGCATTGGCGCGCACGTCGGCTTCGGTATAGGTCCGGGCTTCGATATAGCGCAGCACCATCAGCCCTTCCCCGGAGTGGACCAGTTCCGGCGACAGCCCGGCCTCGCAGGCCGCGCGCGACGCGACGGCTTCACGTTCGCGTGACACCTGGTGGAAGGGATAGTCGCCGCCGATCCGCGCCACATAGCTGCCGGTCGAATCGGTGACCTTGAAGCTGGCGTTGCTCACGCCCCCCTTCAGCGGTGTGACGGTGACGGGACCTTTCCACAGGGAAAGCGCCCTCACCCGGGCCTCCTCCGCGCCGCCTTTCGTGCCGTTTGCCGCGTCCATGGCCGGTTTGCGCCCCTTTCCTTCGCCGCCAGCGACATTCCACCGCGCCCCGCGCCGCGTCAACGGCGCAGCGCACCATCGCCAACGGCGTCCGTGCGTCGCACACATGCCGGAGTCGCGCCGCGGTGGTTGACCTTTGGGGTCCGGCTGGCCCAAAATGCGCGTTGAAATTCCAAACGGGTGACACAATGCAATATGAAGCACCAGAAACCACCAAGGCGGCAGTCGGCCTGCTCGCCAAAGCCAAAGGGAGCGCATACGTGCTCGCGGGAGGTTCCGACCTCCTCGTGCGCATGAAGGGCGGGTTCGTCGAACCCGATCTCGTGGTCGACATCAAGCGCATCAAGCCGATGCGCGAAATCAAGAAGACCGCGTCCGGCTTTGTGATCGGCGCGGCGGTCTCCTGCGCGGAGATGAACGAGAACAAGGCCCTCGTCAAAGCCTGGCCGGGCGTGGTCGAGGCCGCGGGGCTTATCGGCTCCAAGCAGGTGCAGAGCCGCTGCACAGTCGCCGGAAATCTTTGCAACGCCTCTCCGGCGGCTGACAGCGTTCCGGCCCTCGTGGCGGCCGGCGCCAAGGCGCTGATCCAGGGTCCCAAGGGCAAGCGCAAGCTGCCGGTGGAGCAGGTTGCGGTCGGCCCCGGCAAGAACGCGCTGAAGAAGGGCGAGCTCATCGAGGCGATAGAGCTGCCGGCCCGCAAGGACCGTTCGGGCGACGCCTATCTCCGCTTCATTCCGCGCACTGAGATGGACATCGCGGTGGTGAGCGCCGGCGTCAATCTGCGGCTCGACAAGAAGGGCGTCATCACCGAGGCGCGCGTGGCGCTGGGCGCGGTCGCCCCGACCGTCGTGCTCGTTGCCGCCGCCGCCAAGGCGGTCATCGGCACCAAGCTCGACGAAGCTGCCCTCGCGAAGCTGGGCGAGGCCGCATCCGCCGCCTGCAAGCCCATCGACGACAAGCGCGGCACCATCGAGTTCCGCACCAAGGTTGCCGCCGTGCTGGCGAAGCGCGCCGCTGAGATCGCGTATAAGCGCGCAGGAGGTAAGTGATATGGCCGTTCTCGTTTCCACCGCCATCAACGGCGACACTGTCGAATTCGCCTGCGACCCGCATGAATCGCTGCTCGACGTGCTCAGGAACCGCCTTGGCCTTTCGGGCGCCAAGGAAGGCTGCGGCACGGGCGACTGCGGCGCCTGCTCTGTGCAGGTCGACGGCCGCGTCGTCTGCGCCTGCCTCATGCTCGGCGTCGAGGCCGAGGGCCGCGACATCGAGACGGTCGAGGGCATGTCCCACGGCACGGAGCTGCACCCGCTGCAGAGCAAGTTCCTCGAGCATGCCGCACTTCAGTGCGGCGTGTGCACCCCGGGTTTCCTGATGGCCGCCAAGGCCCTGCTGGAACACAACCCGGACCCCACCGAGGAAGAAATCCGCTTCGGTCTGGCCGGCAATCTCTGCCGCTGCACCGGTTATGACAAGATCGTGCGCGCCGTCCAGGACGCCGCCAAAGTTATGAGGGGTTAAGACAATGGCTTCTGAAAGCACCATGGCCCATCCCTTCGAGGATGCGCCGAACCACGTGACGCCCACCGTCATTCATGATCCGATTCTCTCCAAGACGGATTTCAGGAGCGTCGGCACCCGTCCTCTGCGCCCCGACGGCCTCGACAAGGTGACGGGCCGCGCGCGTTATGGCGCGGACTTCAACATGCCGGGCCAGCTCGTCGGCCTCGTGCTGCGTTCGCCGCACGCGCACGCCAAGATCAAGAAGATCGACACGTCCAAGGCCGAAAAGCTCCCCGGCGTGAAGGCCGTCGTCACCGCAGCCGATCTGCCGGATCACACCGGCGGCGACCAGTCGATGTATGACATCCTGGAAAACTGCATGGCGCGCGGTGTTGCGAAGTATGACGGCCACGCCGTGGCTGCCGTTGCCGCCGTCGATGCGCCCACCGCCCGCAAGGCGCTGAAGCTCATCAAGGTGGATTACGAGGTGCTGCCGCACGTCACCGACGTGGACGAGGCGGTGAAGCCCAATGCACCGCTGGTGAACCCCAGGATGCTCACTGAAGGCGTGGAGCCGAAGCCCAAGAAGGCCTCGAACATCGCCAAGCGCACCGAGTTCGGCCATGGCGACGTGGACGCGGGCTTCAAGGAGGCCGACGTGATCGTCACCCGCTCCTTCCGCACCGAGCAGACGCACCAGGGTTACATCGAGCCGCATGCCTGCGTGGCCTCCGTGTCGCCCGACGGCACGGGCGAACTCTGGGTCTGCACACAGGGGCACTTCGTCTACCGCAACCACTGCGCCATGCTCTTGGGGATGGACGTCTCCAAGCTGCGCGTCACCTCGTCGGAGATTGGCGGCGGCTTCGGGGGCAAAACGCACGTCTGGGCTGAGCCGGTGGCGCTTGCCCTGTCGCGCAAGGCCAACCGTCCGGTGAAGGTCACCATGACGCGTGAAGAGGTGTTCCGCGCCTCCGGCCCGACCTCCGCCTCGTCCATCGACGTGAAGATCGGCGCCAGGAAGGACGGCGCCATCGTGGCGGCGGATGCGACACTGCGCTTCACCTGCGGCCCCTATTACGGCATGTGGGCCGAGCTCGGCTCCATGACGGCCTTTGCCTGCTACGACCTGAAGAACGTCCGCACCGTGGGCTATGAAGTGCTGGTGAACCGCCCGAAGACGGCGGCCTATCGCGCACCGTCCGCCCCCATGGCCGCCTTCGCGGTCGAGAGCGTCATGGACGAGCTCGCCCACAAGATCGGCATGAACGCGGTGGACTTCCGCATCAAGAACGCGGCCAAACAGGGCACCCGCGCCTCCTACGGCCCGGTCTATGGTCCGATCGGCATCGGCGCCACGCTGGAAGCCGCCAAGAAGCACCCGCACATGAAGGCGCCGCTGGGCAAGAACCAGGGCCGCGGCATGGCTTGCGGCTTCTGGTTCAACTTCGGCGGCCAGACCTGCACCGACATCAACGTCGGGCCTGATGGCTCGGTGACGCTGACGGTCGGCACGGTGGACGTCGGCGGCTCGCGCGCCTCGATCGCGCTGTGCGTGGCCGAAGAGCTGGGCGTTCCTTACGAGCAGGTGAAGTGCATCGTCGCCGACACCGGCACGCTCGGCCACAACGACATGACCGACGGCAGCCGCGGCACCTTCTCTTCCTCGATGGCCGGCATCTTCGCCGCCCGCAACGCCATCACGGTGCTGCGCGAGCGCGCCGCCAGGATGTGGGAAATCCCGGTCGAGCACGTGACGTGGGAAGACGGCCACGCCAAGGCCGTGGGCGAGAAGTACGGCAACCTCGCTCCGCTCTCCCTCAAGGAGATTGCGGCGGCGGCCGGCAACACCGGCGGGCCGATTGCGGGCCACTCCGAGATCGTCGCCGACGGTGCTGGCGTCTCCTTCGCCACGCACATCGCCGATGTCGAGGTCGATCCCGAAACCGGCCGCTCGAAGATCGTGCGCTACACGGTCATCCAGGATGCCGGCAAGGCGGTGCACCCGGCCTATGTCGAAGGCCAGTACCAGGGCGGCGCGGCGCAGGGCATCGGCTGGGCGCTGAACGAGGAGTATATCTACGGCAAGGACGGGCGCCTGCAGAACCCGGGCTTCCTCGACTACCGCATTCCGGTGTGCTCTGACTTGCCGATGATCGATACGCAGATCCTCGAGATCCCCAACCCCAACCACCCCTATGGCGTGCGCGGCGTTGGCGAAACCTCGATCGTCCCGCCGCTCGCCGCCATCGCCAATGCCATGTCGAACGCCTTCGGCGTCCGCATGACGCATGTTCCCATGTCGCCCCCGCGCGTCCTCAAGGCGCTCGAGGCGGCCAAGAAGGCCTGATTTGGCCGAAATACACCTCTGGGGGGCGCTCCGTCCGGCAGCGGGCGGAGCGTCCACCGTTTCTGTGGATGCCAAGACCATCCGCGAGCTGTTCCGCAAGCTCGAGGAAACCTATCCCGGCATGGCCCCCCACATCGCCCGCGGCGTGGCCGTCTCCATCGACGGCCGCATCTATCGTGACGATTGGGGGCGGGACTTGCCGGAGGGGTCGGAGATCTATCTGTTGCCGCGGATACAGGGCGGGTGATCGCGATATCTAAATTCTGAACTCAATACATAGAACGATTGGGATCGGTAGATATGTGGCTTACCCGCTCAGAATGAGCTGAGCGGTGTTCGCCCCCTCAATCTACGTCACCACAGCGAAAGCTGGTGCCCAGCTGCACGTGGGTGCGGCACAGCGCCTCCCCCTTGCCGTCATCCCGGCGAAGGCCGGGATCCAGCTTTCCACAGGTTCCAGCGCCCGAAGCTGGACCCCGGCCTTCGCCGGGGTGACGGACAATGGAGGTGAGTTCCGCTTCGCCTGGCCAGCGAATTTGTCCGGAAATGGCAACCCCCACGGTTTGAATCCCGCTAGCGTCCTCGCGCTGTACCCCCTGGAGATCCACATGCGAAAGCTCGCCCTTGCCGCCCTCACCCTGGGCGGCCTCGCCACGTCTGCCATTGCCGAAACCGCCCTCGAACGCCTCGACCACGGCGTCCACGTGGTCAAGGAATGCGCTGGCGACATCCGGCAGTTCTGCAAGGACGTGAAGCCCGGGGCTGGACGCATCAAGGCCTGCGTGGCGGGCCACCTGGCGGAGCTCTCCGCCCCCTGCATCAGCGCCATCGCCAATCCGCCGCCCGCGGTGCAGACGGATGGCGCCAATACCGTCTCGAAGCGCATCGACATGCGCCAGATGCGCTACATCGAGATGTTCCTCGCCTCGCTTGATCCGAAGACCGGCAACATCCTGGCCGAGTGCTATGGCACCTACGCCGACCCCGAGATTCCCGCCAACATGGACTCGGCCCCCCAGGCCAAGGTGGAGGCGCTGAACATGAAGGAGATCGCCAAGGAATACGGCGTTCTCGCCGCCTCGCTCAACGGCCCCAAGCTGTCGATCGCCGACTGGTGGGAGATCGACGTCGGCCAAGCGCGGCAGTTCGGCGAGCTCACCATTCCCTGGACCGCCCAGCTCAATCTCGGCAAGCAGGTCGACGTCAACAAGGTGACGCCCTATGAGCCGCAGACCATCGCCCGCAAGAGTGCGGTGAACTGGAACAAGGGCAGCAAGGTCATGGTGCTCGACGACCCTGAGGGCAATGTCTGGATCATGAAGGGCTACCAGCTCGGCCTCACCCCGCGGCAGAGCTATGCCGACTTCATGGCCGAGGGTCCCTCCGTCTTCAAGAAGCTCCCGCCCGGTTGGAAGGCCCGCATCGCGACGCTGGCGCAGGACAATCTCGAAATCCCGCAGAACGGTGTCGCCACCATCCTCTCGGACGAGTTCTTCAACGTCTATGACAAGACCGGCCCGGGGATGAGCAACTCCAAGCCGTGAGGCGACTTGCACGCGGGTTCTGAGCAGCGCTCGCCCACACCCGTCGCGCCGTCATCCCTCCCTTAAGCTCCGTCACCCCAGCGAAAGCTGGGGCCCAGCTTTTCTTGCATGTGTCACAGCGCCACGCCTCTTGCCATCATGCCGGCGAAGGCCGGGGGCCCGCTTTCGTACCGATTGGAAGAGCCCCACTCGGTTGACGTATCAGACTACTGCACGAGTCCCCTGCGCGCCGCCTCTGCGTAACGGCGCAAGCGCGGGTCAAGCCCCGGCCGCTGCCGCTGCGCATCGTCAATGATCTTCTGAACTTCTGCCGGATGATAAGGGGCCATGTGCCCCAGCCCATGCAGCGCGCTCTCCACGCAGGCGATGTGGTCCGAGCGGCACGCTTCGCTCAGCACCGCCAGCACGGCATCGCGGGTGGCTGCGGCCTCCTCCTCCGCCATGCCGCGGACATAGCTCAACGGTGTCGCGTCCCACAGCATGTAGCAGACCTCGTTCAGCGCGTTCCCGCCCCGCTCACTGAGGTGCAGCAGCACGGCCGCACAGTGAGGCGCGAAAAGATCGGCGTAGAGTCCGCCCATGGCGCGCAGGGCCGCGCAGCGCGCCTCCAACGGCGCCGCGTCGTGGCGCAGGGCAAACACCGTGTCGCCCTCCTCCGGATAAAACAGCCGCCGCAGTCCGCGCGCGATGTGCGGAACCGGCAGTCCCGCGACATCCTGCCGGAGATGGGTAAAAACAAATTGGTAAAGTGCCACGACGTCGGCGGGTCTTTCCGACGTCATTCCGGCGAACGGATCTGGCTCGTCCAGAACATCCCAAGGCAGCTCTTCCCGCGCGAACACATAGGCCAGGAACTCCCGGTAGCGCGGGGGCTCAGGCAAAGCTTTTGGTCGCCGACGGGCCATTCCTGCGGCATAGAATGCAGCACACCGGAACGCAATCCCAGACTGGTGCTGAGCGTCGTCCATATCGATTACAGGGACACCGACCTCCTCTCCGATTGGCATCCCCACTCTGCCCGTTATCCCAGCGAAAGCTGGGCCCCAGCTTTCGCCGGGGTGACGGCACCAGAAGAGGATGCCTCCACGCCCCTCCCCTACAGTTGCACCACCCACGCGCGATGCTAGCATTCCCCCACACGGGGGGGCCTACACATGGACGTGATGCAGCGCATCGAACTGGGCGAGCTGGCGACCGTGCTCATCGGCCTCGTCGCCCTCTTCGCCGGGCGCTTTGTGCGCCAGTCGGTGCCGCTGCTCTCGCGCCTCGACATGCCCAACGCCGTGGTCGGCGCCCTGATCGTGGCGGTGATCATCCTCGTCCTGCAGATCACCGTCCATGTCGACATCGCCTTCGGCCAGCGCACGCGCGATGCGCTGCTGCTCGTCTTCTTCACCTCCATCGGGCTCTCCGCCAAGCTCTCGACGCTGAGGAGCGGCGGCAAGCCGCTCATCATCCTCTGCGCCGTCACCGTGCTGGCGCTGGTGGCGCAGAACGCCTCGGGCGCGCTGCTCGCCGCCCTCTGGGGCGCGCATCCGGCCTACGGCATCCTGGCGGGATCGCTGTCCTTTGTCGGCGGCCCCGGCACTGCCATGGCCTGGGCGCGCGAGCTCGATGCACAGGGCCTTCCCAATGCCCATGTGGTGGCGATCGGCGCGGCGACTCTCGCCACCATCGCAGGCGCACTCGTTTCCGGTCCCGTCACAGGCTGGATCATCCGGCGCCACAAGCTGCATGGCGGCGGCAAGCCGGATGACGTCAGCTTCGCGCCCCCCGCCGTCGAAACGCCGAAGCCCGGGGGCAACCGCACCGACACGCTGCTCGCCAACGTCTTCCTCGTGCTTCTCGCCGTCAGCATGGGTGAGCAGGTCAACGCCTATGCCGCGCAGGCCGGGCTGCTGCTGCCGGGCTTCCTCTCCGCCATGATCGCCGGCGTCATCATCACCAACGTGGCGGATGCGTTAAGCTACAAGCTCGACTTCGCCCCCATCGAGCAGGGTGGCGCTTTGGCGCTGCAGCTGTTCCTCGTCATGGCGCTGATGTCCACGCCCTTGATCTCGGTCGCCGCCATCCTCGTGCCGCTGATGTTGAATGTGGTGATTCAGCTGATCGTCACGGTGTCGATCGCCTATTTCATCCTTTTCTGCCTGCTGGGCCGCGACTATGACGCGGCGGTGGCCTCCGGCGGCTTCCTCGGCTTCGGGCTCGCCTCCATGCCTGTCGCCATGGCGACCATGGACGAGGTGGGCCGCCGTTATGGCCCCTCGCCCAAGGCTTTCCTGCTCATCACCATGGCGGGGTCCTTCTTCGTCGACCTCGCCAATGCCTTTGTCGCCAAGAGCTTCCTGGCGCTGCCGTGGTTCGCGATCCCCTGATCGGTAACGGATTCGATTACGATTGAAATCCGCACCCAAAACCCCGATATGCGGGGTTCCGGAGCAGACCCGCTCCCCAACAGGATCACCGCCACCTTCTGGCGTGCCGGACAAAACCCGATGAACCTCAAGGGCTTCCACCACCTCACCGCCGTCACCGCCGATGCGCCGGGCAACCACAGGTTCTACACCGCCACGCTGGGCCTCAGGCTCGTCAAGAAGACGGTGAACCAGGACGACACCTCGGCCTATCACCTGTTCTATGCCGATGGCGTGGGCTCGCCGGGCACCGACATCACCTTCTTCGATTGGCCGGTAGGCAAGGAGCGCCGCGGCACGCATTCCGTCACCCGCACCGGCTTCCGTGTCGCCTCCGAGGACGCGCTCAACTATTGGCAGCATCGCTTGCGCATGAACGGCGTGCAGCAGAACAAGATCGCCGATGTGGCCGGCCGCCCCACGCTCGCCTTCGAGGACCATGAGGGCCAGCGCCTGTCCTTCACGGTGGACGCCGAAGGCGAAGCCCATGCCTGGGACAAGAGCCCCGTTCCGGCCGAGCACCAGATCCGGGGCTTGGGCCCCATCACCATGAGCGTCCCCGACATCCGCCACACCGACGTGGTGCTGACCAAGCTCATGAACATGACGCCGGCCGGCAGCTTCGCCGGCACACATGTCTACAAGATGGGCGCCCACGGTGCCGTCGGCGAACTGCATGTCACCGTCGATCCAACCTTGCCGCCCGCCCAGCAGGGCGCCGGTGCGGTTCACCACGTCGCCTTCAACATTCCTTACGCCGACTATGAAGCCTGGGCAGACCGCCTGCGCTCCATGAAGGTTCCGAACTCCGGCCCGGTGGACCGCTTCTGGTTCAAGAGCCTGTATTTCCGCGAGCCCAATGGCATTCTCTTCGAACTCGCAACCGACGCGCCGGGCTTCGCCACCGACGAGCCGATGGACAAGCTCGGCGCCACCCTGTCGCTCCCGCCCTTCCTGGAAGGAAGGCGCGAGCAGATCGAGGCAGGGTTGAAGAAGCTGTAGCAGCAGCAGCAGCAGTAGCAACATAAAATGGTCCTCCGAACCTTTCCCCTCCCCACAAGCGGGAGAGAAAACGCACAAAGCGTTCACCCGGGTTCAAAACGCAAAAAGGCCAGCGTCCGCCGGCCTTTCCCATACTCACACCTTCCGAGTATGCGCCCTTGTAGCACATCGAGCGCGCGCTGTCAAGGACTAATTTCCACTACTAGGAACGCCTCGCGCGAAGGGCTTCACCCCTCCACCGCGCCCCACTCCGCCGCATCCTCGTCATAAGTGTGCAACTCGCCAAGCGGGATGTCGAACCACACGCCGTGCAGCGAGATCTCGCGCTTGTTCTCCTTCATTCGGATCCACGGGAAGGTGCGGAGGTTCGCCAGCGAGTGCTCGATCGAGGCGCGTTCGATGTGGCGTTCGTGGGTTTCGGCATTGACTCCCAGTTCGCGCGGCACGATGCGCGTCACGTCCTTGATGGCGCGCATCCAGGAGCCGATGAAGTCCGTGTGTGTCAAGGGCGAGGACTCCTGGACCGCGGCGCGGATGCCCCCGCAGCGCCCGTGCCCCATCACCACGATGTGCTTCACGCCGATCGACATCACGGCGAACTCGAGCGCCGCCGAGGTCGCATGGTGGCCGCCGTCCGGCGTATAGGGCGGGACGAGATTGGCGACGTTCCTGACCACGAACATCTCGCCCGGCCCGGCATCGAAGATCGTCTCGGGCGCCGTACGCGAGTCGCAGCAGGCGATGATCATCACCTTGGGCTTCTGCGAACCCTCGCCGAGGCGATGGTAGCTTTCGGACTCGGAGGCATAGCGGCCGGAGCGGAAGCTGGCATAGCCGTCGAGCAAGGCGGCCGGGAGACGCATTGCCCTACTCCACCACGCGGACAGCGCCCTTGGCGGCGCGCCACAGTCCGCGGGCGCCGGCCATGTTGCGGCCAGGGGTGGTGGTGCGGGAACGGTACTGGGGCATGGGTGGAACCTCGGTGTCGCACGAAGATGGACCCGATTGCCCCATGGGGCGCCGGGAATCAAGCCCGGCCCCGGAAGGCCGTCCTGGGGGCCATTCATCGCCCGCGGATGGGGCCGGCCGCCAGCATGAGGGGCTGCGGCAATCCTGGGCTTCAACAAGCCGGATGTTTTCAGCTATTGTATTCGCAGAAACAAGAGACGTTATGCATGGTGAAGGAACACTCCCGCGAGATCGAATGGCCGACAGTTGCGCTGATCGCAGCTGATTATATGGTGCTGGCTCTCATCGTGTGGTTCCACGCCAGCCTGCCCTGGTGGATCATCATGCCCGCCGGCGCCTATTGCGCGGCGCTCCACGCCTCGCTGCAGCACGAGGTGCTGCACGGCCACCCCACCGGAAACCGGCTGCTCAATGAGGCGATGATCTTTCCGACGCCCACCTTCTGGCTCCCCTACCTGCGCTACAAGCAGACGCATCTCCAGCACCACAACGACCAGCACCTCACCGATCCGCGGCTCGACCCCGAGTCCTACTATTTGCTGCCCGAGGACTGGGCCCAGGTGCAGGGCGTCCGCCGCGTGCTTTACGAGATCAACAACACGCTGGCCGGCCGCATGCTGATCGGCCCGGCGATCTCCATCATCCGCTTCTGGTCGTCCGAATTCCGCGACATGCTGGCGGGGAACGCCAAGACCATCCGCGCCTGGGCCTGGTTCGCGCCGTCCTGCGCCATTACGCTGTGGTATGTGGTCCACGTCTGCGGCATGCCCTTCTGGCAGTATTGCCTCTTGATCGCCTATCCCGGCATCTCGCTCGCCCTGGTGCGCTCCTACTGCGAGCACCAGGCGGCGGAGAGCGTCGAACACCGGACCATCATCGTCGAGGCCTCGCCCTTCTGGTCGCTCCTCTTCCTCAACAACAACCTTCACGTGGCGCATCACACGGCGCCGGCACTCGCCTGGTACAAGATCCCGGCCTTCTACCGCGCCGAGCGCGAGCGGCTGATCGCAAAGAACAACGGCTACACGATGAATGGCTATGGCGAGATTTTCGCGCGGTTTTTCCTGAAGGCGAAGGAGCCGGTTCCTTACCCCAACACGGACTGGCTCAGAACGCCGTGATGGGCTAATCCCATCCCCGGAACCAGCCAATCGGGGGCCTGACACGTGACCAACCGCATCGAGATCGCAGGCCTGAAAGTGGCCGGCGAGCTCTTCACCTTCATCGGTAACGAGGCGCTGCCGGGCACCGGGATTTCGGAAGCGGATTTCTGGCAGCGCTTCGCCGATATCGTGCGGGACCTCACGCCCCGCAACCGCGCGCTGCTCGCGCGCCGCGACGAGCTGCAGGAAAAGCTCGACGACTGGTACCGGACCAACGGCGCCCCCACCGACATGGCCGCCTACAAGGAATTCCTGCGTCACATCGGCTATCTCGTCCCCGAGGGCCCCGACTTCAAGGTGACGACCAAGCACGTCGATCCCGAGATCGCCCAGGTCGCCGGCCCGCAGCTGGTGGTGCCGGTGATGAACGCCCGCTATGCCTTGAACGCCGCCAATGCCCGCTGGGGCTCGCTCTATGATGCGCTTTATGGCACCGACGCGATCCCGGAGCAGGACGGCGCGGAGAAGGGCAAGGCCTATAACCCGGTGCGCGGCGATCGCGTCATCGGCTGGGCGCGGAGCTTCCTCGACCAGTCCGCGCCGCTCGGCAAGGCCAAGGCCAGGTGGGCCGATGTCACCCGCGTCTTCATCGAGGGCGGCGCGCTGATGACCGACCTCGGCGGCCTGCGTGCCCCGTCGCATTTCAAGGGCTGGCGCGGGCCGAAGGATAACCCTTCCGCGGTGCTGCTCGCCACCCACGGCCTTCACATCGAGATCGCCTTCGACCGCTCGCACCCGATCGGCAAGACCGACAAGGCCGGGATTTCAGACATCATTCTCGAATCGGCACTCACCACCATCATGGACTGCGAGGACTCGGTTGCTGCCGTCGATGCCGCCGACAAGGTGCAGGTCTATCGCAACTGGCTGGGCCTGATGAAGGGCAACCTCGCGGAGGAAATCGAGAAGAATGGCAAGACCATCACCCGCCGCCTGAACCCGGACCGCACTTACGAAGCGCCGAATGGCGGCACGGTGACGCTGCCCGGCCGCTCGCTGATGCTGGTGCGCAATGTCGGCCACCTGATGACCAACCCCGCGATTCTGATGGAGGACGGCCGCGAGGCGCCGGAAGGCATCATGGACGCGATGATGACAGCGCTGATCGCCATTCACGACATCAAGGGCCAGCGCATGAATTCGCGCGCGGGCTCGATCTACATCGTGAAACCCAAGATGCACGGGCCGGACGAGGTGGCCTTCGCGGTGGAACTGTTCCGCCGCGTCGAGCAGGCGCTGGGGCTTCCCCTCAACACCATGAAGATCGGCATCATGGACGAGGAGCGGCGCACCACCATCAACCTCAAGGAGTGCATCCGCCAGGCCAAGGACCGGATCGTCTTCATCAATACAGGCTTCCTCGACCGCACCGGCGACGAGATGCACACGTCAATGGAAGCGGGCCCGATGATCCGCAAGGGCGACATGAAGCAGGCGCCCTGGATCAAGGCCTATGAGGACTGGAACGTCGATACGGGGCTCCTCTGCGGCCTTCCCGGCCATGCCCAGATCGGCAAGGGCATGTGGGCGATCCCCGATCACATGGCGATCATGCTGTCGATGAAGCTGGCCCACCCGCAAGCGGGCGCCAATACCGCCTGGGTACCGTCTCCCACCGCCGCGACGCTGCACGCCACGCATTACCACAAGGTGAACGTGAAGCAGGTTCAGGAGAAGCTGAAGAGCCGCCAGCGCGCCAGCCTCGACGACATCCTCTCCGTGCCCGTGGCGGTGCGCCCCAACTGGACGGCGGAGGAGATCCAGAAGGAGCTCGACAACAATGCGCAAGGGATCCTGGGCTATGTGGTGCGCTGGGTCGACCAGGGGGTGGGTTGTTCAAAGGTCCCGGACATCGACAATGTGGGCCTGATGGAAGACCGCGCCACGCTGCGCATCTCGTCGCAGCACATCGCCAACTGGCTGCGCCACGGCGTCGTGACCGAGGCGCAGGTGATGGAGACGATGAAGCGCATGGCGGCGGTGGTGGACAGGCAGAATGCGGCCGACCCGGCCTATCGTCCGATGGCGGATGATTTCCGTCGATCCATCGCCTTCCAGGCGGCGTGTGACCTTGTGTTCAAGGGGCGGGAGCAGCCGAACGGATACACCGAACCGCTGCTGCACATGCACCGGCTGGCGGTGAAGGCGCGGGGCTGACGTTTTGTCTTCTCCCGCTGCGCGGGAGAGGACGAAACGGTCACTCCCCGTAAGGCACCCAGATGTTCTTCACCTGAACCGCGCGGCGGAGATATTCGCTCCCCTGCCCTTGCGTGCGGGACAGCCAGTCGCGCGGCTTGGCCGACGCCCATGTCGCCTTGAGATTCCCGGCACTCGCGGCTTCCACTGCCTTCACGCCCGGCCCGAAATACCAGAGTGCTGCCACCTCATCATGCTCGGCCAGGGTCTTGGCCAGCTCGTCGCGCTCGCCGGTGACGATGTTCACCACACCGCCCGGCATATCCGAGGTGTCGAAGACCTGGTAGAGATCGGTCGCGGCAAGAGGTGCGCGCGGCGACGGCACGGCCACCACGCGATTGCCCATGGCGATGGCGGGCATCATCAGGGAGATGAAGCCGAGAAGCGGCATCCCGTCCGGGCAGACCACGCCCATCACGCCCCACGGCTCGTTCATGGCAAGCGTCACGTGGCGGGACTTGGTGGCGTGCACGCGGCCATCATATTTGTCGGCCTGCGCGGCGTACCAGAAGATGCGGGCGAGAGCCTCCTCCACCTCGGCCCTCGCATCCCTGGCGCTGGAACCCATCTGGCGCAGGCGGGCAGCGAATTCCCCGGCGCGGGCCGAGAGGTTCTCCGCGATGTAATAGAGCACCTGCGCGCGGTTGTGGGCCATGGCGGAGGACCAGCCGCTGGCCTTGACCGCCGCTTCCACGGCGTTGCGGATGTCCTTGCGGTTGCCGAGGCCCGCCTGGCCAATGGCCTTGGCCCTGGATCCGTACACGGAATAGCTGTAGCCCGAATCCGGACGCGCCTGCTTGCCGCCGATATAGAGCTTCGCCGTGCGGTCGATGGGCGCGGCATCCACGCTCTCGGGGGGCAAGGCGCGGAGCGGGGCGGCTTTGGCCTGTGTTGAAGGCTTCAGTGCGGCCTCCCATGCCGGCACCAGATATTCGTACATGCCTTCGCGGCCGCCTTCGCGGCCGAAGCCCGATTCTTTGTAGCCGCCGAAACCGGCGGCGGCATCGAAGAGGTTGGTTGAATTGATCCACACCACGCCGGCTTTCACCCGCGCGGCGGTGTCCAGCGCCAGGTTGATGTTCTCTGACCACACGGTGGCCGCAAGGCCATAGCGCGTGTGGTTGGCGATCTGCACCGCCTCTTCCGGCGTGCGGAATGTCATCACCGCGGCAACCGGGCCGAAGATCTCGACGTCCATCACAGTGGAGGATGGTTCCACATCGGTGAAGATCGCCGGGGCGAACCAGTTGCCAGTGCCAGGCAACTCGCAAGGCGCCTGCAGCAGCGTGCCGCCTTCGGACTTGCCCTTCTCCACGAGCCCGGTGATCCGCTGAAGCTGGATGGGATCGACAATGGCGCCCATGTCGATGGACTTGTCCAGCGGATCGCCCACGCGCAGGCTCTGCATGCGGCGGAGCAGCTTGTTGAGGAATCGCGGCGCGACGCCTTCCTGAACCAGGATGCGCGAGCCTGCGCAGCAGACCTGGCCCTGGTTAAACCAGATGGCATCGACCACGCCTTCCACCGCCGCATCGAGATCCGCGTCCTCGTGCACGATGAAGGGAGACTTTCCGCCCAGTTCGAGCGAGAGTTTCTTGCCCGAGCCGGCCGTCGCCTTGCGGATGAGGCGGCCCACATCGGTGGAACCGGTGAAGGCGATCTTGTCGATGCCCTTGTGATCGACGATGGCCGCGCCCGCCGCGCCATCGCCGGTGACGATGTTGACGACACCCGGCGGCAAGCCCGCCTCGCGGCAGATTTCGGCGAAGGCGAGTGCGGTCAGAGGCGTGAACTCGGCGGGCTTCAGCACCACAGTGTTACCCGCCGCCAGCGCCGGCGCGATCTTCCAGGCCAGCATGAGCAGCGGGAAGTTCCACGGAATGATCTGGCCGCAGACGCCGGCCGGCTGGTAGCCCGGGAATTCATCGGCGATCAGCTCCGCCCATCCGGCGTGATGGTAGAAGTGGCGCGCCACCAGCGGGATGTCGATGTCACGGGACTCGCGGATGGGCTTGCCATTGTCCATCGTCTCCAGCACCGAGAGAAAGCGCTCGCGCTTCTGGATGATGCGGGCGATGGCATAGAGGTGCTTGGCGCGCCCGTGTCCGGAGAGTTTCGACCATGCGCCGAAGGCCCTTCGTGCGGCCTTCACTGCGGCATCGACGTCTGCCGCGGAGCCCTGGCTGACGCGGGCAAGCGTCTGCCCATTCGCGGGGTTGGCGACATCGAAGGTCTTGCCCGGCCGGGTGAAGGCGCCGTCGATGAAATGGCCGAAGCCCTCCGCATGCTCCTTCAGCCACTCCACCGCATGGGCGTTGCTCTCAGGCGCCGTGCCATAGTCCATCGCGCCGATAATGTCGCTGACGCTGGGCATGATGATCTCAGGCAAGGGGCTGATGGGTGGCTGCGGCGTAGCGCCCGGTGACGTGATGTTCAAGCTGGCGTTCGATGTCGCCCAGCATCGAGGAGGCGCCGATGCGGAACAGGTCCGGCTCCAGCCAGCGGCGGCCGAGCTCCTCCTTCATCAGGATCAGCCAGTTTATCGCGTCCTTCGCGGTCTTAATGCCGCCCGCAGGCTTGAAGCCGATCTGGAAGCCGGTGAGCCCGCCATAATCCCTCAGTGCACGGACCATAGTGAGGCCGGCGGGCAGCGTGGCGTTGACGTCTTCCTTGCCGGTGGAAGTCTTGATGAAGTCGGCGCCGGCCTGCATGGCCACCATCGAGGCCTTGTAGACATTGCGCAGCGTCTTCAAGTCGCCCGTGGCGAGGATGGCCTTCATGCGCGCGCCGCCACAGGCCTCGCGCATGGCGGCGACCTCATCGTAGAGTGCGGCCCAGTCCTGCAGCAGCACCTGCGCACGGTGGATGACGATATCGATCTCCCGTGCGCCCTGGTCCACCGCATAGCGGATCTCCGCGAGACGCTGCGGCAGCGGCGTGAGGCCCGCCGGAAAGCCTGTCGCCACCGAGGCGACGGGAATGCCGGACCCCTCCAGCGCCTTCACGGCAGGCGGCACCATGGCGGGATAAACGCAGACGGCGCCGACGGCGGGCATCTCGGCCAGGCCCAGCGCCGTGACGATGCCGTCGCGCAGCGGCCGCTTCGCCTTCGCGCAGAGGCGGTGCACGCGGCCCGGCGTGTCGTCACCGGCGAGTGTCGTCAGGTCGATGCATTGCAGCGCCTTCACCAGCCAGGCAGCCTGGTAATTCTTCTTCACCGAGCGGCGCGCGGGGAGGCTCGCCGCACGGCGCTCGGCGGCGGAGAGGTTCACCTTCACGTCCTCGAACCAGCCGGGGGTCAAGGCCTTTCCCGGATTGCGCGCGACGGGCGCGAAACGGGCGGCGGCGGCGATGGGGCAAAGTTCGTTCATAACGCAGACTCCTGTGCGGGCCGGGCCCGAGGCGCTCTGGCGGACTTTTAGAGCATCTTGCGGCCGGTTCCAACGTCACGCCAACGCGACCGTCACCCCGGCGAGCGCAGCACCCCGGACGGTTGGGACAACGGATCTAGGGGTGAGTGATGTAAAGGGGAGTGTCCTCGAACCGCTCCTCCTCCAGGTTGTTCCCCGGCCCCTTGCGGTCGATGATGAGAAAGCGGCTGCCGGCATCGAGCGCCAGCAGCGGGTGGTGCCAGACATTGCGGGCGTAGTTCACGCCCTGCCGGCCTGAGCAGGCGAAGGCGCGATAGCTGGCGAAATCATGGGCGTCCTCCGCCACCAGCACGAGCCACGGCCGGTCCTGCAGCGGCACAAAGGCCTGGCTGCCAAGCGGATGGCGCTCCATAAGCTTGACCTCGATCGGCGCCGGCCGCGGCCGGCCGAGAAACAGGCTGACATTCGCCGTGCCGCCTTCCGCGCCCACGTCGACGAAGGCCAGATCGTTGAAGCGCTCGGTGAAGCCCTGGTTGATGGTGAAATGGGCGGAGCCCTCCATCCCGATCACATCGCCGAACGGGCGGAAGGCGTCGCGCGTCAGCGGTTCGGGGCGCACCATCCGCATCATGCGATCCTGCAGGCGATGATGCCCAGCGTGCCATAGTCGACGGTCACTTCATCGCCCGGCGCCACGGCCATCGGCACGATGCAGGTGCCCGTGGTGACGAACTGCCCCGCTTTCACGCCCCCGCAATAGGTGGCGGCCTCGTTGACGAACCAGGTGAGCGCCCGGCGCGGATCGCCCAGCACCGCCTTGCCCGCGCCCTCCGCCCTCACTGCGCCGTTGAGCAGACCCTTCACCGCATGTGCCGAGAGATCGAGATCGCGCCATGGCCTGTTCACCGCGGGCCCCAGCACCAGCCACGAGGCGCAGGCCGTGTCGGCGATGAGCTGGGCCACGCCCACCTTGGTGAAGTCGGTGTAGCGGCTGTCCGGAATCTCGATCGACAGATGCAGCGAACCCACCGCATCCAGCGCCTCTTCCTGTGCATAGGGCACGGGACGCGGGGGCATGTCCTTCACGAAGCCGAAGGCGAATTCGGCCTCCGCCACGCGCATGATGTTGCCGCCCAGCGTGACGGACGATCCGTCAGGCAGCAGCCGGCTCTTCAGGATGCGGCCGATGATCGGGCCATCGACATTGATGTGCTTCTGCCCGGCCTCGCTGGTGGCGGCGATTTTCCAGCCAGCCACGGCGCTGCCGCTGCGCGCGGCCACCGCGGCGGCGGCGTCATAGCCTTCGGCGCGCGTTCCGGGCCGCATCTCGCTGGGCAGTTCGGCGATGCGTGCCGTCGCCGCCCAGTTCTTCAGCAGCAGGTCCGCCGCGGCGGCGAAATCAATCATCGGCAGTCTCCCGGTTTCTTGACGATCCCGGCAAAGCGCGGATGGCTGCGCAGCACGTCGAGATCGCTGTCATGCAGCATGTATTCCTGCAAGGAGCGCAGGGTGGCGGACTGCCGCTCCATCAGCTCGGCCAGCGTGCCCGTCTCGTCGCGCTCCATCAGGCGGGAGCAGGCGGCGATATCGGCCGAAAGAATGGTCATGAGGCGCCGTTCCACGGGGCTGCTCCACAGGACTTCGCTGATTGCCTTCAGGTTAGGGTGAAGGCCCGGTCTTCGCAATTCGATTTCGCGTGCCCGATCGGGCCTTGCTCGGAGCCCGTTCTTGACAGGGCCGGAGACGGGTCACACTATCCGCCCACTCAGGCGAGCTACCGAACAGGCAAGGAAACTCAGGCGTGTACGCCCGGCCGAAAACCATCGAGGAAGCAACGCGCGCCATGGCCACGGAAGGAGCATTGGCGGTCAGCGGCGGCACCGACGTCTACCCCGCTCATGTGGGAAAGCCCCTGGCCCGTCCGCTGGTCGATCTGTCGCGCGTCGCGGGCCTGCGGGGCATCACCCAAACGGGTGACGGCTACCGCTTCGGCGCGGCATCGACCTGGACCGACATTCTGCAGGCCCCACTGCCCCGGGCCTTCAATGGCCTCAAGGCCGCGGCGCGCGAGGTGGGGTCGGTGCAGATCCAGAACCGCGGCACCATCGCGGGCAATCTTTGCAACGCGTCGCCCGCCGCCGATGGCGTGCCGCCGCTGCTGAGCCTCGATGCCAGGGTGGAGATCGCATCGGCAACGGGACGGCGCGTGATGCCGCTCTCCGCCTTCATCACCGGCTATCGCCGCACGGCACTGGCGCCGGGCGAGATCGTCACGGCCGTGCTCGTGCCCAAGCCCGCGCCTGCCGCACGCTCCGCCTTCGTGAAGCTCGGCGCGCGGCGCTATCTCGTGATCTCCATCCTCATGGCGGCAGCGCTGGTGGAAAAGGACGCGCAGGGCCGCATCGCGCGCGCCGCCGTGGCCGTCGGCGCCGCATCGCCCGTGGCGCAGCGGCTGCCGGCGCTCGAGGCGGATCTGATCGGCTGCGGCGGCAGGCCATCCGCCCTTGTGACGCCGCGCCACCTCGAAGTCCTCTCGCCCATCGACGATGTGCGGGCTACGGCGGCCTACCGCCAGGAGGCCGCACTCTCCGCCGTGGGCGAGGCGCTGGACCTCGCGGCGGGACAAACGTGATTTCCTTCGAGCTGAACGGCACGGCGGTCCGCTGCGATGCCGCGCCCGCCACGCGCTTGAGCGAGGTGTTGCGCAACCGCCTTGGCCACAAGGGCACCAAGAGCGGCTGCGACGCGGGCGACTGCGGCGCTTGCACGGTGTTGATCGATGGCGAGGCCGCCTGCGCCTGCCTTGTGCCCGCGGCGCAGGCCGACGGCGCGCGCATCGCCACGGTCGAAGGCCTCGATGCCTCGCCGAAGGGCCAGCTGCTGCAACGCGCCTTCCTGGCGCGCGGCGCGGCCCAATGCGGCATCTGCACGCCAGGCATGCTGATGGCCGCCGTGGCCCTGCTGGACCGCAAAGCCGCACCGGCGCGCGAGGAGATCGCGGAAGCGCTGGGCGGCGTACTGTGCCGCTGCACAGGCTATGCAAAGATTATCGACGCGGTGGAGGACGCCGCACGGGAAGCCATCCATGCAGAACCCATGCCGGAGCAGGGCCGGGCCGTGGGCGCGCGCATCGCGAGGCTCGACGGTGCGCCGAAAATCGCCGGCACCGAGCTCTATGGCGCGGATGCCATTCCGGACGATGCGCTGTGGGTCAGGGCCATCCGCTCGCCCCACCACCGCGCCGGTTTCCGCTTCGGCGACATCGGCCGGTTCATTGCGGCACACCCCGGAATTGTCCGTATACTGACGGCGAAGGATGTGCCCGGCCGCAACATCTTCGGCGTCATCCCGCCCTTCGCCGACCAGCCAGTCTTCGCGGAGGATGAGGCGCGCTTCCGCGGCGAGGCGGTCGCGGCCGTGGTGGGCGAGCGCCATGCCATCGATACGCTCGATCTTTCGGCCTTCCCCGTGACCTGGGAGCAGCGCCCCAGCGTTCTCACCATCGCGGCGGCGCTCGATCCGGCAGCGCCGCAGCTTCAGCGGAAGCGTCCCGGCAACATCCTGGTGCGCGGCCATGTGGAGACGGGCGACGTCGAAGCCGCGCTGCGCGAGGCCGCCGTCACCGTCGAAGGCAGCTTCGAAACCGCCTTTGTCGAGCATGCCTATATCGAACCCGAGGCCGGCTGGGCGCGGCGCGCCGGTGACCGCATCGAGATCACCGCCTCGACTCAGGCGCCCTACATGGACCGTGACGATACGGCGGCCATCATGGGGCTTCCCCCGGAGTCGGTCCGCATCATCCCGTCAGCCTGCGGCGGCGGCTTCGGCTCGAAGCTCGATCTGTCGGTGCAGCCCTATGTGGCGCTTGCGGCGTGGCTCACCGGCAGGCCGGCGGCGATGGTCTACACCAGGCCTGAGTCGCTGCAGTCCACCACCAAGCGCCACCCCGCCATCATGCGCTCAAAAATGGCGGCGTCGCGGGACGGCAAGCTGCTTGCCATGGATTTCGAGGGCGACTTCAACACCGGGGCTTACGCCTCCTGGGGACCGACGGTGGCGAACCGCGTGCCGGTGCATGCCTCCGGCCCCTATGCCGTGCCCAACTACCGCGCCAATACCCGCGCCGTGCTCACCAATTGCGTGCCCGCCGGCGCTTTCCGCGGCTTCGGCGTGCCGCAGACCGTGGTGGCGCAGGAGCAAATGCTGGACATGCTGGCGGCGAAGCTGGGGATGGATGCGCTCGATTTCCGCATCCGCAACGCGCTGACCGACACGGCGCCGACGGTGACAGGCCAGGTGATGGGCGATGGCGTCGGCATCCGCGACTGCCTCGAAGCGCTGAAGCCGCACTGGGCCGCACTGCGCCGCGCGGCAGAAGAGTTCAACCGCACGAGTGCGCGTCTGAAACGCGGCGCCGGCGTCGCCGGCATGTTCTATGGCTGCGGCAACACCTCGCTGCCCAATCCCTCCACCATCCGCTTCGGCCTCAAGCCCGATGGCCGTCTGTCGCTGCACCAGGGTGCAGTCGACATCGGACAGGGCGCCAATACGGTGATCGCCCAGATTGCGGCGGATGCCGTTGGCTTGCCGCTGGCCCTCGTCGATCTTGTCCCGGCCGACACCGACCTGACGCCCGACTGCGGCAAGACCTCCGCCTCGCGCCAGACCTTCGTCACCGGCACGGCGGCGGAGCGCGCCGGGCGCAGTCTGCGCCAGCGGCTCTTGCGGCTCGCCAACGCGGGCGAGGACGCCACGCTGTCGCTCGACGGCGGCACGCTCGTGGTGCGCGAGGATACCGCCGTCCGCGCCATCGATCTCGCCGCCCTGCCGCGCGGCGCGCATGGCTATGTTCAGTGCGCGGAGGAAACATTCGATCCGCCCACGTCGCCGCTCGATGCCAGCGGGCAGGGCAAACCCTATGCCGTCTATGGCTTTGGCGCGCACCTGGCGGAGGTCGAGGTCGACACGCGGCTCGGCCTGGTGAAGGTGCTGCGCGTCGTGGCGGCGCATGACGTGGGCCGCGCCATCAACCCCATCCTCGTCGAGGGCCAGATCGAGGGAGGGGTGGCGCAAGGCATCGGCATGGCGCTGATGGAGGAGTTCACCCCTGGCCGCGGCGAAAACCTGCACGACTACCTGATCCCGACGGCCGGCGACGTGCCGCCCATCGAGTCGATCCTCGTCGAGCGCGCGTCATCGGCGGGTCCCTTCGGCGCCAAGGGCATCGGCGAACAGGCGCTGATCCCCACCGCGCCCGCCATCCTCAACGCCATCCACCATGCCACGGGCGCGCGAATCACGCGGATTCCGGCCACACCCGGCCGCGTGCTCGCGGCCCTCAAGACGCGCCGTCCATGACCCGCCAGCAGGCACGCGTGCTGCCGGATGGCCGCAGGCTGCACCTCAACGATGGCCCCATTGATCTTGTCATCGGCGCCGAGGGCGGGGCGGCAGAGGTGGCCGGCGCCTATGCAGCGGCCCAGGCCCGCTTTGCCACGGTGCTTGACGAGCTTTGCGCCGAACTGCTGTTGCTGCGCCGGGAGGTGGGGCAGCAGCCCCTGGGCAGCGTGGCTCGCCGCATGTGGCGGGCGACCTTGCCGCTGGCCCGCCATGGCTTCATCACGCCCATGGCGGCGGTGGCGGGCAGCGTGGCGGAGGAGGTTCTGCAGGCGATGTCCGATGCAGCGCCGCTTGCCCGCGCCTTCGTCAACAACGGCGGCGACATCGCGCTGCATCTCGCCGAAGGCCAATCCTATGAGGCCGGGCTCGTCGACAGGCCGGACCGGCCGTCTCTGTTTTCCACCGCCCGCGTCACCTTCGGAGACAGGGTGCGCGGCATCGCCACCAGCGGCTGGCGCGGGCGCTCCTTCTCGCTCGGCATTGCCGATGCGGTCACCGTGCTGGCGGCGCGCGCGTCCGAGGCCGATGCGGCAGCGACCCTCATCGCCAATGCCGTCGATTTGCCCGGCCATGCCGCCGTGACCCGCGTGCCCGCCGCCGATTTGCAGCCGGACAGCGACCTGGGAAACCGCCCCGTCACCCGTGCCGTGGGGCCGCTCGCCCAGGAGGAAATTGCCGCCGCCCTGCAGGCTGGTGTAGCCTGTGCCCAAACGATGCGGGCCGGGGGGCGGATCATCGCCGCGGCGCTGCATCTCGCGGGGCAAACTCGCACGCTTGGGAGGATCGATGCCAGAAGTGAAAGTCAGGAAGTTCCTCGTCTCCGTCGAGGAGATCTTCCATGAGGGCGGCCCCGCCGCTGCCGTGCCGCCGAAGCGCGGGCTGATCCTCGCCGTGATCGAGAACCCCTATGCGGGCAGATACCACGAGAACATCCTGCCCTTCATGGAAGACCTGAAGCCCCTGGGCCTCAAGATGGCGCGGGGCCTCGTCGATGCGCTGGGCGGCGACCCCAAGGCCATCGAAGCCTATGGTAAGGGCGCCATCGCCGGCGAGGCGGGCGAGCTGGAGCATGCCGCTCTCTGGCATGCGCCCGGTGGCTATTCGATGCGCGAGGTGCTGGGTGGCGCCAAGGCCATCGTGCCATCCGCCAAGAAGGTAGGGGGGCCCGGCACCCGGCTGGACGTTCCCGTCACCCACATCAACGCCTCCTATGTTCGCAGCCATTTCGACTCGGTGGAAGCCGGCATCGCCGATGCGCCGCGCGCCAACGAGCTGGTGCTGGTGCTGGCGATGACCACGGGACCGCGCGTCCACGCCCGGGCGGGCGGACTGGCCGCGGCCGACGTCAAGGGCGAGGATGGACTGCGATGAAGGCGAAGATCCGCAAGATCGTCACCGTGGTGGACGAGACGCTGACCGAGCAGGACCGGCAGGTGACACCCCCCACCCGCCGGGCGGCCGCCATTGCCGTCATCGCCAACCCCTTCGCCGGCCGCTACCAGGACGACCTGAGCGAGCTCATCGACATCGGCGAAGAGCTGGGACAACTTTTGGCAGAGCGCGCGGTTGCCGCTCTTGGCATCAACGGCAGCAAAGCCGAAAGCTACGGCAAGGCAGCAGCCGTGGGCGAAAATGGCGAGCTGGAACATGCTGCCGCCATCCTCCACCCCAAGCTCGGCGCGCCCTTCCGCAAGGTGCTCGGCAAGGGGGCAGCCCTTATCCCGTCCTCCAAGAAACGCGGCGGCATGGGCGCCGTGCTCGACATTCCGCTGGGGCACAAGGATGCGGCCTTCGTCAGGAGCCATTTCGACGGCATGGAGGTGCGAGTGACGGATGCGCCGCGCGCCAACGAGATTGTGGTGGCCGTCGCTGTGACCACCGGCGGCCGCCCGCTGCCCCGCGTCGGCGGGCTCAAGGCCTCCGAAATCAAGGGAGAGGATGGCCTGCGCTGATCAGGCTGCCGTCTTGAGGCTTCGGCGGCCAGCCACCAGGTTCTCGAACATGGCGCGGCTCACCCGTTCGGTGCGCTTCAGCTGCAGGCGGGACTGAGCCTTGATCCGGCTGTAAGCGCCGGGACCCATGGCCTGGTCCAGCCACTCGAGATACTGCGGGATCCGCGCCCAGCGGTCGATCAGCGCCGGGGTCAGTTCGCCATGGAACTGGGTGGCCACGATCTCGCGCCCGATGGACATGATCTGCACCGGGCTGACGGCGGATGAGGCCAGCACTTCGGCGCCCTCCGGCAGTTTAGTCACTTCGGCATGGTGCCACTGCATCATCTTGAAGGAGGAGGGAAGCCCACGGGTCAACGGGTGGGCAAGGCCGAGCGCGTTGAGCTCCACCTTGCCGAAACCCACTTCCGCCTCGCGCGCCAGCCCCACCTCGCCGCCCAGCGCAACCGCCAGCAGCTGCAAGCCGAGGCAGACACCCATATAGGGGCGGTTGCGCTGGAAGGTCCATTCGCGAATGGCGGCGATCTCGGGCTCAAGCCAAGGATGGGCGTCCGTCTCCCACACGTCCATGGCGCCGCCCATGACCAGCAGAAAATCATAAGGGGCGAGCGGCGGAATCGCCTCGCCCCTGTGCAGCATGACAACATCGAGCTCCGCGCCCCGTTCGGCGAGGAAGCGGCCGAACAGGCCGGGCGGTTCGTCATCCATGTGTTGGAAGGCAAGAGCGCGGCGGATCACGGGGCAAAGTCCTTTGGAAGGGCAGTGGAGTTTGAAGGCGCGCACATAAGCAATCCTGCGCGAATGACAAGTGCTTTCTTTCCCATGGTTGCCTTAACAGGGAATTGCGACGATGGTGTTGCAAGCATGACACGCCTGCGCCTGATCCTGTCCGCCCTGCTGCCCTTCGCCATCGGCTATTTCATGTCCTACCTGCTCCGGGCCGTGAACGCCGTGGTGGCGCCGGACCTGGTGAAGGACCTGAACCTCTCCCCCGGCCAGCTGGGCTTCTTGACCGCCGCCTATCTTGGCGCCTTCGCGCTGTTCCAGCTGCCATTGGGTGTGCTCCTGGACCGCTACGGGCCGCGCAAGGTGCAGACCGCCCTGCTGACGGTGGCGGCGGCGGGCTGCGTGGGCTTTGCCTTCGCACCCAATTTCGCTGTCCTCTTCATCGCCCGTGCCGTGGTTGGCCTCGGCTTTTCCGCGGGGCTGATGGCCAGCTACAAGTCTACGGCCATGTGGGTGCCGGTGGAGCGGCGGTCGCTGGCCAACACCGCCGTCATGTCACTGGGCGCGCTGGGCATGGTGGTGGCGAGCGAGCCCACCGAGTATCTCGTCGGCCTGATCGGCTGGCGCGGCGCCTTCGGGGTTTTCGCGGGCGCGATTCTGGTTTCAGCCATTCTCGTCTTCGCCGCGGCGCCCAGGGCCGACACCTTCGTCGAGCCCTCGCCGCTCCGCCGCCAGTTCGACCAGATGCTGAGCATCCTCAGGACGCCGGTGTTCTGGCGGCTGGCACCCCTGCTCGGCATGACGTCCGGCGTGCAGATCGGCATCTCCACCCTGTGGACGGGCCCATGGTTCCGCGACGTGATGGGCCTGTCGCGGGAGGAGGTGGCCCGCCACCTGCTCTGGCTCGCCGTCGCCTTCATGGTGGGCATCCTGTCGGTGGGCGTCATCGCCGACCGGCTGGGCCGGCGCGGCATCTCGCCCATGCAGGTGATGCTGGGCGCACACTTGTTCTATTTCGCCGCGCAGATCGTCATCGTGCTGCGCATCGCCTCACTGGCCTTGCCGGCGTGGCTGGTGGTGGGGGCGTTGGGGCAGGTGGCGGTGCTGGCCTATCCGTGGTTTGAGGCGCATCTCGGGCGCGACGTGGCAGGCCGCGCAAATGCCGCCATCAACTTCACGCTCTTCGTCTGCGCCTTCGCCTCGCAATACTTGGTGGGCTTCATCATCGGGCTTTTCCCGGCGAGTGCGTCGGGATACAGCCCGGAGGGCTACAGCTGGGCCATCGGCATTTTCCTCGTGGCCCAGTTCGTGGCCTATGGCTGGTATCTCGCGGCTTCGCCGCACAAGGAGCGAAGCGCATGATCAATCCCATCATCGCCGAAGCCACCCGCGGTGACATTGTGGAAAGCCGCCACCGCGGCGCCTATGCGGTGGTGGACGGGACGGGCCATGTGGTGGCGGCGGAAGGCGGCATCGCCGCCGCCGTCTATCCGCGTTCCGCGATCAAGGCCTTCCAGTGTCTCCCGGTGATCGAGAGCGGTGCTGCCGGCCATTTCGGCTTTGCAGACGAGGAAATCGCGCTGTGCTGCTCGTCCCACAATGGCGAGCCGGAGCATGTGCGCGTGGCCCGCGCCATGCTGGCCAAGGGCGGCAATGCCGAGAGCCTTTATGAATGCGGCGCCCACTGGCCCTATTTCGAGGCGGCGCGCTTCGACCTGATCCGCCGTGGCGAGCCTTGCGCCGCCGTCCACAACAATTGTTCCGGCAAGCATGCCGGCATGCTGGCGCTCGCCCGCCAGCTCGGCGCCGACCCGCAGGGCTATGTGAAGCTCGACCATCCGGTGCAGCAGGCCATCGCCCGGCGCATCGGCGAACTCTGCGAAGTCGACCTCTCGCAGCAGCCCGTCGGCGTGGATGGCTGCTCGGTGCCGACCTGGGCCATTCCGCTGAAGAACCTCGCGCTCGGCTTTGCCCGCTTTTCCGATCCGGCGAACAAGGCGGCCCGCCGCATCATCGATGCGGTGCGCAAGCATCCCTTCATGGTGGCGGGCACCGGCGACTTCGACACGCTGATCATGGAGGCCGTGCCGCGCCTCTTCATCAAGACCGGGGCCGAGGGCGTCTATTGCGCCGCGATTCCACACGCGGGACTGGGCATCGCGCTGAAGATCGACGACGGCGCCGCGCGGGCCGCAGAAGTGGCCATCGCGGCGGTGCTCTCCGCTCTCGACGTGTGGACCCCCGGGGAGAAGGCCACTCTGGAGCGCTTCCGCCACCACGACCTCGCCAACTGGCGCAAGATCGAGGTGGGCGAGGTGCGGGGCTTGCGGCTGTAACGCGCCCGTCACATCGTCGCGCAATGGTCGAATGATCAGTCAGGAGATCCGCATGCGACAGATGCTTCTCGCCACGGCCATTCTTGCTGCGCTGGCCGGCTCGGCCCAGGCCACCGACCTCACCATCATGAGCTTCAATGTCTGGGGCGGCGGCGGCAATGCAAAGAAACCGGTGGACGAAACCGTTGCCGTCATCAAGGCGGTGAACGCCGACATCATCGGCATCCAGGAAACCCGCCTCGAGAGCGACCCCTGCACCGCCGATTCCTGCCCGCCGGTAGGCGGCAGCGTGGCGCCCAAGATGGCTGCGGCGCTGGGCTACTATTACTATGA
Source organism: Aestuariivirga sp. (assembly GCF_020252395.1). Classification (GTDB taxonomy): domain Bacteria; phylum Pseudomonadota; class Alphaproteobacteria; order Rhizobiales; family Aestuariivirgaceae; genus Aestuariivirga. Next base: position 84,193 of record NZ_JADCDB010000031.1, read on the forward strand.
CCAGACCAAGCAGAACGACGCGCTCTGGTCCAACGCCATCCTCAGCCGCTATCCCATCGGCAAGGCCACACCAAATGACACCGGTGTCGAGATCATTGTCGACGGCCGCAAGGTGCACGCCTTCAACATCCATCTCGATGACTCGCCCTACCAACCCTACCAGCTGCTCGGCATCGAATATGGCAACGCGCCCTTCCTGAAGACGGCGGAAGAGGCGGTGAAGGCCGCGGCGGCAACCCGCGGCCCCGCACTCAAGCTGCTGTTCGACGACATGGCCGCAGCGGGCGAGGCGGACGCCGCCTTCGTGTTCGGTGACTTCAACGAACCCTCGCACCGCGACTGGACGGAATCGGCCGTTAAGGCCGGCAACCAGCCGATGGTGGTGCCGTTCCCCACGGTAAAGGCAATAGAAGATAAGGGCTTCGTCGACACCTTCCGCGCCGTCTATCCCGATGCCGGCCTGAAGCCCGGCATGACCTGGACGCCCACCACGGAAGCCACCGCCAAGGATGACCACCACGACCGCATTGACTTCGCACTGGCCCGCGCGAAAGACCTTCAGGTTCTCTCCGCGGGCATCGTCGGCGAGAAGGCGCCGGAGGCTGACATCGTGGTCACGCCCTGGCCCAGCGACCACCGCGCGACGATGGCGAAGGTGAAGTTCTGAGAGTCAAACGCGCTGAGCAATTCTTAAACCTCTCATCATCGCCGGGCATGTCCCGACGATCTTTTTGGCGGCCGTGAAAAAGATGCCTGGGACAAGCCCGGGCATGATGAGGCGCGGGGAGAAAGTGTAGAGGCTACTCCGCCGCCCTCTGCGCGTAACCCAATTTCTGGTTCAGCCTGTCGAGCAGCGCCAGTGCGGCATCCGGGATCACCGTCCCCGGCGGGAACACCGCCGCCGCGCCCATGTCGATGAGCGTCTGCACGTCCTCCGGCGGGATGACGCCGCCGACAACGATCATGATGTCGGAGCGGCCGGCCTTGTCGAGCGCGGCTTTGAGCAGCGGGACAAGAGTCAAATGCCCGGCGGTGAGTGTCGAGACGCCGACGGCATGGGCCTTCTCCTCCACCGCCTGCTTCGCCACCTCTTCCGGTGTGGCAAACAGCGGGCCGATCACCACGTCGAAGCCCATGTCGGAGAAGGCCGAGGCGATCACCTTCTGGCCGCGGTCATGCCCATCCTGGCCGACCTTGGCGACGAGGAGTTTCGGGGCGCGGCCATCCGATTCCTTGAAAGCCATGACGGCTCGCTTTGCCTGATCGATCTTGTGCGTGTCGCGCGGGGTTGCGGCATAGACACCCGTCACCGCGCGGATCGCCGGTGTGTGGCGGTTGAACACCTTCTCCAGCGCCAGCGAGATTTCGCCCACTGTCGCCTTGGCGCGTGCGGCATCGACGGCGGCGGCGAGCAGGTTGCCCTGGCCCGTCTTCGCCACGTCAGTGAGCTTCGCCAGCGCGCCTTGCGTCTCCGCCCCGTTGCGCTCGGCCTTGAGCCGCTGCAGCTTCTCGATTTGAGCAGCGCGCACGGCGGAATTGTCGACCTTCAGGATGTCGATCCTGGCATCGCCCGCAACCTGATACTTGTTGACGCCGATCACCGCCTGCTCGCCCGTGTCGATGCGGGCCTGGGTGCGCGCGGCCGCCTCCTCGATGCGCGACTTGGGGATGCCGGCCTCGATGGCCTTGGCCATGCCGCCCATGGCCTCGATCTCCTCGATGTGGGCCCAGGCTTTGGCAGCCAGATCGGCGGTCAGCCGCTCGATGAAATAGCTCCCGCCCCAGGGGTCGATCGCATTGCAGGCGCCCGCCTCCTGCTGCAGGAAGAGCTGCGTATTGCGCGCGATGCGGGCCGAGAAATCGGTGGGAAGCGCCAGCGCCTCGTCCAGCGAATTGGTGTGCAGCGACTGGGTTCCGCCTTGCGTTGCCGCCATCGCCTCGATGCAGGTGCGCGTCACATTGTTGAACACGTCCTGCGCGGCGAGGCTCCAGCCGCTCGTCTGGCAATGGGTGCGCAAGGCCAGCGAGCGCTCGTCCCGGGGGTCGAAGCGCCCAATCAGCCTGGCCCAGATCATGCGGGCGGCGCGCATCTTGGCCACCTCCATGAAGAAGTTCATGCCGATGGCCCAGAAGAAGGAAAGCCGCGGCGCGAACGTATCGATGGCAAGGCCCGCCGCGACGCCTGCGCGCGCATATTCGAGGCCATCCGCCAGCGTATAGGCGAGCTCGAGATCCGCCGTGGCGCCGGCTTCCTGCATGTGGTAGCCGGAAATCGAGATCGAGTTGAACTTCGGCATCCGCCCGGAGGTGTAGCGGAAGATGTCGGATACGATCCTCATCGACGCCTGCGGCGGATAGATGAAGGTGTTGCGGACCATGAACTCTTTCAGGATGTCGTTCTGGATGGTCCCCGCGAGCTTCTCCGGCGGCACGCCCTGCTCCTCGCCCGCCACGATGTAGAGCGCCATGACCGGCAGCACCGCGCCGTTCATGGTCATCGACACCGTCATCCGGTCGAGCGGAATGCCGTCGAACAATGTCCGCATGTCATAGATCGAATCGATCGCCACACCCGCCATGCCGACGTCGCCCGCCACGCGCGGATGGTCCGAATCATAGCCGCGGTGGGTTGCAAGGTCGAAGGCGATGGAGAGGCCCATCTGCCCCGCCGCCAGGTTGCGGCGGTAGAAGGCGTTGGACTCCTCCGCCGTGGAGAAGCCGGCATATTGCCGGATCGTCCAGGGCTGCGCCGTGTACATGGTGGGATAGGGCCCGCGCAGAAACGGCGCAGTACCCGGCCATGCGCCGAGAAAGCCGATGCCCGCCATGTCATCGGGCCCATAGGCGCACTTCACATGCAGCCCTTCCGGCGTCAGCCAGTCATGGCCTGAACATCCGTCCACGGAGGATGGTTCGAAGGCAATCCGCGAGAAATCGGGAATGCGGCTCATCACAGGGCCTCCGTTTCGGGGGCATATTCTTGGCTTAGCGGATAGGCCGTGGTGCCGATCAGCGGCAGGCCCTGGGCCGAAGCGGGGTCAGGCGCCGGCCAGTCGCCTGCTTCGGCATTCTGGAACACGGCCCACGCCTTCTCGCACAATCCCTGCGTATAGGTCTCGATATAGCCCGCGCCGGAGGCGGGGTCGGCGACGCGCCAGAGATTGGCTTCCTCGGCCAGCACCGTCTGCACATTGCGCGCCACGCGGCGGGCGAAGGCGTTGGGCAGGCCCTGCGCCAGCGAGAAGGGCAGCACCGAGATCGAATCCGCCCCGCCCAGGCCAGCGCCGAACACGGCGGCCGTGGCGCGCAGGATATTCGTGTGCGGGTCCTTCACCGCCATCATCCGCCAGGAGGTTTCGGCATGAAGCCTGAGCGGCGCATCGGGAAGGCCACAGGCCTGCAGCACCCGCCGCCAAATCAGGCGCATGGCGCGGAACTTGGCAAGCGTGGCGAACATGTCCTGGCTCGCGGCCAGCGTCACGCCCACGGCGCGCGACAGGTGCACATCGTTCAAGCCGTCGATCCCGCGCATCGCCGCCACGGCTGACGCCAGCGTGGCGCCAAGCTCTTGCGCCTCCGTGGCGCCCCGCTCATGCCATGCGCGTCCGTCGGCCTCCATATAGGGCCCGGCATATCCGAGCCGCGCCAATTCCGCCGCATCGGCGGGAGACGCGAGTGCGAAAGATATGTCGAGCCGCTCGGGGTCGATCGGCTGCGTGGCGATGAGATCGGCCAGCGCCATCGAGGCGCCGCCTTCGATGCGCAGTGCGATGGCATGAAGGTGCACGCCCTGCAGCACGCGGGCGAGCCGCGCGGGATCGATGCCGTAGCCGCGTGCGGTCGCGGCATCCTTCGTCACCAGCACCAGGCCGGTGGCGCCATTGGCGAGATCGTCGAGGGCCTGCTCGTTGGCGCGGGATGCATCCGGGTGGTCGGCGCGCTGGAATACCGTCCACGGCGCCTGCCGGGCCCGTGCCGCGCGCGGGGCAGCGATCTGGCCATAGACCGGCTCCAGCCGGATGCCGTCAGCGGAGGTGTGGACCAGCTTTTCCTCGAAACTGGCGCCCTTCAGCACCGCTTCGACGCGCTTCATCCATTCGGCCCGGTTTACCGCCGGGAACTTGTCGGCCAGCGTCAGATCACTCATCGTTTGCAAGTCTGTTTCTCATGCAGATTGTCTAAAGCATGATCCGCAAAAGTGGAACCCGCCTTCGCGATAAGATCATGCTCAAGCTCTTGATCTGGCTCCTGCAATGGCAAGCCGCAAACCGCCCTGTCTAATCCGCGAGACCGGAAACGACCGCCACGCCATCCGCCAACCGGTCGGAGGGATGGAGGATGACAACGTCATCCGCCGCAAGACCCTTGTTTACGCCGGCGAATGCCGCATTGCGGCGGCCCAGTTCCACCAGGCGCAACTCCGCCCGGCCGTTCGCCACCACATAGACCGCCCAGTCGCCCCCCTGCCGGAACAGTGCGGCGATGGGAACGGCGACCAGCTGTTTGCCCTCCCACACGGTGATCCGCGCCACCACGCGGAAGCCGTCGCCAAGCGTAGCCTCGCGCGCGCCTTCGGCGAGGTCGAGGATGACCGGCACCCGCTGCTCCTCGATCCCGAGCGCGGAGACCTTGGTGATCGCGGAGGGCTCGACGCGCCGCACCGTGGCGGGAAGCGGCGGCCCGCCCCAGTTGTCGATGACGGCCGGCGCCCCCGGCCTGATCTCCACCACATCGCGCGAGAGCACCTCGGCCATGATCTCGATATCGGCGGGATCTCCGATCTCCATCAGCGGCGTTCCGGCCTGCACCACCTGCTCGCTTTCCGTCAGAACGCGCAGGATGCGGCCGGTCGCCGGGGCCTTGATGTCGGTGCAGCAGGGTCCTTCGCTGGCCTCGTTCTCGATGAGCGCCGCCTCGGCGCGCTGCAGTTCCTTCTCGCGCACGGAGAGCGAGGCGCGGGCGCTGTCGAGGGCGGCGGCGGCGGTCGCCACGTCGAGCTGCGCCTTGTCGAGCGCGCGTTCCGAAATCGTGCCCTGGCGCCACAGGCGCTCGGCGCGCTCGAGCTCGGTTCTGCTGAAGGTCAGCTGCGCCTCCGCCTGCTTCACCTCCGCCGCGGCAAGCCCCACGCTGGCGCGGGCCGAGGCGGCGGCGGCCTCCGCCACGCGCTTCAGCCTGGCATCGAGAAGGCCCGGCGCCACGGGGCGGATCGATACCACCACCGTCTCGTTCTTCACCACCGCGTCGCCGGCATGAAGGCCGATGCGCAAGACTTGCCCGTTGATCGGGGCCGACACGGAGAAGACCTCGCGGATGCGGCTCTTTCCCTCTTCCTCGACAGTGACGCTGAGATCGCGTTTTCCGATCACCGCCGTCTCGACGTGAAGCGGCCGCGGCCAGAAGGCCCAGGCGAGGCCCGCCAGGACGGCGAGGAGAAGTGCCAGTGTGATCAGGCGCCGGAGCATGTCATTCCCTTGTCTTCAATACTTCGATCATGTCCAGCCTGTCGATGCGCCGCCGGACCACCAGGCCGGAGACCGCCGCCGCCGCGAACACCACGAGGCTCGCCCAGGCGAAGACCTCGCGGTTGACCACCAGCGGCACGCGGTAAAGCTCGGTGCGGAAGCCTTCCGCCATCATCAGCGCGAAGCTGTAACCCAGGAGCCAGCCCAGCGGCTGCGCCAGGATCGCCACCACGGCAAGTTCGCCCATGAGCAGGCCCGAGACCTCGGCCTTGGTGAAGCCCAGCACCCGCAGGCTCGCCATCTCGCGCCCCTGTTCCGAAAGCGAGATGCGCGCGAAGTTGTAGACGACGCCGAAGGCGATGATCCCGGCGAACGCCGCGTAGACGGAGATCATGATGGTCACATTCTGCGCGAGCGTCTCGCGGAATTTCTCGAGCGCGGCGTATTGGAGCGCGATGAAGCTCGCGGCAGGGGTCTCCTTCAGCACGGAGAAGAGCTGGTCCCGTGCCTCCATGTCGAGGCCCAGATAGACGCCGGATATCGCGGCGCCTTCCATCAGCATGCGGTTCATCGCGTCGAGGTTCATGTAGGCGGTGAGCCCGATGAAGCCGGTGATGATCGCAGACACCGGCTGCATTACCGTCTGCCGCCGCCCTTCGAGGATCTCGACCTCGATCTCATCGCCGATCCCGGCCCTGAGAAGCCTCGCCAGCGCATCCGAGATCACCAGGCCCTCGCTCGGCAGAACCACGGGCTTGAGGCTGCCGTCCAGCACGCGCGAGAGCGAGGCTTCCCTGGACTTGCCGACGAGCGAGACGCGCCGCTCCGCCGGTCCGTGGCGGAGTTTGACGGGGAGCGCGCGGAAGGGCTCGGCCTCCATCACCGCGGGAAGCCTGCGGGCCTCGTAGAGCGCACTCATCGGCCGCAGCGAGGTGAAGGTGATCGCCGCGTCCTGCCGGTCGCTCAGGCGGAAGGTCGCGTCGATCATGAGGTTGATGGAGCCGAAAGTCCAGAGCGAGCCCACGAGGATCGCCACCGCCAGGGCCATGCCGAAAATGCCGCTCAGGGTGCGGAGCGGCCAGTGCGTCAGGTGCCGGATAACGATGACGCTCGACTGGCGCACGTAGCGCGAAAGCTCGACGCGCCCGCCCAGCACCTTGCGGTAGCGCTGGGGCGCGGGCGGCGACATGGCAACCGCGGGCGAGAGCCACGCCACCTCACGCACCGCCTTCACCGCGCCCAGCAGGGCCGCCGCATAGGTTGCACCCGCGGCGATGCCATAGACCGCCGGGTTGCGGCTGAAGACGAGAAAGGGAAAGCTGAAGAACTGCGCATAAAGCGTCGTCATCCCGGCGCCGAGCCAGGTGCCCGCCACCACGCCGATCGCGATTCCCAGAACGGCGATCAGCGTCACGAAGCCGGCATAGTGCCTGACCACCGCAAGGGAGGAATAGCCCATGGCCTTGAGCAGGCCGATCCGCTCGCGCTCCAGCGCAATGAGCCGGGTCAGCGTCATGTTGACGAGGAAGGCCGAGACGACCAGGAAGATCGGCGGCAATATCCGGCTCATGGCGCGCAATTGCTGCAGCTCCGCATCGAGGAAGGCATGCGAGGTCTGGTCCTTTCGCGGATAGGCGCCAAGCCCGCCATAGCGGTCGAGCAGCCGGTCGAGCGCGGCGATCACCTTGTCCGGGTTGCTGCCCCTGACCAGCCGGAGCGAGACCGAATTGAACGCCCCTTCGAGGTCATAAGCGGCGGACATCTCGCGTTCGGGAAGATACAGGATGCCGTAGCGCCGCTCGTCGGGCATCAGCGCGCCGGGCCCCAGCGCATAGACGAATTCGGGCGACAGGGCCGTGCCGCTGATCCGCAATTCGCGCTGCCTGCCATTGATCAGCACACGGATGGTGCTGCCTTCCCTGAGGCCGTGGGCGCGCGCGAAGCCGGCGCTGGCCAGCGCCTCGCCGCCGCTATCGGCGCTGGGCATCCGGCCGGAGCGCAGGTAGACGCGGTTCAGGACCTGTTCCCCATGGTCGGGAACCGAGACCAGCAGCACTGAGGCTGGCTCCGCCATGCCGGGAAGATCGGCAAGCGCGATTTTCTCGATCCGCGTCTCGGCCGCCGCGACGCCATCGATGGCCGCGATCTCGGGCTGCAGCGCCTTGGGCGCGCGCGTCAGGCCGGCGAAGACATCGGCGAAGCGGTTCGCCTCGTAGTAGCGCTCGCGCGTGGTGGCGAGCGAATCATGCGCCCCGGCGCCCAGGATCAGCGTCGCCACGCCCGCCGCCATGACCAGCGCGATGGCCAGCGCCTGGGGCCACAGCCTGCGCAAGTCGCGCAGCAGCTTGATGTCCAGGACGCGGATCACCAGCTCACTTCCGAGGGTTTCTTGCGCACGGCATTGATCTGTTCGGAGGCGATGGCGCCATTGGCGAAATTCACCACCCGGCCGGCGATCGCCGCAATCGCCGCATTATGCGTGATGACCAGCGTGGTCGCTTTCGTTTCGGCTGCAACCGCGGCCAGCGCTTCCAGCACCTTGATGCCGGTCTTCGAATCGAGCGCTCCGGTGGGCTCGTCGCAGAGCAGAACGTCAGGCCGCTTGGCGATGGCGCGCGCGATCGCCACGCGCTGCTGTTCGCCGCCGGAAAGCTGCGCCGGAAAATGGTCCATGCGGGCGGACAGGCCGACGAGGGCCAGGGCCTCCTCAGGCTGCATCGGGTTCCGCGCGATTTCGGTCACGAGCTTCACGTTCTCGCGCGCCGTGAGGCTCGGCACGAGATTATAAAACTGGAAGATGAAGCCCACATGGTCGCGCCGGTAGCGGGTCAGCGCCGCCTCGCTCTGGCGCGTCAGCGCGTGATCGCGGAACCACGCATCGCCGCCCGTCGCGCTGTCGAGCCCGCCGATGATGTTGAGGAAGGTCGACTTGCCCGAGCCCGAGGGCCCCAGGATGACGATGAACTCGCCAGGCCATGCCTCGAAATCCACCCCCCTCAGCGCCTGCACCTCCACCTCGCCCGTGCGGTAGGTCTTGCACAGTCCCCGGACGCGGAAGACGGGCTGGTCCATGCTCACCTGTAAACATACCCCGAAAGACCGGGGATCGAGCCCGCCACGTCCTTGACGAGCGGGGCGCCCGCCTTCTCCTTGGCATAGTCCAGCGCCGTGGTGTTCAGCGCCTTGATCTGGTCCATCGACAGCCCCGCCGCGGTAAGCTTCGAGATGGCGGCAAGGGGGCCGCCCATCATGCCACCCGCCAGCATGCCGAGAAGCCCGCCGCCGCCCCAGCCTGCCCCGTCGCCGCCCTGTTCGCGGGCCAGTTCCGCGGCGCCCGGCAGCTTGTCGAAGAGGTCCCGGACCTTGTTCTGGTTGCCCTGCGTCTGGATCAGGTTCAGCATGATGCCCAGCGCCTTGGCGGCCCTGTCCTCGGGAAGGCCGGTGGCGGCGGCGATGCGCCCGATCAGATCTTGCATTCGCGAACTCCTCTTCACGCATTGCGCTACGGGCTTCCATATAGAATAAACAACGCAGCGAAGCGATTATATCCGGGGACGCCGCAGAATGTCAGAGCCTTCGATCTTCATCGGACAAAGCGGCAAGCGCGAGGAACTGTTCCTCGGCATGGCCAACCGCCACGGCCTCGTCACCGGCGCCACCGGCACCGGCAAGACGGTGACGCTGCAGATCATGGCGGAGGGTTTCTGCAACGCGGGCGTGCCGGTTTTCGCGGCGGATGTGAAGGGCGATCTGTCCGGCATCGCCATGGCGGGCGAGCCGCGGGAGCCGCTCATCGAGCGCGCCAAATCCATGGGCTTCGACGATTATGGCTTCGAGGCGGCGCCCGCGATCTTCTGGGACCTGTTCGGCGAGCAGGGCCACCCGGTCCGCACCACCATCACCGAGATGGGTCCCTTGATGCTGTCGCGCCTCATGGGCCTGTCGGAGGCGCAGGAGGGCGCTCTCAACATCGCCTTCAAACTCGCCGACAAGGAAGGCTTGGCCCTTCTCGACCTGAAAGACCTCCGGGCGCTGTTGAAAGAGCTTGGCGGGTGGGGCAAGGAGCTCACGACCGAATACGGCAACCTCGCCGCCCCGACGATCGGCGCCATCCAGCGCCGCCTCGTGGTGCTGGAGGAGCAGGGCGGCAATAATTTCTTCGGCGAGCCCGCCCTCGACATCAGGGACTTCATGCGCACCACGCTGAACGGCAAGGGCTACATGAACGTGCTGGCTGCCGGCAAACTCATCAACTCGCCGCAGCTCTACGCCACTTTCCTGCTGTGGATGATGTCCGAACTCTTCGAGCAGATGCCCGAAGTGGGCGATCCCGAAAAACCCAAGCTCGTTTTCTTCTTCGACGAGGCGCATCTCTTGTTCTCCGAAGCGCCGCCGGGGCTTGTTCAGAAGATCGAGCAGACGGTGAAGCTCATCCGCTCCAAGGGCATCGGGATCTATTTCGTGACGCAGAACCCGCTCGACATTCCGGAGTCCGTGCTGGCCCAGATGGGCAACCGCATCCAGCATGCGCTGCGCGCCTATACGCCGCGCGAGCAGAAGGCGGTCGCCACCGCCGCCTCGACCTTCCGGCCCAACCCGGCCTTCAAGACGGAAGAGGCCATCACCCAGCTCGGCAAGGGGGAGGCGCTGGTCTCGGTGCTCGATCCCAAGGGCGTTCCCACCATGGTGGAGCGCACCATGATCCGCCCGCCGTCCTCGCGCATGGGCCCGATCACGCCCGAAGAGCGCCAGAAGATCGTCAGGAACACGCCGGTCTACGGCAATTACGAACAGGCCGAGGACCGCGAGTCGGCCTATGAGATCCTGGAGAAGCGCGCGAAGGAACGCGCCGCCGCGGCCGAGAAGGCAAAGGCGGAAAGAGAGGCCGAAAAACAGGCGAAATCCGGGTCCCGAGCCCCCTCGCGCGAAACCGCCACCGACCGTTTCGTCAAGAACATGGCCAGCACCGCGGGCCGCCAGATCGGCAACATGCTGATCCGCGGGATTTTGGGCGGCCTTACGCGAAGATAGACTCATTTGGCCTCACCCCGGTCTCGCGCCGGGATAACGGCTCGCGGGCGCCCCTCAAAGGCTGGCGCAACGTACCGCCCTCAGTTGTGTCAGATGATCTCATCCTCGTCGGCAAGCGCAGCCGCCGTCTTGCCCTGTTCCTTGATGGTGGCGAGCGGCTTCGCCTTGGCGATGTGGAACACCGCATCGCCGCGGTTGACGATCGGCAGGTTGGTGCGGCCCACGATGATGCCGTCCTCGTCCGACACCAGCGGCAGGGAGGATGTGCCGAGCGGGTCCGCCACCACGCCTACCACCTCGCGCTGTCCCACCCGGTCGCCGATGCGGCGCGTGGTGTGGAGGATGCCGCTTTCGGGCGCCCTGACCCAGGCGCTCGAGTCGGAGAATACCGGCGCGGGCGCAAGCGTCACCGGCACCGGGCCGATCATGCCGAGATGCGCCATCACGCGGAGCGTGCCCTTGACCGCTGCATCGATCGCCATTTCGTCGAAGCGCAGCGCCTCGCCGCCCTCATAGAGCAGTACCTTCACCCCCGCTTCGCCCGCCGCAAGCCGCAGCGATTTTTCGCGCAGCCGCGAGAGCAGGATGACGGGCGGCGCGAAGGCCTCGGCGAGGGCGAGAAGTTCCGGTTCCTCCGGCGCCAGCCTGATCTGCGGCAAATTCGTGCGGTGCAGCGCTGCGGTGTGGAAGTCGATGCCATAGCCGCTGCGCAGCACCACCTCGCGGAAGAAGATGTCCGCCACCTGGCTGGCAAGCGAGCCGCGGTCGGAGCCGGGAAAGCTGCGGTTCAGGTCGCGCCGGTCCGGCATGTAGCGCGTGTGGTTGAGAAAGCCGAAGCTATTGACGATGGGCACCGCCAGCAGCGTGCCCTTGAGCTTCAGCAACGCCGGATGGGTGAGGATGCGGCGGATGATCTCCACCCCCTGGATCTCGTCGCCATGGATGGCGCCCGAGAGGAAGATCACGGGCCCATCCTCCTCGCCGCGCGCCACATGCACGGGCAGGGCCACATGGGTGTGGTTGGAGAGCATGCTGACGGGCAAATCGACCGTGGCGCGCTGGCCCGGCTGCACGTCCGCCTCGCCCAGCGTGAACACGCTCATCCCTTGCCCTTGGTCCTGGTGCGGCCGGGCCTGGCGTGCCGCTCGATGAACTTGATGATCGCCTGCGCCACGTCGACGCCCGTCGCCTTCTCGATTCCCTCGAGGCCGGGCGAGGAATTGACCTCCATCACCACCGGCCCATGGTCGGAGCGCAGCATGTCGACGCCCGCCACATTGAGCCCCATGGAGCGCGCCGCCTTCAGCGCCGTCGCCTTCTCGAGCGGCGTCAGCTCGATCGTCCGTGCCGAGCCGCCGCGGTGCAGGTTGGAGCGGAAGTCGTCCTTGGCGCCCTTGCGCTCCATGGCGGCGAGCAATGTACGGCCGACCACGAAGGCGCGGATGTCGCGGCCCTCCGCCTCCTTGATGAACTCCTGCACCAGGATCGCCACATCCGCTCCGTGAAAGGCCTCGATCACCGACTTGGCGGATTTGTGCGTCTCGCTCAGAACCACGCCGATCCCTTGCGTGCCTTCGAGCAGCTTGATCACCACAGGCGCCCCGCCGACGATGCCGAGGAGATCGTCCGTGCGTTTCGAATCATGCGCGAAAGCGGTGACGGGAAGGCCCACCCCGTCGCGCGCCAGCAATTGCAGCGAGCGCAGCTTGTCGCGCGAGCGGCCGATCGCCACCGATTCATTGACCGGATAGACGCCCATCATCTCGAATTGGCGGAGCACCGCCATGCCGTAGAAGGTGTGCGATGCGCCGATCCGCGGGATCACCGCGTCGAAGCCTTCGAGCTTCTCGCCCAGATAGCGCAGTTCCGGCTTCTTGGAGGTGATGTTCATGTAGCATTTGAGATAGTCTATGGGCGCCATCTGGTGCCCGCGCTTCTCCGCCGTCTCGATCAGGCGCTGGTGCGAATAGAGCTTGGGGTTCCTGGTGAGCAGCGCAATCTTCATGGCGTCTTGCGTTTCCGGGGCGAGAGGATGTTGGTCTTGGCCGGGTGGACGAGGAAGTCAGGCCCCAGGCAGCCGCGGCCGATGAGCATGGCGACATCCATGTCGGTGCGGTCAGTCAGCGTCACGTCGATCTTCAGAGTGACCTTGCCGATCTTCACGTCGGTCTCGACCACGGCGCGGGTTTCGATCTGGCCGTTGGAGCTTTTCACTCGCTTCATGCCCTTGAGCGGCAGGCGGCAGTGGTGGTTCCGCTTCGGCAGCGGCAGCACGAAGTTCACGTGATGGTCGTCGCGCTCGATGTTGGTGGCGTGAAGGGCCGCCGAGCGCGCCCCGGTGTCGATCTTGGCGGAGAAGGCGCCCACGCCAAGCTGCGGCAGGCTTACCTTCTCGCGCCAGCCGATAATCACCGGCTGGTCATCCCTCGGCTGTTTCGGTCGGGTCGCCCGCATAACCAGTAACTTAGGCCGGGCGCGCGGCCCTAGTCGAGCTTGATCGTTTCGGCGATCGCGATACCGAATCCGGAGAGGCCCACATAGTGCCGGTTGGAGGAGGAGACGAGGCGGATGGAGCTGACGTTGAGGTCGCGCAAGATCTGTGCGCCAAGCCCTACGTCCCGCCACGACTGCTGGCGCTGGGCGGCGCTGCCGGTCTTCTCCGCAACCGAGAGTTGGCCTGCCGGAACGCCGGCGGCCCCTTCCTGCAGGTAGACGAGAATGCCCGCACCCTCGCGCTTGAACACCTCGAACACCTTGCCCAGCGTGCTGCGCGTGCCGAACACGTCCTCCAGCACGTTCTCGCGGTGAAGCCGCACGGGCACCGCCTTGGCTGCTGACACGTCGCCGAAGACCAGCGCCAGCTGTTCCACCTGGTCGAAGGGCGTGACGAAGGAATAGCCCCGGGCCTTGCCGATCGCCGTTTCGACATCGAACTGGGCGGTCTGCTCGACCAGGCGCTCGCGGCGCTGGCGATAGGCGATGAGGTCCGCGACCGAGATGATCTTGAAGCCATGCTCGCGCGCGAAGGCTATCACCTGCTGCCCGCGTTTTACCGAGCCGTCATCATTGACGAGCTCGCAGATGACGCCCGCGGGGTGGAGGCCGGCGAGCTTCACGAGGTCCACGGCCGCTTCCGTGTGGCCCGAGCGCATCAGCACGCCGCCTGACTTGGCGACCAGCGGGAAGATGTGGCCGGGGCGCACGAAATCATCCGCCACCACATTGCGGTTGGCCAGCGCATGGCAGGTCGCCGCACGCTCCCTGGCCGAAATGCCGGTGGTGAGGCCTTCCTTGTAGTCGATCGTCACGGTGAAGGCGGTGCCCATGGGCGCGTCGTTCAGCGCCACCATGGGGTCGAGCTTCAGGCGCTTGGCGTCTTCCGCAGTGATCGGCGTGCACACGATGCCGGAGGTGTGGCGCACCATGAAGGCCATCTGCTCGGCTGTGATCTTGGCGGCCGCCGCGATCAGGTCGCCCTCGTTTTCGCGGTCGTCGTCGTCGACCACCACCACCATCTCGCCGGCGGCAACGGCCTTGATCGCATCCTCGACGGGGTCGAGCTTCTGCTGGTTCGGCATGGTCTGGTCTCCAAAATCGGTGGGGCGCACCTTGTTGCCCGTGGCGGCGGCAATCTTGTTGGCGAGATCGAGCGAGGGCTGCGCCCCCGCCACCAGCTGCGAAACCCGGCCCTGGGTGACCCCCAGCCGGCGCGCCAGTTCGGATTGTGATGTGCTGCTATTAGCGAGCCACTCGGAAAGTTTCATGAGAGGACTATTAGCATTGCTAATAGTCCAGTGCAAAGCCTCGATAAAGGTTATTCACCCCAGGTGCGTTCCAGCGCCCGCATCCAGTTCTCCGAACACAGCTTGCGGCTGAGGTCTTCGCCATAACCGTGCGCCGCCATGGCTTCGACCAGCCGGGGCAGGCCGGTCACGTCGCCGATCTGGGAGGGGATTCGGGCGCCGTCGAAGTCGGAGCCCAGCCCCACATGGTCCTCGCCGGCGTGCTTCATCAGGTGATCGAGGTGGCGGAGCATGGTGTCCAGCCCGTTCTCGCTCTGCCAGCGGCCGTCGGCGCGCAGGAAGCCATTGGCGAAATTGAGGCCCACCATGCCGCCGGTCTGGCCGATGATATTGAGCTGGTCGTCGGTCAAGTTGCGCGAGGAGGCACAGAGCGCATGCGCGTTGGAATGGGTGGCGACCAGCGGCGCGGTGGAATGGCGCGCCACGTCCCAGAAGCCCTTTTCGTTGAGGTGCGAGAGGTCGACCATAATCCTGAGCTCATTGCAGCGGCGCACCAGCGCCTTGCCCGCCTCGCTGAGGCCGCCGCCGGTATCGGGCGAGGACGGGAAGCGGAAGGGCACGCCTTGGCCGAAGGCATTGTCGCGGCTCCACACGAGGCCCAGCGAGCGCAGGCCTGCCTTGTGCAGCACGTCGAGCGACTTGAGCTCGGGGTCGATCGCCTCCGCGCCCTCGATATGGAAAATTGCGGCGATCTGGCCCTGGGCCACGGCGTCGCGAATCTCCGCTGCCGTCCGGCACACCTTGAAGCGGCCTTCCGAACGTTCCTCGATGCGGAACAGGATCGAGGCCATGCCGATGGTGGCGTTGAGTGCGCCCACCTGGCCCACCTGGTCGGCGGGGGGCGGGTTCATGTCCTCGTCGTCGTCGAGGTCGGCATCCGCCGGGCTTGGCGCGAAGATGGCGAAGAAGCCGCCCTGGAAACCGCCCTTGATCATGCGCGGCAGGTCGAGGTGGCCGCCGGTGTCACCGTTCAGGAAATCGGCAACCGGGTCACCGGACTTCTTGCTCCACAGGCGGAGCAGCACGTCGTTATGGCCATCGAACACGGGAACCAAGTTCACCATCCTTTCCAGCGAAAACGGCCGGGCTTGGCCCGGCCGCTCTGTCGTTCCGGACTCGCCTGAGCTTACGCCTTCGAGAACATCTCGTCGACATAGTCCCAGTTGACCAGGTTGTCGACGAAGGCTTCGAGATATTTCGGGCGCAGGTTGCGGTAGTCGATGTAATAGCTGTGCTCCCACACGTCGCAACCGAGGATGGGGGAGGCGCCGTGCATCAGCGGATTTTCGCCGTTTGGCGTCTTCATGATGACGAGCTTGCCGTCCTTCTTGGCGATCCAGGCCCAGCCGGAGCCGAACTGCGTGACGCCGGCCTGGATGAAGTCGGTGCGCATCTTGTCATAGCCGCCGAGGTCCGCGTCGATCGCCGCCTGCAGCTTGGCCGGAATTTTCTTGCCGCCGCCATTGGGCTTCATCCAGTTCCAGAAATGGACGTGGTTGTAGTGCTGGCCGACGTTGTTGATGAGGGGCGCGTTCTTTTCGGCGAAGGCGATCTTGCAGATCTCCTCGACGGACTTCGAGGCCAGCGGGCTGTCCTTCAGCGCGTTGTTTCCGTTGGTCACGTAAGCCATATGGTGCTTGTCGTGATGATACTCCAGCGTCTCCTTGGACATGTAGGCGCCAAGCGCGTCATAGGCATAGGGCAGGGCGGGCAGTTCGAGAGCCATTGTCGTTCCTCCTTGAAAGCTGTCGGCACTATCTAGTCCGTGCCGCTCGAACGCGCAAGGAAGCCCGCCAGGATCCAGGGGTGAGGTGAATTCATGCCGAGACCGCGGCATCGGGAGCGCCGGTCTTGGCGGCAATCTCTTCTTGGGTGGCGTCGAAACTGGTCTTCGGCCCGGCGAGGCCTGTGCGGGCGGTCTTGGGTGGTTGACCGGTTGCGCCAGCGGCGGACCGCGGTCTCGCCGGCACTGCGTTCGCGGCCAGTTCGGCTGCCGGAGCGGCGCCCGCATGGACATCGGGCATCGTGCGGGCAAGTGGAATCGCGTGCGAAGCGAAAGAGGCTCTACAAGAAGCCGGGGTGCCGCTTTCTCACCGCACATGCTGACCCAAAGCGGGGTCGAGGCTTTCGCCGGGATGACGGCATTGAAGGTGGGATTCACGCCTCTCATGCACCTTGCGGCCCCTTACATAGGTGGCCTCCACCGCGCGGTCGTCGCCGAGAATCATCAGCGAGAACAGCACATCCTCAAGTGACGTCGAGAGTTCCTGGCGGCTGGCCAGAACCGGTGTCGCCTTGGGGTCCAGGACCACGATGTCGGCGAACTTGCCGTGCTCCAACGCGCCCGTCTCATGCGCAATCTTCAATCGCTCCGCGTTGCCGCGCGTGGCCATGGCGAAGAGCTCGTGCGCCGAGGGCTTGTAGCCGGCCAGCATCTGCACCTTGTAGGCCTCGCCCAGTGTGGCCAGCATGGAATAGCTGGTGCCGCCGCCGACGTCGGTGGCCACACCCAAATGCACGGGCCTGCTCTTCTCCCGCAGCCGGGGCATGGACATGAGGCCCGAGCCGAGAAAGGTGTTGGAGGTGGGGCAATGCACCACCGTGGACCCTGACTCCGAGAGCCGCGCGCGTTCGCGTCCGGAGAGGTGGATGCCATGGGCGAAGAGGCTGCGGCCGCTCAAGAGGCCGAAGTGGTCATAGACGTCGGTATAGTCCTTCGACCAGGGGAACAGCTCCTTCACGAAGGCGATCTCGCGCGGGCTTTCGGAGAGATGCGTCTGCATCAGCGCGCCGGGAAGCGAGGAGAGCAATTCGCCGGAGACCTTGAGCTGCGCGTCCGATGATGTGGGCGCGAAGCGCGGCGTCACCGCATAGCGCAGCCGTCCCTTGCCGTGCCACTTTTCATAGAGCTCGACGGTTTCACGGGCGCCCGTCTCTGGCGTGTCCTCAACGGCGGGGATTGCGTTCCTGTCCATCATGGTCTTGCCGGTGACGAGCGCCATGCCATGCGCATCCGCCGCGGAAAAGAGCGCATCGGCACAGATCTTGTGCACCGAGCAGAAGGCGAGTGCGGATGTCGTGCCGTGCTGGAACAGGCGGGAGAGGAAGACTTGCGCCGCGGCACGAGCATAGCCGGAATCGGCGTAGCGGCTCTCCTCCGGGAAGGTGAAGCGTGTGAGCCAGTCGAGCAGGTCCTTTCCAGGTGCCGCCAGCATGCGGTATTGCGGGAAGTGGATGTGGGCATCGATGAAGCCCGGCATGACGAGCTTGTCGCCGTAGTCATCGACCTCCGCCTGGGCGAAGCCCTGCGGGAGCAGCGCCTGTGGACCGGCCCACAGGATGAC
This sequence comes from Aestuariivirga sp., assembly GCF_020252395.1. Lineage (GTDB taxonomy): Bacteria > Pseudomonadota > Alphaproteobacteria > Rhizobiales > Aestuariivirgaceae > Aestuariivirga. The sequence goes on from NZ_JADCDB010000031.1 coordinate 101,833, forward strand.
ACCGTCATCACCGATGGCAATGGCGCCCGTGCTTTCGTGCACCGCCTTGCCGTACTCGGCGAAGCTCAGCGTCTGGCCTTTGATGACCCGTGTCATGGCGACACCCTGTCCTCGATGCGAAAGCGGAAGATGCGGCAGACTTGGCTCAGCGCCGTTTCGAATTCGGCATCACGGTCGTTGCCGACGCGCGCCGCGAAGCTGTCGAGGATCATGTGCTTGGTGGCGCCCTTCACCGCGAAGATAAAGGGGAAGCCGAAGCGCTCCCGGTAGCGCGTGTTGAGGTCCGTGAAGCGGGCGAATTCATCCGCGGTCAGCGTGTTGAGGCCAGCACCCGCCTGTTCCTTCGTCGAGTCATCGGTGAGCTTGGCCCGGCCGGCGAGGTCCGGATGGGCGCGGACGAGGGCCAGCTGCGCGTCACGGTTGGCGGCTCGGATGGCGGCCTCAAAATGCTTCACCAGCGTCTCGCGGCTGGCAAAGGGGCGGAAGGCATCGGCCTCGCGCGCCACCCAGGGGGAGTGCTCGGCCACGTCGCCGAATGCCTCGATGAAGGCCTTTGGGCTTATGGCGTTGACTTGCGTGATGCTCATCATTGCCTGGCGATCCATGTTCCGAGCTTGGCGCGCTCCTCGTCCAGCATGCCGGTTCGGTTGCCGAGCGGCATGGCCTTGTTGGCGATAGACTGCACCCAAACCTGCGCCGAATAGCGCTTCAGCTGTTCCAGCGTCTCAAGATGAACGCCCTTGGGCGCCACCTTGATGGTCGCATCGGCCGGATATTCCGCATGGCAGGCCGCACAGCGCGTCTGCACGATATGGAGCGCCTCGGCATCGGTCACCTCGCCGGGGAAGAGCACGAGCTTCGAGGGCTGCGTGATCATGAGGCCCATGGCCAGCGCCGCGCCGATCAGGGGCAGCATCCAGGCCAGGTCGGCGTGGCGGTCGCCCACCTCGGTACGCACCAGGAAGTGGCGGGCGAGTCCGCCGGCGAGGATGATGAGCCCCGCCAGCATCCAGGCATGCGGGCTGTCGGTGATCATCGGGAAATGGTTCGACACCATCATCGCCAGCACGGGGAGTGTCAGATAGGTGTTGTGCAGCGAGCGCTGCTTGCCTTGTGAGCCGAGCCGCGGGTCCGGCTTCTCTCCCTTCAGCAGCGCCGCCGTGATCTTGCGCTGGTTGGGGATGATCACCATGAAGACATTGGCCGCCATCAGCGTGCCGATCAGCGCGCCGATGTGGATGAAGGCGCCGCGGCCGGAGAACACATGCGTATAGCCCCAGGCGAAGGCCAGCAGCATGGCGAAGAGCACGATGGCGAGAAGCCCCGTGCTGCGGCCGATGGGCGACTTGCAGAGCGCGGTGTAGAGCACCCAGCCGAGTGCAAGGCTCGCGATCGAGATGCCGATGGCCTGAAGCTGGGTGAGCGGCATGATGTTGGGGTCGATCAGGTAGCTGTCCGCCTGCAGGTAATAGAGCACGACCAGCAGCAGGAAGCCGGTGACCCAGGTGAGATAGGCCTCCCACTTGAACCAGATGAGGTCCTTGGGCAGCGTCTCGGGCGCCGTCAGATATTTCCGCACATGGTAGAAGCCGCCGCCATGCACCTCCCAGGCCTCGCCACCTACACCGGCGGGCATGCCCGGCTCCTTGCGGAGCGAGAAGTCGAGCGCCACGAAATAGAAGGAGGTGCCGATCCAGGCGATGCCGGCGATCATATGACCCCAGCGGATGAACAGGTTGGCCCAGTCGAGCGAGAACAGCGGCGAGGAGGAGAGCAGCCACGCACCGCCAAGCGACACGAAGATGACCGGCAGCGTCCAGGCGGTCCTGGAGAGCGGGTCACCCACCTCGTGCCGCACGAGGAAGTGGCGCAGCGCCGCGCCGCCGATAAAGATCAGGCCCACCAGCAGCCAGGCATGCGGCGCATCGGTGAGCATGGCGAAATGGTTCGACACCATCATCAGCAGCACGGGCAGCGTCAGGTAAGTGTTATGCAGAGAGCGCTGTTTGCCGATGGCGCCCAGCCGCGGATCGGGAGTCTCGCCACGGATCAGCGCCGCCGTGATCTTGCGCTGGTTGGGAATGATCACCATGAAGACGTTGGCCGCCATGATGGTGCCGGTGATGACGCCGGCATGGATGAAGGCGCCGCGGCCCGAGAAGAGATGCGTGAAGATGAAGGCGAAGCCGAGGATCAGCGCGAAGACGCAGGCTGCGAGCAGGCCCGTCTTCTGGCCGATGGGCGAACGGCACAGCCCGTCATAGATGGCCCAGCCGGCAACAATGGAAATGAGCGAAATGACAATCGCCTGCCATGGTGCGAGCTCGGCGATGGCGGGATCGATGAGATTGGCGCTGGCGTTGAAGTAATACACCACCGCCAGCAGGAAGAAGCCGGTGACCCAGGTGAGATAGGCCTCCCACTTGAACCAGGTGAGATGCTCGGGGAGCGTCGCGGGTGCGGAGAGATATTTCTGGACGTGGTAGAAGCCGCCGCCATGCACCTCCCATGCCTCGCCGCGCACGCCTTGCGGGAGGTCCGGACGTGTTTTCAGCGAAAAGTCCAGCGCCACGAAATAGAAGGACGTGCCGATCCACGCGATGCCGGCGATCATGTGCCCCCAGCGGATCGCGAAGTTCAGCCAGTCGGCGATGAAAGGCTCCAATTCCACGGCTCCTCATGAATGCGCCTGCCGGGGATTGCTCCCGCGGCAGGCGCTGGTTGTCGAACCTGACGCTTACTGCGGCAGCTTGTCGTCGATGCCCTTGATGTAATAGTTCATGCCGAGCAGCTCGCCATCGGGCAGCGGCTTGCCGGCCTCCCCGACCGTCGTGCCGTCCTGCTTGGTGATCGGGCCGGTGAAGGGATGGAATTCGCCGGACTTGATCTTGGCGACCGTGTCCTCGGCCATCTTCTTCACGTCGTCGGGCATGTTGGTGAAGGGCGAAAGGACAACCATTCCGTCCTTCATGCCACCCCAGGTGTCATCCGGCTTCCAGGTGCCGTCGAGAACGGCCTGGACGCGCGCGATGTAATAGGGGTCCCAGTCATCCGTGTTGGAGGTGAGTTGGGCCTTGGGCGCGAACTTGATCATGTCGGAGGACTGGCCAAAGCCGAGCTTGCCGGCCTTTTCGGCCTCCTGCAAGGGCGCCGTCGAATCCGTGTGCTGGACGAGAATGTCCGCACCCTGGCCCAGGAGCACCTTGGCGGCATCCGCCTCCTTGCCCGGATCATACCAGGAGTTGACCCAGACGATCTTGACCTTGAAGTCAGGGTTCACCGACTGGGCGCCGAGCATAAAGGAATTGATGCCCATGACGACTTCCGGGATCGGGAAGGACACGATGTAACCCGCAGTACCCGTCTTCGACATCTTGGCGGCGATCTGGCCCATCACGTAGCGGCCCTCATAGAAGCGCGCATTGTAGATACCGACGTTGTCGGCCTTCTTGTAACCCGTTGCGTGCTCGAACTTGATGTCCGGATACTTGGCAGCGACCTTGATGGTCGGGTCCATGAAGCCGAAGGAAGTGGTGAAAATGATCTTGCAGCCCTCGCGCGCCAGGCGCTCGATGGCGCGCTCGGCATCCGGGCCTTCGGCCACGTTCTCGAGGAACACGGTCTCGACCTTGTCGCCCAGCGCCTTATCGACGGCCTTGCGGCCGACGTCGTGCTGGTAGGAATAGCCGAAGTCACCCACGGGACCCACATAGACCCAGCAGGCCTTCAGCTTGTCAGCCGCTTGCGCGGCGGTCGCCGGGACGCCAAGCGCCAGGACCGCCGCCATCGCCATCCATTTCTTCATTCTCGTTTGCTCCTTGTTCAAAATCCGTTTCCCTGCAGCCGTCTTATTCATCACTTCGAGGCCGGCTGCAGGCCGTGACGAAGCTTCTTCAAGGCCTAGCGGTCAGGCACGAAAGGCTGACCGAGGCAAGCCGGTGTATTGGCCCGCATGAGGGCCCGGTTGCCCGAGATCACGACCAGCACCAGGATGGTCACGATATAGGGCAAAGCGGAGAGTAGCTGGGACGGGATGCCGATGCCATATGCCTGGAGCGAAAATCCCATCACCGTGATTGTCCCGAAGAGATAGGCCCCCGCCACGATGCGCCAGGGCAGCCAGGAGGAGAAGACAACCAGCGCCAGGGCGATCCAGCCGCGGCCCGCCGTCATGTTCTCCACCCATTGCGGCGTATAGGCGAGCGAAAGATAGCCGCCCGCGAGCCCCGAACAGGCGCCGCCGAACATAACACAGAGGTAGCGGACGCCGACCACCGAATAGCCCAGCGCATGGGCCGACTGTTGGCTATCGCCCACCGCGCGGATGATGAGTCCGGCTTTGGTGCGGAACAGGACATAGGACACCGCCGCCACGATGATGAGCGAGAGATAGACCAGGAAGTCCTGTCCGAACAGAATTGGGCCGATGAGGGGAACCTCGGAAAGGCCAGGGATGTGCAGCCGCTCGAGGTGGATGCCGGGCTGGCCCACGAAGCTTTCACCCATCAGCCCGGCGGCGCCGAGCCCGAGCAGCGTGAGCGCAAGGCCTGTCGCCACCTGGTTCGAGACCATGGTGAGGGTGAGAAAGCCGAAGAGCAGGGACAGCACCGCACCGGCGGCCAGAGCGGCGAACACGCCAACGTAAGGATTGCCCGTCATCAGGGCGGCGCCGAAGCCCGAGACGGCGCCCACCGCCATCATGCCCTCGACGCCGAGGTTGAGTACGCCAGAGCGCTCCACCACCAGCTCGCCGATGGCGGCGAGCAGCAGCGGGGTGGACGCCGTGATGATGGTGAGGATGACAGAGAGAAGCTGGTCGTTCATGCCTTCGCCTCCGCCGGCCCCGGCGTGCGCCCAATAATTTTCAGGCGATAGAGAATGAGCGAGTCGCAGGCAAGGATGTAGAACAGCAAGACGCCCTGGAAGACGCGCGCCGTCTTGTCGGAGATGCCGAGCGCGACTTGAGCGGATTCGCCCCCGAGATAGCTGATGGCCAGCGCGAAGGCTGCAACCAGTGCGCCGATGGGATTGAGGCGGCCGAGGAAGGCGACGATGATTGCGGTGAAGCCATAGCTTGGCGAAATGCCTGGCTGCAGCTGGCCTACCGTGCTCATCACCTCGCAGATGCCGGCAAGCCCTGCGAGGCCACCCGAGAGCAGAAAGCAGAACCACACGGTCTTCTCGCGGGAGAAGCCGGCGAAGCGGCCGGCGCGCGGGGCGATGCCTTGCACGCGCAGTTCATAGCCCTTCAGCGTGCGGCCCATCATGAAGGCAAGCGCCACCACCGCGGCCACGGCGAAGATGGCGCCGAGATTGATGTAGATGGGGCCGACGGACGGCGGCAGCAGCTGGAACTGCGGCAGCAACTGCCAGTCCGAGAAGGCGATGGTCTTGGGAAAATTGTAGCCCTTGGGATCGCGCCACGGACCACGCACCAGCCAGTCGAGCGCCAGCTGGATGACATAGACCAGCATCAGGCTCGTGAGGATCTCGTTAGTGCCGAAGCGGTTCTTGAGAAAGGCCGGGATCGCCGCCCAGGCCATGCCGCCGATGACGCCCAGCGACAGCATGAGCGCCAGCGTGGGCGGCGACTGGAATTCGGGGAAGAACACCGGGATGGCGGAGCCCACGATAGCGCCTGCGGTGAGCTGGCCCTCGGCCCCGATGTTCCAGACATTCGCCATGTAGGAGACAGCGAGACCCGCCCCGATCATGGCAAGCGGCGCGGCCTTGACGATCAGCTGCTCGATAGACCACGAGGTGGTGAGCGGTTCGACGAAGAACACGTAGAGCGCGGAGAAGGGGTTCAGGCCGCGCAGCGCGAAGATGATGCCGCCGGTGATCAACGTGAGCGCAATGGCGATGACGGGCGACAGGATCGCCATGCGCCCGGAGGCCTCTGCCCGCTTCTCAAGCACGAGCCGCATGGGCCATCTCCTTGCGTTCATGCGCTCCGGCCATCAGGAGTCCGATTTTTTCCGGCGTGAGATCGGAGGCAGGATAGGCCTCGGAGAGCTGGCCGCGCGAGATGACGGCGATGCGGTCGGCGATCTCGAAGATCTCGTCAAGGTCCTGGCTGATGACCAGCACGGCGGAGCCCTGCCGCGCAAGGTCCACGATGGCCTGGCGGATGGTGGCGGAGGCCCCGGCATCGACACCCCAGGTGGGCTGGTTGATGACCAGCACGCCGGGCCTGCGGTCCAACTCGCGGCCCACCACGAATTTCTGCAGGTTGCCGCCCGACAGCGAACGCGCTTCCGGGTCTGGCTTGCCCTTGCGGACGTCGTAGTCCTTGATGACGCGCTGGCTGACGCCCGAGGCGCCGCCGCTGCTGACCATGCCGGATTTCACCAGCGCCCCGTCGGAGGAATGCCTGGTGAGCACGACGTTCTGCGAGAGGGTGAAGGCCGGCACCGCGCCATGGCCCAGCCGCTCCTCCGGCACGAAGGCGGCGCCGGCATTGCGCCGTGCGTTGACACCGTCATGGCCCATCGGCTTGCCGTCGATCAGCAGCATCGCGGCTTGGGCCAGCGAGCGCTCGCCCGACACCGCATCGAAAAGTTCCGACTGGCCGTTACCCGCGACGCCCGCGATGGCCACCACTTCGCCCGCCTTCACGTCGAGCGAGACGTTCCTGAGTTCCACCGCGAAAGGCCCATCGGCAGAGAGCCTGAGGCGATCGAGCTTGAGGCGCGTGGCGCCGCGCTGGTCCTCCCGCGCGCTCTTCACCACATGAATGTCGCCGCCGACCATGAGCTTGGCGAGGCTCGCTGCCGTCTCCCGCGTCGGGTCGACATTGGCGACCACCTTGCCATGGCGCAGGATGGTGGCGTTGTGGCAGAGCCGCTTCACCTCCTCGAGGCGGTGGCTGATATAGATCACCGCGCAGCCCTCGCTGGCGAGGCGCGCCAGCGTGATGAAGAGCTGGTCGGCTTCCTGCGGGGTCAGCACGGCAGTGGGCTCGTCCATGATGAGCAGCTTCGGCTCCTGCAGCAGGCAGCGCACGATCTCGATCCGCTGGCGCTCGCCTACCGAGAGGTCGGCGACCACGGCGGTGGGCTCCAGCGGCAGGCCATAGTCGCGGGACACGCGCGCGATGCGCCCGGAGAGCTTCTTCATGTCGAAGGCACCGGGCATGGCGAGGGCGATGTTCTCAGCGACTGTCAGCGCCTCGAACAGCGAGAAGTGCTGGAACACCATGCCGATGCCGAGCTTCCGCGCCGCGGCGGGGCTGGGGATGGTCACCGCCTTGCCCATCCAGCGGAACTCGCCGGAGGTGGGCTGGAGGGCGCCATAGATCATTTTCACCAGGGTGGACTTGCCCGCCCCGTTCTCGCCGAGGAAGGCATGGATCTCGCCGGGCTTCACCTTCAGAGTCACGCCGTCATTGGCCTTCAGGGTTCCGAAGACCTTGGTGACGTGGAGTGCCTCGAGCAGGTAGTCCATTGATCAACCCGCGTTCCTTGCCGGCAGAATGCCGTGGGTTGCAGAGGCTGACAATGCCTCATCGAGGGTTATAAGCTGTGCGGCAACGGCCACGGCGATGGCGGCGGGAAGCTTGGACCGGATGCCGCCGATGCCGATGGGGCAGATCATCGCGGCGACCCGTGATTTATCCACGCCCGCCTGCGTCAGCCGCCGCTCGAAGCGCGCCCGCTTGGTGGCGCTGCCGATGACGCCAACACGGGCGATCGCCATGTTCCGGAGCGCGGCATCCGCGATTTGCAGGTCGAGCGCATGGGAATGGCTCATGATGAAGGCGAGCGCGCCCTCGGGTGCGGCGGCCACCGCCTCCAGCGGGTCGCCGGAAAAGCACGTCACGTTCTGCGGCATGGCGCCGGGGAAGGCCTCCGGACGCGGATCAACCCAGGTGACGTCGAATGGCAGCGAGGCCAATGACAGGATCAGTGCGCGGCCGACATGGCCGGCGCCGAAAACCAGCACAGCGCGGCGGCGCTCGCCGAAGATTTCCGTGACGCCCGGCAGGCGATTGTTGAGGGTGAAGGAGCCTTCCGCCTCGCGCGCTGCCAGGGTGCGGGCCTCCGGCAGCGCGGCGGCATCGAAGCTCTCGATCGCCAGCGTCACCCGCCCGCCGCAGCACTGGCCGAGGTCGGGACCCAGCGACAGGGTGAGCATCTTCACCTGGCGCGGGCTCCCAAGCAGGCGTTGCGCCTGGGCCAGCGCCTTCCACTCCAGCGTGCCGCCGCCGATGGTGCCGTGGAAACCATGGGCGGTGACCACCATGCGGGCCCCCTCCTCCCGCGGCACGGAGCCTTCGGCCCGCGTGACGGAGACGAGAGCGCAGGTGCCCTCCGTCTCCAGCAGCCGTGCGATCAGGCTCCAGACCTTCATGTGCGCATGCCCTTCACCGCGCGGAGGATGGCCTCCGGCGTTGCCGGCGCGTCGAGCTGCGGGATCACACCCGGCTTCAGGCTCGCCACCGCGTCGAAGATCGCCGTCCAGACGGAAATGCCCAGCATCAGCGGCGGTTCACCGACCGCCTTGGAGCGATAGATCGTGTCTTCCTTGTTGCCCTTGGATTCGAAGAGCTTGACGCGGAAATCGGCGGGAACATCCGAGGCGCAGGGGATCTTGTAGGTGGACGGCGCATGGGTGCGCAGACGCCCCTGCGCATCGAAGACCAGTTCCTCGGTGGTGAGCCAGCCCATGCCCTGCACGAAGCCGCCCTCCACCTGGCCGATGTCGAGGCCGGGGTTCAGCGAGCGGCCGGCATCGTGGAGGATGTCGACGCGCTCGACCGCCATCTCGCCGGTCAGCGTGTCGATGGTGACTTCCGAGCAGGCGGCGCCATAGGCGAAATAGAAGAAGGGACGGCCCTTGGCCTTGGACCGGTCCCAGCTGATCTTGGGCGTGGCGTAGTAACCCGTCGAGGACAGCGAGATGCGGGCGACATGCGCCTGCCGGGCAAGTTCACCGAAGGGCATGGCGCGGTTGCCGATGAGCACGCGGCCATCCTCGAAGCGGATGCGACTCTTCGGCGCCTTCCACTGCTTGGCCGCAAAATCGATGAGGCGGTTCTTGATGGTGGAGGCCGCAGCCTTGGCCGCCATGCCATTCAAGTCAGCACCTGACGAAGCCGCGGTGGCCGAGGTGTTGGGCACCTTGCCTGTCGTCGTCGCGGTGATGCGCACGTTAGAGGCGGCGATGCCGAACTCCTCCGCCACCACCTGCGCCACCTTGGTGTAGAGGCCCTGCCCCATCTCCGTGCCGCCATGGTTCAGGTGCACCGAGCCATCGGTGTAGACATGCACCAGCGCACCCGCCTGGTTGAGGTGGGTGAGGGTGAAGGAGATGCCGAACTTGACGGGGGTGAGCGAGAGGCCCTTCTTCAGCACCGGGCTCTTCGCGTTGAAGGCAGCGATGGCCTTGCGGCGGGCGCGGTAGCTGGAGGATTTCTCGAGCTGGGCGATGATGCCGGGCGCGATGTTATCCTCAACCCTCATGCCATAGGGCGTGACGCTGCCCTTCACGCCATAGAGATTGGCCTTGCGCACGTCAAGCGGGTCCTGGCCGGTCCGGATGGCGATCGCCTCCATCAGACGCTCGGCAAACAGCATGCCCTGCGGGCCGCCGAAGCCCCTGAAGGCGGTGTTGGATACGGTGTCGGTGCGCAAGCGTCGCGTGGCGATGCGGGCGGCGGGGAAGAAGTACGCGTTGTCCGCGTGGAACATGGTGCGGTCGCAGATGGCGTTCGAAAGATCCGCAGAATAGCCGCAGCGCGCGAGGAAATCGACGTCGACCGCCGTGACGCGGCCCTTCGCATCGAAGCCCGCGCGGTAATCGACACGGAAGTCATGGCGCTTGCCCGTCAGCATCATGTCCTCGTCACGGTCGAGACGGCACTTGGCGGGCCTCCCCGTCAGGCGCGCGGCCAGGGCCGAGAGGCAGGCCCATTGCGCCGCCTGGCTTTCCTTGCCGCCGAAGGCGCCGCCCATGCGGCGGCATTCGACCGTCACCAGCGCAGCCGGAATGTGCAGCATATGGGCGACGAGGTGCTGGACCTCTGAAGGGTGCTGCGTGGAGCAATGCACGGTCACCGCGCCATGCTCCTCCGGCACGGCGAGGCTCACCTGGCCTTCGAGATAGAAATGCTCCTGCCCGCCGATGCGGAAGCTTTCGGAGATGCTGTGCTTGGCGGCGGCGATGGCCTTCGACGGATCGCGGCGCAGGAACTGGTAGGGTTCGCCCACGTCATTCGTCTTCGCCGCCAGCGCATCCTCGACGGTGACGGCGGGGGTTTCCGCCGCGATCTCGATCTTGGCAAGCCTGGCGGCACGGCGTGCGGCCTCGCGCGTGCCGGCGATGACGGCGAAGATCACCTGGCCGTGGAACATGATGCGGCCATCAGCGAGGATCGGGTCGCCGCCAAAGACAGGCGCGCAGTCGTTGAGACCGGGCACGTCCCTGGCGGTGAGAACGGCGATCACGCCCGGAGCGGATTGCACCGCGGAGAGGTCGAGCGCCTTGATGTTGCCCAGCGCGCCATCCTTGGCGAAGCCGGGATAGACGTGGAGGAGGCCCTCGGGCTCGCGCATGTCGTCGATGTAGGCGGCGGAGCCCTGCACATGCAGCGCCGCGCTGTCATGGGCCATCGTGTGGCCCACCGTCTTGGTCACGATGCTGCGGCGGGCCACGGCCATCACGCCACTGCCTTGCGATGGGCCAGCACGCGTGTGCCGGCGGCGCCGGCCAGCTCCATCAGCGCCTTCCTGAGCAGGCCTTGCGCCACCTCGATGCGATAGGCGGCCGAGGCGCGCATGTCGGAGATCGGCTGGAAGTCATTCGCCAGCGCCGCGATGGCGGCGTCCCACGTGGCGGACTGGTCCAGGAAGACGCCCTGCAATGCGGCTTCCGTCAGCGCGCCCCGCTTCGGCGTTGCCGCCATGCCGCCGAAGGCTATTCGGGCGGATAAGATGGTGCGGCCATCCAGCGTGAATTTGAAACCGGCCATGACGGCGGAGATATCCTGGTCGAAACGCTTGGAAATCTTGTAGGCGCGGAAGGCCTCGTTAGCTTTCAGCTTCGGCACGTCGATGCGCCAGACGAGTTCGCCGGGCTTCCGGTCTTGGCGGCCATAGGCGATGAAGAAGTCTTCGAGCGCCATTGACCGTTCGGAGTCACCATGGCGCAGCGTGAGGGTGGCGCCGAGCGCGATCAGCATCGGCGGCGTGTCGCCGATGGGCGAGCCATTGGCGATGTTGCCGCCCACGGTCCCCGAGGCGCGCACCTGGGCGGAACCGAGGCGGCGCAGCACTTCGGCAACATCGGCGTCGATGGACGAGAGTGCAGCTGTTGCTTCCGCATAGGTCGCCGCCGCGCCAAGTGTGACGCGGTCATTGCCGGACTCGACGGCGTGCAGGTCCTTCACGCCGCCGGTGAGGATGATCTTCGGCAGCACGCGCATCTGCTTGGTGATCCACAGGCCGACGTCAGTGGCGCCGGAGACGATGGTGGCGTCCGGGTTCCCGGCTGCGAGCCTCGCGAGCGTTGCGGCCTGCGCGGGCCGTGCGATGAAGCCTTCGGCCGAGCCCACGAAAACATCCTTGCCGTCTTCCAGCCCGGCAAGCTGGCGCATCGCCTCCTTCGCGCCCTTGGCCCAGCGATCCGCGGCCTTGCCGGTGCAGCAGGCCTGCGCGGCCTCGATGATCGGGCGATAACCGGTGCAACGGCAAAGGTTGCCGGCGATGTGCGTGGTAATCTCGTCGCGCGTCGGGGCGCCGCCCTGCTGGTAGAGCGTGAAGAGCGACATGACGAAGCCCGGCGTGCAGAAGCCGCATTGCGAGCCATGCGTGTCGACCAGCGCCTGCTGCACCGGGTGCAGCGTGCCTGCGTCGGCGAGGTCGTCGACCGTCACCAGCTCCTTGCCGTCGAGCTGGCCCACGAGAAGGATGCAGGCGTTGACCGGTTCGTAGACGAGCTTGCCGTTCTTGAGTGAGCCCAGCGCCACGGTGCAGGCGCCGCAGTCGCCCTCGTTGCAGCCTTCCTTGGCGCCGCGCGACCCCTCCTCGAGCCGCAGATAGTCGAGCACCGTGCGCATGGGCGGAACGTGGGTAAGTTCCACGATCTGGCCGTTGCGCAGGAAGCGGATGGAGGCACGGGTGGTCACGAAGGGTCAGCTCCCTCTGTAGGTCGAATAGCCATAGGGCGAGAGCAGCAACGGCACGTGATAATGCGCCGCTGCATCGGCGATTCCGAAGCGGATGGGGATCACGTCCAGAAAGGCGGGTTCCGGCAGCTTCGTTCCCAGGCCGCGGAGATAGGCCCCCGCATGGAAGCGCAACTCATATTGCCCGGCGGCGAAACCGGCCCCTTCCAGGATCGGGCCATCGGCGCGGCCATCGGCATTGGCGTGTATGGTCTTGAGCGGTGTGGGCTCGCCGAGCCGGTAGAGCTCGATTTTCAGGCCGGCCGCAGGCTTGCCCGAGGCAGTGTCCAATACATGCGTCGTCAGGCGGCCCATGGTCGCTCTGCTCCCTCCCCTTGTTGTGAGTTCACGATCTGGATGTCCCGATTAGCCCAAAACCTATCATGCAGCGCGCGTTCGCAAAAGCAGAATAAAGGACACGGAGCGTGCACATCAATTGCACGTTAGACGGTCAAGTCGATCCCGACGCGGCGCTTCTTGAGGTAATGGACCACGATCTCCAGGAAGGCCTCGACCGTGGGCCTTGCACCTGCCCCCGTGCGGGCGACGATGCGCAGACGGTCGACCGGCAGGCGCTTGTCGGAAAGGGGGACGAAGACCAGCTCGCCCGCGGCAAGCTCGCGCTCGATGCCGATCACCGTCTGGAAGGCGATGCAGCTGCCGCGCCCGGCGAGCGAGGCCACGATTACCGGATCAGGATGCCGCGGAAGTCGTTGACGTTGGTGTGGGTGGGACCGGTGATCACCTGGTCGCCCAGCCTCTCGAAAAGCGTATGCGCATCGTTGTTCTCGAGGGAAGCCATGGGATCGAGGCCCAGCGCGCGGGCGCGGTCGAGGCTCAAGGGGTCGATCACCGCGCCGGCGATCTGCTCCATGCCGTCGATGCCATCGGTGTCGGCGGCGAGTGCAGTGATGCGCGTGCCGCCGCCCAGCGCGATGGCCAGTGCCAGCAGGAATTCGACATTGCGTCCGCCCCGGCCCTTGCCGCGCACGGTGACGCCGGTTTCGCCGCCCGAGAGCAGCAGGCAAGGCTTCTTCGCCGGTGCATCGCGGCCGGCGATTTCGAGCGCGATAGCGGCGTGGACCTTGGCCACCTCGCGCGCCTCGCCCTCGATGCGATCACCCAGATAGAGCACGTTGAGGCCTTGTCCTTCAGACTTGGCGCGCACGGCGCGGAAGGATTCGTGCGGCGAGACGATGACGCGTGTTTCGGTGTGGCCGCTCAGGATGCTGCGGTCCTCGTCGGGTGCCTTGAGCCAAGCCTCGACCGATTGCGGCACCGGAACGCCATAGCGCGCGAGAATGGCGAGCGCGTCCCTCTTGCGCGTCGGGTCCGGCACGGTGGGGCCGGAGCCGATGATGGACGGATCATCCCCGGGCACGTCGGAAAGAGCCAGCGTCCAGATCGCCGCCTTGCCCGCGGCGCGCGCCAGCCTCCCGCCCTTCACGGCAGAGACCTGCTTTCGCACGCAGTTCAGTTCCGCGATATTGGCGCCGCATCTGAGCACTGCCTTCACCAGCCCGAACTTCTCCTCGATGGAAATGCCGGGCACCGGCTTCGACATCAGCGCCGAGGCGCCGCCGGAAATAAGCGCGATCAGAAGATCGTCCGGCCCCAGCGTGGCGGCCAGCGCCAGTGCCTGTTCGGCTGCGGCAAGGCTGGTCTTGTCGGGAACCGGATGGCTGCCATGGACGAGGCGCAGCCGCTTCAGGTCATGGCCATAGCCATGGGGCGCAATGACGAGGCCTTCGAGAGGGCCATCCCAATTGTCCTCGACCGCCTTGGCCATGGGCACGGCAGCCTTGCCGGCCGCGATGACCGCGGTGCGGCCCTCTGGCTTGGGCGGAAGGTTGCGGACCACCGCCTTCACCGGATTGGCGGCCTCGACCGCGGCGTCGAAGAGGCTCCGCAGGATTGTCCTGTCGTCCGTCACGTAAAACAAACTCCCTGGCTTGACGCTTCTTGCGCCAAGCCAGGGAGATGCACAAGCCTATGGCTCAGTCAGCGGGCGACCAGCACGCTGCAATGGGCGCGGCCGGCGACATCCGCCGCGACGGAACCGAGCACGAGGCGGGAGACGCCGCGCTTGTCGCCGGTGCCGACGACGATCTGGTCATAGCCGTTTTCCTCAGCATACTGAACGATAGCGGAGGCGGCATCTCGGCTCCTGAGCGCCAGTTCGTCGACGCCATCGACGCCATGCTTCCTGGCGACGGCGGCGGCGGCGTCGAGGATCTTTTTCACCTGGTCGTCTTCCAGCATGTAGATCAGCGGCCCGCGGCTGCCGCCATTGGCCACGTTGACGACGCAGACCGACAAATGGGCGCCGAGCTTCTTGGCCAATTCGGCCGCGAGTTCCACGGCATGGGCCGAATGATCGGTGCCATCGGTGGCGCACAGAATCTTCTTCATCTTCATTCCCTCCTTCTCATCAAGAGTTCTAACTGCTGCTGTCGATTAAGGAGGATAGTGACGCCAAACCTTGATTTCGGTCAACAATGAGGCAATAGGCGCCTCAGAGGTTGTTCACGGAGAAGGTGTCGCAGGCGTCGATATCGCCGGTTGAAAGGCCGCGCTTTAGCCATTTCATACGCTGCGCAGAGCTGCCATGCGTGAAGCTCTCGGGCACTACATAGCCCTGGCTGCGCTTCTGCAGCCGGTCATCGCCGATGGCGGAGGCGGCCTGCAGCCCCTCCTCCATGTCGCCCGGGTCGAGGTGGTGAGTGTCCTGCATAAACTTGCCCCACATGCCGGCATAGCAATCCGCCTGAAGCTCCATTCGCACCGAAAGCTCGTTGGCCTGCGCCTGCGACACGCGCGAACGCTGCGCCTGCACCTTGCTGGCGGTACCAAGCAGGTTCTGCACGTGGTGGCCGACCTCATGTGCGATCACATAGCCCTGTGCGAAGTCCCCGGGGGCTCCCAGCTTGTCGCGCAGGTCCTGGTAGAAGGAAAGGTCGATGTAGACCTTCCTGTCGCCCGGGCAATAAAACGGGCCCATGGCCGACTGCGCCGTGCCGCAGGCTGACTGCACGAAGCCGTTGAACAGCACGAGCTGCGGCGCCTGATAGGCGGCGCCATGCTGCTTGAAGTAATCCGTCCAGAACACCTGCGTCGACTTCAGCACCGCACCGGCGAATTCCTTGCCGGCGTCACCCGTCACGTTGCTGCTGGCCTGGCCCGGCGAACTGCCAGAGGTGGCGGAGCCCGCCTGCGTGCCGGGGGTGGTGGTATTCTCATAGCCGCCGGTGGTGGGGCCGAACGAGCCGCCGCCATTCAGCACCTGCAGCAGGTCAAGACCAAAGACGAACTTGAAGATGAGATAGAGCGCGATCAGGATCAGGATCGTCCTGAAACTGAAGCCCCCGCGCCCCATGCCGATGGGAATGTTGACTCCCCTGCCGCCGCCGCCGGGGAAACCGAAGCCCCCGCCCTGCCCGCGCCGGTCCTCGATGTTGTCCTGAGAACGGAAATCGTCCAGTTTCATCCGCGCCTCTCCGTTACCGGACCTCGGCCTGCCGGCTGACTTCGGAATTTGCAGAGATCATAGACCAATTGCAAGCTTGGCGTTCCGATTTCAACGAGGCGGCCCAGCTCGATCACAACGCCAAGCAAGGAATCGAGTTCCGCGGGGCGGCCTGCCTCCACATCCTGCAACATGGAGGTGCGGTGGGCGCCCACTTTCGCCGCCATGTCCATGCGCTCGTCCGCATCGACGGCGAAGCTGACGCCGAGCTTCTCGGCCACCGCGCGCGCCTCCTCCATCATGGTGCGGATGACGCGCCGGGTTCCGGGGTCGGTGGCAAGCTCCTGCAGCGTGCCCAGCGTCAGCACGCTCACCGGATTGAAGCTGAGATTGCCCCACAGCTTGAGCCAGATCTCGTTCCTCAAATTGGGCCTGACCGGGCTCTTGATGCCGGCGCTGGTGAGCAGCTTGCTGAGAACAAGCGTGCGCTCGGTCTTGTCCCCGGTCGGCTCGCCGAGCGGCATGCGGTCACCGTATTTGTGCGCGATGACGCCCGGCGCCTCGATCTCGGCGGCCTGCCAGACCACCGTGCCCAGCGCACGCTCTGGCCCGATGCGATCCCAGATGATGCCGCCGGGGTCCACGCTCTCCAGCCGGGCGCCCTCGTAAGGGCCGCCCACGCCATGGAAGTACCACCATGGGATTCCGTTCTGGGCAAAGAGGATCGCGGTGTCCTTGCCGATCAGCGGCATCATCTGGTCCATGACCCCGGCAATGCTATGCGCCTTCAGTGTCAGGATGATGAAGTCCTGCGGGCCAAGCTGCTTCGGCTCGGATGTGACGCGCGGGCGCACCACGTAAGTCTCGCCGTCCTGTTTCAGCGTCAGGCCCTGGGCTTGCATTGCCCTGAGGTGCGCACCGCGCGCGACGAGAGAGACATCGGCCTCACCCTTCAGCGCCAGCCTTGCGCCGACATAGCCGCCGATGGCGCCGGCGCCAAAGATACAGATCTTCGTCACGCCAGACCCAGCTTCTGCGCAAGGCCGATACGCTGCAGCTTGCCGGTAGCGCCCTTAGGGATTTCCTCGAGGATCACGATCTTTTCCGGCACCTTGAAGGCGGCGAGCCTGCCGTTGGCAAAGTCCTGCAGCGCGCGCTCGGTGGCGCTCTTGCCCTCGCGCAGCACCACGGCTGCCGCCACCTCCTCGCCCAGCTTGTCATGCGGCATGGCGAAGGTCACGGCCTGCGCCACCGCGGGATGCTCCATCAGCACCTCGTCCACTTCCATGGGCGCGATCTTCTCGCCGCCGCGGTTGATGATCTCCTTCAGGCGGCCGGTGATCTTGAGATAGCCGTCACGATCCATGAAGCCCTGATCGCCGGTGTGGAACCACCCGAAGGCGAAGCCCGCCTCGTTGGCCTTCGGGTTGTTCTCGTAGCCCGGCGTGACATTTGGCCCGCGCGTCACCACCTCGCCCTCCTCGCCATGGGAGAGCAGCTTTCCATCAGGCGACATAACGGCCACCTCGGGCCCTGCCGCACAGCCGACGAAGCCTGGCTTGCGCTTGCCCGGCGGCAGCTGGTTCGAGGTCATCTGGTGGGCGTTCTCCGTCATCGCATAGGCCTCGATGACGGGGCAGCCGAAGGCCTCCTCCAGCGCGTGGAAAACCGGCACGGGCAGCGAGGCCGAACTCGAACGGATAAAGCGCAGCGGGTTGGCCTTGATGATCTCTTGATTGCGATCGGCGCGGGACAGGATCGCCTGGTGCATGGTGGGCACGGCGGTGTACCAGGTCGGGCGCGCCTCCTCGATCTGCCCGAAGAATTTCAGCGCATTGAAGCCCGGCGTGGCGAAGACCGAGGCGCCCGCGGTGAGCGTCGCGAGGATCGCCGCCACGAGGCCGTGGATGTGGAACAGCGGCATGATATTGAGGCACCGGTCACGCTCGGTGAGCTGCAGCGTGTTGCGGATGTTGTTGGCAGACGCCAGCAGGTTCGCATGCGTGAGCGGCACGATCTTGGGCCGCGAGGTGGTGCCGGAGGTGTGCAACACCAGTGCCACGTCGCCACCCTCGGCATAGCCCTGCACCGACGGCGGAGCGACGGCATCGCCCGAAAGGGTAAAGGCGCCAGCTTCCGACCCCGGGCTGAGTGTCAGTACCGGAATGCCGAGCCGCCGTGCTGCGGCGATGGCAGGGGATGTGCTGCCCTCCTCCACCAGCAGCGCCCGGGCCTTGAGATCGTCCATGTAGAAATGGAACTCGTCCTCACGATAGGCGGGGTTGAGCGGGGCCGCGGTCACCGCGCAGGCGCAGGCGACGAAGCTCGACGCCATGTCCGGCCCATTGGGCAGCACGATGGCGAGCTTGTCGTTGCGCGAGAGGCCGCGCCGCCTGAGGGCCGCGAAGGTGTCCTCCACCAAAGCGGAGAAACGGCCATAGCGGAGGGGCTCCCGGCCGGAGGCCAGGAGGGCGGCATCGCCCGGCAGGCGGGCATCGAGAACGCTTTTCAGGATCATTCCGGCAGTCTGCCCATTTAGGAAGCCCCGTCAACGCCGTGGAATTGAAGGTCAGACCTGCATCCGCTAAGACCCCCATCATGACTGACAGACTCATCATCGCGCTCGCCCAGATCAACCCGACGCTGGGCGCCATCAAGGCCAATCTCGACCGCGCCCGCGAGGCGCGCCGGGAGACGCCCGAAGCCGATCTGATCCTGTTTCCGGAGCTTTTCATCTGCGGCTATCCGCCAGAGGACCTTGTGTTGCGCCCCACCTTCGTCGCGGCCTGCCGGGAAGCCGTGGAAGAGCTGGCGAAGGAGACCGTCACCGGTCCCGCCGTGCTGATGGGCCTCCCGTGGCGTGAGGGCGCTCACCTCTTTAATTCGGTTGCCCTGCTCGCCAACGGCAAGATCGAGGCGGTGCGCCACAAGTTCGACCTGCCGAATTATGGCGTGTTCGACGAGAAGCGCGTGTTCAACGCCGGGCCCGCGCCGGGTCCCATCGCCTTCAAGGGCGTGCGCCTGGGCGTGCCGATCTGCGAAGACATCTGGACAGAGGAGACCTGCGAGACGCTGGCCGAGACCGGGGCTGAAATCCTGCTCTCCCCCAACGGCTCGCCCTTCGAGCGCAACAAGGATGATGTGCGCCTCAATCTCGTCGTCGCCCGCGTCACCGAGACAGGCCTGCCGATGGCCTATCTCAACCAGGTGGGCGGCCAGGACGAGCTCGTCTTCGACGGCGCCTCCTTCGTGCTGAATGCCGACCGCACGCTCGCCTGGCAGATGCCGATGTTCGAGGAGCAGATCGCGCTCACGGAATGGCTGCGCGGGGAGGATGGCTGGCGCTGCGTGCCCGGCGAGATCGTCGAAGTCCCTGAGAACGAGGCAGAGACGTGGAAGGCCTGCGTGCTGGGGCTTCGCGACTATGTGCTGAAGAACCGCTTCCCCGGCGTGGTGCTGGGCCTTTCGGGCGGCATCGACAGTGCAGTCGTCGCCGCCATGGCGGTCGATGCGCTGGGCGCGGACCGTGTCCACTGCGTGATGCTGCCCTATGCCTATACCAGCAAGGACAGCCTCGCCGATGCGGAGGAATGCGCCAGGCTGCTGGGCGTGCGCTATGACGTGGTGCCGATCAGAGAGCCGGTCGAGGGCTTCCTCCACGCGCTGAAGCCCATGTTCGAAGGCACACCACCGGGCATCACGGAGGAAAACCTGCAGTCGCGCTCGCGCGGCGCGATCCTGATGGCGATCTCCAACAAGTTCGGCTCCATGGTGCTGACCACCGGCAACAAGTCCGAAATGTCGGTGGGCTATGCGACCCTCTATGGCGACATGAATGGCGGCTACAACCCGATCAAGGACGTCTACAAGACAGAGGTCTACCGCCTCGCCACCTGGCGCAATTCGCTGGGCCATGTGATCCCCCAGCGCATCATCACCAAGGCGCCGACGGCGGAGCTGCGCGAGAACCAGAAGGACCAGGACTCGCTGCCGCCCTATGACGTGCTCGACGCGATCCTCGAGGGCCTGGTCGAGAACGAGCTGCCGGTGGAGCAGATCGTCGAGGCCACGGGTTACGACGAGGCGCTGGTGCGCCGTATCCAGCACATGCTCTACATCGCCGAATACAAGCGGCGGCAGGCCGCACCCGGCGTCAAAATCACGCGCCGCAACTTCGGCCGCGACCGGCGCTACCCCATCACCAACGCCTTCCGGGACGGGCGCTGACATGACCAGCATCGTCCGCTTCGCGCCCTCGCCCACGGGGCGCATCCACATCGGCAATGCCCGCACCGCGATCCTCAACTGGCTGATGGCCAGCAAGACCGGCGGCCAGTTCGTGCTGCGCTATGACGACACGGACACCGCGCGCTCGACGCAGGAATTCGCCGACGGCATCGCCACCGATCTCGACTGGCTGGGAATCAAGCCCCATCGCGTCGAATGGCAGTCGAGGCGCTTCGGGCGCTATGACGAGGTCGCCGACAAGCTTCGCGCCGAAGGCCGGCTCTATCCCTGCTACGAAACGGCGGATGAGCTGGACCGCAAGCGCAAGCGCCAGGAGGCGCGCAAGCAGCCCCCCATCTACGATCGCGCCGCGCTGAAGCTGACGGAGGAAGACCGCGCGAAGCTCGAGGCCGGGGGCAAGAAGCCGCACTGGCGCTTCAAGCTCGACGGCCGCGTGGTGGAATGGAACGACCAGATCCGCGGGCCCCAGCACATCGACACGCGTTCGCTGTCCGACCCTGTGCTGGTGCGCGAGGACGGCAGCTATCTCTACACGCTGCCCTCCGTTATCGACGACATCGACTTCGCGGTCACCCACGTCATCCGCGGCGAGGACCATGTGGTGAACACCGCGGTGCAAATCGAGATCACGCAAGCGCTGGGGGCCAGGGCGCCCACCTATGCCCACCACAGCCTGCTGACCGGCGCAGATGGCAAGGGCCTATCGAAACGGCTGGGCTCGCTGTCGATCGGTTCGATGCGCGAGGGCGGGCTCGAACCCATGGCGGTAGTGAGCCACGCCGCGCTGCTCGGCACCTCTGGCAATATCCATCCGTGTGCTGATTATGCGGAGCTCGTCGAAGGCTTCGATCTCGGCAAGCTGTCGCGCGCGCCGGCCCGCTTCGACGAGACTGAACTTCTTCACCTGAATGCCAAGCTGCTGCACCAGCTGCCGTGGGACGCCGTGAAGGACCGGCTTCCCGGCGACAGCGAGGCCTTCTGGCTCGCCATCCGCGGCAATATCGAGAAGCTCTCGGATGCCGCAACGTGGCGCGACGTGGTGAAGGGCCATGTCACACCGGTCATCGCGCTCGAGGACACAGATTTCATCGCCACCGCCCGCAGCCTGCTGCCACCGGAGCCGTGGGATGGCACGACGTGGAAGGCCTGGACCGAAGCCGTGAAGGCGGCGACGGACCGCAAAGGCAAGCCCCTCTTCATGCCGCTGCGCATGGCGCTGACCGGCCTCGGCCACGGCCCGGAACTCGCCCAACTGCTCCCACTCATAGGCCGCGACAAGGCGCTTGAGCGGCTCTTCTGATTGCGCGATGATCCGCCCATGATCCTCGTGGGCCAGTTCGACTCTCCTTTCGTGCGGCGCGTGGCGGTGACGCTTCATCACTATCGCATGCCCTACACGCGCAACCCGATCTCGGTGTTCCGCGACGTGGAGAAGATGAGGAAGATCAATCCGCTGGTGCGCGTGCCCTCGCTGATCCTCGAGACGGGCGAGGTGCTGATCGATTCCTCCGCCATCATCGACCATCTGGACGAAATGGCGGGACCCGCCCGCGCGCTGACCCCGGCGCATGGGCCCGAACGGCGCAAGGTGCTGCAGGCGGTGGCGGTGGCGGTGGCGCTGGGCGTGGGCGAGAAGGCCGTGGCGCTGTTTTACGAGCGGCTCTTCCACATCGACAAGCACATCAACCGCGACTTCGAGAAACGCATGATGGGGCAGATCTCCGCAGCGCTCGGGAAGCTGGAGCATGACTGCGGGGCACCGTGGTTCTTCGATGAGAGGATGACCCAGGCGGACATCACCACCGGCTGTCTCGCCGGCTTCATGAAGATGCGCGTGCCGGACATGTTCCAGGCCGGCAAATATCCGAAGCTTCACCACCTGGCGCTCCATTGCGAGACCAAGGAAGACTTCGTGAAGGCTAGGCCTTCGCCCGACGAGACGGCGCCGGGCCAGACGCGGCATTAGAGCGTCGCGCCGTCACATTTAATCGGACTGCTTTCCCCTCCCCCTTGTGGGGAGGGAAATCCTATTGCCACCGTCTGGAATGACGCCTTCCGGACGTACATGAAGGCACGCCGCTCTAGTCATTTGCCGGGATGTCCATCTAGGACCGTCATCCCCTCAAGCCGTCATCCCCCATAAACCGTCATCCCCATAAACCGTCATCCCAGCGAAAGCTGGGATCCAGCTTTCCGCGTGTCAGATGCCCGAAGCTGGGCCCCAGCTTCCGCTGGGGTGACGTGCTCAAGGGAACAATCACAACAACTTCAACCCGCCTGCCCTTTCCATCGCCGCCTCCAGCACCGTGATCCGGTCATAGGCGCCTGCCGGCAGATCCGAGAAGCCCGTCAGCAGGAGCGCCCTACGCACGTCCGCCAGTGCCCGATCGGCAAAGACACGGCGCAGCGCTGCGCGGATCTCCTCAACGTCACCGGCGCGCGTAATCCACGGCAGGCCCGGCACGCTGGGCGAGCGCGCGATTTCAACCAGCCCTTCCAGCGCTGCCGGGCGGTGGCGCCGCGCCATCTCCACGCAGACGCAGTCGATGGCGCAGACATCGGCCCTGCCCGACTGCACAGCCGCCAGCGAGGCAAGGTGGCCGCCCGTCTCCACCGCCGTCGCGAAGAAGCGCCCGTCCTCCGCCAGCGGCGCAAAAACCAGTTTCAGCGCCAGCATGCCGGACATGGAGTCCGGCGTGTTTACTGCCGCCACGCCGCCGCGAAATCCTTCCAGCGGCTTTTGCTTCCGCGCCATGACGATGCTGCAATAATTCGGTCCCGCGCAGCCGTCCGCCGCGTAATGCGGCGTGCCGGCGTAGGTGACCCTGCCCTTCAGCGCATGGGTGAAGGGATAGCCGCAGGTTTGGGCGAAGAGCAGGTCATCCCGCACCCACGGCGCTGTGAAATCAACCGGACGCGAGAGCGCGATATCGACGCCCAGGCAATCCGCGATTGCCTTCCACCAAAGGTCCGTGGCCTCACGGAATTCCGGCCAGTCATACATCTGCAGCGCGGCAATCATCGCGTCATGCTATAGCATCCACGGAACAGGCAACAGCGTAACGGCGCCATGAGCAGTATTTCCGTCGTCATTCCCACCCGGGGCCGCCACCACTTCCTCCGCCAGGCGTTGGAGAGCGTGATGGCCCAGGGCCATGCACCGCACGAGATCATCGTGGTCGATGACGGTGTGGGGGCAGCTGAGGCGGTGGCCGGCATGCACCCTGCCATCAGGGTGCTGGACAATGGCCAGCGCGGCCCCGTGCCGGCCCGCAACTTGGGTATTGCCCATGCAACGGGCGACTGTATCTGCTTTCTCGACGATGACGACTGGTTCATCGACAATGGCTATTTTGCCAGGGTAGCGGAAGCCTTCGCCCGCGGCGCCGGCTTTTGCTTCTGCGACGGCATCCTGCGTTTCGAGGACGGCCGGCCGGACCTGCCCTTCGCCTTTGACGCTGACATGGAGACGCTGACGCGCGACAACACCATTCTGATCTCCGGAGTCGTCTATCGCCGAAGCCTGCATCTCGCGCTGGGAACATTCGACGAGAGCCTGCCCTACTACTGGGACTGGGACTGGTACCTGCGCGTGGCCCGCGCCGGGCATCCGCTGACCCACATCCGCATGGCCGCCGTCGCCATTCGCGTGCATGCGCAGAACATGTCGGGCGAATCGCTGGAAGCCCAGCGGCGGGCCAACTTGGACCGGTTTTCCACAAAGCACGCGCTGCCGCCGGTCCCGCTCAAGAACCATCTCGACATCGCGACGCAAGCTCCCGGCAAGCCTCCGCAGCCGGACCCTTCTCAAATAAACACATGATCTGTTTGGGTTTTTCTGGTCCGTCCGGCGGGCGGGGGACGGCAAGCCGCTATTCTCAAGGGTTTTTTCGGCAACCCTCCAGAAAAGCCCCGGAAAATAAGAGTTTTCGCGAATCGAATTCGGCGTTAACGCGGGTGCCAGCCAAACCCCAATAAGGAGAGAGACATGGCTGACGACAAGATCCAGACGATTGCCCTTTCGAAGCTCGCGGCTGAACTCGCCGAGAAGCACGAGATGTCGAAGAAGGCGGCGGGCGAATTCCTCGGCGCCTTCGTCGAGCTCACCGTCAAGAACCTGAAGAAGGGCCACAAGGTGCGTGTCACCGGCCTTGGCATCTTCCAGGTCAAGAAGCGCCCCGCCCGCATGGGCCGCAACCCTGCGACCGGCGAAGCCATCAAGATCAAGGCGTCGAAGAAGCTCGCCTTCCGCGCCGCCAAGGAAGTCAAGGACGCCATCTAGCGCTTGGTCTCACCGATCAGGTGATTCCACCTGGCCGAAATATGCGCTAAATTCCACATCAAGTATTTTTCAAAAGTGGCTCTGCCATGCGGCGGGGCCACTTCTGTTTGCCGATGAATTCTTTTCACCTTGAAGAGCGATTGCGGCTGCACGGCTGCCCGGCTAAAAACGGCGACGAAACTTCCGTTTCTTAAGGATATTCCATGAAGACCCAGGCTCGTGTCGTGGTGATTGGCGGCGGTGTCGTCGGCTGCTCGGTGCTCTATCATCTCACCAAGGCGGGCTGGAAGGATGTGGTGCTGGTCGAGCGTGACATCCTCACCTCCGGCTCCACGTGGCACGCCGCCGGCGGCTTCCATACGCTGAATGGCGACCCCAACGTGGCGAAGCTCCAAGGCTACACCATCGCGCTCTATAACGAGCTCGAACAGATCTCGGGCCAGGCTTGCGGCCTGCACCGCTCGGGCGGCCTGATCCTGGCCGACACGCCCGAGCGCATGGAGTGGCTGAAGATGGCGCATGCCCGCGCGCGCTATCTGGGCCTCGAAACCGAGATCATCTCCATGGCCGAAGCCAAGAAAATGCACCCGCTGCTGGAGGAAAAGCACTTCGCCGGCGCCATGATCGACGCTGCCGACGGCAACCTCGACCCCGAGGGCACGACCCATGCCTATGCCAAGTCCGCCCGCATCAACGGGGCGGAAATCTACCAAGACACCAAGGTCGAGGCGCTGAACCACCGCGCAGACGGATCGTGGGACGTCGTCACCAACAAAGGCACGATCCACGCCGAGCATGTGGTCAACTGCGGTGGCCTTTGGGCGCGCGAGGTCGGCCGCATGGTGGGCCTCGAACTGCCTGTGCTTGCCATGGAGCACATGTATCTCGTGACCGACGAGATGCCGGAGGTCGTCGCCTACAACAAGGAGCGCGGCCACGAGCTGCCCCATATTATCGACTTCAAATCCGAGATCTACATGCGCCAGGAGCGTAGCGGCCTGGTGCTCGGCACCTATGAGCGCGCCTGCGTGCCGTGGAGCCCGAAGCAGACGCCGTGGACCTTCGGCCGCGAGCTGCTTCAGCCCGACCTCGACCGCATCGCGCCGAACCTGGAGCTCGGTTACAAGCACTTCCCGGCACTCGCCACTGCCGGCATCAAGCGCGTCATCAACGGACCCTTCACCTTCACGCCGGACGGCAACCCGATCGTCGGCCCGGTGCAGGGTGTCCGGAATTTCTGGCTCGCCTGCGGCGTCATGGCGGGCTTCAGCCAGGGCGGTGGCGTGGGCCTGGCGCTCTCGCAGTGGATGGTGAACGGGGATCCGGGCTTCGACGTCTGGGCCATGGACTGCGCCCGCTTCGGCGAATGGGCGACCCGCACCTACACCAACGAGAAAGTGCGCGAAAACTATTCCCGCCGCTTCTCGATCCGCTTCCCCAACGAGGAACTGCCCGCCGCGCGCCCGCAGCAGACCACGGCGCTTTATGACATCATGCTGTCTCAGGGCGCCGTGATGGGCGACTCGTGGGGCCTTGAGACGCCGCTGTGGTTTGCGCCCAAGGGTGTCGAGCCCAAGGACATCGTCTCCTTCCGCCGCTCCAACGACTTCCAGCACGTGAAGGCGGAGGTGCTGGCCACGCGCAACGGCGTGGGCGTCACCGAGATCGCCAACTTCGCCAAGTACCGGTTCACCGGTTCTGGGGCCGAGGCCTTCCTGTCGCGCATGATGACCAACAGGATGCCGAAGCCGGGCCGTATTGTCCTCACCCCGATGCTGAACCCCGCGGGCAAGCTGATCGGCGACTTCACCATCGCCAAGGCCTCGGACGAGTGCTTCTATATGTGGGGCTCATCCCAGGCGCAGAAGTATCACATGCGCTGGTTCGAGCGGCATGTGCCCGCCGATGGCTCGGTCAACATCCACCGCTATGACATGGGCCTCGTCGGCCTCTCCATCGCGGGGCCAAAGTCGCGCGAGGTGTTGCAGCAGCTGGCTGGCGAGGACGTGTCCAACGCAGCGTTCAAATTCATGGACCACCGCGCCATGGATGTGGCGCATTGCCCGGCCCTCGTCAACCGCGTGACCTATACGGGCGACCTCGGCTATGAAATCTGGGTGACTCCTGAATACCAGCGCCGCCTCTACCAGGAGATCATGCGGGCAGGCGCGGCCCACGGCATCGTCAACTTCGGCATGCGCGCGCTGCTCTCCATGCGGCTTGAGAAGAACTTCCCCACCTGGTACCGCGAGCTCCGGCCCATCTACGGCGGATTCGAGGCCGGCATGGACCGCTTCATCGACCTTACCAAGAATGACTTCATCGGCCGCGAGGCGGCGATGGAGGAGAAGCGCACCGGCGGCAAGCTGCGCCGCGTGTCGATGACCGTCGATGCGGGAGATGCGGATGTGCTGGGCGATGAGCCGATCTGGCACAAGGGCAAGGTCGTGGGCTGGGTGACGTCCGGCGGCTTCGCCCATTACGTCGGCAAGTCGATGGCCCAGGGCTATGTGCCGAAGGAGCTGGCGGGGGATACCTCGGCTGGGGCCTTCGAGATCGAGATCATCGGCGACAACCGCAAGGCCACCATCATCACCGAGCCGCCCTTCGACCCGGAAGGCAAGCGGATGCGCTCATAGATGATGCGGCCCTCGGCGCATCCGGCCGCACTGCGCGTGGCTGCGGCGCTGGGGCCCGCATTTACGGTCGTCGAATTCGGCGAGAGCACGCACACGGCCCAGGAGGCAGCCAATGCCATCGGTTGCCGGCTCGCGCAGATCGCAAAGTCGATCCTGTTCAAGAGCGCCAGCGGCAAGCCGGTGCTGGTGATCGCCTCCGGCACCAACCGCGTCGACGAGAAGAAGCTGAAGGCGCTGCTCGGTGAAAAGATCGAGCGGGCGAGCCCGGAGTTCGTCAAGGAAACGACTGGCTTCGAGGTGGGCGGCGTGCCGCCGCTGGGGCATGCATCGCCGTGCGTGGTGTTCCTCGATGAGGATTTGAGGCTTTCTCCCACCTTGTGGGCCGCGGGCGGCACGCCCAATGCGGTGTTCGAGATTGGGTTCGTGAAACTTGCGGAGATATCGGGCGCTGTTGTTGCGGATGTGAAGAAATAGCGCTGTCCGCGTGGAGGGACCGCAGCCATGGGGGTTTCCACCAGCCGCGGCCCTGATATAGTCCTTCCATACCGGAGGAACCACAATGCCCTTGTCGAACATGGCCGTCCGCGACATCGAGACGGTGATCCATCCCTACACCAACCTCGCCCGCCACCGCGAGGTTGGCCCCCTCATCCTCAACGAGGGCCGCGGCATCTATCTCTATGACGACACGGGCAAGCGCTATATCGAGGGCATGGCGGGCTTGTGGTGCACCGCGCTGGGCTATGGCAACCAGGAGATCGCCGAGGCGGGCGCCGAGGCGCTGCGCAAGGTGTCCTTCACCCATGCCTTCGGCGGCAAGTCGCATGACGGCGTGATCGCGCTTTCCGAGAAGCTGAAGGAGATCGCCCCCTGCCCCGCCTCCAAGGTGCTGTTCGGCTCCTCGGGCTCGGAAGCCAACGACATGCAGATCAAGCTGTCGTGGTACTACAACAACGCCCGCGGCAAGAAGAGCAAGAAGAAGATCATCAGCCGCATCCGCGCCTATCATGGCGTGACCATCGCATCGGCCTCGCTCACCGGGCTGCCCTGGGTGCACAACGACTTCGACCTGCCGATCGCCAATGTGCTGCACACCTCCTGCCCGCATTACTATCGCTATGGCCAGGAGGGCGAGAGCGAGGAGCAGTTCGCCACGCGCATGGCGCAGGACCTGGAAGACATGATCCTGCGCGAGGGGCCGGACACCATCGCCGCCTTCATCGGCGAACCGCTGATGGGGGCAGGCGGCGTGCTGCTGCCGCCCACCGGCTATTGGGAGAAGGTCAACGCCATCCTCGAGAAATACGACATCCGGTTCATCGCCGATGAGGTGATTTGCGGCTTCGGCCGCACCGGCAATTGGTTCGGTTCGACCACCTACGGCATGACGCCTCACTCGATCTCCATGGCCAAGGCCATCACGTCTGCCTATTTCCCGCTCTCGGCGCTCACCGTCGAGGAAGATCTCTATCAGGCCATGCTTGACGAGAGCCGCAAGCTCGGCACCTTCGGCCATGGCTATACCTACACAGCCCACCCCGTCGGCTGCGCCATCTCGCTCAAGACCATCGAGATCTACCAGCGCGACAAGATCATGGAACATGCGGCGAGGATGAGCCCGGTGTTCCAGACGCGGCTGAGGAAGCTCGCCGGCCACCCGCTGGTGGGCGAGGCGCGCGGCGTGGGCCTCATCGGCGCCGTCGAGCTCGTCGCCGACAAGGCCACCAAGCGGCCCTTCGACCCGAAGAAGATGATCGGCGCAGCCACGGTGAATGCGCTGCAGGAGATGGGCCTTATCGTCCGCAACATCCAGGACTCGGTGGCGCTGTGCCCGCCGCTTGTCATCACCACCGACGAAATCCACGAGATGTTCGACATCTTCGAGCGCGGACTGGACCAGATGGAGGCTTGGGCGCGCAAGGAGAACGCGCGGGCATGACCTGTCCCACGCCCTCCCGGCAGGCGCAAGTTCCGCCGGGAGCTTGATCGAAGTCAATGAGGCTGACACGGCAACCGCTAGTGTCAACTTTCATGGACAGCCAGCTTCTCCCCTTCGCCACTCAGGACGTTCCCCGCTACACGAGCTATCCCACGGCCGTGCAGTTCCAGTCGCCCTTTCCGGGCCAGCAAGCGGATGACTGGCTCAGCGCGCTGGACCGGCAAGCCACCCTCTCGGTCTATGTCCACATTCCCTTCTGCCGTCAGCTGTGCTGGTATTGCGGCTGCCACACCTCGGTGCCCAACTCCTATGACCGCGCGGCGCGCTATGTCGACTATCTGGTGAAGGACATCCGCCGCTCGGCTTCTCTCTTCCAGGGCCGCAAGGGCAAGGTCACGCATCTCCACTTCGGCGGCGGTACCCCCACCTATCTCGATGACCTGCACATCGGCGAGATCGTCGAGGCCATCGACACGGGGCTAGGGCTTGCCACCGGCGGCGGGATGGCGCTGGAGTCAGACCCGCGCACGCTGACGCGCGCGCGCGCCAAGGTGCTGGCCTCCATGGGCTTCAACCGCATCAGCTTCGGCGTGCAGGATTTCGCCACGCCCGTGCAAATGAAGATCAACCGGCTGCAGACCTTCGGCCTCGTGAAGGCGGCAACCGAATTCCTGCGCGAGGCGGGCTTCACGGGCGTCAACTTCGACCTCATGTACGGCCTTCCCGCCCAGACGGTGGAGAGTGTCGCCATGACTGCGCTGCAGGCGGCCTCGCTGAAGCCGGACCGCATCTCGGTCTTCGGCTACGCCCATGTGCCGTGGTTCAAGAAGCACCAGAAGATGATCAATGATGCCGTGCTTCCTGGCGTCAACGCCCGCTATGCCCAGGCCACTGCCATTGAGCGCGAGCTCAATGCCCATGGCTATGCGTCGATCGGGCTCGACCATTTCGCGCTGGAGCATGACAAACTCACAGAAGCCGCGAAGAAGGGCGCCATGCGCCGCAATTTCCAGGGCTATACGACGGATGTTTCGGACGCGCTCCTGGCCTTCGGCGCCTCCGCCATCAGCGAGTTCCCACAGGGCTTCGTGCAGTCGGCGCGCGACACGCTGGAATGGTCCCAGAAGATCGACCGCAACGAAAGCCCGGTAACGCGCGGGCTTGCCACCACGGCGGAAGACCGCATGCGCTCCGAAGTCATCGAGCGCCTGATGTGCGACCTCTCGGTGGATGCCGCCGAAATCGCCCAGCGCCACGGTTTCGATCCGTCAATCTTCGATGATGTTGCCGGGAGGCTGGAGCCCGCCATCTTCGCCGGAATTGCCGAGTTGAAAGGCACGCGGGTCAGCGTCCCCCCGAAGCACCGCCTCTTCCTGCGCACCGTGGCCGCGGCTTTCGACACGCACTTCGTGGCGGCGCCGAACAGGCACGCCAAGGCGGTCTGAACCGCAGCACAACTCCCACCCCTACCGCTCCCCACAAGGGGTATGGGTGGGGGGTCCGCGAGTCAAATTCCCGCCAGCGCCTGCTCCAGATCGGCGATCAAATCATCCGCATGTTCGATGCCAATGGAGAGTCGCACCAGATTGTCCGGCACCGGGCTCGCCGGCCCCTCAACCGCCTTGCGGTGCTCTGCCAGGCTCTCCACGCCACCCAGTGACGTGGCCGGCACGATCACCTTGAGCCTCGTGCACAGCTTCTGCGCATCATCGAAGCCGCCCTTCACCAGCAAGGACATCATGCCCCCGAAGCCATCCGTCATCTGCCGCGCCGCAATGGCGTGGCCGGGGTGGGAGGCAAGCCCGGGATAGAGCACGCGATCGACCTTCGGGTGACCTACGAAATGCTTCGCGATGGCCATGGCATTGGCCGAGCACTGGCGGTAGCGCACGAACACCGTGCGAAGCCCGCGCAGCAGCAGGAAACAGTCAAGCGGCGCCAGCGGCGCGCCCATCTTGGTGCGCAGCATGCGTACATCCGCCCAGCGCTGGCTCTCCTCGCGCGTCACCAGAACGCCCGCCAGCACGTCGGAATGACCGTTGAGATATTTGGTCGCCGAGTGGAACACGATGTCCGCGCCCAGCTTCAGCGGCTGCGTCGTCACCGCCCCCGTCGCCGTGGCATCGACCGCGAGAATGGCGCCCGCCGCGTGTGCGGCCTTCGCCGCCGCCTCTATGTCGATCACGTCCCAGGTCGGGTTCAGCGGCGTCTCGATCCACACGAGATCCGTCTTGCCCCTCTGCAAGGCCGCTTCGAGTGCGCCATTCTTCGTCGGATCGAACAGCGTGAGCGTAATCCGCCCCAGCCCTTCCAGCCGCTTCATCCAGTCGCGCGTGCCGTAATACATGACGTCGGGGGCCACCACATGCGCGCCCGGCGGCACGGTCTCCAGCAGCGTGGCTATCGCCGCCATGCCGGAGGCGAAGAGCAGTGCCGAGGTTCCGCGCTCCAGTGCCGCGATGGCCTCCTCCGTCCGCCACAGCGTCGGATTGCCGTTGCGGACGTAGTTTTCCTTCAGCAGCGGCTTGTAGTTTTCATCGCGGGCATAGGTGGAGGAGAGATAGATCGGCGGCACGACCGCACCCGTCGCCTCGTCCACCGCGCGAAGCGCATGCGCCGCGATGGTTTCCGGCCGCAAAGCCCCGTTAGACATGCTGGCCGCCGTTGATGTGAAGCTCGGCCCCCGTCACATAGGACGATTGCTCCGTACACAGAAAATAGATCGCCTTGGCCACCTCTTCCGGCTGGCCCAGCCGGCGCTGCGGAATCTGCGCCACCAGCTTCTCCGTACCCGGAGAAAGAATGGAGGTTTCGATCTCGCCCGGCGAAATCGAATTGACGCGCACGCCGAAGGGCCCGAAGTCCGCCGCCATCTCGCGCGTCAGCGAGGCGAGTGCCGCCTTGGATGTCGAATAGGCCGCTCCCGCGAAGGGGTGCACGCGCGAGCCCGCAATCGAGGTGACGTTCACCACCGCGCCCCTGGCCGCAACGAGCTCGTCCATCAGCCCGCGCGCCAGCATGACGGGCGCGAAGAAGTTGATCTGGAACACCGTCTTCCAATCATGCTCGGATGTCTCGAGCGTGTTCAGCCGCCCGCCGCCCGGCTTCTTCGGGCTGATGGCCGCGTTGTTCACCAGCGCATGAAGCTTGGAGCCTTGTGCCTTCAGCTTCTCCTTCATCTGCGCGATGGCGGCGTGCGTGTCGGCGGAGGAGGCTAGGTCGACGACGATATGGTCATCCGGCCCCGCATCCCACGGGCAATCCTCAGGGAAGGGCTGGCGCGAGCAGGTGATGACGCGCCAGCCAGCCGTCGAGAAGCGCTTCACCGTCGCATGCCCGATGCCGCGCGAGGCGCCGGTGAGAATGAGGGTCTTGCGGTCGCCGTCGGCTGTCGCGTTCACGGGTATAGCCTCGCCTTGGACCATGCGGCCTTTTCGTCCGGCCGGCGGAACACCACGCGGTCATGGAGCCTAAAGGGCCGGTCGTGCCAGAACTCGATCGACAGCGGCTTGATGCGGAAGCCGGACCAGTGGGGCGGCCGCGGCACCTCGCCGATGGCGTATTTCGCGGTGTTCATCGCCACCGCGGTTTCGAGCGCGAAGCGGCTCTCCAGCGGGCGGGACTGCTGGGACGCCCAGGCGCCGATGCGGCTGTCGCGCGGACGGGAGGCAAAGTAATCATCGGCCTCGGCCTTGGAGACCTCGTCCACGATGCCGCGCACCCGCACCTGGCGGCGCAGCGACTTCCAGTGGAACACGATCGCTGCCTTCATGGTGCCGAGGATTTCCTGGCCCTTCTGGCTTTCGAAATTGGTGTAGAACACGAAGCCGCGCTCGTCGAAACCCTTCAACAGCACCATGCGGACATTGGGCAGCCCTTCCTCGTCCACGGTGGCAAGAGCCATGGCATTGGGGTCATTGGGCTCCGAGGCTTCCGCTTCCTTCAGCCATTCGCCGAACAGGTTGAAGGGGTCGTTCCGCTCGGTGAAGCCGGCCGATGCGGTCAGCTTGGAAATATCGCTCAAAGCCATCGTGCAAGTCCTGATTTCTGAAGCGCTTATGCCACTTTGCAAGGCTACGGATCAACGGCGGAAGCAGACCAGCAGCCATGTTGCGAGGCCACGTGCTGAGGTCCGCCCCTCAGCCTTAGAGCATCGTGCGAGCAAGTGGAATCGCTTGCGAAGCGAAAGATGCTCCAGAGTCAAAAGCTGGCGCAACTTTCCGCCCTCAAGTGCAGGTGCACTTGAGGGCCCGTTGCGCTAGCGTATTTTCTTTACAGTGGACCTCCCTCTAGACTTGTGCCAAGTAACTCCGCCGCCGGGGAGTGCCCGGCTCACTCTTCCTGGACGGTTTAATCATGAGCGATTTCAAAGGTTTGATGGCTGGCAAGCGGGGCCTCATCATGGGCGTTGCGAACAACCGGTCCATCGCCTGGGGCATCGCCAAGTCCTGCGCCGCGCAAGGGGCCGAACTCGCCTTCACCTACCAGGGCGATGCGCTGAAGAAGCGCGTGGAGCCGCTCGCCGCCGAGCTCAATTCCGAGATCGTGTTGCCCTGCGACGTGACCGACGCCGCCTCGATGGACGCGACTTTCGAGACCATCGCCAGGGAATGGGGCTCACTCGACTTCGTCGTCCACGCCATCGCCTTCTCCGACAAGGACGAGCTCACCGGCCGCTATGTCGACACCTCGCCGGACAATTTCACCAAGACCATGTTCATCTCGGTCTATTCCTTCACCGCCGTCGCCCAGCGCGCCGAGAAGCTGATGACCAATGGCGGCTCGCTGGTCACGCTCACCTATTACGGTGCGGAGAAGTGGATGCCGCATTACAACGTGATGGGCGTCGCCAAGGCCGGCCTCGAGGCTTCCGTGCGCTATCTCGCGGCCGACCTCGGCCCCAGGAACATCCGCGTCAACGCCATCTCCGCGGGCCCGATCAAGACGCTCGCCGCTTCCGGAATCGGCGACTTCCGCTACATCCTGCGCTGGAACGAATACAATTCACCGCTCCGCCGCACCGTCACCATCGATGAAGTGGGCGACTCGGGCTTCTACCTCCTGTCTGACCTCGGCCGCGGCGTCACCGGCGAGATCCTGCATGTCGATGCCGGCTACCACATCGTCGGCATGAAGAACCCCGATGCCCCGGACATCACGGTGAACGGCAACGGTGAGTAAGACGCGGCCGCCCATCTATTTCGTCCGCCATGGCGAGACGGACTGGAACGTCCAGGGACTGATCCAGGGCTGGACCGACATCGCACTGAACCAGAAGGGCCATGATCAGGCGCGGGCTGTTGCTGAGGCCCTGAAGCAGGTGCGCGGGCTTCATCCGGATTTCAACTTCGTCGTCAGCCCGCTCAAGCGCGCCCGCCAGACCATGGGCTATATCGCCGAGGCGCTGCAGCTCGAGCCGCCGCAGATTTCCATCGACCCCGCCGTCACCGAGCTCGGCTTCGGCGTGTGGGAGGGCAGGCCCTTCTGGGAGCTGAAGGCCTCCCCCCTCTATCCGCCGCATCCGGATGACCGCTATTCCTGGCGGCCGGAAGCCGGTGAAAGCTACGAGGACGGCCACACCCGCATCAACCGCTGGCTCGGCACGCTGGACCGCCCCACCGTGGTGGTGGCCCATGGCGCCATCGGCCGCTGCCTGATCGCCGAGATCGGCGGGTTGCCGCGCCGCGATGCCATCGAGCTCACCATGCGCCAGGGCTGCTATTGCAAGCTGGCGGACGGAAATGCCTGGTGGTTTGACGTCAATGGCGATGCGGCCCAGCGCATGTTCCGATGAGATGGAATCACCTCATCGACAAGAACATGCGCCAGATCATATGCTTGAGCATGATCTTATCGCGAAAGTGGGTTCCACTTTCGCGGATCATGCTCTAGGTAGGGGCCATGTCGCACAACAGTTTCGGCCATCTCTTCCGCGTCACCACCTTCGGCGAAAGCCACGGGCCTGCGCTCGGCTGCATCGTCGACGGCTGCCCGCCGAATATCCCGCTGACGGCCGATTACATCCAGGCCTTCCTCGACAAGCGCCGCCCCGGTCAGTCGCGCTTCACCACCCAGCGCCAGGAGCCGGACCAGGTGAAGATCCTGTCGGGCGTCTTCGAGGACGACCGCACCGGCGGCCCCGTCACCACCGGCACGCCGATCATGCTGATGATCGAGAACGTCGACCAGCGCTCCAAGGACTATGCCGGGATCCGCGACAAGTTCCGGCCCGGCCATGCCGACTTCACCTACCAGGCCAAATACGGCATCCGCGACTACAAGGGCGGCGGCCGCTCCTCGGCGCGCGAAACGGCGGCCCGCGTGGCGGCGGGCGCCGTGGCGCGCAAGATCATCCCCGGCGTCACCATCCGCGGCGCGCTGGTGCAGATGGGCCCGCACAAGATCGACCGCACCAACTGGGACTGGCCGGAGGTGGACCGCAATCCCTTCTTCACGCCCGATGCCAGGGCCGCGAAGTTCTTCGAGGACTATCTCGACGGCGTGAGGAAGTCCGGTTCCTCCATCGGCGCGGTGATCGAGGTGACGGCGAGCGGCGTCCCCGCCGGCTGGGGTGCGCCCTTGTACGGCAAGCTCGACCAGGACCTGGCCTCGGGCCTGATGAGCATCAATGCGGTCAAGGGCGTCGAGATCGGGGCGGGCTTCGAAGCCGCCGCACTCTCGGGCGAGCAGAACGCGGACGAGATCCGCATGCGCCGCGGCAAGCCGGAATTCCTCTCCAACAATGCGGGCGGCATTCTGGGAGGAATCTCGACGGGGCAGGACGTGGTGGTGCGCTTCGCGGTCAAGCCCACCTCCTCGATCCTCACGACGAAGCGCAGCGTCTCCGCGCAAGGGGAAGACGTCGACGTGATGACCAAGGGCCGCCACGACCCCTGCGTCGGTATCCGCGCCGTGCCGGTGGGCGAAGCAATGATGGCCATCGTGCTTGCCGACCACTTCCTGCGCCACCGCGGCCAGGTGGGCTAGGAACCGTCCAACGATGTAAACCAGCAGCAGGATCATGGCTGGAATATAGCGCCGTTGGGAATAAAAGTCAAGGATTAAATTCTCTTTTGACTTCAGGCCACATCGCAACTCTCTCATATTCATCATGCCCGGGACAGGCCCGGGCAAGATGAGACGTGGGCGTGGCGGACGGGAAATCACCCCTTCCCCGCCGCCACCAAGAACTCCCGGTTCCCATCCCCACCCACCACCGGCGATGGCTCGACCCCCAGCACCCGCCAGCCCTGCGCCCTCAGAAAATCCGTGACCTCCCCGCACACCCGCTCACGCACCGCGGGGTCCGTCACCAGCCCGCCCTTGCCGATCGCATCCTTGCCCGCCTCGAACTGCGGCTTGATCAGCGCCACCAGCAGAGCCCCCTCCTCCGCCAGCCCCAGTGCGGGGACCAGGGCCAGCTTCAGCGAGATGAAGCTCACATCGCAGACGATCAGCCGGATCGGCCTGTCGAGATGATCCGTACACAGATCACGTGCATTTAGCCCCTCGATCAGCGTCACGCGGGGATCGGTCACCTTCATCTGCCCATGGCCGACGTCGATCGCCGTCACATGCGCCGCTCCCTCTTCCAGCAGCACCTGGGTGAAGCCGCCGGTGCACGCGCCGATGTCGAGGCAATTCTTTCCGGCGGCCGAAATCCCAAACTCCGCCAGCCCATGCTTCAGCTTCAGCGCGGCGCGCGAGACGTAAGCCTGCGCCTCGTCCTCAATGGTGAGCACGGTGCTCGCCCCCACCGTCTGCGAGGGCTTCACCGCCGCCTCGCCATCGATCCGCACCGTGCCGCGCAGCACCGCATCCCGGGCGCGCGAGCGGGAGGGGTAGAGGCCGCGGGCGACGAGGGCCTCGTCGAGGCGCTGCCTAGCCGACATCCAGGGGTTCGGCGCCGGACGGCGTGCCGTCGGGCTTCAGCGTGATCTTCTCGATGCGGGCCTCGGCATCCTTGAGCAGCTTCTCGCAGTGCTTCTTCAGCGCTTCGCCCCGCTCATAGATGGCGATCGACTGCTCGAGATCCACCTTGCCGGACTCGAGCCTCGTCACGATCTGCTCCAGTTCGGCCAAGGCCTTTTCGAACGGCAGGCTGGCGATGTCGGCGTGTTCGCTCATCAGATCTCGTCCTCGTCGTCCTCTTCGAATTCCGGTTCCTCGATCATCCCCGCACTGCCGCGCATCAGCGCCTGCACGTGGATTCCCACCGAGGCCGCAAGCCCCTGCAGGTCATAGCCCCCTTCCAGCACGGAGACGAGGCGGCCACCGCAGTGAATTTCGGCTGCCTCCATCAGCTTCAGCGTGGCCCAGGCAAAATCCTCCTCGGTGAGCTGCAGGCTGCCGAGCGGGTCGCGGTGATGTCCATCGAAGCCGGCTGAGACGATCACGAGATCGGGTGCAAACACGTCGAGTGCCGGCAGGATCACGGAACTCATCGCCTCGCGGAACTGCTCGCCGCCGTCGCCCGCGCGCAGGGGCGCGTTGAAGATGTTGCCAACGCCGGTCTCCTGCACGCCGCCGGTGCCGGGATAGAGCGGCATCTGGTGGGTCGAGCCATAGAACAGGTTGGCGTCCGGCCAGAAGATATCCTGCGTGCCATTGCCGTGGTGCACGTCGAAGTCGACCACCGCCACCCGCTCGGCGCCATATGCGTGGCGCGCGTATTGCGCGGCGATGGCCGCCTGGTTGAACAGGCAGAAGCCCATGGCGCGGCGCGTCTCGGCATGATGGCCGGGCGGCCGCAGCGCGCAGAACACATTGTCCGCATCGCCCTGGAACACCACATCGACTCCGGCGGTGGCAGCCCCCACCGCGCGCAGGGCCGCCTCCAGCGTGCCCACCGACATCACGGTGTCCGGGTCGAGATAT
The DNA here is from genome assembly GCF_020252395.1 of Aestuariivirga sp. Taxonomy (GTDB): domain Bacteria; phylum Pseudomonadota; class Alphaproteobacteria; order Rhizobiales; family Aestuariivirgaceae; genus Aestuariivirga. The sequence goes on from NZ_JADCDB010000031.1 coordinate 139,450, forward strand.
TCCATGCCCTCGGCGGGCGCCACGGCGCGGATGCGCTCCAGATGCTCATGGGCATGGGCGTGCAGGATGTCCTCGTCACGGCCCAGCGGGGCTTCGCGGCGCGCGAGGTCCTTGAAATGCCCGCTGGCGAGGATCTGGTTGATCGCCTTGATGCGGTCGACCCGTTCCGGGTGGCCATCGGGCGTGACATGGCGCAGCGAGGAAGGATGGGTGAAAAGCAGGGTGGTCATGGCCCCCGTTCTGTCGATAGCTAATTAACTTGTCCGGTTTTGGTAGCACATCAAATGTCCGCTTCTTGTCTTTTGTTCTCCTGTGGGACTGTGGGCAAGGCGGAGCCTTGTCCACATTTCCACAGGTGTTGCGGCTGAGCGGATTTAAGC